>NZ_PEBJ01000002.1:225173-543007 GCF_002802915.1 Bifidobacterium felsineum
CTATTCCTGCGTAGCTCAGTTGGCAGAGCATCCGACTGTTAATCGGACGGTCGCTGGTTCAAGCCCAGCCGCAGGAGCCACCTGAAACCTCTTGATTTCCAAGGGGTTTCGTCGTTTTTAAGAATCTTCCATCCGACCAGAATGGGTCCAGTAGTCAATAGTAGTCAATAAATTCACCCTCCCATTTCTTCGAGCATTCCTCAACGATTAATGGCTATTGTGTGCTGTGTCTTCGCTGTTCGCAACGCTGCTAGTTGACGATTTCTGTCGCCCTGCGTGTAGTCGCCAAAACAGCCCCAATATTTTGGGTAAATATCGCTGATGCCCCCATAGTCAGGTTTGACACTCATAGAAGGATTGCTACATGAGTTTATGTAAACAGGTTCGCTTATGTGGATAACTTTGCAAGCTCGAACCACATACCCCGTTTTGGGTAGACAACACTGATGGACATGCCTCAAGGTTGTAGAGGACCGTCAACGTAGACGGTCATACAACAGCGAACGGATAGGCGTGCGCTGATGTATTGAAAGGGGAATTGATGATACATGGGTATTGGTTCGATTGGCGGCGGCAATCGGCTCGACGGGCCGCCAGACAGCGCGAACAGGAGCGAAGACAGGCCGAGGAGCGTCAGACTTGGATTGATGCACTGGTGGCGGCTGCCGTAGCTCTTGGTTTACTGCTGTCTCTTCTGGTGGGATTGCTGGTTTCCGGTTCGGGGAAAGACGATTCCATTCATGTTGGGGATGCGCTGGTACAACAGCTTTCGGCTGATTCCGCCGGATTGATTCCAGCTGATTTTACCGACATGTCAGCGCTGGAACGGCACGTTGATTCCTCATGCTCAGCTCGATTTGATTGGCCTGTTTCGAATGTGCAGATTAACCAATCATTTGACCGTCCTATTACGCCTTGGGCTCCGGGACATCGCGGTGTCGATCTTATTGCTGGTTCCGGTGAGACGATAACGGCTCCCCATGCCGGAACAATCAGTTTCGCGGGGCGCGTGGGCGGCAAAGATGTGGTGAGCATCCGACATCGTGGGGGAGTGACGTCGACCTTCGAACCTGCGACTACCGATTTAACACTCGGTTCTGCCGTCAGCAGGGGAGAGATTGTCGGCACGGTGGAAGGTGATTCAGATCACTGCGAATCGCATTGCCTTCACTGGGGACTGAAACGAGGTGCGGATGATTACCTCAATCCTGAGCGCTACGCGGCCAGCGGCAAAATCGTGCTTAAGGAATGAAGCAACTGGCAGATAATCACAAACCGGCGTCAGCCAGAGTGATGTATCCAGGATCGATCAATGTGGCTTTAAGATTGCTTGCGCTTACGGCTACCACCGGCTCATTCAACGTCGGTATCTTTTTGACGCCGCCAACCTCGGTATTACGTACCGAGGCCATTGAGCTGATGGATTTACCAGTATTGAGTCGTCCGCACATTTCCGCGAGGTCAGAGGCCAAGGCCTGACGGTTTTCAATGCCGGTCATCCATTGTTTGCCATTCACCACGGAAGGGATGCTGGAAATGTACGCGCCATAACCAGTGACCAGCGGCCACTGTGCATCCTTGGCCTTCGCATCGGTGGAGTCATCTGCACCGTCAGCGTTCTGGGAGTCATTGGACTCGTCGTTTTCCGGGGATTTGATTGGATCGGGAACCTGCTGACGAGCAAGATCCTTCTTGCCGGTGATATTGCCCACGATTCCGGAAATGGTGATTTGCGGATTGATATCCGCGGCGGACCCGGTGTATCCCAGATCGTCGAGTTCTTTGACTACTTCGGAGGCGATGTAATCGTTCATGGCGATAATGCCGTCGATGCGAGTCGGGGTCGTTGAGCTGCTGAGCTTCTCCAGACGTTTGGCAAGCACTCTGGCAGTGGCTCCATCCTTGCTCACATCATAGGCGACGCTCATCCAATCGTTTTCAGTTGAATCGCTGGTAAGGGTGCCGGAGGGACTCTCAATCACGCCTTTTTCGTAATAGGAGCCGAGTACCTGCCAGATGCCGCGGAATGCTTCTTGCGCGAAGGTGGAGTCACCGCTTGTGCCGTCTTCGTCGGATATGGTATACGGCAGCATTACCTCAATATGCTTCGGATTGTCTTTGCTCGCTTTGTCGAGTTCGAGCTTCGCGGCGAGTTTTTCTGCTTGCAGATGTCCGATGGTCCGGGCGTCGGAAAACTGCACGAAGGCGTCCGGCTTGTAGCCTTCGATGCTGTTAGCCAGCAACACCACATGCATGCCGGATTCCTGGGCGAGTTTCAAGGAGGAAACCAGCCGTTTCACGGCCTGGGTCTGTGTCTCGTCGGTCGAGGTGCTGGAGTCGCCGTCTGAGGACTCAGCTGCGTTGGAGGACCCGGAAGAACTGTTTGCGTTGCCCTCGCCCTCATCGGCGTTGGCTGAACCTTCGCTGGTGCTTTCTTCGGTGCTGAGTTCCTGGCTGACATAATCGCCGTACTGTCTGGTCGAATCATCGGCCTTGACCACAGGTGCGACCAGCAATGTCATGTTGTCTGGTGTCAGTGCGATGCCCGAATCTTCGGAAGTGGTCTTTCCCGACAAATGATCAACTACGAAATCCTGGATGGCGCGGCTCTGCTTATCCAACGAATCGGAAGTGGTGTGGCTGATATTCTTCTTCTTGAACCCATAGTCGGTCAATGCGCCGGTCAGCTCAGGCGTGAGTTTGGCCCACTTGTTCAACGGTGTCTGCTGGTTGAGCGTAATACCGTCGGAAGGGGTGAAGATTGCCGCCGCACCTACGGAGGAGGAAGTCAGCGTGGTCTTCGAGGTATCAGTCTGTGATTGCTCATCGGTATCGGAAGCGCACGCGGTCAAGGACAATGCCATGGCGCAGGTGAGAGCAATGGCGGTGATGATGGTGGCAGAGCGGCGTGCGAACCCCATAAGCGAACGGAACCTCCTTGGAGAATCGGTATACAACACACTGTGCCACGATTGTAGTAGAGAGGTTATGAAAAATCCCGGATACATGCATGATAAAGGCACATATCCGGGATAAATCAGGGGAGCAATCCGACTATGAATGGTTCTTCAGGCCAGAGCCTTCTGCAGATTCTCGTCCAGCGCATTCATGAATCCTTCGGTGTCGAGCCATGGTTCATCAGGGCCGATCAGCATGGCGAGATCCTTGGTCATCTGGCCTCCTTCGACGGTGTCGATAATGACCTTTTCCAGAGTTTCGGCGAAGTGGCGTACCTCAGGAGTGCCATCCAGGTCAGCGCGATGCTTCAGACCGCCGGTCCAAGCGAAGATGGATGCAATCGGATTGGTGGAGGTCTTTTCGCCCTTGAGCCAACGGCGGTAGTGGCGGGTCACTGTGCCATGGGCGGCCTCAGCCTCGACGGTCTGTCCATCGGGGGTCATCAGCACGGAAGTCATCAGGCCTAATGAGCCGAAACCTTGTGCCACGGAATCGGACTGCACGTCACCGTCATAGTTCTTGCAGGCCCAGATGTAGCCGCCGTGCCATTTGAGGGAGCTGGCCACCATATCGTCAATCAAACGGTGTTCGTAGGTCAGACCTTCGGCGGCGAACTTGTCCCTGTATTCGGTTTCGAACACTTCGGCGAAGATATCCTTGAACTGTCCGTCATATGCCTTCAAAATCGTGTTCTTGGTGGACAGGTACACCGGGTAGTGGCGCATCAATCCATAGTTGAAGCATGCACGGGCGAATCCGCGAATCGAATCATTCACGTTGTACTGCACCTGTGCCACGCCACCGTCCGGCCCGTAGTTGTACACCACATGCTGAATGGGTTCGGAGCCGTCGTCCGGCGTGAAAGTGACGGTCAGCTGGCCTGCACCCGGAACCTTGAAGTCAGTGGCTTTGTACTGATCGCCGAATGCATGACGAGCCACTACGATCGGCTTGGTCCAGCCTGGCACCAGGCGCGGCACATTACTCATCACAATGGGCTCGCGGAAGATCGTGCCGCCCAAGATGTTGCGGATGGTTCCATTGGGGGACTTCCACATCTTCTTCAGACCGAATTCCTTGACGCGGGCCTCATCGGGCGTGATGGTCGCGCATTTGACGCCAACGTGATGCTTCTGGATGGCATGTGCCGCATCGATGGTCACCTGATCGTCGGTTTCGTCACGATGCTGGATTCCCAGATCGTAATAGTCGAGGTTGATGTCGAGATACGGCAGAATCAGCCTATCCTTGATGTCTTTCCAGATCACGCGGGTCATCTCATCGCCGTCTAGTTCAACAACGGTGCCTTCGACCTTGATTTTGGCCATGCTTCCTCCTGATTGTTCTTCGCGGAATGCTCTAGTCATATCGCAAGTTTGTAACGAGGCGATCCATCATTCGAGAATATGGACACAAGCTGAGGGGCGTCCGTCCCGGGCAATAGTCTTAAAGCCATGTCTCAGGAAATTGAAATCGGTTTGGGTAAAAAAGGCCATCTCGGCTATGCGCTTGATGATGTGGCCATCGTTCCTTCACGTCGTACGCGCGACCCCGAGGATGTCTCCACCTCTTGGCAGATCGACGCTTATGAGTTCGATGTGCCGGTGATCGGTGCTCCCATGGACTCGGTCACCAGCCCCGCCACCGCCATTCAGATGGGCAAGATGGGCGCATTGGGAGTGCTTGATCTGGAAGGCCTGTGGACTCGTTACGAGGACCCGACGTCTTTGCTGGATGAGATTTCCCAGCTGCCTGCCGAGGAGGCCACCTCCCGTATTCAGCAGATTTATGCCGAGCCGGTCAAGCCGGAGCTCATCACCCAGCGTCTGCATGAGATTCGCGCTGCAGGCGTCACTGTGGCCGGTGCTCTGTCTCCGCAGCGCACCCAGCAGTTCTACTCGACCGTGGTCGATGCCGGTGTGGACCTGTTCGTGATTCGCGGCACAGTGGTTTCTGCCGAACACGTATCCTCTTCCCATGAGCCGTTGAATCTGAAGAAGTTCATCTATGACCTCGATGTGCCGGTGATCGTCGGCGGTGCCGCCAACTACACTGCCGCTCTGCACCTGATGCGCACCGGTGCGGCCGGCGTACTGGTCGGCTTTGGCGGCGGCGCGGTTTCCGCAACCCGCCAGACCTTGGGCGTTCAGGCTCCGATGGCCACTGCCATCGCGGACGTGGCTGAAGCCCGCCGTGATTACATGGACGAATCCGGTGGCCGCTATGTGCAGGTGATTGCCGACGGTGGCATGGGTGATTCCGGCAGCTTTGTCAAGGCACTTGCCTTGGGAGCCGACGCGGTGATGCTCGGCGCTCCGCTGGCACGTGCCACTGAAGCTCCAGGCAAAGGCACGCATTGGGGTTCGGAAGCCCGTCATCAGACGTTGCCTCGTGGCTATCGCACCACAGTCGGTACTGTGGCGCCGCTCGAGCAGATTCTGTTCGGCCCCAGCCATCAGGCGGATGGAAAGACCAACTTCATCGGCGCATTGAAGCGTGCCATGGCTTCCACCGGCTATGTCGATGTGAAGAACTTCCAGCGTTGCGGCATGGTGGTCAACCCCTATTCCGTTCGCTGAATGAATTCGATAGCGGGGTGGTTGCTCCGCGTCGGTATCCATTGACGAATACGCTCGCGAAATTCGACAAATCATATGCATTCGTCGAATTTCGCGGGCGTTTTTATACGCATAGCTGAGCCGTTTTGATTTTCTTCGGTTTTCGTGGTGGTCTGGGTAATAGATATAGCCAAGGGAGGCTGTGTCATGAAGAAGGGGATCATAGGTGATTTGCCATGGATTATTTTGGCTATTTCTACAACCGTCGTACGCCATTGCCGAGTTTTGATGGTTTTATAACCGTGGAACTCTCGGATCGTCCGGTCCGTTACCATATTCAACCGTTGTTCCCGAGCGGGCTCAACGCCCAGGAATGCCACAGCATGGCGATGGCGGCATGTCGAATCGCATGCAATTGCGCGGACGCCATCCGCGGCAAGCTGAGCGTCGATCGTCTGCAGCGAGCCCTGACCGCACCTTGTTTGGAGCGGTTGCAGACCATGCAATACCTGCTTGACATCCATATGGTCACGCATCCTGATATCAAAGCGAAGTTCTGCTATCTTCCCACTGTTCCCAATCTGATCGATGGCATGATCACCAACGACAAGACCATGGAAATGACGGTGTTGATGACCATCGGACGAGAGAACCTCCGCGTCAACCTGAAGATGCGATATATAGGGTCCCGTTGGATGTGCGTTTTCGCTGATCTGGGCTGATTCAGAGTGGGTCGGCGCATAACGTACTTCACACATGGGCGATGCGTGCGGCGTTGTGATATGACGCTTCGCCTATAGTGGAGCGTATGCGTGAACATGTTGAAGAACCTAGGTACGTCACCACCGATGAGGACACAGTCTTCTCGCTGCTGGCCAGGCGGGCGGCCCGCACCCCGAACGACACCATTGCCGAATGGCAGGACGATGAGACCCATCAGTGGCATAGCGTGACCGCCAATGAGATGCTCGCCCGCGTGCGTGAAGTGGCGAAAGGACTCATGGGACTTGGTGTCAAAGCCGGCACCATGGTGCTGATCTATTCGCCCACCTGCTATGAGTGGGGGGTCGCCGACTTCGCATGCGCTGCCATCGGTGCCGTGGTCGTACCTGTGTATGAGACCGATTCCGCCAAGCAAACCGCCGGAATCATTGAGGAAGTCGATCCCGCGATCGCCTTCGCAGGCGATTTCCAACGTGCCCAGACGCTTGAGCAGATCCGTGTCAATCATCCGGGTATGAAGTATGTCTTCAATTTCAAGGCGGATGGCCTCGATGCGGTGGCTGATTTCGGCCACGGTATCAGCGATGAGGCCTTGGACGCCGCCATCGCCAGGATCAAGGCGGATGATTTGCTCACCGTCGTTTACACCTCCGGCTCCACCGGCAAGCCCAAGGGGGCCATGCTCTCCAACCGCAACTACACGCATATTGTGCTCAACGGTTATGAGATTCTGAACGGCATGCTGTATCAGGACAATCGTTTGCTGCTATTCCTGCCGCTGGCCCATTGCTTTGCACGCTACATCCAGTACGTATGCATCGGTGGTTGTGGCGTGGTGGGATACATTCCCAATGCCAAGCATCTGTTGGCGGATATACGTAGCTTCAAGCCCACATATCTGCTTGGTGTGCCGCGAGTATTCGAAAAGGTGTACAACGCCGCCTCCCAGAAGGCCGGTGCAGGCATCCAAGGCTATATCTTCGCCCAGTCGGTGAAGCATTTCGTCAAGTGGAGCAAGGATGAACAGGCCGGGCGCGGCCACTCGCTGATCGAGCGCATGCGCCACTCCTTCTTCATGGCCACCGTCGGCAAGTCGATTCGCTCCGCACTCGGACCGAACCTGAAATGGCTTGCCTGCGGCGGAGCGCCACTCAACGTCGATCTTGCCCATTTCTTCAATGGCATGGACGACATTACTTTCATCCAAGGCTACGGCATGACCGAAACTGCGGCTCCCATGCTCGTCAATTGGGAGGATGACAACGAGGTCGGTTCCGTAGGCAAGCCCGGTCCCGGCATGGGCGTGCGCTTGGGAGAGGACGACGAAATTGAACTCACCGGTCCGAATGTGTTCCTTGGCTACTACAAGCAGCCGGAACTCACCGCCGAAGCCATGACCGCTGACGGTTGGATCAAGACCGGAGATTTGGGCCGTATCGATGACCGCGGTTTCACGTTTATCACCGGCCGCAAGAAAGACATCATCATCACTGCAGGCGGCAAGAACATCAGCCCGGCACCGATGGAGGACGTTATCGATACCTGTCCGATCGTCGCCCATGCGGTGGTGGTGGGCGATGGCAAGCCGTTCGTTTCCGCTCTGATTGAGCTTGATCCGGACATGCTGCACTCCTGGCTGGAAGGTCAGGGGCTCAATGCCGACATGACTCTTGAGGAAGCCAAGGATAATGATGCGGTTCGCGCATTCATTCAGCAATACATCGATCAGGCCAATGCCAATGTATCCCGAGCCGAATCCGTGCGTAAGTTCGTGGTTCTCGATGAGGAATTCAGCCAGGATCGCGGCACATTGACGCCGAGCATGAAAGTAGTGCGTCCCAAGGTGCTGCAACGCTATGCCTCCATCATCGAAGAGGATCTCTACGCGCCAAAGCCGTCGAACAAGCCGCTTCCTGCCACCGCCAAGATTATCGACAGCACGTCCGAGACGGTCAAAAAGGCTTCCGAGCAGGTCAAGCAGGCTTCCGAACAGGTGAAGACCAGCGTGTCTGATTCGCTTGCTAGCGTGCAGGAGAAAATCAAGAAGACAAAGGCCGAATCCGAGCAGGAAGAACCTGCCGCCGAAGTCGAAGGCGATTCCGCCGGCGTTGATGAGAAGAACGAGGAGTAATACCAGTGGCCATTCGCGAAATCCGAGTCGTGCCCGATCCCGTGCTGCGCACACCATGCGATGAAATCAAGGAAATCACCCCGGCTGTGCGTCGTCTGGTGGACGATTTGCTTGAGACGGTGAACGATCCCGGCCGTGCCGGCTTGTCCGCCAATCAGATCGGTGTGAGTCTGCGCGCGTTCTCTTACAACATCGATGGCAAAATCGGATACATCCTTAATCCGGTGATCGAGGAAACCTCCGGCGAGCAGTATGGCGACGAAGGTTGTCTGTCGGTGCCGGGACTGTGGTACAAGACGCGTAGGGCCGATTATGCCCGCGTGCGTGGCATCGATCTGGATGGCAAGGAAGTCGTACTGGAGGGGCATGGGTTGATGGGCCGCATGCTGCAGCACGAATGCGACCATTTGGATGGCCACGTGTACCTGGACCGACTCGAAAAAGAGGAACGCCGTGAAGCGTTGCGCTATATGCGCAATCGTTCGTCCAAGTGATCCATCCGCATCACCCAAACGCCAAAGCTCTCCTACGCACTGCGAGGAGAGCTTTGGTTTAGGTGCTGTGATATTCTTGAAACTTGTGTGCCACCCCGGCAATGAGCGCGGTCGCAAGCGCTCGGAGCCACCCAATATCGTCTACCGGCGCACAACAAATTCGCGTCATGCTCGCGACGGCCTGTGTCGGTCGGCTACAAACCCGGATAAAACGGGGGAGTTGCTGCACGCAGGTGCGCATGACCAGGCAAGAACCGACAATGAAAGGTAGTAATACCATGGCTCAGATCACTATGAGCGAAATGCTGAAGGCTGGCCTGCACTTCGGCCATCAGACCCGTCGTTGGAACCCGAAGATGAAGCAGTTCATCCTCACCCAGCGCAACGGCATCCACATCATCAACCTGTTCAAGTCGCTCGACATGATCGACAAGGCGTACGACTTCATCAAGACCACCGTTGCTCACAACGGCACCGTGCTCTTCGTCGGCACCAAGAAGCAGGCTCAGGAAGCCATCGCCGCCCAGGCCACCCGCGTGAACATGCCGTACGTTTCCGAGCGCTGGCTCGGCGGTATGCTGACCAACTTCCAGACCGTTTCCAAGCGCGTGAACCGTCTCAAGGAACTTGAGGAGATGGACTTCACCGACGTGCACGGTTCCGGCCTGACCAAGAAGGAACTGCTCCTGCTCGAGCGCGAGAAGGACAAGCTGAACAAGCAGCTTGGCGGTATCCGCAACATGAACCGCACCCCGTCCGCCATGTTCGTCGTCGATATCACCAAGGAATCCCTGGCTGTCGAGGAAGCTCACAAGCTGGGCATCCCGGTTGTGGCCATCGTCGACACCAACGCCGATCCCGACGTTGTCGATTACCCGATTCCGGCCAACGATGACGCCATCCGCGGCATCGAACTGCTCACCAGCCTCATGGCTGACGCCGTCGCCGAGGGCCTGCTGGAGCGTTCCGGCCAGGCTGCCAAGGCCGCTGACTCCGAGCAGCCGATGGCTGCTTGGGAGAAGGAGCTCCTGACCAATGAGGCTCCCGCTGAGGCTGCTGCTCCGGCCGCCGCCGAAGCTGAAACCGCCGAGGCCCCGAAGGCTGAGTGATGCTCTACGATGGGAAGTGCCTGAACAAGCGCTTCCCATCCGTTTTGGGTAAGCAACATCTTCTTAAAGGAGAATAATCAATGGCAGCAATTACCGCCGCACTGATCAAGCAGGTTCGTGAGGACACCGGCGCCGGCATGCTCGACGTCAAGAAGGCCCTGACCGAAGCCGAAGGTGACGTGGCCCGCGCCAAGGAAATCATCCGCGCCAAGGGCATCGCCGCAGCCGGCAAGCGTGAAGGCCGCAAGGCTCAGGAAGGCACCATTGCCTCCAAGGTCGTCGAAGGCGCAGAAGGCGAGACCGGTTACGCCGTCGAGCTGAACTCCGAGACCGACTTCGTGGCCAAGACTCCGAAGTTCGTCGAGTTCGCTGACGAGGTGCTCGGCTACGCCGTCGCCGCCGAGGCCAACAATGCTGAAGAGCTGGAAGCCGCCAAGGCTGGCGACTCCACCGTGAAGGTCGCCATCGAGGAAGCCGCCGCTCTGTTCGGCGAGCACGTCAAGGTCGGCCAGTTCGCCAAGATCTCCGGCGAGCATGTCGAGATCTACGCTCACAAGAAGTCCGCTGAGATGCCGCCAAGCATCGTCGCCATGATCGCCACCGATAAGGCTGGCGCCGCTGTGGCTCACGAAGCTGCTCTGCAGATCTCCGCTATGGGCGCCAAGTGGCTGACTCGCGAAGATGTCCCGGCTGATGTGGTCGAGTCCGAGCGTCGTGTGGCCACCGAGAAGTCCCAGGCCGAGGGCAAGCCCGAGAAGATCATTCCGAAGATCGTCGAAGGCCGTCTCAACGCTTTCTTCAAGGAAGTCGTGCTGCTCGAGCAGCCGTTCGTCAAGGATCCGTCCAAGACCGTCGGCAAGCTGTTCGAGGAAGTGGGCGGCAAGGCCACTGCCTTCGCCCGCATCGAGGTCGGCAAGGGCGAAGAGGAGTGAGCATAACGCTCATCTGATGCGCCTGTCGCATTGTTAAGAAACGTCATCCAAGGCGGAGTCTTTGGATGACGTTTTTTGTTGCGCGGGTGTCGCTGCACAGGGTGTCGTTGTAAGCCGATACCCTTATCTACGGATATTTTTCAGGCACTTTTCGTGGATTCAAGGAAAGGCAACATAAATGACTGAAAGCGATAAGCCGCGTAGGGTCTTGCTCAAGCTGTCCGGCGAGGCATTCGGTGGCGGCAAAGTCGGCATCGACACCCATGTGGTTCGCCGCATCGCAGAGGAAATTGTTCCTGCCGTTCAGCAGGGCGTTCAGGTCGCCATCGTGGTTGGTGGCGGTAACTTCTTCCGCGGCGCAGAACTGCAGCAGGCAGGCATCGACCGTTCCCGCGGCGATTACATGGGCATGCTCGGCACGGTGATGAACTGCCTCGCTCTGCAGGATTTCCTTGAGCAGGAAGGCCAGTCCACTCGTGTGCAGACCGCTATCACCATGGGTCAGGTCGCTGAGCCGTACATCCCGCTGAAGGCCATTCGTCATCTCGAAAAGGGCCGCGTGGTCATCTTCGGTGCAGGTGCCGGTATGCCGTACTTCTCCACCGACACGGTTTCCGTACAGCGTTCGTTGGAAATCCACTGCGACGAAGTGCTGATGGGCAAGAATGGCGTGGATGGCGTCTATACCGCTGACCCGCGCAAGGACCCGAACGCCAAGCGTTTCGTCACCCTGAGCTACAACCGCGCTCTGGTCGACAACCTCGCCGTCATGGATGCCTCTGCACTGTCCATGGCCCGCGACAACCGCAAGCTCATCCGAGTTTTCGGCCTCGAAGGTGCCGGCAATGTGACCCGCGCTCTTGTTGGCGACGAAATCGGCACGCTGGTCTCCACCGCCGAGTCGCGCGTGGCTGAATGAGTTTTGACGCCTACAATCGAATAACAAGCGTTCATCGAAGAACACAACCGTCCAACAACAAGGAGTGAATATGTCTCTTATCGATCAGGCCAAGGAACAGATGGCCAAGACCGTGGAAAACACGAAGGAGAACTTCTCCGGCATTCGCACCGGTCGCGCCAACCCGGCCCTGCTCAACGGCATCATGGTCGACTACTACGGTGCACCGACCCCAATCAAGGCCGTGGCATCCATTGGCGTGCCGGAGCCGCGTACCCTCGCCGTCACCCCATTCGATGCTTCTCAGGCAGCAGCCGTGGAGAAGGCCATCCGCAACTCCGACCTCGGCATCAGCCCGAACCGTGACGGCAACGTCATTCGCCTGACCATGCCGGAACTCACTGAGGATCGTCGTAAGGAATACGTCAAGCTTGCCAAGGGCAAGGCCGAAGACGGCAAGGTCGCAGTGCGCAACATTCGTCGTAAGACCAAGGAAACCATCGATAAGTCCGTCAAGGATGGCGATATGGGCGAGGATGAAGGCGATCGCCTGCTCAAGGACCTCGACAAGGTCACCAAGTCCGTCACTGATGAAATCGATGCTCTGCTGGAAACCAAGCAGAAGGAGATCATGGAGGTCTGAGAGGGCCATTCAGAAAGACGCATTATGGAACGTAACGAACAACTGCACGAAGAGGCCGAGGAAGCTCTCGATCAGATCAACAAGAAGACCGGCCGCAATATGCCCCAAGCCATAGGCACGGCCGTGCTGCTGGTCGCCTTGATTCTGGGATGCCTGCTCCTAAGCGTTGACCTGTTCGTGCTGTTGGTCGTCGTATTCATGATTCTGGCATTATGGGAGCTTAGAGTGGATTTCGCCACGGTCGGGCTTCATATTCCAGTGGTCATGCTGTGGATTTGCTCGGCGTTTACGCTGATCGCCACTTATTTTGCGCCTTACCATCTCATTGCGATGTCGCTCAGCGTCATCGTTTCCATCATTCTCGTGGCCATTGCGGCAAGCGCGAAGCTGAGTTTCGGCAATCGTCTTTCTCTGGCGGTTGCCGGCAAGCTTTCCAGTACAGATGCCAGCGCACGTCTGGAATCCTCGTTCAACCATGATGGTGGCGAACTCCATCATTCACGTTTGAGCCATGTTGCGGTATCGGTGCTCACCGTGCTGTATATTCCGCTGCTGGCCAGCTGCATTATCATCCCTTTGACGTTTAACGGCCACCCGGTAGCCCATGCCATCATGCTCGTCTTTCTGCCGGCCCTTTCGGATACCGGCGGCTTGTTCGCGGGAGCATGGCTCGGCAAACACAAGCTCAGCCCGCGCATTTCACCGAAGAAATCCGTGGAAGGTCTGATTGGATCGATGCTGTTCGCCATGATCGGTGCTTTCGCCGTGTTTGCCTGTACCTATGATTCCGCTACTTGGGCGAGTCGCTGGTGGGTTCCGATTATCGCCGGCGTATTGATTGGCGCAGTTGGCACATTCGGCGATTTATGCGCTTCCATGCTTAAGCGTGATATCGGCATTAAGGACATGGGCCACCTGCTTAAAGGCCATGGTGGCGTGATGGATCGCGTGGATTCCATTCTGATGAGTGCTCCGTTCACCTGCGCATTGCTATGGGTTACTGGCCTGTAGACAGACAGTCGTTCGTTGCAACGAATCATGATGATGGCGTCTTACTCAAGAAAGGTGAGACGCCATCGCTGTTACGATGTGGCAACGCACATCGCCGTGAACTTCTATTTGATTGATGAGAGTGAAGCAGCATATGACTACGCATGACACTGATACTCCGGAAACCGGCATCACGCCCGGCGGCACTTCCGGTGCTTTCCGCGATGTGCTTTCTAAAGATCACGCTCGTCGAGGCAAGCCGCCGCTGCATTTCGTCGATATGACGCCTGAAGAACGAATCGTCAAAGCGGCCGAATTGGGTCTGCCGAAATTCCGTGCCAAGCAGCTGGCCAATCATTATTACGGCCATTTCGATGTGAACGCTGCGGAATTCACTGATTTTCCGGCAGCCAAGCGCGCTGAGGCCGCCGAAGCGTTCTTCCCGCAACTCATCACCGAAGTCACCCGACAGGTGGCCGATCAGGGAACCACAATCAAGACGTTGTGGAGACTATTCGATGGATCGCTGATCGAATCCGTACTGATGCGGTATCCGACCCGCACCACGCTTTGCATCTCCTCACAGGTGGGTTGCGGCATGGGATGCCCATTCTGCGCAACCGGCAAGCTTGGCCTTACCCGCAACATGTCCGCCGGTGAGATTGTGGAACAGGTGCGAGTGGCCGCGAAAATGATGCGTGACGGTGAAGTCGCCGGTGGGGAAGGCCGCCTGAGCAACATCGTGTTCATGGGCATGGGAGAGCCCATGGGCAACTATAAATCCGTGCTGTCCGCCGTCCGGCAAATATCCGCCATGCCTCCTGAGGGCTTTGGCATCTCGGCGCGAAACATCACCGTCTCCACCGTGGGCGTAGTGCCCGGCATCAAGAAACTCACGGCCGAAGGCATTCCGGTGCGTCTCGCCGTCTCCCTGCACGCGCCGAGCGATGAGCTGCGTGACGAACTGGTGCCGATGAACAAACGCTTCAATACCACCCAGGTGTTGGATGCCGCCCACGATTACTGGCTCGCCTCGAAACGACGCGTCAGCATTGAATACGCATTGATGCGCGGTATCAACGATCAGGCTGAACATGCCCGCCTGCTGGCGAAACGTCTGAATCATTATGGCGATAATTGGGCCCATGTGAATCCGATTCCGCTCAACCCAATCGAGGGGTCCAAGTGGACGGCCTCGAAGCCTGAAGACGAGCGTCGTTTCTTGGAAATCCTGCATGATGCCGGTATCACCGCCACATTGCGCGACACGCGCGGTCAGGATATTGATGGCGCCTGCGGCCAGCTGGCAGCCAAGGAACGCTAAGACAGTATTTTGCAGTCGGCCTCAACCTTGAATCACTAAGGTTGAGGCCTATTTTTTGATTAACGGCAGTCCATTGATGCTCCGTCGGCCCGTTCTCATATTGCAGAAACATGATGTACGCATGACATGGGAAGTAGGTAGGCTGAAGGACTGTAGCAATCGAAACCGAACAGGGGAGTGAAGCATGTCGCTGGCGGTACGAGTCATCCCGTGCCTGGACGTGGACAACGGTCGCGTGGTGAAAGGTGTGCATTTCGAGAACCTGAAGGATGCCGGCGACCCGGTGGAACTGGCGGCTGAATACTACCGTCAGGGCGCCGATGAGCTCACCTTCCTGGATGTCACCGCATCCAGCTCGCATCGCAACACCATGATCGACGTGGTTTCCCGCACCGCCGAACAGGTGTTCATTCCGATGACGGTCGGCGGTGGCGTTCGTACACCTGAAGACGTCGACTCATTGCTGCGTTGCGGTGCAGACAAGGTCGGTGTTAATACCGCTGCCATCAATGATCCCTCGCTGATCAGCCGTGTGGCCGAACGATTCGGCAATCAGGTGTTGGTGCTTTCCGTGGATGCGCGCCGTGAAAAGGGCGAACAGCATACGCAATCCGGTTTCGAAGTGACCACGATGGGTGGCCGCAAATCCACCGGCATTGATGCGATTTGGTGGGTTAAGCGTGCCGAAGAACTTGGTGCCGGTGAGATTCTGCTCAACTCCATGGATGCGGATGGCACCCAGCAAGGCTTTGACCTTGAAATGATCCGTGAGGTCCGTAAGGAAGTCAAGATTCCGATTATCGCTTCTGGTGGCGCCGGCAAGGTGGAGGATTTTCCGCCGGCGATTGAAGCCGGAGCCAATGCGGTTCTGGCCGCTTCGGTATTCCATTACGGCATCATGACCATCGCGGATGTCAAGGCCGAGCTGAAAAAACACGGTTACACCGTGCGGTGATAACGTAGCACAAGCGGTTTGGGACTCTGAGGCTCGGCCAATGGGCTGGCCACGTAAAAGATGCAGACGCATCAAAGGCAGATAGGTAAGCATGACTGATATCACGTACGATAATGCAACCGAACTTGATCCACGCATCGCTTCGCGATTGAAGCGTGATGCCAAAGGCTTGGTCGCCGCGGTAATCCAGCAGTACGACACCCATGAGGTGTTGATGGTCGGTTACATGAATGATGAGGCGCTCCGCAGAACGCTGACTACTGGCCGTGTGACATTCTGGTCCCGCTCCCGTCAGGAATACTGGCGAAAGGGTGACACCTCCGGTCATGTGCAGTATGTGAAAGGCGTGTCTCTTGATTGCGATGGTGACGCATTATTGGTTGAAGTCGACCAGGTTGGCGCCGCATGCCATACCGGCAAACGTAGTTGCTTCCTTGAGGGCGGCCCATTGCCGGTAGTCGAAGGACATCGTCCCGCTGAACAGGGGAAAGAGGACTGACTGATGAGCGAATGCAGCGTCAAGCACCTGAAGTGGGGAGCCACATGGCCCAGCCGCGAACAATTCCATGAATTGGCCGATCAGGGGTACCGTGTGATTCCTATTGTCCGTCGCTTACTTGCCGATTCCCTGACTCCGGTTGGCTTCTACGAGCGTCTAGCCGGTGGCCGTAGCGGCACCTTCATCCTTGAATCCGCTGAGTTTGGCGGCAGTTGGAGCCGCTATAGCTTTATTGGCGTCAACTCGATGGCGCAGCTTCGCTCCAACAATGGGCAGGCCGATTGGCTCGGCAAAGTGCCGGTTGGTGTTCCCACCGAAGGCGATGTTGTCGAAGTTGCACATGCAGCGTTGAAAACCCTGAAAGCCCCACACGTAGAAGGTCTGCCGAACCTGACTTCTGGCTTGGTCGGTACGGTCGGTTGGGATGCCATCCGTCACTGGGAGCCAACCTTGCGCGCCAAGGCGCCGAACGAGACCGGCCAGCCGGAGACTGTGCTGGCGTTGGCCACCGATATTGCCGTGGTCGATCACGTTTCCGGATCGGTTTGGCTCATTGCAAACGCCGTCAACGTGGATAACAAGCCCACCCGCGCCGACAACGCCTACAACGAGGCCGTGGCGCGCCTTGACCAGATGCAGCGCGATGCGGCCACGCCAACGCCGGGCGAAGCTCGCGTCAACGTGCTGGACGAATCCGTTCCCCAACCGGAATTGCGGTTCCGCACGGAGAAGAGCCACTATGAGCATGCGGTCGAGGAAGCCAAGCGTCACATCATTGATGGCGACGTGTTCCAGGTGGTTATCTCCCAGCGCCTCGACATCGATTCTCCTGCCGACCCGTTTGACGTCTACCGTGTGCTGCGCACACTGAATCCAAGCCCATACATGTATTTCATGGCGTTGACCGATGCCGAAGGACGTGACTTCAACGTGATTGGCTCCAGCCCGGAAACCCTGATCAAGGTGGACAACGGCCATGCCATGACCTTCCCGATTGCCGGCTCCCGCCCGCGCGGCGCCACCCCGGAGGAAGACGAGAAACTCGCCAAGGAACTGCTCGCTGATCCGAAGGAACGCAGCGAACATATCATGCTCGTGGATTTGTCCCGCAACGATTTGAGCAAGGTATGCGTGCCGCAATCCGTGGATGTCGTGCAGCTCATGGATATCAAGCGCTTCAGCCATATCATGCACATCTGTTCAACGGTCACCGGTAAGGTCGATCCGTCGCTGACCGCCTTCGACGTGTTCAAGTCCGCATTCCCGGCTGGTACGCTTTCCGGCGCACCGAAGCCACGTGCAGTGGAGATCATCGACGAGCTTGAACCCGCGGATCGTGGCATTTACGGCGGCACGGTCGGTTACTTCGATTTCTCCGGCAACATGGATATGGCCATCGCCATTCGCACCGCGTTCCTGCGCGACCATGAGGCAAGCGTGCAGGCCGGCGCCGGCATTGTGCTTGACTCCGTGCCTGCAAATGAATGGCAGGAGACCCGCAACAAAGCAGAAGCCAGCGTCGAAGCCGTGCAGATTGCAGCCCAGCTGCGCGAACTGTAATTCAAGTTGGCAATGTTGTTCTGACATTCCTGAATTGGAAAGAGCATGCGGCTGTTCCACTATTGTGGGTGAAACAGCCGCATTTGCATATCGCTGAGTCAGCTCATAGCATTCATCACAGTCCGTTGACATTCACGCTGGAATAATCGGACCTACTTCGACTCTTTTCTATGCTTACGTTCCAGCAGATAGTAACCTGCGTAACAGCAGATCACGAATGGAATCATGCAGTACAGTGTGCTGCGCTGTGTTTCATCCAACACAACCAACACGAGTGCGCCAATGCACATCACAATCGCTAACCAGGGGAGTACTGGGTATCCTGGTGCCTTATAGCCGAGCTCGTCGACGGTATGGCCGGAAGCCACCCATTCGCGGCGGAATCGGATATGACACACGCATACGGAGAACCACACCACCAGCGTCGCCAAACCGGAAACGGCCACCAGCACCAGATACACGGTGGATGCGGCGATTACCGAAGACAGCAGAGCCAACAGCGAACCGGCCATGCTGAACAGCACCGCCCACACCGGTACGCCATGGAAATTCGTTTTGGCGAATCGTGCGGGAATCAGGTGCTCCTTGGCCAGTGACCACACCATACGTGAGCACACATACAAGCCGGAATTCGCTGCCGAGAGCACGGCCGTCAACACTACAAAATTCATCACATCGCCAGCGAACGGCATGCCGATGGACTGGAATACCAGCACGAACGGACTGGTCTCCACGCCGGCCTGGTGCCAAGGAATCAGTGCAGCCATCACCAGAATCGAACCAATGAAGAACATCGCAAGACGGAACACCGTGGTGTGCACGGCCTTCGGAATCGCCTTGCCGGGATCCTTCGTCTCGCCGGCGGCGACGCCCACCACCTCAGTGCCGGAGAACGCAAACACCACCGTAAGCAGTGTGGCGAACACAGGGGCGATGCCATTTGGGAACCATCCGTCGGCAACGAAGTTGGTGAATAAAGGAGCCTCTGTCTGCCCGGTAATTGGAATCGCTCCGAAAATAGCCAACAAGCCGATCACGATGAAAGCCACGATGGCGAACACCTTGATGGACGCAAACCAGAATTCCGCTTCGCCATACAAACGGACGGACAGGATATTCAGCACGAACACCACGGCGATGAATGCAGCCGACCATATCCATGCCGGCGAATGCGGGAACCACCGTTGCATGAGCAGTCCGGCCGCCGTGAACTCACTGGCCAGTGCCACTGCCCAGTTCAGCCAATACAGAATCGCGATGGTGAATGCAGTGCCGGGACCAATGAAGCGCTTCGCATACATGTGGAAGCTGCCGGCATATGGCATGGCCACGGACAGTTCGCCGAGCGACACCATCACGCAATATACCAAAAGCGAGCCGACTGCATACGCCAGAATCGCACCGAGAGGTCCAGCTTGATGAATCGTATAACCGGAACTGACGAACAGACCGGTGCCGATGACGCCGCCGAGGGAAATCATCGTCAGATGGCGTGACTCCATTTTTCGTTCAAGACCGGTTTCCTCGGTGGATTTGCCTGTGCCGGCGTCCGCCATGCTGGGCTCCTTTATGGTTGTGCACGGCGTGACCGTGCCGAAATAGTGCCGAATATCACATCATACCGGTTGATATGGCAAAACGATGTGGATGCATGGCGCAGCCTTTGGTTTATAAGACTATTTGAGGTATCAAACGCATATAGTGACGAGTGACGAACAAGTATAACAAGCGATGGTGATACAGGGTCGCATGATGGCTGGTAAAGAGGGCTTACATGGCGCAACATCTCACACAACGTCGGATTCGGAATAAACATGGAAGAGGAATTGTCGCTGCAATCATTGCTATCGCATTGATGATTGTGGGCGGCATATCCACCGGATGGTACATTGCTTCACAATTGAAAACCGCACAATCGACACCACCGGCAACGATATCCCAGAAACCGGTGACTGCCACTTACGAGCACAGTCCGGTTGATTTCAATGGCAACGGTGTGGACGATTATGGCGATATCGTAGCCGGTGCGCGCAAAGACGCTGAAGCCAGACCGCAATATGACGATGGCTACTATCAAGGCGGTTACCCGCCTGCTGATCGCGGTGCCTGCACCGATCTGGTTTGGCGAGCATTCCGCGAAGCCGGCTATGATCTGAAGTCCATGGTAGATGCGGATATTGCCGCCGATCCAGGCAGCTACGCATCGGTTGCGCCCAATCCTGATCCCAATATTGATTTCCGTCGTACTGGCGTGTTGGATGTGTTTTTCGCTAAATACGGGCAGACGCTGACCACGAATACCGCGGACATCAGTGCTTGGCAAGCCGGTGATATCGTCGTATTCGAACATACTCGCCATATCGGTGTGATTTCCGACAAGCGAGATGATGGTGGCTTGCCATATGTGTTGCACAACATGGGGCAGCAGCAGCGCGAAAACGACTACTTTGCGTTCAAACGGCATATGACCGTGACCGGTCATTACCGGTTTGACGCGTCAAAGGTGCCACAGCAGGTATTAAAGGCGTGGCAACAGTAGCACCGGCTGAGAATAGATTTATTGCTCCGCTTCCTTGTCGGAGTGGAATACCAGAATGCCCTTGGCGGAATTCGTGATGGAAAATGTCGTCAGTGTCCAGCCCTGGGCTTCCATCTCATTGGCTTTGGCCTCAACTTGCTGTGCCATGCTCGCAGCTCGTGGAGCATAACTCAACACCACTGTCTTGTACATATCGGTCTCCTTGACGTGCGGCTATCCATACGTCTTACGAATGTAGCCTCCCAGTCTTTCAAGAAGACAATCCCTCAATGAATATTTGGTGATGCAGCAGCCTGATGCCGTATCACCAAATATGCTGACTAGAGGTTTTCGATTTGGGCTCCAAACGGCCAGAGCGCCAGCTTCGCCATTTTGAATGACTGCAAACCGAATGGAATGCCGATGATGGTAATGCAGTTGAGCACGCCGGCAGCCACGTAGCCCAGTGCCATCCAGATGCCGACCAGTACCACCCAGACGATGTTGGCAAGCGTGGAGCCGAGCCCGCCGCCGTAACGCACGGTTTTGCCGAACGGTGTCAACGTAAGGCCCGCCATCTTAAAGGCCTGGATACCGAGCGGAATGCCGACAATCGAGATGCACAGCACAAGTCCCACCAGAGCCCAGCCGATGGCGATTTCAATGCCTCCCAGAATAATCCACAGAATATTGCCGATGAGTCGCATCATAATCCTTCCCTCGTAACTCGATTATCGCCAACAACATTCCATTATCATTCAAGTTCGTGTGCTGAATTATCAGGGGCTTTCCGGATGCAACCCTGAATTTTGTTTGGACTGGGAGTACGACGAGAACAATCGAGAGCGTATGTTCGTAGCCACGGTCGATTTCACTTGCGATGGCAGCGACATGTCATTATCCAAGGGACCCCAATCCATGACCTGGTATCTGCGATTGAATAATGATGGCAAGACCTGGACGGACATCGACCACGGTAACGGGTGAGCTCAGGGTTGTTCCCAGCTATGCGTCAGAGAATCACTGCTGCTGAGACTGATCGTGTTGGTTGCGCTGATGGCGCTCCCAAAGATATCCGGCTATGTCCAAGACAAGGCCCAGAACGGCTATAGCGGTGATGAACGGATTCTCACCTATGGAAACAATGAGAAGAAATACATAGCAGACAATCCGCGCTACAAGCCACCAATTGATAGTCATGAATTCATGGTACTGCCGGAAAGCTGGTTTTTCTAGCGATGCTGAGTGTCTCACAGGCGGGGCAAACCATATCGGCTACCGTAAGATAATCGGTAGCAATGTAGTCAATGAAAGGCGAAGATAAGCATGGAATTGTTCATTGGGTCGCATCTGTCAACGACTGGCGGATGGAACGCATTGCTTAAGCGCTCCCATGATGAGAACGGCACGGCATTCGCTTTCTTCCCGCGCTCTCCGTATGGCAAGCGGTCGAAAGCGCTGAGCCCGGCACAAGCAGGGGAGTTCGGTGCACAGTTGAAAGCAGAAGGCTATGGGCCGCTGGTAGTACATGCACCCTATGTCTACAATCTCGCCGGTAAGGATGAAGCTAAGCGCCAATTCGCCATTGAAGCATTGATTGAAGATATTGAGCTGTTGACTCCAATTCGCGAAGCCGGACAGGAAACCTACATCAATATCCATCCGGGCTCCCATGTGGGGCAAGGGTCTGAAACCGGCTGCAGACTCATCAGCAATGGGCTCAACCGAGTCATCGAACGCGCGAACGGCATTCCGATACTGTTGGAAACCATGGCAGGTAAAGGCACGGAGTGTGGCCGAAACTTCGAAGAGCTCGCCACCATCATGGATGGTATTGAAAACAAGGCAAACATCGGCATCACTTTCGACACCTGCCATGTGTTCGACGCCGGCTATGATCTGGTGAACGATTACGACGATGTGATGGGCCGATTGGATGAGATTGTTGGTCTGGACACAGTCAAAGCCATCCATGTGAACGACTCCCAATTCGGGCTCGCCTCGCATAAGGACCGTCATGCCAACATCGGCGACGGGCAGCTGGGTATTCCGTTCTTCACACGACTCGTGAACGACCCGGTTATAGCGAAGCTGCCAATGATTCTGGAAACCAAGGAACAGACGCCGACCACGCATCGTGAGGAGATCGCACTGCTGCGTTCACTCGTACACCAGCAGTAAATAGCCCAGAATGTAGGACGGCTGCGGCCTTTACCCCCATAGTGACCTAGAGTGACGCATGATCGACTACCAGCAAAGGGAGGATCATGTCGGTTCTGGACGAATTGGTAGCGGGCGCGCTGGAGGACCAGCAGACCCGCGAACGCACTGTGTCGTTGGAGGATGTCAAGAAGGCCGCACTTGCGGCACCGGCTCCGATTGACGCGATGCGATGGCTTAAGCGCGCAGACGGCATTCCGGTGATTGCCGAAATCAAGCGCGCGTCTCCGTCCAAAGGTCATCTGTCCGACATTCCGGATCCCGCCGGTTTGGCCCGCGAATATGAGAAGGGCGGCGCAAGCGCCATATCCGTGCTTACCGAAGGCCGCCGGTTCCTTGGGTCGCTTGACGATTTGGATAAGGTCCGCGCAGCCGTGCACATTCCAGTGCTGCGCAAGGATTTCATTGTCACTGATTACCAGATTTACGAGGCTCGCGCGCACGGTGCTGATTTGGTGCTGCTAATTGTGGCGGCACTCGACGATGCCAAGCTCAAGCATCTGCTCGATTTGGCGCACGAGCTCAATATGACTGTGCTCGTGGAAACGCATACGCGTGAGGAAATCGAACGCGCGCGTAAGGCTGGTGCCCGAGTAATCGGCATTAACGCGCGCAACCTGAAGAACCTGCGTGTGGATGTCAACAAATACAATGAACTTGCCGCCGATCTGCCCGAAGACGTCATCAAAGTGGCGGAATCCGGTGTATTCGGCGCAGTGGAAGTGGAAGACTACGCCCGTGCAGGAGCGGACGCGGTTTTGGTCGGCGAAGGCGTGGCTACCGCCGATGACCATGAACTTGCAGTGGAACGACTAGTAAAGGCAGGAGCACAAGTGAAAGCATCCGAAACCACCCCGTTAAGCGAGCATCAGGGACCGTACTGGGGACAGTTCGGCGGCCGTTATGTGCCGGAAGCCCTCATCACCGCACTTGACGAACTGGAACACGTCTACAACGAAGCCAAGGCCGATCCGGAATTCCATAAGGAATTCATGACCCTGCAGCAGCGTTACGTGGGCCGTCCGAGCCCGCTGACCGAAGCTCCACGTTTCGCCAAGCTCGTGAAGGACAAGACCGGCCTCGATGCACGCATTTTCCTGAAGCGCGAAGACCTGAATCACACGGGTGCCCACAAGATCAACAACGCGCTCGGTCAGGCACTGCTCGTCAAGCGCATGGGTAAGACTCGCGTGATTGCAGAAACCGGTGCCGGCCAGCACGGTGTGGCCACCGCTACGGTATGCGCCATGCTCGGCCTCAAGTGCCGCATCTACATGGGCCAGATTGATGCCCGCCGTCAGGCCCTGAATGTGGCCCGTATGCGTATGCTCGGCGCTGAAGTGGTCGAGGTGACGCTCGGCGACCGCATTCTGAAGGACGCCATCAACGAAGCATTGCGCGATTGGGTGACCAACGTCAAGGACACGCATTATCTGCTTGGCACGGTGGCCGGTCCGCATCCGTTCCCAGCTATGGTGCGCGACTTCCAGAAGATCATCGGCGAGGAGGCCAAGCAGCAGTTGCAGGACTGGTATGGCATCGACCATCCGGACGCAATCTGCGCCTGCGTGGGCGGCGGCTCCAACGCCATTGGTGTGATGAACGCCTTCCTCGATGACGATCGCGTGAACCTGTACGGCTACGAGGCCGGTGGCAATGGCCCAGAATCCGGCAAGCACGCCATTCGCTTCGCGCCCGGCACCGGTCAGCTCGGCATGTTCCAAGGTGCCAAGAGCTACCTGCTGGAGACTGACGAAGGCCAAACCCTCGACACTTACTCCATCTCCGCAGGCCTTGATTACGCATCCGTCGGCCCTGAGCACGCTTGGCTCAAAGATATCGGCCGTGTGAACTACTCCTGGGCCACCGACGAGGAGGCCATGAACGCCTTCCGCGACCTGAGCCAGACCGAAGGCATCATCCCGGCAATCGAAAGCTCCCACGCCGTGGCAGGTGCCTACAAGGCTGCTGCAGACTTGAAGGCCAAGGGCTACGACAAGGCTGTGATGATTATCAACATCTCCGGTCGTGGCGACAAGGACATGGCCACTGCTGGCAAATGGTTCGGCTACCTCACCGATGATCAGGCCAAGGCCCTGGACGTCACCGGCGCGCACGGCAACACCGTGGCATGAATTACAGCAAATAAGTAGATAGCCTCCCATCAGTCAGCAATCGCTGGAAGCTCCCCTCCAGAGGGGAGCCAAGGGAGGGCTAGAAGGAGATTTTTGATATGACCAACACAGCAACCACGCCATCCGGCCAGCCGCTGGGCATCAGCCACAAGCCCAGCCAGACCGAGGCCATGTTCACCAAATTCAAGGCTCAGAACAAGCCCGCCTTCATCGGCTACCTGCCATACGGCTTCCCTGATCCGGAAGTCTCTCTTGATGCGCTCAAGACGATGGTCGAGCACGGTGTTGACGCAGTGGAAATCGGTTTGCCGTATTCCGACCCAGTGATGGACGGTCCGGTGATTCAAGCCGCATCCTCCATCGCCTTGAAGAACGGCGAAACCATCAAACGTGTATTCGAGGCCGTGGAAACCGTAGCCAATGCCGGCGGCGTACCGCTCATCATGAGCTACTGGAATCTCATCTACCACTATGGCGTTGAACGTTTCGCCACCGATTTCGAGAACGCCGGCGGTGCAGGCCTCATCACTCCGGATTTGATTCCGGACGAGGCTGGTGAATGGATCGAAGCCTCCGACCGCCACGGTCTGGACCGCATCTTCCTGGTCTCCCCAGACTCCGCCGACAACCGTCTGGAAACCGTGGCTCGCAATGCTCGTGGCTTCGTCTATGCCGCCGCCCGCATGGGCGTCACCGGTGAACGTTCCACCATCGACGCTTCCCCGGAAGTGCTCGTGGAACGTACCCGCAAGGCTGGTGCCAAGAACGTGTGCGTGGGCATTGGTGTGTCCACGGCTGAGCAAGGCGCCAAGGTCGGCTCCTACGCCGATGGTGTGATCGTCGGCTCCGCTTTGGTCCACACGCTGCTCGCCGATGACAACAAGACCGCTCGCGATACGAGCGAAGGTTTGAAGTTGCTCGCCTCCAAGAGCGAGGAACTTGCCGAGGGTATTCATAACGCTCGATGAACTTTCTGGCGAGTCACTACCTTGTTGCGTCCATGACGCAGTAGGGTAGTGACTCGGCAAGTACGAATAACGAGCATGAATACGGCACAACACGAGGCATTATGAATCTGGCTTATATACCATCACCGACCTTTTCGCAGTTCAAAATTGGCCCGGTAACCATCCACATGTATGCCATCTGCATCCTGATTGGCGTCTGTGTCGCGGTATGGATTCTCACCAAACGGTGGAAGCGCTACGGTGGTACCTTCGATCAGATTCTCGATACCACATTGGTCACTGTGCCCTGTGCATTGGTGGGTGCACGCCTCTACCACTGCATTACTACGCCATACGATTACTTCCCTCCAACTGGTCAGCTCATTAACCTTGTCAAGGTGTGGGAAGGCGGTATGGCCATCTTCGGTGGTATCTCCGTGGGTACTCTGGTCGCATTCCTGTGGTGCAGGCACAAGCATTATCCGTTTGCCATTTTTGCCGATGCCATCGCGCCGGCCTTGCCCGTCGCCCAGGCCATTGGTCGTCTTGGCAACTGGTTCAACCAGGAGCTGTACGGATGGCCCACAAATCTGCCGTGGGGTTTGAAGCTCAACGATGCCGAGGCCATTGGCAAATCCGAAATTTGCTACAACGGATCGCAATGCCCGGATTATAAGACCACCTTGTTCCATCCCACATTCCTTTATGAAATGATTTGGAACCTTATCGGGGCAGCGCTCATCATCTACATCGGCTCCAAACTGTACGACCGTCTCAAGGCCGGCCAACAGTTCGCCATGTATCTGATGTGGTATGGACTCGGTCGTACTTGGATCGAGAACGTGCGCATCAACTACTCGACGGTAATCCTGGGCCTCAGGACCAACGTGTGGACAGCCATTATCGTATTCATCATCGGATGTGTTCTCTTTGTGGTGCTGTACCAATACGGGCCGGATTCCAAGGCTCAGGCGCAGCGACTCGCCGCGGTCACCGCCGATGAACTCGAGCGCCAGCGTATCCAAGAAGAGCGGGATGCTCAAAACAAGCGCAAATAACCAGTAAAACGTGGAAAAATAGTAAAGCCTAGTCCCATTGCAAAGATAAGGTAAGGAACCATGAGCAAGATCGCAATCGCACCTAGCATTCTGTCCGCCGATTTCTGCAACCTTGAGCGTGATCTCAAGGCCATCTCCAACGCTGACCTGGTTCACGTTGACGTCATGGATCATCATTTCGTGCCGAACCTGACCCTTGGCGAACCAATCGTCGGCCGTATCTGCCAGGTCACCGACCTGCCGGTTGACGTGCATCTGATGATCGAGGACCCTGATCGTTGGGCCCCCGAGTATGCGAAGCTCGGTGCCGCGTCCGTGTCTTTCCATATGGGTGCCACCCACGCTCCGGTGCGCTTGGCCCGTCAGCTGCGTGACATGGGCTGCAAGGCCTGCTTCGCTGTTCGTCCGGCTGAACCGGTCGAACCGATTTTCGACATCCTCGACGAATTCGATATGATTCTCGTCATGACCGTCGAGCCCGGTTTCGGTGGCCAGAAGTTCCTGGACAACCAAATGGCCAAGGTCCGCCGTCTGCGTGACGAGATCACCCGCCGCGGGCTGAAGACCCGTATCCAGGTTGACGGCGGCGTGAGCCCCAAGACTGCTCACATCGTTGCCGAAGCCGGTGCCGATGTGCTTGTGGCAGGTTCCGCCGTATACGGTGCCGAAAGCCCGGCACAGGCCATCGACGATATTCGCGCCAAGGCCGAAGCCGCTTATAAGGACTGAAATCAGTCATAATGAATGCCCCTAGCAGGGCTTCCACATATAAGGAAAACATAATGAAGACGTTTGAATCCCTGTTCGCCGAACTTTCCGAGAAGGCCAAGACCCGTCCGGAAGGCTCTTTGACCGTTGATGAGCTCGATAAGGGCACCCATTTCATCGGTAAGAAGATCATCGAAGAGGCCGGTGAGACTTGGATGGCCGCTGAATACGAAGGCGCTGACCGTACCGCCGAAGAAATGAGCCAGCTCATTTACCACGTGCAGGTCATGATGATCAAGCATGGCCTCACTCTTGAGGATGTATACAAGCACCTGTGATTCTTGTAAGGCCCGGTGCCGAGTGGCCCGGGCCTACTCAATATTTGGGCTGATTCGCTCAATACTTATCAATAGCCAATAACCAACTCCCGATAGGGGAGAGGAGACATCATGCTGAGAATCGCCGTACCCAACAAGGGAATGCTGTCCGAGCCGGCATGGAACATGCTTGCCGAGGCAGGCTACCGTCTGCGCACGAACACTCGCCAGCTCGTGGTTCAGGATCCCGACAACGACATTGAGTTGTTCTACCTGCGTCCGCTCGATATCGCGGTGTATGTGGGACGCGGTGCCATCGATGTCGGCATCACCGGAGAGGATCTGCTGAAGAACTCCGGCACTGCCGCCCTCGAGCATCTGCCGCTCGGCTTCGGAGCTTCGACCTTCCGTTTCGCCGCCCCGAACGAGTCCCCGATTTCCACGCTTGAGGACATTCAAGGCAAGCGAGTGGGCACCACGTTCGACAAGCTCGTTCATGACTACCTGGTAGAGCATGGTGTCGAAGCGGAAACCATTCATTTGGATGGTGCTGTGGAATCTTCCGTGCAGCTGGGTGTCGCCGATCTTATCGCCGATGTGGTCTCCACTGGTACCACGCTGCGCAACGCCGGTCTGCGTGTGTTCTCCGAGCCGCTGATGCATTCCGAGGCCTGCTTGATTCGCTCCCCGCGTCTGGACAAGGATGATCCGCGTCTGGCTGTGCTGTCCCGCCGTCTTAAGGGCGTGCTCACCGCACACCAGTACGTGCTGATGGACTACGACATTCCAGTCAGCAAGGTCGCTGCCGCCGTGGCTGTGACCCCGGGATTCGAAAGCCCGACGATTTCCCCGCTGCATGACAAGCAGTGGAATGCCGTCCGAGTCATGGTGCCCAAGGCTAAAGTCAACCAGCTTATGGATGATTTGTATGAAGTTGGCGCACGAGGCATCATTGTTACCGCACTGCAAGCCTCCCGTATTTAAACTATTAAGCCGTTATGACCCATCAGCCTGTTGATACGAAATACAGTCCGGAAGCTCGTGATATCTACTTCACGATTCCGAATTTGATCAGTGCGCTAAGAATCATTTCGATTCCGTTCATCACCGCATTGATCTCACACCATCAGATGATTGCGGCATTGTCATTGATTGCTATTTCATCGGCATCTGATGGAGTCGACGGCATTATCGCACGCAAATTCAACCAGGTCAGCAAGATCGGCCAGATTCTTGATCCTCTGGCCGATAGGCTGCTGATTATCTGTTCGATTCTCGCCCTCGGACTTGCGGGCATCATTCCTATGTGGATGCTTATCGTCGTTGGCCTGCGCGACCTATGGATGGCGATCCAGGTGCTGTGGCTCGCCCAATATGGGTATGGGCCGTTACCGGTGCATTTCGTTGGAAAAGCAGGCACTGCCTTGCTGATGATCTCCATCGTTGCGTTGATCGTAGCTGACTTGGGCACCAGCGCATTCTTCCACACACTGTATCTGGCGGCTCTTGCGGCTGGTGTCTGGGGAATCGCAATGTATTGGCTCGCCGGATATATCTATACCCGTCAGGGAGTAACCTTACTGCGCAAGGAACTGGGGGAGAAGTATGGCGCATGATTCCGTTGCACCGGTCTCTTTCCCTGTACCGCAGGAGAATACGCCGGTGCATCGTCGCGCCATTTTCTCCCATTCCATACGTGGCATAGACTCCCATCATGCGCTTGCCGCAACCGATGATGCCGCCATCCGAGTCCGGCGTCGACGTAAAACCGATGATGATTCCCTACGCCTCATCGATGATTTGGTCAATCGTCCGATGGACCCGATGTTCTCGGATTCCAGATTGGTTCATGAGCATCGTTCTGCGGTATCAATATGGTTCAACCGCATTGTCGTGTTCCTCATCTGTGTAGGCGTCGGTTTTGCCGGCAGCCTATTCGTCCAGCAGTTGCAGTCCGATCCCCGCAAGCAGGTCAGGCAGACCCTGATTGGTCAGCTGGAGGACCGAAACGATACGATTACGCAACTTACAGATGACGTCAACGCATTAAAGACCCAGGTCGATGACCAGTCGAAGAAAATTTCCGGCAATGTGAAAAGCGATACCTTGATTCAGGATGAATTGGTCAACGGCACTGTGAGGGTAACAGGCCCGGGAATCACCATGACATTGGCCGATCCGATTGCCGCAAGTCAATCCGATCAGTCCACCTCTACCCGCGTAGGTACCAGCAGCAACATTCGTATCGTCACTGATTTGGATTTGCAGCAGCTTGTATCTCTGATGTTCAGCAACGGTGCAGAGGCCATCGCCATCAACGGCAATCGCATTGGTGCGCAAACCTCCATTCGCAAGGCCGGCGGGCATATTCTCATTGGCATGACCGCCATCGAAAGCCCATACACCATTGAGGCCATTGGCGATAAAAATGTGCTTGCGGAGCAGATGGGCAGCAAAAAACTTGCAAGCCTTTACGATTCATTCAAAAAAGCCGGTATCTACCCTCAGGTAAGTACATCGAATTCGATTACACTTGAAGCAGCAGTAGCTGGTGATATCCAGTATGCAGAGAGGAATGAGTAATGGCAGCGGTTCTAGGTCTGATTATCGGAGTTGTTGTCGGCGTGTTTGTGCGCCCGGACATCCCCGTTGTTGTGCAGCCCTATTTGCCGATTATGGTGGTCGCCGCTCTTGATGCCCTGCTCGGCGCCGCACGAGCTTATTTCGAACGCAGCTTCTCCGACCGAGTGTTCGTCATCTCCTTCCTGGCTAATGTAATCACCGCAACGTTGCTCGTGTTCCTCGGCAATCAGCTTGGTGTGGGATCCCAGTTGCAGACCGCAGTCATTGTGGTGCTCGGCATTCGAATCTTCTCCAACGTGTCCGCCATCAGACGATTTATCTTCAGAGGCTGACCCATGGCACATAGATCCCGATCAGACAACATGCTGGAGAAGCTTCATAACCAGCATGCCCAAGATAAAGTCAACGACCGGATGGAAACCGGTTCGTTCCCTAAAGTGCGCAAAAAACCACGCAGGGATTTGAACCGCCATACCAATCGTTCTCGCCTCATATCCTCCATTCTGGTCATGTTCATGTGCGCGTTGCTGGGCTTCGCCTATATGAGTCAGATCAACAACACCAAATCGACATATGAGACATTGGACGAAAACGAACTGGTTCGTCTGCTCAATGAGTCGAACACGCAGATTTCCAATCTTGAACAGCGTAAAAGCCAGCTTTCCAGCCAGCTCAATTCATTGAAATCCGCTGCCAACGAGCAGGAGCAGGCACGCAAGATCGCGAAACAGAATGAGGAGACCAGCGGGCTGATTTCCGGTAGATTGGCGGCACGCGGCAGGGGAGTGACCGTCACCATCAGCAAAGGAACTTCCGCTAAAGTCGACGCTTCGATTATGTTCAATTTAATCGAGGAGCTGCGCAACGCCGGAGCGGAGGTCATGGCTGTGAATACAGTCCGTGTGGTTGCTTCGACCTATATTCAGGATGCTGACGGCGGGCTGGTCTGCGATGGAATCACTATTGAACCGCCGTATACCGTCAAGGCGATTGGCAATCCACAGGAACTATCCAACGCGGTCGATATCGCAGGCGGAGTCGGCGCTCAACTTCAAGTCAAATATGGTGCTACTGTCGATGTACAGTCTTCGGACAACATCATCATTGACGAAGTGCGTGAAGCTACGCAAAATAAGTATGCAAAGACGGTAGAATGAGGAGTTATGACTGATCCGATTCCAAGCGCAGGCGAAACCACCATCATTGGTCTGCCTGCTATTAATGTGTTGCCCGTTACCTCCACCGGCGATCGTCCGCTGACCCAGGAGGATTTGGATACCATTACCCGTCTGTCTGATGGTACGGCTCTGCTGATTTCCACCAGAGGAGCGGTTTCCGGTTCCCGTTACCTGCTTGATGAGGATGAGATCACCGTAGGTCGCGATCCTCGCGCCGATATTCTCCTTGACGATTCCACCGTGTCTCGTCAGCATGCGGTGTTCCGCCGAGTCAATGGACAGTTCTCGGTCATTGATGCGGGAAGCCTGAATGGCACCTATGTGAACCGTCAGCGAGTCGATCAGGCGGTGCTGAAGAACGGTGACGAAATCATGATCGGCAAGTTCCGTCTCGTCTTCTTTACCAAATCCGCCGTTATCTCTCAATAGTTTTTGACTCTGCACGCCTTACACTGGTTTGAGGAATTGCAAATCATGCGGTTACTCGCCAGTGTGGGTGAAGGAGTGTGTGATGGGAGCAACGGGTCTGCATCTTCATATTCCGCTCGAGGAGCGTGATAGTTTGAACGATGAAGCGATTCAGGGGGAGTTGTTCTCCAATGCTGATGAGCAGGAGGCCAAGCGCGGCTACCGCGGCACTGTGGCCTCCAAAGTGGCTGGCATTACTTATCGGCAGCTCGACTACTGGGCACGTAAGCAGATTGTCGAGCCTTCGATAACCCCATCGCACGGTTCTGGTTCACGCCGACTATATTCGTTCAAGGATGTGGTGATTCTCGCCGTGTCCAAACGATTGCTGGATGCCGGCGTGAATCTGCAGAATGTCACTGCAGCCATTGGTTTTCTGACTCAACGAAGCGTTGAACAGTTGGCTCATGTCACCATCATGTGCGACGGCCAGCATGTGCATGAGTGCACCACCAGCGAGCAAATGCTCGAGCTGCTGCAGAGCGGCAAGGCGGTGTTCGCCGTCTCGGTCGGCTCATTATGGCACCAGATTGAAGCGGCCTTGGAACACGAGGATTACGTTGACTTGGAAGCACAACCAATGAAAATAAGCGCCAATCGGCCAATCGACGAGCTGACTGCCATGCGCATGCGCAAAAAGCTCGAGGCTCGACGACTGCAGCGTGAAATGGCTTGAGACTAGACCCCTGGGACGATTTGTTGATGCTAATCGGCAAATCGTCTTTTTGTTATTCACACATCATCGCTGAATATTACTGACTGGAACTCAACAATACGGAGATTGATATGACGATGTTCGTCGAACTTTTGCCGGCATTGCTATGGATTATTGCAGCGGTACTTGCGGTCAACATCATTGGTCTGACTGTGATACGCGGTCATGTGTTGACTCCACGCAGCAAACGTCCACCAGTATTCCCAGTGAGTTGGAATATGGTGATGTTGCATGTGGTCTCGTTTGTGATGGCAATTGTACCTTTCCCGGTATATGCGTTGACCGCTGACCAGATGGATATCGATGTACGCGAATTCTATGAGATGAATGCGTTCATAGCGGCAATCATCATCATCGTCCTGGTAATGCTTGAAATTCTGGTGATGTATGTTCAGGCGCACAACGCGATGGAAACTGAGATGGACCGGCAACTAGGCCTCGCTGTCCATCACGACAAGCCTACAGAAAAATAGCCGATAATGTACGTTATGTCAGATTGTTTCGCTTCATCTCCTTACCGGTGTATATGGGGACTGCCCCTTTGATCTCGATAATCTGTGATGTGTTTTTAGATATTCGTCATCTCGCCCAATGCAGTGATAGGACACAAGCAGCTGAGGGGTCAGGTATGGTATGTTCGGGCATAAAGCTTGGCCAATGCGCTTCACGCATTCCTCGCAGCATAGCCGCTCACTTCGCCTACGGACAGTTCACTGGACTGTCCGTAATACGGCTCAGCCCAGAGCGATCCCGAACATACCATACCTGACCCCTCAGCGTCAGATGCTATATACCAATCAGTGCGAAGCGAAGTAACGATTCACGGCGTCTTCAAGCTGATCGGTGGTTTCGATGATTTCGTAGACGCCGTGTTCTTCCATTTCACCTTCCGGAGCATATCCCCAACGACATCCAATGGTATCCAGTCCGCAAGCACGGGCACCATCGATATCGGTGTAACGGTCGCCAATCATGACGGCCTTATCCCCTTGTGCCGCGTCAAAACCGATTTTATCGAAGCAGTAACGGATAACCTGATCCTTATCGAGGCGCGTGTTGTCTTTGGACGCACCATAGATGCCGTCGAGCAGTTCGGTCAGATGGAAATGCTCACAAATCGGAATGCACTGGTATTCGGGTTTGCAGCTGGCCAATGCCAGATAGTAACCATCTTCGCGTAGTTTCTGCAGCTGCTCACGAATCCCAGGGAATACGACATTCACCAGGCGGCCAGGCACTTTGTTGCCGGGCTCGTTCGGATCATCGAACACGGCTTTATCCGCGTAGTAGCTTCGGTAAATATCCACTGCGTGGTCGAGCTCATCATCCGGTACGTGATTACGCTGCAAAGATTCGATGATGGCAGGTCCGATGAATCGCTTCAACTCAGCGTCATCGGGAACCGGACGTCCCAATGCCTCAAAGGTTTTAACTACGGAAGCGATGATACCGCCATCGGACTTGGTCAGCGTGCCATCGAGATCAAGTAGAACAACGTTCCTCGGATGCTGTGCCATGGTGAGGTACTCCCCTGTTTTCTTTCTATAGCGTGTTTGTCGCCCACTAATATGTGATGACGGCGACAGGTCCAGCAATGATTATGCCCAGTCGGTTTGACTGGGCATTGGTTTACGTGTTGTTCACCCACGTATAGTTGGAATCCAACGGGCTACTTGCTCACTCGTAATCCGGAATCCAACCGTCGCGATGCATCTGCAGACGCTTCTCCAGCAGCTTGGCCAATTCCTCTTCACTACGACGCTCCAGCAGCATATCCCAGTGAGTGCGGCTCGGCTTGCTGATTTCGTCAGCTTCACGATCCTCATCGCCTTCGCGGTGAGCTACGGCACCACAGCGGCATTCCCACTCATCAGGCACCTCAGCACCTTCAGCAAACGGCAAGATGGTACGGTGACCCTTCGGGCACACGTATGCCACATCGTTTCTTGCAGCGAAATCCACGTTGTCATCAGATTCCAGCGACTTCGCTCCGATGCTCATACCCCTGAGGCTACGTTCTGCCATATTGGCATCCTCCTTGCAATTTCAGTAACCGTACTACTGTACGTAACAGTTCGGACTTGATTGGTATTCCCATGCACGTGTGCTGGCTGGTTATTCCACCCCGGAGTAGGAGACGATTCCACGATTCACGCGATCAGCCGCTTCGTGTGCGATATTCTGCAATGCTTCTCCCCCATCCATCGGCAAGGGCCCGGCGACTGCGATCTGTTGCAAGACGTCGGCCAGGCGTTTTGCTGTGCGTACGAAATCACCGCCGGTCATATCCGTCCCGTAGAGGCATGCCGCCAGTGACCCGCCATCGGCCCACTCATACATGATGTCCACAATGCCGCAATCCGGTTGTGAGGTTTCTTCCAGACCATTGTCTTCGCACAACGCATCAATATTGGCGCAGACGCCTTTGAGCTTGGAAGCTGCGATGGCGATCTTGCCGGAAGTTCCCCCTGGATAGTGGCGTGGCTCCCCCTGCGATCCTCGACGCGACTCATACACGAGGCAGGATAGTACCGCCGCGAATCCGTTGGCATCGAGTTTCTTGAAGATTCCCGCGAGCAGTGCTTCACACAATTCGAGATCATGCTCACTGTAGATTCGACGCAGCAATCGTCCCTTGTCGGTAAGGGTCATGTCGATACTGCCATCTTCGTGTTCATGACGTTCCAGATAGTTGAGCTGACACAGGATATCGCAGATATGGTCGAACTGCCGTGCCACGGAACCGGTTCGGGAATCATAGCGGTTTTGCACGCGTGCAAGCTCTCGCGTCTCTCTGGCCCATCGGTGCCCCCACTTGAGGTGTTGCTGTAGATCCGGGCAATCGCGGCAGGGATGCTCGTGCTCGGCTTTGCGCAAGGTGCGGATTTCTTCATCCAATCGTTGGAAAGCTTCAGAACGTTCCTTATCGGTAAGGAATACCTCATGCTTGAGTTTCTTGCGACCTTCCTTCTCGATATCGCTGAGTTTCGTGCGAATGGTCATGAACTCTTTGAAATCACCGTGATTGCATTGGAATGCCTGTTCATAGCCTTTCAGCGCGGTTTTCAGTGTAGTGATCTGCGATTCGAGTTGCCATGCCGATTCATTGGCCTCCCATTGGGCAAACGACTGATCCAATGTGACGCGGGCCGTTTCGTAATCGCTGGAGTTCAGCAGGTTCACGGCCATATTGAACGTCGGTCGGAAACTGGAATGCAATGGATAGACGCGCTTGGACGACAGTGCGGCGGCAGTGGCTGGTATGAAATCCTGATGATCGACGACGATGGCATGGCCGATGGTATCGATGCCTCGACGACCAGCGCGCCCAGTGAGCTGTGTGAACTCGCCAGGTGTCAATGCCACGTGCCCAGTACCATTGAATTTCTCTAGTTTTTCCACCACCACACAACGGGCTGGCATATTGATGCCTAATGCCAAGGTCTCGGTGGCGAATACCATCTTGACCAAACCCTCTTCAAAGAGCCGTTCGACGATTTGCCGGAAGAGAGCGATCATACCGGCATGATGGGAGGCGAATCCTTCCTCCAAAGCGAACCGGAACTTCGAGAAGTGCAGGGCTTTCAAATCCTCTTGATTGAGCTGTCCCTCCACCATCTCGTCCACGATGCGACGAATCTTGACGGCTTCCTCATCCGTAGTGAGTTCCAGACCGGCATTGATGCATTGTTCCACAGCCTGATCGCACCCATTACGGGAGAAGATGAAGTAGATTCCCGGCAGCATGCCGAGGAAATTCAATTCATCGACAACCGCCCAGCGGCGTGGAGTATGCCGCTGTGGTTTGGGCGTATGCCCCTTAGGTCCTTTGCCTTTGAACCCTTTACGCTTATCCGGCCGTTGTTCGCCGCGGCGTCTTGCCGCCTTGCGATCAAAACGGTCAAGGGTATTAATTAATTCCGGATTCAACTTCGTGGTTTGCTGTCCGCTACCATCACGGCGATAGAGATCGAGCACCTGAGGTTCGGTGTGGTCGTCTGCCTGCACGATAACATGCTGTTCCAATGGCACCGGGCGATGCTCGCTGATCACCAATTTGGTATCGCCTCGAACCGATGCGATCCAGTTGGAGAAATCCTCCACATTAGACACCGTTGCGGAAAGCCCGACGATTTTCACCGTTTTCGGGAGATGGATGATGACTTCCTCCCAGACCGGGCCACGGAACCGGTCAGCAAGATAATGCACCTCATCCAAAATCACATAGCGTAAGGCCGTAAGCGTTGTAGAGCGTTCGTAAATCATATTACGAAGCACTTCGGTGGTCATCACCACGATGTCGGCTTCGGAGTTGATGGAGGTGTCTCCAGTGAGTAGGCCTACCTTATCCGGACCATACACCTCAACGAGATCGTGGTATTTCTGATTGCTCAGCGCTTTGATTGGTGTCGTATAGAATGCTTTGACATTGCGATCCTGTGCAAGATAAATGGCGAAGTCCGCCACCACTGTTTTGCCTGCACCCGTGGGAGCGGCGACGAGCACATTGCTACCTGCTTCAAGAGCTTCATTGGCTTCGGTCTGGAAGTCATCCAAATCAAACGGTAATGTGGCAGCGAATCGAGCCGCAACCGAAGCACGACGCTGTTTGACCTTCTGAAATGATGCGTACCGCTGTGAAGGACTCAGCGTTGTCGTGGATGCTTCAGCCTTCTTGTGATGGTGACGTGCCATGATGCTTTCTATCTCGTGGATGGACCAGTTTAGCTATTGAACTTCTTCCATCTGCTCCAAGTTTGAATATGGCGTTCCCGCTTGGCGGCCTGAAGCTCAATAACCTCTGCGTGGGCATCGGCATAACGTTCTTGTGCCACACGCAATGGCTGGGTGAACGTGATGGGCGTCTCCGGACGCACAACATCATCAGCTTGGCCCATTGCAGCGATTTTTTCGCCTACGCGTGCACCGATCTCACTGGAATCACGTAAGGCTCGCATACCATGCATTCCCGCATATACCAGTCCGGCGATGATCATGGCCAGCATGAACAACGCCAGCACCAGCCATATCCACCAAGGCATAGGAACTCCTTACTTATCCGCACTCAGGCTGAGCTCTCGTTCGGCTCGAGCGACAATCATCGTTCGCAAGGTCTCCGGGGCAACCGCGGTGATATGCCTTGCGTGAGCGATGCAGAATGCCACGAACCACGAATCGGAGGAAACCGTCAGATGGACCTTCTCCCCCGCTCCGCATTGTTCGACTGTGGCGCCAGGCAACGTCTTGATGAATGACAAATCAGCCTGATCGGTGATGAACACTGCTTCAGTACCGTTATCGAAACTCCACTTGCGCAGTTCGCTGACCGGCATGTTCGGCACATCGACAGGCTTGGTGGGCTTGACCATTTCAGCCTTTTCGATGCGGGCTAGACGGAGCACCTGCCAAGTGCGGGGCTTGCCGTTCGCCTTGTCAATGGTCTTGTCTTTGGAAACGTATGCTTTCTTTTCCTTTGGAGCCGCCGATCCAACATCAGTGTATACGGCTGCGTAGTAAACGCCCTCATCAATGAAGATTTTTGCAGGGGCGACAAGCTTGCGACGTGTACGGCCTGTGCTATCGGTGTACTCCATGTCAAGCAGACAATCCGTATTGATGGCGCGCTTGACTACGGAGAAGCTGCGGGGTTCCAGCTCATAGCCGGTCAGGCTCAGCCACGGTGTCTGGCCAGGAGTCACGTGTCGACGAAGACGCTCATACAAAGACTCCGCCTGTGCGCGCTGTTTATCCGGCAATAGTGGCGAATGCGCCAGATAGCTTACGGATGCGGTCAGCATGCTCAAATACTGCGGCGAAATACCAGCAAGACGCTCCAAGCCCAGGGAATTCGTGGCGGAGACAATGCCTTCAGCATCCAGAAGCGGCCAGTCAATGTCAAAGAACTGGCTACCTGCCATCTCACCATCATCGGAGACGGTGGTGAGGGTATTGATGTCCTTGTGAATGATATTGACGAACTTCTTCAGCTCATCATCGTTCTTCGGCTTGCCGATGAAACGAACAGCAAGCTCACTCAAGGAGAATTCCTCGCCAAGATGAGCGGATAGGAACAACATCAAACGCAGTCGGCGATCCACCTCACTGCCGGTCTGGAATGCAGAACCATTTTTCTTGCTCTGGGCTTTGATTGATTCCGGATCACCGGGCTCACTCACATCGCGGCTAATCGATGGAGACACCACGGAAGCGCTGACCGGGCCGGCGGATTCATCTGCCAGGACGAACTGGCTTGCGGCATGGAGGCGACGATGATATGCGTCCACGGCTTCCTGCGGACTCACAATGGTGGCGCCAGGATGCTCAAGCACATACATGGCCAGATCGTCGGAATCCGTGTATGCCACATTCAGGTGTTCGCCATCCACATCAATGGTGGCGGCGAAACGGCGTGAATCAATAACCTTGACGAGAGAATCAGGAATATGCTGTGTTCCAAGTCCAGGCGCGATGGAGTCGAGACCCAGACCGGGAATCGGCGTCTGCGGCACGCGAGGTGTGGTGCGGGAAGCGCGTTGCGCAATCTGCGACTGGTCTGGCTCAGAGGAAATGGCCATCGAGCGTGCCAAATAATTGGCAGAAGCCAACACAGGCATGTCTTCCGGTTCGAACATCAGTCGAATACGCGGCTCATCGCCGAGCTGAAGACGGTAGGAAGCGAAATCCTGTCCCTCTGACTTAGAGGAGTATTCGGGCTGCCGTGATTCGATGGCGATGCCCATGGCGGCTAGCTTGGCGCGGTCGCGCTGGAACTGTTTGGCGAATGCTGCTTTAGCTGCCTGATCAGCCAATTCCCCATAAGAGTCGGCGTATGCCTTGACCCGCTGCGCGATTTGGCGGGAAGTAAGCCATTGCGGGAACGCAGACGATAACACGGCCAGTACATCTAGCTCGTGCTTACCCCACTTGTCGGAAAAACGCCGACGCCCGCTTGTACCTTCTGCCATTAGTCCTCACGTATAGATATTGTTTCGTTATAAGTGTGTGTGAGTTTTTAATCTCACGCTCCCTCTATCTTAGAGGGTTTTTTCTGTAATATGTGTCATTTCACGAAATTTAACGGCTCTTTTTTGTGGGAGCCGTTAAATTCCGTGCGTAAATCACACCCAATCGTCAGGTTCGATGCCCTGCGGGCCAACGTATTCGCCGTTCGGCACGTAGCTGGGTTCTTCCTTGTCTTCCAATTTGGCATCAGCGAACATCATCACATCTCGACCGAACGTCCAATCGCCTCGAATCGTTACCGAATTGGCGGCAGCCAGTGAAGGAACCGCATAGGGGAAGCGCTCGTCAAAATCGTGGATGTTCTTATAGAAGCGTGGATCAAGATCGACGTTCGGGAAGATGTAGTTGCCATCTTCCATTTCATACGTATCAGTCAGATGGAAGCGGTCGGAACGCATGATGAACAGATCATTGGTGGTCTTCACCGGCAGGAATCGCATGCGATCGACCTGGACGCAGATGGCACCATTGAACAGGCCGATCGCGGCCCCCATAGCGGTCTCAAGCTGAATTACCTGCTCGGTGTCCGGGTTTGTGGGATCTACGGTCTTCTTATTGCGAATTACAGGCAACGGCAGCACGCCATTGTATTCGGCCAGCTTGGCCTTCAGCGCGTCAATACGGATCCAAATCGAATTGGTGTTGAAGTAAGGATGCTTCTTGATGTCTTGCGCAGCGGCCTTATCATCCGGATGCACCTGGCTCATTTCGCGTAGCATAAGACGTCCAGTGACCTTATCACGTACGATATGGCCACCTTTGCGGTCGGCCGGGGTACGAGTGGCGACTTCGGCCATGAAAGGTGCGCCGGTGTTTTCGAAATGCTGGGCGAGTGTTCGAGATGGACGAGCGCCAAGGTTGTCTGAATTCGAGATGAACAGATATTTGAAGCCATGCTCTTCGAGTACGTCAAGCAGTCCCGATTCCCAAATCGTGGAGAACAGGTCGCCGTGGCCCGGTGGGCACCATTCCAGTTCGGGGTTCTGCGGGAAGCTGACCGGCTCTCCGGTCGCGGCCACCAGCTTAGGTTCCTGATGTTGGATGATTTCCATGGGGATTTCGGTCTGCTCAAACTTACGATTGTATTTGAGCACCTTCATCGTATCCGAGGAAGTGCGGAAAGAGTTCATGAAGGTCAATGGCAGTTCCACGTTCAGACGCGCGCGAGCGGTGAGCACCTGACCGATGATGATGTCGATGAATCGCATCTGTTTTGCCTTATGACGGCGCACAGGCAGCAAAGACTTCGCGCAATCGAGACCCATGGAAGTGCCGAGGCCTCCGTTAAGCTTCAGGAACGCGGTTTTGGAGAATGCGTCCACGGCCTTGTCATGGTTGATGGTTTCGTATACGTCATGGAAGCTTGGTACGTGTTCCAATGGCTCGATATCATCTTCGCGAATCCAGCTGGATGCCTCTTCATGACGCCATACGTTGAACAGATGATGGAACTGGTTGATGGCGGTTTCGCTCATACCATGCTCGCGCATTTTTGCGGCCGAGTGCTCGAAGATTGCATCATCGGTGTTCATGGCGAGTTTGTCTGCGTTGGTGGCACCAGTTTTCGCGGCGAGGTTTTGCTCCTCATCGTTTGGCTGGAGGCCATCGGTTGGTTCGGTCATTCAGGTCCCTTTCATCAAAACTACAAGGCACTAGTCTATCGCGTGATTGTGCGCAGTACTTCGTAATACGCACAATAAGGTGGTTCTATTCTGGTGAACGGAGCATGAACTACTGATTGCAGTGTTTTTCGTTCCTTATATGCGGAAAAACAAAAGGTCCGGAATCACTCTGATTCCGGACCTATCTGTCGGACCAGCGGGATTTGAACCCGCGACCCCTTGACCCCCAGTCAAGTGCGCTACCAAACTGCGCTATGGTCCGATGTTGCAAAAGCAACAGTCAGGCAATTTACCATGCATTGCCGAACTCTCAAAATCAGAAGCGTGTCGTATGGGAAGATGACTCATGGCAAGTTGAATTCCAACGTAGCCTATAGCTTATAGCCGCAATGTGCTATATGCTGAATCGCACCAACTCGCTGGCCACCATGCAGACGGTATCGTCGGTCATAATTCCATTAATCGCACGCTGATTGAACAGCGTATCAACCCATAACCTGTAGGAGGAATAATCCTGGTCAGTCGGCAGCGGGCTGTGCGAATGTGAATCCATATACGCTTGCCAGGACTTGCGTGTGTAATGGATCGGGTTGGGGAATGCGTGAAGCTCAGGATTATGGAAGAACGCGGCTGTCGTGTCTTTGAAGTGCCGGATGCTGCCTGTGATGATGTCGCCATCCTCACCGTATCGATCTGCGCGCAGTGCCGAGTCGAACGATGTGACGTTGTATAGCGATACCAGTAGATACCGTCCATCACGCGCGATGCGCCGGCATTCGGCCGCGAACCGGTCCGGGGCGAACCAGTGCATTGCCTGGGCCACGGTGATGACATCCACGCTTTGTGCAGGAAGCCCAGTATCGTCGGCTGTGCCATCGTGAACAGTCACATTGGCGAACTCGCGCATATTCTGAACCAGTTCCGTACGCATATCTGCATCTGGTTCTACGGCGTGGACAGGTACACCCAAGCCGGCAATGGCACTGGTGAACTTACCGGTACCGGCTCCTATATCCGCGATTGTCGCATTATCGCGAGCGGTCTCGCCGAGTTCATGCCGTATCACATCATCGATGTACCGGATTGCCGTTGCAGGATAGCCCGGCCTTCCTTCCGCATAGACTTGAGCCTTGCCGTGAAATTTCGTCTGTTCCATACTTTCAGCTTAGGCATTTCTTAAGCAGTATAGACTAACTAGGCCGAATCCACGTCGCCGATTAAGGAAGATGAACATCATGACCGATAAAGTCGCCAACTACCATCAGGCGAGGTTGATTGTCGAACAGATTAACGGTGGCGCTACCATGTGAAGGATTTCTGGGAGTATAAAATCCTCGCACTATTACAGAATCTGTAGGACGATCTTCTGGACGCGGCAGGAATCACGCATAGTATTCTTGACCTTCTGTTGAAACCGATTTGGAGATGGCTTTAAATCCTTCGCTTACACGACCCACAACCATCACGGTATTCCGTGGTGGTTTTTCTTATGCTCGGATTAGCTCGCGCGGTCATAGGTCGGAAAGACAGACTGCAGCATTTATATAATTGTTAGATGCGCACTTACGGGAAGTGCAGGGGAATCATGAGCTACGGACTCTGATGTGTGGTTGACGGAGGCACGCGACATGGCCAGTTATGAGCAGATCAAGCAGTTTGCGGAGTCGCATCCCAATCAGGCCTGTATTATCGAGCATGAAATTGCGATTGTGAATCTGGAATCAGGGGCGAGGGTATTCGACATTACCAAGGCTGCGGCCACCTACATCGTTGAGTCCAAGGAAGGCATGTTCGCTGTCGTTGCTTCAGCTGTGGGACATCTGAAGTGGCGGCAGCTCGGCCGTGTTTTGGGATTGCATCAGATTCATCTGGCATCACCGGAGATGGTCAAGGAACATACGGGCTACGATGTTGGCACGGTCGGTCCGCTGTTCCTGAACGGTGTGCGTATGTTCTTCGACAACAGACTTCTGCAACATGACATGGTGTATTGCGGTACGGAGGATGCACACCACACGCTCGCCATCGCGCCCAAGCTCATCATCGACAGCAATGATATCGCTGGCTATTTCAATAGCGACGAATACCTGAAGTAGAACATCACCATAGAGTAGGGGGCTTGCATGATGCTCATCGAGCATCATGCAAGCCCCCTATCTTCATACAAGCGGCGTATGCAAGCAGCATCGCTGGTACACCGCGCTAGAACACTACTTGCGCTTCTTCTTTTCGCGAATGTTTACCGAAATCTGGATTGGCGTTCCTTCGAAGCCGAACTCCTCACGAAGCTGGCGTTCGATGTAACGGCGGTAGCCGTGCTCCAAGAAGCCGGTGGCGAAGATTACGAAACGTGGCGGGCGCGTGGAAGCTTGCGTGGCGAACAGGATACGCGGCTGCTTGCCACCTCGCAATGGATGCGGATGCGCGGCCTGAATCTTACCAAGGAACGCGTTGAGCTTGCCGGTGGGGATACGCTGGTCCCAGGATTCCAGAGCGGTATGCATCGCATTGGACAGACGATTCGTGTGCCAGCCTGTCTTGGCGGAAAGGTTCACACGCTGAGCCCAGGTCACGCGGTCGAACTCGGTGTTCCACAAACGTTCCAAACGCTGTTTGTCGAATTCGTCCATCGCATCCCATTTATTGAACACCAGCACGATTGCGCGGCCGGCATCCACGGCGGTGGACATAACTTTCAGATCCTGATCGGAAATCGGCTGGGAGGCATCGAACAGAATCAGTGCCAGTTCGGAACGCTCGATTGCGGCTTGGGTGCGTAGCGAGGAATAGTATTCCGCGCCTGTCAGTTTATGCTGGCGTCGCTTGATGCCTGCAGTATCAATGAACAGCCAGTTCTCACCGTCGATATCGATGATTTCATCAACGGGGTCGCGTGTGGTACCGGCCAGATCGTTGACCACCGAACGCTCCTCGCGAGCCAGTTGGTTGAGCAGGGAGGACTTGCCCACATTCGGGCGGCCGACCAGCGCGATACGACGCAGATTGGAAGGAGTCAGGAATCCGGAGGTCTTCTCTGCCTTCTTGAGCTTGTCAAGTGCGGCATCGAGCAGTTCGCCCACACCTCTGCCGTGCATGGCGGAAACCGGATACGGTTCGCCCAAACCAAGCTTCCAGAATTCAGCGGCCATATATTCGCTGGCGTGGTCATCGATTTTATTGACGGCCAACGTCACCGGCTTGCCGGCGGCGCGCAGCATCTTGACAATACGCTCATCGGTATCGGTCATGCCCACCTGAGCATCCACCACGAACACCACAGCGTCGGCAAGCTGAACAGCCACCTGAGCCTGAGAGGCAATGGCGGAGTCGATGCCCTCTACATCGGCCTCCCAACCACCGGTATCCACAAGCTTGAAATCAGTGCCGGCCCATTCGGCATCGTAGCTTACGCGGTCGCGCGTCACACCCGGGGTGTCCTCCACCACAGCGGCGCGGCGGCCGAGGATACGGTTCACGAGGGAGGACTTGCCCACATTCGGGCGGCCCACTACAGCCAACACGCCTACCGGCTTGGGGCCCGACTTGCGCGTGCCTTCGGTAAAGCCGCGTCCGGAAATCAGTGCCTCATCCGCCTCGTCGAGATCGTAGCCTTCGAGATTGGCGGCGTACTGTTCATATTCCTGATTCTCGATGGCGTCTTCCACCAAACCGATGAGCACATCAAGCGTATGCTCGAAATCCATATCGGAGTTGTCGACGGTGGTCACGCCATCCGCCGCGGTCATAAAGCTGGTGACCTTGGAATCGGCCTTATCTCGGGCGGCGACATCTTCAGCACCTACGCCTGAGACGGCTTGACCGGTGCGACGAGCCTGACGGACCTCCTCGCGGGCGGTCAGCAGCACGCGCACCTCGGCATCCGGAGCGACGACAGTCGTGATATCGCGGCCCTCGGCCACGATGCCCAAGCCGCCGGAGAAAGAATCCGCAGAAGCCTCACGAGCGATATAGGCGCGCTGCGCAGCAATCAGCACATTGCGCACGGGAATCACATTGGAGACCTTCGATACATGGGAGGAGACCTCCGAAGAGCGAATGGCCTCGGAAATATCCTCGTCGTCGGCGAAGACTCGTGGATCATCAGGATCCACGGAAATATCGAAGTGATCGCCGGTGAAGAACTCGCCCACCGCTTCGGTGACGATGCGCTCATCCACGGTCTCGGCATCAAGGTCGATGCCCTGCTTCAAGCACCACCATGCACAGGCACGATACATGGCACCTGTATCGAGGTAAGCGTATCCGAAATATTTGGCCAATGCCTTCGATGTGGACGATTTCCCCACACCGGCAGGGCCGTCAATGGCAACGCGGATCACAGACCGACCTCCTTGGAAAGCGAACGCACTTCAGTCTGGGACAGCACACGGTAGGAACCGGATTTCAGATCGCCAAGTTTGATCGGACCAATCTGGGTGCGAACCAGTCGCTTGACCGGGAACCCAATCGAGCCGAAGATACGGCGGACAATGCGGTTTTTACCGGAATGCAGCACGACTTTAACCATCGTGTAATCGCGGTTGGCGTCGATAATGGCGCAGTGATCGAGCTTGATCCAGCCGTCATCGAGCTGCACGCCGGTCTTCACCAGACGACGGCACACGGTGCCGGACAGCTTGCCCTCGACGGTGGCGATATAGGTCTTCTCGACCTCGTATTTCGGATGCATGACGTGCTGAGACAGCTCGCCGTCATTGGTCATCAAGATAAGGCCTTCGGAATCGTAATCCAAACGGCCCATGTGGAAGATGCGTTCGTACTTATCTCCCACGATATCGCGCAATGTATAGCGGCCCTTCGGATCGTCCATTGCGGACAGTACCTTGCGCGGCTTGTTCAGTGCGAGGGTCACATGGTTCGGGTTCACGCGTACACGAGAACCATCCACACGCACCTGCTGAGTTTTGGGGTTCACGCGGGAACCGAGTTCGGTGACCAGTTCGCCATCTACTTCAACGCGACCTTCGATGATCATGTCCTCGCACTTGCGGCGAGATCCGAAGCCCGCCTGAGCGAGAAGCTTCTGAAGACGAATGGAATTGGAATCATCATGCGCTTTCTGAGCGCGAGAATATGCGTTTGGCATCGTTCTCCCAACGTGGCCGGGCAGGTTGTTATGTCAACCTGAATCTAACAATCGGGTTGGCGTGGCTGAAATTCTCAGCTATTTCCAACCTTTACATAATACCGCATGGCCGGACTACTGATAGACTGGCAACCGTTTGTGCGGGTTCTCCCGCCTTCCAATAGATGAAAAGGATTGCAAATCATGGAAGAAACTAAGCAACAGCCTCTGGCCTTGCGCGTCTGCGCCGAATTGGCCGGCAGCCTTCTGCTGTGCTTCGCCATCTACGCGTTCTCCACATGGGGATCCGCCGTATATGGTGTGAATGTCGTATTCATCCCGTTCGCCACCGGTTTGGCCTACGCGGTGATCACTTCACTGTTCTCCCGCATTTCCGGTGGACAACTGAACCCGGCGGTCACCGTGGCCGCGGTGCTGACTTCTAAGACTCCGCTGGTGGAGGGCATCCTGTATGTGATTGCCCAGGTTGTCGGTGCCATCGCAGCTGCGTTCGCCGTAGTCAAGCTGCTTCCTACTTCCGAGCAGGTCGCGGCCAAAGTGTGGCTCTCCCCTGCTGTCAATGGTTTTGAGCAGGGTTCCGTTTCTTACACGCTGCTTACCCAGTATGGTATTACGTTCTCCGTAACTTTGGCGATTGCCGTGGAGGTCGTTGCTTCCCTGATCGTCGTGGGCGCGGCGATGTCTTCGATGAACAAGGCTGATGAATTCAATGGCCGTTACGCACTCACAATGGGTGGCGCCTATGCCATTGCCGTAGCTATCAGCTATCCGGTGACCGGTGCTGGTCTCAATCCGGCTCGCTCCACTGGTATTGCTTTGGCTGCAGTGAATGAAGGACTGACGCAGAATCCGCTGCAGCAGCTGTGGGTCTTCTGGATTGCGCCGGTTCTTGCCGCCGCCATTGTGGCTCTGGTGATGATCGTAGTGCAGATGGCTACTGCCGCAAAGCCGAAGGCTGTAGCCGATGCTGTCGCAGAAACCGCCGAGGGCGGGGACGTCGAGCAGGAGCCGCTTGATGACGCTTCTGACGCGTCAGCGGAAGAAGGCGCTGGAGAACAGGCCGAAGAAGCTGAAGTACGTGATCAGCAGACCGAATCCCAGAGCGATGCCGATGAAGGAGTCGAACGCGACTGATCGCACTTTCCACGGGCTTTTCTCGCGCATAGCCAGTCGAATCAGCCCGGTGGTGATGGCCGTCACGGATAGTAATACCGTGGCGGCCATTGTGTATCCGAAGCCCGCCACGACGGCAACGGCAACGACAACACCCAGAACGATCCATTCGAACCAAGGCTTGCCTTCATGCGCTTCGGATACAAAGGGATGATTATGCATGGTGCTCTTTCCTGCGATACTTGAAAACGATTATTCACATATATGATACGGCTCCCACCACCAATAAGTGATGGGAGCCGCATCGCTTGCTATAGTGTCGCAAGCAAATCAGTGATCAGTAACGATCAGTGGAAGAAGTGACGGGTACCGGTCAGATACATGGTCACGCCAGCCTTCTTGGCGGCTTCGATGACTTCTTCATCACGGATCGAACCACCAGGCTGTACGATGGCCTTCACGCCTGCGTCGATGAGCACCTGCGCACCATCGGCGAACGGGAAGAACGCATCGGATGCGGCAACGGAACCAGTGGCACGATCAGCACCATCGGCCAGCGTATTGGCGCGCTCGACCGCTAGATGGCAGGAATCCACACGGTTGACCTGGCCCATACCGATGCCCACGGTCGCCTGATCGTGAGCCAGCAGAATGGCGTTGGACTTCACGCAGCGGATGGCGCGCCAAGCAAACACCAAATCCTTCAGGGTATCGGCATCAGCAGCTTCGCCGGAAACCAGCTTCCAAGCATCGGGATCGTCACCGGTGGCATTGATCAGATCAGTGTCCTGAACCAACAAGCCGCCATCGATCTGACGCACAGATTCGTGGCCCTTCGGCGGCTCGGCAACCTTCAGAATACGCAGGTTCTTCTTTTTGGTCTGCAGCAGTTCCAGAGCATCGGCGTCATAGTCAGGAGCCACGATGACCTCGGTGAAAATCGGTCGTACGCTCTCGGCCATTTCAAGCGTCACCTTGGAGTTGCAGGCAATCACGCCGCCGTAAGCACTCATCGGATCGCAAGCGTGAGCTTTCTTGTGCGCTTCGGCCGCAGTGGCGCCGATGGCCAGGCCGCATGGATTGTTGTGCTTGACCACGGCAACAGCGATGGCAGGAGCCATATCCCACACGGTACGCCATGCGGCATCGGCATCCACATAGTTGTTGTAGCTCATCGGCTTGCCGCCAAGCTGCTCGGCATGCGCGAAGCCGGTCTGATTCAGCGGGTCAACATACAAGGCAGCTTGCTGATGGGAGTTCTCACCGTAGCGAAGGGTGTGAGCACGATCCCAGGTGCGGGTGTATTGTGCCGGGAACTTCTGGGAGTTGACTTCAGTACCCTGATCATCCTTATCCACTTCAACGGATTCCAGGGAAGCTGGCTTCGTCCAGTGCTTGGAGGTCCATTCATTGATTGTTGCGTCGTAGGCAGCGGTGTGAGCGAAAGCCTTGGCCGCAAGCCACTTGCGTTCTTCCAGAGAGAATCCGGTGCCGTCTGCCACTCGGGCGGCGACCAATGCATAATCGGCAGGATCGGTCACAATGGCGACGGTCGCATGGTTCTTTGCTGCGCCACGCACCATGGACGGGCCGCCGATGTCGATTTTTTCGATGGTGTCGGCCTCATTGGCGCCGGAACGAACGGTGTCGGCGAACGGATACAGGTTCACGACGACCAAATCGAACGGCTTGATGCCAAATTCCTCAAGCTGCCTGGCATGCTCCGGATTGGTCATATCGGCGAGGATACCGGCGTGAATATAAGGATGCAGCGTCTTGACACGACCGTCCAGGCATTCGGGGAAACCGGTGACATCAGACACCTCAGTAACCTTGACGCCCAGCTCGGCGAGCTTCTTTGCGGTTGATCCAGTGGATACGACTTCGGTACCTGCCTTCACGAACGCGTCGGCGAGTACTTCGATTCCCTCCTTGTGGAAAACGGAAACCAGTGCCCGTCGTATCGGCCTGTTCGTGTTTGTCATCCTTGTTCCTCCTTGGATTCTTGGGGTTGTGACACGTCTGATTTCGGCTTGGTGCTGGCACTTGAAGCCGAAGGAACGGTGACGTTGGAAGACTTGGTTTTTCCAACTATCCAGAATATCGAAAAAACGAGTGCTGTGCCAATCAACGCGACAAGCCATGCCGTTGCGAGTCCTAATGCCGTTGGGTGGCCGACGGCCCTGGTGGAGACCATGACATTCACGCCTACATCGGCAAGACGATGCTTGCCCAATGAACCGTTCGATAGCGCGAACAGCAGTGTGAAGCCCAAGGATACGAGTACGGCGCCTATGCAGAACGAGACCGCGGGATAGACCAAATCCAGCACCACTGAGGCGCGCATACGTGCATCGCGCACTTTCATCGGTCGGTACTGGAGTCCCTGAGGCAGGAAAAGCACAAGAAGACCGACGAGAAGAGCGACTGCGAACGGGGTGTACATGGCAACGGTACGCCACATTTCGCTGGTTACCGGTTCGGGAAGAATGCCGAACGCCGGTACCGCGGGCAGTGAATTGGACTGACCCACCCATAGCGTGAAGTTGGCGAGTTCCCCGATGGCGAACCCTGCGCCGAACAGCCAGGATATGGCCCAGATCATTACGTTCGGCAACCATATCAGCATGGCTGTGGTGGTGAGGATTCGTGATCCCATCTCCATGCCCGACATATTGAATATGGACACCACTGCCGCGTTGTTAAGCACTATCCAGATGATGACCGTGATGAATCCGGCAACAAGATACAATGCCGACACGATGGCACCGATAATGCCACCTAAGGTGAGTGAACGAACGGCTTGCGTGGAGAACAGTTCCCGCGCTTTCATATTCATCGACTTCAAGAAGTCGGAGTGAATCAGTACTGCAAGACCGTAGCCTAGAGCAAAGATGAGTGCGGCTTTGAGCAGGACCAGCCATTGCGGGTCAACCAATCCCCCGCCTATCGAGCGTCTGAACGACTCGTTGATGATTAGCCAAGTAACTAAACCGGCCGCTCCCGCATGGATGGAAAGAGCCTTCAGCCTGATGATCAAGGCCTCAATAAGCCAGATCAGCAAAACGGTAAGAAGCAGGGGAATAATGGTAAGCGTTACGGCATCGGTCTCGAAACCGGAACCTTCGCTTAGCAGCACTATCGCCTGCGTAAGCGTTACCGTGCTGCCCGTGAGATTGTCACCGCCTTCTTCCATGGAGATGACGAGCAGCATCAAGGCTATGTAACATCCGATTGCAATGGCATACACAGCCATGGATGCGAGAGCGACAACTATCCCCCGCACCCATTGGCGTATCACTGTTTTCATAAAGACCGTTCTACAGGCGATCAGATGATATTGGCCTTAGCAAGCAAATCACGCATGATTTGCGCAGCTTGGCCAGGAGTTTTACCTACAGGGATTCCCGCTGCTTCAAGAGCGTCCTTCTTGTCCTGGGCAGTGCCCTTGCCGCCGGAGACAATGGCACCGGCATGGCCCATCTGCTTACCTTCAGGAGCAGTGAAACCTGCGATATAGGCAACAACGGGCTTGGTCATATGCTCTTTGGCCCATGCAGCTGCCTCCTGCTCGGCGAAGCCGCCGATTTCACCGATCATCATGACGGCCTTGGTGTTGGGATCGGCCTCGAAAGCCTCCAATGCCTCAAGCAGGGTGGTGCCGACGATTGGATCGCCACCAGCACCAAGGCACGCCGTGAATCCGATGTCGGAAAGCTCACCCATCAGTTGGTAGGTCAAGGTGCCGGACTTCGACACCAGACCCAGAGGGCCACGTCCCACGATGCCGTCCGGGATAATGCCGAGATTGACGCCGGGGTCTCCCAATGTGACCAGTCCCGGGCAATTCGGGCCGATGATACGCACGCCCCTCTCCAGGGCCAGCTCGACGAAGTATGCGGAATCCGCTACCGGAATACCCTCAGTGATTACAACGATGAGCTTGATGCCGGCTTCCACGGCTTCCACAATCGCGTTCTTGGCAAAACGCGGAGGTACGAACACTACACTGGCCTGTGCGCCAGTGGCCTCACGTGCCTCACCGCAGGTGGCATACACCGGTATGTCCACGTCTTCGCCATTGCGGGCGGCTGCAAAGGTCACAGCCGTGCCTGCCTTACGTGGGTTGACACCACCGACGATGTTGGTGCCGGCCTTGAGCATACGGGCGGTGTGAGTCATGCCCTGATGACCGGTTATGCCCTGAACGATGACGGGTGCTCCGTCTTCAACAAACAACATCAGCGAATCTCCTTGGACTGAGTGGCCTCAGCGGCAAGTTGGGCAGCCTTCTGAGCTGCGCCTTCCATGGTTTCAGACACATGAATGGTCGGATTGGCGGCCTCGGCGAGAATATGCAGGCCTTCGGCTGCCGCATTGCCATCGAAACGTACGACGATTGGCTTGGAACTGCCCAGTGTCTTGACGGCTTCGAGAATGCCGTTGGCCACCTCCACGCAGGAGGTGATGCCACCATAGACATTGATGAATACCGATTCGACCTGCGGATCGGAAAGCACGATTTCGAGGCTTTGGGCCATGACCGCGGCGGAAGCACCGCCACCGATGTCCAGGAAGTTTGCCGGTTTGATGCCGGTTCCCTGCTCCTCGCCTGCGCCCGATACGGCGTCGAGCGAGCTCATGACAAGGCCTGCGCCATTGCCGATGACGCCTACTTCGCCGTGCAGGTGCACATAATGCAGTCCATGCTCACGAGCTTTCTGCTCGAACGGATCGGGGATGATCGGGTCGACGAAACGTGTCCATCCATCATGGCGGAATGCGGCATTGTCATCCAAGGAGATTTTTGCGTCAAGTGCGCAAAGTTGCTTGGTGGATTCGTCATCCGGGTCACCGATCTTGGCCAACGGGTTGATCTCCACCAGCGTGGCGTCGTTCTCCTTGAAGCAGCGCCACATCTTCAGCAGAATCTGAGCGGCCTGATCGACGTCAGCATGATAGAAACCGATGCTTTCGGCCATCTTGGTCGCGGCCTCAAGGTCGAAGTCGCCCAGTGCTTCAATGTGCAGGCGCTTGACCGATTCCGGGTGCTCTTTGGCGATTTCCTCAACCTCGGTGCCACCGTTGGCGGTGGCGAGTACATCAAAATCACGGGAAGTGCGATCCACGGAAATGGACACGTAGTATTCGTGCAGGATGTTCTTGGCTTCAGCCACCAGCACACCGGACACCTTGTGACCATGGATGGTCATCGGAAGGATGCTCTCCGATTCAAGAATGGCCTCATCGCGATTGTGAGCGATTTTCACACCGCCCGCCTGACCACGATGTCCGATTTTTACCTGTGCCTTGATAACGCATGGGTAACCGATTTTATCGGCGGCTTCGGCGACTTCATGGGAGTTCTGGGCGAAAATGGCACCCGGAGTGGGGATGTCCTGTTCCTCAAGCAACTCTCGCGCCTGGTATTCGTAAAGGTCCATGGATCCTTCCCTAATGAAATGAATAATCCGGCATGTAACTGTACATGTTACATGCCGGACCTCATAAAGCGGCGATTAACTGGTGAGACAATCAGGCTGGCATCGAAATAAGCGAGCTCACTGGCACATCGCCCAATTTGTCAAGACCATCCAAGCCATTGAGCTTCATCACGAAGCTGAATCCTGCGACCTTGCCTCCGGCCTTCTCGATGAGATCGGCCGCGGCTTTGGCGGTGCCGCCGGTGGCGATAAGATCGTCGACGACCAATACACGTTCACCCTCATGAATCGCGCTGGTCTCGATCTCAACGCTTGCCGTGCCGTACTCGAGGTCATACGACTCGCCGATGGTCTCCGGCGGAAGCTTGCCCGCCTTGCGGACGGCAATGAACCCCTTGTTGAAGTGTTCGGCAAGGGATGGTCCGAACAAGAAGCCTCGGGACTCAAGTCCGGCGATGGCATCGAATTCATCCGGCTTCACTGGCAGCGCTTCCTCAAGCGCCTTGAGCAGGATTTTAAGACCGCGCGGATCGGCAATCACCGGCATGAAATCACGGAAGATAATACCTTCTTTCGGGAATCCCGGTACGGAACGAACGAGGGAGACCAGATATTCGGCATCTTCCTTGCCTACGATGTTGAGTGCTTCGATTGTGATATCCGACTGTGCCATGTTGCTCGCCTTTATCAGTTAGTAACGGATGACTGCTCTACCTAGGAAAACCCTACTTGGTCTCAGTTTCGTTGTTGTTGCCTTCTGTGGCATCGGACTGGGAATCGCCTTCGACAACGGTGGTGTCGATCGGCTCCTGTCCGGCCTCGTCATTGGCGGGAGCCTCGTTGGAATCCTCCTGCTGCAGCGGGTTGCCGTTCTCGTCAACCTCGTCATCGGAGACGTACGCGGGGCGAACATATTCGCGGGCAATGGCATTGAAACCGAAACGAAGCTTGGAGCCTTCGGAGTCGATGACGATCTCCTCGTACTGCTCGTCGACTTCCACGACCTTACCGATGACCTGACCAATGGTGATGACCTCAGTGCCCGGCTTCAGGTTACGACGGAAGTCCTGCTTCTCGGCCTGCTGCTGCTTGGCCTTCTTGGACTGCCACCACATCATGCCACCGATGACCACGATCATGACGATAAGCATTGCGTATGAAGAATTCACGGAAAACTCCTTTAGAACAACGGCTAAGACATCTATTGACATATAGCCGGATTGTGCAAACAGGCAAAAGTCTAGAAGAGCTTGCTGACATCATCGCTGGGAGTGAGACCCAGATGCTGCCATGCCTTTTCGGTTGCCACACGTCCCTTGGGCGTTCGAATCAGGAAGCCTTCACGCACCAGATACGGTTCGCATACCGTCTCCACTGTCTCCGATTCCTCGCCTACCATAGCGGCAAGATTGTTAAGTCCTACTGGCCCTCCATTGAAGTTGCGCACGATGGCATTCAAGACGGCGATATCCAAACGATCCAAACCTTCCGAATCGATTTGATACAAGGCCAAGGCTTCCTTTACATCCGCCGGACGTACCACGATAAGGTCATGGACGATGGCCCAATCGCGTACGCGGCGCAGCAGCCGGTTGGCGATACGCGGTGTGCCACGGGAGCGTAACGCCAATTCATGTGCCGAGCCTTCATCCAAATTGACGCCCAACACATTGGCTGAACGTTCGATCAGCTTCTCCAGCTCCTCATGTGGATAGAAGTCCAAATGGGCGGTAAAGCCGAAACGAGCTCTCAACGGGCTGGGCAGCATGCCCTCGCGCGTGGTAGCACCAATTACGGTAAAGCGAGGAAGAGTGAGCGGAATGGAGCTTGCTCCCGGGCCCTTGCCGACCATGACGTCCACACGGAAATCCTCCATGGCAATATAGAGCAACTCTTCCGCGGCTCTTGGCAGACGATGGATTTCGTCGATGAACAGGACCTCTCCAGTGTCCAGAGAACTCAGAATCGAGGCCAAGTCCCCCGCATGCTGAACAGCCGGCCCGGAAGTAACGCGAATCGGCACCTCTAATTCGTTGGCTACAATCATGGCCAACGTGGTTTTACCGAGTCCTGGAGGACCCGCAAGCAGAATATGATCCGGTGGAACATCACGTTTGCGAGCGGCGTCCAGGAACAACTGGAGCTGAGCTTTGAGTCTAGGCTGGCCGATGAAACCATCCAGAACATGTGGGCGCAGCTCTTCGTCGCTGACGGGCTCATTGCCGATCGGCTGCGAGGAAACCATGCGCAGGGATTCCTCATTGGCACCGGTGTTTGACGTGCCGAAATCCAGTGATTCGTTCATTAACGTCCCCTATCCATAAGCGCGAGGGCGAAGCGTAGCACTCGTGGCACGTCCTCAGCGGCCAGCGGTGTATTGATGTCGTTGTCGGCAATGGCTTCTTTCACCGCCTGCTGTGCATCCTGCTGACGCCATCCCAGGGAGATCAGACCTTCCACAACCTGTTCCATACCGGCGTCCACTGGCTGATGCGTTGCGACCTCAGGAGCCTTAGCTCCTTCGATTTGAGACAGGTCAATAGATCCTTTCAGTTCCAGAATGATTTTCTGCGCACCTTTCTTGCCGAGGCCCGGGGCCTTGGCAAGGGCTGTCGCGTCATTATCGGCAATGGCATGTGCAAGTTGGATCGGAGTCAGTGTGGACAGTAACGATTGCGCGACCTTCGGCCCGATACCGGATACCTTGATGAGTTGGAGGAAGGTTCTCTTGGCGTCCTTATCAAGAAAACCATGTAACGTTACGGCGTCCTGAGAAATATTCATATAGGTATACACGCGGGTTTCCTGGCCGACGTGTATTCTGCCGAGATCGGAAACCGACATCCGAACCTCGTACCCGACTCCCCCAACATCGATGAGTGCGCTATCGGATTCCACCGACTCGACTCGGCCGGTTAGCATACCAATCATTTATGCTCCCTTCACGCCGTGGCATGCATGCATATGGCAGTAATGCATGCGCAATCACATAATCGAACAACTGTTCGAAGTATACTACATACCACGGTCGTGGTTCATACGGCGACGTGCCGTGTGCTGTGCGGCTTCGGCCCATTGCCGTTGTGCGGGAGTCAAGTGTTGCTCCCGTTCTCCGCCTTGTAGTGCGCCTGCTGGGCGCAGAGCATGACATATGGCCAATGCCAGAGCATCGGCGGCGTCGGCCGGAGTGGGCATTTTCGTGAGATTCAGGATACGTGTGACCATACGCTCCACTTGGATTTTCTGCGCCTGTCCATTGCCGGTGATTGCCAATTTCGCTTCGGTCGGTGTATGCAAGGCAACAGGGATATTGCGCTGCGCGGCTGCCAGCATGGCCAGTCCCGCAGCTTGTGCCGTGCCGAGTACGGTGTTGCGGTTGGACTGTGCAAACACACGTTCGATGGATACGCTATCGGGGGCGAAACGATCCATTTTTTCAGACAATCCATTGTAGATTGCTAACAGACGCAGATCTTGGGAGATGTCCGGAGAAGATCGAACAACGTCGACGTGAATAAACGAAAGCCGGCGATGCTCGCCGGCTTCGATCACGCCGACCCCGCAGCGTGTAAGCCCGGGATCGACGCCAAGAATAATCACTGGTGATTACTCCTCATCAAGCTGGGCCATGACCTCGTCGGAAGCGGTCCAGTTGGAGTAGATGTTCTGCACATCGTCCAGATCATCGAGGTTATCGATGAGTTTGGAGACCTTGCGAGCATCGTCGAGGCTCAGTTCCACCTCGTTCTTCGGCTGCATGACCTGATCAGCGGAATCGTAGTCGAAGCCTGCCTCCTGCAGGGCCTTACGTACGGTGAACAGATCGGACGGGCCGGTGATGACGGTGTAGACTTCGCCGTCATCGGTCACATCTTCGGCACCAGCCTCAGCGGCAGTCTCGAAGAGCTTGTCGTAATCCACGCCTTCGGAAGGAACCACGATCTGGCCCTTACGCTCGAAGTTGAAGGACACGGAACCGGAGGTGGCCAGAGAGCCGTTGCCCTTGGTCAGGGTGGAACGGACTTCTGCGGCAGCACGGTTGCGGTTATCGGTCAGGCACTCGATGATGAGGCCGACGCCTGCGGGAGCGTAGCCCTCGTATACGATGTCCTCGTAGTTGGCGGCACCGTCTTCGGCACCGGAACCACGCTTGACGGCGCGGGCGATGTTATCTGCCGGCATGGAGGCCTTCTTGGCCTTGTAGATGGCGTCGTACAGGGACGGGTTACCGTCCGGGTCACCACCGCCGAGACGGGCGGCGATTTCGATGTTCTTGATGAGCTTGGCGAAGAGCTTGCCGCGCTTAGCGTCGATAGCGGCCTTCTTGTGCTTGGTGGTCGCCCACTTGGAATGACCTGACATTGGTGCTCCTAGCGATTAAACGAATGATGTCAAACGGAATGATTGTAGGCCGGTAATCAGACATAGCCGATTACCGGCCTTATGCATCTGCATTGAGATTGAGGAGATTAGTCCTCGACGGCGGCCTTGAAGTCGTCGGCGGAGTTGACCTGAACGCGCTTCTTGATCACAGTGAGAATCTGTTCGCGGGCCTGGTCAACCGGTACACCATTGAGCTGGCTACCGTCACGGAAGCGGAAGCTCACGGCGTTGTTGTTCATGTCTTCCTCACCAACGATGAGGATGAACGGCACCTTGGACTTGGATGCGTTGCGAATCTTCTTGCCGAAGCGATCGTCAGAGTAGTCGATCTCGCAGCGGACCATGTCCTCTTCCAGCGACTTGACGAACTCGGCCAGATGCGGTGCGAACTCGTCGGCAACCGGAACGCCAAGTACCTGGACCGGCGCCAGCCATGCCGGGAACGCGCCTGCGTAGTGCTCGAGCAACACGGCGAAGAAGCGCTCGATGGAGCCGAACAGTGCGCGGTGAATCATCACAGGGCGCTGATGGGTGCCATCCTTGGCGATGTATTCGAGCTGGAAACGCTCGGGCAGGTTGAAGTCGAGCTGGATGGTCGAGACCTGCCAGGTGCGGCCGATGGCGTCACGGGCCTGCACGGAGATCTTCGGGCCGTAGAAGGCGGCGCCACCCGGATCAGCCACGAGGTCGAGGTGGGATGCCTCAGCGACTTCACGCAAGGTGTTGGTGGCTTCCTCCCAGATTTCATCGGAGCCGACGTACTTGTCTGGATCCTTGGTGGAAAGCTCCAGGTAGAAGTCGGACAGACCGAAGTCGCGCAGCACCTTGAGCACGAAGGTCAGGAGGTTGGTCAGTTCGTCCTTCATCTGCTCGCGGGTGCAGTAGATGTGGGAATCGTCCTGAGTCAAGCCGCGCACGCGGGTCAGGCCATGCACTTCGCCGGACTTCTCATAGCGGTACACAGTGCCGAACTCGAAGAGGCGCAGCGGCAGCTCACGGTAGGAACGCTGGCGGGACTTGAAGATCAGGTTGTGCATCGGGCAGTTCATTGGCTTCAGGTAGTAGTCGGCACCCGGCTTGGTCACGTTGCCTTCCGCGTCGTATTCCTCATCGAGGTGCATCGGCGGGTACATGCCGTCCTTGTACCAGTGCAGGTGTCCGGAAGTCTCGTACAGACCGCCCTTGGTGATGTGCGGGGTCTGCACGAAGCTGTAGTGGTACTTGCGGTGCATCTCACGGGAGTAATCCTCCATCGCGTTGATTACCGCGGCACCCTTCGGATGGAACACGGCCAGACCAGGGCCGATTTCCTCCGGGAAGGAGAACAGATCCATCTCGGCACCGAGCTTACGGTGGTCGCGCTTGGCGGCCTCCTCCAGACGGGTCTGATAGGCCTTCAGATCTTCCTTCGTGGCCCATGCGGTGCCGTAGATGCGCTGCATGGTCGGGTTCTTCTCGGAACCACGCCAGTATGCGGCTGCGGAACGCTCGATCTTGAATGCCTTGATGTAACGGGTGTTCGGCAGGTGAGGTCCGCGGCACAGATCCTTCCAGACCACATTGCCGTCACGGTCCACGTTGTCGTAGAAGCTCAGTTCCTTTTCGGAAATCTCAGTGGCTGCGGCCGGGTCGAGATGAGCTTCCTTGTCCTTGATGAGCTCGATCTTGAACGGCTGGTCAGCTTCCTCGGCCAGTGCTTCCTCTTCGGTCACGGAGCGGCGGCGGAAGGACTGGGAGGATTTGACGATGCGCTGCATGTGCTTCTCAATCTCCTTCAGATCTTCCGGCGTGAACGGCTTATCAACCTGGAAGTCGTAGTAGAAGCCGTCCTTGATGACCGGGCCAACGCCGAGCTTGGCGTTCGGGAAGAGTTCCTGCACGGCCTGGGCCATGACGTGGGTGGCCGAGTGACGCATGATGGCAAGGCCGTCTTCGGAATCGAGGGCGATCGGCATTACGGAGTCACCGTCGTTCAGCGGAGTGTAGAGGTCACGATTCTCGCCGTTGATCTTCACTGCGATGATGTTCTTGTCTTCCGCGAACAGCTCTACGCCAGTGGTGGTTGCTTCCACCTCCTTCGCTTCGCCGTTGACTGTTATGGAGATGGTAGCTTGCGCCATGATTTGTCCTTTTCTATCGGGGCCCGCGGTACTAATGTGCAGGCCTGGACTGGTTAATCAACAGTGGACACGATAGGCACTGCATCAGACAATAGCTCAGACGCGTTGTTATCGTTAACGGGATTGGGCGCTGATGGTTGTGATGCATATGCTCCGGCACACTCAAGGTCGTTCGGCCAAGCCTACGGTCGGAGCACACGCACAACCACCAGCTGCGAATAGCGAATCATGTGTCGGAATATAAGAAAACCTCGCCGAAGCGAGGCTGTTGAACTGGAGCGGACAACGGGACTCGAACCCGCGGTCTCAACCTTGGCAAGGTTGCGCTTTACCAACTAAGCTATGTCCGCAAAGAATCCTGCCGTGAGAAGCAAGATTCAGTGGGCGATGTAGGAATCGAACCTACGACCCCTTCGGTGTGAACGAAGTGCGCTAGCCGCTGCGCCAATCGCCCGAATCAATCGGTATTCAATTATTCCAAGATGAATCTCTTCACCTGTGGTGGGCGATACAAGATTCGAACTTGTGACCCCTTCCGTGTCAGGGAAGTGCGCTACCACTGCGCCAACCGCCCGGGCCTGCATTTGGTGGCAGCAAATTTCTTTACTGCCGTCCGAGGTGGGTACGAGAGTCGAACTCGTCTATACGGCTTTGCAGGCCGCTGCCTAACCGCTTGGCTAACCCACCGTAAGGTCTGTCAACTCATCGGACCTAGAGCGGACAACGGGACTCGAACCCGCGGTCTCAACCTTGGCAAGGTTGCGCTTTACCAACTAAGCTATGTCCGCAATGCTCTCTGCAGTGTTCCCTGCCGAAGCACGAGTGATTACTATACTCACATGCATGTAGTTCGTCCAATCACGGCGTGTCGCCTTGCTGCGGGGCTTGCTCGCTGATGGCTAAAGCACGCATGCAACGCGACTTCGGCACGTTACTCTAGAGGCATGAGTGAAGAAGCGCAGATGTCGAACCCGGTGCTCATTGCCGCGTTCGAAGGATGGAACGACGCATGCCAAGCCGCTACCAACGTTATTCGCTATCTTGTAGGCCGATATGAGTCCCGAGAGATCCGTCATATCAGCTGCGATGGGTATTACGACTATCAAGTGGCTCGTCCTATGATGTGCCATGCCGCCGGTTATGCAAACCTCATCTGGCCTCAGACCACGTTTTATGACATCGCCTTGTCGCCGCAGTACCATCTTTATGCGCAAATTGCTCCGGAGCCCAACTATCGGTGGCGTCAATATTGCAATGAGAGTTTGGCGATTGCCGAGGAACTCGATGTGAATCAAATCATCACCATGGGGTCGATGTTCTCTGATTGCCCGCACACCAGACCATTGCCCTTGTCGATCAGCGATAGTAAATGCCAATGCGAAGGCGATCGTGAGTATAACGGTCCTGTGGGTATTCCCACCGTTCTGGATGTGGCCGCCGCGGATCAGGGATTCGCCCATGCTTCCATGTGGGTTTCCATTCCTCAATACCTTGGCAGTGATGAGTGCGCTGCAGGCACCATACGACTTCTTCATGCACTTGGCAAACACATCGGATACACCTTTGACACCGGCGACTTGCAGTCCAAAGCCGAACAGTGGAAAGCGCAGGCGTCGGTTCTGGTCAGATGCAATGATCAGCTGGGCGATTACGTAAGTCATCTAGAACATGAATACGATTTGAAGAAAAAGGCTGACGAGGAAGCATCACTGGGAGCGCCGCAGGCCGAACAATTGGTCAGGGAAGCGGAAGATTATCTAAGGCAAATGGGCGAATGATGCGGACACGATTATCTGCAGCAGCTATGTGCTTCCGGATATAAGAGTGGGGTACCTGCCATGGCAAAAGGCAGGTACCCCACTCTTGTTCTGTTGAATTGCGTATGGGATTACGCGAGCTAGGCCGCAGCAGCGACGGACGGATCGATAGCCGGCAAGATACCCATCAGCAGTAGGATGGCGACCACCACGGCAAGGCCGATGCGGTAGATGGCGAAGGCCTTGTAGGAGAAGGTGGAGACGAACTTCAGGAAGCCGATGATGACGATGTAGCCGAGGATGAAGCAGACGATGGTAGCTACGATTGTCGGACCCCAACCGGGGAACATTGCATCGGTCTTATAGTTCTTTACGGCCTTAACGGCTTCCAGCAGGCCGGAGCCGAACACTGCAGGAATGGCCATCAGGAAGCTCAAACGGACGGCGGCCTCACGCTCATAACCGAGCGCACGCCCAACGGTAATCGTGCCGCCGGAGCGGGAAACGCCAGGAATCAGAGCCAGGGACTGGCCAAGACCGAACAGGAAGGCGTCGCGATACGTCATATCAGCCATGGTCTTGGACTGACGAGCTCGCGCATCCACAAGCCACAGCAGAATACCGAACAGGAACAGCACGGTCACGGTAATCCACAGATTACGCAGCGTAGTCTCAATCACATTCTGCAAGGTGAAGCCCAGAATGACAATCGGAATCGAACCGACGATAACATTCCAGCCCATCGTGGCGTAGTAATCGCCACGGCCCATGCGGGATTTGAAATCCTTGCCGTTCTTGCCGAACAAGCAGGAGAACCAATGAGTCAGAATGTTGATGATATCGTGACGGAAATACAGGATGACGGCAAGTTCAGTGCCGATTTGAATGATAGCGGTGAATGCGGCACCCGGATCGGAGCCCAGCATCAAATCACCGAAAATACGTATATGCGCGCTGGAGGACACCGGCAGATACTCGGTCAGCGCCTGAATAATGCCAAGAACAATGGCTTGGAAGAAATTCATAACCCCTCTTAATTGCTTACCTATCTCGTAGTTATGACGATGAACACACTACCTAATGGGGTGTAGAACGACACTAAGAATTGCTGACATACTTGGCTTTTACAATACATACGGTACCAGTTACGAGGAAGGGAACAACAATGGCGACGTATCGTAAAAGCAGGGCGTTTGCGCCTCAAGGTTTCTTCGAATGCGAAGGCAAGGGCCTGCAATGGCTCGGTGCAGCACACGCGCAAGGCGGCCCGCGCGTGGTCAAGGTATACGGCTGGGGTAAGGATTATCTGGACATCGAGCGGGTGAGCAGCTCCTCCCCCACGGCGAAGGCCGCATACGATTTTGGTGCCGCTCTGGCTCGAATGCATGACGCCGGTGCCGAATATTTCGGCTCCGCGCCGGATGGGTATGACGGCACTTGCTATTTTGGCCCATTGCAAGATCCGGTGAAGATGGACACCGGTACATGGAACGATCCGATTAGTTATTTCGCCGAAGGGCGGTTGCGCCCGATGGTGGAGCTCGGTGTGAAGCGTGGCGAACTTGACCAGCGCGACGTGGACCTGACTGAGCATGTGATTGAAGCGCTTCCCGATCTGATGGGCCGCGCCGCCGACGATAAGCCGGCTCGAATTCATGGCGATTTGTGGAGCGGCAATGTGATGTGGACGGCTGATTCCGGTCACAGTGAAGCCGTTCTGATTGATCCGGCCGCACATGGTGGCCATCGTGAAGAAGATTTGGCCATGTTGCATCTGTTCGGCATGAGCTACCTGACGCAAATCACCGAAGGCTATCAGTCGGTGCATCCGCTGAAGGCCGGGTGGCAGGAGCGCCTAACCTTGTGGCAGCTCTACCCCATCGCCGGCCATTGCGTGTTCTTTGGCGGCGGTTACGTGAGCGAATACCGTTCGATGTGCCGCTCGTTGCTCGGCTGAATTTGATTCATTAATACGCAATAACTAATAGTAAAAAAAGGTGTGGGTTGTCTTCATCGGCAAGACAACCCACACCTCTTTTTGCGTGTGTGCTCAGCTCAGCGCGTCCTTCAATTTGCTGAAAAATCCGGCTTTCTTCTGCCCGGCCTGCGGGCGGGATGCCTGAGATACATGGGTAGCACCGGTGTCATGCGAGGCGGCGAATTGCTCGATGAGGCTACGCTCATTGTCATCCAGTTTCGTGGGGATGAGCACATTCACATGCGCGATGAGATCGCCGCGTTCATCGTTGTTGCGGATGTTGGTGACGCCGAGGCCCTTCAACGTTACGGTGTCTTCCGGCTGGCAGCCAGCGGGAATGCTCACGGTCTTCTTGCCGTCGAACGTGTCGATATCCAGATCATGGCCGAGCACGGCCCAGCTCATTGGCACCTGAATCCAGCAATGCAGATTATCACCATCGCGGGTGAACTGCTTGTCTGCACGGATGCGAATATCAATGTACAGGTCACCGGCAGCGCCGCCGCCCTCGCCAACTTCGCCCTGATTGGCAAGACGCAAACGCGCGTTGTCCTTGATGCCGGCCGGTACGGTGACGCCGACATTACGCGTCGTGCGCACGCGCCCATGCCCCATGCAGCTTGGACAAGGATTATTGATGATGGTTCCGTGGCCTTCGCAACGTTCGCAAGGCGCGGAAGTCATCATCTGGCCGAGCATGGTACGAACCACTTTCTGCATGAACCCTTGGCCATGGCAATCCGGGCAAGTTACCGGCTGAGATCCGCCCTGTGCGCCGGACCCGCCACATTCCTGGCACAGCGAGAACGTGTTGATCTTCACATGAGCTGTGCCACCGAAGACCGCGGTCTTCAAGTCGATGGAGGCGGAGGCCAGGGCGTCACGACCAGGTTGAGTACGCGGCACCGGGCCCTGCGCGCCACCGCCGAAGGCGGATCCGAAGAACGTTGAGAATACGTCGTTCATATCGCCGAAGCCGCCGGAGAAACCACCGGCACCTGCGTTCGGATCGTTGGGATCCACGCCGGAATCGTACATGCGGCGCTTATCCGGATTGGATAGCACTTCGTATGCGTTGTTGACTTCCTTGAACTTATCTTCGAATTCCGGACCGGCGATGTCGGGGTGGTATTTACGGCTGAGCTTACGGTATGCCTTCTTGATCTCCGTATCGCTCGCGTTACGGTCAACGCCTAGGGTCTCGTAATAATCTGCCACTGATGATTCCTTTTGTGTTCGTTGAGTCTGCGGGTTATTGTGCCACAGCCCTCGGTCAGTCTGAGGTTGCTGATCGCTTTGGGCTGGCGAACCTAGCTTTCCGGACCGCTCTTCGAGATGAATGCGGTGAGATATCTGGCGACGGCCTTGACCGCAGCCATGGTCGCCGCATAATCCATGTGGGTCGGGCCGATGGAACCGACGAATGCGACCGGATCGTTGCTGGTGCCGCCGGTGACGGAGCCTTCCTCTTGCGTAGGGGTGTCATGACGGGAAGAGGCATTGGTGCTGCGACCGTAACCACTGCTGACCACTGAGGCGTGCAGCAGGCCCGGCGTATGGCTTTCCGACCCGATAGCGACTCCCACGCCAGATGCGTTGGACTCCTCGCTAAGGTTGCTCATCAATTTCATCAGCACCACTTGTTCCTCGAGTGCGTCGAATAATGGTGCGAGATCAGCCAGAGAACGGGAATGTGCCAGATATGAGGCGCCTGACATATACAGTTCATTGGCTCGTTCATCCAGCGCCATCGATTCAAAGGCGTCAGCCAATGCTTTGGCCACCTCCCGTACGTCTTCGTAACCGGTGCTGTCCGCAATGGAACGAACTTTCTCCCCCGCTTTCGACAGTGATAATCCATCGCACTGTTCGTTGACGGCAGAGGAAAGATGATTGACTTCGTCGATGACGGGCATCTCATCGACGGCGAGACCATGTTGGGCGACACGTCCTGTGTCGGTGATGATTACGGCGAGCAACGTGTTCATGGCTACCGGAACCATTTCGACGTGGCGAAGCGTTGCCTTGGCGAGCGACGGGGACGCGACGACAGCTACCTGACCGGTGATTTCGGAAAGCAATCGGGCCGAACGCTGCAACGCGTCCTTAAGGCTTACCGATCCGGACAGAAAGCTGTTGATGCCGCGTCTTTGGGCTTCGTTAAGGGGAACTACGGTGGCAAGACGATCCACGAAATACCGGTATCCCTTTTCCGTGGGCACTCGTCCGGCTGAAGTATGAGGCTGAATGAGATAGCCCTCATCTTCAAGTGCCGCCATGTCGTTGCGAATGGTGGCTGAGCTGACACCGAGATCGTGGTCTTTGGTGAGCGATGTGGAACCGACCGGCTCCTGCGAGCGAATGTAGTCTTCAACCACGGCGCGCAGTACCAGCATGCGTCTTGATTGCGTCATGCGCGCCTCCTTTATATATGCACCTAATGTTCATGCGGCGTATATTCCGTGTTCGGTCTGTGTGCTCCTTGGCGACACGCTGATTGGGCATTATTGCAGCGTTCGGCGTGTCTTGCACGGCTCGGATGTCCTTGAAGAGTCCACAAACGGCCTTATGCATATTGTATTAGCACTCATTGGTTTCGAGTGCTAATACGTTCGTCGGTAGCGAAGGAATGTCAATTGTGAACGCTAACAGAACACAACTTACCAAAACACGCCAAATATGCACCACAAACGTCTTCTTACGACGTTAACATGGTAACCGCAATGTGAGGGCGTCTAGCGCCCGGCACAAGCCGGATACGCGGCCCGACCAATTGGAAGGAAAGTAAATCCATGACCGAATTCAAGGAGACCGAGCTCGACGAGCGCGCCATCGCAATGGCGAAGGTCCTTTCGGCTGACGCGGTTGAGAAGGCTGGTTCCGGCCACCCCGGTTCCCCCATCTCCCTGGCGCCTGTCGCCTACACCCTGTACCAGCACTTCATCAAGCACGATCCTAACGATCCCAACTGGGAAGGCCGCGATCGCTTCATCCTTTCCGGCGGTCATGCTTCCCTCACCCAGTACGTCCAGCTGTACTTCTCCGGCTACGGCGTGACCCTGGATGATCTCAAGCACTTCCGTGGCGGCGCCGACACTCGCACCCCGGGCCACCCTGAGTACGGCCTGACCCCGGGCATCGAAATGACCACCGGCCCGCTGGGCCAGGGCTTCGCCTCTGCCATCGGCTTCGCCTACGGCGAGCGTTTCCAGCGTGGTCTGCTCGATCCGGAGACCCCGAAGGAAGATTCCCCGTTCTACCACAAGATCTGGGCCATCTGCGGCGAAGGCGACATCGAGGAAGGTATTTCCGGCGAGGCCGCTGCTCTGGCTGCTAACCAGAAGCTCGGCAACCTGACCGTGATCTTCGACGCCAACCGTATCCAGATCGAAGGCGACACCAACCTGGTGCTGGCCGAGGATGTGCTCAAGCGCTTCCAGGCCTATGGCTGGTACACCGATGAGTTCAGCTTCATCCAGCCTGACGGCTCCTACAAGGAAGACATCGAAGGTCTGGCTGACGTGATCGCCAAGGCTGAGGCCGCCGCTCCGGACCAGCCGAAGCTCATCAAGGTTCACTCCCTGATTGCATGGCCGACCCCGGGCAAGACCAACGATCCGTCTTCCCACGGCTCCAAGCTCGGTGCCGAAGCCGTTGCCGGCCTGAAGAAGGTCCTCGGCTACGATCCGGAAGAGTCCTTCCACGTCGACGAAGAGGCTCTGGCTCACGCTCGCAAGGTTGCCGAGCGTGGTCTCGAGGCTCACAAGGCATGGGATGAGAAGTTCGACGCTTGGCGTAAAGCCAACCCGGACAAGGCTGCCCTGTACGACCGCATCAAGGCCGGCGAGCTGCCGGAGGGCTTCGACAAGGCCATCGATGACCTTGAGGCCACCTTCGAAGTCGGCAAGGGCGTCGCTACCCGTGGCGCTTCCGGCTCCGTGCTGAACGCCATCGCCGCTGTCATGCCGGAACTCTGGGGCGGCTCCGCCGACCTCGGTGGCTCCAACAAGACCGATCTGAAGGGCGCTGCCACCTTCGCTCCTGCAGAGTGCGCCACCAAGCAGTGGCCGAACTGCAACGAGTTCGGCCGTCAGCTGCACTTCGGCGTGCGTGAGTTCACCATGGGCTGCATCACCAACGGCATCCTGCTGGGCTCTCACACCCGTCCGTTCGGCGGCACCTTCTTCATGTTCTCCGACTACGAGCGTTCCGCCGTCCGTCTGGCCGCACTCATGGAGATTCCGAACCTCTACGTCTGGACCCACGATTCCGTGGCCGTCGGCGAAGATGGTCCGACCCACCAGCCGGTTGAGCACCTCGCTTCCTTCCGCGCCATCCCGCAGCTCGAGGTCATCCGCCCTGCCGATGCTTTCGAGACCGCCGAAGCCTACCGTTACTTCTTCGAGAAGAAGAACACGCTGCCGGGCGCCATGGTGCTGACCCGCCAGGGTGTGCCGGTCCTGGCTGAGACCGCCGCCAAGGCTAAGGAAGGCGTCAAGAAGGGCGCTTACGTGCTCGTCGACACCGAGGGCACTCCGGACGTCATCATCATGGCTTCCGGTTCCGAAGTCCAGTGGGCTGTCGCCGCCGCCAAGACCCTGGCCGAGAAGGGTGTCAAGGCCCGCGTGGTTTCCTTCCCGTCCATGGAATGGTTCGAGGAGCAGGACGCCGAGTACAAGGAGGCCGTGCTTCCGGCTTCCGTCAAGGCCCGCGTCTCCGTCGAGGCCGGCGTTGCCATGCCGTGGTACAAGTACCTCGGTTCCTACGGCAAGCCTGTCTCCATCGAGCAGTTCGGTCTGCAGGGTGATGGCGCTCAGAACATGATCGACCTTGGCATCACCGCCGAGCACGTGGTCGAGGCTGCTGAGGCTTCCATCGCCGAGGCCAACGCCTGATATCAAGCTCGATAGCTTGAACAAATAAATATTTCGGTTCCCCTCTTAAGGGAGGGGAACCAATAACAAGGAGAAAAATATGACTGAAGCAACTCAGCGTACGTCTGACAATGGCGTTTCCATCTGGCTGGACGATCTGTCCCGCTCCCGCATCGAGTCCGGCTCCCTGCAGGACCTCATCGCCAACAAGAACGTGGTCGGCGTTACCACCAACCCGTCCATCTTCCAGAAGGCCCTGAGCCAGGTCGGCCCGTACGATGCTCAGCTCAAGGAGCTCGGCAAGGTCGACGTTGAGACCGCCGTTCGCGAGCTCACCACCACCGACGTGCGCAACGCCACCGACATCTTCCGTGAGATCGCCGAGAAGACCGACTTCGTCGACGGCCGTGTCTCCATCGAAGTTGACCCGCGTCTGGCTCACGAGACCGAAGCCACCGAGAAGCAGGCTGTCGAGCTGTGGGAGAAGGTCAACCGTCCGAACGCCATGATCAAGATCCCGGCAACTCTCGAAGGCCTGCCAGCCATCACCGCTACCCTGGCTAAGGGCATCTCCGTGAACGTCACCCTAATCTTCTCTCTCGAGCGTTACGAGCAGGTCATCGACGCTTACATCGAAGGCATCGCTCAGGCTGCCGCCAACGGCCACGACCTGAAGCACATCGGCTCCGTCGCTTCCTTCTTCGTCTCCCGCGTGGACACCGCTGTGGACAAGCTGCTGGAAGCCAACGGCTCCGACGAGGCCAAGGCTCTGGAGGGCAAGGCTGCTGTGGCCAACGCTCGCCTGGCTTACGAGCTGTTCGAGAAGAAGTTCGCCTCCGATCCGCGTTGGGCCGAGCTGGCTGCCAAGGGCGCCAAGGTTCAGCGTCCGCTGTGGGCCTCCACCGGCACCAAGAACCCGGCTTACTCTGACTGCAAGTACGTTGACGAGCTGGTTGCTCCGCACATCGTCAACACCATGCCGGAGAAGACCCTGAACGCTCTGGCCGATCACGGCAACGGCGCTCCGTCCATCGAGGGCACCTACGAAGAGTCTCACGCCATCATCAACAAGCTGGCTGAGCTCGGCATCAACCTGAAGGACGTCACCGACAAGCTGGAGGCCGACGGTGTCGCCGCCTTCATCAAGTCCTGGGATTCCGTGCTGGCTGACGTTCAGTCTGGCATCGATCGCGTGAACGCCTGAGACAAACTGATGTGATGTATTCTTAGTATTGCATCGCCAGTGTTGAGTGAGCCTCCTGACCGATTCGGTCAGGAGGCTCATTTGTTTTTTCACGACACCCAATTATCTGCGACGTCGCACGCATCCCACAAAAGCCGCATCACGCAATAAACAATGACTTCCGGTCAATGGCAGCATTCATGCGACGATTACAATGATTCAAGCCACCTCTGCATACGGCGCAATCCCTCCGCGGTATCTTCCGCAGTACCCACATACGACAAACGCGCATAACCTTGGCCGCGCGAACCGAAACCGGACGCAGGCGTGACCACGACCTTAGCTTCATTCAACAGTCGTACCGCAAAATCGTGATCATTCATTCCAGTATCCTTGACATTAATCAGTACGTAGAATGCGCCATCAGGTGTATTGCAGCTCACCAGAGGCATTTGCTGCACGGCTTTAACGACCATATCCCTGTTCGTACGGTATGCCTCAATCATTGTGGCAAGAATATCCGCGGAACCTTCCAGCGCAGCGACTGCGCCCATTTGCAATGCACCCGGTACGCAGGACACCACATTCTCCTGCATGATCATCATCTGATCGATAACGGCTTTTGGCCCGAATGCACAGCCGATACGCCAGCCTGTCATCGCAAAGGTTTTGGAGAACGAATCAACAATGATTGTATGGTCCAGCATATCAGGCATCGAAGCGATTGAAAGGCAACGAACGTGGTCATCATAAACAAATGCCCGATACACTTCATCGCTGATTACCCATAGATCATGACGTTTCACCACTTCAGCGATTGCAGCAAGCTCGTCCGGTTCAATAATGGCTCCAGTGGGATTGGAGGGTGAGTTCAGCAGCAATGCTTTGGTATTGGGCGTGATTGCAGCCTCAACATCAGCCGCCTGCATACGGAACCCATTACGCTCGTGCAAAGGCACCGGCACTACATTCGCATGCACCATTTGCACTTGCCCAAAATAATTGGCATATCCAGGATCGGGAATCAGAATGTCATCATCCTCATCCAAGGTGGCGATCATTGCCAGATACATGGCTTCCATACCGCCGGCCGTGATGATGACATTATCTTCAGGCTCGTACGCAATACCATCTTGCCGAAATCGATACTGACACCATGCGCGACGCAACGCCGCTGTTCCTCGGTTCGGCGTGTAATGGGTGTCCCCATGAATAGCTGCCTCATATGCGGCATCAATCATTGGTCGAGGCGTGTCGAATCCCGGCTCCCCTATGGCAAATGAAATCGCATTCGGCACATGTGAGGCAAGCTCGAACATCTCCCTAACACTTGGATACATGGCGCTTTGCGCACGATGAGAAATAGCAGGCATCCCCTTATACCTCCCGACACTACAAGATGTTTTTGTCTCAGCAATGGTTGCATTGTAAGACATAGTATGTTTCAAGCCATGTTGAATGGACAGGTATATGGTCGTGAGCGAAGCAGCATGGTGACCGAAACGTGAGCACCCATGTGACATGGCCATACAAGATTCTTGCCGCGATGTTTTGCGACTGGTATGTTCGCAAATTGAGAGAGCAATTGTTTTTTTATACCACCATCATTGGCAGCCGTATGGCTAAGGCCGTTCTGCTGACGTGAAAGGATACCATGCGCACACTGAACAGACGTCAACGATTGGTGATGACCTTCACTTTCTTCTCCATGTTCTTTGGTGCCGGTAACCTCATTTTCCCGCCATTTGTGGGTGCTCAGGCAGGTGCGGCCACGATTCCTGCGGCCATCGGTTTTATCGTGTCCGCGGTTGGTCTGCCTATTCTCGGTGTGCTGGCAGTCACCTTCGCCGGTGGCTTTGACAAGCTTGCTGGCCGCGTCTCCCCCAAGTTTGCGTTGCTGCTGGGCGTTGCCATCATCCTGACCATCGGCCCGTGCTTCGCGATTCCCCGCACCGCCACCACCTCATTTGAAATGATGGTGGCACCATTTACTCCGGATAGTTCTCGTTGGATTGCTCAGCTGGTCTATTCTCTGGTGTTCTTCGCTTTGTCGTTTGTGTTCGCCCAGCATCCAGAGAAACTATCCAAAGTGCTTGGACGGTTTATGGGGCCATTGTTGTTGATTTTGATCGCGATACTATTCATCGTCTGCTTGGTCCATGGCATTGACACTGCCGCCGATCCTTCCGGCAATTATCAGACAAATCAGATGGCCCGAGGCTTTTTGGACGGCTATCAGACCATGGATCTGCTCGCTGCGCTGTACTTCGGCATTGTGATTTCCGCGAATATACGTGCGCTCGATATTTCCGAAGAGGCGCAGGTACAGCGTGAAACCGCTTTCGCCGGGCTTGGCACAGGAGTGCTGCTCATTCTGATCTACGGTGCATTGAGCTACGTAGGTACGGTATCCGGGTCCATCACTGCCATCAATGCGGATAGTGACACCGGCGCCACAGTGTTGACGAATCTCACCGGTGTGGTGTTCGGTACTGCAGGCACGGCTTTCCTCGGTGTGGTGTTCGTCATTGCTTGCCTCAACGTCTGCACTGGTCTTATTTGCACCTGTGCAACCTACTTTCATACCAAGTTCCCCACGGTGGCCGGCCGTTCGGTCAGCTACCGTGCCTGGCAAGTACTGTTTACCATTTTCAGCTTCATTGTCTCCAACGCAGGATTGAGTCTTATCATCAAGGTCTCCGTCCCGGTGCTTTCGGCGTTGTATCCGATTTCGATTGTGCTGGTGTTGCTGGCGATTACCCATAAGGTGTTTGCGGCACGATTCCGTCGCGTGTATTTCTGGACCGTGCTGATGGTGGGCATTGTGGCGTTTATCGGATGTGTCGCGTCACTTGCCACGGTGTTTGGTGGATCGTTGCCTTGGCTGGAGATGGCATTGAATCTGCTCCCGCTGCAGCAACAGCAGCTGGGCTGGCTGATTCCCGCAATAATCGGATTGGCCATTGGCGTGGTGGATTCATTGAGAACAGCTCAGAAGGCTTAAGGCGCCAGGTGGTCCTCATAAACGACGCTCTGTGAGACGATTATCAACAACGTAGCCGCTGCACTGATAAGGTACCCATCGTATGGTTTGCTTGCCGTGCGATGATTGCATGGTCGGCAAATGATGTTGACATAACCGTATTTCATCATGGTTGCTTCAACGTTTTGGCTGAAGAGACCATGTCTCGTTAAGGAGTGATTCCATGACGTATCAGCATAATGCGCCGTTCCGTGCCGACGTGGTCGGTAGTTTCCTTCGCCCTGCCGAATTGAAAGCCGCCCGAGCTGACTTCGAGGCTGGCCGCATCGATGCCTCCGAGCTGAAGGCGGTGGAAGACAAGGCCATCATTGATTTGGTTGCCAAGCAGAAGGCCGCAGGACTGCATGTGATCACCGATGGTGAGTTTCGTCGTGCCTACTGGCATCTTGATTTCATGTGGGGATTGAACGGCGTTAAGCGCGGCACCGCTCCGATTCTGTTCAAGGGCTCCGATGGCACGCCCGTGACTGAAGCTGCTGGCGTTGACGGTGAGCTCAACGGTGAGCATCATCCGTTTGTGGAGCACTACAAGTTTGTAAAGGCTCTGGAGGATGACAACACCATTGCCAAGCAGACTGTGCCCTCCCCCGCTCAGACGCTGTTCGTATTGCAGCAGGGCATTGCCGAAGAGGCTAACAGCCCGTACAAGGATAATGACGCTCTGGCCGAAGCGATCGCCAACGCCTATATTCAGGTGGCGCATGATCTGTATGAAGCCGGCTGCCGTACACTCCAGTTTGATGATTGTACGTGGGGTGCGTTCGTATCCGAAGACTTCAAGGATACGGTATTCGGCGTGGATGCCAAGACCGTGCAACGCCAGTATGCCGCTGTGAACAATGCGGTGATTGCGGCCGTGCCGGCAGATATGGTGGTGACCACGCATATCTGCCGTGGTAACTACCAGTCCCAGTGGTTCTCCGCGGGCGGTTATGGTCAGGTCGCCGACGTACTCTTCGGTGAAGAAAATGTCGCTGCCTATTATCTTGAGTTCGATGACGATCGTTCCGGTGATTTCGAACCATTGGCCAAGGTGTCCGGAGACAAGAAGGTGGTGCTCGGTCTGATCACTTCCAAGAAGCCGGAACTGGAGGATCCTGAGACGATCAAGGCTCGTATCGCCGAAGCCGCACAGTATGTGCCGTTGGAACGCCTATGCCTGTCCACGCAGTGTGGCTTCGCCTCCACTGAGGAAGGCAACCATCTGACCGAAGACCAGCAGTGGGCCAAGATCACTCTTGTTCGTTCCATTGCTGAAGAGGTGTGGGGCTAACTAGTTCATATACATTGATGCAGTGATGGGTGGGGATGCGATGCCTGACCGTAAGCTTGGCCGAACGGCCTTGAGTGTGTCAGGCATCACATCCCCACCCATCACTGCAATAGGAGCTAGTTTTTATTTCGGGACGTTATACGCTCGCAGTTAGTTTCTCTTGTGATCTATTAGCTCAGCTTTGCCAATAATAGCTGAAGAAGTTGGCGATCTTGTTTGTAGCGTCCTTGAGCACTTCGATACGTGGTAGATACACGATACGGAAGTGATCGGGCTCTCCCCAATTGAAGCCGCCGCCGCGCGTAATCAGAATACGTTCATCATGGAGCAGATCAAGGGCAAACTGCTCATCATCATGGATGTTGAACTTCTTCACATCAATCTTCGGGAAGATGTAGAACGCAGCCTTGGGCTTGACCGCAGTCAAGCCGGGGATGGCGTTGATCGCGTTATAGATGTATTCGCGCTGCTCGTAGAGTCGACCGCCGGGCACGATGTAGTCATTGACGCTTTGATGACCGCCGAGTGCCGTCTGCACAATGGATTGAGCCGGCACATTCGAGCAGATACGCATGTTCGCCAGCATGTTGATGCCCTCGATGTAATCCTTGGCGATGCGCTTGTTGCCGGAAAGCACCATCCAACCCACACGATAACCGGCAATCATATGCGACTTCGACAAACCGGAGAAAGTGACACAGAACAGATCAGGGGCAAGCGACGCGATGGACGTATGCTTGAGCCCGTCCATGACCAGGCGATCATAAATCTCATCGGAGAAAATGATGAGCTGATGTTCGCGCGCGATATCCACGATTTGCTGCAGCACTTCCGTCGGGTAAAGCGCTCCGGTCGGATTGTTCGGGTTGATGAGCACGATGGCCACCGTACGGTCGGTAATCTTGGAACGGATGTCATCAATGTCCGGGTACCATTCGGATTGTTCATCACATACGTAATGTACGGCGGTGCCGCCAGCCAGATTCACGCAGGCGGTCCATAGCGGATAATCAGGGCTTGGAATCAATACTTCGTCGCCATCATCCAGCAAAGCGGACATGCACAGATTGATCAGCTCGCTGACGCCATTGCCGGTATAGATATCGTCGATGGTCACGTTTGGCAGGTTTTTCAGCTGTGCGTACTGCATGATGGCCTTGCGCGCGGAGAACAGTCCCTTGGACGGTGAGTAGCCTTCCGTATCGGTCAGCTGATGTGCCATATCGTACACGACTTCGTCCGGCGTGCGGAAGCCGAATGGTGCCGGGTTGCCGATGTTCAATTTCAGGATGTGCGTGCCGTCCGCCTCCATGCGGGCTGCCTCATCAACCACCGGGCCTCGCACATCGTACAGTACATTGTCGAGTTTGTGTGATTTGCCGAATGCACGGCGACGGCCGACTGGAATCTCGGCATCAAGACTTGCATCCTTGCCATGTTCAGGACGGAATTCCCCTGTCGATGTGCTGCCTGTGTCAATCGCTGTTTGAGAATTTGCAGTGCCAGACACCTGATCGGCGGCGTGCTCGCTGGATTCACCGCGCAGCCAGTTCACGTCCACGTCCAATTCATTGGCCAGGAAATCCAGCACGTCCTCACGCGGCATGGTTTTACCAGCAACATATTGGCTGATATGGCTTTTGCCCATTTTGACGCCACGGTGTTCCGCCGCATGCACCAAATCGACCTGCTTCAATCCTCTGCTGTCCATGGCGCTGCGCAAACGCTGGGCGAATACCGTGACGGTCATAGTCCCTCCAAACAGAAGTTCAATTTCATGTTGAACAACGGTTCAAAGACTACACCTAGTTCAATTCGAGTTCAATTTGCGTGTTGTAACAATGGAAATAATAAGAATGCCGTAATGAGGGTCTGCATTACGGCACTGTGCAAACCTCATTACGGCAAAAGGAATACCTATGCGATTGCCGCTAGTTCTTCGCGGGAAGGGCAGGTTGCTGGACCGCGTCGGGTGACGGAAATCGCGGCGGCCACATTGGCCGTTCGGACCGCATCGTGAAGTGATGCTCCTCGAATCAACTCCGCACTCATCACGCCTACATGGCAATCGCCGGCCCCATTGGTATCCACTGCATGCACATGATGAGAGGGAATCAGCTCGGCTTGCCCACCGGGCTCGGCGCACAGCCAAGCACCTGATGCGCCGGCACGGAGAATAACCGGTGCCTGAACAGCCGTGCTTAACAATGTGCAGGTGCTGCCAGTGTCATCCAATGAAGAACCGGATATGCCCAATCTACGAGCTAATGCAAGGGCCTCTTCATAATTGCACGACCAAATGGGTCTATGCGCGATGATTGCGGACAGCAAACGATCTTCCGCCCCCGCGGTAACCGAGGATGGATCGAAAACCGTAGTGAATTCGTGGGATCGGTATCGTTCAAGGAATGTCAGCAGGCCGCGAGCCGTGGGATGTGCGAACGTATAGCCGTTGATATGCACGATATCGTCTTTCGCCGGCTCAATCGTGTCGAAGCAATGTTCATCGCCTTGGGTTTCCGCGCCTCGCACGGTGACGAACGTACGTTCGGCTCGAGCATCCGTCATGGCCATGCAAATACCGGAATCGCGGGAGAAATCGGTAAGACCGATATGTTCGATGCCATCGGCGGCCAAGGCCTCACGAATCTGTGACGCCCATGGACCGGTACCGATAATGCCGCCATGAGCAGCAGCGACTCCCATTTGCCGCACAGCATGCAGAATATTGAAACTGGAACCCACACGCGCCACGGCCTCATCGGCGAAGGCATCGCCACCTGGCTCAGGAACACGGTCGATGCGCATGGTCAGATCGACCAGCATCTGTCCTAACGAAATGACTTTGCTCACTGTTCACCGCTCCTGGAGATGGCCAGCAGTTCCTTGGCTACCTGCTTCATATCGATATGGTTGACTTCCTGAACCGTACGGACCATATCATCAGGGAATCCTCCGGTACCGTGAACGGCACCGAGCATGGCACCGACCATCGCGCCAATGGTGTCAGTGTCGCCACCGATATTCGCGGCCACGCACAATGCGTCATAGGGACGCTGTGCATATCGTGTGGCGATGGCGAAGGCCGCGGGCACGGATTCATTGGCTTCCACGCTGGTACCTACTAGCGCACGCAACTGCTCGCCGAACATGTCATGGTCATAGATATCGCCGGATTGCGAATCAGCATGCTCTCGCGCCCAATTGATGGCCCAGCGGGTACGAGCGATTACCGATGCCTTGGGGGACCAATGCCCCACTTCCATGCCTTCGAAACGGTTCATGGCAAGATATGCGGTGACATAATTCAATGCCATCATCATGGCTTCGCCGGCGTCGGCGCCTTCCAGGCCGTAGCTTACGGTCGCCGCGATGAGCATGGTGGATTCAATGCCTTGCGTGGTGTTATGAGTCACGATGGAGGAACGGCGAGCGATATCCGCCAAATGAGTGTCCGGTCGGTTGGCGATTCCTATAGGGCAGGCGCGCATGGCACCACCATTGGTAGTGCCATGGATACCCGTAAGGTTCACGTCCACGCCGGCCTTGAACTGTTCCAACGCGGATTTGGTGGAGGGGCCAAGCAGGTCAAGAGAGCCCTTGGCCTTCATATCATCCTCCCAGTTGAGCAATGACTGTGCGTACTGGTGGATGTCCAGTTCGCCTGCCCCGGCAATCAACTGGTTTGCCAATACCAACGCCTGCTCGGTGTCATCAGTGATGGAGCCGGCTTTCATATTGGGAGCTATTGGTTGCTTCGGTGAGGCGTCCACGAAGGTCCGTATGGGTTTCACGCCATATTCCGAACGAATTTGATCGGCTGACATGCTTTGCGTGGGCATGCCCAGCGCATCGCCGATGGCAAGCCCAATCAGCGCGCCATACGCGCGCTCCTCCAACATATTGTTGTTCATAATTCCTACTGTAGCCACGACTCAATCCATTGGGCGACGCCGTCCTCATTGTTTGTGGGACAGATTTCGTCTGCGATTTCGAGCACTTTCGGATTTGCGTTGGCCACGGCAACTCCCCTGCCTGCGGCACGCATCATATTGATATCAATCAGATCATCGCCGAACGCGACGGTGTCTTCGATTCGCACTCCCAGTCGTTCACAGATCACACTGAGCGCATGCTCCTTGCTCGCCTGCGGGTTCATCAGCATCCACATCACACCTTCCGAGATGGATATGCTGAAATCATCAGGAATCAAAGGGCGCAAGGCATCCCACTGATCCGGTTCCGGGAAGATCGTGATCTTGTCAGCGATTCCTTGCGGCACATTGCCATCGGGTTCCATCTGGAAGTTCGTATATTGGAATGCCTGGGTTTTCCAATACTGGCGAACATCGAAATTGGTGTATCTGACGTCGTTCATCACAATGCCCAATTGCAGTCCCGGCATTGACTTGAGTAACTGCAGACATACTTCACAGGCACGTTGGGCGGGAAATCCAATTTTCACCAGATTGGGATTATCCTCAGCGGACGCGGAAGTGAGGGATTCGAAATCGGAATGGGATGGATCGAAATCAATTAGTGCTCCGTTGAGATAGATCACAGCGTCTACCGGAAGCATCTGAGCGAATCGCAGTCCGGTGCTGACCGGGCGCGCGGTGGCGATGGCGAATTGATAGCCGGCATCATGAGCCCGTTCGATGACATCGATGCTGCGCTGGGTGATGGAACGGTTTTCGAACACCTCTGCATCGTGCAGCAACGTGCCATCGAGGTCAGCGACCAGAAGTTTGGGTCTATTGGTCGACGTGTTGGTCGGCATATTGGTCACAGCAGCCCCTTGCAATGTTCGCGCACGAGTTCGGCGGAATGATGGAGCTTTTCCCGCTCGTCATTATTAAGATCAAGTTCCACGATTTCGTTCGCACCGTTGGCACGCAGTTCGGTGGGAACACCGAGGAATACGTCATGTTCGCCGTATTCACCATCCAACAGGGTGGACACCGGTACGATACGTCGTTCATCCCACAGGATTGTCTGCACGATGCCGGCCACGGTGGATGCGATACCGTAGTTCGTACCGTGTTTGGCGGCGACGATTTCATTGCCACGCGTGCGGGTTTTCTCTTCGATTTCAGTCGTGGACACAGAAGAGAATCGATCTTGATTGTCAGCAAGGAATCGGCTGAATGGTTTGCCTCCGAGTGAGACCGTGGACCATGCGGTGAACTGGGAGTTGCCATGTTCGCCCATCACGAAGCCGCCCACATTACGAGGATCCAGACCGGTTTCCTCGCCGATGATGGTCTTCAGGCGGGAGGTGTCGAGTGCTGTGCCAGTGCCTAACACCTGCGTGCGGGGCAAGCCTGAACGCTTCCAGGCGTACCAGGCCATAACGTCGACCGGGTTGGAAACCATGACTATGACACCGTTGAATCCTGAGGCCATCACATGGTCGACTACATCGCCGACTAGGCCCACGGTGAAGCCAAGCTCAGCCATGCGCGTTGAATTCGCCGGTGGCTTACGGCCTACGGTGATGACTACGATATCGGCGTCCTTGCATTCGGTGTAATCTCCGGCATGCACCTTGACATGACGATCCTGGAATTCGCTGCCATCATCAAGATCGTGGGCTTCGGCGATGGCTTTTTCCATGAAGTGGTCGATGAGCACCAGCTCATTGCATAGACCATGTGTGACGATGGCATATGCGGCAGTGGAACCCACTTGGCCGGTGCCGACGATAACGACTTTATTACGGTTCATCGTAACCATATTGCTCTCCTCTTGTTGAATGCCTGTTGCTGGACGCCGCCGTGCGCTCGATAACGTAAAGTCGCTTACGGATGAGCGAAACGAATACGACCCATGACCGATGCACGGTCATGGGTCGTATGAAGCATATGCGAATAATCAGCCCAAGTTGAACTTGGTCATCATATCGAGGCCGATAATCAGGGCCACCCAAATCAGGGCAATGATGACGGTCCAGCGGTTCAGGTTCTTCTCTGCCACACCGGAAGTGCCAGCATTCTGGGTCAGACCGCCGCCGAACATATCGGACAAGCCGCCGCCCTTGCCCTTGTGCATGAGGATGAGCAGGGTCAGCAAGCAGCTGAGCACGACGACAATAACTTCGAGCGTGATCTTAAGAGCGGTCACAGGGTACCTCCGAGTTCAAATTACTGTTGAATAGCATAGCGCACATGTGGGAAAACTGTGGCATTATGACCGAGATTTTGTGGTTTTCAATGCCAACCGTGCGATTTTGGTCAGTTCCTGAGCATCCAGCGACGCGCCTCCGATAAGGAATCCGTCCACATCTGGCTGGGAAATCAGTTCCGCGGCGTTCTTCGAGGTGACCGATCCGCCGTACAGGATGCGGGCGGTGTCAGCCACGGATTGATTGAATGTCGTTTTCAAATCTTCACGGATGGCATTGGCCGCCTCCTGAGCTGTTTGCGGAGTGGCGACCATGCCTGTGCCGATGGCCCAGACCGGCTCGTAGGCAACGATAAGTTTGGAGGCTTCTTCGGTGTTCAGGTCGCGGGTCACATCATGGACTTGCCCTACTGCGAAATCCAGCTCAATGCCTTGACGACGCTCCTCGAAGCTTTCTCCCACACAGAGAATCGGCTGCATGCCCGCAGCAAGAACGGCTCGTACCTGGTCGACGATGTTGGCATCGTCTTCAGGATGATACTTGCGGCGCTCGGAATGCCCGACAATCACATATTTGCAGCCCAAACTAGCCAGCATATCAGCGGAAACATCGCCGGTGAATGCGCCTTGGGTGGTTACGGAAACCGATTGTGCGCCATAGTTGATGTGCAGCTTGTCCGCTTCGACAAGTACCTGCACACTACGCAGGGAGGTGAAGGAAGGGAACAGCGCGACCTCGCAGCGTTTGAAATCGAAATGCGCGTCTCGCAGTAGCCAGACCAGCTTCTGCACGAAGTAGGTGGCTTCCAAATGGTTGAAGTTCATCTTCCAGTTACCGGCTACCAGCGGAATACGTCGCGATGCCATTCTTATCCTTTCCCCCTCAAGCATGCCTTAAAGCATAATAGGCTCCCCTATGGTAAGGGGAGCCTATTTCAACCGGAAGCCGGTTACTACTCCAGAACCTTCAGGCCCGGCAGCTCCTTGCCCTCAAGGAATTCGAGGGAAGCGCCACCACCAGTGGAGATGTGGGAGAAACCATCCTCCGGGAAGCCGAGGTTACGCACTGCGGAAGCGGAGTCACCACCTCCAACGATGGTGAATGCGCCGGCTGCAGTGGCGTCGACGAGGCCCTGAGCCACAGCCTTGGTGCCAGCTGCGAACTCCGGAATCTCGAACACGCCCATCGGGCCGTTCCACACGACGGTCTTGGAGTCGACGATCTTGTCGTGGAAGAGCTTCTGGGACTCCGGGCCGATGTCCAGACCCATCTTGTCGGCTGGGATGGCGTCAGCGGCAACGACCTCCGGGGCGACCGGGGTGTCACCAGCCGGGAAGCCGGGGTTCACGACGATATCGGTCGGCAGCACGAGCTCAACGCCGTTCTTCTCGGCGGTCTCGATGTAGCCCTTGACCTTGTCGAGCTGATCCTCTTCGAGCAGGGAGGTACCGACCTCGTAGCCCTTGGCCTTGAGGAAGGTGAATACCATGCCGCCGCCGATGACCAGACGGTTGGCTTTATCGAGCAGGTTCTCGATCACACCGAGCTTGTCGGAGACCTTGGAACCGCCGAGCACCACGGTGAACGGACGCTCCGGGTTCTCGGTGGCCTTGGACAGAGCCTTGACTTCCTTCTCGACCAGCAGACCTGCAGCAGCCGGCAGATCAGCAGCCACATCGTAGTCGGAACCCTGAGCGCGGTGCACGACACCGAAACCGTCGGAAACAAAGACCTCGCCGAGGGCGGCGATCTTCTTGGCGTACGGAGCACGTACGGCCGGATCCTTGCTGGTCTCTTCCGGGTTGAAGCGAACGTTCTCGAGCAGCACAACGTCACCGTCGTTCATTGCGGCAACCTTGGCCTGGGCGTCCTCGCCGTAGGTGTCCTTGGCCAGCGGCACGGTGATGCCGAGCAGCTCGCCGAGGCGGGCGGCAACCGGGGCCAGGCTCAGCTCAGGAACGACCTTGCCCTTCGGGCGGCCGAGGTGAGCCATCAGAATGACCTTTGCGCCTTCTTCGCGCAGAGCCTTGATGGTCGGCAGGGCGGCCTTGATACGACCGTCATCGGTGATCGTAGTGCCGTCCAGCGGGACGTTGAAATCAGCACGCATCAGAACGCGCTTGCCCTTGAGATCTCCAAGATCCTTGAGTGTCTTCATGAATATCCTTTCCTTGACGTTCGACGCCAAAGTGGCCAGTTTTGCCAATTTGCATATTACAGGCATTGAAGAACAAAACACCGCATTGCCTCACAGGGCGAATGCGGTGTTGTGAATTCGTTATAACACGAGCTGAAAGTCTTACTTCGCTTCCGCGGCACGTGCCTTCTCGGTCTTCTCGGCGAGCTGCAGCAGACGACGGATTCGGCCTGCGATAGCATCCTTGGTGATCTGCGGCTCGGCGATTTTACCGAGTTCCTCCAAGCTCTTATCCACATGGTCGATACGCAGTTGGCCGGCCTGACGCAGATTCTCAGGGATGTTATCGCCAAGAATCTCGAATGCACGCTGCACCTTTTCGCTGGCCTCGGCTGCCGCCTTGGCGCTACGACGCATATTCGCGTCATCGAAGTTCGCCAGACGGTTCGCCTTGCCGCGGGTCTCGCCATCCGAACGCTTGCCAGTCCACTCACGAACCGAACGGGAGGCTCCCATCGACTTCAACATGCGCTCAATGGCATCGGGATCCTTGAGCGTCACGCGTTCCGAGGTACGAGTAGTGCGATGCTTGGCCTGGAATCCCAGACGACGAGCCATACCGCACAATGCCATAGCGGCCTCTTCGGAAGGACATGCAATATCCAGGAAGCTTGCCTTGCCTGGTTCGGACAGCATGCCGCGAGCCATGAATGCGCCGCGCCAGGAAGCCTTGATCTGGGCGATGGAGCCATTGACCACTTCGGCCGGCAGACCATGAACCTGCTGCTTGCGGCGGTCAACCAGACCGGTCTGCAATGCGAGTGCCACAACGTTGCGGGTCACCAGCACGATATAGGTCTCCACCGGACCGTTTTGCGTCTGACGAGTCTGATGCTTGATTTCGGCTTCATGCCCGAATACGTTCCTTAACGTATCGCGCAGCCATTCCGCCGCTTCGAGCGAGGTGTATATGGATCGAATCACATATGCGTTCTGCACGCGGTGAAGTCCACCACCAAAGCGAATCATGGTTGCCGCCTGGGCCTTGATCGCGGCTGGCGAATCACCTTCAAAAGCTGCCAATTCGCTTTTGACGTCGTCCAGAAGAGCCAAGATCCAACCTCCTACAGTCTCGTTCTTCCCAATGCTTCAGCCGCTTCGTGCCGTCGCACGCCGGAAGCCATCGGCTTACTGTGATACCTAATCTCGTGGACAAGCGAACCCGTTCGATAGGGTTTTCGGGCATCGCTTTCTCGCAGTGTGGTCACTCAGGATGAGTGATGTTTGTGCTGCTCCCTTGCGGAAACAGTGACTTTCAGCCCATGAGCTCGAAGCCTGCGAGCTAACTCCTCACTCATGGCGACTGAACGATGCTGACCACCTGTGCAGCCGATGGCAATAGTCACGAAATGCTTATCCTCGCGTGCGTAGCCTTCCAGCGCGGTTTCGATGGCTTTTTCGTAAGCGTCTAGAAATTCCGTGGCGCCTTTGCTGGAAAGCACGTAATCGGCAACCGGTTTGTCGTGTCCGGTGAGTTCTCGCAAACTCGGCACCCAGAATGGATTGGGCAGGAATCGAACGTCGGCAACGAAATCGGCATCGATGGGGGTGCCGTATTTGAATCCGAAGCTGAAGATGTGTACGGCCACAGTGGTCGGACCGGAGCCAAGCATCGTCTCGTACAGTTTGGTGGATAGCTGATGAATGCTGAGCGCACTGGTGTCGATGACCCAGTCGGCACGTTCCTTCAGATTGCTCAGCAGATGGCGTTCCTCCAAAATGCCATCGATCAGACGGTTACCGTGCTGTAATGGATGCGGTCGACGCACGGATTCATACCGCTTGATCAGCACGTCGTTACTGGCATCGAGGAACAGGATGCGGGTTTTGACGCCAAGGTCATCCAAATGGCTTAATACGGCGGCCAAATCATCGAAATAGCTGCGGGAGCGCACATCGATGACTGCGGCAAGCTTATGGATGCCACTATCGGAACCTGATGTGGTCATCATGTCTACAAGCGGCACCAACAGCTTAGGCGGCAGGTTGTCGACCACATACCAGCCCATATCCTCCACGGTCCCTGCAGCACGAGAACGCCCTGCACCGGACATGCCGGTGATGAGCAATACTTCGAACGCATCAGCCGGGTTCGGCTGGTCCGTTGCATTCGTATGTGCGGATTCGGACTGCTTGCTGGCAGGATTCGGTGTTTGTAAATCCATCACAAAGCCTCCTCAAGTGCGTTACGCATGGCAATTTCCAGCTGATCGTCTTCCGTGGTGGTGTCTTGGAGGCGCTTATCCGCGTCACTTGGCGGATCGTTATCCCAGATACCGGTCATGAGCAGTACTTGAATAAGAGCTTGGTACAGCAGCATTCCCTCACCGCCAATAGCATTGCCGCCATGCGCACGCCAAGCGGTCATGAGTTGCGTGGGACGCGGATCGTACACCACATCCAGCAGGAGGCCGGTCAGTGTCGCTTGAGACGTGCTAATGCCCGTAGCGATACCATCAGCGGCATGACCGGGAATCGTATTAATCACATATATGGATTCCTGAGCGGCTGCGAGCAAAGCCTCTTCGTCGGCAATATTGATTTCGCTATATGGTGCCGCTGTGGCGATATAGCGTTCAGCCAAGGGCCGCAGCGCTGTGTTCTTCCCCGGATGGCGTGCCGCAATGGTCACGTGTCCGATTTCCGACATCATGCTTAATGCCGCCAATGCCGAAGTGGCGGTATTACCATTGCCGATGATCAACGCTTTGCCAGCTCGATTCGGCTGATGATGGAGGGCAAGTTCGCGATTGGCATGATCAAATGCCAATTGAATGCCAACGACATCGGTGTTGTACAACTTGATATCTGGCTTGCCATGCGGCCATGCCGGGTCATCAGTTGTATTGGACCAATCGAACACCGCGGTGTTGGCCACCTTCAGTTCTCGCGCCCAAAGGTTTGTTGGAACACCATAGGGCTGAATGGTTCGTTTCAGCGGCATGGTCAGACTGAGACCAGCCCAAGACGAATCCAAGGACTTAAGGAAAGCATCAAGATCGCCTTCGTCGACTTCATGCTTGTCATAGAACCAGTCATCCAGATGTAATGCCTTATATGCCGCATTATGAAGTACAGGTGAGAGTGAATGTGCAATCGGTCTGCCAAGCACCGCGCAACGATGGTTGATCATTTCCCCTCCTTCGACTGCTCTCCATGCTAGCTGAAGTTATAGGCAGATGCGGTTACGTCATAAGAAAACATACCGTTGTGCAGGGTTTGTTGCGTTGTATCGGGAACTCATACGTTTTCCGATGCGGTTGCATCAGCAACATGCAGCGCCTGATATAACGCCTCGGCCTTCGCTTTGCCGATACCGTTGACTTTCATGAAATCGTCTACAGTGGCTTCTCGCATGGCTTTGACGGAACCGAAATGATTGAGCAGCCGCTTCTGGTAGCTTTCGCCGATTCCCGGGATCTCATCCAGCGCACTGCGTAAGGCACCTTTACGCCGCTGCTGACGATGATAGGTGATGGCGAATCGATGCGATTCGTCGCGCACTCGTTGCAATAGGTACATGCCCTCGGATTGGCGCTTCAAGATAATCGGGTAATCATCGTCCGGCACCCAGACCTCTTCCAATCGTTTGGCTAGTCCGCATACGGCGACATCATCTACTCCGCAATCCTTAAGTGCCTTCGCTGCGGCCATGACCTGCGGCTTGCCGCCATCGACCACAACAAGATTTGGCTTGTAGGCGAAGTGATGACGATCAGTGTTCTGCTGCACGGTTTCAGCAGGCTGCTTATTGATTTCGGCATTGGCCGTAGCTGCTGCTTTGGCTGCTGCAACCCGATGCTCGGCGTCCATGCTCTCGCCGGAATCTCCAGCAATATTGCCGTGTTTGAACCTACGGGTGAGCGTTTCATAGAGCGCCGATAAATCATCCACTGCACCTTTGCCATCCTTGCCACGAATAGCAAAGCGGCGGTATTCGGACTTTTTGGCGATTGCATCCTCGAACACCACCATTGAAGCCACCTGGAAGGCGCCGCCGACGGTGTTGGAGATGTCGTAGCACTCGATGCGCAGCGGAGCCTCATCGAGGAACAGCGCTTTGGCCACATCATTCATGGCCTGTGTACGAGCGCCCATATCCGAGATACGGCTGAGCTTGCTGCGCTGCAACGCCTGGTTGGCGTTTTCATTGGCACGGTCCATCAGCTGTTTTTTGTCGCCGCGTGAAGCCATGCGAATGCTGACCGCTCCCCCGCGTAAACCAGTCAGCCAATCCTCCAGTTCTGCTTGGCGACTTGGCTCGATGGGCACGATGATTTCACGCGGCACGGGTGCAATGGGCGCCAACAGATCTGCACGTCCGGTAACTTCCTGACGATTGTTGCGCTCACGGGTCGCTTTAGCCCGGGCGACGGCATCGGTTGCGGTGATGGTTTGCGTGGAACCAATGGCTTCGCGTTGTTCTTGTATAGATGCTGCTCCCCTATTGACCTGTTTGGCCTTCGGCTTGCTCGCGGCCGCATCCGAATACACCTGTACAATCAGATCGGCCATCAAATCGCCGTCGGAGATATCTTCGACTCGTTCCACGCTCCAGTTGCGTTCGCCGCGAATGGCACCTGCGCGCACATAGAACGCGTGCACGGAGGCTTCCAGTTCGTCTGTGGCGAAGCCGAATACGTCGGCATCCACATCCTGATCGAAAACGACGGCATTCTGCTGCACCACGGTTTCCAGCATCTGAATCTGGTCACGCAGGCGAGCGGCTTTCTCGAATTCCAGCTCAGCGCTGGCTTCTTTCATTTCTCGTGTCAGCTGTGCGATATATGAACGACCGAGACGCCCAGTCATGACGCCTACCAATTGTTCAGCGAGCTTGCGGTGCTCTGCGGGGGCAATCTTACCGATGCAAGGAGCGGAACATTTGCCAATCGAAGCAAACAGGCATGGGCGTCCTGTCAATTCAGCTTTGTGAAAAACGTTAGGCGTACAGGTGCGTACGGGGAATGTGCGCAGCAGCCTATCTAGGCTATGACGTAGTTCCCAGACCTTCGCATATGGTCCGAAATATCGGGTATCCCGGCGTTTGCGTGAACGTGTGACCCAGACGCGTGGAATCCGCTCCCCTGTGCTGACCGCCAGATATGGATAGGTTTTATCGTCACGGAATTGCACGTTGAACCGCGGGTCAAACTCCTTGATCCACGTGTATTCCAACGTCAACGATTCCAGCTCAGTACCCACCACTGTCCATTCGAGACTTCTGGCGGTGAGCACCATCGTTTGCGTGCGCGGATGCAGAAGGTATAGCGGCTGGAAATAATTGGTCAGGCGATTACGCAGGTTCTTTGCCTTGCCCACATAAATGACTCGGCCCTCACCATCGCGCCATTTGTAGACGCCTGGTTTCGCTGGGATATCCGATGTCTTTGGACGGAACAGATCACGCGAATCACCGAGCAGTGGAGCGCCATTCGCATTGACCGGCGCTTCCACTCCGCTTTCAACCGCTGCACTGCTGGTCGTGCTCTCTGCTATCAATGCCGAAGCGGTCTTCCGCCATTCATCCGGACTATGCCGTTCAATATCGTTCGTCATAACCCTTCCTTGCTCCGGATTGTTGCTGATGGGAGGTGTGGGCTGGGGTGAGTGTTGTAAGACCGTAAGCTTGGCCGAACGGCCTTGAGTGTGTCGCACAACACTCACCCCAGCCCACAGCGGTCAACTCAAATCGAGGTTCACAGCATTGGTTTAAGGAACTTGCCGGTCCAGGACTCGGCGCATTCAGCCACCTGCTCTGGCGTACCTTGCGTGACGATGGTACCGCCTCCATCGCCGCCTTCAGGCCCCAGGTCAATCAGCCAATCCGCTTCCTTAATCACATCGAGATTATGTTCGATGACAATCACCGTATTGCCCTTATCGACCAAAGACTGCAGCATCTTGAGCAACTTGTTGACGTCTTCGAAGTGCAGACCGGTGGTCGGCTCGTCCAGGATATAGACGGTTTTACCGTCCGAACGACGTTGCAGTTCAGTGGCGAGTTTCACGCGCTGTGATTCACCACCGGAAAGTGTTGGAGCGGGTTGTCCCAATCGAATATAGCCAAGTCCCACATCCACCAAGGTTTTCAGATAACGGGAGATACCGGTGTATGCCTTGAAGAAGTCAGCGGCCTCTTCAATGGGCATATCGAGAATGTCGGAAACGGTTTTCCCGTTGTATTTCACTTCAAGGGTTTCACGGTTGTAGCGTTTGCCATGGCATGTTTCGCATTCCACGTACACGTCCGGCAGGAAGTTCATCTCGATCTTCAGCGTGCCATCACCATGGCAGGCTTCACATCGACCGCCTTTGACGTTGAAACTGAAACGGCCGGGACCATAGCCACGTACCTGTGCTTCCGGCGTCTTGGCGAAAAGCGTACGGATCTTATCCCACACGCCGGTGTACGTGGCGGGATTGGACCGTGGCGTACGACCGATCGGGTTCTGGTCCACGTGGATCACCTTGCGCACCTGGTCCACGCCTTCGACGCGCGTATGCTTGCCTGGCACGATGCGAGCACCGTTGAGCTTGTCGGCAAGCACCGGGTACAGAATCGTGTTCACCAAGGAGGATTTGCCGGAGCCGGAAACACCGGTGACCACGGTGAAGACACCAAGCGGGAAGCTCACGTTGATGTTCTTCAAGTTGTTCTCACGGGCGCCTACCACTTTAAGCATCTTGGTCTTATTGACTTTGCGCCGATGGGTCGGCACGGCGATTTCACGGCGGTGCGCGATGTAATCGCCGGTAATGGAGCGCTTGGCTTCGATCAAATGCTTTGCAGGGCCTGAGTAGATGACCTCGCCACCGTGTTCGCCGGCACCTGGGCCGATATCCACCAGCCAGTCGGCCTGACGAATCGTGTCTTCATCATGTTCGACCACAATCAGCGTATTGCCGAGGTCGCGCAGATGATGCAAGGTCTCGATCAGACGTTCGTTGTCGCGTTGATGCAGACCGATGGACGGCTCGTCGAGCACGTACATGACGCCGACCAAGCCAGAGCCGATTTGCGTGGCCAAACGGATACGCTGCGCCTCGCCGCCGGAAAGCGTGGCTGCCGCACGGGACAGTGTCAGATAGTCGAGACCGACATCGTTGAGGAAACCAAGACGGGCCTTGATTTCCTTCAAGACTTCGCCGGCAATCAATTGCGCCGAACCTTCGAGTTTCAGTCCATTGACCCATTCGAGCTCACGGACCACCGGCATATCGCAAACATCGAAAATGGATTTGCCGTTCACGGTAACCGAAAGTACTTCCGGCTTCAAACGGCGGCCATGGCACACCTGGCATGGCACTTCACGCATGTAGGACTCGTAATATTCGCGCATGGACTGCGAATCGGTTTCATCATGGCGACGCATCAACGTGCGTACCACGCCCTCGAATCCGGTGGAGTATTCGCGCAGACGGCCCCAACGATTGCGGTAGGAAACATCCACCTTGAAGTCGTGACCGTAGAGAATGTCGTGCTTGACATCCTCCGGCAAATCCTTCCATGGGGTCTTCATCGAGAAACCCATCTCCCGGGCCAGACCTTCGAGCACATGACCGTAATACTGGGAGGTCATCTTCGTGTTGCTCCACGGTTCGATGACACCTTCAGCCAGTGACTTCTCCGGGTCGGAGATTACAAGTTCCGGGTCGATTTCCAGTTTGAACCCAAGACCGGTGCACGCCGGGCATGCGCCATAGGGGGCGTTGAAGGAGAAGGTACGTGGCTCGATTTCGTCGAGCTCCAAGGTGTGCCCGTTCGGGCAGCTGCGATGTTCGGAGAATGGTCGGCGGCGGGTCGGAGAGCCCGCTTCTTCGTCCACGAAATCGATGACGATGCTGCCGTTGGCCAGTTTCAGTGCGGTTTCCACTGAATCGGTCAAGCGCTGACGAATACCGTCCTTGATTACCAGACGGTCCACCACCACTTCGATGGTGTGCTTCTTCTGCTTGGTAAGCTTGATGTCTTCCGAGAGCTGCTTCATCTCGCCGTCGATCAATGCACGCGCATAGCCGTCGGAGCGCAGCAATTCCAGCATATCCACGAACTCACCCTTACGGCCTTTGGCCACTGGTGCGAGAATCTGGAATCGCGTGCGTTCAGGATAACCCAGCAGCGTATCAACGATCTGTTGCGGGGTCTGCGAAGCCACTGGTTCGCCGCATTCCGGGCAGTGTGGAACACCGGTACGTGCAAACAGCAATCGCAGATAATCGTAGATTTCGGTAATCGTGCCCACAGTGGATCGTGGGTTGCGATTCGTGGTTTTCTGGTCGATGGATACGGCCGGGCTCAGTCCTTCGATGAAGTCGACGTCGGGCTTGTCCATCTGTCCTAGGAACTGACGTGCATAGGCGGACAGGGACTCCACATAGCGACGTTGGCCTTCGGCGAACAGGGTATCGAAGGCGAGCGAGGATTTGCCGGAACCCGACAAACCAGTAAACACCACCATGCGATTACGAGGAATCGCCAAGTCAACATTCTTCAGGTTATGCTCGCGCGCACCCTGGATCGTAATCTTCAAGTCGTTGGGAATATGGGAGATATCAGCCACCAGCGAACCGTCATGCTCGATAAGTGGGGCTTTTTTGATTTCGCGGCTCAGAAATGAGTCACTGGTCATCACTTTTTCTACGATGACCTCGCCGTTCTTGCCTTTTCCGGCTTTCACTCCCCCAGCCGTGCGCTTTGTGCCAGTCTGCGCTGCCGCCACCGCAATCCCGCCTTCCTATGCGTGCATACATGAGTACCAAACCAAGGCACCAATTGATATCAATCTGCCCCAAGAATACCCGAACACCAGACTACAGTCGAACGCTTGTTCGATGGCGTGTTCAAAACGTAGATGCATGCCAAACGTACAAAAAAGGCCTCGGACAATACCTCCGAGGCCTTAGTGAATCATTGAGAATTATGCGTAGCGCTTACTCGAGTGCAATGCCCTTCTTCTCAGGGATGAAGAACATCGTGATGAACGCGATGATGTAAATGGATGCGACGGCAGCCAGCGCGAAGCCGAATCCATGGCCGGTGGCGATGGCTGCGATAACGACCGGGCCCAGACCGCCGCCGATGAAACGACCGGTGTTGTACAGGGCGGTTTGTGCGGTGGCGCGCAGTTCGGTCGGGAACAGCTCGGAAATCAGTGCACCGTAGCCACCGATCATACCGTTTGCGAACATGCCCATGAAGAAGCCGCCTACCAGCAATGCGGTCGGATCCTTCAACTGGCTGTAAATCACCACCATGATGGCGGCACCGATTTGGAAGATCCAGAATGCCGGACGACGACCAAGATGGTCGGCGAGGAAGCCGAACACGGAGATGCCAAGCATCATGCCGAGCACGGTGACGGCGGTCCAGATGCCGGTGGAGGTCAGGGACAGGTTCAGTTCGGTGTTGAGGTAGCTGGGCAGCCAGGTCATGATGCCGAAGTAACCGCAGTTTTGCACAGTGCACAGGATGATGATGGCGATGGAGAAACGCACGCGTTCCGGCGTGGAGAACAGCTGACGGATGGAGCCATGTTCCTTGGCGGTTTGGCGGTGCTTCAAATACAGCGGCGGTTCAGGTACGAACACGCGGATGAAGATGGCCACAATAGCCGGGACGATGCCGATGGCGAACAGGCCACGCCATCCAAAGGCGGTCAGAATCGGAGCGCTCAGCAGGGAGGCCAGCAGTACACCCACTTGGAAGCCAAGACCGACGCCGGAAGTCGCCTTGGCGCGGTTTTCCGGGCTGGATGCTTCTGCGGCGATGGCCATGCCGATGCCGAATTCAGCGCCGATGCCTACGCCGGCGAGGAAGCGGAACAATGCCATCAGGAAGAAGTTCGGCGCAAACGCGGAGAACAGCGTGAATACGCCGAAGAAAACCACTGAATAGGTCAGCACGCGAATGCGGCCGTACTTATCTGCCATGCGTCCGAACACGAGGCCGCCCAGGAAGGCGCCGGCCAACGTGATGGTGGTCAGTGTGCTTGCCGTGGTCTTGTCGATGTTGAAGCTGGCCATGATGCCGGACATCGCGAAGCCCGGAATCATCAGATCAAGGCCGTCGAGCGCGTGCCCGACCGCCGAGGAGAATACTGCCAGGCCGGCGTAATGCTTCATGCCGCTGGCCTTATCCACCGTTTCCTTTTCTGCCATGAACATGGCTATCCCTCCGCTCTTCTCGTTACGGTTCGGCGGAAGATTGTAATAGATAAGGCGAACAGACGGTGAACGAGGTATGTCGAATCGTCTGTTCTGACTTACCGATCCATGCAGCACCGCAGCTGTTCATCAACAGATTTACACGTCAGAATAGGCTAGGCGTATGCATTTGCCGCAATGGGCGAATCAGCTTATGCCCATTATCGGTTGGACCGAATGCGGCAACCTCATGAAAGGCGAGGTTGCGGGAAATCTCGACACCGCGTTTCTGTATATCCGGAATCAATGAAGCACCATCGACTGAGCGATCAAGCCATGCATCGGTGAAATCGTGCGACACAAGCACCGGCATACGGTCATGAACCGTGGCAGGGCCGTCCACAGCCTGGCAGGTGAGTATCGTCGCGGTCAACAGCCACGGGGATTGCCCTTCTCTCCACCACGAAAACAATCCGGCCAGATACAGTGTTGCGTCATCCGGTGCGTGAAAATAATACGGCCGGCGACCGTGAAATTCGTAGTACCCGGAAGCGGGAATGATCGCTCGCATTGACCTGGCGGAATCCGCGAACGTAGGCCTGTTGCAAGCCGATTCGACGCGGGCGTTGTATGTGGGGTATGTCAGTTCTTTACTGTTGTTCCATGCCGGAATCAATGACCAATATGCGTTGGCCAGATGACGCCGTCCATCCTTCCCCTGCGCCACAATGCCAATGCTCTTTTTGGGTGTGATGTTGTACGACGGCTGCGGGAGTTCGGCGGGGTCCGAATCGTCCTTATCCACGCTGAATTGCTCCGCAATCGCATCCCAATCCAAGTCAGCCGCAAAACACCTGCACATAGCGTGAAGCATACCATCGCGTAATTCGCGAGTGGGTTCTTGGTCTGTCAGTCCAATCTGTTCGCATCGATGATTCGGTCATCAAGGAACCAGTAATCGTGCGGGTCACCACGCAATGCAGTGAATGGCACCGGCTCCACATTAGCGGCGGCTGCCTTGTCAAGCAGATAACGGCGTACGATCCACGGATATTCCAGCACACCGGACTTGAGCTCGATGATATTCGTAACGGTCGCACCGGAAACTCCGAAATCCGCGCCGATCTGTTCCGCAGTCAATCCAAGCAAAGCCATATTCTCACGGAATTCACGTATGGTCGCCATACGTTGCTCAGTAGTCAAAGACATGTCACACTTCCCCCTCTTATCAGTGCAAGATTCGGTATACAATTTACTTTCGAATTATGCGCACAGCAACATACCGGTTTACTGCATGGATAAGAATGAATTATCAGTAGTTGGTCATTTCGAGTTCCGGCCCCATGTCTTCGGTTTGGGTGCGGCCGGTCTCGTGGAAGCCGATATGCCGATAGAAACCTTGTGCGTTGTCGTTGAACCCAGCGACCCAAAGCACGAGCCGGTCGTTACCGATGGCCTGTTTCCCGGCTTCGACCAGCATGCGTCCGACGCCCCGCCGATGCCGGTCGGCCAGCACGTACAATGAGGCCAGTTCCGTCGCCTCGGGACGATCGGCCGGAGGGCGTGGGGATCGCAGCAGTTCGGCGAATCCGATCACATGATCGTCGTCAAGCGCCACCAGCATGACCTGATTAGGGTCCTTGGCGTGAGCCTCGGTGAGCCTCAACGCGAACTGCGGTGTGATGATATCCACGATCTCCTGTGGGATATGCCCCTGATTGAGTTCCCTCCATGTACGGGATTGCACCTGCGCCTTCTCCTCGAACCATCGAGGTTCAATCGGAGCAATGCGAATTATCATTCCGTCTCTCTTTCATTTTCATTGTGGTTCAGAGGGACAGGATTCTTGGAGGATACTTCATTGGCTTCTCCGTTCGCGCCATTGCCTCCGGATGCCCATATGAGAAGGGCTCCAGCGAAAGAAACAACGATAATGCCGGACACAGCCATAAGTGTGATTGTTTGTCGTAGAATCAACGCGGCGATAACCACGCTCATAGCCGGGTCGATGGAAAACAGCGTACCAACCACACGAGCTGATGTGATGCGTCCCGACAGTGTGTCCATCGTGTAGGGAATCACTACACCTAACGCGGCCGAAGCAGCGATAATGCCCCATTGGGAGGGCGTCACATGCGTGGCGTGACCGATAGATATCGGTAACGTGGCGAGAGCGGCCACCGTGACGGACAGGGAGAGCCCGTCCAACCCACTGCCTGACTTGCCGACCTTGTCGGCGAACAATGTATAAAGGCCGAAGCAGAAAGCCGACCCTAGCGCGAACAGGTAGCCAGTCGGGTTGAAGTAGCCGCCCGGCGTGAATGAGATCAATCCAACACCCGCCAGCGCGACTATCGCGCACAGGCCTTCGCGCCAGTGATGCGAACCAGCTAGGGCGACCACGCAGGGGCCGAGGAATTCCAAAGTGACGGCCACACCCATCGGGATGCGGTCGATGGCCGAATACAGGCAAATGTTCATCGCCGCCATCGCCAGCCCATAGACCACGATGCCCAGCCATTCGCCTTTCGACCTGCCGGTCAATTTCGGACGAACCAGAGCAAGCATGACGATTGCGGCAACGAGCATGCGCATTGAACTGACCGGAATTGGTTTCAACGCATCGAACAATGATGCCGACAGTGAAGACGAAGTCTGTATGCCGAGAGAACCGACCATCACCATGACAGCCGCAGCCACCACGCGGCCACGTTCAGAGCGTAGTATTTGAAGCTTCTGCAATATTCCCCCTCCAATCGTGAATGCCCCCACTATCACGCGTCACCAATGATACTATTCAGCTTTCTCATCGCTTCTCGAACCAGCCGGACCAGTCGACTACGGCCTCGATATTATTGCCGTCCGGATCCAGCACGAACGCCGAATAGTAGCCGGGATGGTAAGGCCTAGGCCCAGGCGCGCCATTGTCCCGGCCACCAGCTGCTAGCGCGGCTTGATAGAACGCCTCTACGGCTTCATGATCGGGGGCGAGGAACGCGATATGGGTGACCGGCGAGGATTCCGCATCATCCATCGGTGAAACATAGAAATCGGAGTGGGGTGTGCCATCGTTCACGCCGAAGCCGATTGTCGGTTCGTGATGCGCTTTGGCGATGTATCCCAGTGGCGCGAGCGCCTTTTCATAGAACGCGATGCTGCGTTCAATATCTTTTACATGTAACGTGATGTGGTCCAACATGACTGTCACTGTACGCGGCGGTGTTTGAAGACGCATGTGTGGCGTGTTTGCAACTAATCAACGGACAGTCTGCATTGGTGTAACGCCTTAGTACATGGATAGTGGTCACCTTCAGGCTGGTACTTTGTTGACCGCATTCGCGAGGTTTTATCAGCCGGCAGAGGAACGGCTCGCGCATGAACGGCCTGCTGCGTGACAATGATGGGGACGTGAGGCACGGGCGAAGCAAGGATGGCGGCATGCCGGCCGTTCGACCGTGGGACGTCGCAACAATTCCATACGTTGTGTGAAGGGATGACATCATGGCTGATCAGCGTGTGAAGATTGGCGACAGCGATCTGGAGGTGTTCCCGCTGGTTTTGGGTGGCAACACGTTCGGTTGGACGAGCGACGAGGCGACCAGCCGCAAGGTTTTGGATTCCTATGTGGAAGCCGGCGGCAACTTCATCGACACCGCCGACGTGTATTCGGCGTGGGCTCCGGGCAATGCGGGTGGTGAGTCCGAGATTATCCTCGGTCGCTGGCTAGCCGTGCGCGGCCATCGCGACCAAGTGGTCATCGCCACGAAGGTGAGCGAGCACCCGCAGTACAAGGGCCTTACACATGACAACGTGATCGCCGCGGCGAATGAGTCGCTGCTGCGTCTCGGCGTCGATACGATCGATCTGTACTACGCGCACTTCGATGACAAGAGCACGCCGCTTGAGGAGACCGCAGCCGCGTTCGACGAGCTTGTCAAGGCCGGCAAGATTCGCGCGATTGGCCTGTCGAACTATACGGCCGACCGTATCGAGGAATGGTTCAGCATTGCCCGCGAACACGGCTATGCGCTGCCGGTCGCCTTGGAGCCGCACTACAACCTCGTGACTCGCGGCAACTACGAGCGTACGCTTGCGCCGGTCGCCGCACGTGAGAATCTCGCCGTGTTCCCGTACTTCTCGCTGGCCGCTGGCTTCCTGACCGGCAAGTACCGTTCAGCAGCCGACGCGGAAGGCAAGGCGCGTCAGGGCATGGTCGCCGACTATCTCAATACCGACGGTTTCGCTGTGGTCGATGCGCTTGACGCGGTGGCCAAAGCGCACGGTGTGGCAATTGCCACGGTCGCGCTAGCCTGGCTGCGCCATCGTCCGCAGGTTGCTGGCCCGATCGCTTCCGTACGTACGCCCGAACAACTGCCGGCGCTGCTCGATTCCGTGGACCTCAATCTGACGGATGATGAAATCGCCGCACTCGACAAAGCATCTGAACCGTTCGCTAAGTAACGCCGCGATGGTTGGAAACGAAGGGCACAACATCGACGTTGTGCCCTTCGTCAGTGGGCTATCATAAGTAAATAGAAGCGTTGCGGGAACGGTCAGTGGAGACTCCCCGCGACGGATCCATCATTATCAGTCATAGGAGACTTGCATGTACGTCGTTCTGGAATCGTTCGCATACGACTAAGCGGATTGACGGTTCTTTTTCACGTCGCTCCCCTATCGCTGCGAGCTAATTAAGGCTCGCGCGATATGTCGTTATGCCTGATTTCCGAACGTTCCCATGAACGTGATTTGCGATTGTCATAATCAGCCGTAATCCGATGGGCTATCGCATGCCGTTCATAGCAGTCATGAAACGAGTTTCACCATGAACACCGATATCCACTCGCCCAATCATCCCGTTGCCAAGTCCGCGCACAATTCTCGTTCACTATGGTGTTTGTCCGCATACCGCAACTGGTTCATTGCCGATACAGCCGACGTGTTCGCAGTCAGTTTGCGAACATTTGTCATACCGCTGATTGGTCTCGCCCTGTCCGGCTCGACTTTTATCTCGGGGTTACTGGTCACCATCGAATCCGCTATAGGGCTGGTACTTATGTCGATTGGTGGCGCAATAGCCGATCGTCACGACCGTAGACGGTTAATGATTCTGCTCGGTCTTATCGGCATGGTCTTATCTGCTGCACCGACTGTTCTTCTCGCTTTCGACATAATGAATACAACAGCATTCATGCTGTTTGTCATTTTGTTCGCCGTGATGAACGGTCTGTTGGGGCCTTCCAACGATGCCATGCTCAAATCAATCGTACCGATGGAACGATTCGCCAAAGCACAGGCAATACGCGAGGCGCGCGAATCCTGCGTCGAACTATCCAGTGGCGCGATTGGCGGATTATTGTATAGGATTGCCGTCTGGTTCCCGTTCCTCGCATCCACAGTGCTTTATCTGGCAGCGGCCCTCACCACATTGGCATTGCCGAGGAAGACGGCAGTCGTAACCGAGAACGGACCATCAGATCAGCAAACTGACAGTAGCGCAACGACAAATCCGCCATTTCTCGACCAGTTCATTGAAGGTTGGCAATGGACGCTGACCAGACGAACGGTTCTTGCAACCATCATTCAAGGCGCGGTCATCAACGTCGCCTGCTACGGAAGCATCATTGGCGTGCAAATCATGCTCGCATCACGCGGCACAGACGCTGCACTCATCGGCCTAGTGAGCACAGCCACAGGCATTGCCGCATTGATTGGTTCGCTTGCCGCCGGTTGGCTGGTCGAACATATTCCGACCGGCAAACTCATCATGCTCACTTTTACCGTGTTCACGCTTGCGATGATTCCTCTGCTGTTTGCCGATTCATACATCGTAATCGTCGCATGTATGGTGGCTGCCTCCCTACTGTTCCCGGCACTTAATGCCGGTGAACTCGGGTTCATCTACGGACGGACGCCGGATGATATGCAAGGAAGAGTGTCTACCGTATTCGAGACTGCAATCGGTGTCCCCGGCGCTTTGACGCCCGCACTGGTCGGCTGGCTGTTGCAAACACCTCAGTTTGGTTTCCAAGCGGTCATGATGCTGGTTGTTGTCTGTTCGGGCGTTGGTCTGCTGCTTGCTTGCATCACTCCAACGCGGAATATCCCGCTGCCGGCGCAGTGGGAACAAGCTGAGCTTTAAGGCAAAAGTTTTATTGTCATCCATTGCTATCTTTGGGCAATGGATGACAATGAACGTGGAACCCCGATACATTGCCATAATTGGTATGTCTAGAGCAGGCAGATTCACGGTTCGAATGAAAAGGAAAACAACATGGGTAGCAGTACAGAGGGCAACCAGGAACAGACTTCGAATGCACAACGCGGATATTGTCTGCCAACTGGCTTTGAACGGTGCTCGAAGCTGAAACCAGTCGCACAGGCTTCGAGTGCGTTGGAGCGGGTCAAGGCCATTGTGGACATCCTGTATTCGCCGGGTGGCTGTCCTTGGGATGGCAAGCAGACGAATCGTTCGCTTCTTAAGCCATTACTTGAAGAGACCTATGAGTATGTAGATGCAGTTGAAACGAACGACAGGGATAACATGCGCGAAGAACTGGGCGACGTGTTGCTGCAGTCGGTGTTTCAAGCACGGGTATGTGCTGCCGACCTCACCGATCCGTTCGATATTGACGAGGTGGCCGATCGTCTGGTGAACAAACTCATTACCCGCCATCCGCACGTCTTCGAGCCTGATGATGACGCTGATGATGCAGAAAATGAGGCGCAAGTCAATGAGTCTACGCTTTCCACGGAGGAGACACTCGCTCTGTGGGAACGGATGAAACAGCAGGAGAAGCATCGCAAGTCCGTACTCGAAGGCATTTCACACGCACAAGGTGCGTTGCCTCGTGCCGCCAAAGTGGTTTCTCGCATCATGAAATCAGTGCACAAGGATGAACTACTCACCGTATTTGATGATGCAATCAAGACGAATAATGCTCAGTACTACAATGAAGAAGCCATATCGGATTCACCAATCACAACGAATCCTTCTCATTCGAAGGCCTCGATTTATGCCGACGAAATCCTCGCCATTGTACGTCATGCTCAATCTGAAGGAATCGACATCGAAGCTGCGTTACGCAATCGACTGCGTGACGCAGAAACCGTCATCGTCTCGCATGAGCAAAAACTTGACGACGAAGCATGATTATTGTTAGAAAGCGCTCCGCTATGTAAGCCGTTGAGTATGCGCATGGTTCGGTTTAGCGTGTACTTTTGCCGTTAACCGGGTCGCTTCGATTTTCCAGACTGTAACGGCATTGACCTGTGCATCGGTGAATTCGACGTGTGGCATGTGCGCTTGATGTGCCATAAGCAGCTGTAATCCACGCCGACGTTCCTCGATATCGTCCACAATCGAGGCGATTCCATTGCCGATTACCGAGGTAAAAGCCTCACCCCAATTGCAGGCCATGCGGCCTTCGATGACCTCGCAGTCAGCCCGCATGGCGAACGATACCGGCAGACGATTGTTTGCAGCACGGATGGCGTCAAGTTTACGCCATCCATGCGGATATTGATTGCGACGCTTCAGTCGTATTCATGTCCTCTTCGTCCAGACCGTCCAGGCTGGCTTCGCGCAGGGAGGTGAGGCCGGTGTCGGGATCTTTGTAGGTCACGTAGGCCTTGGTGGATACCTCGAGGATCTCACTGGTCTTGCTTTCCGGAGCGGAGACGATGACTTGGAAACCGAGACGCGGCAGCACACTCAACGCACGCTGCGTGTACCGACCATCCGCCTTGATCAACGCTTCGTCAAGGAACAGTGTGGTGTAACTTGGCTTCAACCGGTTCTCCATGCCGCCGCCAAGCAGATAAATCAGCGCAGCACCATAGACGAACGAAGTGAGCTCCTGCAATGCGCCGCCTGATCGGCCACCGGTCGAGGTAATGCGCTCATCCGGGCCATCCGCGTGATGCACGATGGCGTAGAATGAGGAACGGCATCGCGGGTCAAGATTACGGGCGCCATACTGTTTGATGCCATTGGCATCCTTGACTTGAGCGAGCTCATCCTTCAGCAGCGTAATCATTGGAGCGCACGCGGCAAAAGTACGGCGGGACTCAGTGCGCTTTGCAGCATCATTCACCTCCCCATTCGCGCTTTTCCAATCATTCAAAATGCCGATGGCTCGAGTGAGCTGACTGGAGAACACGCGCTCCGGTCGACGCACATCCGCCTGCAGGGACAGGCTGCCGTGCTTGGGGCCGAATTGTTGGCCTTTGAGCATGGCGTTGATGCGATCGAGCTGGTCGTGGATATCGGTGGCATCCGTATCGATGGCACGTTTGATGGTCAGGAAGCTCATCAGTAACTGTTCAAGGCAACGCTGGTATTCGGCTTCCGTGGCCGTGGTGGCAGCCAGTTGCGTGAGACTTTCGAGCTCATCGAGATAGTAGCGGTAGTCTTCCACGCTGGCGGTGAGCGCGTCATCGTCCGCCGCCCAAATGCCGATATAGGCACTCATCTTCGATTCGACGGCCGTACGTGCGGCATCGGCTTGCGCTTTCAGCATGGTGATGCGCGCATCAATATGCTTGATCATGCCGTCGAGCACGCGTTCGGCGAAATCAGACGAAGCAGCACCAGCGCCAATAATCATATGTGCGCGCATCGCCGCACCTTCCAGGCCGGCGAAGCGATTCTCATAGGCTTCGGCCAGTGCGGCAGCCACATCGTCCGGCATGGTTTGCGCGGCTGAAGATTCCTTACCCGCATGTTCCTCTGTAGCGTACGCATGATGATTCAGCCACAAGAGTGCCGCTTCCACAGCCTGCGAGGCTGATGTTGCAGCCTGTTCGGCTCGCATGCGGCGCTCATCCAATTGCTCCAGTTCAGCGGACAATTCATCCTTGCGCGCGGCAAGTTCGGCGAGCTTGGGATCGTTCTTGATGGAGGCAATAGAAGCTTCGATATCCGCGATGGCCTTGCGCGCTCCATCGATGTCGATGCGCTCCCACGACGTGTAGGCAAGCTGATTGGCGAGTTCGAGTTCGCGATGTAGCTTATCCGACTGCTGCCTGGCTGCTGTGTAATCGTCGTTCGCTTGTTCCAGTGCTTCCTGAGACTGGCTAATCTGCTGCTCAAGACTCTTCAGATAAGCTTCATTGACGAAGCCGATGACCTGTGCGCGATCTTTGATGCCATGTTGGCCGCGTGCACCGGATTTGATCTGACCGTCTGTCTGCACTTGGCGCGTGGAACGGTCGCTGTCATCGATAGCGTTCACGCACAGTGCATCGTAACGTTCGGATTGGGTCTGCGAGCGCAGCCATCCGACGAATGGCGAATCCTCGCGGTAACGCAGTTTGCCGGAGAGCCATTCGTCTTCAGCATGTTCGGATGCTGTGACGTCGGCTCCATCGGCATGTTCATAATCGCGCGTGGTATCCACGAATTGCCATGTGCGTCGGCTCATCGCGTGCGGGTCGATGGTGCTAACTTTTGCGGCGAAGCCTTGTTCGTGGCGCTTATCAACCAGAATGGTTTGCGCGAAAGATCCGTAGGCCACGTTCATGGCGATGCGCCAACGTTCGTCGCCCTCCTTGACATCCATGAGTTCTGCGACATAGGGCAGATCCGTCGGCATGAGTCCGGTGGCGCGAGCCAGCATCGCACGGGTTTCATCCATGTGCTGGGTGATGCGGGTACGTTGGGATTTCTGTCGATCGTAGTCGCGCTGCAGCTTTTCGAGTGTGTCTCGGGCGGCTGCTCGTGTGTTCATGGCCGAAGCGAGCTGTTCCTCGCATTCGCTGATACGTTCATCGTAAGTTCGTTTGAATTCCACGGCGTTGATGCGTCGTTCGGTCCATGCTTGTTCGCTGGCGGGTAGCTGCTCATCTATGGATACGAACGTTTGTTCGATGCGTTTGCGGGTGGATTCGGTCTCCTCCAACGCGCGCTTGGCTTGGCTCAATTCCATTTCGAGTCGGGTGAGATTGCCGCCATCCAATCCTTGCATTTGGCTGCGGATCATGTCGATACGGCTGCGCAGGTTTTCCGCATTGCGTCGCGCATTGCGCGCTTCGGATTCGTAGGCCTGTGCTTCGCTGCGGTCAATAGGCAGCTGTGCGCTGACTTCCGCGCACATGCGCGTCATGGCCCAGTCGCGCAGCGTTTTCGACACTTCCGCAGTGGAATCATCGTTCGACTTCACAATATCGAACATATGTACGCACTGATTGGCTTTGGCATACTCGCCATAGGCGTCCTGAATGCCGTGCAACGCATCCATGCGCTTGGTCTTCTCCTCCATCGCATGGAAGTTCGCATCGTAGCGTTCGTAATCCTCGACCGCGGTGCGTGCGAGTTCCAATGCCTCCGGCACACCAAGTACACCTTGTTTGAAGATGTCGTCGAGCCTAGATGGAGCGTCTGCGGACTGGATCTTATGCAGCAGTCGGCAAGCCTCCTCGCTCAAGCCCATGATCGACCAGATATGACTGTGAAAAGCTTCCGCACTGGGGAAAGTCAGGCAGTCGGGGTAGGTATCGCGCAACTGGCCGGGCGTGAACGGGGATTCGCGGTATTGGTCCATGAGCCTTGGATCGATGGACTTGCCCCAGACCGCGTATTGACGGCGAACATCGGCGCGGCCGTCGCCGGGCTGCAGATAGAGGAATTTGGCGCAGGACAGGATCTGCCCGGAAGTCTGGTTCCGGTAAGTGTCCACGATGGCGCCCCATACCGCCTGCGGCGCGCCGGTCGTCTTGTCCTTGCCACGCAAGTAGATGGGCTCGTCACCGTGCTCGGTGCTGCCAACGCCGATCATGCCTCTCAAATACGTGTAATCGCTGCGCTCGGAGCGCCCGGAGTTGGATGCCTTGTTGAACGGGGTGCCGGTCGGATACAGCAGGGAAATCTGCGCATCCACCAATGTGGATTTACCGGATTCGCTGGCACCGGCGAGCAGGGTCACAGGGAGGGCGGAGTCCGTAGATGGACGGAACTCATGGTAGCCCTCATAGGAACCCCAGTTGACGAGTCTGCGGCTGACCATCATCCAACGGTCGGCGATCATCTGCAGTTCTGCGGCTGCCATCGTCACTCCCCTTCCTTCATAATGCTGTCGGTATCGTTCGCGGCGCCATGCTCATTTTCGACATTGCCAATCGTCGTTTGAGCGTCACCATCTGCAGCATCGAACAATGGTTCGGTAAAGAGGCTTTCGTCTGGGATATCGTCAGTTGATTCATTCGAATCAACATCTGAGGATTCCGCCGATCCGGCATCCATGACATTCGATTCGCTCGAATCAGCCGTATCACCCAGATTCCTCGCTGCAGTATCCAACCAGGTATCAGCCAGTTCACGATCAAGCACCACAGGCACCAGCGGGGTGATAAGATACATGGCTTCATCGTCCAACCGGTTCAGATACCCGTAGGTGATCATCGCGGAGACGATGGCGCTCACCTGCTTCAGCACGCTCTCCTCATCGTTGCGTGAAGCGAGATATCCAGCACCCGAGGCGAGTGCGGCGCGAATCTCCTCGAAGCTCACCAGCCATTCGGACTGGTCGGTTCGCGTGTTCTCATATTCGAGCACGCGAATACGGAGGAACGCGAGCAAGGCCGCCTCCTCGCGTTTCAGGCTGGCTCGGGTTTTCAGGGCACGCAACGCCACATTGTCATTGGCCACTGGAGTGGCGTACATGATGCGGTAGCGTTCGTTGACCACGAGAGCGAGCAGATCGTTGTTGAGCGAGCGTTCCACTGCCTCACGATTGTCGTTGACCAGATCATAGAGTTGCCCGGAAATATAGCGTTCGCGTTTCAAAGCGATGGCGGCCATGCGCGCGTCCGCAGTCATATCGCCGTGGTCGTCTTCAAACAGGGCGTACGGGTTGGCGACTGGTTCGCTCATGCTCATCCTTCCTCCACGATGCTGTCAAGTTCTTCCAATGTTGCCCAAACCGGGCTCGTAATCCAGTCTCTTGGCGTTCCATCCAAGGCGATGCAATGCCAGACCACGCCGGCTGCAGGGCTTGCCGTTGACTCGTCGCTTGGAATTCCGTTTGATGCACTCGCCGCCGGCAGGCTTCCGAGGAATCCGACGATTTCGCTTTCTCGGCGTTCCCTCTCCGGTAGACGATTGAAGCTGGCGGCAACATTGACTGTGCCGTGTTCGATGGCAGGATTGCGGCGAATCAGTTCCACCATGTGCTTGAGGCGCGGGCCTCCGCCTTCGACCATGTCCTTGAGATTGACTTGTGGAACTTGTTGATCGTCAGCGTCCAAGGATTCCAAGCCTGGGGTTTCGGTGTAGGTCATCGAACGTGCCGGACGCATCGGCAGCGGGGCGAACAAGGCACTCGCCGTATCGGTGTCATATGGTCGTGCACTGTCGCCAGCATGGGCTTTCGCATCCGCGTTGAGGCTCACATAGAGTCGGTTCAAGCGGCTCATCATCGTGCGGTAACGCGTATCGGTCTGCTGGCGGACCAGTCGGCTGATGGCCTCGTCGGAGACACGCATCTGATGGCGTACCGCTTCGATACCGTCATAGATGCGGGAAAGCTCGTCTCGAATCTGTCCCAATAGCGCCGCGGACTCCCCTGCCAGGTACGGGGTTTTGGCGATGTCTCGCAAAGCGGAGTCGATCTGCTGGCGGCCTTCGTCGGTGATGATTACTTGGAAGGCGTCTTCGAATCGGCGGCCGGAATCGGATTCGCTGAACGATCGACGGTATTCCTCGTGATACCGGTTCAGGGTTTCATCCACACTCATGTCTCCGGCCTGCATGCGGCGGCGCAACGCATCGCCGTTGTCACGTTCGGTAAGCACCAGTTCGCGCAGATCAATCGGCACGCCGCGCAGCGTGTTATGGATTACGGCAATCACATCCTCCACCTGAGCCTGGCTCAACGTGGCATGCTGTTGGCCCTGTTGGATGCGTTTGATTTCATGCTTGCGTTCCTTAATCTCGCTGTTGAGCAGCCGGACACGTTCGCCGGGGTCAGCGGTCAACTGCATGCGCGCATGTTCGATTTCCATGATGATGCTGTTCGCTTGAGCGCCAGACAATGCGCGGGATTCGTCTTCCAAGCGGCTTAAGGCTTCGATGGCGCGATGTGCGCGGGCGGTGAGCCTGTAGAGGAATCGGTGGGAGACGGCATCATGCGAGTTGGCGAGCCAGGCGTAGTCGCCTTCACCTTCGCGGGTCAGATCGGCGAGAATGCGATGGGCGGCTTCTCCGTAAGACTGGTCTTTCAGTGTGTATTCACCGCTGGAGGCCAGCAGTTCCAGACTGTTTGCGAACCGCTCCTCCACGGTTTCGCGCGGCAGCTCACCGGTCAACGGGTCGAATGCTGCACGCAGTAGTGCCACATACAGCATGGCATGCTGACGCAAAAGAAGACGAAGCACGCCGGTTTCGTAAATCGGCCGCAGACGTTCCATTTCCCGTCTGATATCGCCCATGCGTCTCCTTTGCGTCGTGCCAGAACAACGTATCGACGCTAGCACACTGGGAGGAAAGAACTACTCCCCGCGCAACGCCTCCGTGGGCGTGAGTCTAGCCGCGCGCGATGCCGGATAGAAGCCGGCGATGATGCCGACCAACACTGCGGCACCCCATGCGGCAGGCAATCCAGTCCAATCCAAGGTCAATGGCTGGCTGGCGTTCACAGCAACGCTTATGGCAGTAGCCGCTCCGATTACAACGCCTGCCAGTCCACCGATAGCTGACAATAAAGCCGCCTCAGTAACAAATTGCATGCGAATATTGCCGGGCGTGGCACCGAGCGCACGTCGCAATCCGATTTCTCCGCGTCGTTCCATCACCGTGACGATCATCATGTTCGCGATGCTCATGCCACCCACGGCGAGCGCGATGGCACCGATCATGAGTCCTAACGTGGTGAGCGAGTCATTGGTGGCATTGCGAGCTTGGGACAGGTTCGCCGAAGCCGCAACGGATACGTTGCCTCCGGACAGGTTCGCCGCATGAGCGATGATGCGGCGCAAGGATTCGGCGTTGCCTGGCTTGGTACGCACGTAAATCTGGCTGATCTGCTGTATTGATTCCTTTTGATCGGGATAGTGATTGATCGCCCATTTGGCTCCGATGATGACGGATGAGTTGATAGATTGCGCCTGCGGGGTGGCTTCAAGAATGCCGATGACGCCATACCATTCGTTATCGATGAGAATACGGTCGCCCGGCTGGTTAACGCCGAGCCGATAGGCGGCCTCGGAGCCAAGGACCGCGACCGGCAGGCTTTCATTGTGCGTGTTGATTCCATGACCCTGGCCGAAAGTGGCGTCGACTGCTTGGAGCGCGCCCGGCTTCATAACGGATACGGCAAGGGCGTTGCCGTTCGTCTTGGGGACAAGCTCGTTTTTGAAAACTTGCGCATCCTTGGGTGGGGTGAGGAATACGCCGACTTGTTCAACATCGGGTTGGCGGGCGATGGTGTCAGGCGCATAGGCGGGCAATGGGACGGACTGGCCTGTTGCATCCTGACCGGGGGCAACGACCTGCAGGTTCGCGCCGAGCGCGTCGAGTTGAGCAAGCAGAGCGGCCTGATTGGAGGCGGCGATGCCGGAGAGTGCCACATAGGCGGCGACTCCCAGTGCGATGCCCAGAGAGGCGAGAATGGTACGAGAGACACGGCCCGTGGCGCCAATCCATGCCGTGTGCAGGAGATCGGCCAGACGCGTGACGAAGGGCTTACGCATGGTTATCTCCTTATCCGAGTTCCGTAACCACACCGTCCTGGATATGCAGACGGCGTGGGAATCGTGCGGCAATGCTGGGATCATGGGTGACAACTACAAGGCTTGCGCCCTGATCGGCAGCACCCATGAGCAGTTCGATGATGGCGTGGCCGGTGTCGGTATCGAGTGCGCCAGTGGGCTCGTCAGCGAAGATGATGTCGGGCTGCTTGACCAATGCCCGGGCTATGGCGACGCGCTGCTGTTCTCCGCCGGACAGTTGGGAAGGTTTGTGGAATATGCGTTCGCCAAGACCAACCTGTTCCAGCGCTTCCGTGGCCCGTTCTCGACGAGCGCCACGAGGCAACGTAGTGTATTGCAGTCCGGTCATCACATTCTCCAGAGCCGAGACGGTGGCGATGAGATGGAACTGTTGAAATACGAATCCGATGCGCGCGGCTCTGAGCTCACTGCGACGTTTCTCCCCCATTGCGGCCACGTCCGAGCCATCATAAGACAACGTGCCAGAGGTTGGCATATCCAAAGTACCCAGCAAAGACAGCAAGGTGGATTTGCCGGAACCGGATGGGCCCACGATGGCGACGCGCTCGCCGTGGCCAATGGTCAACGTCGTGCTGTGCAGAATCTCCAGCGGACTGCCGTCCCTGCCGGTAAACGCTTTGGTAACACCATCGAGCATCAGTAGTGCGGTCATGAGACCACCACCTTGTCGCCTTCCTTCAGACCGTTGGCTTTGGTGATTTGCGCCTGAGCGCCCGCCACCAATCCGATCCCCACAGTGATGCGTTTGATCTCGTTGCCGCGAATTACCTCGACCGCATACGAATTGCCTGCACCGGCAATCAGTGCGGTGACCGGTACGATGAGCGTTTCCGTGTTTGCCGCTGCAGCGTTCGGCACGATGACTTGAATGGCTGCGGGGCCGAATTGCGCCACCTGCGTCTGGTCTGGGAAATCGATGCGTACGGATGGTGAGGTGACCTGCCCATCCTTGCCAGTGGATTGGCCACCTTGGTCGACAGTGGCGAGTGTGGTATCGACTGTGGTGTTATCCGGCAGAATCACCTGCGCCTTATCCCCGGCTTTGAATGTGGCGGCCTGGGTTGCGGTAATCGTGGATTGCGCATGCAGGGTCACGCCCGTGTAACTGGCTGGGCTCACGTTGGTGTCTCCAAGTTTGGCGTTTACGGTTTTGATGCGAATGGGAGCTGAAGCTGACAAAGCAACCGATCCGGGATTGAACACCCCATTGACCGCGTCGCCGGTGAGTCCGAGAGACCGCTGCCATTGTTTGATGGCCTCCCGGGTCAACCAATTGGCATGCGGCCCGACTTCGCCGGTATAGAAACCAAGTTCCTTAAGATTCTGCTCCAACTGCGTCACATCTGGACCATCCGCAATACCCACTTCGATAGTGCGCCAGAATGGGCGCTCGCCGTGGAAGAGTGGTACCGGCACGCCATCCATTTCATACACCTGTTCGCCGGTGTTGATTTGCTTGCCGGCGACCGGCAGTTGGGTGATGATGCCGGTTGCGGCGGCGAAATCGGAGGCATCATCGTATTGGAGAGTCGCGCCTAACCGTGTTTCGGCATTGAGCACGCCTTTCGTGACCGGCTGCGCGCGCAAGGTTGTCACATCTATGTTCTGCGAAGACGATTGACTACCAGCAGTCATGTGACCGATAAGAGTCCACGGGCGTGTGATCACGCAGGTAGCGGTGAGGCCTATCACTGCGATGAGCACAATGATAATGGTGATGATTCTGCGGCGTTTGGAGAATCGTCGTGCTTCCGTTCGCGTCATGATGATGCTCCTATCAATGTGCCGCCTGTTGTACGGCGAAGGTGTCGTATGGGTAGTCGCCTATCCAGCCGAAGATTACGGGCGTATCGTTTGCCGGGCATTCCTGGAAGAAGCGCCGTACATCCTCTTCCGGCACAGTGTTCGGAATCACGATGGTCAATGGGTGTTCGCCGCTTGGATCGGCGATCCAGCTAAAACCTTTGGCTCGGGCATCCTGTGCGTATTTCAATACGGCGGCTTTATCTTCCTCTGATGCATTGGCATCTTGGTCCGTAGCGCTGAACGTGGACTGCGAAAAGGCAGGGACTGCAACTTCACAGGCAGCGTAGTCGGCTTGTTTGGATGCGTATGGTGATCCGGCCATGTCTGTCGAGGTCCGGAAAATCACGTAGTTCCAGTCCTCTTTGGTGATGCTGTTGCCGATGCCACCTGACGATTTAACATTTGGATAGAGTTCAGGTGGCGTTGTATGGTAATGCTCCTCTGTGCCGTCCTCAAGGTATCTGATTTCGGATTGTGCGGGATTACCGGCCGCATCAAGTTCCACCACGCCTACTTGACTATTGTCCCATCCGACCGATCGCGCATCGAAGCCTTTGCTGGTAAGGCAGGATACAAATCGTTTGACCTCGATACTGGGTTCTTCCGGCCCATCATTATCCTTTGAGTTCGAAGTGCTGATGGAAGTGTCGGTTTTGTCAGCAGCAGCCGCATCGGCTCTACTGTTCACGGTGAATGGCGATGAGCATGCCGCCAACATGATCAGACACAGTGCAGACGCAGTAGTGCCGACTATGACCTGCTCGAATCTACGACAAATGTTCCGCCCCTCGATATCCTGATGCGGTTTCATGGCGTCCCCCAATTTCTCATTCCAATCATCAACGATCGGATACAAAGAGATACTGATGTGAAAGCATTCCGTGCTTCATTGCCGGATGGATGCGCGTTCAGGAAACCACTCCCATGGCTTCATCCATAACTTTAGTGTAGTCGTAACCGAAATCATCTGGCGTTCCATCAAAACCGTAGGTGATGTGCGCGTCGCCGACAGGACATTCCTTGAAGAACCGACGTAATTCGTTCTCGCTTACGGTTTTGGGAATAAGGATGGTGGTCGGCTCATTACCGGTCGGATCGGCCACCCAGCTGAAGCCTTTTTCACGGGCATTCTTGGCGAAGTCGAGTGCCGCCTGCTTATCCGCTTCGGAATAAGTTGGCGTCTGGCTCAAATCCTGTGCAGGTTGGGCGAAGTTCGGATTCTTAGCCTCGCAGTCCGCATAATCCTGCCGCTTCGACTCGTAAGGGCTGCCAGCTAGTGCGGTGGAATCTTTGAACGCCACCCATATGGTGCCGTAGTCGATGGAAGTGAACATGGAATTGGCGTACATCTGCTGGGTAGTGGAATCGGTGTTCACGCTCATGCCGTTATCGGCGGCTTCAACCGGTTGACCATTAGCGTCGAGCATGCGCAGCATGACCATGTTCTTGGTGGTTGGAGCCTTCCTCTTGTTGGACGAATCAGGCATTCCGGGCGCAGCCGCAGCTTGTGCTTCGAAGCCTTTGTCAGTCAGGCAAGAGACGAACTTTTTGGCATTGGCATCGGTCGCAAGATTATCCGTAGACCCAGTGGTATTACCGGCATCACTGGTATTCGATGCCTGATTGGTGAATGGTGTGGAGCATCCAGCGAGCGCAATCAAGCACAATGCCGATGCGGAAGCAACCGCTAATGTGCGCCTTAGATGTTGATCAGGAATGTGATTGAAGATGCTAACCATGATGGCTCCTTTCGGCAGACGATTCACATGTGTGATGGCTTCATCAAACCTCGTCCGCAGTGGCATGTCGGTGAGAAATCGTTTTACTTTCGCCTTACCTGGTTTTCGAATACTTCAGACTCCAGCTAGGTTCGCTGAGTCTACTGCTGTCGTTCGTTGAGGATTTGGTTGTAGGCGGCGCATTCCCCGGAGCATGAGGCCCCGAACGGAATACCGTCATGACTAGGCCACCGATCGCCGGAATAGGTGTCGAAGAACCGCTTTAGCTCCTCATAGGACACATCGGAGGGAATCTCAACGGCCTGAGATTCCCCTGGCTCGGGGTCGGCCATCCAATTGAATCCGTCCGAACGAGCTTTACGGGCGAAGTCGATTAAGATCTGCTGCTTGTCGGAATCCGTGGATGTTGAACCGGCTGAGCCGCCGCCCGAGGTACTGGAGCTCGAATAATTCGGTTGCGCGAAATCAGGATTCGCGGCCTCGCATGCCGCATAGTCGGCTTGCTTGTCCGCATAAATGGAGCCGGTGAGCGACTTGGAATTCTTGAATCCCACCCATGCGCCTTCCTTGGCGGAGACGATGGTATACATCACGTCCGGGTAGAGCGGGTCCGAATCCGCGCTGATCACCACTCCAGGACCAGGCACAATTGGAGTACGGTCTGCTCCGAGCCGCCGAACCACTACGGTGGTTTGCGGCGCATCATCGGACGATGAGCCGAGAGGTTGCAACGCATAGCTTCCCGTGACTTTCGCATCGAAACCTTTTTCAACCAGACAGGCTGTGAATCGTTTGGCAATGGTCTCAAGTTCAGCAGTACTGAAGTTGGCTGATGGATTGTTGCTGGAGTCGTCTGCCGTACTTGTATCAGCGTTCTTGCCACTTGATTTCGTGCTGACATTGTCTGTGTCAACGGTCATAGTCGAAGATGAGCATGATGCCGTTCCAATTAGGCAGGTCAATACCAGAAGACTCGCCATCATGTTGCGAATAAACATTCGGGCATGTGCTCTGCCGTCGCTCTGTTCGCGTGTCATGATCCCCTCACTTCCCGCTGAATGAATCACCGCTTCGCTGCGGTTACTATCATTCAATCTCTGTTACGGTGCATCGACAGTGAGGAAAAGGATTACTTTCGCCTTACCTTAAACGCTCGAGAATAAACGCATAGCGCATAATTAGGCGGATAATTGAGTGTACTGGACATGGGCGAAGGGGCACAGCATGAGGATTCTGATTGTTGAGGATGACCGCGAACTGGCGGCCGCATTGGATGATGCCCTGCGCTACGAAGGGTACGCCACGAGAATGGCAGCGACCGGCGTTGAGGCGTTGAGAATTCTCGCCGAGCAGAACATAGACATCGTGCTGCTGGACCGAGATCTGCCGGTGCTGTCCGGTGACGCGGTAATGGCTACCATCGCGGCGAACCGTATTCCCGTGGCGGTGATCATGCTCACTGCGGCCGCTGAGATAAGCGACCGGGTGAGCGGGCTTGATCTTGGTGCCGATGATTATCTGACTAAGCCATTCGCCTACCCGGAACTTTTGGCTCGAATCCGAGCACTGCAGCGTCGTGCAGGCAAAGGCCAGGCTACGGCCGCGGTGCTCACGCACGGCGATCTGACCCTCGACACCACACGGCGTCTTGTGTTTCGCGATCAAGGCCGCACTCTCGTCAAACTCACTCCCAAGGAGTATGGCATACTGCTTGAGCTCATGCGTGCGGACGGCGGCTATGTAAGCGTGAACGAACTTTATGAAACCGTTTGGGATGACGCATCCGTATCCGAACCAGCTGACGTGATCAAAACCACCATCTACTCATTGCGGCGCAAACTCGGCGATGCCCAAACCATCGAATCCACGCGCGGGGAAGGATACCGTCTCGCATGAACCGTTGTATGAACTGGGGCTTGGTTCCCCTTGTCAGGGGAGCTGGCATGCGAAGCATGACTGAGGGGTAGTCCTATGCAGGCATTCCAATCATTACGCACCCGCGTTACCGCCGTTGCCAGCAAGCTCGCACCAAAATCATTCCGTGCGAAAATCACCCTGGCCATCGCGCTCATCATCATTTTGATGATGACGGCGTTGATAGTCACGCAGAACGTCATCGTGGCACGCACCACCGCGGAAGCAAGTCAGACGATGACAATGTGCGCTAATTCGGACGGCACCATTTCCGTCACCACGGGCGCGGACGCCGAAACCGGTCCTGCCATCAACGGTACTGGAGACAGCGCATTAGTCTGCTATACGGGTACGAGGCGAAACCTCGATGGCATGAAACTATACGTGCCCTTTAATTCCGGGGAATGGGACACGGCGAAGGAACAAACCAAAAACGGTGGCCCTTGGATTCTCGACGAATACAACGGCGTGATGATCAATACGGCGAATGTCGTCACCAACACATTGACCACCACCATGCGCACGGTCTCGATCATCGCACTGGCGATTTTTGGCATCATCGCAGTGCTTGCAGCATGGTTCATCGGCACGATGCTTTCCCGACGAGTCACCACAGTGGACCGCCAAGTGGCAGCCCTGCAACCGAACGATTTAAGCGCCAGAATCAACGTGCACCCCGGCAATGACGATATCGACCGACTGGTCGATTCCATCAATGGCATGCTCGATCGCGTGGAGGCCAGCGCGACTGCCGAACGACGATTTGTATCCAACGCCTCCCACGAATTGCGCACGCCCATCGCCGCCGTGGAAACCAATCTTGACGCGCCACTAACCCAAGGACGCTTTCCCGCCGACGTGGAACCATCGGTGCGTCGTGCGCTCGCAGCCAATAGACGTGGAGCCGAACTTGTGCAGGCGCTGCTTACCTTGTCTCGCATCCAAAGCGGCACGATTGGCGGCGATGCAACTCCCGAAACCTCAGGCGATATCGACTTGCGCGAATGCGTAAACCAAGCACTCATAGATGTCGATACGGTAATTGCCGATAATGCGATTACCGTCAACGTGGAAGGCGATGCCGCTGTGTCTGCTAACCCGGCATTGCTGAAACTTGCCGTAGGCAATCTGCTACGCAATGCTGCAATGCATAACGTGGAGAACGGGTCCATTGACGTGGCAATCAGTTCCGTGCAAGATACTCATGGCGACAGCGACAATTCCACGACTCAAGTATCACTGACCGTGACCAACTCCACCGATGAAACACTGCCCGATGATTTGACCGAGCTTATCCAACCGTTCCATCGCGGCCAGAATTCACGTATCAGCGCCGCGCCCGGCGTTGGCCTCGGTCTTTCCATTGGGGATGCCGCCTGCCAGGCCATGCATGCTGCCCTGGAACTCACCCAGCCCACCCCCAACACGTTCCAAGCCACCATCCGATTCCAAAATTAGGTATTGCCTTTCCCTGCAATCCCCGATACATTGGCGAGAGGTATTTGTTCCCTCGTATGAAACGGAAAGTATTGTGACCGCTTCGAATTCGCCCGCTGACAACACCATTCAGACTTCCAACCAGAACTCCGGCAAGCCAACCGAATCCGGCAAACTCGAAGTCGCCGACCTGATCACCATTGGCGTATTCGCTGCGCTCTACTTCGTGATGGTGTGCGTGGCCACGTTGGTCAGCACCCTGTTCACCGGTGGCTTCGGTTCCATCTTCCTGCCCGCCATCGCCGCGCTGATTTCCGGATGCGTCTACATGTTGCTTGCCGCTCGACTCGGCAAGTTCGGCGGCATCACGGTCATGGGCGTGGTCATTGGCTTGTTCCTGTTTATCTCCGGTCATTTCGTGCTTTCATTCATCGCCAGCATCGTGTTCCCGGTTGCCGCCGACCTCATCGCACGCGCCGGCAGGTACAAAAACAAGGCATTACTGCTCGTCAGCTACGTGGTGTTCTCCTATGGACTTACCGGCCCGATCTTGCCGCTTTGGTTCATGAAAGACGCCTACATCGCCAGCCTTCAGGCTCGCGGCAAGGATGCGGCCTACATTGATGGCGTGTTCGCCAATATCAACACCGGCACGTTCTTCATCTCGATGGCCGCGATTCTGGTGTGTGCCATTATTGGTGGTTGGTTTGGTCAGAAGATGATGAAGAAGCACTTCATCAAGGCCGGCATCGTCTGATGCATTCCACCAATACTTCGACTAAGGCGTACCTGTCCGATACAGGTACGCCTTTGTGTGTTGAGAGCGTTGCTATGACCTTCAGCCACAGCTCAAATCAACGCACGCTAGACCCTCGAACCAAACTATTTCTTCTTTTAGCCGCCAATCTCATGTTGTTCTTCCACGTGAGCGTCATCACACAGCTCATCATGGTCGTGCTGTTTTTGCTGCCACTTGCAGTCGCGGGCCGTTGGAAGCTGACTGTAAATTTCGCTCTTACTTACGCAGTTCTCACAGGACTGGGTTTCCTGGATCCAGACGCTTTAGGCTCGCCGTGGCTCCATGTGGTTTCCGCGTTGGCGGTCGGCTGCACGATGATGCTGCCCTGTTTCATCACCGGCGCGTATGCATTCACCACTACCTCTCCCAGCGCATTTATCTGCGCGATGCGGCGCATGCATGCGCCTGAATCCGTGGTGATTCCTTGTGTGGTCGTGATTCGATTCTTCCCCACCATCGCCGAGGACTACCGGCAGATTCGCAATGCGATGGCTCTGCGCGGCATTGCGGCAGGCGGTTGGGGTCTGCTCCGGCACCCTGCACAATCATTGGAATATATTCTTATCCCACTGTTGATGAACGCCACTAATGTGGCTCAGGATCTGTCCGTTGCGGCACTGACCAAAGGGCTCGGCCGTGAAGGAGCGCACACCTCTCGCACTGAGATCCGCATGCGTATCGTGGATTGGATCATGATGATTGTTGCACTGATTCCGTTGGCGCTTGATATTGCCGGAGTGATTCACTGATGACATCCGAAGTTTATTCCAACAACGTGTCGTTTACTTATGAACAGGCTGACGAGTTGTCTCTAATCAACACCATGTTGAGTATTCCGAGCGGACAGTGCGTTGTACTTTGCGGTGCCAGCGGTTGCGGTAAGACCACATATTCGCGCATCGTCAACGGCTTGATTCCGCAATTCTTCCACGGCGAATTCAGTGGAGAACAGCATACTTGCGGCATCGATACAGCTGCCGAGCCCATCGACAAGCTCACTCCCCTGGTCGGCAGCGTATTCCAGAATCCCAAAACGCAATACTTCAACGCCAAAGTCATTGACGAGTTAGCGTTTCCCGCGGAAAACATGGGACTGTCGCCGGAAGAAATCAACCATCGAATCGCTGAAATCGCACAACGATTCAATATCGAACCATTGTTGCAGCGCAGCATCTTCCATCTTTCCGGAGGTCAGAAGCAGCGCATCGCCCTGGCTGCAGCATCCATGCTGAGTCCAAGGCTGCTGGTGCTGGACGAGCCCACCAGCAATTTGGATACGGTGGCGATTACGGAAATGCGTGAGCTTGTTGCACAACTCAAGGCTTCAGGCATAACCATCGTCATAGCCGAGCATCGTCTCGCTTGGCTGAACGGCATCGCCGACCGATACATCATTTTCGACAGCGGACACATTGCACACGAATACGAAGCCGACGAATTCCTTGCGCTCTCCCCTGGTTGCATTGCCGCGATGGGAATGCGTGCTCTTGATTTGCAGCCATACAGGCAACGTATCAAAGCACTCGAATCACTAACTGATGTGAAAAAAACTTCAGCTTCGGACATCAACGATTCAGGCTCTGCGTCGACACAACATGACGATGCTACGGCAACCCATTTAGGCTCATCGCCGTTGCTGTCAACGCACGATCTTGTTATCGGCTATCGAGGACGCGACGGCTTCTCGAGAAGCATTCCAGACATTGATCTCTACCCCGGCCAGATCATCGGGCTTATGGGTCATAACGGCTGTGGCAAAACCACGCTGGTACGAACACTAACCGGCCTTATCAAACCGGCATCCGGCACAGTATTGCTGAACGGCAAGCCGACCAAACCTCGTGCCCTCACACGCGCAGGATTCCTGGTCATGCAGGACGTGAACTATCAGCTGTTCTCCGACAGCGTGCGCGAGGAACTGCTACTTGGCCTTGACGAAAGCGACCCAGCAATCATCAAACGCTGTGATCAAGTGCTCGAAGACCTTGACCTCACACGCTTCGCCGACCGGCATCCGATGAGCCTGTCCGGAGGTCAGAAGCAACGCGTAGCCATCGGTTCGGCATTGATGTGCGGCAAAGACCTCATCATTCTGGATGAGCCGACCAGCGGCCTCGACCGCTACCACATGGAACAGGTAGGCGAACTCCTCCGCCAGCTCGCCGAACAAGGCAAAACCGTGCTCGTAGTCACCCACGACGAAGAACTCGCCGCCGGCTGGTGCACCACCATCATCAACCTGGAACACAACGGCAGCACATCGAAACCAAACAGCTAAAGGCATACGCACATTCTTTACGCTAACCGGTCTATTCAAACCGGTAAATATCTACTGCCGCGATTGATGCGCTCATATATTCGAGGCATGAGACGCAGAGCAACACAACACGATAACAGCACGAATGATTTCGAAGAATGGCCGGACACCAAACAAGCCTTCGGTAATTTCGTCGTCAATACATCCAACCAATTGGCGGTGAGCAAACCATGACGATAGTCAAACTTGAATGGACCGCTGATATGCCGTCGAACTCACCTTATGCTCTTGACGCGAACCATAGAAGAAGGATGAGTCGAAAGAATTTTCATCAGGCGGGAGAGGCTCTGTCGGATCTTCTGAATGCCGTTCTCGAAACGAGCACTACGGTTGAATGGTATAACGATTATTCGGCTGAAATTGTTCCGATGATTGATGAGGAACAGGAATGCTCATCAGACGATGGCGTCCATACAAACGACGTATTCGAGCTCGATGAGGCTTTGTTCGATGATATTGATTGGAAGTTGCAGGATGCGCTGACTTTAATCGCGGATGTTCAACGCATTGGCCAGAAGGGAGTAGTGAGCATCGATTTTGCCGATGGCTGCATCCAATTACCGCAGCACGATTTCATCCGAATGAGCAACAGATATGCTCTACTGAATCGCGTTGCAACTCATCGGGATTCGTTAACGCGAATCACAGAATTCAGAACCGGATTCATGACCGTGCGAACTGAAAAATACGTGATCCCTCTGAATCGACATTGGCTCCGCGACTTCAACAAAGGACTCGAAATCGCACTCTATGCCATGCGCATCAGTCAACTGTCATGATTCGGCAATCCTGTACTGCCAACATCTGCATAAAGACTTGCAAGGTATTCTCCATCCCCTCGCAAAGTATCGCACAGGGATGGCGGGGATAGTATTTCGATGATGCGATCGTCGGCATATTGCAATGCCCACCAAAGTGTCGCTTTTTCATTCGCAGTGATCCACACATCATACGTGTGCTTATCGAGCTGAGTGACTTGCGCCGCATCAAACCAATCGTAAATGGGCTCAAGAGTATCCTTAATCCGCAAATGAATTGGAATTGCTTTGTCATCCATTGGATATGGGCGCTCCCCCATGTGTTTATCCCAATCGAATGGAGTGCCCGGCTCAGGGTTGAAACTGTCCAGTGTGCGCATCAACGAATGATTGCTTTCATTTACCGCTAAATCACGGAAACGTTCCACATGCAGATAGCTCAAATTGTTATGCTGATGCATGTGGCAAATCAGATAGTATTTGCCGTTTCGATACATCAATCGGTATGGGTCAGCTGCATATTTTTTCACATTGCCATCAGCGTCTTTCCTCGGCACTAAAGTCCCGTCAACATCATAGGTGCAGTAGCGGAATGTAATAGCCCACTCATGAACGATTGCGTCATTTAGCAACTCGATATTATTCAGGAACTCACGGTTGTAGTTGCGCGGAGTGCTCATCTTGCCGAGAGCACTGAGCTGACTGGATTGCCCGGCAAAAGCATATACTTTCGCGATAAGGTCATGCAGATATTCACTATCCGATCGAGAAAGGATTGCCCCGTCGGCAAGCAATCTCATTTGAGCGGTATCGAAAATAGGTTCGATATACCAACCCGGGCGCGGGTCGGCGCTTTCGGCATGCTTCAAATCCTTGTGCTCAATTCGTCCAATCTTACGACCGAATGGCTGCATTGCCTGCAACGTATGGCAGATGGGAACGAACCGTTTTTTCCGTGACTCCAAGCTGATTGGCAATCCAAACCGCTGTAATGCCATGCTCCCGGTCAGTGTTCTTATCAAGCAGTTCAAGAATGATTATAACAATCTCTGCAGTGGACACTGCTGCATAATGCGAAACAGCCATGCTCGATCTCCTCTAGAAGCACGAACCCATGAAACAACCGGGAGAAATATACGCTAGATTGCGCCCCTCATTTCCCCTAATTCTCAAGCTTATCGAGATACTCTTTTTCTTTTGAGAGCATCTTATCGATTGCGGTGCGCAGCTTATTCTCTACTGCTTGAGGATTTACATCGGTCTTATCTTCATATTTCAGCGAATCAATATGAGTTGGGACAGAGATAATCTTCCTGTATCTGTTAGTCGGGAGAACAGTTTGTTTGTTACCAATTTCTTTGACCAGTCGATTCATGCGTTCAACTACAACTTCTGATTGGTTTAGAGGCCCAAGTTCAAGTTTGATTGAGGGATTACTCAGCGGTGGATAAACCCAATATGTATAGGTTCGGCTATTATCTCCCCAACTGCCCCTCCGGTTTTGATTGTTGAGTAGATATTTATCCATACGTCCTGTAGTGAATCCAAGGTACCGTCCTGGCTCATGTTCACCGTGACACCACGTAAACGCTCCCTTACTCTTATACTCATTAAGTACTTTAAGATAGATGGCTCTCAGCTCTCCATCAAGACTGTCATCACCGACATAACGCGCATATACCATGTCAAATACAGGGGCATATTTCAAGTACAAGTTTTTTGCTAGTTCATCGAGCTCTTTGTCTTCCACAATAGCCTCTTTCTTCAACATCCGAACATAATCATTAATGATGGTTCCACTTTTCGATTCGGCGTATGGCACAAGACCATCAAAAATGCGTGCAATGGTCTCATAACTTATGGGTATCCATTCATCTGGATTCTTGCACTGTTGCTCAGGCGCTGGTTCTCCTCCTGGAGATAAAAGCACATACACCCTGCACCAGCCAGGATATGTATTTTCTACATAATCGTAATAATTATCCAACTGCCGGTCATGTAATTGAGAGTCAACCTTGTTCTCAATACAGAGCACCAGACGTTCATTACTGTCATAACAAAGTATGTCAATACGCCTTTTTTTCGCACCCGTTGTGACCTCACGCTCAACCGCGAGATTGGATAAATCCTTCACCGCAAAAGAAGCGAATCCTTCCGGATGGGCCTTATAGAGCTCGGCAAGGAGACGGCGAATAAATAAATCGTCCAGCCCATGAGGATTAGACGGTTCAAGAAGCCATGCAAGGAACGCGCTGTGGCGTATTTCCTGACGACTCATGCCGACCATATCGAACATGTTAGGTTTATGCAACAAACTATTGGCCTCAAGGAAATCCAGATCCGACAGCATAGTCATTGCTAAACTTACAGGCTCTATCGTTTTTACCGGTTCACTCATACCAGTCATATTACCTATTGTCACCCGTATGATTCCATTAGTAATCTCAAGAGTAATCTTGGAATCAATAGGCAATAGAGATGTTGCCAGTAGGCAATACTACAAAATTCCAATGGCCAATCGTACCGATTACCTCAAAAACAAAATGCACTGAAAAGAGGAGCACATGACCGATACATCCACAAGTTTCAACCTAACTGATTGGCTAGGCGATTGGGAGAGCTTCGAGCATTACATTGATGCTGAGGATGAAACCGTTCGCGGCACTTGGGATGAGGCCGAGCAGGCTGTGCTCGCCAATCCTCAGATGGCTCCGATGGCAGCTAACGGCATCCGCAAGTTCTGGGCAATGGCCTGTTCCACCACCAGTCCGGAGAACATCATTCATATTGGGTATTGGACTGTGGGCGAACCGAACAATGCCGATGCCGACGTGAGCATTACTTGGTATGCGGAAGACAACACCAACCTTGACGCCTATGACTATCGCATCGATCATGTGATTGCACATGGTTTGGAAGGTTCGCCGACTTACGTGTTCGTAACTGATGACTCACACGCGGAAGATAGTCCATTCCGTTGGCTGTTGGCCATTGCGCCACTGCCTTCGCGCACCGCATTCGCCGAGGGTGGTCTGCTCAGTCACCTACATTTCCAGTATGCCAACGACTTGCACACGCTCGTTGAGGCTGACGGTTCCGGTACAGAGGTCCTGCGCAATCCGCGCTGGTATGCGACGATGTGCGCGGATGAAGGCACGGCTGAAGACCGTTGCCGGATTATTCGTGCGCTGCATCATCTGGACTGAGTCACTAATCCGCGCAGTTACTGCCAGTATTGGGCGGAAAAGCGGCAGTAACTGCGCGTCTGCATCGTTGACACGCGCAGTTACTGCCTCTCCGACCGTCAGAACAGGCAGTAACTGCGCGGAAGTTGGACTCTGAACCTCAGCTGTTGCGGTTGATTTCGATGTCGGTGACGGTGAGGTTTGCCTCGTTGATGAGGTTGAACAGAATCACCTCGGCCAGCGGGCCGGGCTGCATGAACGTATGTTGCTTTTCTTCGGACACGTAATCGTGGCTATCGCGGTAGAACGCGGTGTCGATGCCACCCGGGTAGACGGCTACGACCTTGACGCTGGTGCCCTTGTATGCGGCTTGCAGGCTCTTGGTGTAGCCTTTCTCACCCCACTTGGTGGCGCAGTACACGCTTTCGTTCGCATTGCCGCGGGTGGCGGCGGTGCTCATGATCTGCGCGATCTTGACGTCCTGCTCGCCGCAAGCTTTCAGGGTTTCCACGGTCCACAGAATCATACCTTTCAAACCTTTGAGGCACTTGTCCACGTCCGCGGCTTCGTAGGCGGTCGGCACTTTGAACGATGGTTGGCCGGCGTTGTTGATGAGCAAATCGATATGGCCGAGGGAAGCAATCTCCGCCACGGACTTGCGTACGAAGTCCTCGTCGGTGATGTCACCCACGTAGGCGCGGTACGATTCGGCCGGCCATTGCGCGGTCAATTCGGCTTGGCGTTCAGCGTTGAAGTCGACGCCAGCCACCAGCCAACCGGCTTCGATCAGCTGGCTGGCGAACTCGTAACCGAGTCCCAATGCGCTACCGGTAACAATGGCGATCTTCTGTCCTGCTGCAGTGGTCATAGCACTCCCTCCGTTGTGATGTATCGAGGATTACTGAATTGCCTTCATTATCTCGTGAGGACTCCCCGAGTCGCGCACCTACTGCTGAGGAATAACGTGTGCGGCCTCAAGGCGTACCGAAGGAAGGCGCACGAAGGTACGTAGACTGAGGAGCAACGCAGAGTACACTCCGTTATTCCTCAGCAACGAGCTCCAGGTAGGAGTCGTTCCACAGATCCTCGTCGCCGTCAGGCATGAGCAGCACGCGCTCCGGGTTCAGGGCCTCAACAGCGCCCTCATCGTGGGTGACGAGCACGATGGCGCCCTCATACTTGGCAATGGCCTTCAAGATCTCTGCGCGGGAGGCCGGATCAAGGTTGTTGGTGGGCTCATCGAGCAGCAGCACATTGGCGCGTGAAGTCACCAGAGTCGCCAATGCCAGACGGGTTTTCTCGCCACCGGAGAGCACACGCGCCGGCTTCATCGCGTCATCGCCGGAGAACAGGAACGAACCCAAGATGGAACGCGCATGGGTATCATCCAATTCGGGAGCCACATGCTGCAGGTTCTCCAGCACGGTGGCATCCAAATCCAACGTATCGTGCTCCTGAGCGAAGTAACCGATCTTGCAGCCGTGGCCATAATCCACCGAACCGGTATCCGGCTCCTCGATGTGTGCGAGCAGGCGCAGCGTCGTGGTCTTACCGGCACCGTTGTATCCCAGAATGACCACGCGCGAACCCTTATCGATGGCCAGATTCACGCCGGCGAACACGATGTTAGAACCATAGGCCTTGGAAATATCCTTGGCCATGATCGGGGTCTTGCCGCATGGTGCAGGCTCCGGGAAACGGATGTCCGCCACCTTCTCTTTCTTCTGCGCCTCCGACGTGTTTTCCAACAGCTTTTCGGCACGGCGCATCATATTCTGGGCGGCCACGGCTTTGGTCGCCTTGGCGTGCAGGCGAATGCCCTGCTTCATCAGACGTTCAGCCTTCTTCTCCGCCACTTCGCGCTCACGACGGCGACGCTCCTCGTCCACCACGCGCTGATGCAGATAAGCCTTCCAGCTCAGCGAATACATGTCGATCTGGCCAAGCTGCGCGTCAAGATGCCAGACCTTGTTCACCACTTCATCGAGTAGTTCGGTGGAGTGGGAAATCACGAGGAATCCACCCTCGTACTTCTTCAAATATCCGCGAAGCCATTCAATGGAATCGGCATCTAAATGGTTGGTGGGCTCGTCAAGAATCAACGTATCGGCGTCGGAGAACAGGATGCGCGCCAGTTCGATACGACGTCGCTGACCACCGGAAAGCGTGCCGAGCTCCTGCTGCATGGTCTCCTGCGGCAGGCCGAGCGACGCCGCCATGGAAATCGCCTCGGACTGTGCCGCGTAACCGCCGGCCTTGTCGAAGTCCTGCATGGCCTTGTCATAGCGGGCCATAGCTTTCGTCATCACATCAGGATCCGGGTCGGTCATCTCCTTCTCGGCCTTGCGGATGCGGTTGATGATGGTGGCGATGTCGCGTGCGCTCATCATGCGGTCCAGCGCTGTCTGCGAAGGATCTGCGGCATGCGTATCCTGCGGCAGATAACCGAGCTTGCCGGACACGCGAACCTTACCGGCAGTGGGCAGCATATCACCGGTGATCACGCGAGTCAGCGTGGTCTTACCGGCACCGTTGCGGCCAACCAGACCAATTTTGTCGCCCTTGGCCACATGGAAGTTGGTGGGGTGCAATAAGGTACGTGCGCCGATCTGAATCTCCAGACCCTGTGCCTCAATCGCCATACCTCACCCTTCGCTTTCCATACCATGCAGTAATTGCAGCATCTCAAAAATAACCAACAGACCATAGTAACGGATGCCGTGAAGAATCAGTCAATCATCAGATTCATACCAGCGTTCGCTGCGGGCAAGGACAGCATAAGACAGCTAAAATCAGCATCAGTACATTTCCGCACCGTGAAGGGGACTGCTATGGAATACGCCGATGATGTCGACCGCCGCGAATTGCTGCTGCACAGCGCTTATGATGCGCAGACGGTACGTGATATGGAACGTCCGCTTCTTGATAAAGGAATACCGCTGATGCGCATGGCCGCACAAGCCGTGGCACATACAGCCGCTGGCATGCTTGACGATGAGGATCTGGCACTTGAGGATTCGTCCGTCGTATTGCTTGCGGGCGCAGGCGACAATGGTGGCGATGGCCTGTTCGCTGCGGCCGCGTTGGCTCAGGAGGGCGCAGCAGTGACCGCTGTGGCTGTGGGCAAGTCGCTGCATGAGGCTGGATTCGCGGAATTCGTGCGCGCCGGAGGCAAGGTGCTGGTGCTTGATCCCGCCGCTGAAATCCCAGGATGCGCTTCAGGATTCTCCGCTGGCGAAGCCGGCGAACGCCTGCAGGCCGCTGTCTCGCTGATTAATAAATCTCACCTGGTAATCGATGCAATGACCGGCATCGGCATTCATGGCGCGCTTCGCGGCATTCCAGCAGCCTTGGCCGCAGCCGTTGGGCTCGACGGCGAAGTGCCGAACGAACCAGCTCTGCCCGGCCGCGAATCCTCCCGTGATTATCCGCTGATTCTTGCCGTGGACGCACCTTCCGGCGTCGGTGTGGATGATGGTTCGCTGCCCGGCCCATACCTGCCCGCAAACGTGACAGTGACATTCGGGGCGATGAAACCGTGCGCTGTACTGCCTCCTGCCACGTTCGGATGCGGTCGCATTCAACTGGTTGATTTCGGTTTTTCCATTGATGATGTGGAACCCTCCGTGGAGGTCGTCGACCACCTGTTTGCCTCGGATGCGATTCGACTCCCCCACTATGAGGATTCCAAGTATGCACGTGGCGTGGTCGGCTTGGTGACCGGTTCGCAGCGTTACCCCGGTGCCGCAGTACTCACCGCTCGTGCAGCCGCGCGAGCCAATACCGGCATGATTCGCTATCTTGGCCCAGAGCGCGCGCAAAACATGGTGTTGGCTGCACTGCCGGAAGCCGTGCTGGGCAAGGGCCATGTGCAGTCCTGGGTTGTGGGTTCCGGTGTTCCCGTGGCGGATGCGGCAGGCGCGGATGCCGATGCGCAGCGTGACACAATCGGCGCATTGCTCAAGCATTATGCGCTTAACGGAGACGCTGCAGCTGATGATATCGCGTATGACATGCCTCCGATTGTGGTGGATGCCGGCGCGCTTGATCTGCTCCCGTCCCATGTTCCCAACCAAGTGGTGATCACTCCACATGCCGGTGAAATGGCGGCATTGCTGAACAGGCTGGAAGGTATGAATCATGCTGATGCCGATGAGACTCATTCGGCTTCCCAGTCCGCCGATCAGTCTTCGCCGCTTTCCGCTTCGGCGGCCAATCCGATAGCACAGGAGAATGCTGACGCCGAGGCTGCCCCCTCTGGCCGTCCACAGCATGCGTCCGCCAATGAGGATGCCCGCTACACCGCACAGGACGTGCAATCGAATCCATTGGCCGCAGCCCGTCGCGTGCACGAGCTGACCGGCGCCACGGTACTGCTCAAGGGTGCGATCACCATTGTGGTGGATGAGGACCATGTGTATGTGTCCGGCAGCGCTCCCGCTTGGTTGGCCACGGCTGGTGCCGGCGATGTGTTGGCAGGATTGCTCGGCGCGTTGCTTGCCCAACAGCCTGACGGCATCACTACGGCGGAAACCGTGGCCGCTGCAGCCTATCTTCATGGAGCGGCGGCGGCCATCGCATCTGAATCCGAACAGCATGGCTGGCAGGAACCGGAATTGATTGGTGGACGTGAACACCGTCAGCAGTTCCTGACGATTGGTCATCCGATTGTTGCCAGTGATGTGATCCGCGCGATTCCAGATGCCATCGCCGATGTGATTGCTTAGCCCCACCACAACGTACACTGAAAACCAAATACCGTTCCCTTATTCATGAGGAGCTTGTATGGCTAACTCCCCCATCACTGATGTGATTTTTGATTTCTGCGGCGTGCTGCTGGATTGGAACACCCGCGCCTGTCTGGAAGGCAAGTTCCCTGACGACGTAGTGGCCGCCATTTGCGCGCCGGATGATCCTCACGGATTCTTCCACTATGAGGATCGTATGGATGCCGGTGAGGATTTCGCCGACATTTACCCAGACGTGGTACGTGAGCAGGGCGAAGACATCGCGCAGATATTCAAGTACTACATCGACCATTACGCGGACGCGTTGCCGCGCACGCTACCCGGCATGGTCGAGCTGCTCGCCGATTTGAAGGCTCACGGCTATGGCGTATGGGGTCTGACGAACTGGTCCCATGAAACCTTCCATCTGGCATTTGAGAAGTTCCCACGCATTGAGCAGCTGTTGGACGGCACTGTGGTGTCCGGCGTGGAGAAGATGCATAAGCCGAACGCGGACATCTATGAGTTGGCCTTGAAGCGCTTCGGTTTGAAGGCCGAGCAATGTGTCTTCTTTGACGATACTGCCAAGAACGTGGTCGGAGCCAACGAAGTGGGCATTCACGGCGTGCTGTTCGAAGGCGCCATCGCAGCCCGCGATAGTCTCACTCAGCTTGGTGTACGACTGTAAGCTGTCATTGCAATCGATAGCAATCGTCATTACCTTTGTATGTTTGCGCAACAACCAACCCTGCGCGAACATACAAAGGATTATTCATCTATTGCGTCAAAACTGATCGTCAGTTTGCGGCCCATTCCCTGCGCCAAGGCTTCCAGAGAGCGGAACGAGGGATTGATATGCGCCTGTTCGATGCGGCTGATGGTGATGCGTGAAATACCGGAGCTATCCGCCAGCTGATCCTGACTCATGCCAGCATCTTCGCGAGCCTTGCGCAACGCTTCACCCACTTCCGGGTACACATGTTCCTTATCAGCCACCACTACCCCCTTTTATGCGCCGATGCATAATCACAACCATCGCAATTATAAGCTGAAGAGCTTGCATATCTCACTATTCGCTCGCCGTAGTGGGCAACATCTGGTATAACTGTACCCCACGGCCATGCTCGCTGATATAACTGTGGTTTATGACTCTGCTTCAGCTGAAATACATCGTCAAAATCGTCGAATGCGGTTCGATGAACGAGGCCTCCCACGCCCTGTACGTCTCCCAGCCGGCACTGAGCTCCTCCGTCAAGGAACTGGAGAACGAGCTCGGCATTGAAATCTTCACCCGCTCCTCCCAAGGCATCGCCCTGACCGTGGACGGCGCAGAATTCCTGACCTACGCCCGCCAGGTGCTTGACCAGGCCGACCTTCTGGAAGAGCGTTACAAGCATGCCAAGCCCCGCAAGCAGCTGTGCCAGGTTTCCACCCAGCACTACATGTTCGCTGTCGAGGCATTCGTGGAAATGATCAACTCCATCAAGTCCGACGAGTACGAGTTCACCATCCGTGAGACCCGCACGCGCGATATCATCAACCAGGTCGCCAACATGCAGTCCGAAATCGGCATCCTGTATTTGTCCGATTTCAACAAGGATGTAATTGGCAAGCTGCTGCGTGAAAAGCATCTGGAATTCCACCCGCTGTTCCGTGCTCCGCTGCACGTGTTCATCTCGCGCAACAACCCGTTGGCCGCCAAGAAGCTCATCACGATGGAGGATCTGAAGCCGTATCCGTTCATCCAGTATGAGCAGGGCGAGGAAGGCTCCTTCTACTTCTACGAAGAAGCAGTCTGGCCGGAATACTCCCCCAAGCAGATTAATGTGACCGACCGTGCCACGATCTTGAACTTCATCATCGGTCTCAACGGCTACACCGTGTGCACCGGCATCGACAACGGCGACCTCAACAATGAGAAAATCGTTACGGTTCCGCTCGATTCCGACGAGACCATGCTGGTCGGCTGGATCACCAATGAGCGCGCCAAGCTCTCCAAGGCTGCCGAAACCTATCTTGAAAAGCTCAAGTCCGTGGTTGCAGACCACGGCTACAAGCTCATCGACTGACACTGCAGGCCGTCCGGCGACATTGGTGGCGAGGCGTCCGGTCATTCCGGCATCACGATAGCTTGCAATCATGCCGACGGGGACTATGGCGCCAGGCTGCAGTCCCCGTCTGTTCTACCGCCGCACCCTGCGCTCATAGCGTCGATAGAATGCCCCGAGTAGTAACGCCGCCGCCAGCGTGAACGGGATGCCCGCACCCGCGGCGACCCGGTAATCCATGGCGGCCATGTTCAACGCGACGCCACCGATCGCAGCACCGAAAGAGTTGCCGAGATTGAAGCCGATCTGCACCAACGCAGATCCCAGCATCTCGCCGCCGCCGTCACCAACCTCCCCGGCCTCGACCATAAGCAACTGCTGCGGGGCATTGACGAAGAACATGCTGCATGCGCACAGGAACGTGAGCAGCACGGCGAGCACCATCGGACCATGGCTCAGGGCAATCAGCACCAAGCCGATGCAGGACGCCGACTGTCCAACCGCCGCCGCGCCTCCCGGCTTCCACGCGTCCGAAAGCCGCCCACCGGTCAGCGCGCCAACCACCATGCCGAGCCCGGCCACAGCCATCAGTGCCGGCACCGCCGCCGAAGCGAAGCCGTTGGTCGAGGTCAGCCAGGGCGACACGTAACTCCACCAGCAGAAGATGCCAGTGTTGCCCGCTAACACCGCCAATACAATCATCCATGGGCCGGGATGTTTCAGGAATGCGAACTGGCCGGCCAGACCAGTGTCCTTGATGGCAGGCACCTGCGGCACCCAGGCCACCAGCATCACAATGGTCAGAACTCCCCACGCGCCCAGGAATGCAAAAGCGAGCCGCCATGACATGAACTCGCCAAGCACGGTTCCCAGAGGTACGCCCAGCATGTTGGCTATGGTCTGCCCGGTCAAAGTTACCGCCACTGCCCGCGCCTCCTTGCCTGGCTCGGCAAGCTCCTTGGCCACAATCGCTGCCGTGCCGAAATACGCGCCATGCGGTAGACCGGAGATGAACCGTGCCGTAATCATCATCGCGTATCCGCCGCTGAGCGCCACCATCGTATTGCCTAGAACAATCAGTACCGCGAAAAGCACCAGCAACGTCCTTGGCATAATGCGCCGACCAAACACCAGGAACAACGTGCCCACACATACGCCAAGCGCGTATGCAGAAATGAAGTGGCCAGCGTCAGGAATGCTTACCGCCATATCCAGCGCGGATTGAGGCAACACCCCCATCATCACGAATTCGGCTGCACCAAGCGCAAATGTGCCAACCGCCAATGCCAATAACGCCTTGCTGTTACGATGACGCGCGGCCACTGTTTCTATAACCACATACAGCCTTACTACTTGTGGCATCATTGCCATAACCGGATAGATATCGCTAACACTAGCGTTCTTCAAGTTTTTTTAACTTTCATTCTTATCTGATAAATGTACTTAATTCCGATGATTTGTGACTTCTTATTGCTCTTGTCTTAGTTTAAATCCTAGGAATATTAGCTATATATACGAACTAAAAAGAAAAAAATCCTGTCACAAAGCATCGTTCCTCAGCCACAAACATTGTACGATTCCCCGTTTCTAATCATCTTCTACGCCCTAATCTGTTCAATCGTCAGCCCTAAAAACCTTTTAGAAAAAAGGGGCAGACAGAAGCCAATAGTTACAAGCCGCGACTCGCGGCATTACAAAGGAGTTAGATGATGGACGGAATGATGAAGGCAGCATATCTTCCAGGTAACAGCACTGTTGATCTGCGTGAAATTCCAATTCCGACCCCTGGTTACGGCCAGGTATTGGTCAAGATGAAAGCCTCCACAATCTGCGGAAGCGATATTCGCGCAATCTACCGCGAGCACACCGGAAAGGGCCCAGAAGGATACCAAAACAAAGTTGCCGGTCATGAACCGTGTGGACAGGTAGTCGAAGAAGGCCCCGGCGTACGCCGATTCAAGGCCGGATCACGTGTAATTGTCTATCACATCTCTGGCTGTGGTCTGTGCCACGACTGCCGTATGGGTTATCAAATCTCCTGTTCCTCCCCACTTCGTGCAGCCTACGGCTGGCAGCGGGACGGAGGCATGGAAGAATATGTGGTTTGTGATGAGAAAGATCTTATCGAGCTACCCGACGAGCTAACTTATACAGACGGCGCTCAAGTAGCCTGCGGCTTTGGCACCGTATACGAGGGAATCGAAAAGATTGGCATTTCCGGAAACGATGCCGTACTAGTCACCGGCCTTGGTCCAGTCGGTTTGGCTACTCTAATGTTGGCTCGTAAGCTTGGGGCCAATAAGCTTATCGGCGTAGAAAATAACCCGTACCGTCTTGAATTAGCAAAAAAGATGAATCTGGCGGATGTAGTTCTTGACTCAAATGAAAACACTGTTGATGAAATTCTCGCCTTGACCGGCGGCCAAGGCGTAGAACGTGCCATTGATACTTCCGGTGCCGACCCGGCACGTCAGATCGCTATTCGAGCCACTCGAGCATGGGGCCGAATCGCCTTGGTTGGCGAAGGGGGCACTGTGCATTTCAACCCCAGCCCAGATATGCTACATGGGCAAAAAACTGTCTATGGAAGTTGGGTCACCAGCCTGGCTCGCATGGAAACACTCGTTGAGGAACTCGTCCGGTGGAATCTTCACCCAGAGGAACTCGTTACCAATCGTTTTTCAATCGATGACGTATCCAAAGCCTATGAACTGATGGATGAAGGTAAGTGCGGTAAAGTCGCCATTTGTTTTGACGAGGAACTGAGATAACCCTTATCAAGTATTTCCGCATTTCCCTACAGCAAGCAACAAGGAGGTTGTTTATGAAACTGTATTCCATCCATGATCCGGAGTTCGCATCCTATGGCATGCCCTTGCCTGGAGGATATGACTTTTCGCGATTCATCTCAATCCTTAACGCGATTACTGAAGCACCTTCTGACAAGGTAATCTACGTTCCTGATGACAAACGACTTTCAAGTGCCATTCCTGGACTCGATTTGCGTGATCGATTATTTGGTGGTTTAGACATTCAAGTCGGTTATTGCAACGGAAGCAATACAAAGCTTAATTGTCTTGAATGCCATAGAGGACTTGAAGTCCTTGTTGCTGCTGATGACGTCATTCTGCTATTGGCACATAAATCCGAAATGGTTGATAACAGACTAAATACAGACGCCGTAAAAGCCTTTTATGTTCCTAAAGGTGAAGCCGTACTGTATTACGAAACAACCATGCATTATGCACCGTGCCGCGTTGATGGTCCATTCCGTACCGCAATCATTCTTTTCAAAGGAACCAATACCGAAAAACCACGAATTACTGAAAAGAACTCTGAGGACCAAATTCTTTTTGCACGCAATAAATGGCTGATCGCGCATCCCGATGCCCCTGAGGTAAACGATGGAGCGGTCATCGGTCTTGATGGCAAAAATTTGGATGTGCTCATCGATCTCGATTGAAGCCAATAACCATAGCAAGGCACCAAGCACTGTCGCTTGAATCCCTCAAGGAATCATATTCAACAATCATCAAATTACAAAAAGGATTGGAACCATGAATAACGTAAAAATCATGAAAGCTCTCGCTTCAGTTTCCGCGCTCGCTCTTTGCAGTGGATTATCCGCATGTGGGTCCAAATCAGCACAAGACGATAAAACCCTGACCTTCTTAGATGGGTATTCGCAATATAACGAAGATACCCCCTGGGCTAAAGCAATACGTGAATGTGCCCCTGATGGTTACACGGTTGAGCGTCTACTTCAAGACGAAACTCTGAGTCCGTTAACCACATCAGTAAGAGAGGACAACGCTCCGGATATTTCCATGATCGATGTCACAGTTCTACCTACTGTCGTGGATGCCGGCATGGTGGTCGATCTTGAGGCCGCCGGCGTTGATACCACTGGTTTCTATGACAGTATTATCGACTCCGGTAAGGTTGATGGTGTTCAGTATGGCATCAGTTATGGCATCAATACGTTGGGCTTGTATTACAAGCCGGACATCCTCGAGAAGGCCGGCGTGGACCCGGCCTCCATCACGGATTGGGATTCGCTGAACGCGGCGATCGGGAAGGTGGTGGACGCCGGCTACAAGGGCATCACGTTCTCGGGCATCGCGACCGAGGAGGGCGTCTTCCAGTATCTGCCGTGGTTCTGGGGTGCGGGCGGGGACCTGTCCAAGCCCGATTCGCAGGCCGCCCAGGACGCCCGCGACCTGCTGGCCGGCTGGGTGAGCAAGGGGTGGGCCCCGAAGTCCTCCACCACGAACAACCAATCCGCAGCATGGGACGTGTTCTTAAGTGGCGATTATGGTTTTTCGGAAATGGGCTCTTGGCAAGCGAAAAGTGCCTCAGAAAACGGATATAAGATTCTTTCCATTCCATCAAAGAATGGAGGGGAAGGAGCCCCCGTCCCGGCTGGTGGTGAGTTCCTTGTTCTTCCGTATCACAAGACCGCCAATGACGCCAAGCAGAAGGCCGCGGCCGAGTTCGTCAACTGCATGACTGACACCAACCTGCTCGCGGTTGCCGAAGCAGCTGGATATCTGGCGTCAAAAGAAGATGTCCGACAGCAGCAGTTTGAAGATGAGCCCTATATGAAGGAGTGGGAGGATCCAGCAGAGCATGCACAAGGTCGCACCACCAAGCTGGGAATCAAATATGAATCCGTGTCCTCTGGATTTGCACAGAAATTGCAAAGTGCTTTAAACGGAAAGTGAGAATCATGTTATGTGGTGTTCGAATCGTTTATAACGATTCGAACACCACCGAAATTCTTTACTAATTTATAGATTTACCCTTATTGGTAAGAGGAAGAATGAATATTAAATGTAACAGTTCTCCCACTGTAATAACTCGGCAGATTTCCACTAGTTTCTTTTATCGGTATCGTTCGCGGTTGGCTGCGTTTGGTTTTGCTGCTCCGTTGATTGTGTATTTGTTGTTGTTCTATGTGTCGCCGTTGGTGCAGAACGTGTCGATGAGTCTGCATCGGTATACGCGTAGGACGTTCGTGACTGGTGATGCGCCGTTCACGGGGTTGGATGTGTATCGGGAGGTTGTGTCGTCTTCGGAGTTCTGGGTGACGTTGGGGCAGACGTTGGTGTTCGTGTTCGCGTCAATCGCGGTGCAGTACGCGTTGGGGTTGGCGTTGGCGGTGTTCTTCAACCAGAATTTCCGTCTGTCGGGTTTCCTTCGTGGCATTTTCCTGGTGCCGTGGTTGTTGCCGCCGATGGTGTCGGGCACGACGTGGCAGTGGATGATGGACGCGGACAACGGGATCCTGAACCGGTTCCTGGGGTTGTTCGGCGTGGGGCCGGTGTGGTGGTTGCAGGCGGACAATTCCCTGTGGGCGGTGATTATAGCGAATATCTGGCTGGGTATCCCGTTCAATCTGGTGATCCTGTATTCGGGTTTGCAGAACATCAACGGGGATCTGTACGAGGCGGCGTCGATCGACGGGTGCAACGGGTGGCAGCGGTTCTGGAGGATCACGTTCCCCCTGTTGCGTCCGGTGACGTTGATCACGCTGATGCTGGGTTTCGTGTACACGCTCAAGACGGTGGACATCATCTGGCTGATGACGCAGGGCACGGGCACGTCGCAGACGCTGGCGACCTGGGCGTACGCGCTGGCGTTCGCGAAGGGCAGCCATATGACGATCCAGTATTCGGAGGCCTCGGTGATCGGCACGATCCTGATCCTGGTGGCTTTGGTGTTCGCGTTCGTGTACCTGTGGGCGCAGAAGAGGGAAGAGGAGGCGTGAGATGAGGCATCGTCCTACCTGGTGGAAGACGCTTGTCGCGCTGGCGTTGACGGGGATCATGCTGTTCCCGATGTATTGGATGGTGAACATCTCGTTCACGCAGCGCCGGTCGATCCGTTCGGCGGACCTGTGGCCGAGGGACTTCACGCTGGCGAACTACGGGTCGGTGTTCAGGACGCAGCTGCCGTATCTGGGCACGTCGCTGCTGATCGCGTTCAGCGTCGTATTGGTGACGCTCGTGATCGCGCTGCCGGCGTCGTATTCGATCAGCTTCCTGGATTTCGCGGGCGCGAGGAGCATGAACTTCGTGCTGATCCTGGCGCAGATGATCCCGGCGGTGGTCATGTCGCTGGGCTTCTACTCGCTGTTCAACGACCTGGGGCTCCTGGACTCGATACCGGGGCTGATCCTGGCGGACAGCACCCTGTCGATCCCGTTCGCGGTGATCCTGCAGACCGCGTTCATGCAAACCATGCCGAAGTCCCTGATCGAGGCCGCGAAGATCGACGGCGCGTCGGACTGGACGATCTTCACGCGGATCGTGATACCCCTGTCGCGCAACACGATCGTGACCACGTCCCTGTTCGCGTTCCTGTGGGCCTGGTCCGATTTCATGTTCGCGTCCACGCTGAACCCGGGAGGCGGCAAGCTCAGGCCGATCACGATGGGCATCTACGACTTCATCTCCGCGAACAACGAGGAGTGGGGGCCGTTGATGGCCACGGCCGTGCTCGCCTCCGTGCCCACCGCGGTGCTGCTGCTGGTGGCCCAGAAGTACGTGGCCGCGGGCGTGACCGCCGGCGCCATCAAGGACTGACATATTCGTTCGCGAGAAACGTAAACAAGATCGTCAAAGGAGAATGATCATGACCCAATTCACGTTATCCGCCGACGGGTCCGCGCTGCTGTGGACCGGAGACGGCGAGTACCTTCGTGTCGAGCCGTGGGGAGACAACAGCGTGCGCGTGCGCTCGGCGCGCATGCACCCGGTCGAGGACACCGCATGGGCCCTCACGGGGAAGCCATCGACAGAGGGCTTCCGTATCGAGATCGACGAGGAAAAGGACGAGGCCGTCGTGTCGAACGGCGGGATCGTCGTCAGGGCCCGGGCCCGCCACTGGTGGAACGGGTGCCAGGGGTACGAGGCGTTCGTCTGCCGCCTGTCCTTCCACAAGGCCGACGGCACGCTCCTGTTCGAGGAGACCGGCGAGGGCGGCTCCCTGAACCTCAGGGCCCGCGCCTACCGGCCCATCACCGGCGGCGACCACGAGATCTCGGTCTCCTTCCTGGCTCCTAGGGACGAGCACCTGTACGGCATGGGCGAATACCAGCAGGACACGCTCGACCTCAAGGGCTGCGCGCTCGAGCTCGCCCACCGCAACTCCCAGGCGTCGGTGCCGTTCGTGGTCTCCTCGGCCGGATACGGGTTCCTGTGGAACAACCCCGCGATCGGCTCGGTCGAGTTCGCGTCCAACCGGACCCGGTGGGTTGCGCGCTCGAGCCGCCAGCTCGACTACTGGGTCACCGCGGGCGACACGCCCGCTCAGATCGAGTCCCAGTACGCCGACGCGACCGGCCACGCGCCGGCCATGCCCGAATGGGGGCTCGGCTTCTGGCAGTGCAAGCTGCGCTACTGGAACCAGGAGCAGCTCCTCGAGACCGCCCGCGAGTTCAAACGCCGCGGCATCCCCCTCGACCTGATCGTCATCGACTTCTTCCACTGGCCCCGCATGGGCGACTTCCGCTTCGAGGACGAGTTCTGGCCCGACCCCAAGGCCATGTGCGACGAACTGCACGACATGGGCGTCAGGCTCATGGTCTCCGTATGGCCCCAGGTCGCGCTCACCAGCGAGAACTACGTCGAGCTCAAGTCCAGGAACCTGCTCGTGCGCCCCGAACGCGGCGAGGACATCGCCATGATGGCCTGGGAGCCGTGCACGTTCATCGACGCGACCAACCCCGCCACCCGCGACTACGTATGGGACAAATGCCGCAGGAACTACGCCGACCTCGGGGTCGACGCGTTCTGGCTCGACGAGGCCGAACCCGAATACGGCTCCTACGACTTCGAGAACTGGCGCTACCACGCCGGACCCAACGAACAGGTCGGCAACATCTACCCCGTCGAATACAACCGCGGCTTCTACGAGGGCCAGCAGGCCATGGGACGCGACGGCGAGATCGTCAACCTCACCCGCTGCGCGTGGGCCGGCTCCCAGAAATACGGGGCCCTGGTCTGGAGCGGCGACGTCGGCTCCACGTTCAAGGACCTCAAAGCCCAGATCACCTGCGCGATCCACATGGGCATGGCCGGCATCCCCTGGTTCACCACCGACATGGGCGGCTTCCACAACGGCGACATCGAATCCGACGCGTTCCGCGAACTGTTCGTCCGCTGGGCCCAGTTCTCCTGCTTCCTGCCCGTCATGCGCAACCACGGCAACCGCAGCCTCCACGAGCCGGAACACACCCGCGACCAGGCCACCCCCCTCGACAGGGGACACGAGGCCATCCTCTACGAGGAGGGCGCCCTCAAGGAAATGGTCCGCGCCAAGGACGGCACGCCCCGCTTCTACTCCGGGGCCGACAACGAGCCATGGAGCATGGGCCGGCAGGTCGAGGACATCCTCGTCAAATACATCCGCGTGCGCGAGGCCATGCGCCCCTACACGCGCGAACTGTTCGACCAGGCCCACAGGAACGGCCAACCCCTCGTGCGCGGACTCTTCTACGAATTCCCCCACGACCCGAACACCGCCGACATCAACGACGAATACATGTTCGGCCCCGACCTGCTCATAGCCCCCGTCACCCAGGCCGGCGCCACCAGCCGAACCGTCTACCTGCCCGGCGGCCCCGACACCACCTGGACCAACCTCCACGACAACACCACCCACCCAGGCGGCACCCACGTCCAGGCCAACGCGCCACTCGACGTCATCCCCGTCTACGCACGCAACAACCAACACCACAACCTAACCAACCTGATATAAGTGAATGGCCGAGGCATATTTTACCCAATCAATGCCCCGGCCATTCACTTATATGCAATGCTCTTTTCCACTCATCCAAGAATGGCACGTAAAAAATTGAGATTGATCTCGGTATCATTATGCAATCTATCCCTCTGCTGTCGGTAGCGGGCAGGAGTCATAGCATATATGGTTTTAAACTGTTTCGTAAGCACTTCCACACTTCCATACCCACAACGCTTAGCAATCTCGTTAAGACTCATATCCGTAAGCATGAGAAGGTCGCTAGCCTTTGTTACTCGAATACGATTTATGTAGTCCTTAATTGTCAAGCCTGATTCACGACGAAATTCACGAGATAAATAGCTACGATTCATATTCAATTGGGCAGCGACTTCATTAACACCAATTGGCTCTAGATAATGATCGGCAATATAATCCATAGTTCGCCTAGTAATCTCTCCGTATGCAAGATTCATACCAGGCACAGTTTCAGAAACAATTTGTTCCGAAAGCTGATGAAGAAACTCATACGTGAGTGAGTTCAGTTTCAACTCATCTTCCGGAGTACTTCTCGAGTGGGATAGGCAACTAACGATAATACGGAGGAATTCCAACGCATTTTTGACGCGCAATGTATCATGACCTCGAGCTAAGCCCAATGCAGCAAGATAATATTCAGCATTTTCACCATTGAAGCCAAGCCATAGATACGTCCAAGGATGTGCCTGTGATGTTATAAAGGATGCTCCGTCATCGGGACGAATTATAAAACCTTCATTACGATTTAAATGGTATTGCATTCCATTAGAAATGAGTCGCCCTTCACCCTCAATGACCAAGTAAATCGTGTAAGCGCTACGCATTGCAGGCCCGTAACCGTATCCAGGCTTTGGCTGAGAGATACCGCAAAAAGAAAAGCCCAACCCTCGGATCACATGCGTTGGACGCAATATGTAATATATAGAATCTTCCGCCATTGGAATCCAATCTACAGTCCAATTTATCCTGAAGACTCAGTATAAAATTTGTAGAACAAATCACACGCAGCGACTCTCGCTCACAAGAATAAAAAAGGCAATGTGGATAAAAAAGTATAAGCTTTATGTACTTAAATACATTCAGAATTGTCTGTTGACCGCGTCAGCACCGTATCTACCGAACTGGGAATCACTGCTCGCGGTGCTTGTGCTCCAGAATGTGGGAATGATTCGTGTACCTGAAGGACTGTAATTACTGTACGTCTTAACCACGCAATCGGCACCAGGCTCACATGTAACACCACTGTCGCCTATTGCATAACCTGCATCCACGACATTTCCCGCAGCATCCACTGCCTGGTAATACACCTCAAAAAATGTCAATGCATTCTGCGAATTATTATGCACCGTAATTGGCACCCGATATGAGAATGACGATTGCTGCAAGATATCACCAATTGCCGTCACCGTCAGCATCGGAGTTTCGGACTGTTGCTGGGCCTGCTTGATTTCCTGAATCAGCTGCCCATACTTTTCCTGGTCTCGTTTGAGCTGATCGACCTGACTTCCCGCTTCCCGCAGCTGCCGCTGCCGGTTGTCTACATCCTGCTTTGATTCCTCGAGATCACTGTTGGCCCATTTTAGGTTCTCGGCTTCCTTGCGGTATTGCGGGCTTTCCTGGACAACCACGGAACGGCCGCCCATATTCCATCCGACAATACCTGCGCCAATCAATGCGGCAACACAGGCTAAAGCCATCAGCACTCGTGCACCTATAGCAAGACGCCGGGCGAGTATCCCATTATCATCGCGGGAAACCATCGTCTTTACAGCGGTGAACGCATCATCGACAATATCGAATAATCGATCCGGCAAGACCTTCCCTTCAACGTCACGCTCACGAAGGAACGGATGCCATTGTGCACCGTCATTGCGAGGATCGGCTTCCTTATTCGTCGTTTGCGTCGTCTTCGAAGCGTTGCATTGTGGTTGTTTCTCACTCATGGAATCACCGCCGTTTTCACGTCCTCGGTGTATTGACCGTCGATGCTTTCTGTCGAATCAGGATATTTGGTACTTGTTACTGATGCTTCGAACTTTGTTGGCTTGATGGTGGCACCGGAGAATCCTGCATCTTTGACCATGTCCTCCACCACCACCGTCTTACCTGGGTACACGACGATATTTGATGCATAGGCGCTTTCGTCACCGTCAAGCACCGCACCATCTTTGCCAATGATCTGGTAATCCACATAAGCGCTGTACATCACATGGCCCGTATTATTCCGTATGGTAATCCTCGGGTAATAGTACAGGTCAATACCTCCACCTAGCTCCGTGTACCACGGGTCAATATCCGGGCTTATGGATTCCACGATCAGACCAGGCTGGCCAGCCTGAACATCTGCCGCATATTGTTGATATAGCTTCTTGTCTTCGTCAAGCTGCTTCTGCTGCTCGACTACTTTCTTGCGTAAATCGTCGCGTTCCTCGGTCAGGTCTTTGGTTTTCTTGCGATTTTCGGCGGTCTCGCCTTTGACTTTCTTGGTTTGTGCTGCCAAAGCCAGATATGTCTGATCAGTGGTGGGATCTTTCGTGGCACGTCCGATGGCAAACGCTACACCAAACGCTAATGCCACGGCGGCGATAACCGCCACAATCATCCCAACGATGCGCCAGAATCCGGAACCTTCCCTCATACCTCCACTGTACTGAGGTTGATAGTTATGCTGAGGCGAAGTCACCTAAAGTTCATTTTTGGATATCGATAATCCGCAATGAAACATGCTTTATTTGGTAGGAATCACCGCACTGGCAGCAGTCGCCGCGAACCCCTTGACCACTTCGATCATCACATCGCGGTCTTCCGCGTCGATGTTGCGCGCTGCCGCCAGCATCAGCGGCAATGATTGCGTCCAGTGCGCGGTCAGTTCGCCGAATGTACGGTATCCGCCGGCTTCGAAAATGGCGAATAGGTTTTCGATGAACCTGCGGCGATGCTCGTCGTCATACTTGGCCATCCAGCCGTTGACTGTGCGCGCCAAGTATTGTGCGCTGGAAGCCAGCCCTGACGCTTGGACGAACCGACCATGATCAACCTGCCAGTGCAGGGCGAAATGTTGCATGATGCCGATGCCATCGCTGCTGACTACCGTGTAGCCATCGCTCAACTGTTCGCGGGTTTCGAACAGCATGCCGATAATCGAGGAGCCCGGTACTGACTTATGCACTTTGGATTCAATGCGCTGGAAGCCGGGCATGGCAAAGAAATCATCGTCAAAACCAGGACCATCATGCGAAAAGATCGCTATAGTACGGTCTTGGATCTCACGCGCCGCACAGGCGGCGGCATATACCGCGAGATTGCCGCCTTTGGAATGGCCACCAACCATGATCGGACCTTTCCAGCACCGCGCCACATGAGTGAGATATTCCGTTGCCGCTTTCTGGGATGCGACCGGTCTGCGGAAGGCCATGGTGAAATCCTCTTTCCATCCGACGATGGAGCTGTCAGTACCACGGAACGACACATATAAGGTGTTGGATTCATCACCGAGAGCGAATGCGCATGCCGAGAATTGCTTGGTGGTTTCCGGGTCGAATTCATCCACATATTCGCCAACACGAACGTTCCGCCAGCGTGGGCTTTCGCACATCGCACGCAGCAAATCCACGTTCATCTGCGGCGACCATACTTTGCCAAACATGGCGTCGTAGCATTCGGCGCGCAGCAGATCGCGGATGGAAACCATCGGCATTGATGATTGCTCAGTTGATTCGATTGATATCGGTGAGCTCGCTTGATATCGCCGCACGTTATCCGGCATGCGCGCATATGCCAGCTGCGCCAGTGCCAGACTGTCCGTCTCGTTGAACAACGAAGCGGCAAACGTATCAAAATGCTCCCGGATATCGTCCGTGATGTTTCCCATGGCAGTTTCCTTGTATGGCTTAGGCAAGTAAAGGGAGGATTCTCAACGAGACCCTCCCTTTACTGCAACACTTTAAAACGCCGCATCATCATATCGACGGATAATACTTGTGCACATCAACTTTGTCGGCAAGTTCTCGCATTCCCTTGGCATTCTGCCTGTCGAGAGTCCCACCCTTCGCCAGCTTGTCCGCTTTAGAGTCAATGGCATGCTGCATGCCTGAGAAATACGACAGCGCCATTACGATTATCGCCAGAACCGCAACCATTATTTCCATGGTCATCGCCCCTTCATTGCACTGTAAAACGTGTGCATGTTCATAATAGTCCCGTAAATGAAAAACGCTCCTTGTACAAGGAGCGTTTCCAATGGCGGCGAACAGAATGCCGTTACGCGATCATGCGCCGTACTGTTCGAGGTAGGCTTCGGCACGCTGCTTGATGTCATGGTCGAGCAGCGGAGTGCCGTCGGCCTTCTTCATCTTGGCGGCGGCGTCGAAAATCTCACGCACGTTGGCGATGGCGAGCACCGGGAAGCCGAACTCCTGCTCCACGGCCTTGACTGCGGACAGGTCTGAATCCTTGGTCTTCTCCATACGATCCACGGAGAGCACCAGACCCACGACTTCGACGTTGGCTTCGGCCTTGAGCTTCGGGATGACTTCGCGCACTGCGGTACCGGCGGTCATCACATCGTCCACAAGCAGTACTTTCATGCCGTCGGTGAGCGGGGTACCAACCATCCAGCCGCCATCGCCGTGATCCTTCTTCTCCTTACGGTCGAAGGTGTATCCGACGGCCATGTTATGGCCCGCGGTCAGTGCGATTGCCGTGGAGACGGCCAGCGGAATGCCCTTGTATGCCGGACCGAACACGGTGTCGATGTCGCGCGGGATCGTGTTGTGTACGATGGCTTGGCTGATCTTCTCGGCATAGAAGGCACCCAGAGTCGCGATCTTCTTGCCGTTATCGAATGCTCCGGCGTTGATGAAATACGGGCTCTTGCGGCCGGACTTCAACGTGAAGTCGCCGAACTTCAATGCGTTGGATTCCAACAGGAATTCCGTAAAACGATGTGCAAGCGTTTCTGCCATAGCATTTACCTCCAAGTTTTGCCTGCGGCCAGTTTAGCAGCGAGCTCGGGACGCTCATCCAGCAGGTCATCCAATTCACGGGCGATGCGCAGCGGCGCCACCGGGTCGAAGAGCGCTGCCGCACCCACTTCCACGGCGTTCGCGCCGGCATACAGGTATTCCAATGCCTTCTCACCGGAGTCAATGCCGCCAATGCCAATAATCGGAATCTCCGGCAACGCGGTGCGCACACGGTACACGGCGGCAATGCCGATAGGCAGCACAGCCGGGCCGGATACACCGCCGGTCTTATTGGCGATAATCGGCTCACCAGTGCGGATATTAAGTCTCATGCCGAGAACGGTGTTGATCATGCTCAGCGCATCGGCCCCATGTTCCACGGCCACGCGAGCCGGCACGGTGATGTCGGTGACATTCGGCGTAAGCTTGACGATCATCGGCTTGTCAGTCATCGGGCGCAGTTTGTCCATCAACGTGGCCAGAGCCACCGGATCGGTACCGACGCTCATGCCGCCATGGGTCACGTTCGGGCAGCTGACGTTGATTTCAAGCATGTCCGCTTCGGAGTCGGCGAGCTTGGCGACCACCTGCATGTAATCGTCATCGCAGTGTCCGGCCACGTTGGCGATGACCATTGCGCCGGCCTTCTTCAGCTTGGGCAAATCGTCTTCAAGATAGTGATCCACGCCGGGATTCTGCAAACCGACAGCGTTGAGGTTCGAGGCTGGCCCTTCCGCGGTACGCGGGGAAGGATTGCCTTCCCATGGAATCGGTGAGCATCCCTTGGTGCAGACGGCACCAAGCTGACTGACATCGTAGAACCAACGGACGGCCGCATACTGGAAGGTACCGGAGGCAGTGCCGACCGGGTTCTTCCAGGTGACGCCGGCAACCTGAGTGGAATGCTTCCACTCGTGCGGCTCGTAGATGTTGATGTGCTTGTCGGCTTGCTGTGCAGCGGTTGCAGCAGTGTTGGCGTTCATCGTCACTTCCCCCATCCGAGCTGTTCGCGGGTGAATACCGGACCGTCGGAGCAGACCTTGAGGCGGCCGTCCACCGTGTCCACAGTGCACAGCACGCAAGTGCCGTATCCGCAGCCCATGCGCTGTTCCATGCTCAGCTGTGCCGGCATATCACGTTCGGCTGCCCATGCGGCGACTGCCTTCATCATCGGCAGCGGACCGCAGGAAAGGATGGTGGGTGAGTGATCGGTGACATAGAGGTCACCGGACTGCTCCAACTGATTCAGCAGGTCTACGACATTGCCCTGCGCATTGTCGATGTTGAAGGAGCGGTCGGTGTAGCGGGAAACGAATTCCTCACCGAAGTGGGCGTCACGGTAGCCGATGACGGAGGTTGCCACGGAACCGGCCATATCGGCGATTTTCTGGGCCGCATACACCAGTGGCGGCACACCAAGTCCGCCGCCGACGAGGATATAGTTGGCGTCCTGTTTCAGGTTGAAGCCACGACCAAGCGGACCGAGCACGTCCACAGTGTCGCCGGCTTCGAGCTGAGCAAGCTGCTCAGTGCCGTGACCGATAACGGCGAAAATCACACTGACTTCGTCGCTTTCGACTTCGCTGACGCCAAACGGGCGGGGCATCAGCATGAAATCGTCGTGCGTGAACAGGTTCACGAACTGGGCAGGCTTGGCATGGGATGCGATGAATGCGTCACGGAAAGTAAGACGCACCACATGGTCGGTCAGTTCGCGCACAGCCGTGACTTCCACGGTGTGACGCGGCGGGAAGAATCCCGATGCAGTGGCTTCAGCCACCACATCATGCGTTGGGGTGAAGGTAGTCATGGGAATCCTTATCTAAGTCCTGGTCTGCCAATCAGCGATAGACGGCGATACGCAGGGCGTCACGCATATCGAGAGCAGCTTGGCGGGCGCTTTCAGCAACCAGATTCAGCGCATCATCAGCGCTCATAGATTCGGAGTACTTGCCGCTCTTCTTCCATGCGCCGATGATGCCGCGAGAGGAATTGACGAGTGCGCCACTACCGTTGGCATCGAACATACCGGCAACGTCCTGAGCGGTACCACCCTGGGCTCCATAGCCTGGCACCAAGAAGAAGGTGTGCGGCATGCGGGCACGCAGTGCGCGGCCCTCTTCTGGATGCGTGGCACCGACCACAGCACCAACACGGGAGTAACCGTGCTCGCCAATGGTTTCGGCACCCCAGCCTTCCACAAGGTCGGCCACATGTTCGTAGACCTTCTTGCCGTCAGCCAGATCAAGCATCTGCAGTTCACTGGACGACGGGTTGGAGGTACGCACCAGCACGAAAATGTCCTTGTCGGCTTCGGTGGCAGCCTGAACGAACGGAGTGATGCCATCCGTGCCGAGATATGGGTTCACGGTCACGGCATCCTCGTGCCATGGGTCGAAAGCAGAGCCATCTTCCGCAGCGGCGGCCACGCCGTTCAAATGATGCGCGTAGGCGGCGGCGGTGGAGCCGATGTCGCCGCGCTTCACGTCACCGAGTACATACAGACCCTGCTGGGCCGCGTATTCGCAGGTCATCGTGTACACGTCCACGCCAGCCGGGCCGAGTGCCTCGTACATGGCGATTTGCGGCTTGACCGCTGGCACGATATCCGCCACGGCATCAATGATGGTGCGGTTGAATTCGAAGTAGGCGACCGCCAGCTGGGCTGCAGGCAGCTCTTCCGGGGAATCCACCGAATCGCGCACCTCATCGGCGAAGCTGGCCACCACTTGCGGCGGAACCAATGCCTCGGTAGGGTCCAGTCCCACGACGGACGGGTTCTGTACGTTATTGATTGCTTCGATCAGGCGATCCATCGAAGTCCTTTCTGTTGAGTCTCTCCCCCAGTCATGCTTCGCATGACAGCCCTCTCGTCAGAGGGGGCCTGTTCTTTACAATCGGCTGAACATGAATTGGGAGCCGATGATGGTGGCGAGTGGACGACCGGTGACCTTCCAGCCGCCGAACGGGGTGTTGCGTGCCGCGGAGTGGAATTGTTCCGGGTCCACGGTCCATTCCTCGTCGGTGTTGAGGATGGCCAAATCCACATGCTCGGCATCCTCCACGCGGCTCAAATCAAGCAGACGGTTCACGCCTTCGCGCTGAGCCGTGTGGCCCTCCCCTGCCGTGGTATCAGTAGCTTCTGCGGTTTCCTCGGCGATTACACCTTCCGGGTCATCACCAGTAGGTGCCGGCTCAGCCCAGTCCTCCACGAGTGCGGCGATATCCGTGGCATCGTGACCCATCAGAGCCTCCGGGGCTACAGACATGAGTTCAATCAGTCGCTCATCTGAAATATGGCCACCATCCACCAACACCTTGTGGCATACGCCGTACGCGCATTCCAGACCAATGATGCCATTGGGCGCTTCAAGGAAGCCCAAGGCCTTCTCATCCATTGTATGCGGCGCATGATCAGTGGCCAACAAGTCAACCGTGCCATCGGCAATGGCTGCGATAGTGGCCTTACGGTCAGCTTCAGAACGCAACGGCGGATTCATCTTGGCCAGCGTGCCGTATTCCAACAGCGCTTCATCACTCAGGGCCAGATAGTGCGGTGCGGTTTCGCAAGTGATTGGCAGGCCTTCGGCCTTGGCCTTACGAATCGCCTCGAACGAAATCGCAGTGCTCACATGCTGGAAGTGCACATGGATGCCGGTACGACGTGCAGCCTCGATATCGCGAGCCACAATCTTAAGCTCAGTATCTTCTGGAATACCGGGAACACCAAGCTGGCGGGAAACAGGGCCTTCATTGACGGCACCGGTATCGTGATGCTCACAGTGTTCAATCAGATACAGATCGGATGCCTTGGCATTGGCCAGTACTTCGTCCAGAATCGGCTCAGGAACGGCGGCACCATCGTCGCTAATGGCGGTAACCGGATGCTCGTTCATGGCCGGGGTCTTGAGCTCATCATCGAATCCAGGCACGTACTTGAGCCAATCGGCGGTATCGCTTGCCTCCTTGCCTGCACGATCCTTGGATGCGCACACGCACAGGTCATAGCGGACCGGGAGCTTCACACCATGTGCGGCATCGTAGTTCTGCAGGAAATCAATGACGTTGCTGAAGCCGGCCTCGCGTACCTCGCGCGCGCCCGGCTTATCGGCGGCAGCGTCGGCATCAGTCACCGGCTGGCCATCGAGCGCAGGCAACGTGTTCGGCATGATGAGCACGTTCGTGTATCCGCCGGATGCCGAGGCACGGCAACCGGAAATCATGGACTCTTTATAGGTCTGGCCGGGATCGCGGAAGTGCACATGCGGGTCTGCGAAACCGGGGGCCGCAGTCAGTCCTGTGGCATCGATATCAGCACCGTCGTGCACGGTGTCGGTATCGGCGAAGTAGGCGTCGGCAAGGCCTGGAACCACCAAATCGATGATTTCGCCGGTGTTCCAGACCTTAATGTTGCGCAGTGTGATGCTCACAGTTTGGCTTCCTCGTCGCAGTAGTCGCAGCGGTATTCGAGGCGATCGGAATGCACCAGATGGAACATCTGCTTGATGTCATGCTCGCTGGTGGTCACGCAGCGTGGGTTGACGCACTTGATGACGCCGACGACATGTTCAGGCAGGTGCGGCTGCTTCTTTTCGACAATGTGTCCGCCGCGTACCACGTCCACCGTGGCCTGACGTGCCACGAAACCAAGTACATCAAGATCGATGTCCTTGTCATCCTCGATTTTGATGATGTCCTTGGAACCGAAGCGCTTGGACGTGGTGTTCATAATCAGCGCGAGCTTGGTTTTGGATGGATCTATCTTCAGATATTCCAGTACCTTCAGAGAGGTGCCGGCCGGCACATGATCGATGATGATGCCGTTAACGATGCTGGTGACTTCCATCAGGCTTGCACCTCCTTGGGGTTAAGCGGTTCGTAGCCGGGTAGGTCATCGCCTACCACGGAGCTTTCTAGGGCCATGCGCATGAGCATGCCGTTCTTGACCTGTTCGAAGTAGGCAGCGCGCGGATCGTCGTCCACTTCCACAGCAATCTCGTTGACTCGTGGCAGCGGATGCAGCACAGCCATATGCGGCTTGGCAAGCGCCAGCTTGTCCTCATCGAGGATGTAGGTATCGCGCAAACGCAGGTAATCGTCTTCGTTGAAGAAGCGTTCCTTTTGCACACGGGTCATATACAGCACGTCAAGGTCGCCGATCACAGAGGCCAGATCGCGCACTTCCACGTAGGAGCAGGTCGGCGTGGCGTTGATGCGGTCGATGACGTATTGCGGGGTCTTGAGCTCGTCCGGACTGATGAGAATGAACCGCACGTTGCCGAAACGGCAGAGGGTTTCGATCAGGGAGTGCACGGTACGGCCGAAGGTCAAGTCGCCGCACAGGCCCACGGTCAGATCGGTGATGCGGCCGAAGCGGGACTGCAGCGTAGCCAGATCGGCCAGCGTCTGGGTGGGATGCATGTGGCCGCCGTCACCGGCGTTGATCACCGGCACGGAAGCGGCGCGGGATGCCACGAGGGCGGCACCTTCCTTCGGGTGGCGGATGGCGACCACGTCCACGTAGTTCGACACGGTTTTCAGGGTGTCGGAAATCGTCTCGCCCTTGGTCACGGAGGCCAGCTGGGCGCCAGCGAAGCCGATGACCTTGCCGCCGAGTCGCAGCATTGCGGTTTCGAAGCTGAGGCGGGTGCGGGTGGAAGGCTCGTAGAACAAGGTGGCGAGCACGCGGCCTTCGCAGGTGTGGGAGACCTCCTTGCGATGGGCGTCGATGTACTCGGCCTTATGCAACATTTCGAGAATCTGATTGGTAGACAAGTCGTCAAGCGTCACAACGCTTTTGCCGACCATGGGTGTTTCTTTAGACAAGGCTCACCTTTTCGCTCGTGGTTACAGGTGGCCACCCTTATGTGACCTTATCTAACTTACGCCATTTTTCGGACAGCTGCGTTCACCGAGTGTTCACCCTATCGCTGGGCGCGGCGGCGGTTGGCGGCCAGACGCGGAGCGATGACGTGCATGCGTGGCTTTGCGGGCTTCTGCGGCGCGCCAGAGGCTCCCGAACGGCCGGCAACTGGCACACCACCGGTAACAGCATCGTCTTCGACCTGACCGTAGAACAACCGCTGGCATACATCACGGCATTTACGCATGACACCAAGCAAATCGTTCTCGAAATGCTGACCGCGATGGGCACCATAACCAAGGTATACGGCAATGCCGCCCAGCGAGTACATGTCATCCGGCAGAATATCCGCCTGGTTGGCACGACCGGACCATAAGTAATTGCCGTTGCGCGCCGCTGTGCAAGTGGTCCATGCCTTGCGAAGCTGGATGGCATCGATAGCACTGATCAGCTTCTTATCTTCCAGCACCTGCAACGCCTCCAAGGTGCCGTTGACACGCAAATCCTTGATGTCGCCAGCATGTTGGAGCTGGAGCAACTGCACGGTCCATTCCACATCGGAGAGTCCACCCTTGCCGAGCTTTAGATGGCGTTCGCGACGCACACCACGCGGCAGCCGTTCGGCTTCCATACGCGCCTTGAGCTTGCGAATGCTTTGCAATTCGGCGTCGCTAAGCTCCTGAGTCGGATAACGCAGCGGGTCGGCGATATTGATGAGGAAGTCGCGTGCCAGTTCCGCGTCGCCTGCCGCATAGCGGGCGCGCAACAGTGCCTGATGCTCCCAAGTCGAAGCCCACGATCCGTAATATTCCTCGCAGGAGGCATACGAGCGCACGATCGGACCGTTCTTGCCTTCCGGCCGCAGGTCAAGATCGAGTTCAATCTTCGGTTCAAACGTGGTCGGACCCTGCAAAATATTGCGCAGATCCTCCACCGTCTTCTTGGCGAACGCGTTCGCCTGCGCATCATCGGCATCGTCTGCCGGTCGATAAATCAGAATGGCATCGGCGTCGGAGCTGAAGTTCACTTCGCGCCCACCGTAGCGGCCCATGGCGATCACCGCAATGTCAGCCGGAGCGGATTCCAAACCGAACGCAGCAGTCTGATGACGTACGGCCCATGTGAGCGAAGCATCGATGATGGCATCGTAGACGTCGGTCATCGCCTTCAGACAGGTTGCATCGTCCATGACTCCGCTCATCCAGGCCAAGCCGATGCGCTCAATCTCATGGCGTCGCATCGCGCGCACGGAATTGGCGAATTCGTTCATGCTTGAGCCGAATCGTTCCAGAGCGGAATTCGTTTGAATATCCAGAGCCTTGCGAGTGCGGGCCTTGAGATTGTCATCATCGCCAAGCCAACTGATGGATTCCACTGACTTGTTGAGCGCGTCGCCAAGGAACCGGGAGTTGGAGAGAATATGGCACAGGCGCTGTGCCGCCGACGTGGAATCGCGCAGGAAACCAAGATAACCGGATTGGGTGCCGAAGTTCTCCTCCAGCTTGCGCCAGTTGAGCAGACCCATATCCGGATTCTGTCCCTCCCCCAGCCATTGCAATACGGCTGGCAGAATAATGCGATTGATTTTCGCCGCGCGCCCGACGCCTGCAGTGAGTGCCTGCACGTGCCGGATGGCGGCATCCGGATCGCCGAAGCCGATGGAAGCGAAACGCTCCTGTGCCGCGGCATTGCTCAGCGTAATCTGATCATTTTCAAGCTGAGCACTGACCGGCAGCATCGGACGGTAGTAGATATCGAGATGAAGATGACGAACCTCGCGGCGGGTGTCATCGTACTTCTCCACGAGCTCTTCGGGATGCAGACCGAAGGCACGGGCCAGTCGACGCAGTTCCTGATTCTGATTAAGCTCGTCGACATCGATATCACGCTTCTTTTCCAGACCGCCAACAGAGGCGCGGCCCAGATCCGGGAAGAGATGCGTGCGTTTCAGCGACCAGATTTGCTGGCGATGCTCCATCACACGTTCGAAACGGTAATCCTGGGACATACGCACGGCCTGTTTGCGGGAGATATAGCCGCCTTCGGAGAGTCGTTGCAGCGAGTCCAATGTATTGCTGGTGCGCAGTGATTCATCGGTTCGACCGTGTACCAGTTGCAGCATCTGCACGGTGAACTCCACATCCCTCAGACCACCGCGACCAAGTTTTATTTCACGGTCTTTCAGGGGAGCCGGAATCAAATCTTCGACGCGCCTGCGCATTTTCTGGCAGTCATAAACGAAGTTCTTGCGCTTGGATGCACTCCATACGAACGGACGGGTCATATCCATATAGGCTTGGCCGAGCTCCGGGTCGCCGGCCACTGGGCGCGCCTTGAGCAATGCCTGGAACTCCCAGTTTTCCGCCCACTGCTCGTAATAGTTCTTGTGCGATTCAAGCACGCGGACCAGCTGACCGTCCTTGCCTTCCGGGCGAAGGCCACCGTCGATTTGCCATAACGGCTGCTCGGCGACGCCCATAATCGCCGACTGGCATACGCGCTGCAATGTGGTGCCCATCTTGGTGCCCACACGAATCAGCGTCTGATGGTCAACTTCTTTGCTGGCCGGCTCCACCACGTAAATCAAATCGACATCGGACACATAATTCAATTCCTGAGCACCGAGTTTGCCCATGCCGATGATGGTGAAGCGCACCTGATCGCTGCCTTCGACTTCCTTGCGGGCGATGGCCAGAGCACCTTCCAATGCCGCGTCGGCCAAATCGGAAAGCTCGTGGCTGATGGTCGGCTGGATAACGGTAGGGTCGTCGGCGGTGGCATCCTGTGCGATGATGGCGGCAAGCTGCCGGCGGTAGCTTGCGCGCAAGGCAGTCGCCGCTTCGGCAAGATCCTTGGTTGCCTTGGGACTGGCTTTTTCCTCCGGGTCCGCGCCCACAGCGTTGAGCAGGCGCGCGCGACGCTGGTCATGATTGAACAAGTGGCTATTGCAATGGTCGACGGCAGCCGCTTCCACCAAATCCGGCTTGAAACACATGAACTTGCCCACGGCATCGGACACACCGAGTACGGTGATGAGACGTTTGAGCGCATCGCCATCCGGCATAACTTGCTTGAGATCACGGCCGCTGGATTGCATGGCGTTGACGATGTCCACAAAGTTGCGCAGGGCAATGTCTGGATCACCGGCGTGGGAGAGATAACCGAGCAGTTCGCTGCGATGGGAATCAGAGATCCCATCTGTCTTCAACTGGTCGAACAGCTCACGAGCCTTATCGAGGTCCTGCAATCCCGCCCTGATCAGCGACATGGCACTGGGTTTGAACGTCGTCATTGCTTCCATAAGTTTCCACTATATACGCTTGTGGCCTCTGCGCCTTGCATTCTCCTATCTGAATGCTCCGCACAGAGGCCACAATTCAGCCGCAACTACTCGCCGAACAGGGATTTGACGTTACGCCAGATGCGGCGGGTAGTGGCCGGATGGTTCATGGTATACAAATGCACACCATCAACGTCGTGAGCAACCAAATCGGCAATCTGCTCGGACGCGTACAAGATACCGGCATTGTGTAGTGCCTCGGCATTGCCTTCCCAACGGGTGAGCAACTCATCAAGATGCTCTGGAATGCGCGAGGCATTGCGTTCGGCCATGCGGCGGACCGACTTGGCACCACGCACCGGCATGATGCCGGCTTCGATTGGCACTGTGATGCCAGCTGCGCGAACCTTGTCGCGGAAACGGTAGAAATCATCATTGTCGTAGAACAGCTGGGTAATCAGATGGGTGACGCCGGCATCCACCTTGATTTTCAAATGTTCAATATCCTTATCCAAGGATTCGGCCTGATAATGGCCTTCGGGATAGCATGCGCCGAATACAGTGAAGTTTGGTTTGCGTTCGCGAATATAGGCCACCAAATCGCTGGCGTGTTCGAATGCGCCAACCACTTGTTCGCCGTCAATGTAGTCGCCGCGCAAGGCCAGTACCGTGTTTACTCCGGCGTTCTCGAACATGTCCAATGCCTCATCGATTTTGGCTTTGTCCGAATAGAGGGCGGTCAGGTGGGCGACTGCCGGAATGCGGTATTCGTTCACGATGGTGTTGGCTATGCGGGCGGTGGCGGTGCGGTCGGAATGCGTGCCGTGACCGTAGGTGACGGAGATGAAGTCCGGCTTCAGATCTTCGATGCCATCCAGCGTGTCATAAATGGTTCCCACCGGAGCATCTCGCTTAGGCGGGAAAACTTCCAATGAAAACATCGGCGTATGCATAATAAGGTCCTTTGATATAAAGTGGCTCCCTCTGTTGAGGGAGCCACAACATAAGATGCGTTACTTAGCGAGCTTGGCGCGGACGGCCTTGGCGGCGGCGACCAGATGCTCGAGGCTTGGCCAGGTTTCGGCGTTGCCGCGGGTCTTCAGACCGCAGTCCGGGTTGATCCAGACCTTGTTCACGTCCATCTTGTCAAGGATTTCGTAGATACGGTCTTCGATTTCCTTCTCAGACGGGATACGCGGCGAGTGGATGTCGTAGACGCCCGGGCCGGCTTCGGTTTCGAAGTGGGCATCGTGGATGGCATCGAGCACCACCAGGTCGCCACGGGAGGCTTCGAAGGAGATCACGTCGGCATCCATCGCGTCGATGTCGCGAATGATGTCGTTGAACTCGGAGTAGCACATGTGCGTGTGAATCTGGGTGGTGGGCTTTACTGCGGAGTGCACCAGACGGAAGGCGGGCACTGCCCAGTCGAGGTACTTGACATGCCAATCAGACTTGCGAAGCGGCAGTTTCTCGCGCAAAGCGGCCTCATCGATCTGGATGACCTTGATGCCAGCGGCTTCGAGGTCGAGCACTTCGTCGCGGATGGCGAGGGCCAGCTGCTTGGTCTGCTCCTCGTGGGTGATGTCCTCACGCGGCCAGGACCAGTTCAGGATGGTGACCGGGCCGGTGAGCATGCCCTTCATCACATGGCTGGTGCGGGACTGTGCGTATGCGGACCATGCCACGGTGATCGGCTTGGCGCGGGAGACGTCGCCCCAGACGATCGGAGGCTTCACGCAACGGGTGCCGTAGGACTGCACCCAAGCGTTCTTGGTGAACAGGAAGCCGTTCAGGTTCTGGCCGAAGTATTCGACCATGTCGTTGCGTTCGAATTCGCCGTGGACCAGCACATCGAGGCCGATTTCCTCCTGATGCTTGATGCAGGCGTCAATCTGAGCTTTGATGAACTCGTCGTAGGCTTCCTTGGTGATTTCGCCCTTACGGAACTTGGCGCGCTCGGCACGCACTTCCTTGGTTTGCGGGAAGGAGCCGATGGTGGTGGTAGGCAGCAGCGGCAGACCCAGAGCTTCGCGCTGCAGCTTCTGACGCTCTTCACGAGCGGGCTGGCGCACGTAATCGTCGGCGGTCAGGCCGTTCACGCGCTCGGCAACGGCCGGGTCGGCAGCCACGCGGGTGCCGTCGAACAGAGCCTGGTTGGCGGCGAGGGCCTCGGAAGCCTTCTTTTCGTCCTCAGTGGCGTCGGCGAGTACAGCAACTTCCTTGAGCTCGCCGAGCTTCTCGACGGCGAAGGCGAAGTGCTTCAGGTCTTCAGCCGGAATGCCGGTCTCGCCTTCGGTGCTGAATGGCACGTGCAGCAAGGAAGATGCGGTGGAGACGGCCACGTTCGGGGTAACCTGCTTCAGTGCGTCCACGAGGCCAAGGGAAGTGGCGTAGTTGTTGCGCCAGATGTTGCGGCCGTTGATCACGCCGGCGAAGATGGTGGTGTTGGAAGCCACGCCGTACTTGGCCACGGCTTCGAGGTTCTCCTCGCGGCCTTCGTTCAGGTCCAAACCGATGCCGTCAAAGCCGAGCAGGTTCACGGTTTCGTACACGTCGGCAATGTGGCCGAAGTAGGTGTTGAGTAGCACCTTGACGCCGGCCTTGGCGGTCAGGATCTTGGTGTACAGGGCCTTGAAGAGCTCCACGTCGCCCGGTTCCTTGTCGAGCACGAGGTATGGCTCGTCAAGCTGCAGCCATTCGGCACCCAGTTCGTTGAACTTGGTGAGCACTTCGGCGTAGACGGCGGCGACGGCATTGACGAGGCCCTTGTCGTATTCAAGCTTCTGGGCGTTGGTGCCACGGGCCAGCTTGAGGAAGGTGTACGGGCCGATCAGCACCGGCTTGGTGAGGACGCCGAGGGCCTTAGCCTCGTTGAACTCGTCGAACGGCTTAGTGGAGTTGAGCTTGATCTCCTCGCCGGGCTCAACTTCAGGCACTAGATAGTGGTAGTTGGTGGTGAACCACTTCTTCATCGGCAGAGCGGTGACGTCGCCCTTCTCGCCCTGGTAGCCACGGGCCATGGCGAAGAGCGTGTCTTCCTGGTTTTCGAAGGCGAGACGCTCGTAACGCTTCGGGATGACGTTGAGGAGGATGGCGGTGTCCAGCAGCTGATCAAAGTAGCTGAAGTCGTTACTTGGAATCAGGTCGATACCAGCGGCCTGCTGCAGCTTCCAGTGCTTGGCGCGCAGCTCGGCGGCGGTGGTCTTGACGGCGGCCAGATCGTTGGCGCCCTTCCAGTAACCTTCGATGATCTTCTTCAGTTCACGGTTCTGGCCAATACGCGGGAAACCGGAGACGGAAGTCAGAGTGGACATGAATCCTCCAATGTATGCGTTCGTAACCCGACTTAGGCTATCAAAACATCACAGATTCAGACTCATAAGAACACTTTGAGTGTCGTTATAGGGGGAACTTATAGCCGCATTGGAAATCAGTCAAAATCCTTGACGTTGATTACGGCGAGCAATTCTCCGCTGTGCACCTGCCATTCGTCGAACGGCTTATCAGAGCCGAAAATCACAATGGACGCCGGTGAAAGTCCCAGGTTCAGCAAATCAAGACGCTCGGCATCGGAATCCGCGGAGGCGATCCATTGCGAGGCGATGGACACCGTGGGCTCGTGGCCGACGATCATAAATACGCGCTGCTTGGGCTTGACGTGCGCCAATTCATCGAAGACGGCCTGCACTCCCCCGTCATACAGATTGATACGATAGTCCACTATGGGATCGTCGCCGAAGATCTTCAGCATCTTATCCAAGGTCTGGCGCGTGCGGGTCGCCGCCGAGCAGGAGATCTGGTCAGGCTTAAGCCCAAGCACTTCGATGCCTTTGCCCACGGTCTTGGCTTGCTTCAAACCCTTGTCCGTGAGCTCGCGTTCAAGGTCATCCTTGCCGCCGAACGGCTCGGCCTTGGCATGCCTCATGATGATGAGAATATGCTTGTATTTCTTGGCCGCTTTGGCTACTTTGCTCAGCTTGATGCCCACTTTGAGGCTCCCTTTCTAAAGGTATGCAACGCTCACAACAACCGCATATAGAAGATTTATTATAGTCCTGTTGTGAGCGTTCACATAACCATTCAGGAATTCTCCTCACCAAGTTGGTTCAATTCGCCGACCTGACGGTTCAAATCGCGCAGCACCTTGCGTAGCTTGTGATCGGAGATGTCGCGCAGTTCCAACTCCTCCAGACGTGCTTCGCGTTGCTCATCGGTCAACTCATCCACGTCGGTCACCGTATCCTTGGAATAACGTTCGCGCTTCCTCAATGCGGCGAATCCCGGTGCCATCGCACGCGAAATCACCAGGAAACCGGTGTGGCCAATCATTTGATGGTCCGGGCGAACCGCCAATCCCTGTGCCTTCCATGTACGCTCAAGTGTCTCCTGAATCTGTGGCTCGGTCCAGCAACCTGCCGCGCGCAAAGCCTCAGCCAGTCGGCTCATCTGCGTGGTGGTAGTCACGTAGCAGACCAGCACACCGCCTGGGGCGATCACCTGATACGCCTGCTCCAAGCGATTCCAAGGGTCAAGCATGTCGAGCATGATGCGATCGAACCAATGTTCAGGCAGGTCGGTGGCCACAGAGTCGAAGTCACCAGTCAGCAAACGCCACCACGAAGGCTTTTCACCGTAATATAGCGTGGCGTTCGCCTCAGCAACGCGAGCAAATTCAGAGCGCAATTCGATGGTGGTCAGATGGCCCGACTCCCCCACGGCATCCAGCAGGTTCAGGCTCATGGCGCCCGAGCCGGCGCCGGATTCCAGCACTCGCAGACCGGAACGAATATCGCCGAGTTGAATCACCTGAGCAATATCCTTCGGGTACATGATTTGTGCGCCGCGCGGCATCGAAAGCACGTAGTCGGCCAAACGCGGACGCATCGCCGCGTACTCCCAGCCACCGATGGCACGCGAGGACTTCCACGGCTTGTTCTTGTCTTTCTCCGGATAGACCTGGTTCACCTGCGCCTCGCGCTTGGCGTGCACGGTGGTGATCACCGTGCCCTCCACTGCACCAATCACATCGTCGTGCAGGATCAGACCATGCTCGGTTTGCGTGGAGCCGCCCGGCACCAGCTGGTCGGTGATTTTCTTGCCCTTACGGTCGGTGAACTGCACCTTCTCACCCGCAACAAACGCTCCACGCCTAGGATTCATGGATTTCTCCTTGCCGATAACTCAATGAATTCGCTTTCAAATCTGATATAAGATGACTCAGTCTAATGCTGCCATGAGAGAATCTCTCACCTTGCTCTAGCGAGACGGAGCACAGCATTCCTTCAAATGCTGCTGCAGTCCCTCATCGACTGCAAACAGGTAAAGGCCATGCACTCCACGCTTAAGGAGAACATTTAGTTCATGCTTAATGTTCTCTTCAGAATAGTCCGTCTCCAAATCCTTGCGTTTGTTGGTCGCTAAATAATTGTGGCTCTTTTGAGGATTGAAGATAATTTTTCCATTTCGGTATTGCACCGAAGGACCAATAATCACTCCAGCATAATTCAAATCAAAACCTTGGATGGTAAAGGTGGAACCAATTTCATCGATGGTATATTCCTTTTCCGCCCATGCCAGATTCTTATCGATAGACTTTTGAGCGGGATCAGTCAGTTGATAGTTCCAAGGCTTGCAGAAACGACTTTGATCTGTATCGCCCGGAATATACCCTTTATCGTCACCATCATTAAGGCCCATACACCAGTGTCCTGAGTCATCACGATGCATCATCACATTCCAGTATCCATTGGGATCATCGTCATTGGTAGATGAGGAATATTTCCAATCATATGTAGCGAGCACACGGGATAATCCGGAACCATTCCATCCACCAGCAGTAAGTTGCGATTTCTCCTTTATCGCTTCAAAGAGCGCGACAGGGGAATCGAACACCTTAATGTCATAAGGCTGGCCATCAGGACCGTAGTTCGCATGATCCTGAGGAATCGGCCCGAAATCCTTTCCCTCAGTAAACCGATTAATCCAATCGACAATTTCTTGACTTGCCGCAATGCGGAACTGGTCCTTCAACTGAATATGAGCAACATCGATAGGTACGGATGGCAGTCCGTCTTCTTCGCCTAAACAAACAGTGCAGAAATCACCGATTTTCCCGACGCTCTGAGCGCTTTCCTCATTTATCGGCTTATTAGTTTTCCTCGGGAACAACCGTTCAAGAACAGACGAATGCCATTGTTGTCGAGCCTGAAGTATTTGCTCTGGATCGAATACCGCGATGACCATACGCGCGCGTCGGAGAATATCATAAAGCTGGTTCTTGCCTGAGTAGCCCTGAGTACCTTGCGTTGTAAGAAGATGTGCTTCGTCGATAAGCACAATATCGGCTTTACCTTTCGGCTTATCAGGGATGCCTCGCCCATGACCATTCGTTTCACTAAAGCGATTGATAAACTGGCTGGGAAGCATCACCACTTCATTTGATTTCTTCTGCAATCCAAGCTTTAAGGCAATTTGGTTATAGACGTGTACTTGTTCCTTGTGATTGACCAGGAGATACGTGGAGAGATTGCCATTCCGCCAGGAATATAATGTCGATTGTTCCTCGTCATCAGAATATGTATCACCCTGAATACCAATCTCCGTGGCAATACGGTAAAACAGATGGCTCAACAGCACAGTCTTCCCTGTTCCAGCAGCACCTTGGACGAAAATAAGCTTGGAATTCTTTACCGAATCAGTATCATGCAGACGAGGCATGAATAATGCATCAAGCTGTGCAAGAATCTCCTCTTCGGCATCAATTTGACGAGAACTTAGACGATGGAAAGGAGAGGCTTTGAACAATGCCGAATCGCGAATGATTTCCTCTGCTGGGAAAAGTTCAGGGGCATCCTGATGCAGTCCCAGCCATATCTTAGAAAAGATGTTGTTGAACTGATCGGATGTGTAATATTTCCCTTGCGCATTCGTACGACGATTATTCAGTTTCTTGACTGAATCAGTACTTGACATGTAATGCATGAGACGGTTTTCGACGTCCAACGTCAAAGACTTGTTGAATATCGGATGCGCAATCACATACTGTTCGAATGCATCGGCATCCTTATTAACCGCCTCGGCAACTTCCCGCCAATCATCCCGTTTCCGGGCATCCTGTGTAAGGTGCTCAAATGTCCGATGCCTTATATCATTTGTTTCACCGATATATACCGTATATTCGTTTTTATTGGAGTATCGGTTCTTTCCTTCCGAATACACGATGTATACCGTAGGATACGACAGAATGTAAGACATGATTTCTTCCAGGTTAGAGCCATGCTCAATCATGTCTTTCGACCGACCATCGGAACGTTTGTTCAGCGCATCTTCAAAATCTTCTTCCGCATACTTGCCGTACGGAAGCTTAATAATGGTAGGTCTCAAATGCTCAATGCCCATAGATACATTATGTCCATCACCACCAAAGTCTGAGACAACGACATTCAACAGGCTCTAGAATGACAAATATGATTAGCGACGATACTGTTCAGTCAATACGCAAGTTCACAGCAGAACGCAATTGGGAACAATTCCACACACCAGCCAATTTGGCGAAATCCATATGCATTGAAGCAGCGGAATTATTGGAATGCTATCAATGGGTTCCGGAAGCCCCTGCCTCAGATACAGAACATGCTCAAGAAGAACTGGCGGACGTCCTCACATATTGCATTATGATGGCCGATGCACTGGGCGTTGATATGGATGACATCATCACGAATAAGCTGGCAAAGACGAAGCTCAAATATCCATCCGATGCCGTTCGTAATAATTTCAATGAATACGAAGCCAGACATCACAGTGCAAGATTGAGAAACTAATGACTAATTGCATTAGGAGTAAAACCATGCGACTTCAGGTGAACGGAAAAATCAGCACGCACATTGATGGATCTGCAAACAATAGGCCCCTGTTCCTCATGTTCCACGGATATGGGAACGATGAGAACGAAATGGCGCGGATTATTGATGCGGTGTATGCGGTTGAGGACGAGAAGCCCGATTATCTGTCGTTCCGCGGAACTTACGCACGGCCTTACATGGGCGGACACTACTGGTATCCGGACGGCTGTGGCGTGGATGAACGGCAGCGCGAGTGCGCATCCGTGGGCAAAGCATTAGTTCAGTTATTGGATTCCGCAGCCTTTGCGGACCGCAAGAAGATATTAATCGGTTTCTCACAGGGTGGATATCTTTCCTACCGACTAGTTCAGGCATATCCGAATCTGTTTGACGCAGCTATCTTGCTCAGCCCATCGTTCAAGGGCGAAGAGGACGTTCAGCTCAACTCCTCGATCCAGTTCTTCCTGGCTTACGGTTCTTCGGACCGCACGATTCCGTTGCCTGACCAGCACAATGCTCGCACAGTATTGGAAGACGCCGGCCATTTGACGTATCGCGAATACCCAGGCATGGGCCACGCCATCTGCGATGAGGAAATTGCCGATATCCGTGACTTCGTGAACCATTTATAGCTCGGTTGTATGGATATCTCTCTTGCGAGGGGTACATTCAACCGTTCACAGATATCTATCTGCTTTGCGAGGGGTATTCCAGCGTTGAAACATGAAGTATTAACGTTGGAATGATGCCACTCATATATGAGGTTTCCTCATTCAGGTACCCCTTACAAAGCAGTTAGGTATCCGAAGCCCAGCCAATATACCCCTTGTAAGGGAGATATGTACTCGTAGCTCTGCACTGCAGAAGTAGCGAAAGTTTTGAAGCCTCTAACGCACGTCCCATTCGGGCTTCCAGGAGTATTGCATGTCGTAGGCTGAGGCCCAGAACATGTATTCGTTCTCCACGCCGGTCACGAAGATGTCCACGAGTTCCTGCTTACGCTCCTCGCTCAGGTCCTCAACAAGTTCTTCGATGTGTGCGATCAGCCATGCGGAGGAGCTCCAGAATTCCTCGGTCTTGTACATGTCAACCCAGCTCTTGTACGGGTTGCTTTCCAGCGAATCACCAAATTCTGCGGCGAGACGCTGACCGTAGTCGGCATACACCCATGCGCACGGCAGCACGGCCACGAGAATATCCACGAGCGGATTGCCATAAGCGATGGAAAGAATATTTGACGTATAGGCGCGGGCGAATGCGGACTGACGAACGTTGTTCATCTCTTCGGCACTGATGCCGTAGCTTGCCATGTATTTACGGTGCATGGCGGATTCCACGTTGAAAATCGCGTTCTGTACGTTGGCCATGAACCGCATGATTTCAGGATCCTGCGTCTTGGTGAGTGCGAGTGCGTGCACTTTGGCGTAATCGTTCAGATAACGGTAGTCTTGCAGCAGGTAGAACGCGAACTTTTCGCGAGCCAGTGTGCCGTTGCCAAGTTCGCGCAGGAACGGCTGATTGTAGCCTTCCTCCCACACAAGGTCCGCGGCCTTACGCAGTCGTTGAGCGAATGGCGGCAGATGGTCGAGCGTGATGGGTCCGAATGTAGTGGCGTCAAAAGCCATGCGTGCTCCCTTCGATGGTGTTAGCCAACAGGTTCCAAGGGTCAGGCGTCTTGCCTATCTCAACCTGGCATCCCGCATCCCTCTATTCCGCGTAGGATGCAAACAAACCAGGTTCCCCTGCAACGGCCTCATTATACGGGGTCAATGCCATTTACAACACCCCGTACACAGCCCGCGTAATGCAATAATCCGCGAGATTGCCTCGCTATAGTGAGCAATGAGGAAGCCGATTGTATGCCGTTTGTGTGCACATACAACGGCACAAACATCGACAAACCACAACAAAGGAGTTCAGTATGGCACTGATGGAACCACCGGCAATTCCGGTTCGCAAGGCACACGATGGATTGGAGCTCCCGGCCATCGGTTTTGGCACGTATAAGGTCAACGGCTTCGCGGGCGCTGAAGCTATTAAGTCCGCGCTTGAGGTCGGCTACCGTCTGATTGATTCAGCATTCAACTATGAGAATGAGGGCATCGTCGGTAAGGCGATTCGCGAATCAGAAGTGCCGCGCGAGGATATCATTGTGGCTTCGAAGCTGCCGGGCCGCCATCATCAGTATGATCAGGCTCGTGCGACCATTGAGGAATCCGTGGCTCGCATGGGTTTGGATTACATCGACCTGTATCTGATTCACTGGCCGAACCCGTCCCAGGGCCAGTTCGTAGAGGCTTGGCAGGCATTGGTTGACGCTCAAAAGCAGGGCATCGTCAAGCACATCGGCGTAAGCAACTTCCTGCCCGGCCATATCGATCTGCTCATCCGCGCTACCGGTGTGACTCCGGCCGTGAATCAGGTGGAACTGCATCCGTTCTTCCAGCAGAACGAGCAGCGCGCCTACGATGATGCGCACGGCATCATCACCGAGGCATGGAGTCCGCTCGGCCGAGCCAACCAGATGTTGAAAGATCCGACCATCGTACGCATTGCCGAAAAGCATGGCGTCTCCCCTGTGGCCGCGATTCTGCGCTGGCACCTGCAGTTGGGTGATGTGGCGATTCCAAAGTCAATGCACGCCGATCGTCAGCGTGCGAACCTCGACCTAACCGGTTTCGAGCTGGATGAGCAGGATATGCAGGATATTGCTGCAATGGATAATCCGGAGGGTTACACCTTCGGCCAGAACCCGCATTGGCATGAGGAAGACTGAGCCTTTGCCGTGACTGCAGCGTACAGCCTCACACGCTGTCCCTCATGCAAATGTTAACTTCCTGAACTTTTAAGCGAGCCTATCGCAGATACTCTGATTGTCTGTGATAGGCTCGCCCTATTGATGGCAACAATGACGCCGCCACCGAACAGAACGGAGATTATTATGACCGACGCTTCCGTATTCGACCAATATCCACTCGACCAGTGGAAAGAGCCATCCCACCGCATCATGGACCGTTTCTCGCTTGCCGGCAAGAAGGGATTCGTGACCGGAGGCGCAGGTGGTCTCGGCCGTAATGTGGCTGCAGCTTGGGCCGAGGCCGGTGCCGACGTGGCGATTGTGGATTTGCCTCGAACCAAGGAAACGCTCGAGCCACTCGCTCAGGAACTCTCTGAGCGTTATGGTGTAAAGGTTGTGCCGCTCTACTGCGATGTGTCCGATAAGGCACAGGTCGATGCATTGAAGTCCTCACTGGTTGAGTCGCTTGGCACTGTGGATGTGGCGTTCATCAACGCCGGCGTGAACGTGCCGGGCGATAATGCCGACGAGCCATATGAGGTTTGGCAGAAGACCATTGACATCAACTTGACCGGCGCCTATCTGACAGCGCAAATCGCGCAGCACATCATGCGCGAGCATAATCATGGTGGCTCTTTGGTGTTCACATCGTCGCTGTCCGCACACAATGCGAACTTCATCGCCGGCGGTCCTTCCCCGGTGGCCGCATACGGTGCTTCCAAGGCCGGCATCTACGAATACGCGCGCTACTTGGCGGCTGCGCTGGCCCCGTATGGCATTCGCTCGAACGCCATCTCCCCCGGCTATGTTTGGTCCGGCATTTTCGAAGGCCGTATCGTTCCCGAAGCACACGATATGATGACCGCTCCCGTGCCAATGCATCGCTTCGGCACCAATGAGGAGATCGCTACCGCAGTATTGTTCCTCGCCAGCGATGCATCTTCGTATGTGACCGGCACCAACCTACAGGTCGACGGCGGCTACTCCGTGTACTAACTACCCCTGCCGACTGATACCCGTCTCCGCCAAATCCAGCTCCCCTTGTCAGGGGAGCTGTCGGCGTCAGCCGACTGAGGGGTAGTTCCCACGAGTCACTCAGTTCAACTCCCCTGCCGGCTGATGCCGCCTTTGTGACCGGTCGCTTTGAATGGCTGTGCGTGCCGCATCGTCATATTCGATGTTCCACGCACAGCCGTTTTGTTTGCGAGCGCATTGCCGCTATTCGTCTGTTTGTCACCGTCCTTCGCCTGCCCTGGAACACTCATGTTCTTGGCCTGCAACGCCTTCACCCATCGCTCATCCATACACACGCACCTTATCGTTCTATCGTTCAACCGACCATCTATCGTAATTGAGGATCAGCGAAGCGTCGATTGTGTAGGACTGGCAGTGTTTGTCGCGCCGATTCGAGGGCATTGCGATCAAAGTTAGCGGTGATGAGTTCGGGGCTGTTGCTGCCAGCTTCGGCAAGGACTTCGCCAAGCGGACTGATGATGCGACTGCAACCGATGTTACGATGACTAACTTCGCTGCACGCCAGCACATAGCAAGTGTTCTCCACTGCTCGTGCAGCCGTCATCAGTTTCCAATGATATTCCTTGAGAGATCCCCGTACCCATGCGGCGGCAACTACGATGGCATCCGCTCCTCGCACGGCCAGAGAGCGTGCGGTTTCAGGGAAACGCACGTCATAGCAGGTCATGACGCCGACCTTCCAACCATCGATATCCACGATAGGCGGCATTTTTGTGCCGGGCTGAACCACTGCGGTCTCCTTAGCCGAAAACGCATCATAAAGATGCAACTTCCGATAAGTTGCCACAATTTCGCCGCCGCGAATCACCAAAAACACATTGGATACTCGAGAATCCGCAACACCTTCAAGCGAAGCGATATGCACCGTGCCCATCAAGGTGATATTTCGCTTGGTGCTAATGGCTTTGAGCCCCGCAACAAACGCCCCGTCAATAGGCTGCGCATGGGCGGCCGCGAACGCATCATCATCGCCGTCGCGCGCAATCAGCCCTTCGGGAAGCACAAGTAATCGAGCACCCTGAGTTGCAGCATCGCGAACGAATTCATCAATAACCGCAAGGTTACGTTCCGGTTCGCGTGCCACGGTGAACTGCGCGATGGCCACGGGCAATCCGGCAGCACGGCAATCGTTGCTCATGTGTCTTCCTGCTACTCGTCAAAATCCGCTTGCACAAGGGATGCGGATTCCGCGGTCAATGACCCGTTTTCAGATAATAAAGGCGTATCCAATACCGCTTTGATAGAAGCCGCAGTCGATGCCGCCGCCGCTACTGCATGCTTGCTCTCAAGCGTAAATTGCGAATAATCGACGCCCTCAGTATCGATAATGTGTTCCAATTCGTAAATCAAAGGCAGGAATTTAGCATCCAGTCGAGCCAATAACGCATAGAACATGGAGCTGCGTCGGCGTATGGCAACGCACTGATCGATTCCAGCCATCATTTCTTCGCAGTATTGGTCGGTTTTGGCTGACTGGGTTTTGGCCTCTTCGAGATTTTTACCGCCTTTGGCACCAACGATGGCGCCCATCACTAGCAGTGCGGGTCCGGCGACTAATCCTCCAAGAACGGCAGCTCCTCCGGCCACACCCATTCCACCAGCGGCCAAAGAACCACCGCCAAAGAATGCCAGTGTGGCATTGGATGCTGCAGCGCCGCTCAATGCGCTAATGGCGGTTCCAGAGGATGCCGTCGCGAAAGTGGTGGCTGCACTGTATGCGCCAAATGCGGTAAGTGCCCCGCTGGCGATTCCCGTGACCCCGCCTTGCATAAGAGAAGACGCTATATTGCCCATAGATTCAAGCTCTTCAAAAGCGGCTTTATCAATGCGGAGTTTTTCCAATTCATCTAGACCTTCCGATGGTGTGAAATCCACGTTCTTCAGTTGGCCGAATGCGTTAAGGAAGCGCTTCACATTCCCGTCCAGCACAATAATCTTCTCTTTGCCCAGCGCATTGAGCGATCGCGAACACTGCTCACGAAGTTGTTCGAGGCGATTGGCGGCCCAACGAATACGATTATTAGAGTTGACATTCAGACGGTCGGCTTTGAACTGATCCATACCGCCCTTGGCACCCATTCCAACTCCAGCTATACCGCCAACAGCGGCAAGTCCCATGAACAACGGTGCAATGAAAATCGGCATACTATCATCCTCCTCTTTGAGCTCTACCGCTTGCCACCAAATAATCCGCCAACGAAACCTTTAACTGCGTTGGCTGCATTCTCTGCCTGTTTTTGTGCTTCTCTCGCTGCACGATCGGCTTGCTTTCGTACCTCATTGCCAACCGGATTCAACGCATCGCCAACTGTTTTCATAGCGGAATTAACAGCATCGCCAGCTTGCGCCACGCCGGGAGTATTGGCAACAACATGCTTCACCGTATCGGCGGCCTCCTGCATACCCTGCTGCACCTGCCCAACCACTGGAGCCACCGCCTTGTCAACGTTCTCCTTGGCAATATCGAAGACATCTTTTTGCACGGTCATGGCCACAGGCGCCTGCGGGACCATTTCATCTGCCACCAACTGAGTCGCGGCAAGCTGAATCGCCTCTTCGCGTTCGTGAAGAGTCTCGACCACAGGTTGCACTTCAGCATACGGATAATTTGATGACGTGATCCATGCCAACTCCTCCCGTACTGATTGAGCAGCTCTCATCAGGTGCTCCATTTCGGGATATATTGAACGTTCCTTGATAACCGTTCTTGCAATATGGCGGATGAGTTTTCGCTCAGTCTGGTCGTAATGCCCATCCGCATACGCCACAGCCAGCATGTTCCACAGCAGCAACCGGGATGTCACTCCGTTTACGGAATCACCATGCTTCGACACGGCTTGATCAACACCTTCAACTATCACGTCATATCGGTCATCATCTTTATCGGAATACCGCGATACATAACCATCGCAGGAAGCCACCAACTGCTCTGCATATTCGTGGAAATGATTGTTGTCCAATTCCTCACCGATACCGTTGAACAGTTCCAATTCTTCTGCTGTGACGGCACCGTCCACTGCCATCAGATAATAGAATGCTTGCAAAGCAGCTTTGCGCTGAATGTAGGTCATTGCTTCTCCTGACTCTTCTATAGAACAAAGTCTTCGTCGGAGTTCATCATGTCATCGAACTCCTGCTGGGTACGGAATCGCAGCTGGTATCCCAAAGCCTCCTGCACCGTGGCATTGCCGGCCAGGTATCCATTGATGTCATGGGCGAGAATAGCTTCATCCATAGCGTCGAAACTCGCATTGAATGTTTCTGTCTTATCAGCCAGATACCTATCGACCGCTTTATTGAAGTCATCACGATACTGACGAATCAGTTCGACGGCTTCGGCACACTCTTGTTCCACACGAATACGTTCCTCTTTCGCCATTTCGTATTCGTGTAGCGCCGTTGCAAGCTCTTCATATACGGCGATGGCAGCGGCATAACCAAGCGTGCTACCCAACATGCCAGCCGCAATAGCTGCGGCTCCAGTGAAGCCAGCTGCACTGACAGCGGATGTCGCGGCAGCAGTGCCCATTACCGCGCCTAATTGTCCAAGACCCTGCTGCCCCATCTGTTCGATGCATTGAGCTGCGGTCAACTCGCCGCGGCAATACCCTGCAATAGCTTTTGACACGTCAGCGGTTGTGGATACTAGAGTAGCTGCGACATTGGTTTTGGATAGACTACGCACATATCCATTCGATGCATTCTGCATTGCGCTTTTGATGACGGTGCCCGAGAATGCCGTGGCGTAACTGAATGCTGCAGCTGTCGCAGTATCTGCTCCTACACGTTTCGCTGCCTCTTGTGGCTCAATAGTGCCGTTGATGCAACCGACGAGGTTACGAACCAACGAGGTTCCACCGCCAATCAGCGCGCCGGTTTTCGCTTGTGCCATGCCCGAACGATGTGCCAATTTGGCCACGTCCTTGGTCACTGTAAGCTTCGGGTGCACAACTGCCTGTTCAGCTTCGTGTTTGGTTAGCCCGCTTTTACGAAGACTTTTCTTAATAGTGTGGAGCTTATCGATCTCTTGCTGGACACGTTCGGAGGATTCTTTCGAGAGCTGCCCGGAATCCAGTTTGCGTTGCATGTTTTGTATCTGAGCATCAATACCGTCAGGCCCGTTTCCCATCAGCACGTCATAATAATCATCAGGAATATCCATGATGACACCGCTGTCGCGATACTTCGCATACTCCTTGCTCTTCAAAGCCTTCAGCAGAGCTTTAGGACTGCTTCCCACGAATTTCATCTGGGACTCGGAATCAGCCAGAATGTCCCCATAGGCATCAATTTCAACGATGTCGACGATGAGATCGTTGGCTTTGCCTTTCACCGCATCATAGCGCTTGAACCGTTCCGATTCACCGCTGATAATATGCTCAGCATTCCTTCGGGCAGATGATTCAACTTCCGCGCTAAAACCGGCTAGCTGTTTCACCCCTTGTCTGCCGGCCATCTCGGCATTAGCTTTCAGGCTATTGTGCGGCACTGGTTTGACGCCAATACCACCTGTTTCATGATCGACACCACCGTATGCCACAAGATGTTCCTTAGCTGCTGCACCAAAACGTTGCACCGTTTCCGCAGCGGCACCCTCCAAAGCCTGCTGCATAATACGGTGTTCCTTGTCGTGCTGCGATTCATGATTCGCGTGCGTGACGTCATTGTCAGCTTTTGCGACCATTGCATGCTCCTTTCACACGGCCGTGTAAGGCCTTACCATAATGTTCCTCTCGGTCAGCTATCGCTGGCAATCCCCCTTCACACCAAACCGAGAGTGCGGAAGGCGTTGGCGAGGCCGTTGTCGTGGATGTCGCTGGTCTGCAAGTTACAGAATTTCTCGATGCCGTGAATTGCATTGCCCATTGCAACCGAAGTGCCTGCAGCCTTGAGCATGGCAGTGTCGTTATCCGAATCACCGATGGCAATCGTGTCGGCAATGGTATAGCCAAGCGCATCGGCCACGTCGCGCACAGCAGTGCCTTTATCGATGCCATTGATCAGCAGCTCGCCATTGTTCGGGGAGATTTTGTCATACGAGCCGTGCACCGTCTCGAACCAGGGAGACAAATCACGTTTGGTTTGCTCAAAGGTCACATCCGGATCCGGTCCGGTGAAATAAGAGCCTTTGCTGACCTTGATGGTTTCTCCCAGCGTGGAACCGAACGACACTTCCACCTCATCTATGAGATGCCAGAACTTCGCGAACTCACCACGGTTGAACGTCTTGCCTTTGGACTCCAAATGGCGGCGATAGCCTTCGGAAATGTACATGCCGTCCGCACCTTGCCATTGGTAGCTTTCGATATGGTGCAATTTGAAGTATTCCATTGCTGCATCCACCGCCGCAGCCGGCACCAGATGTTGGAACAGCAGCGTATCGCCGACATTGGCTTGTGCGCCGGCCACGGAGACCACGCCATCAAAACCCAAGTCCAGAATGCTGCGCTCGATTTTCGGCATGGAGCGACCGGTGCAGATGAACAGCTTGTGCCCGTTACGCTGAGCCTCATGGCAAGCTTCCTGCGCGGATTCGGGCACTACGTGATTCTCGTCCGCCAACGTGCCGTCAATGTCAATGAAAACAAGTTTGCTTGTGGTCATGATGCCGTTGTATCACACTGCGTAGGCGGACCAGCGGCCGTGGCTGTGCTCGACTTCGATGGGCATGCCAAACAGGTCGGAGAGACGCTCGTCGGTCAGGCCTTCTTCAAGTGGACCTGAGTAGACGATGGTACCAGCGCCGGGATTACCCATCGCGTCGATGCCATCGCTGGTGGCGTCTTCGGCCGGAATGGGCTTCCTTCCCATGATGGCGATGTGGTCAAATCCTGCGGGGATCTCCTCGAGACGGTGGGTCACGAGCACTACCGCGCGATCAGAGTTCTCTTCGCCGATACGGCTCAACGTACGCATCACCTGTTCGCGCCCACCCAGGTCAAGGCCTGTGGTCGGCTCGTCCATGATGAGCAGTTCGGGGTTGCCCATCAGCGCGCGAGCAATGAGCACTCGCGTGCGTTCGCCTTCAGACAGGCGCCACATCTGCTTGCCTTCCAAGTAGCCCACGCGGAAGTCATGCAAAAGTTGACGCGCGCGGGCATATTCCGCCTCGGTGTAGGTGTCCTGCCAGCGGCCGGTCACTGCGGAAAGGCCCGTGACCACGGCGTCCAGCGGATCTTCGAAATCAGGGAATTGACGGCCCAAATCAGCGGATGCGAGACCAATACGCGTGCGAAGCTTAAACACATCGTACTTTCCGAGCTGATGGCCAAGGATGAACACGCGGCCTTCCGACGGGAAGGTTCGGGTGGCGAGCATGCCCACCGCCGTTGATTTGCCGATACCGTTCGGTCCGAACAGCACCCACCGCTCCCCTGCCTTGACGGTCAGGTTTACGTCGGTGATGATCACGCGGCGATTGCGGCGAAATTCAACATTGTCGAGTTGCAGAACGGTGGTAGGCATAGTGAAAAATCCTAAAAAATAACAATTATATTGACAACAGAAAGGGAGAGGCTCGTCTATAGACGGTCTCTCCCTCCGTCACGCTACACGTGCCACCTCGTCCGGCAATTATTGACAGGCTTCGCCTGCTTTTTGCTAGTTTGACTGTCGTCAAACACCTCACCTACGTACAGCCCACTGGACTGTACGCTTTACGGTTCGGTCCTATCAGAGGGAGGCTGGGATAGGTCAATTCAGTAGATACCTCTTGCCAGAGGGAAGCTCAGCAGGGCTTACTTCTTCTGTTCGTCGAGGACGGACTGATAGACCTTGACAGTTTCGTCGGCGATGGATTCCCAGCTGAACACATCGCGGGCACGTTCGTAGCCAGCCTGGCCCATCTTCTTGCGAAGTTCCGGATCGGCCATGATCTTGTTGATTGCATCAGCCATGTCATGCACGAACTTATCCGGGTTGGTCGGCGTGCCAGTACCATCGTGCAGCTGATCGATCGGCACCAGGAAACCGGTCTCGCCATCAACCACAACCTCAGGGATACCGCCGGTGGCGGAAGCCACCACAGGTAGACCGCAAGCCATGGCCTCAAGGTTCACAATGCCCAGCGGCTCGTAAATGGACGGGCAGATGAAGGCATCGCAGCCATGCTCCAGAGCGGACAGCTCGTTCTTCGGCAGCATCTCCTCAATCCACACGATGTTGCCGCGCTCCTTGTCGAGCTCAGCGAACGAGGTCTTGACCTCTTCCATGATCTCCGGGGTATCCGGAGCGCCAGCGCACAGCACCACCTGAACGTCTGGGTTCACGAAGTGCAGCGCCTTCAGCAGGTACGGCAAACCCTTCTGACGGGTGATACGACCCACGAACAGCAGGGTCGGCTTGGAACGGTCGATGTTGTAACGCTCGAAGACCTTCCAGCCCGGATCATCGTCGGCCGGAGTGGCGAATTCAGACATAGTGATGCCGTTGTAGACCACGACCACCTTATCCGGGTCAAGGCTCGGGTAAGCGGCAAGAATATCCTTCTTCATGCCGCCGGAGACGGCAATCACACGGTCGGCATGCTCGTAAGCATCCTTCTCAGCCCAGGAGCTCAGGTTGTAACCGCCGCCGAGCTGCTCGCGCTTCCATGGACGGAACGGTTCCAGGGAATGAGCGGTGATAACCAGTGGCGTGCCATGCAGCATTTTGGCCAGGTAGCCGGCAAGGCATGCATACCAGGTGTGGGCGTGAATGATGTCCGCATCGACATCGTTGGCGATCTGCAGATCCACGCCAAAAGTCTTCAGAGCAGGGTTCGCATCAGCGAGTTCGACCGGAGTGCCATAGCCCACAACCTTGAGGCTGCCCTTGGCTTCGGTGGCATTCGGAATCGCGGGAACATCAGCCTCAGTGCGCTTGCCATCAAACGCGCGCACGGTCACATCGATACGTTCGGCCAGAACCTTGGACAACTCTTCGGCGTGCACGCCAGCGCCACCATAGACGTGCGGTGGGTATTCGCGGGTGAGAATGTCGACCTTCATTGGACTGCCTCTCCTTCTTTCATCAGAACACTGGAAGCAATACCCACTTTAAAGCACAGGGCCCGCAAAAACGCACAACATCCGACGTGCGTTTTGCATTTGCCGGTACATTCGCAACCAACCAATTCTCATCACCCAAGGTCCGTGATTTGACAAGCCTATGAACGCGACACTGGACGGTAGCCATATTCCCATTCTAAACTGAACATATTCGCGCAGGTCTCGAACAAAGGGGTAACATGACCGAGCAACAACCGAAGCATCCATACGGGCAGCCATTACCACCTAATCAATCCAATCCATATCATTCCAATCAGTCCAACCAATATGGTGGATCTTCATATCAAGGAAAACCTTCTCAGCAATCAAATCCATATGTCCAACATCCTCATCCCACTAATCCACAGCAAAGTCCGTATCCTCAACAGCAGTATCCTTACGTTCAGCAAACCAATCCATACGCGCAACCTGGCACATGGTCGAACAATCCGACTGCCTCGTACAGGCCTGCCACCCCACATCCCACGCAATCTCCGTACTATTACGCCCGACCGGTAAAGAAAAGGCGCGGTCTGAGCGGCGGCGGCATCGCAGCCATTGTGATTTCGGTAATTCTGATACCAGTTCTGCTCTTCATAGCGATTACCGCTGGTTTTGCGGCTATGACGAACAAAGCGTTTAATGATGCCGTTCAGCAGTCACAAAGTCAGGCGGAGCAACAGCAGCAGAATGAGCCTAAAGTCACCTATATCACGATGAAGGATCGTCCTTCATATCAGGAAACATATCAGTACGTTAACGGTAAGTATGAGCAGTACAGCCAAGAAGCACTCACCGATTTACAGGGCTTTATGGATAAGTACCGTATCCCCGTCAGCGATGATGGTGGCAAATACGTGACTGACTTCATCGCCGTATTAGGCAAATATTCTTCGAATCTGAAACTTATCGGGGACACCATCGGCATTGATGCCAACGAGATGGACGACGTGATTGCCTCCTACAAAACCGATACGGATACAGTAGAGTCTCATTTCAAGAAAGGCGAGCCGCTTGAGGTGCAGATTACACTCAAGGGCACTAATGGTGATACGTATACAGTCGATGGCCAGAATTCCGTGGAATTGAAACCGTTATGGGCGGACTTGGAACCGAAAATCGCTGCGGCTGCCAATAATATGGGGGCAAATTACAAAGAAAGCGCTCAGAAAATCGTTGAGCTCGCTGGCTTACAAATCAACTGGGATTTCAAAGCCGGCATGCAATACTGCACCAAATCTTCTTCGAATAACCCGGATATGCAAACACTCGAGGATAAAGAAACCTTTGCGTACTATTGCCCGGTTACGCCAAACGTTATTTACGCTAATACGGATGCCAATGGCTGGGATACGGATTATGCGCCCGCCGCAGCGATTCGTCACGAACTCGCCCACCATGCCATTCACATGTATTGCGGCACCATTCAGCCGCCGGTGGTGGTGCAGGACGGTGTGAATCGTTTCGAAGGTGTGACGAACAGCTATGCCATCAAGTATTTGGGAGCGGATGCGAATTGGCTTAAGCAAAGCGCACAGTATGCCGCGCAGAATCATCATGAGCAGTATCTGATGAATGATTTCACCGATAAGGCCGCTGAGGCGATTCATAGAGGTGAATGCGAGGCGATTCAGTAGTAGAAACTGCTCAATGACACGTGAAAGAGGCAGTATCTGCGCTGACCTACCTGTATGCCGCGCAGTTACTGCCTCTTTACATAGCAGAACAAGCAGTAACTGCGCGTCTTATTCGTATGTACGCGCAGTTACTGCCTCTTCTAATAACAAAAAAGGCAGTAACTGCGCATGTTCTTCGTGCAGACGCGCAGATACTGCCTGTTACAAACGATTACCGTTACTACTGCGAGATCAGACGGCGGTGCCGTTCTGATCGAGGTTTGGATTATCCTTCGAGTTACCTGCGGTGAAGAACAGGCTTACCACGCCGACGATGAATACGCCAGACACGGTGGCGATAAGCCACATCGGATGGGTTGGCAGCCACATCACCACGAAGAATGCGATGATGGCCAAGGCGATCAACGTCCAACTGCCCACGCGGAACCATTGGCGAACCGAATGCGGTGCCTTGAACATCTTCGGATTCGAATAGTTCGGATTGGTGGTCAGCAGGGTTTCGGTCTCCTCGACGTTGCCGCCGCTCGGCTTCCATTCCTTGCCATCCGTACCTTCCTGCAGGCGGATGGACTTCTGCTGCAGCTGGTATTCGTCAATCATTCCCGAACGGCCGCGACCCTGGGTCTGATCGTATTGCGACGGCACTCCCCTACGGTTAGCTTTGGCTTGGGCACGACGTTCTCGACGATTCGGCATATGAGTACTCCTACTTTGGAAAAAACAAATCCTGCGGTAGATAATACCGCAGGATTCGCTATGGCAACCGTATTTGGTTAATCAGCGAGGCAACATCATCGGACGGTCAGACGCCTTGATCGGGGCCGGCAGCTCGCTAGTCTTCTCGCTGGAGAGGTACTCGTCCACGGCAGCAGCGCAGGAGCGGCCTTCCGCGATGGCCCAGACCACGAGGCTCTGGCCACGGCCAGCATCGCCGCAAACGAACACGCCATCCTGAGAAGTGGCGAAGTTGTCGTTGCGGGCGATGTTGCCGCGCTTGTCGAGCTCGACCGGCAGCTGGTCGACCAGTGTGGTGGTGTCCGGGTGCAGGAAGCCCACGGAGATGAGCACCAGATCGGCCGGAATCACGCGCTCAGTGCCAGGCTGGCGAGTGAACGGACCGTTCTCGCCGGGGGCCACGTTCACAATCTTCAGACCGGTCACGTGACCATGCTCGTCAGCAACGAAGCCTTCGGCGGTGGCGGAGTTCTCGATGGTGACCTTGGACTGCTCCTCTTCGGAACCAACGAAGTTCACAGAATCGGTGCTGTACAGATAAGTACCACCCTCAGCCATGGATGTGGTCTTCTGGTAGGTGCGGGCGAAGGTCGGCCACGGCTGGTTGGCCGGGCGGGTCTCCGGCTCCTTCGGCATGATCTGCAGCACGGTGACATCCTTGGCGCCCTGACGGATGGAGGTGCCGAGGCAGTCGGAACCGGTGTCGCCGCCGCCGATGACCACCACATGCTTGTCCTTAGCGGTGATGTCGTTGACCGGCTTGACGCCGAAGACGCGGCGGGTAGCGTCCGGCAGGAAGTCGAGGGCGAAGTGGATGCCGTCGAGCTCGCGGCCCGGAATCTTCATATCGCGAGGCACGCGGGAGCCGATGGCCACGACCACGGCATCATAACGGTCGCGCAGTTCATCCCAGGAGATGTCCTTGCCGATTTCCACGTTGGTGCGGAAGCGGGTGCCTTCGGCCTCCATCTGCTCCACACGGCGGTCGAGCAGACCCTTCTCGAGCTTGAAGTTCGGAATGCCGTAGCGCATCAGGCCACCGATGGCATCGTCCTTTTCGTAGACGACCACGGTATGGCCGGCACGGGTCAGCTGCTGGGCGGCAGCCAGACCTGCAGGGCCGGAGCCGACCACGGCCACGGTCTGATCGGTCAGTCGCTGCGGCGGCAGAGGCTTGACGTAATCCAGATCCCATGCCTGGTCGATGATTGTGCATTCGTCGTTCTTGATCATGGTCGGCGGCTGGTGGATGCCGAGCACGCAGGCCTGTTCACACAGGGCCGGGCAGATGCGGCCGGTCACTTCAGGGAAGTTGTTAGTCTGGGAAAGACGGTTATAGGCGTCCTCCCACTTGCCCTGACGGACCAGATCATTGAACTCAGGAATCACGTTGCCGAGCGGGCATCCGGTCATGCAGAACGGGGTGCCACAATCCATGCAGCGTGCAGCCTGTTCGCGAGTCCACGGCTGGAGACCAGATTCGGCGTGCACGTCGAACCAGTCCTTGATACGTTCCTCAATGGGGCGTTCGGCCAGCTCGCGGCGGGTACGGACTTTCAGGAATCCTCTTGGGTCGCCCATGTCAGCGCACTCCTTCCGTGACGTGCTCGTAAACCTTCTCCCAGGCTCCAGGCGAATTGAAATCGATGTTGTTGGCCTTGGCTTCTTCCATGGCCTTGGTCATAGCCAAGTACTGCTTCGGAACCACATGGGTGAAACGCTTGACGGTTTCGTTCCAGTCTTCCAGCAGGGCTGCGGCGAACTGGGAACCGGTCTCTTCAGCGTGCTGCTTGACGAGGTCATGCACCAGCTTGGCGGTTTCGGCGTTCAACGACTTGAACAGCAAGCTGCCGGACTTGATGGCACCCGGGTTGACCTTCTTCATGTCGAGGTCAAGCACGTAGGTGTTACCACCGGAGAAACCTGCACCGAAGTTGCGTCCGGTTGGGCCGAGCACTACGACGGTGCCACCGGTCATGTATTCGCAGCCGTGGTCGCCCACGCCTTCCACCACGAAGGTGGCACCGGAGTTACGCACGGCGAAGCGTTCGCCTGCGCGGCCTGCCACGAACATCTGGCCAGAGGTGGCACCGAAACCGGTGACGTTGCCGGCGATGACGTTCTCGTGCTTATCGAAGGTGACACCTTCCTCGGCACGGATAATCATGCGACCGCCGGAGAGGCCCTTGCCGGCGTAATCGTTGACTTCACCGTAAATGCGCAAGGTTTCGCCGCGCGGGATGAAGGCACCAATGGACTGGCCTCCGGAGCCGTGCAGGGTCATGTCGATGGTGTCGTCCGGCAGACCTGCCTCGCCGTAACGGCGGGTAATCTCGTAGCCGACCATCGTGCCGACCGTACGGTTGACGTTGCGAATCGGCATCTCGATGCGCACAGGCTCCTTGCGTTCAAGCGCCGGCTCGGCGAGCTTGATGAGCTCATTGTCCAGAGCCTTTTCGAGCTCATGGTTCTGCTCGATGGTCTGGTGCAGGATGGTGCCCGGAACCGGGCCGGCCTGCTTCAAGACGTTGCTCAAATCAATGCCGTCGGACTTCCAACGCTTGATGGCTTCGTTCTGGTCGAGGCACTCGACGTGGCCGATGGCCTCTTCGAGGGTCTTGAAACCAAGCTGGGCCAGAATCTCGCGCACTTCCTCAGCGATGAACATGAAGAAGTTGACCACGTGCTCGGGCTTGCCGCGGAAGCGGGCGCGCAGTTCCGGATCCTGGGTGGCGATGCCCTGCGGGCAGGTGTTCTTCTGGCATGCGCGCATCATGACGCAGCCTTCGACGATCAAGGCAGCGGTGGCGAAGCCGAATTCCTCGGCACCGAGCAGTGCTGCGATGACCACGTCGCGACCGGTCTTGAGCTCGCCGTCGCACTGGACGACGATGCGGGAGCGCAGGCCGTTCAGAATCAGCGTCTGCTGGGTTTCGGACAGACCGATCTCCCACGGGGTGCCGGCGTGCTTGATGGCGTTGAGCGGGGCTGCACCCGTACCGCCGTCGTAGCCGGAGATGAGCACCACGTCGGCATGGCACTTGGCCACGCCAGCGGCAATGGTGCCCACACCGAACTCGGAAACGAGCTTGACGTGGATACGAGCCTTCGGGTTGGCCATCTTCGCATCGTTGATCAGCTGCTTCAGATCCTCGATGGAATAGATGTCGTGGTGCGGCGGTGGGGAGATGAGCTCCACGCCCGGGGTGGCGTGACGCACGTGGGCGATCCACGGCGGAACCTTGGCACCCGGCAGGTGGCCACCTTCACCAGGCTTGGCACCCTGTGCGAGCTTGATCTGCAAATCGGTGGCATGCACCAGGTAATCGGAAGTGACGCCGAAGCGAGCGGATGCGATCTGCTTGATGCGGCTGTAACGCTGCGGATCGTTGATACGATCCTCGGATTCGCCACCCTCACCGGAGTTGGAGCGTGCGCCGATGGAGTTCATCGCAAGGGCGAGCGTCTCGTGGGCTTCCTGGGAGATGGAGCCGTAGCTCATGGCGCCGGTGGAGAAGCGCTTGACGATTTCGCTTGCCGGTTCGACCTCGGAGATGTCGATGGGCTTGCGGGTGTTCTTGAACTTCATCAGGCCACGCAGGGTCATGATGCGGTTCGAAGTGTCGTTGATGTGGTGCGAGTACTTCTTGAACATCTGGTAGTCACCGCGCTGGGTGGACTGCTGGAGCAGGAAGATGGCTTCCGGATCGTTCAGGTGGTCTTCGCCAGTGCGACGCCACTTGTAGTCGCCACCAGTACGCAGGTTGCGATGGGGTGCTGCGGTCCACTGGTTCGGATAGGCCACGCGATGGCGGATGGCTACTTCCTCGGCGATCTCATCCAGGCCGACGCCACCCACACGGGAGGTGGTGCCGGTGAAGTATTCGTCCACAACTTCCTGGCTCAAGCCCACGGCTTCGAACAGCTGTGCGCCACGATAGCTCATGATAGTGGAGACGCCCATCTTGGACATGATCTTGAGCACGCCGGTGGAGAGAGCCTTGGTGAGGTTCTTCACGGCGGTGCGCTCATCTACCTTGAGGTAGCCGGTGCGAGCCAGGTTCTCCACGGATTCGAAGGCCAGGTACGGGTTCACGCAGGCGGCACCGTAGGCGATGAGCAGTGCCACATGGTGAATCTCGCGCACATCGCCGGCTTCAACGGCCATGGAGATCTGGGTGCGGGTGTGGCGGCGCAGCAGGTGATGCTGCACGGCTGCGGTCAGCAGCAGGGACGGGATCGGACCCCACGTATGGTTGGAGTCACGATCGGAAAGCACGATGAAGTTCTTGCCGTTTTCGATGGCTTCGTCGATTTCAGCAAAGATCTCGTCAAGGCGCTCCTTCAGAGCCTTGCCGCCACCGGCCACCTGGTAGAGGCCCTTGACCACGTACGGGCGGTAGTAATCGCCCAGAATGCGGGCGCGGTCGAGGCGCTTCAACTGGGCCATCTCATCGGAGTTGACCACAGGCAGCGGAATCAGGATCTTCTTGGCGTGCAGCTCGGAATCGGCCAGCAGGTTCGGCTCCGGACCGATGGCGGATTCGAGGGAGGTGACAATCTCCTCGCGCTCCCAGTCCAACGGCGGGTTGGTGACCTGTGCGAACTTCTGCATGAAGTAGTCGAACAGCATGCGGCTGCGCTTGGAGAGGGCTGGCAGCGGGGTGTCGTTACCCATGGAGCCAAGAGGCTCCTTGCCGGTGTTGGCCATCGGGGTCAGGAGCAGCTTCAGGTCTTCCTCGGTGTAGCCGAATGCGCGCTGGCGGCGCTGCACGGACTGGCCGGAGTGGCTCACATGCTCACGCTTCGGCAGATCGGAAAGCTCCACGGAGTTGCCTTCGACCCACTTGCGGTACGGGTGCTGGGCGGCGAGGTTCTTCTTGATCTCCTCGTCTGGAATGATGCGGCCTTCGGCGGTGTCGACAAGGAACATCTTGCCTGGCTCCAAACGGCCCTTGGACACGATGTGATCCTGCTCGGTTTCCGGCAGCACGCCGGCTTCGGAGGCGAGCACGATATAGCCGTCATCGGTGAGCTGCCAGCGGCCGGGGCGGAAGCCGTTGCGGTCAAGCAGAGCGCCGACCTGGGTGCCATCGGTGAAGACGATGTCGGCCGGGCCATCCCACGGCTCGATCAGCGTGTTGTTGTACTCGTAGAAGGCGCGCACGTCCGGGTCGAGATCGTTGTTCTTTTCCCATGCCGGCGGCAGCATCATGCAGATGGCGTGCGGCAGGGAGCGGCCGGCGAGGTGCAGCAGTTCGAGGCACTCGTCGAAGGTGCCGGAATCGGAATAACCCGGGGTGGTGATCGGCAGCAGCGGCTTGAATTCGCCGAGCAGCTCGGAGCTCAGGCGGCCTTCGCGGGCGGACAGCCAGTTGCGGTTGCCCTGAATGGTGTTGATTTCACCATTGTGTGCGATCAGACGGAACGGCTGTGCGAGCGGCCAGCTCGGGAACGTGTTGGTGGAGAAGCGAGAGTGGACGATGGCAACGGTGGCCTTCATGCGCTCGTCAACCAAATCCGGGAAGAAGTGGGTGAGCTGCATGGTGGTGAGCATGCCCTTGTACGTGATGGTACGGGCGGAGAGGGAGGCGAAGTAGACGCCGACCTCATGCTCCACACGCTTGCGGATGCGGAAGGTCTTGCGGTCGAGCTCCACACCACCCAAGGAACCGTCTTCGGAGGCGATGACCAGGGTCTTGAAGCCCGGCATTGCGGCCAGCGCCTGCAGGCCGAGGCCGTCCGGGTTGGTGGGGACCACGCGCCATGCAAGGACTTCGAGACCTTCCTCGCGCACGATCTTGGCGATGGCCTGTTCCTGCTGGCCGGAGGTTTCGATATCGCGGTCGAGGAATGCGATGCCTGCGGCGTAATGGCCGGCTTCCGGCAGTTCCGCGGGCACGGTGGCGCGCATGAACTCGTCCGGCATGCTCATCAGGATGCCGGCGCCATCACCAGTGTTTTCCTCGGCGCCCACGGCACCACGGTGATCGAGGTTGACCAGCACCTCGATGGCGTCCTTGACGATCTTATGTTCAGGGCGCTTGTTCAGAGTGGTGACCATACCCACACCACAGGCGTCATGCTCGTTGGAGGGGTCATACATGCCGTCCGGAGCATGGACCGTGAGATCAAGCGGGGCTTTGAATGTCACCGAAATCACCTCAATTGCTTATGGGCGCGCTAACAACGTGCCACTTCTCTAAGTTGCTGTTGACAGCGTAGCGTCGCGTTATGTCTTTTACGTTTCGCTGTCCATATACCGAGTAGGCGAAAATGTCAAGAGTCAATTTTACGCAATTTTGGGACACTTATAGAACCGGCCGCGTCACAGGTAATTTCACATCCCATGACGCAGCCATTCGTACTATTCCACCGATTTCAACGCGGCGAGCATGTCCACCGTGCGCAATCGCCGGTACACCACCGCACCCAGCAGCGCCAGCACTGCCGCAATCAGCACCAGGGGCACCACGAACGCGGCCCTGCCGAGCGCCGGATCGAACATCACCTCGTCCGGCGGCACTTCGGTGATGATGTACTGGTGCAGCCATCCGCCGAACGCGTAACCGCCCAGAATGCCCAGCGCGGACAACACGATGGTTTCGCGGTAGATATACATCGTGGTCTCATTCGAATGGAAACCAAGCACCTTGATGGTCGAGAGTTCGCGGATTCGCTCGGAAACATTGAGATTGGTGAGGTTGTAGAGAATCACGATGGCGAGCAAAGCCGCCACCAAGATCAGCACTTCCATGATCTGGTTAAGCGAATCCACGATGGTGGCCACCTGATTCTTCATCGTAGTGTTCTGCACCACTGACCTGACGCCATCCACTTTCATGAATCGTGCGCCTTGCTTTTCGGCGTTCTCGATGCTGTTCTCCTTGAGCTTCACCATGTATGCATTCGACTGGTAATCCTTATGAAATACATGCTCGTATTCGCCAGAGCTCATCACCATGAAATGCCCGATGTACATTTCGGTGACGCCGTCCACGCGCACGCGTCGGTTCACACCATTGCTGTCGGTTACGGTGACGGTATCCCCCACTTTGGCGTTCAGCATGTCCGCCATGCGTTCGGAGATGATCGCTCCGCGATCGGTGAGCACCTGCGGCTTACGCCCAACCCGCGAGCGCAACGTCAGATAATCCCCGAAGTTGTAGGCGTCATCGGTGACCAGCAACGTAATGCTTTGCTTGTCGTGCTCCTTACCGGAGGTTTTAGTGAGTTCCTCATAACGAATCGGCGTAGAGGAGTCGACAGCAGACCTTTCCATGGAGTCGGCCACCGCCTTGTTTTGTTCCTCATTGTTATCGCTGCGCTCGGCCACGATGAGGTCATAGTGGATGATCTCATCGAACTGTCGTTCGCCGATTTGCCCGATGGAGGCCTGTACGCCGAGTCCAGCGGTCAGCAGCGCAACGGCTCCTGCCACACCGAAGATGGTCATGAGGCCGCGCGTCTTGTATCGGAATAGATTACGAGCGGTGACTTTGCGTGTGAAGTTCAGTCGATTCCACAGAGGCTTGATGCGCTCCAAGAAGATTTTCGAACCTTTGGCCGGCGGCTTCGGCAACAGCAGGGCTGCGGGCTTCTCCCGCAGTTCACGGTATGCGGCGAGCATGGCCGGCACCACGGCACTCACCCAAGCGAGCAGGAATGCCACCGCTGTCACAACCGGATGGAACACCAGCGCGATGCGCGGCACGGTGAAGCCGTCGCTGTATGCATGGTAGACGATCATCGGCAGCAGTGTATGGCCGAGGAGCACGCCGAAAATCGTGCCGATGGTGGAAGCGGTGAACCCGTAGAACACGAATTTCTTCAGGATGTCCTGATTGCCGTAGCCCAAGGCCTTCAGCGTACCGGAGTTGGTACGCTCCTCATCCACCATGCGGCCCATAGTGGTGAAGGTTACCAATGCGGCCACAAAGTACAGGAACACCGGAAAGATCATCGCCAACTTTTCCACGATGTTCGCAATAATCTCGTAGACTCGGTAGCCTTCCGAAGTCAATCCTTCTCGGCGTCCATCAATTGAGTACGCGGGTACTTCGAGCGTGTCCACTTTTTCGCGGGCCAATGCGATGTCATGTTCGGCTTTTTTGATTTTCTGCTCGGCGGCCGGCTTGGCATCGTTGAATTCCTGCAACTTCTGGTTGTATTCATCCTCCGCTTTTTCGATGCTTCGGTTGCCTTCGATCAGCTGGCTTGCTCCCGCCGATGCACTGGCCGGGGCACTGGATACAGCCGAGCCCAATTCGCTCTGCTTATTAGCCAACTGATTGGCGGCATCCGCAATGGCTGCAGCGTTCTGCTGGTATTCCTCACTGCCCTGCTCGAGAGCTGAGGCACTGGAGTTCCACTGCTGCAACGCCGTGTTGTATTCGCCGAGTTTGTTGTTGTATTCCTTCGCTGCATCGTTGTATGCCTGCAATGCTTTGTCATACTGCGCTTTCACGCTGGTATACGCATTGCCGGCGAGCCCGGAATCGGCCCAGGATTGCAGCGCCGCACCTGTTTTATCCAGCACTGTTTTGGATGTGTCCAACGCTGTGCGAGCCATATCCAATTGTGTTTTGGCGTCGGAAAGCTGTTGCCAGGCCACACCAAGCTGACCTTGTCCTTGGCTCAGCTGCTGCCCACCCGCTACCAACTTGGTTTGTGCCGCAGTTAATTGTGAACCTGCGGAGGCGATCTGCGCACTGGCACCAGAAAGTTCTGCCAGTGCCGATGATGCCTGATCAACTGCTTGAATGCTGCCATCGGCCAACTGGTCTTTGCCTGATTCGATTTGCGCTTTGGCATCATCCAACTGTGTCTGCGCGTCACTGAGCTGCTGCTTGGCTGCATCGACTTGGGACTGTGCCTTATCGATCTGTTGACGGCGTTCATCTTTAATGGAATTCTCACGGGCCTTAGGCTGATCGGCAAGACGCTTGGTCAAGGTGTCCTTATGCGCCTGCACAAGGTCTCGGTATTCGCTGGTCCAATAATCGACATTTTGCGTGTCGTTGAAGGTCACGCGGCCGATCATCTTCACCTTGGATTCGAAAGCGGCATCTGTCACCACTGCGTAACCGTCGAGTTCGCCGGTGCCCGCCGTGGATTGGCCGAGGTTCACGTTCGATAATCCTTCAGTGGAATTCACGAATCCGACTACCGTGTATCGGCTATGCTTCAGGACCTTGTCTCCCGCAATATCTGGCTGTTCGCTGATGGTGATGGTGCTATCGATGGCGTACTTACTCCGCTCGGTGCGGTCCAATGCGATTTCGTTGGCCTTATTCGGCAGCCGACCTTCTTCGACGGCGAATGTGGAGATGGTTTTCGGATTGGAGTAGACGCGCAGGCTGTGGTTGCTGTTTTTGATGGTCACGTCTTTGAAATAGCCGAATTCCGCGGATTTGACGCCGGTGGTATTGCGAACGATGCGCGCATCTTCATCGGTCAGACCATAGTCGCTGATAACAGTAACGTCAGCCAGATGATTGGTGTTGTAGTAGTCGGTGCCGGTGATACGCATGTTCGGTCCAGTAACGAACAGTCCGACGAGCGCGAAAGATCCGAGCAGCATCAGGCTCACGATGGAAAGAAAACGGCCCTTGGATTTGTTCAGGGTAGCGAAGATATCTTTCCAAAGCATGTGTTTGCGCAGCATCCCAGTCTTTGTCGCCCTACTTCGTCTATGGCTGCGGCGAGCCGATGCCATAGAATCATCAGTTTCGTCGGTAACCAGAAAATCATTGAAATCGGCCATGTTTACCACTCCAAATCCTTGATATCCATCGGATGTTCATTGATTTCAATGGATTTGACGCGCGCATCATGCATATGAATGACACGATCCGCTATAGGTGCGATGGCCGAGTTATGCGTCACAATCACCACGGTGGCGCCTTTCTTGCGGCTTTGGTCCTGCAAGATCTGCAGCACCTGTTTGCCGGTGTTGTAGTCAAGCGCACCGGTCGGCTCATCACACAGCAGAATCTTCGGATTCTTTGCCACGGCTCTAGCGATGGCCACACGCTGCTGTTCGCCACCGGAAAGCTGGGCTGGGAAGTTGTCGATACGATCCTTGAGCCCAACGTCGATCAACGTCTGTACTGGGTCCTGCGCGTCTTTGACGATTTCCGAGGCAAGTTCCACGTTCTCCTTGGCGGTCAGATTGGCCACGAGATTGTAGAACTGGAAGACGAAGCCGATGTCGTAGCGACGATAGTCAGTGAGCTGGTGAGCATTGTAGTTGGAGATGTCTTTGCCGTCGATGATGACTTGGCCTTCAGAATTGGTGTCCATGCCGCCCAGAATGTTGAGCACAGTTGATTTGCCGGCACCGGACGCACCGAGGATGATGGCCAATTCGCCTTTCTCAATGTCGAAACTGACATCATTATTAGCTGTGATGGTGGTGCTGCCCGTTTGATAGCGCTTGAAACTGTGGACCATTTCGATGTATGCCATGAAGATTTCCTTGATTAAACAACGTGTTGATTTATTGCCTGCATCGTAATTTCGTGAAGAACAGTCAGTCAATGACCACAATTAGGCAAAATGTCTAAATTGGACACTTTCGGGAATATTGCCGATTCTGCACACTAATCAGACAACGTGTTGATAGAATCGATGATTGCGCGATGCATAAAAGAGAAGAGCAGAACAAGAGCGGAGGCAGCAATGACTGGTAAGCGCAATACCAAAACCGAGGCGAAAATCAAGGCGGCGTTTACCTCACTAATGCAGTCCAAAGGATTCGATGCCATGACCGTGAGCGACATCGCCCGCGCGGCCGGTATCAATCGCGGCACGTTCTATATGCATTACATCGATAAGTTCGACCTACGCCAGCAGCTCATCGACGACACCATCGCCGATCTGACCGAGATTCTCGTGGAGAATTCGGATGATAACGGGCAGACCGTGACCTCCGACGGCAAAGCGATTTGCGATGCCTTCAAAGAAGAAGCCATCGCCAAAGCGCTGCATTACGTCAAGGATGATTACGCCTTCTTTAACGCGATCTCCCGTTCAGGTACCGATATGCAGCTGTACGACCGCCTGAAGAACGTGCTGAAGCAGCTTATCGTAGCCCAAGCCAAGCGATTCGACGAAGAGCCCAAGCATGACTACAACGGCATTCCCGCCGATTATGCGATGGAGATTCTCGTTTCCGCCGTCTCCTCAATCATCTGGCTGTGGATTCGCCGTGGCTGCAAGGAGACCCCGGAACAGATATGTCACATCATCGAAACCAATAAAACCACAGCACCGGTTGACGTGCTGTGGTGATCATGCTGCAACGGGCGCTGTAGACCGACGCACCACCACGTCAGTCGGCATGATGACATCGCGAATGTCATTCAAACCGGCATCGGCGGCGGTCTGTTCATCGCCATCGACCAGTCCCTGATGACCTCCGTGCTGCCGAACCCAGATCAGGCCGCCAAGGACCTGTCCTTCATCAACGCCATGGGCACCGTCGGCCAGATGCTCGCCCCGCTGCTGGGCGCCTGGGTCTTCCACCAGTTCGGTTACGCCGGCCGGTTCCCGATGGGCTTCATCGTGCTCACCCTCGGCGCACTGTCCATCCTCGGTATGAAGAACGTGAAGTGATTCTCGTCAGCTTCTGACTACTCCTGTTTAGGGGCGTGGCTCGTCATGGCCACGCCCCTTTTCCGTATGTACTACTCTCCCAGACGTTTCCGCACCTCATCCGGGTCGACGTTCAATTCGGGCCAATGTTGGTCCATACGTCGCATTGCATCACGTAGTAATTCACTGACCACCGCACGGGAATACCAACGGTTATCGGCAGGAACCAAATACCATGGCGCGGTATCGGTGCTCGTACGTTCGAACACCTCCTGCCACGCGGCCATGTAATCATCCCAACGTTCACGAGCATCCAAATCAGAGATATCGAACTTCCAGTATTTTGTGGGATCTTCCAGTCGCCCCAGAAAATGCTTGCGCTGCTCCTCCTTGCTGGACACCAGAAAGATTTTAATGATCGTGCACCCATCTGCAACCAATTGTGATTCGAACTCATTGATACGCTCGTAGCGCGGCCGCCATACCGATTCCGGATATGTGCCGTATACATGCGGCATCACCACATCCTCATAATGCGAGCGATCGAATATGGAAATCCAACCCGGTTGCGGCAATTCCTTCTCCACACGCCACAGAAAATCGTGGCCGAGCTCTTCTTCGGTGGGCTTGCCAAATCCCTTGTAATGCATACCCATCGGATTGCCCTGATTGAATACATGACGCACGATGCCGCCTTTGCCCGAAGCATCCATGCCTTGCAGCACGATCAATAGACGTTGATGAGAGCCACGTGAACCATTGGCATACATAAGCATCTGATATCTGGCCAAATCATCGGAAGACAGCTCGATGAAACGCTCCCCATCCGCCTTGGATCCTTCAAATCCCGGAGTGGAACCTGGGTCCACATCCGTAAGGCTCATATTTGCTTGAAACATGAGCTGTTGCGCCGGAGACAACGACCATACACTGCTCAGCAGTTCACTTGCCTTCGCGGCGGCTGCAAGCTGTCCGGCTGCAGTATGTTCCTCACTGATTGCGGATATGCAATCCGAGGCGCGGTCCAGCATCTTATTCATACGCTTTGATTGCTCCCGCTGACGTTTGACCGTATCTTTACGCTTATCGTCTTTGCTCATCAGCGCACCCCCATTGGTATAGTCTCCAGTGACTATTTGAGAACCACAATGTACTCTTCACTGAAATTACATCTATCGTACACTGCGTTTTTAGTTTGCATGCCAACTAAAAACGATAGTATAGGAATCAGAACAACGATCATTCGCTGCCGCTCATCGCACTTGTATTAAAGGAAGCAAAACAATGCTGGATGACGAACTGCATTTCCTGCTGTTGCGCGCGTTCAACCATTCCAATCGAAGAATCGATGAGGCGATTCGCCGCATCGGCCTTCTGCCGGGACAACCCAAAATCATCGAGTGTTTAGCCGAACAGGATGGACGTACCGCCAAAGAAATCTGCGCCGAATGCATTCTCGATAAGTCCACAATGACCGGCCTGCTGAACCGCATGGAACTACGCGGCCTTGTACGGCGCGAAGTGCATGAAACCGACAAACGGTCATATCGCGTGTTTCTTACCAAATCAGGGCGCGACTACGCCACCCGCATCGCAGCAATCATGCATCAAGCCGACGAATTAGCCATGCAAGGCATGAGCGAAACGGAACGAAAGACTTTACGCGAAGGTTTGCGCCATGTCATAGCCAACATCGAACAGGAGGAAGAGGAATAAATCATGCCATATTTCGCGAAGCGTTTGGTATCGATGCTCGTGGGACTTGCCATCGAGTCGTTTGGCATCGCGCTGATCACCAAAAGCAATCTCGGCACTTCGCCGATATCCAGTATTGCATGGGTGGTGACGTTGAGATTCCCCTGGATCAGCTTCGGTATCACCACGTTCGCGATGAACGCGATATTCGTTCTTATCGAAGTCATATTGTTGCGCCGCGACTTCCATCCAGTACAGTATCTGCAATTGGCGGTCACGTTCTGGTTCGCCGCCACGCTGGATGTGAGCATGGTGTTGCTTCAATGGTTCTCCCCACTTCATGGTGGCTGCACGGCATCGGTCTGCTGTTAGGCACCACGCTGCTGGCGTTTGGCATCTGTATGGAGGTCGCGCCAAAGCTCATCATGGTGCCCGGTGAAGGTATCGTGCGCGCGTTTTCCATGGTGACCAAGGTGCGCTTCGGCACGGTCAAGGTCTGCTTCGATATCTCACTGATCGTGATCGCCAGCGTACTCTCGTTCATCTTCTTCGGCCGGCTTAACGGGCTCGGCATCGGCACAATCATCGCGGCCGCCATCACCGGAGTGATCGTGAACTTCTTCAACCGCCACGTCCGCTTCGTCGCGCCCACGGATCCTCGCATCAAAACCACCGGCACCACAGTACCTTCTCAAACCACCGACTAACAACAGTTGCTATTACGATGGGAACCATGACGAATACAGAACAATTGACCGAATCAACTGCGACTCATGCACCAGCGCGCCTCGAAGCTGGCGAGTACGCACCGGACTTCATGCTGCCAGCCGTCAACCCGGACGGCAGCGAATCTGAAATCACGCTTTCCAAACTCACCGCACAGGGTAAAAGCGTGATTCTGTACTTCTATCCGGCTGCGATGACGCCCGGCTGCACCACAGAAGCATGCGATTTCCGCGACAATATGGCGCGACTAAGCACACTGGGCTATACGGTTCTCGGAGTCTCCAAGGATCCGGTAGCTAAATTGCAGAAGTTCCGCGAACGCGACCATCTCTCATTTCCATTGCTTTCTGACCCCGATTTGACTGTTCATAAGCTGTACGCCGCTTACGGGGAGAAAAAGCTCTACGGCAAGACGCATGTGGGCGTATTGCGATCCACGTTTGCGATTGACGCCAACGGAACCATTGAACTGGCACGCTACAATGTGCGCGCCAAGGGGCATGTAGAGTCGTTGCTGAAGAAGCTGGCCTAACAGGCCGCTTCCGAAGCACGCAGACATGGCCGCCCCTGCACGATTTCAACTTGGGCAGGTGGCATATCAACACCTTTTCGCTTGGCCTGAATTTGTTCGAAGAGCATCCGAAAAGCCCGCTGCCCCATCTCATGGAAGTTCTGCGTGTAGCTGGTCAGCGGCGGCTCCCACAGAGCGTCGAACGCCATGTCATCGAAGCCGATGACGCTTATGTCTTGGGGAACCTTGCGGCCAGCTTCTCTCAGACCTTTGATAACAGCAATGGCCAGCTCATCGGTTGCGGCGAAAATCGCCGTGACACCCTTGCGCCGCCCTAGCTTTTTACCTGCCGCAACTGCCTTATCCAATCGTCCGACCGGCACCGTAATCGACTCGGGTACGTCAATCCCCTGCTCTTTAAGTGCATCCCGCCAGCCATTGGTGCGGGAATTATCCCCTGTTTCCTGATCCCATTGCACATGGAACACCATCTTGTGTCCCAAATCAAGCAGATGCATGGTCATCCACCGGCCACCTTCACGTTCAGCGTTGATGACCTGATAATCACCATCGCCAAATCCGCCACCGACCACTACGGTTGGGATGCCTTGTGGAATCACTTTCAACGCTTCCACACCGGCCCAACCGTACTCATAGACGAGCACGCCAGCGGGTCGTACGGCTAGACCCATACGTACACGAGCCTCCACGGAGGCAATGTCTGATTCATCCAACGAGACGATATTCAAAAGAAAACCACGCTTGCGCGCCGCCGCCTCAACCCCGTGATTGGTGGCGGACGTAGAGAATTCATCCGGCTTGGAGGCGAACACCACCACCGAATCCATCTCCTGATTGGACAAGGCGCGAGCCGCCATGCTCGGCTCATAGCCAAGTTCCTTGATGGCTGCCGCAATACGTTTACGCTTGTCTTCGGCGATTTTCGCAGTGCCGTTAAGATATCGGGAAACCGTTGGCGCCGAGACGTCGGCAAGTTTGGCCACATCTTTGATGACCGGGCGTGAATGCCCCGTAGTTCTCGCCATGGTCTTCCCCTTCGAACTCAAATCCTCAGCAACGCACTACCTGTTCCCACAATAGAAACACGTCGGCACAAATATGTTCGCCGTAGTGCAACCCACGTCCGCTACGTATTTCCCCACCCCACAGCCTCTTAATCACTCGAACATGTCGAACCGGTTCGATTCAAGCGGGAGTAAGAATGGCGGAATATCAGGCGAAACGCCGATGACCTTGCGGTAACTTGTCAAGAACGATTTCCCGCGGTATTCTGAAACCGGTTTCAAACGAAACCGCAAACAATTCAAAGCCCTCCGGCTTTGACTAACGAAAGGAAACAATCATGTCTCTCAAGGATTCTATGCTGCGCGGCCTCGCTCTCTACGGCGCCAACTCCATGGCTCAGTCCGGCATGAAGAACGGCCAGGTTATCGCTGACATCGTCAACGACGCCGAGAAGATCGCCCGCTGAATCATCGGCGCTTAAACGCTCACGAGATCGCATATATCGGCGTTCTCAACCGACCGAATAGGTCACACAACTGAAGATTCGATAATTCAACAGTCAGCATGCAGCTGGCATAACTGAATAATCGGACAACGGCGTCCGCTTCATTCTTTTTTCGTACATGTACTAACTATGTATGGCTCCCCTCAGAGAGGGAAGCCTAAGGCGAGGTCACTCATACACGCGGTCCAACATTTGGTCGATTTGTTGGAATCGCTCCACACTTGGCCTGAATACCGGCCGTCCAGCGGCCACCACCAGTGCCGGATGCTCCAACGCATGCAAATCCTGAAGCGGATTCGTATTCAACACCAGCAGATCAGCGGCTTTACCCACCTCCAGGGAGCCGGTCACATCATCCACGCCAAGCACTTGCGCATTCACCTGCGTGGCAGCATGAACCGCCTGGGCCGGTGTGAAGCCAGCGAAACGAGTCAGCAGCACCAGCTCACGCCAGGTGGCATACTGCGGTACGAACGTCATACCGGTATCCGTTCCGACACCCACCATGAGGCCCGCCTCATGCGCCTGACGGGCACCGGTCACCATGCCCTCGACCACGGTCTTGGAATTCTCCAGTTGAATGTCCGTAATACCAGTCACCTTCTGGTCAATCATTGTGAGTGGCAATCCAGCGGACAATGTCGGCACCAGAGCGGAATAGCCGCGCAACGAATTTGGATTATGACGGAACAGCGCAATCAGCTCATCATCGAGAACACTGCCGTGTTCGATGGTATCCACGCCGGCTTCAAGCGCACGGCGTACGCCTTCGGCACTTTGCGCATGAGCTCCCACGATAATGCCGTTTTCATGTGCCACTTCGCAAATGGCGCGCATCTGTTCCACGCTCATCTGCGGACTGCCGGCCTCGCCGATTTTCTGCGCATCGGTCACTCCCCCGGTCGCCGCGATTTTGATGGCATTAGCGCCATGCTCAATATTGCGCAATGCACAAGCGCGGGCTTCTTCAGGCGTGGAACTCGTGAGCGCAATCAACGGCGCTCCGTGTCCTTCTGGAATCGCCATCAGTGGGCCAGACGCCAGGATTCGCGGTCCAGCAGTCTCGCCAGCGGCAATCCGCTCTCGCAAATCCACCACTTCGTAACCCACATCGCCAAGCGTGCGGATAGTGGTAACACCAGATTCCAGTAAGGTTTTCGCGTTTTGCGCAACCGTCGAAGCCATATATGGTTTGCCGAGTGCCGAATGCACGAATCTTGCCACCAGTCGCTGCCCCTGAGGCGTGGCAAGCTTGGGATTGAGCGGCTTGCCTTGCGCAAACAGATGCGTATGCGCATTAATCAGGCCAGGCATCACGGTTTTGCCGGTGCCGTCCAAGTAATGGTATTCCTCGGGAATGCTGGTTTCGGTGCTGGGCGCCACCTGTTCGATACGACCGGCCGCATTCACCAGAACGGTCATGTTGTTGCGCACGGTTCCCGATTCGTCGCCTGCAACAACACGAACATGGGCTAGCGCAAACGGTTCGATAACAGACTGGTAGCGACTCATGGCATAGGCTCCTTCATCGGATGGCCGGCGCTATCAGTCTCGTATATCTGTCTCACGTCGACCGAGTAGCGCCCTTTCCCATAAGCCTACCCCTATTGCAATCACTATTTCAGTTCATCGTCACCGTACTGGAGGGCAGCTTGTTGGTTTTTGCCATCGCACGGCTTACCGGCGTATACAACGTAAAACCAGTGAGCAAGGCAATGGATATATGCCTACACGTCCCATCTGCTCCCAATAGGTGGTGGTCGAACCGACCGTCGCAGAATTCACCGGCAAGGATGTGTCATACGCCAGCATCGATGACATCGCCGGCATCGTCTCCTGCCATCCCGTTCGCGACGCTATAGGCCCCGACCATTCGTACCGCCCGAGTCCAGGCGAGTGAACCGTGCCATAACCGTTGCGGGAACAAGCTTGGCCGCCAAACGGTACGCCTTGTAGAACATCAGCGGCGTGTATTCGCCGCAGCCGCGCTCCGCGAGGCTCAACGACCGTTCGACTGTCCTGGCAAGGTTTAGGTACGGCAACATGCCGATTTTGCCGCCGCCCGAACCACGCACGTTCATCTCGGTGTCCATGTTGCCGGGACTGAGCAGCATGATGTTCACGCCGCGGCGGCGTTCCTCCTCGCGAATCGCGAATACGAGCGAGCGCACATATGCCTTGCTGGCCCCATAGACCGCCTGCCACGGCATCGGCGCGAATGCGGATACCGAGCCCGTGACAATCTCGAAACTTCCCCGGCTCATGTATGGCAGACATGTACGGTTGATCATCGTCATCCCCTTAACGTTGAGATCAATCATCGCAAGCATGTCGTCCGGTTCCATGTCACGCAGCAGGCCTTCGCGCTCGTAACCGGCGTTGTTGACGAGCACGCGTATCACCGGCTTCGCGTCGGCCAGCAGTTCGCCGAGGCCGCCGTAATTGGAGGAGTCGGCAAGGTCGAGCGGTACGACGCGAAAGGCTGCGTGCGTCGATGAGGCAAGCTCCGACGCGAGCGCCTTGAGGCGTTCGCGCCTGCGCGCGATCAGCCATATTTCATCGAGCTGTTGATATCGGTTGGCGATATGGCGCGCGAATTCGCGGCCAAGGCCGGACGACGAGCCGGTGATGATGGCGATGTCCATTACATGATCCTTTCTCATATATTCCCGCGTATCCCCATCGGCACCGTTTCAATGTGCACGATGGCTTGTTCCGGTCGCCCGTTGGCGTCCTCGAATCACTGCCGTCCTTTGCGCCGGCGAGGGGTGAGCGCAGCGGGACCATGCTGTTTGAGAGCGAACAGTAGCGCACGCATTCCGCCGATACGCGGATTCGGGCGTTTGCCACGCGCGATGCGGTGCATTTGCAGTTCGAACCAACTGATGACGAGGATGCCGCCGAACGCCTTGTCGAGCGGCTTGATGCCGGTCGAGACCCGCGGCAGGTCCACACTTCCCTGCCAACCGTCGCGAATGATGCGGTTCGGCAGGTCAAGCACAAGTGCGAGCGGGCGTGCGATGCCGATCATCTGCGTGATACCTTCGCCAAGCGCATGCTCCATGTCGGTCGCGTTGCGGAATCCGCCGGTCAGAGCAATCGGCACATTCAGCTCACCTTTGATGCGGCGAGCGAAGTCGGTGAAGTAGACACCTCGCCTGCGATCCTCAGCGGCGCCATCATTGGTCTGGATGACCGGCTTGGAGTATGTGCCGCCGGAGATGTCGATGAGGTCGACGCCACGCTTCTCCAGCTGCTTCATGACCCAAATGGATTCCTCTTCATTGAACCCGCCCGGCGCTCCATCCCGCTCGTTGACTTTGATGGCAATCGGCACATCGGACGAGTTGAGCTTCACGGCAATCGGGAAGTTCGGCCCGACCACAGCACGCACCGCATCAAATACGTCAAACAGGAATCGGGCGCGGTTTTCTAGGCTGCCGCCATATTCATCGGTACGACGATTATCAAGCGGCGAGAGGAACTGGTTGATCAGGTAGCCATGTGCCGCATGAATCTCCACACCGGTGAAGCCGGCCTTCTTGGCGATGCGTGCCGTATTGGCGAATCGGCGAATAATGTCATGGATCTGCTCATGCGTCAGCTCGGTTGGTTCGGCGAAGAACTTGCCGTATTCGCCGTCCACTTTGCCTGCACTCGGGGCAAGAGGATGCCGGTTGATGGTGATGGGCGACTGGCGGCCGGGATGGTTGATCTGCATCCAGCAGTGCGCGCCGTTTTCGGTGCCGGCTTCCGCCCATCGGCGCAGCATGGCGAGGTCTCGCTCATCTTCGACGGCGACGTTGCCTGGCTCACCAAGCTGCGTGCGATCGACCATCACATTGCCTGTGACGAGCACTCCGGCGCCGCCTTGCGCCCAAGTGCGGTATAGGTGCACATGCGCTTCGGTCGGCGCGCAGTCGCGCCCGGCGAGCGCCTCGTTCATCGCGGACTTGTAGAACCGGTTCTTCACCGTTACGCCGCAGGGCAGGGTCAGTGGTTCAGCAGTAAGCGTTGCAGCCATGTCATTCGCCATGATATTCAACTTTCCATACGTCCATATTTTTACAGTTGTCTAAATTAGCATAAGCTTGGACAAGTGCAAAATTATGGACGTTAGACTATGCTGCCAATTATGAAGAAAGACCTCACCGGCAAGATCACACGCGGCACACAGCGCACGCTCGACGCATTCTTCTCGGCAATCACAACATTGCTCGCCGAAAAACCTTTCGCCGACATCAGCGTCAACGAACTGTGCGAACACGCCGGATATCCGCGCGCCACGTTCTACAACTACTTCGAGGACCGCGACGACCTGCTCGCCTACTGCTGGACCGCACTGTCCAAACAGGCCGACCTCGCCGACCTCACGTCGACCGCGCCCGAACATCGCGTCGATACGGCGCTTGACGCCATGGCTGATCTGCTGGAGTCCAACACCGAACTGCTACGCGCGATCCTGAGGAATAATTCCCCCGAGGGACCACTGTTCTCCAGCCTGCACGGTTTCATCGAGCGTCAGGCGCGCGCGATCATCCGCACCTGCATCGACCGCGATCGGTTCACGCTGCCGGTGGACCTGATCGCCGACCATTACGCGAACACGGTGATGCTGGTGCTCGACTGGGCATACCTGCGCGGCCATGCACTCAACCGTGAGCAATTGCATGATTACACGCATGCCCTGCTGCATGGCGTGGAGTAGCCTTACTTTCCCCTGCGCAAGAAAACAAGCGGGATGATAATCAGCGGCGCCGCGCAGACGCCCATGGCAATGAACGTCAGGTTCAAGCCATGCATATCCGCCGCGATCGTATTCATTCCGCCGGCATGCGCGGAGGCCGCCAGCGCGGTCATGAGGCCCACGAACACCGCCTGACCGATTGCGCCGGCGATTGTGCGCAGCGCTGTGAGCAGCGCATTCGCATCGGCAAGACGCCCCTCCCCCGCCGAGGCGGTGCCCCATGTCACGAGTGGCATCATCAGGCAACCAATCGCCAGCGAGCGCACGACATTGATTGTGGCGGCCACCCAAATCGACGCCGACAGCGGCAACAACCCCATGCACAGGTTGCTTACAGTCAGGCAAATACCACCAATGAGGAACAGTCGCCGCACGCCGAACCAGTCGTACAGCCGGCCTGCCATCGGACTGATAATCGCCATGGCAAACGAACCAGGCAGACTCACCAAACCTGCCATTGACGCGGAACCGCCTTTGATGGTCTGCACGTAGAGCGGCAGCATCACAGACGAACCCATCATCGCAAAGTACAGCAGCATGCTGCCGATCACACTCAACGCGAATCCGCGGTTGCGCAGAATGCGAACGTCCAGGAACGGGCGTTCACGCTTGAGCTGTAGCACTACAAACCAGACGGATGCCGCAACGCCCAGCACCAGCGGCAGAAGTACCGTTGTGCTGACGAACGGCATGGAGCCGATGTTGCCAATGCCGAGCGTCACGCCGCCGAACGCGATGATGCTCACGGCGAAGGACAGCACGTCGAAGGACCGCTTGGATGTTTTGAGCACATTGCCGAACACTAGGCATGCGGCGACGAGAGAGACCGCCATCACAGCGATCACCAAGTAGAAGATCGAACGCCATCCGAATGCGTCGACCATCAATCCGGACAATGTCGGTGCAATCACCGGCGTGACGCCAACCGCGAGCCCATACCAGCCCATAACCGTGCCGCGACTGTCCGGATAAATGGTCAGGAGCACGACCTGCGCCATCGACATCAACAGTCCGTTGCCACAGGCCTGCACCACGCGACCAATCATGATGACGGCGAATGGTACCGGGAGCACACAGACCAGCGAACCGACGATGAATAGCATCGCGCCAGCGAGATACAGCGGTTTGGTCGGGAACCGCGTGATAAGGAATGCAGTCAGCGGCATCACGATGCCCATGGCAAGTGAATAGCCGCTGGTCAGCCATTGGCCCGTCTGCATGGTAACGCCTAAATCGGCGGCAATAGGCGGTAGAGCCGTGGTGAGCGCTGTCGCCATGATGGTGGTGGCGATGCACGAAAGCAATATGTTGACGAAAATGAGTGTACGGCGACGGTTGCTTAATGACGGTTGTTCAAAGTAAGACATGATGCCGTTTCGTTTTATTGGTGTTGTTTGTCAAGCTTTTGGTAATGAAATCATCACATCAAACATGTCAAATGCCGACGAAATCGAAGAAATGCTCGATTATCGCATCGTTGAGCAAACGACCTTTGCGCGTAGGAACAACGCGGGTGTGATGCTTGGCATCTGAAGTGATGGTGATGAGTCCTTCTTCGACCATCGGCTGCAATTGGGCCACCTCAATGGGTTTCAAGCTTATTGACGCATCATCCGCGGCGATCGGGCCGTCTATTGCGGCGATTGTCTGATTGATGTGATTCAGATCGAGGCCCTCGTGGATGCGCAGGCCGAGCATGATGAGTTCCTCAAGGTTCTCAGTCGGTGTGATTTCCTCGCTGCCACCCCATGGGATGCGGTTCTCGTTGACGGCAGTGCCCCACAGTCGCGGATGCGCAATATCCCATGCGCGCAAGGCATCGAACGACGGCCGGGCGTTGTAATGGCTGTGCGCACCAGGGCCAAGACCTGCCCAGTCAACGTTGCGCCAGTAGCCGAGATTGTGCTGGCTTTCATATCCAGGTCGGGCCCAATTCGACACTTCGTACCATTGGAGACCAGCTGCCGTGAACAAATCGTCGGCTATCTCATATTTGGCTGCTTCATCATCGTCGTTCGGCTTAGGCAAGGTACCGGCAGCAATCTGACGGCCCATTTTGGTGGTCGGTTCCACAGTCAGCGCATATGCGGAAATATGATTGACACCTAAGTCGATGGCAGTCTGCACTGAGGTACGCCAATCATCCAGGCTCTCCCCTGGCGCGCCATAGATCAGATCCACGCTGGAGCGCAGTCCGGCCTTGTTCGCCGCCTCAACGCCGGCTGCCACATTGGCCGGTGTATGGGTTCGATCCAGCGTTTTGAGCACATGCGGCACCGCAGACTGCATGCCGAAGGAGATGCGAGTGAAACCACCTTCAGCAAGGCGATTGATGTAATACTCGTTGACCGTGTCAGGATTGGCTTCGGTGGTGATTTCAGCGCCTGATTGGATTCCCCAAATTCTGCGGATGGCATCAAGCATGGCCACCAAATCATCGGCTGAAAGAATGGTCGGCGTACCGCCGCCGAAGAACACGGTGGAAACTGCCGGCTCTTCGATTCCGTGGTCGAGTTGCCATTGCTTGGTCAATGCCATCTCGCGAATGACCATGTTGGCGTAATTGCCGCGCGAGGCCCCCGCGCCAAGATCGACTGCCGTGTATGTGTTGAAATCACAGTAACCGCAACGGCGAAGGCAGAACGGCACGTGGATGTAGATTTCGTAGGTCATCCTGCGGAAAATCTCCTTAAACTCTATCCTTGCCGCCTCCGGCTCTGCAATTATGGACCTCGCTGCGCGAGGACCCAATCCAACCTTCGCTCGACTATCGTCTCACTCAGGCTGAGCCTACGAACAGTCCACTGGACTGTCCGCTTAACGGCTCAGCCTTCCGTCTTCTGGGCGGCGCGGATCTTGTCCTTGGTGTCACGGTCGTTGGATTCCTCGCCGGTGGAGAGCGCTGCGATGAATGCCTCCTGCGGGACCTCCACATGGCCGAGCATCTTCATGCGCTTCTTGCCGGCCTTCTGCTTTTCGAGCAGCTTGCGTTTACGGGTGATATCACCGCCGTAGCACTTGGCCAACACATCCTTGCGCAGTGCGCGAATGTTCTCACGGGCGATGATGCGCGAACCGATAGCGGCCTGAATCGGAATCTCGAACTGCTGGCGCGGAATAAGGCCACGCAGTTTCTTGGTCATCATCACACCGTAGCTGTATGCCTTGTCGCGGTGCACGATGGCGCTGAACGCATCCACCTTCTCGCCCTGAATGAGAATATCCACCTTGACCAGATCAGCGGTCTGCTCGCCATCCTCATGGTAGTCAAGCGACGCGTAGCCCTTGGTGCGGGACTTCAGCTGATCGAAGAAATCAAACACGATTTCCGCCAGCGGAATGCGATAATGCATTTCCACACGGTCGGTGGAGATGTATTCCATCGTGCCCATGATGCCACGATGGTCCTGGCACAAATCCATCACAGCACCGATGAATTCCTTCGGCGTGATGATATCGGCGGCCACCATCGGCTCCACGATCTTCTTGATCTTGCCGTCTGGGAATTCGCTCGGGTTGGTCACATGATGTTCGCTACCGTCTTCGGCGGTCACATCATAGGTGACGTTCGGCGCGGTCTGAATCAGATCCAAACCGAACTCGCGGGACAGTCGCTCGTTCACAATCTCCATGTGCAACAGACCCAGGAAGCCGCAGCGGAAGCCGAAGCCCAACGCTACGGAGGTTTCCGGCGTGTAGATCAGGGCGGCATCATTGAGCTTGAGCTTGTCGAGAGCGTCACGCAGTTCCGGGAACTGGGCATTGTCAATCGGGAAGAGGCCGGCGTACACCATCGGCTTGGGATCACGGTAACCGGGCAGCGGCTCGGTTGCAGGGCGAATCGCAGAAGTCAGGGTGTCGCCCACCTTGGACTGGCTCACATCCTTGGCGCCGGTGATGATGTAGCCGACTTCGCCGGCACCGAGCGCCTTAGTGCGCATCATATCCGGGCTGATGACGCCGATCTCAATCGGATCATGGGTCATGCCGATACCCATCATGTGCACTTTTTCACGGTCGCGCAGCTCGCCATCCTCCATACGGATGTAGGTCACGATACCGCGGTAGGAGTCGTAGACGGAATCGAAGATCAGCGCGCGAGCCGGAGCCTCCGGATCGCCATGCGGCGCCGGTACTTCCAAAACAATACGGTCAAGCAATTCGGCTACGCCTTCGCCGGTCTTGCCGGAAACGCGCAGCACATCATCCGGCTTGCAGCCAATCAAACCTGCGATTTCCTCGGCGTGCTTGTCCGGCTCCGCGGACGGCAAATCAATTTTGTTGAGCACCGGAATGATGGTCAGATCATGGTCGATGGCCATGTACAGGTTGGAGAGGGTCTGCGCCTCGATACCCTGCGTGGCGTCCACCAGCAGTACCGCGCCTTCGCATGCGGCCAGCGCGCGGGAAACCTCGTAGGTGAAGTCCACATGGCCAGGGGTGTCGATCATGCCAAGCGTGTATTCAGTGCCGTCGAACGTCCACGGCACACGCACAGCCTGAGATTTGATGGTGATGCCACGTTCCTGCTCGATGTCCATACGGTCAAGGAAACGGTCACGCATCTCACGTTCGGGCACGATGCCGCTCAACTGCAGGATGCGATCGGCCACGGTGGACTTGCCGTGATCGATATGCGCGATGATGCAGAAGTTGCGAATCAGTGACTGATCAGTGGAACCCGGCTGATTGTGTTGGACGACCAACGCATTCCTCCTCTTGGCATATACTCAAACTTCACCTAGTGTAGCCGAGGGACTGTATTCGGCGTGGCATCGCGCGGGTTTTTCCGGGGTGCATGCTATCCTCTTACTTTTGTATGTCCTTGTAAAACACATCGTTTGGAGTAAACGTGGCAAACATTAAGTCGCAGAAGAAGCGCGTGCTCACCAATGAGAAGCGTCACCTTCGCAACGTGGCTGTGAAGTCCGGCCTGAAGACCGCTATCCGCGCCACTCGCGAAGCTATCGCCGCCGGTGACAAGGCTGCCGCCGAGGCCGCCTACAAGGTCGCTGCCCAGAAGCTCGACAAGGCTGCTGGCGCTGGCGTGATTCACAAGAACCAGGCCGCTAACCGCAAGTCCGGCCTCGCTGTGGCAATCAACGCTCTGTGAGCATAAGCCTTTCAAGGTTTTAAAAGCCCTGCAGTCCATCTGGATTGCAGGGCTTTTGCGTATTATTTATGCAACGAATCATTCATCGCGATCAGCTACATCCTTCATATCCTTATCCTTCTCGGAGTGCGGCGTGATATCCGGCCGCTCAAGATAGCGCTTCTCCCTTGGCAAATACACATGCGTGCGAGGCATCGCGCCGGGCATGGTGACATTGAACGCCACCGAAAGCAGTCGAATCGCCACCACGATGATGACGATCAGCACGTCAAGCACCATTTCGGAGCGCATATCGAACCAACCGTAGCGCACACCACGCCATACCAGCACAGTCAGAATGCATCCGACGAATGAAGGAATCGCATAGAGATGCTTATCCCGAATGATCATCGGTACGTCACCGATAAAGATGTCTCGAATCAGACCGCCAGCCAAAGCCGTGAACATGCCAAGGAACACGGCCGTCATGCCGGAGGTGCCAAATGCCAATGATTTCGCAGTGCCGTTGACTGCGAAAAGACCAAGCCCCAATGCGTCGATGAAGGTCATGGTCCATTTGAATTTTTTGATTTCCGGATGGGCGATCACCACAATTACGCCCGAGAACAATGTGGTCAGCACATAGCCTTTGTCGGTGATGCCCACCGGTGGCAGATCCCCCAACATCACATCGCGGAACAAACCGCCACCGAGGGCGGTCAACCAACCGCAGAACATGATGGAGAAAATGTCATAACCTTTTTGGATTGCGGCCAATCCGCCGGACAGTCCCCAACACAGAATGGCGAGATATTCAATGCCGATGAATACCGCATTGCTCTCCAATGCCACCTGCATGAGTCGCTCCCCTTCTTGTACCGCTCACCGGATTCACATGCCGTAACGAGCCTACACCTTTTCCACAACAGAAAAGACCTCTTGGAATCATAACGAATCCAAGAGGTCTTTATCAATCGTTACTGAGAATTATTCTCAGCACACCTTCCACATCCAGTTGTGCGGATCCTCGACTTCACCGAGCTGGATGCCGAGGAGCTCGTTGCGCAGGGCAACGGTCAGCTCACCGGAGTTGCCGTCGGCGACGGTCACGTCGAACTTCTCGGACTTGAAGCGGCCAATCGGGGTGATGATGGCGGCGGTACCGCAAGCGAACACCTCGGTGACTTCGCCGGACTTGATGTCCTCAAGCAGCTGCTCAAGCGGAATCATGGTCTCAACCACGTCACGGCCCTTATCCTGCAGCAGCTGGATGAGGGAGCGACGGGTCACACCCGGCAGAATGTTACCGGTCAGGGACGGAGTCTCAACATGGCCATCCTTGTGGACAACCATCATGTTCATGCCACCAAGCTCCTCAAGATAGGTCTTGGTTGCAGCATCGACGAAGCAGACCTGCTGGCAGCCGTTGGCAATACCGGTGTATTCGCCGAGCAGGGATGCGGCGTAGTTGCCACCGCACTTGGCGAAACCAGTGCCGCCAGGGCCGGTGCGGAACCACTTGTCTTCAACCCAGATGCTCACCGGCTTCACGCCACCCGGGAAGTACGGACCGGAAGGAGATGCGATCACGCAGTAATCGACTTCCTGCGGAGCGCGCACACCGAGGAACGGCTCTGAGGCGAACATGAACGGACGCATGTACAGCGTGTACTCACGACGGGACGGAACCCAAGCGGCATCGCGCTTGACCAGTGCGGCCACAGATCCCAGGAAGTCATCGATCGGCAGTTCCGGCAGGTACAGACGCTTGGCGGAGTTCTGGAAACGCTCGGCGTTAGCATCCGGGCGGAACAGCCAAGTGGAACCGTCAGCGTGACGGTAAGCCTTCAGACCTTCGAAGCACTCCTGTGCGTAGTGCAGCACGGAAGCACCCGGATCCATCTTCAGCGGAGCGTACGGCTCAACGCGGCGATCGGACCAGCCTTCACCCTTGGTCCAGGTCATGTGGGTCATGTTGTCGGAGAACACCTGGCCGAAAGCCGGCTTATCGATGAGGGACTGACGCTTCTCATCAGATGCGGGGTTATCGTTCGGCAGTACGGTGAACGGTTCGGTGAGCTTATCAAGCGCCGCCGGATCGTGGTGCGTGTTTTCAGTCATTAGTCATTACTTCTTCTTGACTTGGCGGTGTGAGCCGCCGTGATAATGGTCTGCTGCGCTTGTGGCGCAAGCTCTGTGCATACTCTTACACACCTGCGTGTATTGCGGGTGAGAGTTTTCACATGGTGAAAAACGAAGAACCCGCATTCTAGATTCCTCTAGACGCGGGTTCGACGATTTTGTTATGAGTTCGTCTGTGCGCTATCGCGTTTCAGACGAATGACTCACTTGGCGTCGGCAGCCGGAGCAGCAGCGGCAGCGTCGGCGGCCGGAGCGGCAGCAGCTTCCGGAGCAGCGGTGGACTCAGTAGCGTCCTCCGGCACCTCAACGGTGACCACGGACTCTTCCGGATCCTCAACATCGAGCTCAACACCCTCAGGCAGCACGACGTCCTTAGCGAACACCTTGGTGCCGTCGGTCAGGCCTTCGACGCTCACGACGATCTTCTCCGGCAGGTTGGCGACATCAGCGCGGACCTTGAGCTCCTGGATGTCGACGAATGCCACAGCAGCGCCCTTCGGGGTGCCCTCGACGAACACCGGCACCTCGACGTCGATCTTCTCGCCAGCCTTGACCTCGAGGAAGTCGATGTGCTCGATGATGCGCTTGACCGGGTTCTTCTGCACGTCCTTGACGACGGCCATCTTGGTCTCGCCGCCGAAGGAGATGGAGAACAGAGCGTTGGTGTGACGCAGAGCCAGGGTGGTCTCACGCATCGGCAGGGTCACGAATGCCGGCTCGGTGCCGCCAGCGTAGATGGTGGCCGGAATCTTCTTGGCAACGCGCAGACGGCGGGCAACGCCCTTGCCGAACTCGGTACGAGCTTCGCCTTCAAGCTTGATAGTGGTAGCCATAATGGGTACTCCTTGTTTTCGGTGTTACTTATCGTTTTGTCTGTTTGACGCCACGACGCGCCGCAGACCAACACCCAAGGAGGTGACATCTTACGCCGAGTCGATAACGAAAGTCAGCGCAATACGCCGCTTTCCTCGCCAAAGCAACAGGAATCAAGTATATACAAGGCCATGACTTTCATGTATTGGTCCTATATTTGATAGTGGAATGTAGGAATCGAGGGCCGCGATGAAGCGCATGACTAGAAATCTTATTATTGGCGCGGCAGTCACAACCGCTGTAACCAGTGCCAGCACTTTTGCCATCGCTGATTTTATGTTTCATCTTTCGCTTGATAAGCATTGTGCGAAGTGGATGAAAAAGTTGATGTCCCATGATGCCGCTGCCGACTATCTGGAAACACCACATGTTGATGCGGACGAAGAACGGGAAGCTTCGCAATGGTTTGAAAGCACTAAACAACCGGTCACCACTGCCAGCGAGGATGGGTTGAAACTGCACGGATGGCTATTCGATCCGGACAGCAACTCCCTTGTACCTCATCTTTATGCCATTTGCATGCACGGCTACACTGGCACTCCTGCCGAGATGGCAAAATACGCACATCGATTCGCTCGCATGGGATTCACCGTATTGGTTCCTGCCCAGCGCTGCCATGAGCTCAGCGAAGGTAGATTCGTGGGCATGGGCTGGTTGGAACGCCGTGATCTGATGCGTTGGATTCATTTGATTGTGGAGAGCGACTCCGAAGCCCGCATACTGCTGGATGGCATTTCTATGGGTGCGGCAACCGTGATGATGGCGGTAGGCGAACCGGATTTGCCGCGCAATGTGGTAGCGGCCATTGAGGATTGCGGCTACTCCTCGGTTTGGGATCAATTCCTCTATAACGCAAAAGGCATGTACCATCTTCCCAAGCGTTGGATGGCAATACCAACGGTGGCCGCTATGAGCAAGATTGCAAAGCATGTGGCAGGATACGATTTCACAGAAGCATCGAGCATCGACTCGCTTCGTCATACGACGATTCCTATGATGTTCATTCATGGCAGCGACGATGTGTTCGTGGATCCGGCTTTTCTAGACCGCAACTTCGCGGCCTGTGCCAGTATCGATCGCGAACGCCTACTGGTTCCAGGAGCCACCCACGCCATGAGCGCCAGCACTCATCCGAAGCTCTATTGGAGCCGTGTCACCAACTTCGTGAAGCGCACCTTCAAACTATAAAGACAAAAAATGGCTCCCCTCATCGAGGGGAGCCAGTAACACTCCATCAGGCCAACAATGCAATTGCTTGCGTAATGCGTGCGGCTTCTAGGCGCACCGAAGGAAGCGGTACACAGGGTACCGCGACTGAGGAGCAACGATGCTGACACTCCATTACGCGAGCAATTCCTTGACGGCGGCTATGACGGCTTGCAAACTCTTCTTCGCATCGCCGAACAGCATCTGCGTGTTGTCCTCGAAGTAGAGCTCGTTCTGGATGCCGGCGTAACCCATGCCGCGGCCACGCTTCATGACCACCACATTCTGGGCCTTGTCAACGTCGAGAATCGGCATGCCGGAAACCGGGGTGCCGGGGCGTCGTGCGGCAGGGTTGGTCACGTCGTTCGCACCGACGACCAGCGCCACATTGGCTTGCGGGAACTGCGGGTTGATTTCATCAAGATCAACGAGCTCCTCATATGGCACATTGGCCTCAGCAAGGAGCACATTCATATGGCCCGGCATACGGCCTGCCACTGGGTGAATGGCGTAGGAGACTTCCACACCGTGCCCCTTGAGCAGCTCGCCAAGGTCAGCCAGCTCACGCTGGGCTTGAGCCTGAGCCAAGCCGAAGCCCGGTACGAAGATAACCTTTTCAGCGTAGACGAGCTGAACGGCCAGATCATCTGGCGTGGTTTCCTTCATCGTGCCTTCCGGCCCATCACCAGCTGAAGCAGCATCGGACCCGCCGCCGAAACCGCCGGCGAGGACGGAAAGCAGCGGACGGTTCATGGCCTGGGCCATCAGAATGGACAAGGTCACACCAGCAGAACCAACCAACGCGCCAGCCACGATCAGGGCCACATTGTCAATGGCGAGACCGGACATGGCCACTGCGGTACCGGTGCAGGCGTTGAGCACGGAGATAACGACCGGCATATCCGCGCCACCAATCGGAATGACGAAGACCAGGCCATAGCACAGAGCAAACACGGTGGTGAGAATCGACCAGAGCAGTCGCTGTTCAGGCTGCACGCACAGCATCACCAGAGAGGCGATGGACAGCACGGCGAACAGAATGTTCCACACACCCTTGCCTGGCAGAGCCAGTTTCTTGACCCACTTGATGCCCTGCAGTTTGCCGGCGGCGATCAGCGAACCGGTGAAGGTCACGGAGCCGATCAGGATGCCGAGGCCCGCGGTGATGAGCACCACGATATCCGGGGTGCCTTCCTTGGTGAGAATGTCGTTCAAAGCCACGAGAGCTGCTGCGCCGCCGCCCACAGTGTTGAAGACGGAGACCAGCTGCGGCATATCGGTCATCTTGACCTTCTTGGCGGAGACCACACCAGCCACGGCACCGATCAGAATGCCGACGACCAATACCACCACGGCCACGATGTTCACGAATCCCTTGGCGAACAGCACCACAAAAGCCATGAGTACGGCAACGATCATGCCGAACGCGGAGATCTGATTGCCTTTACGCGCGGTTTTCGGGGAATTCATGAAATGCAGACCGACCACGAACATGACGGCCGAGAACAAATACACGAACCATGCAACGATGTCGATGGTTCCCACGGATGCGGAGGTCATTACTTCGACTCTCCCTTCTTTTCATTCTTGTTGGACTTGAACATCTCCAGCATGCGGTCAGTGACCACATAACCGCCGACCACGTTCATCGTGCCGAGCACGGCGGCCAGGAAGATGAACACGTAGGCTAACGGACTATTGGCCTCGGCGGCCACAATCACCACACCGACGATGACGATGCCGTGGATGGAGTTGGCGCCGGACATCAGCGGCGTATGCAAGGTTGCCGGCACCTTGCCGATGACCTCAATGCCGATGAGCAATGCGAGCACAAACAACGTAATGGATACAACGAGTGTAGGCATGATATTTCCTTCTTCCTTGTCTCACTCGGACTTCACGGCCGGCTCTTCGGCACGACCTGCGACCACCAGAGCGTCATCCAGCTCTTCACTCAGGTCCTGGCTGAGTTTGCCGTCGCGGATGAAGTGGACCAGAATATCGGCGACGTTGCGCGCCAGCAGATTCGAGGCGGTGGTAGCCACACCGGAAGCCAGATACGGAGCACCGATCAGCTTGACGCCGCCCTCAGTGACCTGCTCCCCTACTGCGGAACCTTCAACATTGCCGCCCAGTTCGGAAGCAGCACAGTCAACGATTACAGCGCCACGATGCAAGCCGTTGACACCGGCCGCGGTCAGCAATACCGGCGGTTTGCGGCCGGGGACCTTGGCTGTGGTGATGATGATATCGAAGCCCGCGGCCTTCTCATCGACCGCCGCCTGCTGCTGGGCCTGTTCCTCGGCGGTCAACGCACGGGCGTAACCACCTTCACCCTGGCCCTTGGAAAAATCAAGGCCCAAATCGAGGAACTTGGCACCAAGTGACTCGACTTCGCCCTGCGAGGCCGGACGCACATCATAGGCGGTCACCACGGCGCCCAATCGACGCAACGTGCCGATGGCCTGCAGACCGGCGATACCGGCGCCCAGCACCAAGGCCTTGGCCGGACGAATGGTGCCGGCAGCGGTGGTCATCATCGGCAGGAACGAACCATAGGCATCGGCTGCGGTGATGGCCGCCTTATAGCCCATAACCGAATTCTGAGAAGTCATCTCATCCATTGACTGTGCACTGGAGAGCTTACGCGGCAGCTTCTCGATACCGATACCAACCAATCCCGCCTTCTCGAGAGCAGCAATGTAATCGGCATCCGTAAAGGAGCCGAGCATACCGATAACCCACTGCCCCGGCTTCAACGAGGCCACGATCTCAGCAGACGGCCTATCCACAAAGCCGAGCGCATCAGCTTCGGCGAGCACTGCAGCACGGTCGGTGACTTTCGCACCGGCTTTTTCATAATCCTCATCGGTGTATTCGGCGGCCATGCCGGCACCGGATTCAATAATCGAGGCAACACCGCCCCTCTTCAACCGGGTGACGATATCCGGCGTCAACGCAACGCGGGATTCCGTTTCGGATGTTTCATTCAAAACTCCGAAGACCACGGTGGCTTCTTGGGTTTCAGCCATGAGAGCCCTTTCTGTTCTACTTTGAATGGAAATGGTTATCCAACTCGTAAGTGTAACCGCAAATCGCGAAGAAAGACGCTTATTTCTTACGGTTGCATAGGCTTTTCCTACGGTTGCGTAAGGTGACGAGTTCGTCTTGCGCGATTACAATTTGAACTTTGAGAAGCGTTTGGCGTGGCCTTGCCATGCCCCAACGGCATTGAAATGTATAGCAGGAGCAAGAATTGTCGGTTATCAATTCCTTCACGCAGCACACCATCAACCTCACCCGCAAGGCACTGAGGCTTGGATCCGACTTCGTTCATCCAGTTCATGACGACACTCCGGACGAACCGGATTATCTCTCCAACTCCGATGTGCCGGTCGAGTCGAATATCGAACTGCCCCACACCGACGATTGGGATGACGGCCATCTGACTACCACCGAAATCGACCCGGCAACCGGCCTGTTGACCACCACGACCGAAGGCAATCCCGAGCTTGACGAAGGTACGTCCATCTACGACCTGTACGCCGATCGTGCCGAGCGTATGGGCGATGAGCCGCTGTACACCTACAAGTCCGGTAATGATTGGGTGACCGTGACCGCCAACGAATTCCTCGCCGAAGTGCGTGCCGTGGCCAAGGGCCTGCTGCACTACGGCTTGAAGAAGGGCGACGGCGTGGCCTTCATGTGCCGCACCTCGTATGAATGGGATTTGACCGACGCCGCGGTCATGGCTTGCGGTGGCGTGCTGGCCACCATCTATGACACCGACTCCGCCGAGCAGATTCGCAATATCGTGAACAATTCCGATGCACGTCTGCTCATTGTGCAGACCACGGACATGCGCGACAAGGCTGATGGCGCCGTCGAGGAATGTCCGTCGCTCGAGCACATCGTGTGCATCGACAACGGTGGTCTGGATGAAATCAAGGCGTACGGCGCCGGAGTCTCCGATGCCGAGCTGGACGAACGCATCGACTCCATCAAGAAGACCGACCTGTGCTCGATTGTGTACACTTCCGGTTCCACCGCTGCGCCAAAGGGCGTGGAGATGACGCATGAGCATTACTGCCAGACCGCTCTGAATCTGCCGAATTACATGCCTGATCTGCTGCATGATAAGAAGAACACGATTCTGCTGTTCCTGCCTCAGGCTCACTCCTTTGCTCGTGCCATCAACTACATTGTGGTGGCTTCCAATATTCATATCTATATCGCGCAAGGTATCAAGACGCTGATCTCCGATTTGCAGGTGGCCAAGCCGTCCATCATGATCGTGGTGCCTCGTGTGTTGGAGAAGGTGTACAACGCCGCATCTCAGAAGGCTGGTCATGGCCCGAAGGGCGTGGTGTTCGCATCTGCCGTGGTGGCGGCACAGAACTATATGAAGGAAATCTCCGCCAACGGCAAGGCCGGCGCATTGACCCGCACCAAGCGTGCGGCATTCGACCCGGTGGTGTACTCCTCGCTGCGTGAGGTGCTGGGTGGCCGCGCCAAGTGGATTGTGGCTGGCGGCGCTCCGTTGGATCCGGATCTGCTTGCCTTCTTCCGTGGTGCAGGCGTGCCGGTCTATGAGGGCTATGGTTTGACCGAGACCACCGCTCCTTGCGCGTTCAACCCGCTGGGAACCCCATTCCATGCCGGTTCCGTGGGCATCGCATTCCCCGGATTCTCGCTGCGCATTGCCGAAGATGGCGAGATTCAGGTGAAGGGCCGTGCCGTGTTCCCGCGTTATCACAAGAACGATGAGGCCACTGAACTGTCCTTCACCGAAGACGGCTGGTATGCCACTGGCGATCTTGGCCGTATTGACAATGATGGCTTCCTCTACATCACCGGCCGTAAGAAAGATTTAATCATCACCGCAGGCGGCAAGAATGTCTCCCCCGGACCGATCGAAGAGGTCATCCAGCGCTGCGAGATCGTTTCCCAGGCGTTGGTGCTCGGCGATAAGCGCCCGTTCATCTCCGCGCTGGTTACCTTGGATGAGGATTCCCTGCGCCCATGGCTGGCTTCCAAGGGTCTGGACGAGAACATGTCCATGGAGGACGCTGCACAGAACGCTGCGGTTCGTGCCGAAGTGCAGAAGTGGGTCGATCAGGCCAATGAGGGTGTATCCCGCGCCGAGTCGGTGCGTAAGTTCATCATTCTGCCGGAGGAATTCACTCAGGAGAACGGTCTGATGACTGCCTCCATGAAGGTGATTCGTCCGAAGGTGATCAAGCGCTACACCACCCTCCTCAACACTCAGATGTACGTGGCCCGCAAGAAGTAACAAGTATTGCACCAACTTACGAAGGCTTCCTCCCCACGAGGAAGCCTTCTTGCATATTCGCCGTCCACTGCAGCATATATGCAAAAGCTCCCCTCGCAGAGGGGAGCCAGAAACCATTTTCGCAGACGCGATAGCGAGCTGCGAGGCGATCCTAAGCAGCTGGCTAGAAGCCGAGCTTCTCCAACTGCTTAGGATCGGACTGCCAGCCCTTGGCCACCTTGACGTGGAGGTCAAGTTTGGCCTTCTGGCCGACGATGCGGTTGACCGGCGTGCGCAGCTTCTTCTTGACATATGTCAGATTCGAAGCGCCCTTGCCGATGATGATCGGCTTCTGGGAGTCACGCTCCACGTAGATGGACACGTGCACTTGTGCTTTGCCGTCATAACCGACGCCGGTTTCATTGTCTTCCGGATAATCGATGGAATCGACCACTACAGCCAAGGAGTGCGGCAGCTCATCGTCCAATGCTTCCAGGAAGGTGCCGCGAATCAGCTCGGCGATGGTCTCCTCCGGACGCTCCTCGCTAATCTGATCGTCAGGATACATCTGCGGGCCTTCCGGCATATGCTCAATCAGCACGTTTTTGACTTCGGCCAGATTGTCGTGTTCCAACGCGCTCACCGGCACAATGTCCGCAAAATCGGCGAACTCGTTGATCTCCATCAGCTTGTTGATCAATTCGCTGCGGTTCAGCTCATCGATCTTGGTCACAACGGCAATCAGCGGAACCTTCCAGGCAAACGTGCCATCGTCGCGTTTTGTCGCGAAATCAGAGCGCAAGCGGGAAAGAATACGCTTGTCGCCGGGGCCGATCTCCTGGTCGGCAGGCAGCAGGAAAGCGACCTCGTCCACGTCAGACAAGGATTCTTCCACTACATCGTTCAGGCGCTGGCCGAGCAACGTGCGCGGACGGTGAATACCGGGAGTGTCCACCAGCACCAACTGCGCATGATTGGTGGTGAGAATGCCACGAATCGCCTTACGCGTGGTTTCCGGGCGAGACGATGCAATAGCGATCTGCTTGCCGATCAACGCATTAATCAGCGTGGACTTGCCTACGTTCGGGCGGCCTACCACAGCCACGAATCCGGAACGGTATGGCACATTCTCCTGCGATGCCTCGGATGCGGATTCATTGCCGGCGTTCACTGTATTGTTCTGATCGCTCATCTCACTCCTTGTTGGCGGTCTTATCGTCGTCGGCGGATGCCTCGCCGTCTTCCTCGCTGGTCTTGCTATCTTCCTCGCCGCCCTCGACGTGCGCCGGCTCCACCACAATCGTGGAAACCTTCTTACGACGTCCTGCGGAATCGACTGCGGTCAGACGCAATCCACGGGTCACTGCGGAGGCACCGACGATTGGCACGCGACCCAGCAGCTTGGTCAACAAACCGTATACCGTATCGACATCATCCTCATCGATATCGATCTCAAAGATCTCCTCGAGATCGGCAATAGGCGTACGCGCCGGCATCTTCCACTTGTTGTCGCCGATCTTCTCCGGCTCACTACGTTGAGTGCGATCGTGCTCGTCTTCAAGCTCGCCCACAATCTGCTCAAGCGTATCCTCAATGGTCACCATGCCTGCGATGCCACCGTATTCGTCCACCACAACAGCCACATGCTGGCGAGAACGCTGCATCTCATGGAACAGATCATCCACCGGCTTGGATTCCGGTACCAGCAATGGCTGGCGAACGATGGATTCCACCTCGCGATTCAATGCCGCTGGATTAAATGCTGTGGCGCGAACGGCATCCTTCAGATACGCAACGCCAATCAAATCATCCACATCCTCGCCGATGACCGGTACTCGAGAGAAACCGGAACGGGAGAACAGTTTCAATGCCGAGGCAAGCGTAGTATCTCGCTCCATGCAAATCATGTCGGTGCGCGGCACCATGATTTCACGGGTCAGCGTATCGGAAAGAGTAAGCACATTGCGCAGCATCTCCGATACTTCAGGATCGAAATCATTGGATTCCACCAGTCGATCGATGGCGGCCTTCCCCTGCTCGAGCTGGATTTTCTCCAGTTCCTCGTCATCGGAAAGATCGGAATCCTTGGACTTACGCCCCTGCGCCTTGCCGTTCTTTTCCGAACCGATGCGAGCGAATGGTGTGAGTTTGCACCCCAGTGAGACGATACGTGAGTGGGCGAGCATGATATCGACCGGCTTGGCCATGCCCGCGGTTCGAGGACGCACTAGCACGGAGACCACTGCCACGATAATGGCGAACAAGAATCCAGTGAGCAGGCTTGCCCATAGCGGCGCTCCCCACAGCGAGGTGATGGAGCATACCAGTACGCCGTCCAGCACATTGCAGGTGATACGGAAGAAGGCACAACTGCCAGCTGTGGCATAGCGATTGGCGATCAGACGCTGCACCCTATGGATCTTGTCGATCTTCTTCATCTTCAGGAACTGGCTCGCCTCGGAGTCGGTTTGCACTTCCAGAATGAGGTTGTTGAGGCTGGCTCGGGTCACACGTGCCACTGCACCTTCGGCAGCAGCCATGGTCAGCGAAAGCCACACAAATATGCCTGCGACCAGAACGAGGATGACGGTAAGGGAAATGACCGTGGTACTGAGATACTCCATGTTGGTAAGTGCCATCCTTAAGGGTCTTATTGCTTGGCGTTCAAATCACGGCCAGTACCGTGAGAGGCATCATACAGCGCAAGGGCGTCCGGGGTGCCGGCAGGCAACGTGGCTTGGACGTTGGCGTCCTGACGCAAGGCAAAGAATGTAAGCAGAAGCTGGCGTTGCAAACCGAACATCTGACGCTCCTGATCAGGCGTCACATGATCGTAACCGAGCAGATGAAGAATGCCATGGATGGTGAGCAGCAGCATCTCCTGCATCGTGCTGTGCCCGGCCGCCGCAGCCTGCTGCGCCGCGACCCAGGGGCAGATCACGATATCGCCCAGAACGCCTTCCATCACGGTTTTTCCATCTCCCGGGCGCAATTCATCCATCGGGAAGCTCATCACATCGGTAGGACCTTCAAGATTCATCCAACGCATGTGCAGCTCGGCAATGGGATCCGGATCGACGAACATGATGGTCAGATCGGACTGTGTGCTCACCCTCATCTGGTCAAGAACCCATATGCCCAGATCGGAGAACACTTTGGGATCGATATTCCATGGTGTTTCGTTGGTTACATCAACGCTCATCAATTTCCTCGCTTGGGGTTTCCGTCTTGTTCACTCGCTTGCCGTGATGCTGCTCCCGTCCCATCGCTCGGTGGTCGCCGGCTATGGCGGCATGACGGTCATATGCAGCGACAATCTTGCCCACCAACTGGTGGCGAACCACATCTTCGGTGTTGAGATGCACGAAGGCGATGTCATCGATACCTTCAAGGATGCGTTCGATTGTGGCCAGTCCTGAACGTGGCACAGCGAGATCGACCTGCGTGATATCGCCGGTAATCACCATTCTGGTGTTGAATCCCAGACGGGTGAGGAACATTTTCATCTGCTGTTCCGTAGTGTTCTGCGCTTCGTCGAGAATGACGAATGCGTCATTCAGCGTGCGGCCACGCATATAGGCCAGCGGTGCCACCTCAATGGTGTTGTCATCCATCAGGCGCTTCAGCTGATCGGCTCCCAGCATGTCGCCCAACGCGTCATAAAGCGGGCGAAGATACGGATCGACTTTGTCGTTTAATGTTCCTGGGAGGAATCCAAGATTCTCGCCGGCTTCCACGGCAGGACGCGTCAGGATAATGCGACGAATCTGCTTGTCTTGGAACGCGCGTACGGCCTTGGCCACCGCAAGATATGTCTTACCGGTACCTGCCGGGCCAATGCCAAAGGTGATGGTGTGCGATTCAATCGCGCTCACATACGCTATCTGGCCAGCAGTCTTGGCTCGCACGGGGACACCGGCCGCGAATGTGATCACGCCGGGGACCGTTGGTTTACGGTACAGCGACTCATGTGCACCGTTCGTACGAGCATGGGTACGTTCGAGCGCGGTGGATTGCACCAGTTTGTCATGCGCTGGACCATGACCGGGATGTTCGAGCCGCACATGGTTCTTCAGCACATTTTGATCAAGCATACGACGCACGGTGTCGGCATCCATAGGCGCGGTGTATGCCGCCTGGATAATCGTATGAATCAGATCCTCGGCCTGCGCCGCCTGGGCTTCGGTCTGCTTGGACCTTGATACGATCGCCACGCGATTGCCGCGCACGATAATGGTCAGTTCCGGGAACGCACGCTCCACCTCACGAATGACCTCATCGACCGGTCCGAACACGGCCACCGGGTCCAGTTGGGAGGGGACGGTAATGGTACGTGTAGTTGTTGCCACGAAAAGCGAATCCTATTCGTCGAGCTTTTCACCGGTGAGCACATGCGCATGCACATGGAAGACCGTCTGGCCAGCATCCAAACCGGTGTTGAACACCAAACGGTATGCGCCGTGGAAAGATTCATCGGCGATGTGCTGGGCGATGGAAACGATGTGGGCCAGCTCCTCGGGATCAGCGGCGGCGAGCTCAGCGGCGTTGGCGTAATGCTTCTTCGGCACTATCAGCACATGCACCTTGGCTTTCGGATTAATGTCCTTGAAGGCGTATGTGGTGTCGTCTTCGTAAACCTTGGTGCTGGGAATCTCACCGGCGATGATTTTGCAGAACAAGCACTCGCTGGATTCGCTCATCGTATTCCTCGTCTTTCTTCGGTTGTTGTGCTAGGCATCAGCTTAGCGCGGGGCCATGTCCCGTTATTCGTAACGGCCCAATGCTCGGGACAGCAACGACAACGCAACCGGACCGGCTGTGGCGGCACGCAGAATATTGCTGCCCAGCACGCAGCTGATTGCTCCAGCTTGAGTGAATTCTTCCACTTCCTGTTCGCTGATGCCGCCTTCGGGCCCTACCACCACATTCACCGTGCGCGGCTTACCATCCGCGAGACTGCGTTCCATCAGTTGCGTAACCTTGGCTTCCACACCATTCCACGTATCGGTGGCATCCTGATGGAGCACCACAACCAAATCGCCATGCACGCAGGCCCTACGACAGATTGCCACCACTTGCTTGCTGGAAACGCATTCCTCCAGCTGAGGTTTGAACGCACGACGGGACTGTTCCGTAGCCGCAGTAAGCACCGCCGACCATTTCTTATCGGTACGGCCCGCTTTCCACTTGGCGATTGAACGGTCGGCCTGCCACGGTATCACCTGATCGACGCCAATCTGAGTGGCCATATCAATCGCCTGCTCATCATGGCCTGTTTTCGCCAACGCCTGAATCAGCGCAAGCCTCGTCACCGGTTCAGGTTCCCTCCATACCTCATCGACCTCGGCAAGTCCGGCTTCGGGATCAGACATCACCGCATGGATGCGAAGACCATTGCCATCCGAAAGCTGCAAACCATCACCGCTCTTCAAACGCATGGCCTGAACGGCGTGGCGCTTGATGTGCGCAGGCAATGTCAGCTTCCAGCCGGCATGCAGCTCATCACTGTTCACCGGTACGTCGTCAACGGTCGGGTCGAATAGGAATAACGCATCAGTCATGACTTCTAGGCTACACGCGACACGCCGAAAGACACGCTCAAATTGCATCCGCGTAATTTCATGCTAAAGTACTTACTCGTTGTCCAAACGACACCTGCCCGGGTGGCGGAATGGTAGACGCGCTAGCTTGAGGTGCTAGTGCCTATTTTATACAGGCGTACGGGTTCAAGTCCCGTCTCGGGCACAGAACAAACCCCTTGCACTGCAAGGGGTTTTTCAGTATCTGCCGTAATACTGATTCCGTTCACAGCAAGTCGCATTCGCAGTAGCAGTCATGAAAGGGCATCATGCAGTTCGTTATGCTCCAAACCGTCGATGATCCTCGCGTCGAAGCCTATGTCAGCCTGACTGAAATGCAGTTGCGCAACCGACTCGAGCCGGCAAAAGGGATGTTCATCGCCGAATCCCCGAAGGTCATCGACCGTGCGCTGGCTGCCGGGCGTGAGCCGTTGTCTCTGCTGGTCGAGGAGCAGTGGTTGGAAGGTATGAACGATACCTTTGCTTTCATCGACGCGCATTGGGGCAATGAGATTCCCGTCTATGTGGCCTCCGCGGAACAGCTGAAGCGTTTGACCGGCTATCGTCTGCATCGCGGCGCATTATGCGCTATGCGGCGCTGGCCGCTGCCTTCCGTGGCCGAGGTGTGCGCGAACGCCACGCGCGTAGCTGTTATGGAGAACATCGTCGATCACACCAATGTCGGCGCACTGATGCGTTCGGCCGCAGCGCTCGACGTCGATGCCGTATTGGTCACCCCCTCTTGCGGGGACCCGCTGTATCGCCGAGCCGCACGTGTGTCAATGGGCACGGTGTTTCAGGTTCCGTGGACGCGTATCACCGGATTCAATGAAGACGGCACCGAGGATAAGCATTATTGGCCATTTAAGGGCATTGACGAATTGAAGTCCCTGGGATTCACCACTGTCGCCATGGCCCTCGAAGATCGTTCAATATCATTGGAGGAACTTACTCGCCGTCTCAATACGTCCGAAACCGATCCGCTGCACATCGCCAAGCTCGCCCTCATCTTCGGCACCGAAGGTGACGGCCTGTCCCATCACACCATCGCACGTGCAGATCTTACGGTGAAGATTCCGATGAGCCATGGAGTAGACAGCCTGAACGTGGCCGCCTCCAGCGCCGTCGCATTCTATGCGACACGCCATTGAGCTTTGTCTGTAGGCCGCCGTATACGCCGATTCACAGGCAAAACCCGTTTGTACCGGACAATTTCGCACAACTATTCATCACAAGTTCACGGCACGCGGAAGCGATAACCTTGCGTGTTCGTTTTTTTCTGCAATTATTAACTATGTAAACCAAATGCAACGAAGCGTTTGGCCAAGCAGTACGGTGTCGAAAGACGCTTAGACAAGAGAGGATAATAGCGATGGCCAAGAATCCTAAGATTCTGTCAATTGTGCTTGCAGGCGGCGAGGGGACCCGCCTGATGCCGTTAACCCGAGATCGTGCAAAGCCCGCCGTTCCATTCGGCGGCGTATACCGCTTGATCGATTTTCCGTTGAGCAATCTGGTCAACTCCGGTTACCGTCAGGTGGTTGTACTCACCCAGTACAAGTCGCATTCCCTTGACCGTCATATTTCCCAGGTCTGGCGTTTCTCCCCGCTTCTGGGTTCCTACGTCTCCCCTGTGCCGGCTCAGCAGCGTCTCGGCAAGCACTGGTACCTCGGTTCCGCCGACGCCATCTACCAGACCATCAACATCATTGAGGATGTGCAGCCCGATATCGTGGTAATTGTGGGCGCCGATCACGTCTACCGCATGGACTTCGAGCAGATGGTGCAGCAGCACATCGAATCCGGCGCTGAGTTCACCGTCGCCGGCATCCGCCAGCCCATCGAGCAGTCAAACCAGTTCGGTGTTATCGGCGTCGATCCAGAACACCCGAACATGATCAAGAACTTCCAGGAGAAGCCGACCACCACTACCGGTCTGCCGGACAACCCGAACCAGATCTTGGCCTCCATGGGCAACTATGTAGCCAACACCAAGGCTCTGTTCGAGGCTCTGGCTCTTGATGAGAAGGCCGCCGATACCAAGCACGATATGGGCGGTGACATCGCCCCGTACTTCGCTTCCCGCAACGAAGCCGGCGTCTACGACTTCAATTCCAACGAGATTCCGGGTTCCACCGCCACCGATCACGCATACTGGCGTGACGTTGGTACCATCAAGCAGTTCTACGATGCACACATGGATTTGATTGCCTATGTGCCGGAGTTCAATCTGTACAACCAGGATTGGCCTATTTACACGATGTCCGGCAACCTTCCGCCGGCAAAGTTCGTGCACGCAGGCCGTGACCGTCTGGGCCATGCCACGGATTCCATCGTCTCCCCCGGCGTGATCGTCTCCGGCGGCGAGGTGCACCACTCCGTGCTCTCCCCCAACGTCCGCATCCACTCCTGGGCTCAGATTGTCGATTCCGTGCTCTTCGACGGCGTGGTCATCAACCGTCGTGCACGCGTGTACAAGGCCATTCTTGATAAGAACGTGGTGCTTACCGAGAATTCCACGGTCGGCATCGACACCGAGCACGATCTGGCTCGTGGCTTCACGGTCACGCCGGACGGCATCACCGTAGTGCCGAAGAACACCATCGTCGATGACTGATTGACGGTACGATAAACCCCGCAGCTATCCGGTTGCGGGGTTTTCTATTATCGCTTATTGCCTTATCGCAAATCGTAGTCCATTACCAGTGAGGCTCCCTCTCTTGGAGAAGGAGCCTCATGCAATGCAATCAATCAAATCAGTACGTCGGCATGTTTTCGAAGTTGAAGCCAAGCGCGGCGAGCTGATCGCGGCCTTCCGGCGTAATGCGATCCATCGTCCAACGAGGGTCCCATGTCCAATCGATGCGGAACTCCTCCACCAAACCGGCAAGCGTGGAGGCGCATTCGTCCTCAATCAGGTCGGTCAGCGGGCAGGCTGGCGTGGTAAGCGTCATGGTGATGATGGCACGGCCGAGTTCGTCGATCTCGATGCCATACACCAGACCAAGATCAATCACATCGATGCCCAACTCAGGGTCGATCACCTGATGCAATGCCTCGCGTACATCTTCCGCGGTGGCACGGCCAATATCGTCCACGGCCTTCAGAGGGATATCGCTGCCATCGGACTGTTCGTCATCGGAGCAACCACACTGACCATGATGGTTGCCGCAAGCACATGTATCGTCATTATGCTCTGCAGGCGCAACCGGATGGCCATTCGGGAAACCCTTGGCCAATGCGGGATTCATCATCACGCGGCGGGAAGCCTCCTCATCCTTCAGCACATCGTTGACAGCGTCAAAGATGGACGGCTGCGGCTCAGGAACCAGATTATTGTCCGTCATAATTACCTCAGTTCTTTGCGGCGAGGGCTTTGGCGATGGAGTCCTTCAGCCCTTCCCAGCCTAGCAGAGCGCATTTGATACGCATAGGGTATTTCGACACACCTTGGAACACTACAGCATCGCCCAGCTCGTCTTCCAGAGCCTCATCATTCAGGCCCGCGCCACGCGATTCCATGAGCTTGTGGAACACCTGCTCCAGTTGCATGGCTTCGTCAACGCTTTTGCCGTCCACAAGATCAACCATCACGGACAAGCTGGCCTGTGAGATGGAACAACCATGGCCGTCCCATACCAAACGCTTAATGGTGTGAGGCTCATCATCGGAAACCTCGACATGAACGGTGGCCTCGTCACCGCAGGTGGGGTTGAACTGATGGGATTCGCCCGGAGTGCAGTACTCATGCACCGCCTGAACCGTGGTATTGCCAGCAGCTGCTCCAGAAGCTTCTGAAGCAGCATCCGGAGCAAAGGATTCCTTACCGTGCGGGTGCTTGGATGCCTCGAGGATGACCTCCTGGTACATCTGCTCGAGTTCATCTCCGGTCATACCAAAATCACTCATAATCTTTTCTGCTACTCCACTTCGAAGAACTTGCGGATGCCCTCGGCGGCCTCAACCAGTGCCTTGGCATCGTCCACGGAATTGTAGACGCCACTGGAAGCACGATTGGAGGCATACAGACCGAAATGACGATGCACCGGCTGGGCACAGTGATGGCCAACACGAATGGCGATACCTTGTGCATCGATGTATTGGCCGACATCGTGTGGGTGCACGCCGGCCACATCGAAGGCCACGGTTCCGATGCGGTCCTTGTTCTCGCGCGGACCGAGGATCCTGATGCCATCGATATCGCCGAGCTTCAGCAATTCGTTGGTGATGGTGCGCTCATGGGCCTCGATGTTTTCGAGTCCGATGTGCATCATCCATTCGGCGGCGACACCAGCGGCCACCACCTGTGCCACCGGCTGGGTACCGGCTTCGAAGCGGGCGGGCGGAGCCATGTACTGTGCTTCATGGTCCATGTAGGCAAGCTCAACCATGGAACCACCGAAATTGGCCGGAGGCAGCGCTTCAAGCATTTCGCGCTTGCCATAGAGGAAGCCGACGCCGGTTGGTCCATACATCTTGTGTGCACTCCAAGCGGCGAAGTCAACATCCAGTGTATGGAAATCGACCTTCAAATGTGGCACGGACTGGCATGCGTCCAGAATGAAAACAGCACCCACTTCATGGGCACGCTTGATGATCGGAGCCACGTTGGTGATGGCACCGGTGGTGTTACCCACATGGGTTACGGCCACGACCTTGGTGCGTTCAGTGATGACTTCGTCGAGGTTGTCCGTGCGTACACGGCCATCTTCAGTCAGATCGATCCACTTGAACGTGGCACCGGTGCGGTAGGCAAGCTCTTGGAATGGCAGCAGCACCGAGTGATGCTCAGCACGCGAGACGACGATTTCATCACCTGGCTTCAAGGCAAAACGCTTGGCGGCCTCTCCCCCGCGGCCCAGTGAAGCATTGCCGAATGCGGTGGCCAGCAGATTCAGGCCGGCGGTCGCACCACCGGTGACCACGATCTCCTCCTGGCCTTCTTCGGCATTGGCGCCAACCAGCTTGGCCACCTTGGCACGAGCTTCCTCAAAAGCCAAAGTGGACCGTGCAGCCAACTCATGCGCACCGCGATGCACACCGGCGTTGATCGTGCGGTAGAAGTTCGCTTCAGCGTCAATCACGCATTCAGGCTTCTGCGAGGTTGCCGCAGAGTCGAGGTATACGAGCGGATGCCCGTGAATCTCCTGGTCCAGAATCGGGAACTGATCCCGAATCGCCTTAAAATCAACCATCATTTTCCCCTTAGGTTTTTCCTACGGCTAGGAGTGCAGGGCTGGGATGTGCTGTTCCCGACCGTAGGCTTGGCCGAACAGCCTTGAGTGTGTCGGGAATAGTACATCCCAGCCCTGCACGGCCTCAAGCAATGCTAAGCCAGAGCGGATTCGGAGTCGGCGCCTTCGGGCAGGTAGGCGTCGTAGCCGTTCTCTTCGAGCTCGTCAGCCAGCTCCGGACCACCGGTCTTGACGAAGTGACCGTCCGCGAACACGTGCACGATATCCGGCTTGATGTACTTCAAGATGCGGGTGTAGTGGGTGACCATGAGGATGCCGAACTGGTTGGCTTCCTTGGCACGGTTCACGCCTTCGGACACGATACGCAGAGCATCCACATCGAGGCCGGAGTCGGTCTCGTCGAGAATGGCGAACTTCGGCTTCAGGAGTTCGAGCTGGAGCACCTCAGCGCGCTTCTTCTCGCCGCCGGAGAAGCCTTCGTTCACGGAACGGGTGGCGAACTTCGGGTCCATCTTGAGGCGCTTCATGGCTGCGGAAAGGTCTTTGGCCCACTGACGGATGCCAGGTGCCTCACCATCGATTTCGGTCTTGGCGGTCCTGAGGAAGTTGGTCATGGAGACGCCGGGAACCTCCACCGGGTACTGCATGGCAAGGAACAGGCCCGCCTTGGCACGCTCATCCGGAGTCATCTTCAGGATGTCCTGACCGTCCAGCAAGGCTTCGCCGGAATCGACGACATACTTGGGATGACCAGCCAGCGTGTATGCCAGAGTGGACTTACCGGAACCGTTGGGGCCCATGATTGCGTGGGTTTCACCGGAGTGAACGGTCAGGCTGGCGCCTTTGAGGATCTCCTTGGTGCCTTCCTTGGTTTCCACGTGGACGTGCAGGTCCTTGATTTCGAGTGTTGACATATTAATGCTCCTAAAACGTTCGTTGTTACTTGTCTTCGAGGACCTGCGTCATGGCTGCGTCTTCTCCACGAGCCAGGCGGCGGTCAATGACGTCCATCAGATGTTCTGAAATGGCAGGAATGCCAATTTCCTCCACGAGTTCGCCGAAGAAGCCACGTACCACGAGCTTGCGGGCTTCAGCTTCGGGAATGCCGCGTGATTCGAGGTAGAACAGCTCTTCATCATCGAATCGGCCCACGGAGGAAGCGTGGCCTGCGCCAATGATATTGCCGTTTTCGATCTCCAAATTCGGCTCGGAATCGGCGATGGCTCCCGGAGTCAGTACCAGGTTACGGTTGAGCTCATAGGAGTCGGTACCAGGAGCGGTCGGCTGAATCAGCGCATTGCCCACCCATGTGGAGTGTGCGCCCTTGCCGTCAAGTGCACCCTTGTAGACGACGCGTGACTTGCAGTCAGGGTGATTGTGCACCACCATCGTGCGATGTTCGATATGTTCACCAGGATCAACGAAGTAAATGCCGAGCATGTTGAGATCACCCTGCTCGCCGCCGAAGTCCTGATCCATGCGAATGCGAACGATGTCGCCGCTCAGGGTAACGACAGAGTGGCGCAGGGATGCGCCTTCTCCGACGTGAATGCGGTGGTTGCCGACATGCTTTGCGGTTTTCGCCCATTCCTGGATGAACGTGGTGGAGATGTGGGAGTCCTTGCCGGTGGTGATTTCCACACCTTCGGCAAGTCGCGCATCACCGTCATGTTCCACGACAACGTCTGCATGGGCACGGTCGGCAGCGGCGATCACCAGATGGAAGGCATCGAGATCGGCACCTGCTCCATGCACTTTGACGAGCACCGGCTGGGCGATTTCACCATTCAGCTCGAGAACAGTGGCCGTTGCACCAGAGTTCCATTCCACTGCGGACACACGGTCGTTCGGCTTGGAGACAGTTCCAGAGAGTCCTTCTCCGAGCTTGACCTGAGAAAGCTTTACGCCTTCGGCAAGGGGGGAACCGTCAATCATCGACACTTCAATCTGAGTTTCGCCAGACGGCTTGAACACAGTGAAGAATTCATCGATACGTTCAATCGGAGTGTAACGCCAATCATCCTGCTTGCGGTCAGGCATCGGATAATCATTCGCATCGAACGAGCGAACGGCATGGTCCACCGAGGATGGCATGGCTGCCGGAACGGCATACGGATCATTGGGGTCCGCGACCGGAATCTTGATTTCCTTGACGGGTTTTGTTGTATCGGCCATTGGTATCAGCCCACCGATCCTTCCATCTGAAGTTCCACAAGTCTGTTGAGTTCGAGCGCGTATTCCATCGGCAGCTCACGGCTGATCGGTTCGACGAAGCCGCGCACGATCATGCCTTGGGCCTCTTCTTCGGTAAGACCGCGGCTCATCAGATAGAAGAGCTGGTCTTCGGAAATCTTGGAGACGGTGGCTTCGTGTGCCATGGACACATCGTCTTCGCGAACGTCAACGTGCGGATATGTATCGGAACGGGAGAAGTCATCCACCAGTAGAGCATCGCACACGGTGGAGTTGGAGGAGCCTTCCGCGCCCTTGACGATTTTGACCAAACCGCGGTATGCGGAGCGGCCGCCACCACGTGAAATGGACTTCGCGACAATCGTGGAAGAGGTGTGTGGGGCCAGATGAATCATCTTGGCACCGGTATCCTGATACTGCCCCTTGCCGGCGAAGCCGAGGGACATCGTGGATGCCTTGGCATATGGTTCGGCGAGAATGCAGGCTGGATACTTCATCGTGGCCTTGGAACCGATGTTGCCGTCCACCCATTCCATCGTGCCGCCCTCGCGCACGTAGGCACGCTGGGTCACGAGGTTGTAGACATTGTTCGACCAGTTCTGCACGGTGGTGTAGCGCACACGAGCATGCTTCTCGACAATGATCTCCACGATGGCGGCGTGCAGGGAATCCTCAGACCAAATTGGAGCGGTGCAGCCTTCCACGTAATGCACGTAGGAGCCTTCGTCGGCGATGATCAGCGTGCGTTCGAACTGGCCCATTGCCGGGGTGTTGATACGGAAGTAAGCCTGCAGCGGGATATCGACGTGCACGCCCTTCGGCACGTAGACGAAGGAACCGCCAGACCATGCGGCAGTGTTCAATGCACCGAACTTGTTGTCTTCCGGAGGTACGACCGTGCCGAAATACTTCTTGACCAGCTCAGGGTATTCGCGCACTGCGGTGTCGGTGTCCACGAAGATGACGCCCTTCTTCTTCAGGTCTTCCTGAATGGAATTGTAAATCACTTCGGACTCGTACTGGGCGGCGACGCCGGAGACCAAACGCTTCTTTTCGGCTTCCGGAATACCCAGACGATCATAGGTATTGCGAATATCGTCCGGCAGCTCATCCCAGCTCTTAGCCTGCTTGTCGATCGGCTTGACGTAGTACTTGAAGTCGTCGGCGTTGAATCCGGAAAGATCGACGCCCCACTTGGGCATAGGCTTTTCAAGGAATGCCTTGAAACCGCGCAATCGCATGTCAAGCATCCACTGCGGTTCGCCCTTGTCCGCGCTGATCGCACGTACGACGTTTTCGTCAATACCTCGCTTGGCTGCTTCACCAGCGGCGTCGGAATCATGCCAGCCGTAGCTGTAGTCACCGAACTGGCTGATGATTTCATCGTCCTTTTTGATTTTATCCTCGTTGACGCGGGTACGATCTGCCACGTACTGGCTCATCTCCACGTCAGCGGCGGCGTTTGGTGCTGTGTTTTCGCTCACCATCCTGCCTTCCTTATCACTCACTAGTCCTAGGTAAACCTAACAGAACCTGTGGCGAAACACTACTAGCCACACTGAATATTGGCTATGCGCTTACGTGATGTATGGCACAAAGCAATGGGGCCCATCCGAAGATGGGCCCCATACTCAATGATTCATTCCTTTATGCCTGCACATGCACGGACGTACCATCAAGGCACCAGCCGTAGAACCATTCAGCGACATCCCAGCCGATGCCGACGCAGCCATGGGAAGTATTGGCATTCATAGCGCCGATTGCAGCATCAGACATCGGGGAAACGATACGATGAATCGCGCACCCGGACTTGGAGAAGTAGTTCACAAAGCCGACATCCTTGACATCCCACTTCGAGGACGAGCCATCAGAGAGCGTCAGATTGCCGCTCATATCCTGCGACTGGTACTTGAGCCAGATCTTAAAGTCACCGGTGGGAGTGCACAAATCACCAGTGCATTGACCGGTTCCGCGAACATTGCCTTCACCCGCAGACATATTCATCGTCTTGATGAGCTGGTCGTTCTCATAGGCGTATACCTTGCCATCAGACAAATCAACCACCACATGCCGCTTAGTGGTTTTGGTCTGCATCGGATCAACGGTACCTTCAACCGTTACAGAGCCATTGCCCTTAGCAAGGGCTTCAATGGCATCCTGACCCACATGAGTATCGGCCCCCTCGGCAACGGTCACGCCGTCATGTCCTTCTTTGATGACCTTTAATTCGTCACCATCATTATTCACAACGACTTCTCGGTCTTCACGACCGGTATGCAGATTCTTCTTGATGGTGTTCTCGTAATACTGCTGAAGTTTTTCGGAATCAAACACCACATAACCATTGCGGGTTTCCTGCGAAGACAACTTACCGTTGGTATTAGCGTCAACACGCATGGAGGAGGCTAGCGCCGATGCATCAATCGCAGCAATAGCATGGTCCTTGACCTTGATTTCCACCGGTGTCTTCACCAAGTTATCAAGGGTGGTCTTCGCCTCATTGGCGATGGTATCGGTAACCACTGGTTCCGTGCTTTTCAGGGAAACGGTGACGGCCTTTGCAGGCTCATTGCCTAAGGACTTCACCGACGCAAGTGCAGACTGCGCCACTGGCTTGGCATCAAGACCCTCACCTTGCTGGCCTGCAATAACGTCGAAACCGTTACCATCAGCATTAAGCTGTACCTTGGCGTCCACGGGCTTGACTTCGTTCACACCCAGTTTGGCATTGAGGGTCGCATTATCCGCCGCGGCAGTGTTGGCAGGAGCAGCCGTGACATTCTTTTTCACCCAGAATGCGTACTGCTGCCACCATGCATCGCCCCGCTTGGCGTTGAGCACATCGGAGGCAATGGCATCGGAATCGACGCTCAGTCCAAGGTCTTTAAGAGAAACTTTGGCGGTTCGGCCCTCGTATTTGACCGATACAGTGGCATTGCTCACCGCATCGTCAATCTGCTCGGCGATATGGCTCTGGCTCTGGCCCATCACCGGGTTGCCCCACAGGGTCACACCCGGCAACGCGTGTGATTGGAAGAACCAGAATCCTCCGCCAAGGCCCGCGGCAAAAACAGCCACCACGCCAAGCACAATCCATGGCCAAATCACATGACGCTTACCATGCCTGACTTGTAATGTATGATCGTCAATCTCCTGGATTGGTTGAGCGACATCGAACGGGGGGAACACAGCAGTCGTTTCCCCATCGCTTACCGACCTCGCAGCACCGGGCTGAGGCGCACCCATCATCTGACCGTAGTTATCCGTCATCTTGAACTCTTACATGTTTTGTTGCCGTTCGTACAATGCCTGTACGTTTGCGTCTCATTATGCACTAAGGCCATGAATTCCTCATGAATCCATGGCCTTAGTAAGCACTCAGCGTACGTGATTTACATCACGCCTATTGGTTCAACGTGCCTGCTGGTGGTCCAGGGCGGCCTTTACCAGGCCGGCGAACAGCGGGTGCGGCTTGGTCGGGCGGGACTTGAACTCCGGGTGGGCCTGGGTGGCCACGTAGAACGGATGCACGTCCTGCGGAAGCTCAACGAACTCTGTGAGCTCGCCGTCCGGGCTCTGGCCGGAGATACGCAGACCGCCTTCGCGCAGGCGATCCTTGTAGGCCACGTTGACCTCGTAACGGTGGCGGTGACGCTCGGTGACGTGCGTGGTGCCGTAGAGTTCGGCGACCAGAGAGCCTTCCTCCAGCTCTGCCGGGTAGGAGCCGAGGCGCATGGTGTGGCCCATGTCGCCCTTGCCGGCCACGATGTCCTTCTGCTCTTCCATCGTGGCGATCACCGGATTGGCGCAATCCGGTTCGAACTCGGTGGAGTTGGCGTCTTCGATGCCGAGCACGTGGCGGGCGTATTCGATGACCATGGACTGCAGGCCGAGGCACAGACCAAGGGCGGGCAGACGGTTCTCGCGGGCGAACTTCAGCGCGCCGATCTTGCCTTCGATGCCGCGGATGCCGAAACCGCCAGGAATCACAATGCCGTCGATGTTGTCAAGGGCGGCTGCAGCGCCTTCAGTGGTTTCGCAACGATCGGCGGCAACCCACTTGACGTTGACCTTGGCCCAATTGGCGAAACCGCCGGCCTTGATGGCCTCGGTGACGGACAGGTAGGCGTCCGGCAGGTCGATGTACTTGCCGACGATGGCGATGTTGACCTCGTGCTTGGGGTGGTGCACGCGCTCGAGCAGGTCGGCCCATTCATCCCAATCGACGTCATGGAACGGCAGACCGAGCTCACGCACCACGTAGGCGTCAAGGCCTTCTTCGAACAGGATCTTCGGCACATCGTAGATGCTCGGGGCATCCACGCAGTTGACCACGCCTTCCGGATCCACATCGCACATCAGGGAGATCTTGTCCTTGATGCCCTGGTTCAGCGGACGATCGGAACGCAGCACCAGCGCATCCGGGGAGATGCCGAGCTGACGCAGCATCATCACGGAATGCTGGGTCGGCTTGGTCTTGAGCTCATGTGCGGCGGAGATGTAAGGCACCAGGGAGACATGCACGAACATGCAGTTCTCCGGGCCGAGATCGCGACGCACTTCACGTGCGGCCTCAAGGAATGGCTGGGATTCGATATCGCCCACGGTGCCGCCGATTTCGGTGATGATCACATCGACATCATCGGATGCCTGGGCGCGCATACGGGACTTGATCTCATTGGTGATGTGCGGAATGACCTGCACGCACTGGCCGAGGTATTCGCCGGCTCGCTCCTTGCGCAGCACCTCCTGGTAAATCTGGCCGGTCGTAACATTGGCCTTCTGGGAAAGGAAAACATCAAGGAAGCGCTCGTAGTGGCCGATATCCAAATCGGTCTCAGCACCATCCTCGGTCACGTAGACTTCGCCATGCTGGAATGGGTTCATAGTACCCGGATCCACGTTGATGTACGGATCCAGCTTCTGCTGGAGCACATGAATGCCACGGCTGCGCAACAAACGTCCAAGGGACGAAGCGGTCAGACCTTTACCGAGGGAGGAAACAACACCACCGGTGACGAAAATATGCTTGGTGACGTGTTCTTGAGAATTGCCATGTGTTCTTCTAACCATGGAATTTCACTCTATCATCCGCGCATGACGCGACGTCAAACGTGTGTTCCCTCCCTCAGTTGTGTCTGCACGACAATCAGTCGGCAATCAGATGGGCGATGGCCTCAATAGCGAGTTTGTACCCATAGAAACCCATGCCGGTAATGGTTCCGGTGGCAACTGGGCTGATCACTGAGCGCTTGCGGAATTCATCGCGCGCGGATGGATTGGAAATGTGCACTTCCATCAGTGGCAGTCCGGCATCACCCACCATGTGTGCGGCATCGGCAAGCGCATAGCTGTAATGAGTGAAAGCGGCCGGGTTCATGACCACCGGGGTTTTCTCGTCGGCGGCCTGATGCATCCAATGGACCATCTCGGCTTCATCATCGGTTTGACGGACCTCGACTTCGAGACCGAGTTCCTTGCCCCACTCAGTGCACAGGCGGCGAAGCTCTTGAAGATCCTGGCGACCGTATACATCAGGCTGGCGCACGCCAAGACGACCGAGATTCGGACCATTGACAACGATGATTTTGGTCATGTTTGCTCCTTAGTGCTGGATACGGCGGAAGGCTTCTTCCACATCGTCGACGGATGGATTGTCGAGGTGAACGACGTGGCCGATGGAGTCAAGCACCACGAACCGCAGTTCATTGCCCCGTGCCTTCTTGTCGCGATGCATCAGTGCGAGCACATCTTCGAACGATCCACCATTCCATGATGTCGGCAGCCCCAGCGAGGAAAGCAGCGAACGATGATAATCCACCAGATCGCGGTCAATCAGACCCATGATATTGGCTAACTCGGCTGCATACACCATGCCTACCGCAACTGCATTGCCATGACGCCAACGGAAGTGCTCCAGCTTCTCGATGGCATGGCCCAGTGTATGACCGTAGTTCAGGAATTCGCGAAGTCCCTTTTCCTTCAGGTCGGAGGAGACGTGGTAAGCCTTGACTCTCACCGTACGCTCGATAAGCTCGGCCACCACATCTTCAAGAGGAGATCCCAGGAATGCCTGACCATTGAAGTTCCTCAGCTCGCCTGCATGTTCTTCGAGAATATGCAGAATCTCAGAATCCCGGATGAAGCCGGACTTGGCCACTTCTCCGAGGCCTTCGATGAAAATGTCGTTGGGCAACGAAGCCAACGTGGTCATATCGGCCAATACACCGGCCGGCGTATAGAACGATCCGACCAGGTTCTTGCCCTGTGGCGTATTGATGCCGGTTTTGCCTCCGGTCGAAGCATCAACCATAGCCAACAACGAGGTCGGGCAGTTGACGTAACGGATGCCACGCATCCACGTCGCCGCAACGAAGCCAGCCAAATCGGTGGCCGCGCCACCGCCGAGGCCCACTACCGCGTCAGAACGGGTGAACCCTTCGGTCCCGAGGCGTTCCCATATGCCGTTGGCGACGGTGATGGTCTTGCCAGGTTCGGCATCCGGAATCACGATGTCAGAAACCTCATAACCGCCTTGACGCAACAGAGCGCGTGCGCGATCGGAATGACGTTGCACCGGCTGGGTATGAATCAGCGCGATCTTCTTCGGCTGGGGGCCAAGCACATCCACCAGACGATTCATCGCGCCCTCACCGATGGCCACGTCGTAGGGTTCGATGGCCGTACCATCCACATGGACGATTCGTTGAGAAACCATATCTATCACTTTCTTAGCGGCGCCTTGTGGGGTCAGGCCGCGAGTATGAACGTGGACATTGGACACCTCGTGGAACACGGGGTCACGCTGTTTATAGAGTTTTTTCCATCGGGCGTTGGCATCTCCATTGAGCATAGGTCTGCCACCGCCTCGGTTTGCGCGCTCCATGGCCTCTTGCGGGTCGGCGTCCAGATACACCACTTTGCCGCCATGGCCAATGTATGTGGCTAATTCGCGCTGGGTGGAAGGAGTCATCGGCGCTCCTCCGCCAAGGGAGAAAATGCCTTCAAAGTCCTCGAGGAAGTCGGCGATGACATCGGCTTCGACTTCGCGGAACGCCGGTTCACCGTACTGTTCGAAGTACGCGGGAATCTTCATACCGACTTCGTGTTCGATCTCCGCGTCCGCGTCGGCAAAAGGAAGGTGCAGCATATGTGCGACTTCCTTGCCAACGCGTGTTTTGCCGGCACCCATCATGCCAAGAATTACTGCGTAAGGGCGTGCTGCCATATCATCAAATCCCGGTTATCAGCGCATGTGCTCAGGCCAAGAAGCAAGATACGCTTCAAGGTTGCGATGCGTTTCCTCAACACTGTCTCCGCCGAACTTGTCTAATGCATATTGGGCAAGGGTAAGACGCACCATAGCTTCAGCCACCACGGCTGCAGCTGGCACTGCAGTGCTGTCGGAACGCTGGTTGATGGCCTTCGCTGCTTCCCCGGTCAACACATCCACAGTGCGCAGAGCCTTCGGAATGGAAGGAATTGGCTTCATGGCACCACGCACGCGAATCACCTGTCCGTTGGACATGCCGCCTTCGATGCCGCCGGCACGGTTTGAGAGTCGATCAATGCGACCATCCGCATTTACCACGATTTCATCATGGGCCTGAGAACCGGGGCGAGCAGCCTCAAGGAAACCATCACCGATTTCCACTCCCTTGAACGCCTGAATGCCCATAATGGCACTTGCCAGAGCCGCGTCAAGACGACGATCGGATTCCACATAGGTGCCGATACCTGCAGGCACACCGTATGCGAGCACCTCCACTACACCGCCAAGGGTATCCGCGGCCTTCTTGGCTTCGTCGATACGCTCGATGATGCGCTGTTCGCCTTCTTTGTCGAGAGTGCGCACCGGAGAGGCATCCAAAGCATCCACATCATCAGGAGTAGGCAATGGCAGATCGGGGTTCGTGCTGACTCCTCCGAGTGCCACTACATGAGACACCGTGCGAATGCCAAATGCCTGCTCAAGGAATTGACGGGCGACTTCGCCAAGTGCCACACGGGAAGCGGTTTCACGGGCACTCGAGCGTTCCAGCACCGGACGGGCATCATCGAAACCGTATTTACGCATGCCGGTCAGATCGGCATGGCCAGGGCGCGGACGGCTCAGCGGCGCGTTGCGGCCTTCACGCGGCAGGTCATGGTCAAGGGCGTCTGCACTCATCACTTCGGTCCACTTGGGCCATTCAGTGTTGGCGATTTCAATGGCAATCGGCGAGCCGAGCGTCAAGCCGTGGCGCACGCCGGTGAGCAGACGGACCTGATCCTGTTCGAACTTCATGCGGGCTCCGCGGCCGTAGCCAAGACGGCGACGGGCAAGAGCACCGACGATATCATTCGTGCTGATACGGATGCCGGCCGGCAGTCCTTCAATCATCGCCACCAAGGCCTCTCCGTGAGACTCCCCCGCCGTCTGCCAGCGCAACATAGCAAATCCCTCTCATATCAATGGTCAATAACTAGGGGATAATGGTAAGCCATGGCGTACCTGTTCACTCTTCCCGGTCTGCTATGTGAGCTTGCGCTGTCCATTGAGGACATGCGCACAAGACGGGTCCCCTGGCCTTGGGTGGCATCAGGTGCCTTGCTGCAGCTGATTGCTGTATTCATTTACGGCGTGATGACCAACGACCTGTTTGCCTTTCTGCAGGCACTCCTATTCACGGTACTGTGTTGTCTGATTCAATGTGCGCTGGCGCTGATTGTTCCACGTTCTTTGGGATTCGGAGATGTGACTGCTTTGGTTCCCATCGGTCTTGCGGTAGGAATGTTTGGCCTCTCCCCTGTCGTGATCTGGTGGCTGGCCATGGGCGTATGCGGCCTTATTTGGATTGGTTGCTGGACCAAGTTCACCGCGAGCAATGCATCGGCACATACCGGCAAAGTACCGTATGTGCCGGTGATATTCATGTCGGCGATTATCGCCCTTGCATTGAATGCAATCGTCTGAATCACCGGACTTGTGCATATATACGTTAAGTGCCTCCCATCAGGGAGGCACTTAACGAAATCACTGCTGGTTTTCGGCTTGCCATTGACGCAGCTCGGCTACGTTCTTGTCATGCTCTTCAGCGGTGGTTGCGAACTTGGTTTCACCCGTATCAAGATTCACAGTGCAGAAGTACAGCCAATCACCGCTTTCCGGATTCATGGCTGCCTGGATGGCATTATCTCCCGGATTGCTGATCGGTGTCGGCGGCAGCCCTGCGATCTTATAGGTGTTGTATGGGTTCGATTCGTCCTGGAGCATCGCAGTGGTCACATCGGCCGGCTGCACGTTATTGCCATAGGCGACCGTCGAATCCATGCCCAACGACATGCCTTGCGCAAGACGGTTTTCGATGACCCTGGTCACTTTGCCGTAATAATCGGCTTTATTGACTTCGGCTTCCGCGATGGATGCGATGATCATCACGCGTTCGCGGTCGGCGCCGGAAGGCACACCAAGGTCATCCAGTTTAGCGACGCGCTTATCGACCATGTCCTTGAGAATGTCCGAAGCACTGTTCATGCCTTTGACATTGTAGGTGCCGGGTTCCAGCCAGCCTTCGAAACTGCCGTTCGCTTCGGCAGGCAAAATGCCATCACCCTTGTTGTTGATAATGGCTTCGAAATCGGACTGCGCGATGCCCGACAAGGTTGCAGCATCAGTGATGACGGCACTGACTCGCTCGCCTGGGCGTACTTCAAGGAACCCCGCCGCCTTCGAACTGTCGGTGAGAATGGTGAGTACATCGGAAGCCGCCATATGCTTTTTGAGCGTAAAGGTTCCCGGGTAGAGTTTGGAATCGTTCGCACTTACCAAGCTCGTAAAAGCATCCGTGGATTTGATGACCTCGGCTTTCAGCAGACTTTTGGCGATTTCCATGGCGCCTTGGCCTTCGCTGACGGTAAACGTCACTTCTCCATACCCGGGCCCAGGGTAATCCTCCACCGCCGCATTCGCCTGACTTTGACTATCGCGAATGTCATGCAATTTGGAAACCGCGAGGTAACCGCCGCCTACGATCACCGCGATAGTCACAATCACTGCGATAATAACGCCGAAGCGCTTCTGCTTGCGCTGTTTACGGCGTTTACGCATCTCGCGGCGAGATTTCGGAGGCTTCGGAGGGGTTCCTCCGCCTTCCAATGATCCGGTTCCTTGTTCGACCCAGTGCGTGTTCTCATCGAAGAAATCATGAATGTTATCTGACATGAACCCGTACCTCATTGTTTCCCGGCACGGTCGAGTGCCGTCTGCAAAATCACCACTGCCGACTGCTGATCGACCAAGGGCCTATGCTTGTTCGAGGATTTGTTGGCCTCGAACAGCTGCCGATGCGCACTGACTGTGGTCAATCGCTCATCTATCAATGATACCTGAGGAATCTTATCGTTCCCTAATGTTTGCTCCGCTTCAGCTTGCAGTCGCTTCTCCAGATTCGCGGCCCAACGTCGTGCCTTTTTCGCACTTTTGCCTTCGGTTCCATCCATTTGCAACGGAAGGCCAACAACCACATGAGTTACATGCTCGTCTTCAATGACGTCGAGCACATCGTCGATGGCAAAGAAATAATCACCGGCAACATAGATATCGCCTGCCGGGTGGGCGAAGGTAAGCTCGGGATCGGACAATGCGAGTCCGACCCGAGCATTACCTAAATCAACGCCTAACCACACCACAGGCGTCAGGCTTTCTGCGCCTCGTGCTTCAAAGCCTCGAGCGCTTCATCGATCTTGGATGCATCAGCGCCACCGCCCTGGGCGAAGTCCGGCTTGCCGCCGCCGCCACCACCGAGGATCTTGGATGCGCCACGAACCAAATCGCCGGCCTTGATGCCGGCCTTGCGGGCGGCCTCATTGGTGGCCACGGCCACCATCGGCTTGTCATCCTCGTTCACGCCGGCGAGGGCCACGATGGCCGGAGCGTCCTCACCAAGCTGGCCGCGGATATCGAGCACGGTCTTGCGCAGGGCGTCGAAGGTGCCGAAGTGACCGACGTTCTTGACCGCTGCCTTGACAGGGGCATCGGAAGCCTTGGCGTCAGCGACCAAAGCCGGCGCTGCCGCAGCCAGCTGGCCTTCGTACATGGCGGCCAGACGGCGATCGGATTCCTTGAGCTTGGCGAGCAGCGTGTTAATGCGCTCTGCGAGCTCGTCCGGACGGGCATTGAGCTTGTCGGAGAGCTGGGAGACCAGTGCGTGTTCACGGGCGTTGAAATCGTAGGCACCCTGGCCGACCACGGCATCCACGCGGCGCACGCCCTGGCCGATGGAAGCCTCGGAAAGGATGTTCACCATACCGATCTTGCCGACGTGGTCGACGTGGGTGCCGCCGCAGAGCTCACGGCTCCAGCCGTCCTCGCCAATGGAGACCACACGCACGATGTCGCCATACTTCTCGCCAAACAAGTGCATGGCACCGAGGGCGATGGCATCATCGAACTTCATTTCCTTGGTGGTCACAGCGAGGTTGTCGCGCAGCTTGTCATTCACGCGCTCCTCAACTGCGGAGATCACGGACTTTGCCGGTGCCTTGGACCACTGGAAGTCAAAGCGCAGACGGTTCGGGGCATCCTCGGAACCACGCTGCGTGGCCTGCGGGCCAAGCTCCTCGCGCAATGCCTTGTGCACCATGTGGGTGGCGGTGTGGGAACGGGCGATGGCACCACGACGGTTCAGGTCGATGTTGGCGTTCACCTCGGCGCCGACCACCAACGTGCCTTCGGTCAGACGGCACTGGTGAACGATGAGATCCTTGATCGGCTTCTGCACATCGTCGACTTCGAGCACAGCACCATCATCGGAGAGAATCTCGCCCTGATCGGCGAGCTGTCCACCGGCCTCCGCGTAGAACGGGGTGCGGTCGAGGATGACCTCGATGTTGGCCGGACCGGTGACGGCAGGCACGGAACCCTTGCCCTCCTGCATAATGCCGATAACCTTGGCGCGGGCGGACATGTCGGTGTAGCCGAGGAAGTCAATCGGTTTGGCGAGGGTCTTCTTGAAATCGTCGTAGACGGACAGATCCACGTTGTGGCGCTTCTTCAGGGCGTCGGCACGTGCACGGGACTTCTGCTCGGCCATCAGCTCGCGGAACTTGGCCTCATCTACCTTCACGCCCTGTTCGGCCGCCATCTCAAGCGTCAGCTCAATCGGGAAGCCATAGGTATCGTGCAGCTTGAAGGCGTCTTCACCGGTCACAATCGGCTCGGAGGAGTCGTGCTTGGCCTTGTTGACGGCCACATCAAGAATGGTGGTACCGGTTTCCAGCGTGCGACGGAAGGCGTCTTCCTCGCCGTATGCGGATTCGGACACCTCATGGAAGGTGTCATTGAGTTCTGGGTAGCTGGCCTCCATAGCATTCTTGGAAGTCGGGAACAGGGTGGGCAGCACCGGATCGGTGACACCGAGCATGCGCATGGAACGCACGGTGCGGCGCAGCAGACGACGCAGCACATAGCCACGGCCCACGTTGGAGGGACGCACGCCGTCGGACATAATCATCAGCGCGGAACGCACATGATCGGCCACCACACGGAAGCGCACATCGGCTTCCTCGTTCTCGCCATACTTCAGGCCGGAAAGCTGTTCGGCGGCTGCGATGACAGGGAAGACCTCATCGGTTTCGTAGATGTTGTTCTTGCCCTGCATCAGATAGGCAAGACGTTCCAGACCGGCACCGGTATCGATGTTCTTATTCTCAAGCTCGCCGACAATGTGCAGATCGGTCTTGGACTTGACGTTATCGACCTCGTAGTTCTCGAACACGAGGTCCCAGATTTCGATGTAACGGTTCTCGTCAGCGATCGGGCCGCCTTCCTTACCGAATTCCGGACCGCGATCGACGTAGATCTCAGAGCAGGGGCCACCAGGGCCAGGGCCACCGGTGGTCCAGAAGTTGTCTTCCATGCCCATCTTCTGGATGTGCTCAGGGTCGACGCCCTCGTTAATCCACAGGGAACGGGCTTCGTCATCATCGGTGAAGGTGGTCATCCACAGCTTTTCAGGATCAAAACCATAGCCGCCCTGATCCTGAGGGGTGGTAAGCAGCTCCCATGCGTAATGGATGGCCTCTTCCTTGAAGTAATCACCGAAGGAGAAGTTGCCAAGCATCTGGAAGAAGGTGCCATGACGAGTGGTCTTGCCGACCTCGTCGATATCCAGCGTACGGACGCACTTCTGGTTGGAGGCCATACGATGCTTCGGCGGAGTCTGTTCGCCCATCAGGTACGGGATAAACGGCACCATGCCAGCAATGGTGAACAGGGTGGTGGGATTTGGGGAGATTAGCGACGCTGAGGGCACGACGAGATGGTCATGCTTGGCGAAGTAATCGAGGTATCGCTTTGCGATTTCCGCAGTGCGCATGGCGGGATATACTCCTTGTTTGTTTTTAGGCGCGGTTGCACCTTGCATTAACTATGAAAGTCTTGATTGTGTAGCGATTATGTCAAAAGGACTGAACGAGATGATCAATGGGCATGCGTCAGTCAGCATGCACGTTGTACTTGTTGTTAAGTTCAGCCTCACGGGCTCGACGGGTTGCGTTGAACTCATTGACTAAGCCCTCAAGTGTTTTCATCGGCACATTGCTCTGATCCGGGCCGAGTAGGAACTGACGGGCCGCATCCGGCGTATTTGCCTTGACATATGCCTGTGCCTTGGCAACAGCCACGATACCGATGGCCACGCCAACACCGACCCAGAAGATGCGTTTGAACATCACTCCCCCTTCTGAGGATTCTCACCAGCATTCTTGGCGATGAAGGACTGGGCGGTGGACTTCAGCGCATAGGCAGCAGATGCGATCTTGATGATTGGCTTGCCAAGGAAGGAACCATATAGATCGGTGAGCGCTCCGACATTGTTGGCCGTGGTGGAAGCTGCGGCAGAAATCCTGTTGACATCCTCCAACGACTTGTTGACCTGCTTGACCGTGGTCACACCCTCATCCAATGCAGGAATAGCGTGCTCTCCGGACTCCTTGACGGTTTGTGCGATCTGATCAAACATCTTGCCGAGCCTGATCAGCGGATAGATCATGAAACCGGCCAATACAGCGAACGCGATGGCCGCGATCAGGCCAGCGATCTCTCCGACTCCCATTGTTTCCTCCTTGAGGTCACATATACTCGCACAAGAGTAGCACTTGCGCTCTATTTACCCCACCAACTCCGTATTGACTGTAGGATTTTGAACACTGACTGTAGGTTTTCCAACGGATTTCGTTCAAAAACCTACAGTCAGTGTGTTAAATCCGACAGTCAGCGTTCAAAAACCTACAGTGGGTATTCAAAATACCCTACAGGCAACATGGACCGTGTGGGTGTGGACGCTGAATGTGATGGCTATTTGCCGTATGACACTATGGTCACGGCATCGGCAAATGGTTTTTCAGTGTCGAAATCGATCACGGTCACCGAGCCATTAGCCGGACGTTCGCTCAGGTCAAGATCAGGACCGCCGAAACGGTGTGCCAAACTTAGCAGCGTGTTGCCGTGGGAGATCTGCAACACATCGTCGCCGTCATGAAGGGCTGGATTGCCCGCGATGAGCTCGAAGGCCCCTTCAACGCGGGTCCAGTATTCCTTATCGGATTCCGCATCATGGAACGGGTCAGCTTCCTTCAGGAAATCTCGGGATGCCGCGAGTCCGAAACGTTCCACGATTTCGTTGTAGGTCTTCACATCATGAGGAGCACCAGCCGCATACCAGGCCATGGCCATGTCAAGGCCTTCGTAATATCCATAGAACTGCTCGCGGAAATGCATGTCCGAAATCAGAGCCGGTCGTGGATTACCGGCTGATTCATTGATGTTCAGAATCGTTTCGGCGGTCTGCTGCGCTCTTGTGGTATCGGAGCAATAGGCTGCCGCGAACTTGAGGTCTTTGAGCTTCTCCCCCGCTTTGGCAGCGTCAGCGATGCCGGATTCGGTCAGCGGGGAGTTGGACCAACCTTGCAGGCGGTTGTATCGGTTGAAATAGGTTTGTCCATGACGAACCAGATGCAGATGAAGAATCATACTGACCATGCTACGCCAATTTGGCTTCAGAACGCAGGAACCCCGCGCTTTGGGCGCGGGGTTCGAGCGGTATGTCCTGGATTGTTTTGACCAGATGGGCCCGGATCAGCGGGCGTAGAATTCGACCACGTACTGGATGTTGACCTGCACCGGGATCTCTTCGACCTCAGGCTTGCGGGTCAGGGTGGCCTTCAGGGAGGCAAGGGTCACGTCGAGGTAGCCAGGAACCGCCGGCAGCACATCGCGGTGCACGCCTTCAGCGGCAATCTGGAACGGAACCATGGTCTGGCTCTTGGCCTTGACCTGAATGGTCTGGCCAGGCTTGACGCGGTAAGACGGTCGATCGACCACGTTGCCGTCAACGAGAATGTGACGGTGGACCACGAACTGACGAGCCTGAGCGGTGGTGCGGGCGAAGCCGGCACGCAGCACCAGGTTGTCGAGGCGGGTCTCGAGATCGGTCAGCATGGCGTTACCGGTCTGGCCGGCGGTACGGGTGGCCTTCTCGTAAGCGGCACGAAGCTGCTTCTCGGAGACGCCGTACTGAGCGCGCAGACGCTGCTTTTCGCGCATACGCACCGCGTAATCGGATTCGGTGCGGCGACGGTCACGGCCGTGCTCGCCAGGAGCGTACGGACGCTTTTCGAAGATGCGCTGAGCCTTAGGGGTCAGTGCGATGCCGAGGGCGCGGGAAAGACGCACCTGACGGCGAGAACGCTGAACGTTCGTCATTTGGATTATTCCTTCTGTCGTTATTTGAACGGAACGTTTGACTTCTCTTCGATGCCAAACGCTGAGTCGGGCCTCTCCAACGCTTCGTCGTGATTGCTCACGAATGACCGTATTCCTGATGAATACCGCCACCGACCCGTTGATGGGCTATGACTCCAGACGGCACCTGCCTTGCAGCAGACACCAGCAGGCAATGATACACCTATACCTTGGACAGCACTCCGGCATCCATGCGATATACCGTGTCCGCCCATGCGAGAGCATCAGGATCATGAGTGACCATAAGAATCGCCATGCCATTGTCGGCTTGAGCTCTGAGCAGACGCATCACAATATCCGTACTCTCTTGGTCAAGATCGCCGGTCGGCTCATCAGCAATCAGCAATTTCGGCTGATTCATCAACGCACGAGCGATGGATACGCGCCGCATCTCTCCCCCGGACAGCTCGCGCGGGTAACTGTCCGCCAGATCAGCGATGCCAAGCTGGTTCAGCAGGTCTTGTGCACGAGAAATCAACGCACGCCTCTGACCGGCCTGAATATTCTGCGCATCCGCTGACTTGGCGCCGGAATCATAGGCAAAGGGGACAATGGTGTCCGGCAGGCTGGAATCAGCCGCCGACACCTCATCATCGGATAATGACTGACCTTCTTCGGAAACCTCGCCCTCATCATCGCAGGCAAACGGCAAAGAATCAGGGAACATTGTGGCCGGCAATATCACATTGTCCAGCACCGTCAGGTTACCCAACAGAGTATGACCTTGGGTCACGAAACCGAGAGTGCGGTTCCTGAGCCTGGAAAGCTCATTGTCCGAGAGAGCGGCCACATTGCAATCATCGACGGTCACTGATCCTGAGGTCGGGCGAATCAGTCCAGTGACCATATTAATCAATGTGCTTTTACCGTTGCCGGATCGGCCAACGACCGCAATAAATTCGCCTTCATCAACGATAAGATTCGCATGATCTACGGCGTTGAACGGCTTGCCACGGCGAATGAACTGACGGGTCACATCGCAAAGCACAAGCAAATGGGAAGTACTTGCCATGTCAGTCCCCTTCCCGCAAGGTGAGATATGCTTCCGGCTTGCTTAACCGCCACATAGTCAGCATCGAGCCGGCAATGCCGATGGCAGTGGAGCAAACAAGAGTCACCACCGCACACCCAATAATCGCGATGGGTCCAGCTTGAAGATACGGCAGTTGCAGTTGCGTACCGATGAGCGAGCTGAATGGGAAAATCATCAAGCTGGCCAACCCGACTCCGACAACGCCACCGGATGCCCCAATCATTATCGATTCCTTCACGATGATCGCATTCAACATGCCGCGAGTGGCACCCATGATGCGCAACGATGCGAATTCACGTTTGCGTTCGTTCACCGACGAGGCGAAAACCGCAAGCAGCACAATCACACCCATCGCCCAGATAACAGACACAAACACTGCAAGATAGGAAATCAATGCGTTCAACGAGTTCTTCGTAGTGGCAGTGATACCGCCTGGATATACATAGCCCAAATCGGGAAAACGGGAATCGAGATGTTTGATGTTGTCAGCCACCGTCTGTGCGTCATATCCTTGCTTCACTTTAATGAGCACGGTCGAAACAGCTTTATCGGCATTCTTGGCGAACGCACTGTTTTTGGTCATCTTCGATGAAACAGCCACCATCTGAGGCACAGTGGCTGTATTGATGAACACTGAATTGTCGAGACTGGTACCCGTGTTGGCAAGCTGAGCCACGACCGGCCAATCACGCCCATACAGTTCAATAGTGCCGTCAACAGACACATCCACGTTGGCTCCGGCAATCATCTGTCCGTCTTGAAGTGTGCCATCAAATTGGGAAGCAATCCAAGGCTCAATAACAAAGTCGGAAGCGGGATCGAATCCGATAATCTGCAGTTTTTCATCGCAACAAGCAGCAGCCAGTGATGATATGTAGGTCTGTTCGCTGGCTTGTTCGATGCCATCGGCGCTCTTGATTGTGTCTGCAATATCGGTAGTGAAATAAAACGTGCTTGGGCTGCCGTTGGTTAGTAAAGCTTCCGCTTGCTGCGCGGTGTTCTGCGGCACGACCATAAGATCGGCACCAAGGCGCTGTTCCGTGCTGGTCATGCCTGTATTGAGGTTCATCGTCAGCATGGTTCCGCCAAAGAACGTCAGCGACAGGATAGTGACAATGGTGAGCAATGCTGCCGTGCGCAATGGCTTACGCTTGAGATTCTCATATGGCAGTCCACGTAATGTGATTGCGGAATGCATGGTTGGCTCTTTCAGCCGCGCGCAGTGGAGCGAGAATCAAGCCAGATAGCGATGCCCGCGAACACCATCGTAAGCACGCCGAGCACAATAAGCGTAGGCAGCATAACCATGCGGCAGTGCATCATAGCACCTTTGCATACACCGATAAGGAAGGTCGGCACTGCGAGCAACAGCAACGCGTTCGCAATAGCCGCAATATTCAAACCGATGCGAATCTGATGATTGACAAACAGAGCGACGACACCAAGCGCGAGAATAACCACGCCGATACCAGTGGCGGCCTGCTGCGAGTAGTGGCATGCGCCCGGCATATCATGGCCGATGCAGGCGTGGGCGAAAGTCTGCGGGGCGACGGCAATCAGCAGGCCGAGCAGAATATTGGGAACGGATGCAAACAGCTTGTTCTTCATTTCTCTTACTTTCTCTCCCCTGAGGCGGGGTTCGCGAGCACAACCTTCGCATTATGCCCATGCCGTAAGCAGAAAAACAAGTCTTGTTTTTTGTTCCCTTTTCTGCTACCACCCGTGACGGACTGAGTCATGAAGCGAACACAGTCCAACGGACTGTCCGTAGCTGAGGGGAGCGGCCTTGCCGCGACGGGCTCCTATTGAGAACTCATCACAACTTCTCAATAGGAGCCACGCGCAACATCAGACGTTTGACACCGGCGGAGCCGAAGTCCACGGTAATCACCGACTTGATGCCCTTATCCTGAATATCCAGGACCGTGCCGAGACCGAACTTATCGTGTACGACCTTGTCTCCGATGGCGAAATCTGCGGCGTTCAAACCGTTGTCTTTCTTGACTGCGGCAGCAGAGGTTTTCGGCGTGGTGTGGCGGGTCGTCACCTTGCCGCCTCGCGTATGCCCATAGGAGTCAGAAGAACCGGAACGGGAACCGTACGAGGAGCCCGAGCCGCGCGAACCATACGAACCAGAGCCATACGACGAACGTGAACCATAGGACCTAGAACCATAGGATGATGAATCGGAACCGTACGAGGACCCATATGACGAACCATAACGGGGTCGAGAGCCGTATGAGGAGCTGGAGCAGCGACCACCGAAAGTGGACGAACCGCCGAATGTGGTACCCCCGAAATCGTCGTCATCCCAGCCTCCGAAATCATCGGAGAATCCATCGCCATCGGATTGCCAGCTCGAACGCATGCGTTCCACGCCGGCCTCCTTGCGCTTCCAGTCGATGAGTTCCGCGGGAATCTCGTCGAGGAACTGGCTTGGCATCATATCCGCAGCCTGACCCCACTGGGAGCGCACCGCCGCACGAGTCACATACAGGCGTCGCTTGGCTCGGGTGATGCCCACGTAGGCCAATCGACGCTCCTCCTGCAGCTCGGTGGTGTCTTCCATCGAACGCGAATGCGGGAAGGTTCCCTGCTCCATACCGGTCAGGAATACCACCGGATATTCCAGACCCTTTGCGGTGTGCAAGGTCATCAATGTCACCTTGCCGGAGTCCTCGGCTTCGCTGGGCAGCTGATCGGAATCGGCCACCAAAGCCGTGGTCTCCAGGAAAGCGGACAATGTGGCATCCGGCGTGTTCTGTTCGAATTCGGCCGCGGTGGACTGCAGCTGTGAGAGGTTCTCTAAGCGGGAAGCGTCCTGCGGGTCGACGGATTTTTCCAATTCCGCCCTCAAGCCTGATTTCTCCAATACTTCGGCCACGACTTCGCTTGGTTTGCTGTCATGCGCACGAGTGAACTGTGAAAGCGATCCCATGAGTTCGCGGAACGCTTTGAGTTGGTTGGCCGTACGGGTCGGAATGTTCTGGATTTCACCCAGATGCATCAATGCATAGAAGAAGCTGGTGCCATGTTCACGTGCATAGGCGAGCAGAATCCCTTCGGCGCGATCGCCGAGACCGCGCTTCGGCACATTGAGGATTCGGCGCAGGTTCACGTCGTCATCCGGATTCACCAGTGCCTGCAAGTAGGCCAGGGCATCCTTGATTTCGCGGCGCTCATAGAATTTGGTGCCGCCGACCAACTGGTATGGCAGTCCCCCATTGATGAGCGCCTCTTCGAGCGAGCGGGATTGTGCGTTGGCGCGGTACATGATGGCCATATCCGAGTAGGCGATGGATTCCTCGGCATGCAGTCGTGCAATCTCACCGGCCACCCATTGTGCCTCCTGCTGGGCGTTATCCGCAGCGTAGCCAACAATCGGCTCGCCCTTACCAAGCGCGGTCCACAACTTCTTGGGCTTGCGGCCTTCGTTATTGCTGATCACCGCGTTGGCGGCGTCCAGAATGGTTTGCGTGGAACGGTAGTTCTGCTCCAGCATGATGGTCTTGGCATTCGGGAAGTCCTGTTCGAAATCCTGGATATTGCGGATATCCGCGCCACGGAATGCGTAAATGGACTGATCGGAATCGCCCACAACGGTGATCCAGGCCGGACCGGTTTTTCCGGCATTGGGAGCTCCCGGTACGCTGTGTTCGCCGGTATCGACGCCGGCTAGTTCGCGAACCAGTACATACTGGGCGTGATTGGTGTCCTGATACTCGTCGACCAGAATATAGCGGAATCGGTGATGGTAATACTCGGCTACCTGCGGGTCGGAGCGAAGCAGTTCCACAGTCCTGCCGATCAGGTCATCGAAGTCCACGGCGTTGGCGAGTGCCAGACGGTGTTCATATTCGGCGTAAATTACCGCGTAGATGGCTTCGAGATCATCCACCGTACCGAATTGGTAGCCACGTTGGCCGGGAGTGAAGTCCGGGGCATGCAGGGCCAGGTATTCCTTCCAACCGGTGAGGTTGTTTTTGAGGTCGGAGATATGGCCGAGAATCGAACGCGGCGTATAACGTTTGATATCCAAGTTGAATTCGGTGGCGATGATTTTGACGAGTCGTTCGGAGTCGGCGGAATCATAGATGGAGAAACCGGATTTCAGCCCGATGGATTTGCCATCACGCCTCAGAATGCGCACACAGGCGGAATGGAAGGTGGAGACCCACATGCGCTGCGCCACCGGCCCTATGAGAGAGCCCAAACGTTCACGCATTTCAGCGGCAGCCTTGTTGGTGAAGGTGATAGCGAGCACCTGGCTGGGCCACGCGCCGAACTGGCTAAGAATCCATGCGATGCGACGAGTCAGCACTCGGGTTTTGCCCGAGCCTGCACCTGCGCCGATCAGCAGTGCCTGCCCGCGATACTGCACGGCCTCGGACTGTTGAGGATTCAGGTCACCTACCAGCTCCTGGGCGCTGCGTGCAATGACTTCCGGCTCATCGAACATGATGCTCTCCCCTTGACAACCTACCGTGACATACGCGCGCGGATGACCGCATCCCCAAATCGCGCGACATTCATATCTACCATATGCGCCGGTCAGCGTAAGCTGGTTTGCCATATCCCATAGCTGTTATCGTCAGCTATGCCAATTTGATGTCAAGGAGGTATCCAGTGCAGGAACTTGAGGAACGAATCCAAGCCGAAGGCACCGTCAAGGCCGGCGATGTACTGAAGGTGGACGCATTCCTGAATCACCAATGCGATGTGCGTCTGTTCGACCATATGGGCGAGGCTTGGGCAAAGCACTTCGCAGGTAAGACCATCACCAAGATCCTGACCATCGAGGCCTCCGGCATCGGCATCGCCTGCTGTGCGGCCCGTCATTTCAACGATGCACCAGTGGTGTTCGCCAAGAAGGCACAGTCCATTAATTTGGACGGCGACCAGTACACCACTACCGTCTACTCCTTCACCAAACAGAAGGAGTTCCCGGTCATCGTGTCCAAGAAGTATTTGAACCCGGGCGACCATGTGCTGCTCATCGACGACTTCCTGGCCAACGGCAAGGCACTGCGTGGCCTGATCGAGCTGTGCGAAGAAGCTGGCGCCACGGTTGAGGGCATTGGCATTGCCGTGGAGAAAGGCTTCCAAGGTGGCGGCGACCGTCTTCGCGAAGAGGGCTACGATGTGGATTCCCTGGCCATCGTGGAGTCGATGGATCCGGAAACCGGCAAGATCGAGTTCCGCCACTGAAAGTTCGGAGCAAGAGGGAAGAGAAGAAAAGAGAACATGAGAGACGAGAAGAATACCTCCAAATCATCCAACGTCTCATTTGAGGCATTGAGCTCGTTGGATGCACCTGTTTCCTTCTGGAAGGGCATTCCCTTTGGCCTGCAGCATGTGATGGCTATGTTCGTGGCGAATCTGGCTCCGATTTTCATTGTGGCTTCCGCCGCGAAGATGACGCCGGCACAGTCCGCTGCGGTGATTCAGGCCGGTCTGCTGGTGGCTGGTCTTGGCACTTGCCTGCAGCTGTATGGCGCTTGGCGCATCGGTTCTCGCCTGCCGATGGTCACGGGTATTTCCTTCACTTATGTGGCCGCGGCCGTGGCGATTTGTGCGGACAAGGGCTATGGTGCGGTTGTCGGCGCCGTGTTGGTTGGCGGTCTGCTGGAGCTGGTGCTTGGTCTTACCGCCAAGTATTGGCGCCGATTCGTTCCGCCGATCGTCTCGGCCATCGTGGTCACTTCCATCGGTTTCTCACTGTTGAATGTCGGCGCGACTTCGTTTGGCGGCGGTTCGGGAGCCAAGGACTTCGGTTCCTGGCAGAATCTGACACTCGGCCTAATCTCCCTGGTGGCCTGCCTTGCTTTCCAGCTGTTGATGAAAGGCACCGCCAAGCAACTGTCCGTACTGTTCGGTCTGGTTGTGGGCTATGTGGTGGCCATCTGCATGGGTAAGGTTGATTTCTCTGGATTCCAGGATCTCGCTATCGTCTCCGTGCCGCAATTGATGCCGTTCAAGCCTGAGTTCGACTGGGGCGCCATCATCTCCATTGGATTGCTCTATGTGGTCTCTTCGGTTGAGGTGCTGGGCGATACCGCCGCTCTGACCAAGGTGGGTCTGAACCGTACTCCGACCGAACGCGAAACCGCCGGCGCCATCGCCGGCGATGGTCTGATCTCCTCGGTTTCCGGCCTGTTCGGCTGCCTGCCGCTGACCTCCTTCGCTCAGAACATCGGTCTGGTGGCCATGACCAAAGTGGTTAACCGCAAGGTGATTCTCTCCGGCGGTCTGATCCTGATTCTGGCGAGCTTCGTGCCGGCCATCGCCGAAGTGTTCAATTCGCTGCCTCAGGCGGTGCTTGGCGGCTGCACAATCATGATGTTCGGCAACATCATCCTCTCTGGCTTCCAGATGATCGCCGAGGCCGGTTTCTCGCAGCGCAACATTACCATTGCCGCGCTTTCGCTGACCATCGGCATCGGTTTCACGCAGGTGAGCGATATCTTCGTGAACTTCCCATCCCTGTTCCAGCAGATCTTCGCTTCCAACTGCATCGCCGTGGCATTCGTGGTGGCCGTGATCCTCAACGCCGTACTGCCCAGTGAGGAGCATTTCCTGAGCGCGCCAGCAGCGAAGGAAGAGTAGGCACAGTCTGAGCGCGCCAGCAGCGAAGGAAGCATAAGCACAGCCTGAACTCTCGAAATCCTCTTAGCCTCATCAGCTAAGAGGATTTTTCATATCGCTTTCCAGCTTGGACATATCGAATATCGATATACAATGATTGTGGGCGCAACACAGGAAAGGCGCATACATGAAGAAGTACATGAATCAATGGGTATTGTACGGACTGAAGACGATAGTCGTGCTTATTTGGCTGGGATGCCTATGGGGACAGTTCATTGTTGTGCCAGTGTTCAGCGAGACGCTCGCCGGCATCTATTCCAGTCAAGCTCCACTTCATTGGCTCTACCTCATACTGGGCGAACTGTTCCTCGCTTGCGTTGAAATCGCGTTCATCGGCGTTTGGCGCCTGTTCTCACTTTCCGGTTCAGGCACCATGTTCACCGCCAAGGCGTTTCCTCACGTAGATCTGATTATCGGCTGCGCTTCAGCAGGCACTGCGTTGACTGCTATCATCCTGGTCACGTTTGCAGTCAGCGCTTGGAATGATGCGACCATGCAGGGCATGGATTGCTTCAGCATCGCGGCAATACTCGGTGCGACTCTTGTGGCTGAAATCGGATTCATCCTGCTGATGATTGTGATGAAGGGGCTCCTTCGTGCTGCCACTGACCAGTCCGATGAACTGGAGCAGGTGATCTGACATGACTATTCGCATCAACTTGGATGTGATGATGGCCAAACGCAAAATCGGCGTGGGTGAATTGGCCGAACGAATCGGCATCACACCGGCCAACGTATCGATTCTGAAGAACGGGCGCGCCAAGGCGGTACGTTTCACCACCCTCGATGCTATCTGTCAAGCCCTTGACTGCCAGCCTGGCGATATCCTCGAATACACCCCGGATGAGTGACCGTCACATCATGACCGTACGCAAAATCATACTTCAGTCGTATTGTCCTCACATGCTCAGGCATGGAGTATAGAAAAGGCGGCACAACGAACGGAGGGGCTATGGGACGACGGCACAACCGATATGGTACACATCGTCCCGTCACACTCACGGCGTGGATCATAATACCGATAGCCGTGTTTGCTGTCATCGTTCTAGTGGGCGTTATGCTACTCCCGCGACTGTTCGCGCCAAAGCAATATGTGCGTTCGGCCGACGACGCCTACTGCGCCGCCATATCCTCCGCTGGCACACAACACACACTCAGTCCCGAACAGGCCGGCAACGCCGCATTGATTGCAAACATCGCCGTCAATCGCGGGTTACCGGACCATGCGGCCACAGTGGCTATCGCCACGGCTATGCAAGAGTCGCGGCTCACGAACCTCGACCACGGTGATCTGGATTCGCTGGGACTATTCCAGCAACGCCCCAGTCAAGGATGGGGCACGGCTGAACAGGTGTCTGATCCGGCATACGCAACGAATATCTTCTACGACCATCTGATGCAGGTGCCGGACTGGCAGACGATTCCGGTAGAGGACGCGGCACAGGAAGTGCAACGTTCGGGATACCCGGATCTGTATGCCAATTGGGATTCGATGGCGCACGCTTGGGCGTCGGCCTTGACCGGTGAGGTGAACGCGGGTATCACATGTGCACTTGAGCCTACGAACGGCTCCGATGCAAACGGACTCATTGCTGCGGCCACGGCGGCGCTGCCCAATGTCAGCATCACCAAAGACACCATAAATGAGGATAAGCACACGAGTACGACGGCCAGTACCGAGCTAGCTGTCGCGCTGCCGAACGGACTATCCGGCACCGGCCAACAGCGCGTATGCTGGCAGACGACTAGCTGGCTTGTTGCCCACGCCCGAGAATACGGCATCGATTCCGTAACAGCCAATGGCATGAGCTGGAACCGCACGGATGGCACCTGGACCGGCGAAGAGACCATGCAGAGCACCATCATCGTGACGCTGGGTTGAAAGCCTTACACTCCTCGAAAACGCTAGTCGCCCACGAATTGTAAGAACCGTCAGCTCAATAGAGCATTATTACGCTGAGATTTATGCAGCACTAGCGCAGACGCGTCTCTTTCAGCGCGGATTTGACGGCCGCCTTGGTGAGCGCGAACTGAGTATAATACGTCACAGCAGTAAGTGCGACCATAGCCACCAAGGTGACGGCACCAGCGACCACGTCTTTCTGAGAAAGATTCTTGACCGGACACTTACCGTTCTTGCCGCACATGCCCGGATGATGCTTGAGCGGGCAATGCGCGGACTTGGGACAGGCTTCGGCCGGATCCTCGGTCTCGGCAGCCGGGGCTGCGAAATCGGACTCATCCAGCGGTACACCGGAATCCTTGATTTCGTTGATTTCAGTCATGATATTCCTCTTACCGGTCTGGCGGAAATGCTTTCCGTACGCGAGGCGGCTTCGATGCCGTCACATTCACTATTGTACTGTTTCGGCACTGGAATGATCGGCATATTCGGCATCGTGAATTCTCGATGAATTGCATGCATGATGCGCAGTATACGGTTCACCGAGATGCGTCGAATACGGCACAATGGTGTCAAGGAGGCGCTCCCATGGTTGACGACTACACCGCAAAGATGACCGAGCTTATCGAGCTTATGCGCATGATCGGCAACGATACGCAGCAATGCGAAGTCAAGGAATGCAAACGCCGCATCTCCTCTACGATCACTGATACGCTCTCCGCGTTCTCCAACGGTTCGGGCGGTTGGATCATTCTCGGACTTTCCGAAAAGAACGGTTTCACACCGGTTGAGGACTTCAACGCCCGCGCCATGCAGGAGGCGCTGAGCCAAGCCTGCGAGAAAATGACTCCCGTAGTCCGCCCGGTCATCGTGACGTGCCCATTCGAGGGAGCAAATCTGGTATTCGCACGCGTCGATGAAATGCTCCCGCGCGACAAACCCTGCTTCACTACTGCGCTCGGCCCGTATGGCGGCTCATTCATTCGCACCGGCGATGGCGACCGCCGCATGACCTCCTATGAGGTGGATCGGCTCATTGAGGAGCATCTGCAGCCCACCTATGATTTGGATATCGTTCCACACGCCACTACCGATGATCTTGATCCGACGTTGGTTGCGGGGTTATTGGCTCGCGCCCGCGAGCAACACCCGCACGTGTTCGCTGGACGAGAGGCCACGCATACGTTACTTGACCTGCAAGTGCTGCGTCATGATGATTCCGACGATAGCGAAGTGGGCGGAGTCTTGAGACCTACGCTTGCTGGATTGTTAGCGTTGGGCCGGTATCCGCAGAAGTATTATCCGCGACTGTCCATTGCCATCGCGGTGTTCCCCGGCACAGACCGGGATGAAGTATTCCGGGGCGACGAACGTCTGGTGGCCACGAAAACCATTGTGGGCCCGATTCCGGTGATGATCAATGATGCCGTGGAATCATTAATGCAATGGGTAGGCGCGAAAAAGCTTGACTATCCGCCTGTGGTGCTTCGTGAGGCCATTGCGAACGCGCTTACCCACCGTGACTACTCCCCCGACGCACGAGGTACTCAGGTTCGTATCAGCGTGTTTACGAATCGTATTGAAATCACCAATCCCGGAGGCCTGTATGGCACGGTGACCCATGATGTGCTGGCGAATCCCAATCCGGTGACCGGAGCGCCGTTCGTCTCCACCCGCAATCAGTTTCTGTTTACGTTGTTGGAGTCCACGCCATATCCGGATGGCGGGTTTGTCAACCCGGAAGGGGGCGACGGCCTGCAACGCATAGCTGCCGCACTGCGGGAAGCCGGCATCGAGCCGGCGACCACGCAGAACGACATCAATACGTTCACCATGACCATTACCAAGCAGCGCGCAGCGAAGAACAGCACGCCAAGCGAAATCTCCAAAGCGATTCTGACCGTGTTGGAACGGCATTCAGCCATGAGCATCAAGGAAATCATCCGCGAACTACAGCTGACGCCTTTGGCTGCCACTTCCGGTATGCGCGAGCTCATACGCGAAGGCCGGGTCGCCAAGGTGAAATTCCAAGACGATCCGACCCAGCGGTATCGGTTGAAGGGGCTGTAAAGACCGCGACTCCTACACTTCGGCGAGCTGCGTGACGGTCGACGCGACCGCATTCGGCCGTGAGTGACGGAATCTTCCGGCGGCGAGGCCCACGCAAACGAGCGCGATGGCAAACAGGGTCACGATGCTTGTGGCCACAGCCCAACTTCCCACGTCCGTGCCGGATGTGGCAGACCCGAATCCGAGCGCGTTGTCGATTGCCGTGCAGTACCACCAGCCGGGCGTGAGCTTGGCGATGGTGACCATTGCATCTGGCATCATGCTCATCGGGAATGCGATGCCTGATGCGAATAGGATGAGCAGGCCAAACACGTTGGCAAAACCGTTGGCCACTGTATCTGAAGCGCCGAATTCGCCAAGCATAAATCCACAGGCTGTACACATGAGGGCGAACATGCAGATCGAGATGAAGGTCATCATCACGCCGTCTATTGGTATCGAAGCGATGTTCGCACCTGCAGCGGCCGTCAGCCCTAGTGCGATGAACAGATAGCCCACACAAATCAGCAAAGCGAAACCGCAGAGCACACCCATGCGCTTCAGTCCGATTGAGGCCGTGGACGGGGATGCCATAAGCCTGCGACGCAGCTCGCCCGCACCGAACACGCGCGCCACCAGGCTCACGCATACGCTTAGCGTCAGGAATAGCGGGTAGATAGCCGTCTTCATCGTGTCACCGAATCCGGAGGCAGCAGAGTTCGCCGTGCTCGCTTCCTGATCGTCCTGCGTTGTGATGTTCTCTACGACGACTGGACGATTGACCTTCGCGTCATGCGCCGTGCGTGCGGCTCGCTTGGCAGCGGACTGCACGTCGGCCGTCGTCAGATTGGATAGCGTTCCCTCGGGCAGTTCGTTGAGGTCGAATGTGGATGAGCCGTCCATGACCTGCGACCAGTCGCCATTCTGTCCGGTAACAGCGGAGCTTTTTGCATACTGTGCATACCATGCGGCGAGCTCACTGTCATCAATTTGCACGTTCCTACCGATCAATGCGATACGAGTCAGGGAGAGGAATCCGTTCACATTCATACCGCCGATGGTGCCGGCTCCGGACGTGTAGCTGGTAACCGTTTCAACCTTCGGCATGTCACCACCGGATTGCGCAGCCTTGAGGAAGTCGGCGGCGTAACCGCGCGGGATGATGACGATAAGATCGGTCCAGTTCGAGGCGACGGCATGTTGCAATGATTCAGAATCGTCATCCAATTCGACCAGCGTGGCGGAATCAGACAGGTAGTCGCACAGTCCCTCAGCGATGCCGCCTCGGTTCGAATCCCGGTCGATGACGGCGATGTTGACCTTCTCCGGCTCGTAGGTGTCGGCCACAGTACGGGTGGCTGCGGTGATCTGCGACCAGCTGAGCGTGAACATCATGATACCCATGAGCACCAGGTAGATGATGATGTACGTGCGGTGCGCGAGCAGCACGCGCACGGTGGCTTTACAGGTGTTCATAGCGTTGCCTCCTGAGCATGATCACGCCCGCCGCAAGAAACACCGCGCTCATCGTGAGCAGGATGGCGCAGGTGCGGACGAACGGCTGGTAGCTGTCGTAGTACATGAGTGAGTAGAACAGGTTGGTTACCTGTTGGGCGGGGTTGATGGCAGCGAGTAGTGGCGCCTTGCGTGAAATCAGGTCGCTCAGTTCCATGGCGAATCCGCCGTACAGGCCGCTGAACAGGGACAGCGAGCAGGCGATCGCAGTGGACATGCCTTGCTTGACGCCGGTCGTGAGCTTGGGAATTGCGCCGATCATCGTGCCGAACGCGCAGGTCATGAACGAGGCGACGATCACGGCGAGCACGGCCGCCGGTTCGCGTCCGCCTACTTCGATGCCGCAGACGTAGCGGATGTAGGCGAGCGCGACGAGCAGGCAGGCACAGGAGCACAGCCATCCGGCAAGGAATCCGGCCACAAGCTGCTTGGCGCGCCCGAGCGGCGCGACGGTGCGACGGATGCCGAGCGCGGAGAGGTTCGCCTGTGCAGTGGTGACCGTATGAATCATGTACGACATGGCGACCAAGCAGGCCATGCCCATGAGCGCGTAATAATATCTCGCCATCACGCTGGGCTTGAAATTGGTGAGCGTAACCTCTTTGGTGGCGCTCATGGACGCATTGATACCGTTCCAGAACGTGCGCGTAGCCGGGGCGGTCGGATTATCCTTGAGCACCGACTTCACGTTGGCACTGGTGCGGTTGTACTGGTCAAGCACGTTATCGAGCGCCGAGAGGGAGATATCAAGTCCCGCTTCCTGCGTGCCGTTGTTGGCCTCGGTCACAGCGTCATCGCTCAAGGTGAGTGCGATTCGCCCGTCGCCGTCGGCCTTGAGGTAACCGTCTGCTTTGCCTTGTGACAATAGTTCGCGGGCTTGCGATGTCGAATCGACTTTGGTGGTATCCAACAGGGTTACTCCGGGGTCAATGTCCATTGCATTCGAGCCGGTGCCTTCTTGAGTTTTAGCCGAATCGCTGTTCTTGCCGGACAATGCCGTGATGAGCGTGTCCGCACCGATTGCGTTCGTCCAGTTCGTGTCCTTCACCACGGCCACGGACACCGGAGTGATGCTCATGGCCTGATCCAGGTTGCCGAACACACCATTGAACATGGTCGCCAAAGCGATGGGAAACACGATGAGCCAGAACAGCGCGCTCTTATCCCTGAGGTTCGTCTTCAGTGTGACTATGAAAGTGCTCCACATGGCGTTCTCCTTTCCTTCCTTGGGTTGGAGGGTCCTTAGTCGCGCAGCGCCTTGCCGGTAAGTTCCAGGAACACGTCGTTGAGGCTCGGCGGTCGGCTGGTCAGGTGACCGATATTCGCGCCTGAAGTGCGCAGCACACCGATCAGGTCGACGAGGTTGTGCTCGCCACGCCGGCATCGCACGTCCAGTTCGCGACCGTCGTAGGAGGCTTCGATAACGAACGCGAGCGCACGCACGGCAGCAAGGGTCTCGTCGGTCAAGTCGAGCGTTTCGATGGTGATGCGCTCGCCTGTGTCGATCATGGCTTTGAGCTCGTCGGCTGTGCCGAGCGCGAGATGGCGACCATGGTCCATGATGAGGATGCGGTCGCAGATCTGTTCGACTTCCTCCATGTAGTGGCTGGTGTAGATTACGGTGGCGCCGGCCTTATTGAGTTTCTGGATGCCTTCGAGTATCGCGTTGCGACTCTGTGGGTCGACGGCCACGGTCGGCTCGTCGAAGAAGATCAGGTCTGGCTTGTGGGCGATGCCGCAGGCGATATTGAGGCGTCGTAGCAGACCTCCGGAGAGTTTGCCGGGGCGGAATTTGCGGAAGTCCTGCAATCCGGCGAATTCGATGGCCTCTTCGACCAAGGGTGCACGGTCGGCCTTCTTCGGCACATACAGCGAGCAGAAGTAGTCGATGTTTTCGGTCACGGTCAGTTCGTTGAATACGGCCACGTTCTGCGGCACGATGCCGATGCGGCGCTTCAACGCGTAGCTGGTGGGAGTCATCGGCTCACCAAATACACGTATTGTGCCTTTATCGTAAGTGAGCAACGCCAGAATGCAATTGATGGCTGTGGTCTTACCGGAACCGTTGGGGCCCAGCAGACCGAAGATTTCGCCTTGTTGCACATCAAGATCAAAGTAGTCGAGCGCCACCATATCGCCATACCGCTTGACGAGCTGGCTCACATGCACGGCGGGGACAGTTGTTTGAGCGGCTTGGATGGTCTGAGCGTTTGCATTGGTTTCGCTTGCCATGATCACTCCCTTCCTTGGATAGCTTCATCATCCCAAGCGCGAACGCATAGAACCAGCCACATTCGTCACGAGTTAGAGCAAAAGCCATGACATTTGTCATTTGTGCCAAATCGTCGCTGGCAGACGCCATCACTCGAGTAGTCTGGAGTCTAGGAATCCGTTCCAAACGGCGGGAGGGGCCATGCGGACGATGGTTGAGAAGGGGCTGCTGCTGGGGTTCAGCATGGCGCTGATGCTCACAACGTCTTTGGTCGCTGGTTCTGGCTCGTCATATGAGTATTCATCTGACCATTATGTTGAGCTGATTGCCGGGTTGTTGATTGCCGTATCCGTTACCGGGTTGGCCGAATGGCTGGCACGGCATGCCTGGGCTTGGCTGCCGGTCTGCTGCTATGCCATCGCCGCAATGTTCCTGCCGTCTTGGATCATGTTTCTGCCGGCGACCGTCTATGATGCTGCGAAAACCACGATGCCACTGTCCTCATTGCTTCGCACACTTCCCCGTGCATCAGTGGCGCGGCAACCAACCTTGCCTGCTTCATCGCGATTGAGTCAGCGTGCGATGCTTGTGGGCGATGCGGTATCTCGTTGGTTGTGGTTGATAACGCTGCTCATCGCTGTGTGGCGAATCGGTTTTGCCGGCGACGTAACCGCTGCGATGTTCACTATCCGCGACGTTTCGGTGATCGCCATAGCCTGCGCACTGGGTTTCGCATTGGGCTCCCGTGCGGCAAAGGAGCACACACTACGCCATTCGTTGCGCATCATCGAGGATCATGCAAGACAGTCCGCCCGAGTCAACCGATTACGGCTCGCTGATGTGGACGAGGAACGTGCGCAATCAGTTCGCATGGCCACGCTCGGGGAACGTACGCGTATCGCCCGTGAGATTCACGACAATGTAGGGCACCTGCTGACCCGTGCGATTATGCAGGCGCAGGCCGGCAAAGCGGTGGCCGATGCCACCAATGATTCGACTGCCGCTCAAGGCTTTGCCGCACTTGGCGATACGCTCAACGATGCGATGACGATGGTACGCAGATCTGTGCATGATCTGGAGGACGACGGCACTGATTTTGCGGCACAGATCAAAGATGCAGTCGCATCATTCGATGGTGTCTCTTCTGGTTTTTCGGTGCATTTGGTCAACGATATTGCTGCGGCACCCGCACCGGTGTCCCGTTGCTTGGCCACGGTGATTCGAGAGTCGTTGACGAATGTGGTGAGGCATAGCAAGGCGCAGGGTGCCAATGTGACGTTGCGTGATTTTCCAGCGTTCTGGCAGCTAGTAGTTCAGGACGATGGGCCAGCAAAGGATTCATCCGCGGCGGAGAGCCCGACAAACCATGGCGCACATGACCTTCCGCGCGGTATGGGTTTGGCCGATATCGATTCGCGCGTGCGAGCCATCGGAGGCACGGCAACATGCGGCCCGTACAATCAAGGTTGGAGGGTGTTCGTTTCCATTCCCAAACAACCGTGGATGAAGGAGACTGGAACTCGATGAGAATCGCAATCGTGGATGATGACCCCATTGTCTGCCAATCCTTAGCGACCATTCTGTCCGCTACGAATACAGCCAACGTGTTGTGGATGGCAAACGATGGCTATACTGCGGTCACGCAGTACTTCGCTTCCCCGGCGAATCATCCGGATATTCTGCTTATCGACATTCAGATGCCCGGCAAGGATGGTCTTTCAGCAGCTCAGGAAATCCTCAGGAAGGATCCCGCCGCGCGCATTCTGTTCCTCACCACGTTTGCCGATCAGTCCTATATTGCACAGGCGATGGCACTGGGGGCCAAAGGATACCTGATCAAACAGGATGTTGCTGCGGTTGGCCCTGCGCTGCAGGCGGTGATGGCCGGACAGGTGGTGCTTGGCGCGGAAGTGCTGGGTAAGCTGACTGGCAATGACGCAGGTACGACCGGTGATGGTTCCGCCCACGAATCCGACGAATCCATCGAACGATTGCTGAATGGACGAGAGCGGGATATCGCAGCATTGGTGGCTGAGGGATTGGATAACCGGGATATTGCCGCGCAGCTCAATTTGAGTGAGGGCACCGTACGCAACCGCATCAGTGCCGCATTGGATAAATTAGGGCTCGCGAATCGCACTCAGTTGGCGATTGAGTGGATTCGCGAGCACCGGTACTGACAGTCTCTCCCTCAGTCAGCTTCGCTGACAGCTCCCTCATCAGAGGGAGCCAAAACGGAATCAGCTGTTTTTCATGACGATGCTATCGACCACATTGGCCACGGATTCGCAGTCGTCGGCACACTGTTCGAGATGGCGGAACACGTCGTGCCAGGCGAACACCTGCAGCGGATCGGTACAGGTGGTGTGCAAGGTGCGCATGGCTTCGATGAATACGTGATCGGCATCGGTTTCGATGGTGTTGATGGCGAATACCCGTTCACGCAACGTTTTGGAGCGTTTGAATTGCGGCAGCTCTCCGATTAGTCCTTCAATCTGATCGCAGGCATGCGCCACCATTTCGGTCATCTGCAATGCTTCGGGGCGTACGTCAGTCACATTGTCGTAGTACATGCGGTCAAGCACGCCTTCGATGCTGTCGATCACATCATCCAGCACGTAGCTCAGTTGACCGATGTCTTCACGATCGAACGGCGTGATGAAAGCGGTGACCAGTTCATCCATCAAACGATGGCGCACTTTGTCAGCCGACTGTTCGATGCGATGCATCTGCTCCATGCTGTCCTTCAACTGTTCGGGGTCGAAGTTATGCATCACTTCACTTAAGAGGTGCGCGGCTTGACATGCGTATGCGGCGCTTTCGCGAAATCCGTCGAAGTAAAAGGAATCATTCTTTCTTGCCATTACTAGGTTCCTTTCTAGAACACGAACATAAAGAGTTTGGCCATGGCGAAACTGATAAGACCGCAGCCGGGGAACGTGAACACCCAGGTGAGCATCATGCCGCGCACTACGCCGAAGTTGATGGCGGAGAGACGACGGACTGCCCCTACGCCCATGATGGCGCTGGTTTTGGTGTGCGTGGTGGATACCGGGATGCCGAGCACGGTCATCATCAGTAGACAGAGTGCACTGGAAAGGTCAGCGGAGAATCCTTGGTATTTTTCCAGCTTGACCATGTCCATTCCAACGGACTTGATGATCTTCTCGCCACCGACCGAAGTACCGACACCCATGATGGTGCTACATAGAATCATCAGCCAGACGGGAATCACCACACCTATTACAGATGATTGGCCGTTGCAAAAGGCCATACCGAGGAACAGCACGCCGATGAATTTCTGGCCATCCTGGGCGCCGTGCATAAAGCTGTTGGCGGCCGCGCCGACAATCTGCGCATATGTGAACACGCCGTTCGTGCGACGGCGATCGAAGCCTGCACAAATCAAGGTCACGATCTTGCAGACGACCCAACCCATGCCAAAGCCGATGACGAGGCTTGCCACCAAACCGTAGAGCACTTTGACCCATTCGCCCATGTTGACGCCCGCGATACCGCCTTGGATGGCGATGGCCGCGCCGGTCAGACCGGCGATCAGACTATGGCTTTCGGACGTGGGAATGCCCAGCATCGATGCGCCTACGCTGTAGACCACGATGGAGAACAGCGCTGCGCATAGGGCGATGAGTGCCGAATGCGTGTCTCCTCCGAAATCGACCATGTTGGAGATGGTGGAGGCCACGGACGCATTGAATTGCGTCATCAGGAACACACCAAGGAAGTTGAAGATGGCTGCCATAATGACTGCGGAGCGTACGCGCATGCAGCGGGTGGTGACACACGTGGCGATGGCGTTGGGAGCGTCGGTCCACCCGTTGACGAAGATCACTCCGAGCGTCAACAACGTTGTTACAGCCAAAGCTGGGTTGGAGAATACCTGCTGGATGAAATAGGCCAGGGATACGTCCACGGCTAGTCATCACCTTCTTCTTCGGGGGTGGCGGAAAGTCGTCACACCGATTGTAACCGATTGGTGACTACGTAGTGCACATTCGTGGCGTCGTGAAGAAAATGCCTTGTCTGCCGTGTCAAATCACCTCAATGTGAGAAAATAGACGCAGTGTCAATAGGAGGTGTGTGATGGTTGTAAGCACTGACGAGGGGCGCAATCTTCCGAATTGGGTGCGCTATGGCGTGTTCTGGCAGGTATATCCGCTGGGTTTCTGTGGCGCCGATATCCGACCTTCCGGCCCACGCACGTTCAATGGCCGCGGTCTTGACTCGATGATTGGTTGGCTGGAGTATGCCCGAGATCTTGGCGCATCCGGTTTGCTGCTTGGCCCGGTTTTCGAATCGGTCACGCATGGTTACGACACGTTGGACCATATGCACATTGATGTGCGTCTTGGCGGCGATGAGGCGTTCGATCGCTTGGCCGAAGCATGCCGAAACATGGGCTTGCAGATTATCCTCGATGGCGTATTCAATCATGTGAGCCGTCATCATCCGGCGGTGCAGGCGGCCTTGGATGAGGCTGCAGGACAATCAACCTCCGATAATCCGTGGCACGGCTTGGTGCATGCCCACTTGGACCAGGATGGGAAGCCACAGTTGGATGTGTTCGAAGGGCATGGCGACTTGGTTGACCTCGACCATGATTCGCCGGAAACCGTGGATTATGTGACTCACGTGATGAATCATTGGCTGGACCGCGGCGCTGCAGGCTGGCGATTGGATGCCGCCTATGCCGTACCGACTTCGTTCTGGGCCAAGGTATTGCCTCAGGTCAAAGCAGCGCACCCATATTCCTGGGTATTCGGCGAAGTGATTCATGGTGACTATCCACAAATCGTCGCTGACGCTTCGCTGGATTCGGTCACGCAATATGAGTTGTGGAAATCGATCCAGCATGCTCTGGAAACCGATAATTTCTTTGAGTTGGATTGGAATCTCAAACGTCACAACGCGTTTCTGGATTCGTTCGTGCCGCAGACCTTCATCGGCAATCATGATGTGACGCGCATCGCCTCGCAAATCGGCCCGGCCAAGGCGGCATTGGCATTGGCGGTATTGATGACGGTCGGCGGCGTGCCAAGCATTTATTACGGCGACGAACAAGGCTATGTTGGCATCAAGCAGGAACGATTCGGCGGTGATGATGACGTGCGACCGAAGTTCCCGCTCTCCCCTGCTGAGCTGTCCAAGCTTGGTGAGCCCACGTACCGACTGCATCAGGCACTGATTGCCCTGCGCCGCCGCAACCCGTGGCTTTTGGATGCACGCACCGAAGCAACCGAACTGGAGAATAAACGATTCGCCTATCGCTCGGTGAGCGCGGACGGCGGTCATTCGCTGACCGTTGCACTGAGCGTTGAGCAAGCACCAACGTTTACAATCACCGACGCCGACGGTGCAGTGCTGTACCGGTATTAGAAAATTGGCTCCCTCTGATGAGGGAGCCATTATGAAGTTGGCTTAGCGACGGCCGGAGCGAGTGCCCTGCATGCGGAATGGAGCACGCTTGGTTTTGGACTGCTTGCCGAAATGCTTGGTATGACGCTGCTGCGAGCCTTCCGCATTGCCATACTTGGCCATCATGCGGCGCTCGTGACGCTTCGCATCCTCACCACGCTCGTCCACGATGATGCGGTTCTCGTTGCGGCGATGAATGCGCTTGCCGCCACGCTGTTCATCACGACGATTGCCCATATTACGGTGGCCGTTCGGATTGCCTCCTGAACGTCTGCGCTCCTCGGGATGCTCGAACAGGTAATCGCGACGCTCTGCCTCACGGTCACTCAAACCAGCGCGACGCTCGGCACGATTCTGCTTGCGCGGCTTACTCGGCTGTTCACCACGGGCATGACGTTCCATATCACGCTTGGCCTGTTCGGCGGCTTCCAAACGTTCGGCGGCACGGCGGCGACGCCGGTCCTTCTTACGGGCGTTGCGCTCCTGTTCAAGCTGGCGTGCACGAGCCTCGCGTTCCTCTTTGCTCAGACGCGGAGCCTCCGGTTTGCCGCCGCGGCGCTTGCCGCCGACCGGCTGGGACTTATCCAGATTCCAATCGTTGACGATAGGCGCGCGCTCCCCCACCAGTTCCAGCACTTCGGGAGATTCGTGAGTGACTTCCACCGGTTTGACGGTGATTCCGGCTTCGCGCAGCATACGGCGGGTCTGGCGACGCTGTTCCGGCAGCACAATGGTCACCACATCACCGGAACGGCCGGCTCGGGCGGTGCGGCCGGAACGATGCAGGAATGCCTTTGGATCTTCCGGCGGCTCGACCTGCACCACCAGTTCCACTCCGGAAACATCAATGCCACGCGCAGCCACATCCGTGGCCACCATGACATGCACGTCGCCGGATTCGAAGGCCGCGAGATTGCGGTCTCGCTGGTTCTGGTTCAGATTGCCGTGTAATTCAGCAGCCGGAATACCGTTCTGCGTGAGGTTCTTGGCGAGTTTCTTGGTCTGGAATTTGGTGCGAGTGAACAGGATGCGCTGGCCGGCGCCTGAGGCAAGTGTGCGCACTAGTTCATGCTTATCCGCACGAGTGGTTTCAAATACATGATGGGTCATCAAGTCAGGTTCAGCATTGGCTTCATCCACGCTGTGCACCTTCGGATCCTTGAGGAACTCCTCCACCACCGTGTCCACACCGTGATCGAGCGTGGCGGAGAACAGCATGTGCTGAGCGTCCGGGCGGACCTGTTCCAGGAGTCTCTTCACCGGCGGCAGGAAGCCCATATCCGCCATCTCGTCGGCTTCGTCGATGACCACGACTTCCACGCTGGAGAGCGTCAGATACTTTTGGCGAAGCAAATCTTCAAGGCGGCCCGGGCAGGCGACCACGATGTCCGCGCCTTGGCGCAGATCACGTACCTGACGGTTTTGGTTCACGCCACCGTACACTGTGGTAGTGCCGATGCCATAGACATGTGCCAGCGGAGCAATCACATCATTGATTTGATTGGCAAGCTCGCGAGTAGGGGCCAGAACCAAACCGCGCGGATGAGGCAAATAATCATCTGCGCGGCGCTCTTCCAGCTTCTCCTGCTTACGACGCTTGATTTCGCGGCGGAATTCTTCCATTGCCAACTCACCGAGTGAATCATATTCGCCAAGGCGCGCGACCAGTGGAATGGAGAAGGCGAGCGTTTTGCCGGAACCAGTGCGGCCACGGCCGAGAATGTCACGGCCAGATAGGGAATCCGGCAGCGTATCAGCTTGAATGGGAAAAGCGGTTTTCTTATCGTCACGGGCGAGTTCGCGGACAATCGGTCCGGGTACGCCAAGTTCGCCGAAAGTCATCGGGCGGGTTTCTTCGGCGCTCGTCATAGTGGTATCGGCGTTATCTTCAAAATCAGTATGGGGCACAATGGCCTTTCATCATCAGGCACGCATGGTAATCGCGTGAAATATGCAAACCACATGAGCCTAGCCCATACCCCATACTTTGGTAATCCCCTGTTGCCCAAGCGTATGAGCATCTCATAGCACTTATGAAAATCCCACCGTGGGTGCAACGCCACACGGTGGGAACGGATATCAGCAAGTATTACTACGGACTACAGAATGTCCGGATCGTCCTTGTCGATGGTACCGGTCGCCTTGCCGATGGCCTTCAGACCGTGGTAGGCCACGAGAATCACGATAGTGCCGATGGCGATGCCGTTGAAGGACGTGCCCGCGATGGTGAACGCAAACTGGCCGATGGCGATGATCATCGTGATGGCGGCCACCATAATGTTGAGCGGCTTATCGAAGTTGACCTTGTTTTCCACCCAGATACGCACGCCGATCATGCCGATCATGCCATACAGCAAAGTGGTCACGCCGCCGAGCACGCCGGCCGGAATCGTGTTGATCACGGCACCGAACTTCGGGCACAGCGAGAGAATCAGAGCGAACGCAGCAGCGCACCAGTAGGCTGCGGTGGAGTAGACCTTGGTGGCTGCCATCACGCCGATGTTCTCGCCATAAGTGGTAGTGCCGGAGCCGCCGCCGAAGCCTGCGAGCGTGGTGCCCAAACCGTCTGCCATCAGGGCGGTGCCGATCTGGTTGTCGTAGTCACGGCCGGTCATCTGGGCCACGGACTTCACGTGGCCGACGTTTTCAGCCACCAGCACGAGCACCACCGGGATGAACATCGGCAGAATGGAGAAGTCCGCCTGAGGCAGGTGGAACTTCGGGAAGCCAATCCAGCCGGCGTCGGCAATGGCGGAGAAGTCCACCTGACCACGGATGCAAGCGTAGATGTAACCGATGAGCACGCCAATCAGGATGTTGAGTCGGCCGAGCAGACCCTTGAACAGCACGGCCACGAGCAGAACGGCCACCAAAGTGACGATGGCGGTGTCGGGAGCGGCCTGGAAGTTCGTCCATACCGAGGGAGCCAGATTGAAGCCGATGATGGCCACGATGGCGCCGTTGACCACTGGCGGCATGATGATGTCGATCCACTTGGCACCGGCGTAGTGCACCAGCACACCGATCAGGGCAAGCAGAATACCGGTGACCATGATGCCGAAGCTGGCCACGGCAATGCCCTTATGCGCAGTGGTGACCGCGGTGATCGGGGCGATGAAACCGAAGGAGGAGCCAAGGTAGCTCGGCAGCACGTTCTTGTTGATCAGCAGGAACAACGCGGTGGACATGGCGGTGAAGAACAGGGTGGTGGACGGATCGAATCCCGTCAAAATCGGCACCAGGAAGGTGGCGCCGAACATGGCGATGACATGCTGTGCGCCGATGCCTGCGGTACGTACCCAAGTCAGGCGCTCATTGGGCTCCACGACTTCGCCGGGCTGCAGCGTCTTGCCGTCGCCGTGCAGTTGCCATGTGAAAATGTTGGACATTACTTCTCTCCTCGCTTGTGGCTGAGGGCGCGGCCATACCTCCGGCCGCGCACTGCCCGCCATTGTATCGCAAGGATATGGCTTGAAATGGCACTAGTGACTGCCAATATTAACGGCGTTTACTTACCGTAATACTCCAGCAGATGGGGATCCACGGTTCTTACCACGTCCACCAAATCGCCATTGGAGAGGTACGGACGTTTGAATTCACGCCACGGCTCCACTTTGACCTCCCAGCGCCCGGTTTCCGGATCCTGAACCGGACGGGCGGTCTGCTCCCAACGCACACGTTTGGAGGTGCGACCGGTCTCGGGATCTCGACGGGAATAATGCAGGCAGGTGCAATTGGTGATTCGCCATTCGTCCGCATCGGCTCGATGCAGGAACTCCTCATCCGACAAATCTTCAATGGTCAGCATCAGCGCCAGCATGAAATCGCCGTGGGTGACCATCACCACTGATTCCGCATCCGATTTGCGACTCAGCGAAGTTAGCACATTGTGCACGCGGTCTTCGGCCACGTCGGCGATGGATTCGCCTGCCGGCGGACGCCAGTACAGCGGGTCCGTGTTCTTGAACATCCAATTGCGCGCGTAGTTGGTTTTGAACTCATCCTTGGTGATGGTGCTGATCTCACCCCAGGAACGTTCGCGAATCACACGGTTCTCCTCCCATTTGGCTTTTGGCAGGGCCATGGTGGCAGCGGTTTCGCGCGTACGCACATAAGGGGACACCAGATAGCGGTCGAACAGCTGCTGCTGGCTTACAATCCACCGCCCAATGCAATCGGCCTGCTTACGGCCAGTGGCGGTAAGACGCCAGGAACGATCCGGCACAGTCACATTGTCCTGTGTATACAGGGATTCGTCGCCCTGTTCACCTGCCTGCACAATCACATTGGCTTCGGATTCACCATGCCGAATCACATATAAATCAAGCGGCATGCTCATAGTTGTTCCTCATCTATAACGTTTAGGTAAATAAGTCGTTCACTGGAAGCAATTGCCCACTACCCTACTCGAAACGGCCAAAGTTTGGGCTCTTCTTCCCTGAGCCGAACCAAAGAATTCACCGGACGTTCAGCCTTGGCTCGACTGCAATATTGGTTCATGCTTCCACATCGAAACCTGAACGCACTACGATAGGAAACTATGGGGAATAACTCAAAAATTGACCGTTCATGGCTCACCTCCGCCAAGGAGAGCATTGGCCAGTGGTCATACATTATGTTGAAGGATGCAGATAATAACGATATTGATTGGGATTGGGTGCGTTCACTCGATCTTGAACATGGCATCGGCGTGGCGACGCCGGCCGATTACGAACCGGGGGCCGGTTCGAATGTACACGATTTGTTAAAGGCGGATCTTGAGATCCGTGATCGTTTGGAAGCAATCATCGCAAAGATGAGCATGGTATTCATGCGCGATTTCGACCGTCACATCAAAACCTATGAGTTGCCACGCGCACTGGCGTATGCGAATCGTCGTTTGAATGATCAGATTGTGCTGTTGCGCGACCGTGGCGTGGCCGAAGGCTTATGGACCGTCACCGACGAGGAACGCCAGCGCGTAACAGTGCCGGTTTTGACCGCCGCACGCGATGGTGTCGTCGTGGATGATATTCAGGATCACACGGCTGAAATCGTCAATGCTCGAGCCGAACAGCGTAAGGCTGACCGCGCCGCACGCGAAGCGCAACGGCATCATCGTCAAATGGCGTTGTTCGATGCCGACGAGGTGAAGTACGGTTCCGTTGAGGCGGGCCCTGATGAATCCGCGCCTGCCGACTCGAGTTCGGATGCCGGTTCTCCCGATTATCTGGTTGAGGGCCAGCCGGTCATCAACGATGACAATCCCGCAGTGCCTGGCTCTGAGCAGATCGCGGTGGATGAGACCGCCGTGTCCGAACCGACTTTCGCCAAGTATCGTCATGCCGCCGCCGAACATGTGGCTTCGCGTCAGAATGCGGAAACCAAGGAGTATTGGCGTGCGGTGTTCCTGCCTGGCCGTGATGTGGACAAGGTGATGGGCATCGATTTGGAGACCAATGGCACCGAGCCTTATCGCACCTACATCATTGATGTCGGTTTCGAATACATGAACATGAAGTCGCCTCGTCCGGCGGACGCTCCATCCGATTACACCTATGACAAGGATTATTACCAGGGCGGTGACGCATACGACCAGCATCGTTTCTCATTCGGCGTGACACCTGAGGCAGCCCGCCACGGCAATCCGTTCATCATTCAGCTGACCGGTATCGATGTAAGCCAGCGCGTAGGCGATGAATATCCGCTGTTCGATGAGGATGCCGAAGCTCAGGCCGATCTGTTGAAGCGTTTGACTTCGCAGCCGTTCGTGGCGCATATGGCCACGTTCGAACATAGCTTCTTCATGCTCAATGTCGCCGGATACGCCGAGGCGTACCGCAATGGACACGTGACCATCATCGATACGCTGCCGATGAGCCGCCTGTGGGATGAGGGTTCGATTCCTTGTGAAGGCCATCCTGATGGCGACAATACATTGGACGCGTATGCCAAGCGTCAAGGCGCATTGCGCGAGGATGATGCTGAACGCCACTTGGGTCTTGAGGACACGCATATCATGCTGCTGGCGATGAAGCATCATCTCACACAGCTCAAGGCTGAGGCTCGCGGCCCTTGGGGGCCTGACGGCAAGGCAGGCGTGGGCGGCAAACGTATCACCAAGAAGCGCCATTTCGTGCGTCATGAGCGCCGCACGCCGATGTATGACTGAACGTCAATAGTGCAAATAGTAAATGGCGTTAGTTTCTCAATCAGAGAGGCTAACGCCATTTTTTTGAATGCTAGCTTTTATGCGGCATATCGGTTTCGGTATCGACGATGATGGTCACCGGGCCGTCGTTGACTAGTCCAACACGCATGTGTGCGCCGAATCGGCCTTCTTTGACCGTCACTCCCCCGGAGCGCAGTGCCTCATTGAATTTGATCCAGGTAATATCAGCATGTTCGGGTTTGCCTGCTTTGATGAAGCTTGGGCGATTGCCCTTGTGTACGTCGGCGTACAGCGTGAACTGTGAGATGGAGAGAATCTCGCCGCCGATATCCTGAATCGATCGGTTCATCTTGCCCTGCTCGTCTTCAAAGACACGCAGGTTCAATACTTTGTGAGCAAGCCACGCTACTTCGGCATCGCCATCAGCGTCGGAGACTCCGACCAAAATCATGTAGCCAGGGCCAATCTGCTGCGGCTCGAATGTAGGGTCGAGGGTTCCCAATTCGTTGACAACGTCAACGCTGGCGTGGCTTACTCGCTGAATCACAATACGCATATGCCCGATTATGCCATCTTTCGTGAAACAAGACATGCTTAAGTTTCCGGCGAGCGCACTCAACACGACTGATACGCTTGAATCAAGTGGTTTTCGCAATGTCACCGTCGTCGCCTTGTTTGCGGTTCATCACAGGCGCTCATAGAGAGCAGGAATCATGGCATCGGAGCATAACGGCACATCCGCACCAACTAACACCATCAATCAAAACTATGCTCATGGACGCCACGAGACTCGCAGCTCCAAGAGCGACAAATCATGGATCCTCTTCTGCGGTTTATTCAGCGTAGTTGGCGCGATTATGCTCGTGGTCAATATCACGGCCTTAGTCAATGAGATACAACTACGCAGAGACTGTACCGAGCTGACTGACGGAATCGTGACACAGCTCGTGTTGAATCCTGCCGACGAATCCGATGAAGATTCCTCAGATACATGGACGCCGGTATTCCGGTACAGTGCCGACGGACAGACATACGAACAGAAGTTTTCAATCTCGTCGTCTCCGCCGCAATACAAAGTCGGGCAGGCTGTTACGATATTGTATGACCCAGCTAATCCGAGCCGCTATGTGGTAAAAGGCGACAATTCCGCTCTTCTACTGCACTTCCTCTTGATGCTGATGTGCATCTGCTTCACAGCCGTATTGCCCATAGCAGCGGTGATTCACAAAATCAATAATCCCAGCAGCAAAGCATCACAGCAGCTATCGTACTGAATAAGACCAGCGCAAGATAATAAGGAATTCACTGCGATTGGGAAAGACTGGTGGAAACCTGCTGCTCCACACGGTCGTAAGCATTGGACAAAATCATATTGCCCGGCACTGTAGTCAGCAGAAATGCCAGCACCGCCGCAATAATCGACATGACCAGACCTTTGATGATTTTGGCCACGATTTTGAACACCACGTACGCCACAATGGCACCGACTACGATGGTCACACCGGTCTGCACAGTAGATGGCAATCCGCCGTACCATACAGCTATCCTGTCCAAAACCGACAAATCCAAGTTCGATAAATCGACGTTATTCAAATCCACACCGGAAACAATGGCGTTTACAGCTCCAGCTACCGACTGCATAATCCCGCCCCAATCAGTGATATTCAACGACTACATTCATTATTGTTGCCATATAGATTAGCGTATGACCATGGTGATTATGCTCATGGCACATAATCTACTAAGGAGGCAATCCTTGCACAGTGTCATCCAACAGGCCCTTGCCGTGCAATCCCCGATTATCATTGATGGCGCGATGGCCACTGAGCTGGAGTATCGGGGCGTGGATACCACGAGTGAACTGTGGTCTGCGATTGCATTGATTCAGGCTCCACAGTCAGTACGCGATGTGCATGAGGCATATTTTGAGGCGGGCGCCAATATCGCCATCACCGACACTTATCAGGCGAACATTGCTGCGTTTGAGAAATGCGGGATATCCCATGAAAAATCAGAACGTCTTATCGGCACAGCCGTATCCGCCGCATTGGAGGCACGGGAGAGATATCGGCGGCATCATGTCAATGCCGATGATGCATTCGTAAATGATTCATTCCCTAACTATGCGAGACCATTACTGGTGGCAGGCAGCGTGGGTCCTTATGGTGCATTTCTTGCGGATGGCAGCGAATATACCGGTGATTACCATCTTTCAGCCGCTGCCTATCGTGATTTTCATCGCAGAAGAATGCAGATTCTATCTGAAAGCGGCATAGATCTCTTCGCTTTTGAGACGATGTCCAATATCGGCGAAGTTCAAGCACTGATTGGATTGCTGAGTGAAGACTTCTCCGATCGTGAGGCTTGGGTCTCGTTCAGTCTGAGCGATTCCGGTCACTTATGCGACGGCACCTCTCTTGAGACGGCTGCAACCGTCGCCGATGCATGTCCGCAAATCAGTGCGATCGGCGTCAATTGTGTGCAACCCGAACTCGTCACTGATGCGATTGGCCATATATCAGCTGTTACCGCCAAACCGATTATCGTCTATCCAAACAATGGCGATGTCTATCATCCTGATACCAAGACCTGGACGAGCTGTGCTGATGCTTTATCTCTCAGCGATCTAGCTCCTCGATGGGTTGAAGCAGGAGCCTCGCTTATTGGCGGTTGCTGCCGCACCTCCCCCACTGACATCCATAATCTGGCACAGGCCTTTCATCAGTAGTAAGTCTTCCTACAGGACCATTGGCTTAATCGCAGTCGCGGGCTACTGCGCTTTCTTCCTCTCGTATTGCAAAGCGAACAGAACGAGCAGCAGAACAGCAACCATCGTAAACGGCAGACCGGCGAGACCAATCGTGTGATAGTTCATGCCGGACGCGTTCAACGCCATACCGCCGATCAACGAGCCGACCGCATTGCCACCATTGAAGGCGATTTGCACAGCTGCACCACCGATGAGCTCGCCACCGCCCTTGCCGGCTTCAGCCATCAAGAGCATCTGCGGACCATTGATAAAGAACAATCCGAATGCGATCCAGAAGGTCAACATCGCACAGGTTGCCAGATTGCCAGGCACGAGGAATACCATCAACAGACCCGCTGCGGAAATCGACTGACCGACCGCAGCGGTCACCGAATGCAGCCAACGATCAGCGAGATGTCCGCCGGCGAGACCGCCAACCACCATGCCGAACCCGGCCAGCATCATCAGCAGCGGAATCCACTGTGAATCGTAGCCGCCGGTTTTCTGCAGCCACGGAGATACGTAACTCCACCAGCAGAACACGCCGGAATTACCGACGAACACGGCACCGAGCACCAGCCATGGGCCTGGCTTGGCAAGGAATCGGAACTGGCCGGCAAGGCCGGCATCCGGCACGGCTGCGATAAGCGGCATCCAAGCCAAGGTCAATATGATGGTGAGGCCTGCTCCGATGGCCAGAATGATGAAGGCCAGTCGCCAGTTGAGATATTCGGCGAGCAGTGTGCCCGCCGGAACACCGAGCATATTGGCGAGGGTCTGGCCAGTGACCATTACGGATACGGCTTTGCCTTCACGGCCTTTGTCGGCGAGTGCCTTGGCGATCACCGTACCGGTACCAAAGAATGCTCCATGGGGCAGACCCGCGATGAACCGGGCGATAACGAGCACGATGGCATTCGGCGCGGCAGCACTCAGCGCGTTGCCGATCAAGGCGAGCGCCATAAACAGTATCACCAGATGTTTCGGACTGGTTTTGCGGCCGAAGACCAGCATCGTAACGCCGACGCACACTCCGATGGCATACGCGGAGATGAAGTGTCCTGCAGTCGGGATAGAAACGTTCATGGCAGCCGCCGTCTGCGGCAGGATACCCATCATCACGAATTCGGCCGCACCAAGCACGAACGCTCCTGCAGCGATCGACAGCAGGCTTTTCTTCATGTGCTGACTCCTCTATCCCAGTTATTTGCATAGTCATTTACAGCCATTACGCTGTGTTGTGCGCGCTAACAAACCGTTCCGAGTATATGCCGTGGGTTGGAAGCTGCAAGACTCTTAGCCATTCGAACTCACATGCCAAGTAATCTAAGATTGTAGGATTATGTTGCATGACATCGGAGTCATCTGAAGGAGAAGGAATCATGGGCGCTGGAGCCACTCAAAAGAAGCCATGGTACAAGCGTTGGTGGGGCATCCTCATCATTGCATTATTCACCATCGGACTTATCGGATACATATTCACCCATCAAAAAACATACCTGACGTCACTGGGCAAACAGTCGCCGAAGCTAAAACCACACTCAATCAGGAAGGCTTCACTCAAATCACCGTAACCCCTGATACGAAAGGAGGCGACGGAAAATGGAAGGTAGAGACTCAGACGCCAGAATCGGATAGCAAGCAGAAAACGTCTGTATCGGTAACGCTTAACGCAGTGCGCGACAACTCAGATTTACCTGATATCGCTGAAAAAGGCATGATGCTCGACGAAGTACTTATTCAGCTGGAAAACGAAGGCTACTCCACATCAGACTACAAGATTAAGAGCGACAGCGGGAAAGCTGTGCTCAAACCATCGAACTGGATTGTACTGTCAGCAAAAGATGGAGTCATCCGCGTGCATAACAAAGTCGCAGATGAAGAGGAAGCCAGAAAGAAAGCCGAAGAAGAAAAGAGAAAAGCCGAAGAAGAGGCAGCACGAAAAGCCGAAGAAGAAAAGAAAGCAGCCGAGGAGGCAGCGCGTCAGCAAGCGGAGCAACAGGCCGCAGCAGAAGAGGCTGCACGTCAAGCACAGCAACAACAGCAACAACAGCAACAACAGCAAGCTCAGCAGTCAGCTCCCCAATCATCAACCGGAACAGTGCACGGTGGATCATTCTGCAGCAGCCAAGGCGCTACCGGCAGATCGTCAGCAGGCACTTTGCTGACATGTCGAGTTGCATCGGACGGCAGACTTCGCTGGATGAAATAACTAGCAACATCATTATCTCGGACTTCCTCAAACCGTATCGGTTGGATGTCGGCCGTGTTCCATGCTTTTGTGGGGGCACGGACACTCTGCTGTTTCATGTGGTCACGGACAATTCCACGCGATTCGACCATCGCCGGTACAACACTGGTTTGCTGATATGTACCTTGGCAACCGCATTAGTCAGAATAAACTCCTCAGCACTGTGTGTGTCCAGCTGCTTCCATGCTGCCTTCGACGCTGGTATGAGACGGCCATCTGCACAGCAAACCGATTCCAGGTTGGAAGCGTATCTGAACAAAATGACCACGCCTTGGATGCGTCATCAACCTTCCAAGGACACAGTATCAATCGTCTGGTTTCAACGGTTTTGTTCAGGCTGTCCCCTTCACCGGACGAAAACAATGAGCCTGCATGCTAGCACGGAACCGCAGAAACAGAATGGCCCACTCCCCTATTCAAAGAATGGGCTCTGTATATCTGTCATCAATCAACGAGCTTTAGCCCTATGACGCAGGCGACCAGTCCAATGATGAGCAGAATCCGTATTAGCGAAATGGCTTCCTCTCCGCTAAGCATGCCATAAACAGCAGTGATTGCCGCGCCAATGCCAACCCATATCGCGTATGAAGTACCAATGGGGATGTGTTTCATCGCATAGGAAAGTCCGCCCATGCTGGCAACGAGGCCAATCACAAACACCACGGTGGGAATCAGTCGGGAAAAGCCCTTGGAGCGGTCAAGTGCAATAGCCCACACAGATTCACAGATACCGGAAATTACAAGAACAAACCAAGGCATAACCGTCATACTCCTCATGCATGGCAAGTCTTGTCAAACCGGGTACTTGTCCATCGTCCGGGAGCAACGCTAGCTCTACCTATTACGATAACACAGCCGAAAATAGAATGGATTTGCGTATATCCATGATTCATTCCCCACTTCCGGTCGTGGAACCGACGACTTATGTACTGAAGCATCGGGACTGTCTCGGAAAGTGCGTGACAGTTGTGTTTGTCAAGCGTCCTTCGGGTCAGGCGTCCACGAGTGGGCGGATGTCGCCGAGGGTGCTGGGGTCGAAGGTGAGCAGGTCGTAGTCGGTCTGGAGGTTGGCCCAGAAGTCGGCGGTGGTGCCGAGCGCCTTGCCGAGCCGCCATGCCATTGGCGTGGTGATGCGGCGTTTGCCGTTGACGATTTCGCCGATGGCGGTCTCGCTCACGCCGATGGTCTTGGCGAGCCGGTAGCAGCTGATGCCGAGCGGTTGGAGGAATTCCTCGTCCAGTATCTCGCCGGGGGTGCTGTAGAGGTTATTTGTGGTAGTCGTCGAAGTAGACATCGGTTGCCTCCTTGTCGTCGTCCCATTCGAACACGAGCCGCCATTGCTGGTTGACGCGGATGCTCCAGTGGCCTTTCAGGTCGCCTTTCAATGGTTCGAGCCGGTTGCCGGGCGGTATTTTGAGGTCGTGCAGTTCGCGGGCGGCCTTGAGCATCTGGAGTTTGCGCATGAGGACTCGTTCGAGGCCGGCCGGGTAGGTTTTGGGGTATCGGCCTCCGTTGAGTGTTCGTACAGATACATGGGAGAGATGTCGATGTCACCATCACACCAAGTCAGAATCCCGTGATCGATACGGAAATCCTCGAACGTCTTCTCATCCCGCAGCGGGGCGAAGGCGGGAACGTCATCGTACATTTCGGTGAAATCGCACAAACGCGTCTCGCCCGTGGAGAACTTCACCAGCATGACGTGATCATCCGTGACACGAGCCGAACGAACTTCCAACTCTAGCGCGGGCTCATCCGCGTACAGGATGCCATTCACTTCAAACATGACGGTCTCCTTCCTCACGAAAGCGGCTTGATACGATCGAACGGGCGTCCGGACACAGCCTCGTTCCACGCCTTGTGCAGCTCATCCTCATGCAATACGAGCCTTGCCACCACCAGCTTGTACTGCTTGGCTGGAAGTGATCCGGCCAACAGCTCCCCGTCAATGCCGATGGACGCTTTGAAGTCGCCGTAGTACACATGGACATGCGGCTTGTGGTGTTCGCTCTCGTCCTGATACATCATGCGGATGATGATTTTCCATAGAAACGACTCAACTCCGGCATGCCAGCCCCCATCCCGATACCTCATATGAGTTAAACCTCTACGTCGAGTATATGTCCACCAAACCTATCGCCATCGTCTATATCATCGGGCATTCAGTCAGCGTCAAACGATACAATCGATGCCAACAGCAGCCTTCTATGCCTCCTTACAGTGCACAACCCGGAGGGCTCTGTTTATTCCGCTTCTTCTGACATCTTCAGGGCAAGATTGCTCGCATATACGGTAGTCTTATGTTCTAATTTCCATTCGTCCGCGGTAATGATGCGGAAAATATCGTCATGGTATTCGCCGATGAGTCCGAAGTAGTCATGCTGTGATTCAAAGATCATCCTCATTCCACATTTGACCATCACACGACCGGATTGGGCGTTCTCCTTGTAATGCCCGCCCCACACGGCGTCCTTGTGCAACGCACCGAAAGCGTATCCGAGTACGGCGTCCAAGGCCTCGGGCATATAGCCCCTGCCCCAGAACGGGCGTCCGATCCAGTAGCCAAGCTCCATCGCATTGTCACCGAGATACTTGCCATAGCGCTCCCTAAGTGCATCATCGGCCTCGACCGGGTCAATGGTGTAGTGGCTGACCGGCTTGAGCGCGATACTGCCGACCGGCTCGTTACCGTCGTCTTTGATGGCGATGGCCCAGTTGTTCTCCACGGCAAGAATGTTCTTAATGTCGTTCATGCTGCCTTCAGCGCTCTTGTGCGGCGGCCATCCGCACAGCAATCCGATTTCAGGATCGGAAGCGTACCTGAACAATGACTCCGCCTCGGCTGCGTCATCAACCTTCCACGGGCGCAGCAGCAGACGTTCGGTTTCGATAGTTCCACTCATATTGTTCCTTTCCCTGTTCGGGAATAATAAGCCTGCATGCTATCACTGAACCGCAGAAACAGAAGGACCCGCCCCCCTATTTAGGGAGCGGGTCCTGTGTTCGTCCATGTCAAACTAGGCGACGTAGCGTGTCGCAAATCTTGCGACATTCGCGGTTTTCCATCAGCGTTGTCGCACTGTTTGCGACAACGAGATTGGCTCTATATTAGTGTTTACTGACATTGACCTTGAACTCGGCCTTTTCGCCTCACTGTGGCAGAAAACCAATCATGTTCGGTACGGCAGTTCGGGGCGGAGGGAATAGCGTCGTCCGCCGAAAGGCGCGCCCCACTCCCGTTGTGCGAGCCTGCCGATGATGCGGGCCGAGACCTCGGTGACGGATTCCCGGCTGTACGGTCCTTCGGCCGCGAGCGCACGCATGGCGTACATCGCCCCTCCGATGACGAAGGTGAGGAGGATGTCCTCTTCCTCGGTGGTGTCTTCCGTCAGATAGAACTGTCGCAGGTGTCGTTCTATTTTGTCGTACAGCACGTCCTGCCTGCCGCGGAACAGTATGTCTATGGCGTCTTTTCTCGTGTCCATGGCCGCCGGCACGTTTCCGAGGAAGACCAAAGGGTCGGTGAACAGCTTGTCCTTGTATGGAAACGCCTCGAAGCATTCATCAAGGACCATGTCCTCAAGCTGGTCCGACAGGTCGAACACGTCGGTGTAGTGATGGTAGAACGTCGACTTGTTGATCAGAGCCTCCGCGCAGATGTCGCGCACCCTGACCCGCTCCAACGGCTGGGTTCGCCGCAATGTCAGGAAGGCCTCGCGGATCGCCTTTCGTGTTTTGACAATACGTAGATCCTCCGCCATGCGTGACCCCCGTTTCCGTATCCATGTGGGCGATGTCGATAAGCGACATTTTCGCCTATCGGTCGCATATGCTCCCTGCGACGATTTCCGTCGGTTGAAGATATGCAACCTTGGTTGCTAAATAGACATTAGACCGATAATCAACCACGGTCAAATTGCAGCGGTACGGCCGAAACCAGTGCCGGACCTTCGACGGAAAGGAACCTGCTTCTATGGGATTGACCCGAAAACAACGCATTACGGTCATCGTGCTGTTGACGGGCACGGTGCTCGCCATTCTCGACTTGTCGTTTCTGTCTCCGGCATTGCCGTCCATCATGGAAGACTTCAGCATCGACGCGACCACGGCCCAGTGGCTGTCGAGCGCGTATTCGCTGGTCGAAGCGTTGATCATCCCCCTGTCGGCATACCTGCTCGGACGTTTTTCGACCAAGCGCCTGTTCGTTGCCGCGATGGGTATATTCTCCGCAGGAAGCCTGCTGGCCGCGTGGGGGCCGAATTTCGCAGTCCTGCTCGTTGGCCGCGTCTGTCAGGCGGCATGTACGGGAATTCTGCTGCCCATGGTGATGACCGAGATCGTACTCATCTTCCCTCGCGAACGACGCGGGACGGCCATGGGCCTGATTGGCCTATTGGTAGGATTCGCGCCGGCGATCGGCCCGACGGTGTCCGGACTGTTGATCGATTCCGTCGGCTGGCATGCGCTGTTCCTTATCGTCGGAGTACTCGGCATCATCATTCTCTGCGTCGCGATGGTGGTGCTTGAAACCAAGGAGACGGCTGCCCGGACACCGTTCGACGCCTTGTCCGTGGCATTGTCGTCAATCGGACTGCTGTGCATACTGTACGGCTTGTCGACGTTCGCATCGACCAGCAATACCACCATTATCATCGTCCTCATCGTGATCGGCGCCGCTCTTATCGCGTTGTTCGTCGTTCGCCAGTTGAGGCTTGAGCAGCCCATGCTCGACATGCGCGTATTCCGTTCCCGCAGGTTTTCCAGTTCCGTCGCCGTCATCGCACTCACGCAGGGCGTGTATCTCGGCATCGGCACCGTGCTGCCCCTGTTCGTTCAGATCGTCAAAGGCGAATCCGCCGTGATGAGTGGACTCGTCGTACTGCCCGGCGCTCTGCTCAGCGCGGCGATGGCGCTGGTATCCGGCAAACTGTACGACCGGTTCGGCGTGCATGTCCCGGCTCGGGCAGGCAGTGTGTGCACCCTCGCCGGCATCGCACTGCTTGCCACAATGCCGATGGACACCAGCATGCCGGTCGTCGCCATCGCCTACACACTGTGCTCGGTAGGCGTGCAACTGATTATCACGCCCTGCAACACATGGGGCATCAATTCGTTGAGCAATGCTCTCGTGCGCCATGCGAATGCCGCCGCCCAGACCTCAAACCAGATCAGCAATTCCTTCATGGTCGCGCTGATCATATCGTTCTCCGCGCTATCCTCCGTGATCGCACCCAAGGCCACGGAACTCGAAGCGGCATACTACGGCGACAAAATCGCGTTCATCGCCGCCGCGGCGATTCTGCTGGCGCTGGCGGCATTCATCGCGATCTTCATACGCGACCGCAAAACCGACACCATCGTCGAATAAGAAATATCCGGCCAGTCGTCCAAAAGGACACACGCCAACCGAATCACATCATCTGTCCTCCATTACAAGTCCCATCACAGAAAGGAACATTATGACCGATACCACCAACAGCAACGCACCGTTGCTTGACATCAACGGGAGCGACATCCTGTTCAAACCGGCGAACCCATTGAATCAGGCCAAACCTCCGATTCCTCCATTGGAGACGCGAACCGTCCTCTATCGGGAGGGAAGCGTCAACGCCAAGGGAGCCATGAAACTGCCAATCGACATCGAATGCCTGGAGGACATCCCAATTGAAATGCGCGACGGCACGGTCATCTACGGCGATCTATGGCGCAGGCAGGGCGACGCCCGCACCCCGGTCATTCTCGTCTATTCGCCCTACAGCAAGCGCGGCGGCCCATTCAACGCCAACTACGATGTGACCAGCACCGGATTCCCCAAGAATCAGGTATCCGGCCTGCAACGTTTCGAATCGCCCGACCCGGCCTACTGGTGCAGGTATGGATATGCGATCTGCGTGGTGGACGAGCGGGGCATCGGCCACTCCGGCGGCGACATGTACTTCATGGGAACCCAGGCCGGACGGGACGTGCATGACACCATCGAATACATCGCACGCCAGGACTGGTGCACCGGAAAGGTATGCATGATGGGCAATTCGCAGCTCGCCATGATCCAATGGGCCGCCGCAGCCGCCAAACCGGCTCATCTGGCCGCGATCGCCCCGTGGGAGGGCCTCACCGACGAGTACCGCGAAGTGGTGTGCCGCGGCGGCATCCCCAACGGCACGTTCCATGACATCGACATCGTCGGCTTCCTGTATGGGCAGAGCCGATTCGAGGATGTGACCGGTATGCTCGAACAGCACCCGCTCGTGGACGACTACTGGACCGACAAGATCCCCGATCTCGAACACGTCACCGTCCCCGCCTATGTGGTGGCCAGTTGGACGCATCCGATCCATACCCGCAGCACGCTCTCCGGATTCAAACGACTCGGATCGAAGGACAAATGGCTGCGCATCCACGACACCCACGAATGGGGAGACCTCGACACCCGGGAGAACTGCGACGACCTGCGTCGCTTCTTCGATCACTATCTCAAGGGCATCGACAACGGTTGGGAGCAGACTCCGCGCGTACGTTATTCACGGCTTGACGTGGGAGCCAAACACAACCTGTTTTCCACGTCCGACGACTACCCCTGCGTACGGACCGAAACGATGGAACTGCATCTGAATGCCTCGGACGGCACCATGAACGAGCAGCAGGCCGCACTGGAATCCAGCACCGAATACGATGCCGTCAGCCGTGACATGAACGCCGTCGCACGCTTCGAATACCGGATTCCCCGGGACATGGAAATCCACGGGCCGCTCAACGCCCGCCTATGGATGAGCACCGACACCGGCGACGACATGGATCTGTTCGCCCAGCTGTACAAGAAGGACGCGAAGGGCAAGGTGCTGTACCACGTGGTCTTCCCCGGCTTGGAGAAGAAACTGCGCATGATGATAGCCCTCACGCCGAAGGGCAAGCAGCTGCCTGGCGGGCCGATCTACGTTGGCCCCAACGGCCGACTGCGCGCATCGCACCGTGAACTCGATACGAAACGATCGACGCCGACCGAGCCGTACATGACCTACACGAACCCGCAGCCGGTCACCCCATTCGTACCGGTGCAGGTCGATCTGGGATTGTGGCCGACCGATATGCTCCTGCATGAAGGGGAGACCCTGGTGCTGGAAATCAGCGGACACGCTTGCGGTCCGGTGGCCGAGGCCCGCGCCAGCGACGAGGCGCCGGACGCACAGTTGCCCACCGTCAATCAGGGCAGGCACACCGTGCATACGGGCGGCGTCTACGACAGCGTCCTGCTCATGCCAATCGTGAAACCGTGACATCGGACAACCTCTGAAAAGCTCCGCATGACGAAATAACCGAGGGTCTTGGAATCCAAGCGATTCCAAGACCCTCGACGTTACCCAACAATCACTTCTTAGACGTTGGGGAGAACTTGAACTCGACGATGTCGCTTTACGACATCATTCAGTTTCTCCAGCCAGAAAGTCGTCCATATGGACAAGTCCGACTAACCAACCACGGCGTCAAACGAGTCCACGGCATGTAGCGCGATGGCCACGTCGGCCGGGGTGACCTCGAACGGCATGTTGCCCATCGTGTCATCCGGGGAACATGCCAGTTCGCCCACTCGTAGCAGATCCTCATCCGAGGCATCGGCGATGCCGATGCCGGCCAAGGTGGTCGGCAGGCCGACCGCGCGGAAGAATCCGAGCGCCTCCTCGAAATCAGTCATCGGCCGGTCCTCCAGTACGAACTGCGTGAGAGTACCGTATGCCACCTTCTCGCCATGCAGATACTTATGCGTGCCTTCCAGCGCGGTCAGGCCGTTATGCACGGCGTGCGCCGCCGCCAGTCCGCTCGACTCGAAACCAATGCCGCTGAGCAGCGTGTTCGCCTCGATCACCTGTTCCAAGGCGCGCGTGCGCAGACCCTTACGCGCTGACGCCAAGGCCTTCACGCCGTCGGCGATGAGCAGATCGTGGCACAGGCGCGCCATCGCTTCGGCGGCGTTGGTGGCATGGCCACCGGCCATGGTGACCGCGTTCGATTTGATGCAGGCAAGAGCCTCGAAATAGGTGGCGTAGGCGTCACCGAAGCCGGCTGTCAGGAGTCTGGCAGGCGCCTTGGCGATGACGTCCGTGTCCATGATCACCTTGTCCGGATTCCTGGGCAATGGCAGATACCGGTCGAATTGCCCGTCGTCGGTGTACAGCACCGAAAGCCTTGAGCACGGCGCGTCCGAAGATGCGGCAGTCGGCACGATGACGACCGGCAACCCGGCGAAATGCGCCACGGCCTTGGCTGTGTCGAGCGACTTGCCGCCGCCGATACCGAACACCACATCGCATTCGCCCAACCGTTCCTGATGACGGCGGACCTCGGTCATCGAGCATTCGCCGGCGAACGCCTCATAGTGATACGGAGTGTTCGAAGCGTCGAAACTCGAAGTGATTCGGTCGTGGTACATCCGGTCGATGAACGGGTCGACGATCAGGTACGCGCCGGTCGAACCGAGTTCTGTGTATTCCGGTGCAAGCGAACCCAATGCACCTTCCTGTTGGATGTAGCTGCCTGGTGAGCACAGCACTGTTCTCATGATTGCTCCTTTTACTTCATTGTTGGATTATCTGTTCAAAAATAGAGTTGTCCATCGCGTGATGTCGCGCGACTCCGCACGCTTGAGCAGCATCAGCACACCGACCGACCCCAGTGCCAGTACCGCGCCGAAGAGACCGAGCCAGCGCAGCCCCAGATGCGTCATGGCCAGTCCGCTGATGGTGGACCCCAAGGTTATGCCGATGTTGAACGCCATCGCGTTCATCGAGGATGCCAGCGTTATGGACGAGGGGAACCGTTCGGTGGCGATGGCGGTGTGCAGCACCTGCGATGGCGAATTCTGCAAGTACATGAGACAGGACAGCGCGAGCAGATCCACGGCCCCGAGCGCCGGAATCATGCTTGCGAACGGCAGTACGGCCAAGCAGACGGCCTGCAACAGGTACAGCGGGATCAAACCGACAATTGGCTGCGAACCGGTACCGCGTGCCGCCAACTTGCCGCTGTACAGGTTGGACCACAGCGCCGCAAGACCGATCACGGTCAACGCAAGACTCAGATACCGCTCGGGGACGCCGATCTCCTCGGTGAGGATGGGAGAAAGATACGTATAGAAGGAGTATGTCGCCGCCGCACCGAAAACGACCGCCAGTATGCCATACCAGACCCGCACGTCGGTGAACAGACGGAATTGCGGCAGAAAGCGCGCGGTTCCGGTTACGTATGAATCCCGGGGAAGACAGCGCAGCATCGATATGATGACCATCACGGTCAGCAGATTGATGAGATGGAACGACCACCGCCAGCCGAACTGTTGTGCGATGAACGTACCAATCGGCACACCGAAAACCGCGGCGATAGAGATGCCGGAGAAGATCCAGGACATGAACCGGGGCCGATCAGATGCATCGACCAAATCCGGCGCGAACGTCATGGGCACGGCCACGAGCGGCCCGCTCACCGTGGCGATGACGATGCGCCCCACCAGCAGCATTGGATAATTTAGGGCAAAGGCGCACAGGACATTGCCGGCCAAGAAGATGCACGTCATCGCCATCAAGGCATGGAAACGATTGAATTTCGCGGATACGGCCGCTCCGATTGGAGTCATCGGCGCGTATACGAGCGCGAAGGCGGAGACCAATGAACCGATGGCTGCCAACGAAACGCGCATGTCCGAAGCAATCGGCTGCATGACACCGACTACAATGAACTCGCTCAGTCCCAGCAAAAACGTCAATGCGATAAGCGTGATGACTGGCACCGTGAAGAACCGGGATACACTTCGTGCCCTCGTGACATCCACTATGAATATCCTTTCCTGAATGGCATGATTAACTATCGAAATAAGGTGAACATGACTATCGATATGTTCACATCACTCACCTAGAAACTACTGTTATGATAGCGATACAAACTTGATGAGATACGAGACGAACCATCACTATAGTTTCCATTACTATAGAAATCGTGACAACAATGACTGCCAAGCGAACGATTGATCAGACCTTTCCGAAGAGTTCCAATCCTCTGACCATTTTCTCCGATCTTTCGGAAACTCCGCACTACAATCTGCCGGGATTGCCGATGTACGCGAGACGCGACGACATGCGTCGCTATGGCTTCCGCATGGCGTGCCATTGGCATCGCGACCTGGAATTCATCCATGTTCTCAACGGCCATCCACGCGTATTCGTCAACGGCGTGCTCATTCCGTTGCATGCAGGCAAAGGCATCTTCATCAACTCGCGTCGCATGCACTATCTGGTATGCGACGACAGCGACGATGCCGGATTCGTCTCGGCGGTGATCGACGCATCACTGCTAGGCGCGATGTACGCGCCGATGGCGGCCGCCATGCTGAAGCGCATGGGCGACGACAATCCTGATTACGTCGTACTCGACTCAACCCGCGAATGGGACCGCACATTGCTGTTCGGCATCGACGAGCTCGAGCGGCTGATGTCCCGATGCGAAAGGCAACAGGAGACGGGAGACGCACTGACGGTACTGCCGGCAGTCGCCCAGTCTGCGCACTTGTGCTTTCTGGCGTTGGAAAGAGTCGAAGAAGGAACCATTACCGCCGAACCCAAGACAGTGAATCAAAGAACCTCGGAATATCCAACTCCTTCATCGGCACATGCCGCGGCAAACAATCCAGGGCCCGATTTCAGGGCCTTCCTGCTTATGATGGCTTTCATCCGCGCCAACGCATCACAAAAAATCAACCTTGACGACATCGCGCGAGCCGGTATAGTCGGCCGTCGCGTTTGCTGCGAACTGTTCCGCACATATGCCGGACAGACGCCGATCGACTACCTGACCGACTATCGCCTTGGCAAGGCCCGCGAGTTGCTGTCCGAGGGAACCATGTCCATCAAGGAGATTTCACAGGCATGCGGCTTCTCGTCACCCGCCTATTTCAGTTATGTGTTCCGACGGCACATGGACGCCACCCCACGCCAGTGGCGAGATCGAGAAATGACGGACTAAGGATACAAAGCAGTTGCCGGTCTGCGCCACCCCATCGTCCGCGACGAACAGCAGCAAAGCAACCTCAATACACCAATACACAATGAGGGCCTTGGAATCACTGGAATTCCAAGGCCCTCAGCACTACTCAGCAATCACCACTTGCTGACATTAAATTTGAACTCCACCGACTTGCCGTACCGCAACAGCCCTCCATGCCCTCACACTTACGCAGTCAACGGATGGTCATCCAGACAGTGAAATCATGTCATGTCAAAAGTCATGTATTTGTCCTCAGACACGTTGAATTGAAGCTCGCTGTTTGTCGGTCTTTTTTTCATCCTGCCGCGTTGTGGATATTCAAACACAGCGCGTGATAGTCTATTCGACCATTTGACAGACCGACCGACGGTCTGTATGCTCTGGGGAAGAAAAGAAAGGAGGAGGTCATGGCGCACCATACGCACCACGAGGACACTGAACGGCGAATCCTCGATTCCGCACGAAGGCTCTTCGCCGAGAAGGGCTACGAGAAGACATCCATCCAGGACATCCTGAACGATTTGGGCCTTTCCAAGGGCGGGCTCTACCACCATTTCAAATCGAAGGAGGCGATTCTCGACCAGCTGAACGCCGATGAGTGGGCCGTCACCTCACGTCTCCTCGACGAACTCATCGAGCATGATGACATGAGCGCGTTGGAGAAGTTGCGCGCACTCGTCATTTCCGCCGTGGACGCCCCCGATCACTTGGATCTCGTTCGATCCCAGCTCGCACTTCTCAAGGACCCCTCGTTCTTTACCGCGAATATGCGCTTCTGGTCAACGAGGCTGCCGGAGTCCTTCCGCTCGCTCATCGACATGGGCGTGCAGGACGGTTCGATTCCCACAGCATATCCCGAGGAGGCGGCGCAATTGCTCTCGCTCCTCGGCAACTATTGGCTCATGCCCTGCTTCTATCCCGCCGACCGTACCGACATGGAACGGCGTATCCGCTGCCTCGCCACGATGCTTGACGCCATCGGCGTACCGGTATTCGACGAGACGCTCATCCTGCGAGCGGTCAAGGGCCTCATGGCCCTGATGCCAGAAGGGGAAGTGGCGTCCGCATAGGCCGCGCCCGGGCACGCTGGCTTGCACATTATGGCGCCCAAGTGGAAAGGACGTTTGTACGTCCTTTGCCGTGGCGCATTTTTTTATCACCATAACAGACCGACGGTCGGTCTGAATGGATATCCATGAATACCAAGGAAAGGAACTCGATAATGACGAACACGTCCGAATACACGACTCAACCGCAAAGCAGCCAAGTTGCAGACCCTCTCCGCGTACGCGACTTCTATCTGCTTGTCGCAGGTCTCGGCATATCGCTCTTCGCCAACCTCATGTTGCGGTTCGCCATGTCCATGTGGGTGCTTGACGAGACCGGCTCGGCCGCGGCGTTCGCGTCCATCCTCACGGCGAGCATCCTGCCCACGATCCTGCTCTCACCCCTTGGCGGCGTGGTGGCGGACCGCACGAACCGCCGGACCGTCATGGTGGCGCTCGACACGCTCTCCGCTGCAACGGTGCTCGTCTGCGCCACCATCTTTTCGGTCATCGGTTTCAATTTGGCGGCGATTGCCGTGATGCAGGTGGTGCTCGCCGTGCTCGATGCCATGGAAACACCCACGGTGCAGGCGGCGTTGCCGCAGATGTTCCGCTCCCACGGCGAGGACGTGATGCGTCGCGCCATGTCCGTGGTGAACGTGGTGAACCAGACGAGCACGCTCGTGCCCGCCGTGCTCGGCGGCGTGCTCTATGCGGCGGTGGGCGCCATGCCCATGATGGGCATTACCATCGTGGGATTCGGCACGGCCGCCGCCGTGGAATGTTTCATCCGACTCGGCGCTCCCGAACGCGGTGACGATGAGCGAACCTCCGCCCTGGACGACCTGCGCGCGGCCGGACGTTTCCTCACTCGCGAGCGCCCCCATGTACTGCATCTGGTGCTGCTCTGCGCTGCGCTCAACTTTCTGGTGACGGGCTATGCGGAGGTCGGTTTCCCCTACATGGTGCGGACCGTGCTAGGGTTCGACTCCACGGCGTACGGACTTGCATACGGTCTCGTGGGAGCATCCGGACTGCTCGGTGCGCTCGTCGGAGGACGGGCCGCGAAGTCGCTTTCCAAGCGACGATTCCCGACGGCAATCGCCGCCTTCTCGCTCACCATCCTGCCCCAGGCGCTCGTCATGGCGCTTCCCGCCGGCGACGGAGTGCGCCTTGTGGTGCTCACGGCGAGCACCTGCGGAACCATGGTCGCCATCACCCTTGCGAACCTCATCGCCGTACCGGCAATCCAGATGAGCTGTCCCGAAGAGATGACCGGCAAGGTGATGTCGATCGCGCTCTCCACGAGCATGTGCGCCCAGCCTCTCGGACAAATCACATACGGCTGGGCGTACAGCGTTTATCCAGCGGGAGCGGTTCTGGCGATGACGTTCATGCTGGCCGCTGCCATGTTGCCATTGGTCGCACACGTAGCGCGGCGGTTCTAGGACATGCCCCGTCCAAGACCACGACGCTAGCCGGCATTCGCTTCTTAGACATTGGGAAGATTGAACTCGTCCGATTATCCCTTCTCAAGCAGTCTGTCGTTGAGAATCGCGGGCGTGTTTTCGATGGCGGGCTGCAGTGCGTCGAGCTGCGCGGCGAGCTTCGCCTCGTTCACCACGGGGATGTCGAGCAGCGTGCGGGCCGTGGCGTGCAGATAGTCGTTCAAGGCCTCGATGCGGCCGTCCTCAAGCGGATACGTCGGATCGTTCTCCAACGTGACGTCCAATGCCTTGCGCAGCATCTCATGCTGCGCAACTCCCATGATGGCCGCACACTGGTCTCGGAACGTCATGCGCGAATTCGACGGCTGACGTTCCTCCAGTACCTTCGGCGTCCACGCACCATGCTCCCAATCGGCACGCATGTCGTTCTTGAACAACGACATGTTGTGATCGAACAGGGGTGCCGGGCCGAGGATGCGTCCGGTATGGTTGTCACGTAGGAACCCGTGGTTGTTGGCATGCCGGTCCTGATTGACGATGAGCGCATCGAAGACGAGCATCGTGCGCATCGCCTCGAACGACTCCGAAGACACCGCACGGGCGGCGGCGAGAATCTCCGGGAACGATGCGAGCTGCGTGGCCGCGTAGAACGGCACGAACGACACGTCCTTTGTGTTCATCGACGGACACACCGACGCCAGCTTGCCTTTCCAACGGGCGATATGGTAATCGACCGCGTTCACGCCGAGCTTGTGCGCCAGTTGCGAGGCGAGATACTCGGAATATGGCTCCAGTCCGGCGTTCGCATACCCTTCGGAACCAGCCTTCCACAATTCCAATCCATTGCCTGTGTGCCGCCATGCCTTCGGGAACTGCCCGTCCGTTGTCCATTCGCTTGACAGGCCTATCGCATGCTTCTCACTCGACGTGTAGCCTGTGTACGCCACGATGGCAAGCGTCTCATCCAGCGGATTGTCATACAGGTTGATGTTTGCGAACTTCAAATCCTCATCGTCGCGTTCGACCCAGAACGAATCATTGACCGACAATCCCTTGCACAGGTCGATGATCCCCAGCGTATCCGCGATGTTCAGTCCGGCCTGTGCGAGGATCTGGGACGCGAACTCACGGTTCTTCGGAATGGTACGCCGTTCCAGCCAAGCGGTGAGCTTCACATCATCCGGCTGAGGAGCCAACGGGAACGGCAGCAACGTCCGCTTCGACTCGTCGAACCAGCGAATACGGGCCTCGACCTTACCAGCCAACAGCCCTTCACCGTACGCGGCATCAAACTGAAGCAGCGGAACGTCATACAGACGCAACACATAACCGGTCATATCCGTTCCTCCAATCAGATGCCTAATGCGCCGCGTTCATCACGATGCGACTTTATACGACAACAACTGAATACAGTATAGACAAGGGCCTTGGAATCACTGGAATTCCAAGGCCCTCAGCACTACTCAGCAATCACTACTTGCTGACATTGAACTTGAACTCGACGATATCGCCGTCTTGCATGACGTAGTCGCGGCCTTCCTGGCGGAGCTTGCCCTCCTCCTTGATCTTGGCCATGGAGCCTTCGGCGGCAACGAAGTCATCGTAGGAGACGATGTCGGCCTTGATGAAGCCCTTCTCGAAATCGGTGTGAATCACGCCGGCGGCCTGAGGCGCAGTCCAACCCTTGTGGATCTGCCATGCGCGCACTTCCTTGACACCAGCGGTCAGGAAGGTCTGAAGGCCCAGGATGTCGAAGCCCACACGAGCCAGCTGGTCGAGACCAGACTCGGAAAGACCGGCGTCCGCCAACATTTCGCGGGCATCAGCCTCATCGAGCTCAGTCAGATCAGCCTCGAACTGGGCATTCAGGAACACGGCCGGAGCAGGGGCCACGGAGGCGGCGAGCTTCTTCTTGAGCTCATCGTTGGCCAGCTCGTTATCGTCCACGTTGAACACGTAGATGAATGGCTTGGCGGTCATCAGGTGCAGGTCATAGACGGAATCCTTATCGAAGCGGCCTTCGCGGGCAGCCTTATCCAAGGTTTCGCCATTTTCAAGAATCTGCTTGGCTTGCTTGACGGCATCCATGTATGCCGGCTCGATCTTCTTGCCACGAAGATCTTTCTCCAGCTTTGGCAGCGCATTTTCGATGGTCTGCAAGTCGGCAAGAATCAGCTCGGTGTTGATGGTGTCGATATCGTCAGCCGGATCAACCTTGCCGTTGACGTGCACGATGTCATCATCCTCGAATGCACGCACGACTTCGCAGATGGCATCCGCCTCACGAATGTTGGCCAGGAACTTGTTGCCCAGGCCTTCGCCCTCGGACGCACCCTTGACAATACCGGCGATATCCACGAAGGTCACCGTGGCGGGTACGATCTTTTCGGTGTTGACCAGCTTGGCCAGCACCGGCAGACGCTTATCCGGCAACGGTACGATACCGGTGTTCGGCTCGATGGTGGCGAACGGGTAGTTCTCTGCCAGCACATTGTTGCGGGTCAGGGCGTTGAACATGGTGGACTTGCCAACGTTGGGCAGTCCGACAATTCCGATAGTAAGAGACATGGTTCCAAGTCTAGAGAGATGCTGGACACACAACACACAGCGCCGAACGAACTATCGTAAGCGAGTGCGATAGCAACTCCCTCATTATCTTTGAAGACAGCTCCCCTCAGTGAGGGAAGCCAGTACAGAAACCAATCAGAGGAGATCAACCGACAATCGCATCGACGGCATTAATCACCGAGCCACGGAAGCCGTCCTTTTCGAGCTGAGCAACGCCCTTAATCGTGGTACCTCCCGGCGAGCAGACGGCATCCTTCATGGCACCCGGATGGGTTCCGGTCGCCATGTACAGAGCACCCACGCCTTCCACCATTTTGGCTGCCAAACGGTAGGCCGTAGCACGCTGCAGGCCATATTGCACACCGGCATCGCCCAACGCTTCGATATACATATCGGTGAACGCCGGTGCACATCCAGCAATCACCATGGCGACGTTCATATGGGCAGTATCCACACGCTCAATCAAGCTGATGGCACCAAACAGTTCCTCAAAGGTCTGGTTCTCAGCATCATTCAGCGTGTTGGCGGATTCGGTGACCAACACGCCTTTGCCCACGGCCATCGGCGTGTTCGGAATCGTGCACTGAATATGGACGTCCGGCGAGTCCACGGATTCACTGTCTTCGGTGGCGAACAAATCCTGATACTTCTTCAAATCCCAGCCAGCCGCGATGGACACGACGAACTTGCCTGGCTTGGCCAGCTCGTGCGCCAACGGCTTGATCACCGAGTCAATCTGATACGGCTTGATGGCAACAATCACCATGTCCGCAGCCACAGCCACTTCCACGGCGCTATGCAATGGTCGCACGCCGAGCTTCGCAGCGTTCTTCTCAAGCTTGTCATAGTGCGCGGCACAAGCCACAATCTGATGGCCGCGCACCACGCCGGCATCCACCAAGCCTTGGGCGATGGCCTGAGCCATGTTGCCATATCCGATGAATCCGATAGTGAAGTTGCTCATGAAAAAGTTCCTTTGCAATCAATTGAAATCGGCCGACAACCGATGATGCCATTCCGCGGCTTCATGCCGCTTCCTTCTCTCCCCCAGTCGCCTTCGCGACAGCCCCCTCATCAGAGGGGGGCCGAGGAGCACGTGTCAGAACAGTTCTTCCAAGTCGCCGCGGTTCAGCGCTTCATTCCACAGGTGCTTGAACACCAGTGAACCATGCAGACCATCGTGCTCGAATTCGTTGGTGGTCCAATAGTGGCTGTTACCCACGCGGCTCAGCGTATCGAGCTGCATACCGGAGTCCACATACATGTCGTCGAAGTAGACGGCGGCCTGCAGTGGCACTTTGTTGCGAGCCAACTGATCTTCGTCGTAGATCACACCGAAATGCGTGTCTTCCATCAGCACATCCATCGCAGGCTTGAATGGACGCAACGCAAACTCCTGTTCGAACATCCACGGGAACATGGCTTCACCGGTGAAGTTCAACGGGCGAGTCTCCGTACCGAACTCCGGCTTGGTGTCGCGCACGCGCTGCGCCGCCCAGCGAATCGGCTTATCGAGCTCGCCATTGGCGTAAATGAACTCCTGCAACGGCCAGTACAGCGGACGGGATGCAGTGGCGTTCATCACCTTGGCGAGGAATTCGTCGGAAAGATCGGCATCCGCACACGATGAACCGTCACCGGTAAGGAACGCATCATCAAGAATCCAATGCACGCGTTCGAAGCTTGGCTTCATGCCGAAATCGGATCCCAAGCATTGCAGCCGCTCCACGGTCAGCGGATCGCCATTAGGCAGCAGCGGGAAGCCATGAGCAGCCATACCGGCAATCAAACCCAAACGATGATCAACGTCGGTTTCAGCCATGGAGTCAAGCACCGAATCGGTGAGCTTGCCCGTAAACTCGGCCACATCTGCCACAGTCGGCAGTTTGTCTGCCAATGTCTCCACGCGTTCCTTATCTTGCGGATAACGCTCATAGAACTGCTTAGTCTTGCGAGCCATACGCGGGAAGGTGTGTTCATAAACTTCGGTGGCATCGGCCGGCACATGCGGGATACCGCCGGTGGTGAAGCTGGCGATGACGCCAGCCGGGAACAACGACAGATACGTCAAAGTCAGGAATCCGCCATAGCTTTGACCCATTGTGACCCACTTGCGGCCACCGAATTCAGTCAGACGCAGATGTTCGAAATCGCGGACGATGGAATCGGCGAGGAACTTCTTCAAAAAATCGGCTTGCGCGCGTGCGGCGCCGGCTGCGTCACCTTCATGGGCTGCGGCCAGATGCGCCATCGTGTGCGTATCGACGCGCGAGGAGCGACCAGTACCACGCTGGTCAGGCAGGATAATGCGGAAATGCTTGCTGGCCTCTTCAATCCATCCATCGGAAGTGGGGCTGTTCAGTCGGGGACCCGCTCCGCCAGGGCCGCCCTGCAGGAAGATCAGCAGCGGCAGGTCATCGTGCACATGTTCCGGCGTGGTGACTACGCGATAGAACAGTTTGATGGTTTCGCCGTCAAATGACTGGCCCGGCACATGATCGGTCCAATCCAGCGGCACGTCAATGGAATGGTCTTCGATGGCGAGACCAGGCACATAGTATTTGCAAAGCTTTGTCATGATTCCTGACTTTAGCCCACAAATCAGTCTTTTGGGTGATGTTGATTCATCTTCCAACGCGTTAGCCTTGGAACTTATGGGATGGATCGCGAACATTCGGATGCAGCTGGCCAAGCTTGGCGGCAAACCGTATCAAACCTTGCTGTTTGATACGCTGCTCGCCGTGGCGCTCATGGCATTGGGCTCCCTCATAGCCACGAGCACCGACCCCAGCACCACTCCAGGGTTGCTGTTTCGCTCATCATCCTTAGCAACCGTGCTGTGGAATTTGCCAAGCATGATTCCGCTGGCCTTGCGAAGAACCCGTCCGGAAACTGCCGCTTGGATGTATGTCGGTCTTACGATACTGCAGTTGATTGTTGGCCCGGCAATCATCTACAGCGATTTTCTTGCGCTCCTCATGCTGTACTCCGTCTTGGTGTATGGCGACGCCCATCACACGGTACGGTTTGTTATCACAGCACTGGCTAATAGTCTGCTTGCCGGCGCAGTTTGGGGTGTGACATTCAATATCGGACCATTGTTCGGTTCCGCCGCCGGGTTCAACATAGCTTGGACCGGCTGGCTTCCTACCGCTGCGGCACTTCCAGCTTGCCCTGCGATGGGCGCGGTCGCATCAGATACTGGCAGTTGTGGGTTAAAGATGCTTGAGGACTCGCTAATTATGGCTGCCGTAATCGCCATCTGCGCAATCAGTATCAGCATCATGGCATTGTGGCAGCGCGCACGACGGGCCACGCTTGCAGCCATGCGCGAACGCAATGCCGCGATTGTGGCGTCAGAGGCAGAGGAAACCCATATCGCCGCGCTTGCCGAACGTGCACGCATCGCCCGAGACATGCATGATGTGGTGGCGCATACGCTTTCCACGATTATCGTGCAGGCGGATGGCGGGCGGTATGCGGGCGCCCATGATATCGAATTGGCGCGCACGACGATGGGAACGATTCGCCATGAAGCTCAACGTGCACAGCACGATATGCATCGTTTGTTTTCGGTGTTCGGTACACCAACCGGCGGTGAAGCGAATGGCAACGCAATCTCATACGGCAATATGCCTTCATTATGGAAGGGGTCCGTCAACGTTTCGCATACGCTAACCGGACAGGCGCATCCGGAAAAACTGTCAGTACAGGCCAGCGAGGCAGTGTTTCGATTAGTGCAGGAGGCCTTGACGAATGCTCGTAAATATGCGGGCAAAGGAGCCCACGTATCCGTCAACGAACAGTGGTCGGATATGGCATTGTCCATCACCATTACCGATGATGGACTCGGCGCCAAAGCCGCACAGGACGGGCATCGACCGGGCTATGGCCTCATCGGTATGCATGAACGTATTGAAGCACTCGGCGGCACGGTCCACGCAGGCCCGCAGAACGGTCAGGGATTTGAAGTGTCGGCATCGATTCCTCTCTCCCCCATGAGCTCTCCTACTCAATATGCCGCGTTCGACTCGGGTTCCGCGCCCGGCACCAACAATTCCCATTTCCACGATTCCGCACAGAGTGTCTTCCCTATCTGGACACGATTCATGGACACCGCAAAACGAGCTGTTCTATCATCGGCGGCACGAATATTCACCGTCTTCCAATCAAAGCATATTGAGCAAGGAGACCCCTCCCATCGATTCAATTGGATTGGCAGGTTTGCCCAATGGACCGAACGGCATTATCTATTGATGGATATACTTGCCGCAGCAATCCTAGTAATACTGTTCAATTCGTCTACTTATAACGATCTACGAACGCTCGCCGATGACGGTGTTCATTGGATACTGCCCAATAAAGCCTTCACAACAGTCCTGACCATTGCCCTACTTGTACCGATAGCGTTCCGCCGGCGATTCCCTGAATCAAGCGCCTTGGCGATGGCGGTGGTATCGATGATTCAGCTGCTGATGCCTGCTTCCATCATGACAGCCAATGGCATGGCTGTGAATGTGTTTGCTTTGGTATCCGTCTATTCCGCTGTGCTTTACGGTCGTGAGCATGCATGGCGCTGGGTGAGCGTGGCATTGGTTGTTGATAGCTGGTTGTTCGGCATCAAGATCGCGACCGGGTGGAATGGGACCAACTTATGGCATGTTGCGGCGCAGCTGGTTATTCCCGGTCGTTATACCACGGATGTATGGGGGGTTATTCTTGGAGGACTGTTGCCGGGCGGCATGGTAGCGATGGCTGGTTTCGCCTGCATCGCCGCCGCTCGATGGACCCGTTCACGAGGATCGAATGCGCTGGTGTTGCAGCAGCGAGAAGAGGCATTGCGAGCTGAGCAAGAGCGTCAGAAGATATTGGCGGCCAATCTCGAACGCGAGCGAATCGGATCCGCGATGCAAACGGAAGTAATGGCCACATTGAATTCGGTCATTATACAAGCTGATACCGGCCTGGCTCTGTTGAACAGCTCCCCCGCACTCGACAGTACACAAATCGCGGATTCGTTCGCGGCAATCAGCAAGCGTGGGCGTGCTGCCTTGGCCCATATGCGTGAGCTGCTGCAGGTGCTGCGCGAAACCGGCTTCAGCGATGAGGCTCATCATGCGGCTTCCACTGCGATGCCGCTGCATCCGGCTGCTTCACTGGAAGCTCAGATGCAACAGCTGCAAAGGAATCATTGAGTCAATCCGATCAGAACAGGGCAGTATCAGGGAAGATTCAGGGTTGTCCAAGACGCACTGAGCATGCAGAAACGGATACAGTGGGAGTCATGAACGAGAGTAGAAGCATTCGTGTGGTCATTGCCGATGATCAGGAGCTAGTGCGAGCCGGCTTTGCCATGGTGATTAATTCACAGGCCGATATGACTGTGATAGGTCAGGCCGCCGATGGTGTTGAAGCGGTTGCCCTTGCTGAATCATTGCATCCTGATGTGGTGTTGATGGATGTACGTATGCCAGGCATGGATGGGATTGAGGCTACGCGGCAGATTTCAGAGTCCTCTACCGATATCCAACCGACTCGTGTCATTATTCTGACGACTTTCGATTTGGATGAATACGTGATGTCTGCCATCAATGCCGGAGCTTCGGGCTTTTTGCTGAAAGATACCGAACCGGAAACATTGCTGAATTCCATCCGCACTGTGTTCAATGGCAACGCGATCATCGCGCCTTCCGCCACAAAACGTCTTATTGAAACGATGATGCAGGATGGCTATGCGGCTGGGAAATCATTGGGAACAGCAGCGTCCAAAGCTACGAGCACGAATGCTGTAACAGATTCCGACGCGTTTTACACCGATCCGGAGCTCGAACTGCTCACTGATCGCGAACGTGAGGTACTGGTGGAAATCGCCCACGGGCTCAGCAATCAGGAGATTGCTGACAAGCTTTTCATCTCCCTGCCTACGGTGAAAACCCATGTGGCGCATATTCTGGCGAAAATCAATGCGCGCGATCGCGTGCAGGCGGTTGTTTTCGCTTACGACAATAGATTGGTGTGAACATTTTCGCCATTTCGTCATAGCAACCAAACGAATGACTAAGTAACTGCCATACAAGGGGTACATTCGCTACTTCGCAAACATCTATCTGTTTTGCAAGGGGTACCAATTCATCCAGAACGCGGATATATGTATTGCGATTCCAATATTCATATGGATGAAAACACAGTTTTGGTACCCCTCGCACAGCAGATAGGAATCCGAAAGGACGCCAATATACCCCTTCCAAAGGAGATGGCCTCCCACACCATGTGGCGTGGGAGGCCATCTCAATGCGCTATTGTCAGGCTTCGGCCAAAGCGACTACAGGAGGTACGCTGACCGCTCGTCGGGCGGGCGCGATACTGGCAATCAAAGCGGCCAAAGCAGCAACACCAAGCATCAGACCATTACCAGCCCAATCGAATGGGAACGCCACGTTGCCGTACAAGCTGAACACCATGTAGGATCCCAGCCATCCGAACACCGTGCCGAGCAATACGCCGACCACACCGGAAACCAATGAAAGCAGCAGGGCTTCCACAGCCAGCGAGCGCCGCAGCTGACCTCGGGTCATACCGATGGCACGCAATGTGGCGGATTCTCGCGTGCGCTCAATCACTGACAGCGAGAGCGTGTTCGCCACACCGACAAACGCGATCAGCACTGCCACGGCAATAAGACCGACAAGCAAAGCCATCATGCCGTTAATCATGGTTTCCCACATCGATCGCTCGGCAATCGGCCCGGAAACCATGACTCCGGTACTTGCCGAGAAGACCTGTTGTACGTTGGTCAACACATCATTCAATGTGACTCCGGCTGCACCAGTATCAACACGCATGAGCAGCATGTGGCCGGTTGAAGCAAGATCGCCATCCGCAAAATACCTGCTGTTCACGAACACCACGGCATCGTAATCCGCAGAGACTCGGCGGTAGTCCGCTTGTTCTGGGATTAGTGTCAGCGATCTGCCCGTCGTATTGGCAGTTCCGTCATTGGCAGTACCGTTCTCCGCTGGTTTCAATGTGATGCCGGAACTATTGAAATGCAATGTCTTGCCACTGGTTGCATCGTGTTGTGGCAGCAACACGTGGCTGTTATCCATGGATACACCATCGATATTCGCTTTCATCACCTTACGCAAGTCTGCGGCATCGTCAACGCCGGCAACGAGTACGGTCAGTCCCTTCCCGTCATCAGTCGTGGTGGTCATCACCGTGGTGGGCATGTAGGCCGAGGCAGCGATGCCCTTGATTTCCGCCGCCTTGGTCGCTTGCTCGTCGGTCATATCAGCACCAGTGGCAATCATATCCACGCTGTAGCGAGCGGCAAGGGCCTCTCCCATCGTTTGCTTGGCACTGGCTGCACCGGTTGCGATAGTGGCCACCAACGTCACGCCAATAAGCAATGCGGCTCCTGTTGCAGCCACACGGCGCGGATTCTTCTGAATATTGGCATTCGCCACTGTGGCGCTAGGACCGGCAAGTGCTACCAGTGAGCCCACACCTCGCATGAGCAGAGGCAACCAGAATGTAGCTGAGAGAACAAGACCGAGGAACACCATCGCACAGCTGCCGATGGACATCAGCAGCACCATGGAATAGCGGTCTTTGACCAAGGAAGCATGACCGGTTATGGACGCATGCATCTGCCATACGGAGAATCCTGCAAGCGCTGCACCACCGAAGCATAGTATTGCGGCGACAATGCCCCGCATCACCCCGGCACGACGAGTATCGGCCAATTCGATTGGACGCAATGCCTCCAACGGGGTGACTGCGGTAGCGCTACGGGCGGAGCTGAGGGAAGCCAGCGCGGTCATGATGACGCCGAATGCCATTGGTACTACGAACACCTGCCAGCTCAATACCAGTCGAGCATCCATGCCGGTGGAGGCCATGATACCGGAAGCGCACAGAGCGGCCATGAGTCCAATGCCGAGCACCACACCAAGCGCGGAAGCGAACAGTCCCAGCACTGCGGCTTCGATAATCACCGATGCATACAACTGCTGTTTCATGGCACCAATCGTGCGCAGCAGCGCCAGGGTACGTCGACGTTGTGCGACAAGTACCTGGAACGTGTTGGCAATCACCAATGCAGCCACCAGCATGGCCAGCACGCCGAAGCTCAGAAGGAAGATAGTGGTGATGCTGGTGCCGCTATCGGTCGTGAGCGCATTCAACGATTTCTGATTTGCGGTGGCCCGATCCATCACAGTGTGATATTTCGGCATCAGGGCATTGATTTGCTTCACGGTAGTCTGCGTATTGCTGCCAGCATCGTCGAGATCAAGATACAGGCCATAGGCCGGTACATCGTTGAAATCCTCAACACCATTCATGGCAGCCGCGATATTGTCGGATAGCACCGAAGCGCCACCATAGTAGGGATAAGCCTTATTGGGGTCGTCGGTCAGACCGACTACATGGACGGAGAGTCCGCCATCTTGGCCGGATTCGGAAGTCGCCTGAGCGGCAGCGGAATTCACCGTTACCTTGTCTCCAATGGTGATGCCGAGTTGTTTGGCCATGGATTGCGGCACAGCGATCTCATTGTTGTCAATCGGCTGATTGCCCTTGGCAATGCTCACAGGAAGCAGTTTGGTGTCTCGGGCGGTGCCGACCGCGATACCAGTGACGTGCTTATCGTCTTTGGACACTGTCAATCCGCTGACCGTCACATCAGCACGAGCATCGTTCACTCCCTCGGTGGCGCGTATCCGATCAAGATGGAAATCGGAGACCTTGGTGTTGTAAGCGTCCTGCTCCTCCTTGGTCGAGGCGTGTTTAAGCGCATCTGCATCGATGGACACGACGTAATTCGCATCCCCGTACATGGCGGTCTGCTGGCGGACCAGCGAATCGTTCATTGTGTTCGAGAACAGGAAGGTGGAGGCGATGAATGCGGTTCCGATCAGGATGGCGATTCCTGCCGGAATCAGCATTTTCGCGCTTTTCTTCATCAATTTGAGTGTGATGGAAAACATAAGACTTCACTCCCTTTGCTTGGCTAGCGTGCGTGACGTGCGGGCACTGCGCCCTGTGCGGCACGCTCGCGTTCGGCCATCAGCAATGCGTTCATGCCTTCGGCGGTGGGGTGCTGTTCATCGGCTACGATCTGACCGTCCGCGAAAACGATGGCTCGATCGGCGTAGGAGGCTGCCACCGCATCGTGAGTGACCATGACGATGGTCTGACCAAGCTCATCGACCGAACGTTTGAGGAAGGTCAATACCTCGGCGCTGGAAACGGAGTCGAGATTGCCGGTAGGTTCGTCGGCAAAGACAAGCTTCGGCTTGGCGATCAATGCTCGGGCGATGGCCACACGCTGCTGCTGACCACCGGAAAGCTCATTCGGCCGGTGGTCAAGACGTTTTTGGAGGCCCAAAGTCTCAACCAACAGTTTGAACCAGTCACGATCCGGTTTGGCTCCGGCCAGAGTCAATGGCATCAGAATGTTCTGTTCGGCGCTGAACATGGGCAGCAGGTTAAAGCTTTGGAAGATGAAACCGATTTTGTTGCGACGCAATAGGGTGAGCTGCTTATCGTTCATCTTCGTCAAATCGGAACGGCCGAAGAGAATGCGTCCACTGGTTGCCGAGTCAAGGCCAGCCAGCGTATGCATCAACGTGGATTTGCCGGAGCCGGAGGGACCCATGATAGCGGTGAATTTGCCGCGTTCGAAGCTGACGTTGACACCACGCAATGCGTGCACCGCGTTGGCCCCGGTGCCGTAATCCTTGACCAGATCGATGGCTTGAATAGCCGGCGACGGCGGTACCGGCGGATTGTTGAAGGTCATGATTCCTCTTCCTGTAAGATTCCGAGCCCATTGCTCGGATGATGGTTTCAACTTACGGAAGATTGCCGGCTCGCTCCATCGTGCGCCGGGCTGTCATTCTTGAGGATGATGCGCGCACTCTTTCCCGCACTTTCCCGTCCTCTTGAAAAATATGTAGGGATCCAAATGCAGCAAATGCACATGAATACGCCAGAAACGGTTCAAATACAGCAGTTTTCATCCATGTGCGATTGTGTGAAATAGTTCGTTATTCCCACACAGTTTTCTTTGCTGGTGATTCTGTGCGGGAATCGGGTATGCGAAAAGCCCGCACTGCATGACTCAGTGCGGGCTTTCAACCTTGAGCAAGGCCCCAATCTTTCAGCCACTCGCGATGCTCCCCTTATGCATCACGCCCCCTTCGGCTGAAACGAGCCTTCCCTGCTCGGGCTACTTGGCCAGGCCGGAAGCGCGAACGGCTTCGAAGCCACCCTTGAGATCGTCGAGAATGTCCTCGATGTTCTCGGTGCCGATGGACAGGCGGATGGTGCCCTGGTGGATGCCCTGGTCCTCCAGCTCTTCCAGGGTCTCCTGGGAGTGGGTGGTGGATGCCGGGTGGATGACCAGAGACTTTACGTCAGCCACATTGGCGAGCAGGGAGAACAGGTGCAGGTTGTCGATGAAGACGCGAGCTGCGTCCTTGCCTCCCTTGATGTCGAAGGTGAAGATGGAGCCGGCTCCGTTCGGGAAGTACTTCTCGTAGAGGGCGTGGTCGCGGCGGCCTTCGATGGACGGGTGGGAGACGGACTCGACTTCCGGCACGGTCTGCAGGTATTCGACGACCTTCAGTGCGTTCTGGACGTGACGCTCAACGCGCAGGGACAGGGTTTCGGTGCCCTGCAGCAGCAGGAAGGCTGCGAACGGGGACAGGGTGGCGCCGGTGTCGCGCAGCAGGATGGCGCGGATGCGGGTCACGAATGCGGTGCCGCCCAGAGCCTCGTAGAAGTTCAGGCCGTGGTAGGACGGATCCGGCTCGGTCAGGGTCGGGAACTTGCCCGGCACCTCAGCCCAGTTGAACTTGCCGCCTTCAACGACGACGCCACCGAGCGTGGTGCCGTGGCCACCGATGAACTTGGTTGCGGATTCGACCACGACGTCGGCACCATGCTCCAGCGGACGGAACAGGTACGGAGTGGCGAAGGTGTTGTCGACGATCACCGGCAGATGATGCTTATGGGCAATCTCGGAGATGGCTTCGAAGTCCGGCAGATCGGCGTTCGGGTTGCCGAAGGTCTCGAAGTAGACGAGCTTGGTGTTCTCCTGGATGGCGTCCTCGAAGTTCTGCGGGACCTCAGGGTCGACGAAGGTGGTGGTGATGCCATCGCGCGGCAGGGTGTGCTTGAGCAGGTTAAAGGTGCCGCCATAGATGTTCTTGGAGGAGACGATGTGGTCACCGGACTGGGTGATGTTGCGCACGGCGTATTCGACGGCGGCTGCACCAGAGGCGACGGCGATGCCTGCGGTACCACCTTCGAGGGCGGCGATACGGTCTTCGAAGACGCCCTGGGTGGAGTTGGTCAGACGGCCGTAGATATTGCCCGGGTCAGCGAGACCGAAGCGCGCCTCAGCGTGATCGAAGTTGTGGAAGACGTAGGAGGTGGTGGCGTAGATCGGCACTGCGCGGGAGTCGGTGGCCGGGTCGGCCTGCTCCTGGCCCACGTGCAGCTGAAGGGTTTCAAAACGGTACTTCTTGTTCTCGGCCATTGGTGTGCTCCTTGCTGGTTGTGCTGGTCGCGAGGTTCTTTTCCTTGCCACCCGCCTGCCGTGTTCGGCGGTTGGCGAGGTGTTGGTTATGAAAGTACGCGCGGCAAGCGGCGCGGCGCAAGCTGAGCGTTATCACGGTTGCCTATAGACCCTTATAACCCGTTGGAATCATTGGGATAGCGAGCTCTTCAAGCGTCATTTTTTCTTACCGAAAATCTCACGACACGCCGAATGCGAGAGACGGTCGGCGAACATGCCCGGCAGCATGGAAACATCAACTTGCTACAGCGCTACATATGTGGCCACAGCACATATGCGCACGTTTCCCGTCGCGCAATACGAGCGCTGCAGGCACTTCGATGCGTTCATTGGACTACGCTTCGTGAGTGGTTCCTGCCCGTTTCGATACCGACCGAAAGAGATTCCATGACTGACGTGACCCTATATGACCGCGACCCGCATTACATTCCTCGTGTGGCTGCCGTGCATGACATGTGCGGTTACGGCAAATGCTCATTGACCGCGGCGATCCCGATTCTTTCGGCGGCGGGCTGCGATGTGTGCCCGGTACCGACTGCATTGTTCTCGGCACATACCAAATACAAGGTGTTCACGTTCCACGACACCACCGATATTCTGAACGATTATTTGAACGCTTGGCAAGCCGAAGACGTGGAACTTGACGGCATCTATTCCGGTTTCCTCGGCTCCCCTGAACAGGTTGCGATTATCGAGCGGCTTTACCGCGAGTATCCAAACGCTCTTCGATTGGTCGATCCGGTGATGGGCGATGGCGGCAGCATGTACACCACGTATACCCCGGAGCTGTGTGAGGCGATGGGCGCTTTGGCGCTCGGCGCGGATGTGTTGATGCCGAATCTCACCGAGGCCGCGATTTTGACCAAGACCGATTATCCGGGCCATGATTTGGATAATGACGCTGTGAACCGGTTGCTTGAGGCGCTGCTGGGACTCGGTGCGAAGAACGTGGTGTTGAAGGGCATTGACCGTGGTGATGGGCGCATCATCAATTACGTGGCGAGCGCGGCGACCGGTGTGGAGCAGAAAATCGAACTCGCTCACGAGAAGCTTCCATACATGATTCACGGCACCGGCGATGCGTTTGCCTCCGCCTTGTGCGGTGCGGCGCTGGCTGGTCGAGGTCTTGCCGAATCGGCGCGCATCGCCGGCGAGTTTGTGCGGCATGCGATGGCGAACACCCGCAATCAACCGCATTTCGAAGATCGCGGTTTGAGCTTCGAACTTAACTTGGGCGAACTGACTGCGCTACCGTCCAAGGCTCCCTCTGATGAGGGAGCTGTCAGCTTTGCTGACTGAGGGAGAGAAGTGTAGAAAGCATAAACAGCCGCCATATGGATCTCTCCCTCAGTCTCGCTATCGCGAGACAGCTCGTTCTGCAATTATTGACGGGCTACTGCCCGCGATATTGTTGGCTCACTCTCGTTCGTACCTCGCTTACAAACAGTCCACTGGACTGTTTGCTTCACAGCTCGGCCCATCAGAGGGAGCCAGAGATAATTACCTGTTCTTGAAGTATTTGAGCAGGTGACTTTCTCGTGTGAGAGACACGCCTAAGAACGCGCCCAAAAGCACGCCGAGCACTGCCGCGATGGGTACTCGCAGCAAGGTGTCGGTCAGAGCGGCAGCCTCAGCAGTATTGTCATCCAACCATACCCATGCAAGCAATGGGCTGGCCAGTAATATGCCGGCAATGCTCCACGTAATCGTTTCCAGCATGATCTGCGTGAGCAACACGGTTTTCGGCACGCCGCAATGCAGAGCAGAAGCCATCTCCAGTTTGCGCGTACGTGTTGCGATGAAGCCCAATGCCAATGCAGCAGCGAGTGCAATCCAAGGCACATAAGCGGTCAGTCTTGATACAAACAAGACAGTGCTATCCAGCTCACTGCCTTTGGCGGTGTTGAGCTTGTAGATCTGCGGCCGCTCAGCTGCGGTTGCGTTTGCAGTACCATCGCTGGCCAATCGCAGCAATGATTCGAGGTTCTTGGTTTGCGGCCATGCGCGCACCCAGCATTGGCTGAAGGTCGCGCTGGAGTCGGCAGGAATCGGAGTCAGTGCCGCATAGGAGAAGCCGGATTTTCTGCCATCATCCGGCCAGTCGAATACGTCGACGACATCAAGGCTTCGCCCATCCTTCAACGCCAATGACTGCCCGGATTGAGCCTGAAACGGTTTTGCGGCTTCGCTGGACAGCAGCACACCTTCCCGGTTCTGAGATACGCTCCCGGATTCGTGAGGTGTTCCATTCTTCCACTGTGTTCCGGTGGTACTGAGCATGAATACCTCAGTGGCCCCCGGTGTGATTTCATACAACGGCACACTGGTGGATGGCAACGCTGCGAACACCAGCTTGTTCTCGGATTGGCGTACCGCTCCGGCCGCTTCGACTCCATCCAATGAGGTGAGACGGTCGCAGGCCGCGCCATCGATATGGTTGGGATATTCCAATATCCAGGTTGAGCCGCCCGATGCCACGTATTCATCAGTTTGCTTCTGTATTCCGGAGATGGTAAGCCAATCGGCACCAGCGAGCAACACAATCAGGCATGCAAGTCCTACGGCGAGCGCGCACGCGTGACTGGTGCCGGTGATGAGGTCACGCCATGCCTCCCCCAGCATGCCGGCAAGACGCATGCGAGGCCGGTGGCTGGTTTCATTCATGATGCTCACTTCCTTGTGCAATTGGCTCAGCATGCGCGGAATCTGCGACAGTCTGGGCCACTTGTGAGGGATGGTCGCTCTGCCAATCACGCAAATCAATCAAATCAGTGCAGGCATCACGGGTGCGAGGATCATGGGTGGCTACCACCACGATGGCTCCACTCATCGAAAGATTGTGCAGATGTTCGTTGACCGTGGCGGCGGTGTTGAGGTCCAATTGTGCGGTCGGCTCATCGACCAGTAAAAGCCCAGCATATGAGGCCACTCCTCGGGCCAGCATCAGACGCTGGGCTTCACCGCCGGAAAGGTCGCGGAATGGTTTGCGCGCCAAAGCCGCCAAACCGAACGCTTCGAGTAGTTCCATCGCATGGGTTTCGGCGTCTCGCCGTCGCTCTCCCCGCGCGATAAATGGCAAGGCCACATGGTCGATGGCCGAACGTCTTGCCACGCCATGAGGGTTCTGCAGCACCCAGCACACGCGCCCGCAATCGACGCGCTCCACCGAACCGGTGACCGGTGTGACCCATCCGGCGATGATGGACAGCAATGTGGATTTGCCTGATCCCGATGGTCCGGTCAGCGCATATACGTGCTTGGGCAGCAACGTCATCGTCAAATGCCGGAACAGCATATCTTCACCGGTCCGGTCGAAACTGTGCCCCACGTCGGTCAATATCACCTTGCGGGCGGCCATGTCACGCACCGCCTTGGGCTGCGCAGTGTTCGTTGGTACGCGGCGTTACGTCCACATGGTCGAACGTCTGGTTTTCGCTTACGCTGACCATCGTCTTACCGAGCTGTGATGCGATGATCGACACTTGCACGGGCGTCGCATCAACGCTGACGCAACCCGAGCCGGCAGCCGCATCATATACGGCGGAAGGCGGCACGCTGAGCGCGGTCAACGGCTGCTTCAATCTCCAGTCATAGGAGACGCTTAAGGTGTCTCCGGCGAAAGCACCTGCAGTGCCCCCAGCCAAAGCACCACCGGAGGCCAAAGCACCGCCGGAATCCGAACCAAGCGAAGCCATACGAAATGCCACGGAATTATTGATCGCCGTCAGCATTGCCGTATCCGTAAGCTCCTTGGCATCAGCCGGCACATCGAACGTCTGATCGCCTATGGTAATCACGCGCTCCCCCGCTACAAGATCTGCAGCGGCGGCAGGCAATGTGGCTTTGAGCGGGATTGCGGCCGTGGTGAACAGGTCCTGACCGGCCGTAACTTGCCGGCCTACGGCAATGGAGGTTTGTTTGACGGTCACCGAGTCGGCAGGCAACCATACAAACCAACTGGGGTCGATAGTCCAGCCGGTGTCACGGCTCAGCTGTCGTGCACCGACGGATTGCGCGAGCGCATTGTATGCGGTGATGGTATCCCAGGTCATCCAATCCGAGTCCGGCGCATTGTAGCCGAGCCTGCGCAGCGCGGCGTTGAGCCCTGCGGCGTCCGAGCCACGCATACCACTTTTGAGCTCACGGTACAGCGGCACATCGGTATGCAATGCCATGACCGGCGTGGCATCGACATCGAATATCATCTGCCCGGATGCTATCGGAGAGCCCGCGCCCACGGCAATACCTGTGACGGTACCGGAAGTCGGTGAAGCGACCGTTGAGGATTCTCCCAAACTCACGGTCAACGCAACCAATCGCGAGTCGTCGAACTGGGTGGCCGCCACTTTCACCGTGCCGGCTTCAGTACTAGAGACCAGCGAGGGTGGGATTTTAGAGCGGGTCAAGAGGAACCCTGCGCTCACGCCCATGGCAAGCATTACCAGCGCCAGCAGTATCACAATGGAAATCGCCACGCCATTGCGCGCGGCCCTACGCTCCTTGCGGGAGGCTGTGGTTCTGACGGACGTTGTATTTCCCCGAGTCATATCACTCACTCCCTTCACTTTCTCTTTGATGCCGCCACTATTGGTGGAGCGGATCCTGCTGGCAGGCCCAGAACTGCTGTCCTTTCGCGGAATTCTGGTCGTATTTGTAGTTTGGATTGGGTTGCCCATCGAACGTCGTGCTCATGTATTCGCCGAAGAACTCATGCCAACGTTTGAGATTGGCCTCGAACTGGCTTTTATCGGTGAGCCCTACCGTGCTCAGCGTGCTCATATATTCGTTCTCGCTGATGGGACTCGGCAGCAAATCATGCTTGACATAGCATTGGTAGACCTTGCGTTCGAGGTCAACTTGGTCCACATGGTCAGGATTGCTCTGCATGGTGACGTACAGGCTGGAGATATTGCCAGCCCCGGTTTTGGCATGGCATTGGTCCATGATCTTGCGTTGTTCGTCGTCGGACATCGAGCCGCGGAATTGGCCCATGGATTCGCCTTGTTCCACGCTCCAGGTGGCTTGCAATCCGTATGGTTCGAGGCACTTGTTGTAGGCGTTGTACACTTCTTGCACTTCGGCTTGCGTGATCTTACCGTCCTTGAGAATGTTTTTGACTAGATCGGTGGGCGCCTTCTCGTATTCCTGTTTGAATTCTGCGGCATACGGGCCGGAGAAGGTGGGTTCGCCGTTTGCACCGGCTGTTACGGCGCCATTACCAGCGTTCGACGATGAACCGCAGGCGGCAAGCATCACACAGGCCAGCACAGCGGCGGCAATCATGAGCATCACCCGGCACATCTGAATCCTCAGCCCTATTGGATACATTCTGCGCATGATGGCCTCCTCGCCTATTGCTTCTTGATTACGCATCGTATGGCGCATATGGCTGGAATCCCAGCATTGCTGTCGTCTGATGGGTTACATGACCAGTCATTGGTTCAGCGGATCGGACTGGCATTGCCAGAACTGCTGGGCCTTATCGGCGTTGTAGCTGGGGTTCCTACTGCCATCTTCGTTGTACTCCATGTAGACGTGGTAGAGCTCGTTCCATTTGCGGGTCTTCTCCTCTATCTGCGTCTCACTGTCCGTGCTGCTGACTTCCATCGCCAGGTATTCCTGCTCACTCAACGGCTTGGGTAGCAGGTCACGTTGTTTGAGGCATTGATATGACGCCTTGTGCAGCGCCTCAATGTCAAGGTTGCTTGGATTGCCCTGCATTTCGTCATACAGCGCTTCGACAGTCCACAGATCGGTCTTTTCGGCACATTCCGTGTTCTTCTGATTCATCTCATCATCGGTCAACGCACTGTCCCGCAAACGAGCGAGCTGGCCTTTCGTGGCAACCAATCCGTATGGCGCCAAGCAAGCGTTCTGAGCGTCCAAGATCTCGTTGAGTTCCGCATCGGTAATCCGACAATCCGCTAGAATCCGTTTGGCCAAGTCGGTTTTGGATTGCTCGTAGGCGCTTTGGAATTCGTTGGCGAATGGACCGGCGAAATCCGGAGCTTTGCAAGTGGTGGCAACGGATTGTGTGGCACTGCTGTTTGGCGCGGCACTCGACGGCGAGCTGCAGGCTCCGCACGCCGCAAGCAGGGACGCGGATGCCAGCAATGCGAGTGCATAACGAACATTGTGGTGTTGTATATGGCCTCTGCTTGTTTCCCAACCAACCATGATGACCTCCCTGTCTCAATTCAGCATAGGCGCGGCTTCTTGGAAATCATCAGACCGATGTAGTCGCGGAGATTACAGACAGCAGTGCGCAGCTGAAGCGGCAACCGTACCGTGGAATCATCAACAGGCAATGATGCCCGTCGTATTTGGTGACTCTTGATTAACCCAACAGTACTGAAGCCATACATGCCGGAGATGAAAAGGAGGATTCCCATGAAGCGAGTACTGACGCAGCGCATGACTATTGCAGCACTAACAGTCGTCATGATGTGCTCGGCTGCCGCATGCAGCGGACCATCTTCGAATACTGCCGAACAGTCGAAAGGCGAACCCACGTTTTCAGGCCCCTGGGCTGAGGATTTCCGCTGGAGCTACAATCAAGCCCGCGAAAATGGCAACACATTCGCACAGAATGTGCTGCGCGATGAGCAGATTACCGAAGCGGAGGCCACGGAAGTGGCGAACCGGTACCAGTTCTGCATGGCGGATGCCGGGTTCGTGTTCGATTATGTGAATCCGGATGGTTCCACCCAAATGCAAACCGGCAATATGAGCGACGCCGAGCAGCAGTGGTTCCATGAACAGGACATCATCTGTTCCAAGCAATCAGGCCAGATTTTCATCACGCATCTGTACAACGCGTTGGTTCAGGATCCGGATGGTGAGCTGCGCAACCGCACTGCTGAGGAGATACGGCAGGACCTGGCGGAGTGTCTGAAACGCAAAGGCGCGGTCGGATCGGAATTCACCGCGGAAGATGTTCCCATAGTCGATGCGGATGGCGAGGAGTACGCCCAACTGGGTCAACAATTCACCAATCCCGGCGGCAAATACTACAGCGAACAGAATTCCGAAAGCTGGGTTCAATGCAATAACGATCCACGTAAGTAAGTCACGAGGAAGCAGACACATTTCTTTAGCCTCCCCTCGTGCGGGAGGCTTTTCTACGTCAATGTGTCAAACACTCCCACATGACTTACTCGCAAACTTCAAGCTTCTGTTGGAATCCCGCATCCGCACGTTGCGCTTCACTGAACGGACCGGTGCCGTTTCTGCTGTCTCGCTCATAATCATCGATCGAATATGGTTCGCCGACTATCCCCTGTTTGACATAACAATCGACGATGGCTTGCCTCGTATCCTTGCCGTCATTGTTCGGATTCATTTGCGCGGCGCTGGCCAGCTGCCAGACGGTGTTCGCTCCATTGCGTTCGGTGCAGGTTTGAATATCCTGATTCAGGGAAGCGCCCCATGCCGCCGATTCCTCTTGTTGTGCTCCGTTCGGCGGGTGGACGCTCATCTCGCCCAGCTCTCCCATGCTGATGGAATCCTTGTCATAACCGAGGTCGCTCAAACACTGTACGACGAGATGGTTCAGCTCGGTCAGTTCACTATCCGCAATGATTCCATCCTTCAGGATGTTCACCGCAAAATCATTGCCGTTCTGACTCAGCTGCTCGCGGGCCTGTTGCAGTTCCGTTGAATAGTGGGCGTTGAGGTTGATGCCCTCGCTGGTTTGTGACTGGGTTTGCGCGGCGTTATTGCTGCACAGCGGCTCAGCACATGCTGACGCCGAGCATGCGATGCAGCTTGCGGCGATGGCGGCAATTATGGATCTCGTGAATCGAGATTGACGGTATTGCTGGTTCATCGCGACTCCTTTGTCGACTGTTCGGCAGACTGAGCATTGGCCAATGGTTCCAACCACCGGTAATCGGATTCGGTACGGCATTGATCAATGACAGCCGATTGTTGTTGACTGCTCATCGATCCGCGAATCGGCACGACGCTCTCGCCAATGGCTTCCCCGTTGCCATCCGTGATTGTTTTAGCCTGTAGCCCGTAGACGGACAGGCATTCGTTATAGGCTTTGCGCACTTTGACAAGCTCGCCTGTCGTTACCACGCCGTCTTCGAGTATGCTGCGCCCAAGTTCGGTGTGCAGGCTGTTCCAAGCGGTCAACGCCTCGTATTTGTGTGGACCGGTGAATTCGGGATGTTCGCTGGTGGTAAGCATCGCGCGGCTGGAATCGTTGCTCGCGTTGGATACCACGCCGCTCCACGGCTGTGGGAGCAGCGACACCAGCAGTACGGCGATAATAATGCCTATGGCAAGGGTGATGGCAACCGTCAGATTTCGGTGATGCCAGCGGTTGAAGCAGGAGACGATACCGCGCCACGAATGATGATGGCGTTCATACGATGGGTTACCGCCCTGAATCCCGGTCATGATGCACGCCTCTCAGACTTCGGCGAACCAAGCTGCGCGGGGATGCGGGCATACAGTATCCAATCGCCGTCTTCGGCAGTGGCATTGAGTTCTCCGCCAAGGCTTCGAATCATGCGTCGGTGCATGGAGAGTCCGCTGCCGTGCGGTTTGAGCGCACCTGCCGAGTTGCCGTCATCATTCTGCGCGGTATTGTCTGGTATGGCTATCGGATTAGTTTCCATGATTTCGATGGCCGATTTGCTGAAAGTGATCACGCAGCAGTACTCACCGGCATCCGTACTCATGTGGCGAGTGATGTTGGCAGTGATTTCGCCGAGGAGATTGGCGGCTTCCGTGAGTGCTTCGTCCGCGCAATCATCCGGGAGATTGCCGCGCGTTTCGATGGTTCCCGTGAATCCCAGATGCGTGAGTTTGGCGTTCGCCTCCCGCATTGCCGATTGCAACGTGTTCCATTGCCAGGATGTCGCGCTACTGGAAGATGAGGACTCCGGCACAGGGCTTTCGGCACGCTTCATCACAGGATTTGCGGAGGATTCCTGAACCTTGGAATCAGCGGAATCATTCGGCTGTGATTGGTCAGATGATTGAGGTTGCTCAAGCAGGTCAATGACATGATGGATCTCATCGAGCACGGATAGCGCCTGATCATTGACGAACTGCCAGTCTTGACGTTCGGCGCAGTGCGCCTCATCATCGCCGATGCGTCGCAGTTCGCGTTGCGCGGTCAGGGCGATGTACGAAAGCCCGCCGCTGGCGGAATCGTGGATGCGTGAGGCCAAGCGCGTGTTACGCTGCAGAGTATCCAACTGCCATTGCTTTCGCTCCAAGGCCAAGGCCTGTTCGCGAATCTTATCGCGTTGTTTGCGCCAGCGGAATGACATGCCGCCCATCGTGGCGAGTGTGAACATGCCGATGTAATTGACCATGCCGATCCAGGTGGCGGAAAGCGCATTGAAGGTGTTCAAGGCCACCGGCACGCATTCGGCAAGCGTGACCGTGAGCAATGCGCCCACCGCCACTGGAATCGCACTGTCATACCCGATGATGGCGAGCGCCAGATATGCCGCCCATAGCGGGTTCGGACCGGATAGATCGAGCACGAACAGTCTGGCCACGACGGTGACGATGATCACCCATCCGGAGATTCTGGGAATGAACGGCGAGAGCACGATGGCGATAACCGACAAGCCGGAGAACAGGAAGTTCAGCGGATAGATCGGCGGTATCACCGACCATTCCACCAAGGTGGCGGCAAGCGTGAACGTTGCGATGGCAAGGCGGAACCAATGCGCTCGCATCCACTGTGCTGCCTGCGCAGCCGGCTTGCCGTTCATCACTCCCCCTCCGAGGCTCCGGTCCATAACGCCACAGCCGCCCCGCGGGAGGTGACGCCGAGCTTATGGATGGCACGCGTGAGATAGGTTTTAGCAGTGGAGGTGTTGACCTGCATTTCGGCGGCGATTTGCTCAGTGGATAGCCCTCTGGAGCATAGGTTCATGGCTTCAGCTTCACGATCGGAAAGCAGGAATTGGCGCGGCATGCGGTGGCTGCTCAATCGGGCATGCGCTTGGGCGGCGGTTTCGAAGCCTTCGCCCCACGTGCCGCCGGCTGCTATGGTGCGAATCGCCTCAATGATCGGTGTCTCCACTGATTTGGGCACGATGCCTTGCGCGCCGGCTTCAGCGGCTTTGCTGGAATATACGGCGAGTGAGAATGAGGTGACGGCAAGGATCTTGACGCGGGCGGTTTTGATGCGAATGGTTTTGCACACCACAAGTCCGGAGAGTTCGTCCATCGACATGTCGCTCAGAAGCACATTGGGGCTTTGGCGCGGGTCGAGGCAACGGGCGACCGCATCCCTGCCTGATGTTGTTTTCCAGATGACGCGCGCTTCCGGCATGAGTTCGCTTATGGAGCGTTCAAGGAAAGCTAACGAGAATGCGTCATTATCCACCAGTCCAATGGTGACGATGGGACGCATGGCCTGTGGTTGGGGATTGCTTTGCATATTGTTCTCTGCGGCCACTTGGCTGGATAGCTGATGCTGATTCTTGCCGCTCATATTGCTCTTGTCCTTCCGCGGCTTCGCTGCCGCCCCCTTCTACGGCTACCGTAGCATCAACGAGTGCAGCGGCATAACGTGTGTTGTCATCTCGTGGATTACAACAGGCACGCGATGATCTGCGTACTGTCTTAACAATCGGTGGATAACCCGGTTTCCATCCACAGGTTATCCACAACACGCCAAACCCCGTCATAGTATCCACATTTGCCGGTTGCGCTTGTGCGGCGAACCAGTCTGCCCGCACAGTGGATGCATGAGTACTTCCAAATCACCGCAGATTATCGAAACCGGCAACGGAGCCGCGCCGCATTATCAACAGACCATGTTGGATTCACCGCATGAGCAGACGAGCGAGCCGTTGTCTCATCTGGCCACGCTGATGGCGGATCCATTGCTTTCCGCCAAACGATTCGGATCTCTTGGCGAGGATTACGCCACGGCATGGCTGGAGCAACAAGGCTGGCAAACATTAAGCCGCAACTGGCATACGCGATATGGAGAATTGGACATCGTGATGATGGCACCGAGCCGAACCATCGTGTTCGTGGAAGTGAAATCGCGACGCAACATGCATTTCGGCGTGCCGCAGGAGGCGGTGACCCATGCCAAACAGATGAACCTTCGACGCGCAGCATGCGATTGGCTAATCGATAGGCGCAACCGTATGCCTCATGTCTCGATTCGTTTCGACGTCATCACCATTGTGATGGATATGGGACAGCCGGTGGTGCAGCACATCATGGCAGCATTCTAGAAGGAGCCACGCCAATGCCCATCGGAAGCACATTATCCGTAGGATTAATCGGATTAAAGGCATTCATCATTCAGGTGCAGGCATTCATCAGCCCTGGATTACCGTACTTCTCCATCATTGGATTGCCGGATACGTCACTGTCCGAGGCTCGTGAACGCGTGCGATCAGCATGCCAAGCCAGTGGTTTTTCCTGGCCGCAGACCCGGGTAACAGTCAATATGAGTCCGGCCTCGGTGCCAAAACGGGGCTCGTCACATGATCTGGCCATAGCAGCGAGCGTGCTGTGCGCATCGAACACCATAAACCATAGCTGCCTGGAGAATACGATCGTGCTCGGCGAAGTGAACCTCGACGGCTCGGTGCTGCCGATCCATGGTCTGCTTCCCATCATGCTGCACGCCAAGGAACGCGGCATACATAAGCTGATTGTGCCATATCGCAACCTTGATGAAGCCCGAATGGTGGAAGACATGGACGTGATCGGCGTGCAGCATGTGGGCGAACTCATCGAACTCATGGGAGGCAAAGCCACCTATCGTATGCCGGAACTGCCTCACAACAGCGAAGATGCCATCGAAGCCACATCCCAAGCCGATGACGTTCACCCTTGTGGGGATATGAGCGAAGTGCTGGGGCAGGAACATGCCAAATGGGCATTGCAAATCGCCGCGGCAGGCGGGCATAATCTCATCATGACCGGGCCTCCCGGCGCCGGCAAGACCATGCTTGCCTCGCGTATTCCCGGCATCATGTGCCCATTGGATGAGGCCGAGCAGCTCGAAGTGGCATCCATACGATCGCTGTGCGGCACACTGCCGCAATACGGCATCACCGACGTGCCTCCGTTCGAGGCACCGCATCACACTGCCTCGACGGCCGCTTTGGTCGGCGGAGGCAGCGGATTGGCCACTCCGGGCGCCATCACACGGGCGCATCGCGGCATCCTGTTTCTTGATGAGGCTCCGGAATTCAGCGCACGCGCGTTGCAAACCATGCGCGAACCTCTGGAATCCGGCTATGTGGCCCTCTCCCGTTCAAAAGGCAGCACCTACTATCCAGCCGCATTCCAGCTCATCATGGCTGCGAATCCATGCCCATGCGGCTATTACTACGGCACCGGCGAGCGTTGCACTTGCAAGGAGAGGGAACGCATGCGCTACTTCTCCAGATTATCCGGCCCGATTCTTGATCGCGTGGACATTCAACTTGCGGTTCCTCCGGTATCTCGCATCGTTCAGCAATCCGAACCACAGGGGGAATCCAGTCAGACCATTCGCGCCCGCGTGATTCAGGCACGGCAGGCGGCCATGCGCAGGTTCGAACAGTTCGGCTGGACATGTAACGCACAGGCATCCGGCAAATGGCTGCATGCCAACACGTCGCTCAAGGCCGTTGAACTCGTCAACAAGGCCCTCAACAACCATCAGCTCACCTTGCGTGGTGCGGATCGAGCCATGCGTCTGGCATGGACCCTTGCCGATCTGGACGGAAGAACCAGCCCAACCGAACAGGATGTCCATCAGGGCATCGAATTGAGAACGAGGATGTCATGACCAATCACAGTCCAATGCCGATTCTTTCACGAGACGCCCTGTTCCGGGCAGCGCTCACCTTCTGCCTTGATGGAGCCGACGCCTCGATGTATGCCACGCTCAAGGGCGCGGACAATGCGGAACATGTTTGGCATGTGCTCGTTGAAGCGCATCCGAGCGGCTCCTCCACCATATGCGGACCCGCGATGAAAAAGCTGGAACGCATGTTCATCGAGGGGATGATTCGCTGGGGCCGCAAACCATCGAATACCATCATGAACGCATTCCACACAGCGGTGGCGAGCTGGCATAATCGCATGCAGGATCTGCCGAATCGCAATCCGCTGGCTCTCGCCGACTGGTTCACCATGGACGGCACGCAATGGATTGTCGCGCCCGGTAACTCTTGCTGGCCTCAGCAACTGGATGATCTGGCCATCAGATCCGATTGGGCGCCCCCGTTATGTATCTGGGGCAAAGGCGACTCCCGAGCACTCACCAGCTGCGACAAGCCGATAGGAATCGTGGGATCCCGCGATGTCACCGAATACGGCAGATATGTTGCGCATACCTTGGCCGAACAAGCTGCCGCATCAGGCCATTTGGTGGTGTCCGGCGGAGCCATGGGCACCGACGCCGCCGCACATTGGGGTGCCTTGAACGCATTGCATGGGCGTAACCAATCCAATATCGGGCGGACGGTCGCCGTGTTCGCGGGTGGGCTCAATCATATGGGCCCCATGCGCAACCGCGCACTGTTCGAACGTATCGAAGGACAGTCAGGAGCACTGATCAGCGAACTGTGCCCGAATGTCATCCCCGAAGCCAGACGGTTCCTGCTGCGTAACAGAATCATCGCGGCGCTCTCCTCCACATTGGTGGTCGCCCAAGCTCGTTTGCGTTCGGGAGCGCTCAACACGGCAGGATGGGCGTGCGAACTGATGCGCGAAGTGTATGCGGCACCTGGAGATATCAACCAACCGGTGAACGCCGGCTGCAACAAAATCATCAACGAGCAGAAAGCCGTTCTGCTATGCGCGGCAACCAGAATAGAAGATATCTGCCATGAACCACACCAGCCCATCATGGCGTTCGACTCACCTTGCGGAGAACCGCGTACGGGCCAATCGCAACAACCAGAAGAAGCGCAACAGGCGCAGCATTCCCCGCAACAGGATACCCAACTACAACGTCCTGAGGAAAACGCGCGTAATCAACACCGGCAACACAGCCAAACCACTGCCAACATACCCGATTTGAGAGATCAGCCCTCACCGGTCAATGGCAAAACGCAAGCCATCAAACTCAGTGACCTGCCGGAATCACAACGATTGATGGCTGCGCTCATCCAAGAATGCAACAAGCGTCACCTGATCACCACACCGGACGCGCTGCTGCGCATGGCCAAGACCAGCGCCCCGGATGATATTACGAATATCGCCACGGTATTGGAGATACTCGGCACCATGGAGCTGGCGGGCATCGTGACAAGGAAGGCGGATGCCATGGTGCTCAGCGAACTAGTTGCCTGATTGCCCCTCATCCATCCGTATTCATTTGCCAAGACAAGCCTATCCCCTGCCGCATGCACTGATCTGCGGACGCTGTTCGGCGGGTGTGCGAGAATCAAACCCATGAGTCCGAAACGTTTGGAAGATATGTATGATGCGGTCATCGTCGGTGCCGGAGCCGCCGGCCTGTCGGCTGCGCTAGGTTTGCTACGCTCCCCGGAGATTACCGATCTCAAAGAGCAGGGCATTGAGCCGAAGATTCTGGTGGTTTCCAAGTTGCAGCCGCTGCGCTCGCATACCGGTTCCGCCGAAGGCGGCATCGCCGCCAGCTTGGGCAATATCGAATCCGATGACTGGCACTGGCATTACTACGACACCATTAAGGGAGGCGATTGGCTGGTCGACCAGGATGCAGCGAAGCTGCTCGCCGAGTATGCCCCGGAAACCGTCATCAACTTGGAACGCCAAGGTGTCGCCTTCTCCCGCACGGAGGATGGGCATATCGCCCAGCGACGTTTCGGTGGCCATACTCGGGATTTCGGCGGTGAGCCGGTCAAGCGTGCCGCCTATGCCGCCGACCGTATCGGCCATCAGATTCTGCATACGTTATGGCAGCAATGCGTGGCGCAGGGCGTGGAATTCGCCGAGGAATGGTATGTCACTGACCTGGTGCTTACCGAAGATCACAGCCGAGCGGCCGGCATTGTGGCATTGGACACCCATACCGGCAAAATCCAGGCCATTCATGCCCGTAATGTGCTGATTGCCACGGGAGGTGCGGGTCGACTGTTCCATACCACGTCGAATTCCTGGGATCTAACCGGCGATGGTATGGCATTGGCCCTTGCTGCAGGTCTGCAACTCGAGGATATCGAATTCGTACAGTTCCACCCCACCGGGCTTGCGCATACGGGTATTCTGCTGTCTGAAGCGGCTCGCGCGGAAGGCGGTATTCTGCGTAACGCGGACGGCGAAGCCTTTATGGAACGCTATGCTCCCGAGCACAAGGACCTGGCGGCACGTGATGTGGTGTCACGTTCCATTATGGCCGAGATCGACGCAGGTCGAGGTGTGGCTGATCCAAAGGATCCCGATGGCCCGAAGGACTGCGTCTGGCTGGATATGACTGGCATTGATCCCAAGCGCATGGCACAAGTACTGCCTCAGGTGGTAGAGACCATCGAGCAATACGCGAATCTCGACCCGACCAAGGATCTGGTTCCAATCAAGCCTACGGCTCATTACACGATGGGCGGTCTACCCATTACCACAGATGGTGAGGTCTACCGTTGGAATGGCACCCATCACACGGTGGTGGATGGTCTGTTTGCGGCTGGCGAATGCTCCTGCGTGTCCGTGCATGGCGCGAACCGCTTGGGAGGCAACTCACTGCTCGATGCATGCTTGTTCGGCACCCGTTCCGGGCATACGATAGCGGCACGCATCGCCGAAAACCCGGTCGACTCCCCTATGGCGGACGATGCGGACGATGAGTTGCTGACTTCCGCGGTTGATCAAGCCGCCGGCGTTCGTGCTCATGAGCTTGAAGAGCTCCTGCAGGGTTCCACCATTGCAGAGCAGTCCGAGAACGGCGATGCGACTGGCGAGAATGCGTATGCGCTCATGGCTCGTTTGGGCTCTGTGATGGAGCGTGCTTTGGCGGTGCGTTGCAGCGCCGACACCATTGCAAGTGCACTGGAGCAATTGAATACCCGCATCAAGCCAGCTGTTGAAATATTGCATGCGCATGACAAGACTGCGGCGTTCAATCAGGAGGTGACAGCCATTTGGGAAGTTCAGCATCTCACTGAATTGGCTGAAGCGGTGTTGCGAGCTTCCGACGCCCGCCATGAATCACGCGGTTCGATGCGTCGGCTGGACTTCCCTGAACGAGATGATGAGCATTTCCTGGCTCATTCCATGGTGGACAAGCACGGTTCAGTGGAATTCAAACCGGTGGTCATCACCGATTATCCGCCCAAAAAGCGTGAATACTGACCCGGCCCAGGGCTTGTGGCACAATAGGTTGGCTGATTAGTCAGATGATGACGCACTGTTTCATGGAGGCAAAGCATGGTTGAGGCGAACAACACAACGGTTACCCTTCAGGTACACCGGTTCACGCCACGCGCCGAACGCGCTGAGCGTGCTCGCGGCGGTAGCCCGTTCGCCCGTAAAAGCTCTCCGTTCGGCGGCGGTTCCGATTCGGCGGCCCGCCGCCGCCCACGCGGTAAGCAGTGGGTGCAGGAATATACGATTCCCGCTCGTCCGGAAGACACCATATTGGATTGTCTGCTGACCATCAAGCGCACCGTGGACCCGACGCTTGCCTTCCGTTACTCGTGCGGTCATGGCATGTGCGGGTCGGATGCCGTAGCCATCAATGGCACGCCAACACTGCTCTGCACGGCTTCCATACGAGACTGGGCCAAGCAGCCAGGCGCCTTGCCGCAAGTGGATGAAGAAGGATTCCGCCATATCGGCGAGGATGAATCCATGAGTGATGCATCCAGCAACAGTGATGCCACGGATGCTTCATCCGCTGACGGTACTTCTCTTGGCGTCATCGAGCTTGCTCCCCTGCCTGGCTTTCCGCCGCAGCGTGATCTCATCGCAGACATTGACCCGATGTTGAACCAGATCCGCAAACTCACCCCGTATCTTCAGGCCGATGGCGTGCTTGCTACCACCGACGAAGGCAAGGTGAACGCATTTGAGTATCTGCAGCATCCTGAGCAATTGGCCAAGTATGAGACGCTCAGCAACTGCATCGCATGCGGCGTATGCGAAGGTTCCTGCCCGGTATTTGCCGGCGGCGACGCCTTCATTGGACCAGCTGCTCTGATTTGGTCGTCCCGTTTCATCAATGATTCGAGGGATACCAAGGCCATGGAGCGCATGGATGCCATTGACACTGCTGATGGTGTGGCTGCCTGCCAGTCCGTGCGTGCATGTTCCCGTCATTGTCCGCGTGGCATTGACGTCGGCGAGGAGATGTGGCAGATCGTGGCCAAGGTCCGCGAACGGTAACATCGGCAATGCTCAATGGTTGAGTCTGAATATCATAGAGGAACGGTTATGGATAAGACGCAGTATACGAATCTTGCCAAGGCATGGGAATTTGCCGAGGATCATGCCCTGCAGCGTGAAGCTCGGCCGGTTGCTGCAGCTCGCGAAGTAGCTGAGCGGGCGGGCCAGCCTCAGGGTTCCGCAGCTCAGGCGCAGCTGCTGGCCTTACTGGCGCGCATTACCGGTGCTTCCTCCGTGATTGCCATCGGCACGGGCTCCTTGGTGGAAACCATGCAATTGGTGCACGCATTGAACGGCACCGGTCAGCTCACCGCCGTTGATTCCACCGCACAAGGCATTGCCATGATTCGAAAGGCGTTCTCCGAACTGCAGGATAATACGGATACATCGTTGCGCGCGGTCAATGCCGCAGCCAGCGTATTCCTTCCCCGTCTCAATGCCAACGATTACGACATGATCGTTGTAGCTGGCGACGCCGCCAACTATGCGGCAACGTTCGCTCAGGCTTCTCGTTTGCTGCGTTCCCATGGCCTCATCGCTTTTACGGATGCGTTAGCCACGTATGGCGATCACGGCGGTGTACTCGATGCCGCTGATCGCAGCGCCAAAGCGGTGGCTATGCGTGAACTTATTGCCACAGTGGAAGAGGATGAGAACTTCGAATCCACGTTGACGCCGGATGGGACCGGCCTGCTGCTTGCGTTCAAAAAGTAACTGATCAGGACCTCAATAACGGCTCAGACATGTGCTCCTGTCACCGCTGTGGCAGGAGCACATTCATATGGTCAGTGTCCGTCGATGGCGCTGGTGGCAATCTCCACGGCTTCGTCCGGATCATCGGTAACCGTAACCAGATGCGGGTCGATGGAGGAAATCATGCCATGTTCCTTGACCGGCCCCTCCAACCAGTCGAACAGCCCTTGCCAGTAGGTTTTGTCGAATAATACGACCGGCATGTTGGCCACCTTGTGGGTCTGCACCAATGTCAGTAATTCGAACATCTCATCCAAGGTGCCGAAGCCGCCCGGGCAGACGATGACGCCGGAGCTGTACTTCACGAACATCGTTTTTCTGACGAAGAAGTAGCGGAAGCTCATGCCCAAGTTCACCCACTGGTTCAATCCCTGCTCATGAGGCAATTCGATGCCAAGACCCACGGATTTGCCACCGGCGAGCGCCGCTCCCCTATTGGCGGCTTCCATAATGCCTGGCCCGCCACCGGTGATCACCGCAATATTCTTCTTGGCGATAAGACCACCCATACGGCGTGCGGCTTTATATGCCGCCTCCGTGCGCGGCGTGCGAGCCGAGCCGAAAATCGCCACGGCCGGGCCGAGCTCGGCGAGAGCACCGAATCCGTCCACGAATTCCGATTGGATTCTCAAGACTCGCCATGGATCCATATGCAGCCAATCGGTATCTTGCTCGGTTTTCAAGAGATTGGCCGTGGTGTTATCCGAAGGAATCATCTGGCCACGGAGAATCACCGGTCCACGATGATAGGTGTCTCCCAACGGAGAGAAATCATCATCCGATGCAGCTGATTGCTGTTCCTGCGTCATTCGTTGCCTCCTTGCTGTGCGGTATTCCCTTGCATGGCCATCGCCTGTTCGTAACGCTTGGATTGACGGCTCAATAGCACGCCGGAAACCACTGCTGACACCAGCGATCCCACCAGTACTCCGAATCGAGCTTCGGCCGAGAGTTCTGTATTGCTGTATGCCAAGGATGCGATGAGGAACGATACCGTGAATCCGATGCCGCATGCGCAGGCTGTAGGTATCATATCCCGTACTCGTAATCCTTTGGCCATCTTCAGTCCGCCCACATGGGTGGCCAGCCAAGCCGTGGTGATGATGCCTAAGGGTTTACCAACGGCGAGCGCCACGACCAGTGCAATCACCAGCGGGGAAAGCATCAATGCCGGACTCAATTCCTCGAAGTGCACGCCAGTGGCGAACAAGGCGAAGATGGGCAATGCCAACAATGCAGAGAATGGCTGCAGTTTTTCGGCATATCGGGCCGCTCTTGGCGTGGCTTCACCGAACATTTCGCGCGATGGCGTGGACAGTCCCACCACCACGCCGGCAAGTGTCGGATGCACGCCGGCTTCGAACATCATGATCCAGGCAAGAATGCCAACCACCGCTACGGCAATCCACGGCACGCTACGCATGCGCACCAACATGGACCAGATCACCGCGCATATGGCGATACCCACGAACCAATACCAGGCGTTGACCGAGGAGAAGAACACCGCAATCAAAATAATCGCCAGCAGGTCATCCACCGTTGCAAGTGTCATCAGGAATGCACGAATTGAGCCGGGCAGGGCTTTGGCGAACAATGCGAGCACCGCCAGGGAGAATGCGATATCGGTGGCGGTAGGCACGGCCCATCCATGAGCCATCTCGGCAAACGGTATGCTGCTGCCGGTGGTGGTGAGGATCAGACTGCCTGTATTGCCAGGACCGTATTGGGAGAACATCGCAATGGTCAGGAGGAACAATACCGGCGGGGCGAGCATGCCGCCCACCGCGCAAAGCATCGGCACGGCGGCGGCCTTGGGATTGGAAAGCGAACCGGTGGTGAGCTCCTGCTTCAATTCGAGACCGACGGTCAGGAAGAAAATCGTGAGCAACCCATCTTGCGCCCAGTGTCCGATCGGCAGATCGATATTAGTGTGAGGAATACCAACCTGTGTTTCCGCAATGGTCTCAAACAGATGGTAGGTCCAAGGCAGATTCGCACATATCAGGCCGATCAACGCAAAGCCCAACATGATGAGGCCAGAGATGCGATCGGATGCGGCAATCCGCTTGATTACGGTCCATGCGCTCCGTTTTGCTGTTATTCCAGCCATCATTGCTCCTGTCTCGTGGCCGATCCTGTGCGGCCGAAACCGACTACTCATATTACGACAAAGCCCGGGAATGATTCCTCCCCGGGCTTAGGACATGAAACGTTCCACGCGTCACCGATCAACTGCGCCGAATCAGTGGTGCCGACGCGCTGCCAATGCCTGTTCGATGTTGTTCAGCACACGTTCCAGCAATGCCGTGGGGCATGCCAGATTGATGCGCTCGAAGAAATCACCGGAGTGGCCGAACAAAGATCCTTCATCGAACCATACCCGTGCCTGCTCGCGCAGGAATGCGCATTGTGCCTGTGGGGTCTCAAAGCCCAATCCGCGACAGTCCAACCATGCCAGGTATGTGCCTTCGGGCTCAATCAATCGTATGCCGTCCACACGTGCCGCAAATTCACGTACCATCGTCACATTGCGTTCAAGCACTGTAAGCAGTTCGTCCAGCCACTGCTCGGCATGGTTATACGCTGCCTGGCAGGCCACGAGACCGAAATGGCTGACCGTAAGTCCGCCGATATTCTCAGCCGCCACATCGAAGCGGCGCTTCAGGTCCGCGTTGCGGATAATGGCATTGGAACACAACAGGCCGGCCAGATTGAATGTCTTGGTCGGTGCGGTGAATTCGAAAAGGATATCCGCATATTTCTCATCTAGGTTGCCGAACAGGGTGACCTCGTGACCGGGATGGGCGAAATCGGCATGAATCTCGTCACAGAGCACATAGACACCATGCTTCAGGCAAATGTCGCCGATACGAGTCAACTCCTCAGCGGTCCAGACACGACCGACCGGATTATGAGGATTGCACAGAATCATAGCAGTACAGCGCGGGTCGGAGGCCTTGGCCTCGAGATCGTCGAAATCAACCTCATAACGGCCTTCAGCCTCGTTCAATACCAGTTCATTGTCCAGAATGGTCAATCCATTGCGCTCGGACGCGAACGTGAACGGATAATAGACCGGACGCTGAATGATCACCTTGTCGCCGGGATGCGTGACAGCGCGCAACGCGGTATTGATGGCAGGCATCACGCCATCGGACAGGCTCACCCATTCACGGTTCACTGTGCAATGATGACGACGCCGCATCCAACCGATGAACGCCTCAAAATAATCATCGGTAGCGTAATCATATCCGAATACGTCATTGGCGGCGGCCTGTACCAGCGCATCGACGATTTCAGGGGCCGGCTTGAATTCCATATCCGCCACAGACAACGGAATCACGTCCTTCGAGTCCGGACCCATTTCCTCTTCAATCATGTGCCATTTGATTGAGGAGGAACCATGCCGTTCAAGAACGGTATCGAAATCGTACTGAGACTGTCGCACCACTGCCTGTCCTTTCTGCAGAATTGGAAAAGCCTCGGAAGCATTTCGCTTTCGAGGCTTTATCGTGCGCCAGACAGGATTCGAACCTGCGACCTGCTGATCCGTAGTCAGCTGCTCTAATCCGCTGGGCTACTGGCGCATA
>NZ_PEBJ01000002.1:543103-565578 GCF_002802915.1 Bifidobacterium felsineum
GGAGTGCGCCAGACAGGATTCGAACCTGCGACCTGCTGATCCGTAGTCAGCTGCTCTAATCCGCTGGGCTACTGGCGCATGCTGTCGTTCAGACAACTCGATTTATAATACACACTCTTTCAAGCATCGCAACCCGTCACACATATCGGCGTGTCGCATTACTGCAGAAGCTGAAAGCATTGAAATTCTGCGGTTTTTCAAGCTTGACTGCTACATGCCATCACGCTTCACGCCGCTGATGATTGTTCTCCGTTTGCATGGGTTCACGCAACAGTTTCGGACTGCTTTGCCCAAGAACACTGGCTTTATCCACGATAACTTGCCGCACATCGTCCAGACTGGGTATCTGGAACATCGTGTCTTGCAGTGTCCTCTCGATAATCGATCGAAGCCCGCGTGCGCCGATTCCCTGCCCTATGGCGGTCTCGGCAATCGCCCGTATGGCCTTGTCGGTGAATTCCAAATCCACCCCATCAACCGCGAATAATTTGCGGTATTGCTTGGTCAATGCATTTGCCGGAGTGGTGAGTATGGCAATCAGATCTTCCACATCCAGTTCCTTGAGCACACTAGTCACCGGAAGTCTACCGATGAACTCCGGCAGCAGACCGAATTCCGCCAAATCATCCGCGTTGACCTGCTCAAGCAACTGGGCATCATCCAAATCGGCATTATGCCAGTCAGTGCCGAATCCGGTTTCACGTCGTCCCAAACGTTTGCGCACGATATCCGTAAGCCCCACGAACGCGCCGCCGCAGATGAACAGGATCCCGCGCGTGTCCATCTGCACGGTCTCCTGCTCCTTATGTTTGCGCGTGCCTTCCAATGGCACGGAGGCTATGGTACCTTCCAGGATCTTCAGCAGTGCCTGCTGCACACCTTCACCGGAGACATCACGGGTAATGGATGTGTTCTCCCCCGATTTGCGCGCAATTTTATCAATTTCATCGATGTAGATGATGCCGTGCTGCGCACGATTCACATCACCATCAGCGGCCTGCAATAGTCGTTGCAGCACGGTTTCTACATCATCGCCCACATAACCCGCCTCGGTCAGTGTGGTGGCATCGGTGATGACGAACGGCACGTTCATCACACGGGCCAGGGACTGGGCAAGGTAGGTCTTGCCCACACCGGTAGGTCCGAGCAGGAGAATATTGGATTTGGCCACCTCTACTTCAGCAAACGCATCACCATCATGACGTATACGGGTTTTGCGCGCGGTCTGGTTATGAGATGCATTGCTCGATGTGCCAGCGGCATTCTGGTCGAGTTCTTCGGCTGCTTCACGCAACTCCATATTGACGCGCTTGTAATGGTTGTAGACAGCCACAGATAGTGTGCGTTTGGCGTCATCCTGACCGACCACATATCGATTGAGATACTCAAAGATTTGTGCCGGTTTAGGCAGACTCAACGAATTGACTTCGACGTCTTTGACCCGTTCCTCGGAAATGATGTCCACGCACAGGGCAATGCATTCGTCGCAAATAGAGGCATTCGGGCCGGCAACCAGCTTTTTGACCTGCCGCTCGGTCTTGCCGCAGAATGTGCAACGCGGTATGTCGTCGTTGTAGCTCACCACGCGTCCCATACGTGCCCCTTTGCGTTGTTCGTTGAGTGTTGAGTGTCTTGAGGTGTCTTAATATACGTGTGACTCCCCTCATTGAGGGGAGTCACAATCAATGGTATATCCGACTACTGGCGGTGTTCCAGCACTTCGTCCACGATGCCATATTCCTTGGCTTCGGGAGCGGTGAGGAAGGTATCCACCTCGATGTCGCGGCGAATCTTCTCCACATCCTGGCCAGTGTGCTTGGCCAGCGTGTTTTCCAGCCATTCGCGCATACGCAGCATTTCCTTGGCCTGGATCTCAATCTCCGTGGCCTTACCAAAGCCCTGGTCAATGGCCGGCTGGTGAATGAGCACGCGGGCGTTCGGCAGCATCAGGCGCTTGCCCTTGGTGCCGGAAGCCAGCAGAATGGCGGCCGCGGAAGCGGCCTGGCCAAGACAGACGGTCTGCACATCGGGCTTGATGTACTGCATGGTGTCGTAGATGGCGGTCATGGCCGTCATGGAGCCACCGGGAGAGTTGATGTACATCATCACATCACGGTTCGGATCCTGAGATTCCAAAACCAGCAGCTGAGCCATCACATCGTCGGCGGAGGCATCGTCCACCTGCACGCCGAGGAAGATGATGCGATCCTCGAACAGACGGGAGTAGGCATCCTGCGTTTTCATGCCGTACGGGGTCTTTTCCACGAACTGCGGCATGATGTAACGGTTCGTTGGCATCTGGGAGGCCTGGGCGCGGGCGGCTGCCGGCATGAAGCCAGCTACGCCCTGACGGCCGGCCAGACGGTCGGCACGGGCTGCGAACTTTGCTTCTTCACTTGCCATCAGTCTCACTCCCCCTTGTTTCCAATAGTGTCCGGCGTGGTCACGAGCTTGTCCACGAAGCCGTATTCCAGGGCTTCCTGAGCGGTGAACCAGTGATCGTATTCGTTGTCGCGGTAGATTTCCTCGACAGTGTGGCCGGTCTGTTCGGCGGTCAGCTCGCTCATGGTCTTCTTCATATCCATGATGAGTTCGGCGTTGATGCGCACATCAGTTGCGGTGCCACCGATGCCGCCGGACGGCTGATGCATCAGCACACGAGCGTGCGAGGTTAGGTAGCGCTTGCCCTTGGTACCGGAGCTCAGCAGGAACTGGCCCATGGAAGCGCACATGCCAAGGCCCACGGTCGCCACATCAGGCTCAATGAGCTGCATCGTATCGTAGATGGCCATGCCGGCGGTGATGGATCCACCCGGAGAATTGATGTACAGCCAGATGTCTTTCTTTGGATCCTCGGCGGCCAGCATCAGCAGCTGGGCGCAGATGCGATTGGCCATATCATCCTTGACCTCTTCGCCCATCCAAATGATGCGGTCCTTCAGCAGACGGTTGAAAATCGGGTCGACGGGGCCGGCCGGGACGTCTTCGCCCGCCATGACCGGCAAGGTCGCAAAGGTATTGCTCACCTTGAAACTCCTTCTAATAACTCGAACATTGTTCAGACTACCGCCTTGAAGCGACCGAAAGCGAATATTCGCCTGCATTTTGGCGGCCAGCGTAGGCGCAGGTCTCACTCCATGGCATCGAGCACATCATCAATGAGCAGACGCTCGTGAACACCTTCCCCTTTCAGTCTCGGGAAACGTCGTTCGGCATTCGCGGGACTCGCCCCCGCGGCACGCGCCACATTCGATTTGCTTGCTCCATGCGCCACAGCTTTTTCCGCAAGACGATCGACCAGCGAATCCGATACCTGCCTCATCTGTTCGGCAACCCATAACTGAGCCATATCCTGCGGCAAACCATAATCTTCGGATACGTCGCTGGCGGCCTCCTGAATGGCCGCCCACAACACCATGAATGGTTTGCGATAATACATGATTCGCTCATCCAGAGGCTCGGACGCCAACGATTCAAGGGACGAGCGAATCTCGGTGTTTTCAGACACAGTGTCCTCCTCTCACATCGTCCGGCAGACAAGCCATGATGCGTCCGTTCATGATGCGTCATTGACGACTGAGCACCCATTTCGACACCAGTGCGGAAGTCGCCACTGCGAAGCCGACCGGTACAAAGAAGGTAATCGGCGCTTCGGTCAGCTCCATCACCAGACACATGGCCATTAATGGTGCCTGTTGCGAGGCGGAAAGCAATGCCGCAGCGCCTATGAGTGCACAGGCGGTCACTGAATCGCCGGGGAACATCATTATCCATGCCAATCCGAGCATGGCACCCAACGTCGAACCTAACGCGATGCCAGGCTGCAGCACACCACCGGATGCACCGGAACGAATGGTCATCAAGGTGATGAGAGCCTTGGCCATGAATGTCAGCGCAAGTACGCCCAGTATCATCCAGAACCGAGAGAGTGCCAGCGGGAATCCGGCGTTGGCAGGAGAACCGACGATGTCGCCACCTTCTCCCGCCAGTAGGTTCCATGGCGATGCGGCCGCCGAGGAGGCTGATTGTGTGGCCTTCGCGATTGCGGCGGTGTCCGGGATGAACGTGCTGAAGCCGAGCTGGGCAGCCGCACGCCCATTGCCCATCACCTGCGGCACCACAATCGCCACCAATCCGGTGACGAGTCCGGCAAGAGGCATCTGCCATAATATGGCTGTATCGGAAGGCTTATGGGATTCAGCCCATTGTGAACCTTTGCGGAACCAGGCACCGGCCGCACCACATGCCGCACCGCATAACAGCGCAAACAGCATTAGCGTCGGCGTGGATTGCACCTGCATAGCGGTGATGTCATAGAACGTGTGATGGCCCTTGATCGCCGCTGCCACGAATGCGGCCACGGCGGACATGCCCAAACCGAACGCCACTTTCTCGATGGTCACATCCACCAAGAGAATCTCCACGGCAAAGAACATGCCAGCCAACGGCGCATTATAGACGCCACCCAAACCGGCACCGGCCGCCACGGCAACCACCATGCGCCGATCAATGCCATCAGTCCCCTCGATATGGAATACATCGCAGAACCGTTGCGCAAGCATGGCGCCAAGTTCGCGCGGCGCCACTTCCCGGCCGATGGATGCACCTGATCCCACGATGAAGATCTGCAGCACCACATGCAATACGGTTTGCCAAACCGGCATTCGCTGCCCCGCTACGGCCTTCTTGACCGAGGGGACCTTAGTGGTTTTATTGCGCAGAAGATACCAGAGCACACCGGCGAGGGTAAGACCGAGTGTTACCGAGATGCCGCGCCGTATGGCGGGCACACCGAACGGCCCCGGCAATTGCGCTCCTTCGATATAGCCGAGCATCACATGTTCCACGCCATACAGCAGCAGTGTCAACAGGCCAGCACCTGCGCCAATCAATGCGCCCAAAACAACGATCGCCACGGCAAGCCAACCTATGCGTTTGACGTTCATGGTTTGCGGCATGGTACTTCTCTCCACAAGGTATTACGCATTCGTCCAAAAAGACATCCAATCGAACCAGCCGGGTACCTTGGACCCGATTGATATTCGATTCCGAATAGCCTTCCGTATTATGGCACTCAGTACAAACAGTAAGGCCCGAAACCATATCAGGTTCCGGGCCTTAACAATCGTTACGCTAGCGCGTACGCATCACTCACTCAGCGTCAGCAGCCTTGTCTTCGTCGGACTGGGACAGCTCGTCAGCCACAGCGGCGGCAGCGGAAGCGGCCTCGACGGACTCGGCTTCCTCATCCTCAGCGGCATCGCCCAGGAAACCGGAGAGGTCGACGGTCTCGCCGTCAGCGGTGAACTTCACAGCGCGCATGCCGGCGAGCAGACCCTTGGAGCGGCCGACTTCCTGCACGGCGGAGCCAAGCTGGCCGTTCTTGATAATGGCCTGGATGAAGGCGTTCGGATCCATGCCGTACTGCTGGGCGATGGAAGCGAGGAAGTTGAACACGTCGGACTGGGAGACCTTGACGTCCAGCTTCTCAGCCAGAGCGTCGAGCACCATCTGATCGCGCAGATCCTTCTCGACGGTCTTCTCGGCCTCGTCCTTCTGCTCCTTGGTGGCCTTCTCCGGATCCGGAGTCATGCCCTTGAGCTGCTCTTCGACCATGTTGGCCTTGACGCCCTTCGGCACCGGGATCTCGAGACCTTCCTGCAGCTTGGCGATGAAGGCATCGCGAGCTTCGGTGGCCTGACGGCCTTCGGCATCCTGGCCGGCGGCCTTGCGGATGTCAGCCTTGAGCTCTTCAAGGGTGTCGAACTCGGAAGCCTCGGAAGCGAACTCGTCGTTCAGCTCCGGCAGTTCCTCAGCCTTGACGGAGTTGACCTTGACCTTGACCTGAGCCTTCTGGCCTTCGTGCTCGCCGGCTTCCAGCGTGCCTTCGAAGGTGGTCTCCTCGCCGGCGGACAGGCCGTCGAGAGCCTCATCCAGACCGTCAAGCATGGTGTTGGAGCCGAGCTCGTAGCTCACGCCTTCCTGGGAGTCGACGACTTCGCCGTCGATCTCGGCGGACAGGTCGATGTTGGCGAAGTCACCCTTGGCGGCCGGGCGATCAACGCCAACCAGGGTGCCGAAGCGCTGGCGCAGAGCCTCGAGGCGCTTGTCGACGTCCTCATCCTTGACTTCCGGCTTGGAGATGGCGATCTCCAAGCCATCAATCTCCGGCAGTTCGATGACCGGGCGACGCTCGACGGTGGCCACGAACTTCAGCTTGGTCTCGTCCTTAGCGGACTGCGGGACTTCCTGCACATCGAACTCAGGCTGGGCCATCGGGTGAATCTTCTTCTCCTCGAGAGCCTTGGAGTACAGCTCCGGCACTGCGTTGTTCACGGCTTCGCCGGCGACAGCGGCAAAGCCGAAACGCTGGTCGATGATCTTGCCGGGAACGTGGCCCTTACGGAAGCCGGGAACGTTCACCTGCTTAGCGATTTCCTTACGGGCCTCATCCAGGAACGGGTCGAGCTCTTCCGGTTCAACAGTGACGGTGAGCTTCACCTTGGTGGGCTCGAGGTTACGAACGCTGATCTTCACGCTAATGACTCCTCAAAAAAGTCGTTAATTCTTACAATCTGCCGTTAGGCAACCTCTACATGATAACGCCACTCACGGACGGTGCAATAAGACGCACCTGCCAATTTCGCGCGCCCTGCTCATGGAGAAACTCCGCGACGTCTATCGTCTGCGGCTCTTCCACCCAGCACAGGTTGCGCACGATTTGCGGCTTGATGACCATTTCCGCAGGCGTGCGCGTATCCTGCGCTATCTGATTGATCACTTTGCGAACCCGCTGCAACCGTTCGTATCGATCAGGATGGCGCTGCTGCCATAAGCGCATCGAACGTGGCGCATTGACAATGCCGTTGTCATCCTGCTCAGGCGCAGGCATTGTCGGCCATTCACTTGGTTTCAAAGCCATCGCCCTATCAATGGCGACTTTCCAGACCTTTGGTTTTACCGAACGCTGAATCGGGGCGTACCGCTCGAACATCTTGTCCTGCTCCGTACCGGTATGGACGCGCACGCGCTCATTCAGCGATCGAATCATACGGAATTGCGCCGCATTATGGGGCTTGCGTTCCGCAGCCTCGATAATCGACGAGTCCGCTAGCAACAGGCTGGGCGCGATATCGTATTGCTTGGCGAGCCTGTCACGCTCCTCCCACAGTGATTTGGCGATGGCCAAGCCTCGCGGATCACGACCCAACTGGGTGATGCGGGAGATACGCAGCCATGGCACAGGATGCGGTTTTCTGGGCGCCAAACCATGTTGCAGCGCATATTCGAATTCCTCACGCGCCCACTCATCCTTGCCTGCTTGCTTGAGGTCACGACGCATCAGTTCTTCAAGCTCAATCAACACTTCCACATCGAGCGCGGCATAGTTACGCCAATCACGAGGCAGTGGCCTATATGACCAGTCGGCGGCGGAATGCTCTTTTGCCAAGGTGATGCCCAGATAATGCTCGGTGACGGCGGCAAGGCCAAAGCGATGCAGGCCGAGCAAGCGCGCGGCGATTTCCGTGTCGAACAAGTGCTGCGGTTTCAAACCGATATCCGAGAACCCCGGCAAATCCATCATCGAATCATGCAGGATCCATGTCGCTCGCCCTACCGCCTCGTTGAATTCGTTCCAGTCCGCACCGGCCTGGGTCAGGGCGATGGGGTCAAGCAACGCGATGCCGGCACCTTCACGTTTGAATTGGATCAGCCAATCCTCGTGGCCGTACCGGAATCCGGATGCACGCTCCGCATCAGCCGCCAAGGAGCCGTTCGCATCGGCCAACGCATCGCAGACACGGTGGTAATCGTCAAGTGTCGCAGTCACATTGGGCACTCCCCCACGAGGTTCCTTCAGCAATCGTGGTTGAGTGTCGCGGGCGTCGCTCACCTGTCGTCATCCTCCTCACAACGAACAGTGGATGTCAAGAATGTGGCCCACGAGTTGACTTGTGCGCCGGCGTCCATAGTACCGTTTGGGCCCGAACCGTCAAGCGGCGTCCATGACACCCGTATTTCGCAACCCGCGCTGGTATTGCCGGCAATGGCGCCGAAAGACGTGTTTTGGTTGATGGTCACCGTGCCGGACAGTGAATCGGGTTCGATGTCTTCGAGATGATCGCACATATCATCCCAGTACATGCTGGGGGTCAATGGGTTGTTTTCCGTATCAGACAAAGGCAATCGGGCGAAGGCCGTGCACCTCCAATGTGAGCCCCATTCCATGCGAGGTCGTTCGCTATACAGCACCATGATCCAGCCTGTCGCTGTATGCAACGGCGTATCCCGCGGCTCATACGACGTGCTTCGCCGCACATTTTCCGTGCTTTCCAGTTCAACTCCTATGCCGAAATCAGCCAACGTGGAAGGCACTGGAATCTCCCGATAGTGTATGCCGGCAAGCAGAGTCATGGTGCTGACGGATTCAACCGCCGCCCATAGATCATCAGGCACGCCTTGAGGCCGTATGGGCTGCCCCTCATTGGGCACACCCGCAGGAAATGCATAGATGCTGGCCATATCTCTAGGCTACGAGAGAACCGGAGAAATCACGGTATTTACGCGCTCAATATGCGAATTGCTCATGTGGTTTCATCACCATGCCGATGAAACCACATGAGCAATTCGCAATATTCACAATAATAACGGTGGCTATTTAATACACGACGAAGCCGTGGTCTTTGAACTGGTTGGCCACACGTTCTCGAGTAGCGGCATTCGGGCCTTTCTGATTCTCCAGCGGGTATGGGATGCGCAGCTCATGCCACTTAGGGCGGCCAAGCTGGTGGAAGCCGAGTACATCGATATGCTCCACCGCGTCACCGAATGTTTCGCAGATCTTGGCCACGTTCTCCACATTCTCCTCGGAATCCGTGAGCCCGGGAACCAATACGAATCGCACCCAGATCTTCTTACCGGCTTTGGCGAGGCGCTGGCCGAAATCGATGGTAGGCTGCAACAGTCCCCCAGTCACCTTGTGATAGATGGCTTCATCACCGGATTTGACGTCGAGCAGGCACAAATCGATGTCTTCGAGCATGTCATCGGTGTAATTGGTGTTCAGGAACCCGGAGGTGTCCAGGCAGGTGTGCACTCCCATCTCCTTGGCGGCATGGAAAACACGGGAGACGAATGCCGGCTGCATCATCGATTCGCCGCCGGAGAAGGTGATGCCGCCATGGGTCGCTTTGAATAGATCCTTGTAGCGATCGACTTTCTTGATCATCGCATCCAGATAGACCGGCTTGCCATCGCGCATCTTCCACGTATCCGGGTTCTGGCAGTACTGGCAGCGCAACGGGCATCCGGACATGAATACGGTCATTCGTGTGCCCGGACCATCCACGGACGTATTGATATCCCAAGAATGAACGAAGCCGATATCGCCGGATTTGAGTGCGGCGATACGGTCGCGCCTGTCGAGGCCTATTGGAGATTCGAATCCTGACAGGCCGCCCATCAGCGTCTGGGATGCATAAGTCTTTGATTCGCGCAGCATATGGCGCGTGGTAGTGCGGAACTGGTCGTCGGGCATCATTGTCCTCCTGTTCCCTCGAGTGATGCTAGTGGCTCTGTACTGATCGGCCAGAGCACAACCTTCCTCTCGTGTCTTGCTGACCACTCCCCTGCGAGAGGAACTCAGGGGAAGTGCCATAAGGAAGGGGTGGGACTTGGCCCACCCCTTCATCGTTCACCCGTTCACACGGTTGGTGTCATCGGCTCATCAGTCGGTGACAGCGCCCTGGTGGAAGGTACGGGAGATGACGTCGAGCTGCTGCTCCTTGGTGAGCTTGACGAAGTTCACCGCGTAGCCGGAGACACGCACGGTCAGGTGCGGGTACTTCTCCGGGTGCTCGACTGCGTCCTCCATGGTCTCCTTGCGCAGCACGTTGATGTTGGCGTGGTAGAGGCCGTGGCCGTTGCCGGCGTCCAGGATGCCGACCAGGTTGCCGATGCGCTCTTCCTCGTCGCGACCGAGGCCATCAGGAGTGATGGTGTTGGTCAGCGAGATACCGTCGAGAGCATCGTTGTAGTCGATCTTGCCGACGGAGAACATGGACGGCAGCATGCCGTGGGAGTCCATGCCGTTCTCCGGGTTGGCGCCCGGAGCGTACGGGGTGCCCTTCTTGTGGCCGGACGGGAAGGAACCGGTGTTCTTGCCGTACTCCACGTTGGAGGTGATGGTCAGGATGGACTGGGTCGGGACTGCACCGCGGTAGACCGGCAGGCGCTTGACCTGGCCCATAACCGTGGAGACAACCCACTTGGCGATGTCATCGGCACGGTCATCATCGTTGCCGTAGATCGGGAACTCGCCGTCGGTGCGGTAGCCGACGACCAGATCGTCGTCAGCGCCCTCGACGTACTCGTACTCGTGGCCTTCGAGGGTCTTGGCCTCGGCGTTGGTGATCGGGTACACCTTGGCGTACTTGATGGCGGCCAGGGAGTCGGCTGCGATGGACAGGCCGGACATACCGCAACCGAGGGTACGGTAGACTTCCTTGTCGTGCAGAGCCATCTCGATGGACTCGTAGGCGTACTTATCGTGCATGTAGTGGATGATGTTCAGGGCCATGACGTAGGTTTCGGACAGCCACTCGAGTGCCTTCTCGTAGTTGTTCTTGACCTTCTCGTAGTCCAGGGTGCCGTCGGCTTCCGGCTTGATCGGGTCGATGACGCCCTTGTCGATGACCTGCATGCCGGTCATCTCATCACGGCCGCCGTTGATGGCGTACAGCAGAGCCTTTGCGGAGTTCACACGTGCAGCGAAGAACTGCATCTGCTTGCCCACGCGCATCGGGGAGACGCAGCATGCGATGGCGGCGTCGTCGCCCCAGTGGGAGCGGATTTCCTTATCGGACTCGTACTGGATGGCGGAGGTGTCGATGGAAATCTTGGCGCAGAAGCGCTTGTAGCCTTCCGGCAGCTTCGGATCCCAGAAGATGGTGATGTTCGGCTCAGGACCAGGTCCGAGGTGCTCAAGAGTCAGGGTGTTGAGCAGACGGAAGGAGGTCTTGGTGACCAGCGGGCGGCCGTCATCGCCGAAACCGGCGTCGGACCAGGTTGCCCAGTACGGATCGCCGGAGAAGATGGCGTCGTAATCCTTGGTACGCAGGAAGCGCACGATACGCAGCTTCATGACGATGTTGTCGATGAGCTCCTGAGCGTCGGTCTCGGTGATCTTGCCGGCCTTGAGGTCGCGCTCGATGAAGCAGTCGAGGAAGGCGGAATTACGGCCGAAGGACATTGCGGCGCCGTCCTGGGACTTGATGGATGCCAGGTAACCCATGTAGGTCCACTGCACGGCTTCCTGAGCGGTCTGTGCCGGACGGGTCAGGTCGAGGCCGTACTCGTTGCCGAGGTTGATGAGCTGCTTCAGGGCCTTGATCTGCTCGTCGTGCTCCTCACGGAAGCGGATCCAGTGCTCGATCTCCGGCTCGGTGAAGTCGTTGCGGTACGGCACGGAGTCCTTGTCGCGCTTCTTGAAGGCGATCAGCTTGTTGACACCGTACAGGGCCACACGACGGTAGTCGCCGATGATGCGGCCACGGCCGTAGGCATCCGGCAGGCCGGTCAGGATCTTGTTGTGGCGAGCAATCTTGATCTGCTTGGTGTAGACGCCGAAGACGCCATCGTTGTGGGTCTTGCGGTACTTGGTGAAGATCTTCTTGATCTCCGGGTCCGGCTCCTTGCCGGCCTCACGGATGGCCTGCTCGACCATACGCCAGCCGCCGTTCGGCATCATGGCGCGCTTGCAGGGCACGTCGGTCTGGAGGCCGACAATCACATTGTCGACTTCCGGGGAATCAATGTAGCCAGCCGGGAAGGCGTCGATGCCGGCCGGGGTGTGGGTGTCCACATCGTAGACGCGCTGCTTGCGCTCCACTGCCAAGTAGTTGTCGTCGAGGTACTTCCACAGATGCTTCGTCTTTTCGGTAGCAGGTGCCAGGAAGGACTCGTCACCGGTGTACGGGGTGTAGTTCTTCTGGATGAAGTCACGGACGTCAATATCCTTCTGCCAGTTACCCTCGGTGAAGCCTGCCCACGCCTTTGCGTCGAGCTCCTCCTGGGAGACAGCTGCATTCTCTACTGCGGTCATGTCACTCCTTTAATGGGGTTCACGGTTTCGCATCTTCACGGAACCATTGCCACTAAGTGTAGTTTGCACATACTTGTAAAAAGCTGAATTTATACGTGAGCTATCTCACACTCATGTGATTTGCCTGTATTTGCAACGGTTTCCCCATCGTCAACATTCTTTATATGATTTTTCTCACAAGAAAACCGCCCGATCCGCACATGCGGATTTGAGCGGTTTTTCATCATTTGGAAACCACGAGGTTCAAAAACTACATAGTCACCGTATTGCCATCGCATCGATCAATGTCGGTATCCTTCACCGTTCCACTGACGATTCTGTTCTTCCCACTTGGCATTGCGATCGGCGACGATATCCCAAGCGTGCTCTGCATCTTCCTTGGTCTTATATGGACCCATACGCTGTTCAATCGGAGAAATCGGGCCAAGTTCCGCGCGGCCCTTGACCATATTGAAATACCATTGCTTATCGTTTTCACTCATTCGATGGCTCCCATAATTCATCCATTCCGTAGGCATTCCATACGGAAAACGCCTGTATGTCCGATGGTGACTCGCAGGCGAGACAGACTCTCAGACATACAGGCGGATGATTGCGTTCCGCAGCTGCATCTCAAGGCGCAACCGAATCAGATGACCTTCGCCACATCCGCTTCCTGCGTCTTGACACGTGCTGCATGCTGCTCTTTGATGCGTTCCAGCAGCTCGGGATTCACAATCACATCAAGGGCGGTATAGGCGAGCGCCTTCGAGGACCATCGAATCGATTCCAGTCCAAACGGGCTGGCTGCGGCGGCTGCGACCTTTTCGTTGTGTCCACCGAGCTTTTCCGGCGAGATGGAGAACATCGGCTGAATAGTCGGCACTACCTGAGAGACGTTGCCGACATCGCTGGAGCCAAAGCTCACCTTGTCCTGTTCGGTAGGCTCGACCACCTGCCCCAGTGCTTCGGCATTGCGCTGCCATACTTCGTCGAATAGCGGGGTCGGAATCATATTGTCGACTTGGTTCTGGTAGGGCGTCACCGTTCCGGTGGCACCGGTGGCGAGCGCGGCACCAGCCACGATGTTGTCGACCTTCTTGCGCAGCGACAGCAGTCCCGGCACGGATGCGGAGCGCAGGTAGAACTTTGCCTTGGCATAGTCAGGCACCACATTCGGCTGTAAGCCGCCATCGGTGATGATGCCGTGGACGCGCACATCCTTGGGCAGGTGCTGGCGTAGCGCATTAATGGAATTGAAGGTCTGGATCACGCCATCGAGCGCGTTGATGCCCTGTTCTGGCGTGGCTGCGGCATGGGATGCCTTGCCATGGAATTCAATATCGATTGGCTGGCATGCGAGGTTGCGGGAGGACAAATAGTTGCCGCCGGCGTGCGGGTGAGCGCACAGCGCGATATCCACATCATCAAAGAATCCATCCTTGACGAAGCTGCCTTTGGCGCTGCCGTTCTCACCGCCTTCCTCTCCAGGGGTACCATACACGCGCAATTCGCCACCAAATTCGTCGATGACCTGTTTGAGGGATGCAGCGGCCAGTGAGGAATTCGGGCCGAATACACTATGCCCGCAGCCGTGGCCGACGCCGGGCAACGCATCATATTCGGCGAGGAACACCACTACCGGGCCCGGCTTGCCGGTGCGGTACACCGCTTCAAAACCAGTACGATGGTCGGCCACACCGAGAGTGACGTCAAAGCCTTCTTCCTTGAGTTTGTTGGACAGGGTTTCGGAAGCGAAGAACTCGTAGTTGCTGTATTCAGGCTTGTCGTGAATGGCCAGGGAAATGCGCTGGTAGTCGGCCAATGAAGCATCTGCATAGTCGCTGATGCGCTGCTTGGCGTTGGCCACGCGGGTTTCGATGGATTCCTGTTCGCTCATGTGGTGCTCTCCTCATTATGATGGCGGCCCGTATATCGGACGAGCCGCCAGTTGTCTATGTATCGATGATTGATTGCGCGATGCTTCGATTACTTGGACAAATCGGATTCGATCTGAGCCAGGTAGCCCTGCAGTTCCTTGGCGCTGTAATCGGTGACCAGCACCGAGGTGCCCTTGGAATCCTCCTGCACAGCATCGGTGACCGCCTTGGTCTTGTAGATCTCGACGATCTTCTTGTAGACCGGGTTGTCCACGTCAGCCTTGCGGGCAACGAATGCGTTGATGTATGGCTTGGCGGAGTCGGCGCTCGGATCATCCTGGAAGATGGCATCCTTCGGGTTCAGACCAGCATCCTTGATGTAGCTGTTGTTGATGACGCCCGCGGTCAGCTGCGGATCGTTCAGCGAGTTGGCGACCTTCTCGGCGCCCAGCGGCACAACCTTGACCTTGGAGGCGGATTCATCGATATCGGTTGGCGCGGTGACTGCGGTCCACTTGTGCTTCAGGGTGATGAGGCCGGCCTTCTGCAGCACGCCAATGGCACGTGCCTGGTTGGTTTCATCGTTCGGGATGGCGATGGTGTCGCCCTGCTTGATCTCGTCAACGCTCTTGACCTTGCTCGAGTACAGGCCAAGCGGCACGATGACGGTTCCTCCGATGGGCTGCAGGTCCTTGTTGTTCTTCACGTTGTAGTTGGCCAGGTAGAGCAGGTGCTGGAACTCGTTCAGGTCGAGGTCGCCGGAATCGAGTGCCGGGTTCTCGGAGGTGTAATCCTGGAAGTCGACGATATCGACGTGGATGCCCTGCTTGAGCGCTTCCTGCTTGAATACCTGCCACGGCTTATCGGAGGCGCCGACCACGCCGATCTTGACCGGGTTGGCTTCGGAGCCCTTTTCGGCATTGGCATTGCTGGCGAACGCACGGTAGCCGAAGAAGCCACCGGCCAGCACCAGCACTACAACCACGGCGGCGATGATGATGTTGCGCAGGGTGTGATTCACACGCACCGGTTCCTGCGGATTAACCGGAGTCTGGGTTGCTGCGGACATGTGTTCTCCCTCTCTGTCGGATGTATTTCACGATGAATGTCAATTGCTTGACGACATGAACCAACCATAGAGGCGGAAATCACTCGGCAGCGCTGTTTCGCCATATAGGCTGCTTATAGCCCGTTACGAGCCCATCGGGCGAATGTCCTTAATAACCTGTTATAACCAAGCGATTGTCTCGCAATATGAGAAAAGCACCTCGATATCGAGGTGCTTTTCTCATCCGGTATTTCGATTATTCGCGGAACGCATTGGTCACCGGCAGTCGGCGATCGCGGCCGAACGCCAGTGCCGTGACCTTGGGGCCGAGCGGATACTGGCGACGCTTCCATTCGGCGCGATCCACCAAACGCATCACGGTGTCCACTGTGGCTTCATCAAAGCCATCAGCGAGCAGATCCGCGCGCCCATGTGCGTGTTCGATGTAGGCAGCCAGCACCTTATCAAGCAGTGCATACTCAGGTAAGGAGTCGGAATCCTTCTGGCCAGGTCGCAACTCTGCAGAAGGCGCCTTCTCGATGGATGCCACCGGAATCATCACGCCGTTCGGCAGTGGTTTTCCTGCATTGCCCTCCTCGTTGCCGACAATCTTCAATCCGCCGATGCCGACGCCGGCTGCGGCGGCCTTGTTGCGCCACCGGCTGATTTCCCATACACGGGTCTTCAGCAAATCCTTGATTGGAGCGTATCCGCCGACCGCATCGCCGTAGATTGTTGAATATCCGCAGGCCAACTCGGATTTGTTACCGGTAGCCACAGCTAGAAGGCCGCGGGAATTGGAGCTGGCCATCACAATCACGCCACGGATACGGGCCTGCAGGTTCTCAGCAGACACCCCTTCGAGGTTCAGCTGCTGCTGGTAAGCATTAAACAGCGGCTCGATTGGCTGCACTTCGTAATGGGCACCAATGTTCTTGGCCAGGTCGGCGGCGTCATCCTTGGAGCCATCCGAAGAGTACATGGATGGCATGGAAATGCCCCATACGTTTTCGCCTCCACAGGCATCCGCAGCCATGGCGGCCACAAGGGCGGAATCGATGCCGCCGGAAAGACCCAGGGTCACGCCGGTGAAATGATTCTTGGCCATGTAATCCTTCAGGCCAAGCACGCAAGCGGTGTAGACTTCCTCGTCCTTGTCGAGTTCGGGCACGATTTCGGCCTTGTTTTGATGCTCGACGGATGAATCGAAGTCCCAGAAGGTGAGGTTCTCCATGAACATCGGACTGCGTTCCAGCAGGGCGCCGTCGGCATCCACCACGAAGCTGCCGCCGTCGAAGACCAAATCGTCCTGGCCTCCCACCTGGTTCAGGTAGATGACCGGCGCGTTCACTTCGGCGGCTCGCTTTTGGGCGAGTTCGAAGCGTGTATGGGTCTTGCCTTCCTCATACGGGGAACCGTTGATGGTGAGCAGCAGGTCGATGTTCTTGGTTGCAAGGTCTGCCACCGGACCGCCATCCTGCCAGATGTCCTCACAGATGGCCACGCCGATGCGTGCGCCGTCTACGTCCAGTGTCACCGAGCGGTCGCCGGCGGAGAAGATGCGGAATTCATCGAACACGCCATAGTTGGGCAGGAAGTGCTTGTCATAGCCGGCCCATACCACGCCCTCGTGCAGCACCACGAGACGATTGCGCGGCTTGCTGGTGGCGCGGTCGGTGCCCACGGTTCCCACAACGACGAACAATCCGCCAAGACCTTCGGCATTGAGCTGAGATGCCAACTCATTGGCCTTGTCCCATGCAGCCTGGCGGAAAGTGCGGCGCAATGCCAAATCCTCGATTGGGTATCCGGTGAGCGTCATTTCCGGGAATACCACCACTTGGGCGTTGCCTTGGGCGGCTTTGCGGGAGAAATCGAGCACTTTGGCTGCGTTGGCGTCAAGCGCGCCGACGCAGGTATCGATCTGGGCGAGTGCAAAACGTAGCTGTGTCATGGCTTCTTAGTGTACTCAGCTCAGCTCGTTGAGCACGCGCAGAGCGGCGTTGACGTAGAAGTTCACGAAGGTCGGAATCGATTCGTCAAGGCCAACGAAGTGCGGGCTATGCCAATCGGCGCAACCTTCCTGTCCGTTGGATCCCACGAAGGCGAAGACCGGCAACGTCACCTTGGAGAATTCGCAGAAGTCCTCCCCCGCCATCGATGGACGAATCGGTTCGAGCTGAGCGTATTCGTGTACATCAGCGGCCACGGCCTTGGCGAGTCCCGGGTCGGAGGCCAGCGGATCCTGGAAATCATCCCACATCACGTCTGCACTGATGCCATAGGCCTTGGCGGTGTGTTCCACGATCTCCTTGAATCGACGACCCACAAGATTGCCATCTTCCTTGTGGAAGTAGCGCACCGTACCTTGGAATCCGGCCTCGGCCGGCACCACGTTCCACACATCGCCGCCGTGCACTTCGGTCACCGACAGCACCAGTGGATGGAACGGCGTCACATTACGGCTCACGATGGTCTGCAGGCTCATGATCATGCTGGCCAATGCCTCAATCGGGCTGGTTCCCTTGTACGGGTAGCCGGCATGGGAGCCGGATGCATGAATATCCACACGGAATTTCACGCATCCCGCCATCATCGGTTCCACGCCGATGGCCAACTGGCCCGGCGCATAATTCGGATTGTTATGCGTACCGATGATGGCGTCCACATCGTCCACCAACCCGGCGTCGATCATCGCACGTGCGCCCTGACCGGTTTCCTCGCTGGGCTGGAACAGAATCTTGACGGAGCCGGCGAACTTGTCGCGATGCTCGGCAAGCCAGAACGCCGCACCCAGCAAGCCGGTCATATGCAGATCATGGCCGCAGCCATGCATCACTCCATGGTTCACCGAGGAGAATTCCAATCCGGTATCCTCCACAATCGGCAGACCGTCGATGTCGGCTCGCAATCCGATGCGCGGCCCTGGTCCGGCCTGTCCTTCAATCAGACCTACGACACCGGTTTTCATCGGATTGGGCATGATCTCAATACCGTGCAATTTGAGCTGGTCGGCGAGATAGATGCTGGTGTCAAATTCCTTGAAGCTGCGTTCAGGATGCGCATGCAGATAGTGGCGAATGGCGATGAGTTCCGGATCGAAATCGATATGTTCACACATGGTTGACGATTCTAGTAATGGTCATGGTTACTTATGAAAAATCTCTCACTGATGACTGCTCAGTGAGAGATTTTCAGAGAATGGGATTGCCGATGGATATCGGCTCATGGACTACTGCTGACGCTTCAGCAGCTTCTTCGCAATGGCGTTGGCGATGCCCTGCACCACCTGTACCAGCACGATCATGATGATCACGGCGGTCCAGGTAACGGTCTGATCGAACTTCTGATAACCATAGGCGATGGCGAAGTTACCAAGACCGCCGCCACCGATGTAGCCGGCCATGGCGGACATGTCGAGCACACCGATGAACAGGAAGGCATAGGCGAGAATCAGCGGCGCCAAGGCTTCGGGAATCAGGACCGTGCGGATGATGGTGAGCTTGCTGGCGCCCATGGATCGCGCGGCTTCGATCATGCCGGGGTCAACCGGCACCAGATTCTGCTCCACCAATCGCGACGTGGCGAACGTGCACATCACGACCATCGGGAAGATGGCAGCCACAGTGCCGATCGACGTACCCACCACCACGATGGTCAGCGGCTGCATGGCCGCGAGGAAGATGATAAATGGAATCGGTCTGACGATGTTGACGATTACGTCGAGCACTCGGTAGACGATGGCGTTTTCAAAAAGATTGCCCGGGCGTGTGCCATACAGCACCACGCCGAGAATCAGTCCGAGGAAACCACCGATGACCAATGTGATCAGCACCATGGTCAAGGTCTGGCCGATGGACTCGAACAACAGCGGGCGCAGCACGCTCCAGTCGCTACGAGAACTTGCAAGTTCGATCATGATTCGGCTCCCTCTTCGGTCACGGACTGGGTCTTCGGCGCGTATCCGGCAACGGCCTGTGCATATGCCACCGGATGTTCGGCGGTACCGAAGTCGACCACATCGCTGTCTTGGGCAAGTTCCTTAAGGAACCCTTCCACGTTCGGCCCACGGAATTCATAGGTGATGGCACCGATGGCAGTGCCCTTGACCGTATCGATTCCGCCGTAGAGCAGGCTGGATTCCACACCATGCTTGGCAATGAGACCGGAAATATTCTGGCCGGAGGCGGCAAGCGCACGCCCATGGGAACCGGAAACGTCCTTCTGGCGAATCAGAACGGTGACGATGCGGCCGGACCAATCCTTGTGCAGGCGTTCGACACGATCCTCTTCAGGAAGACCGGAAAGCGCGGTTGCGATGAACCGCTTGGTAACCGGCTGCTGAGGTGCGGCGAACACGTCGTACACGTCTCCGGCCTCGACCACACGGCCTGCACTCATGACGGCTACGCGGCCGGCAATCTGCTGGACCACGTTCATCTGATGGGTAATCAGCACGATGGTGATACCGAATTCCTCATTGACGCGCTTGAGCAGATTCAACACTTCCGTAGTGGTTTCCGGATCGAGAGCACTGGTCGCTTCGTCGGCAAGCAGAATCTCCGGGTTGGTGGCGAGTGCGCGAGCGATGCCGACACGCTGCTTCTGGCCACCGGAAAGCTGGGAAGGATACTTGTCCGCATGTTCGGACAAGCCTACAAACTCCAACAATTCGGCCACGCGGCGATCCTGATAATCCTTGCGCCAATGGTCGAGCTGCAACGGGTAAGCGATGTTCTGCGCCACGGTTTTGGTGGAGAACAAGTTGAACTGCTGGAAAATCATGCCAATCTTTTGGCGAATCGGACGCAGTTTGGATTCGTTCAGCTTAGTGATATCCGTGCCAAGCACGGTCACACCACCAGAAGTCGGGCGCTCAAGGGCATTGATCAATCGCACCAGCGTGGATTTACCGGCACCAGAATATCCAATAATGCCGAAGATATCGCCACGATTGATGGTCAGGCTCACGTCATCCACGGCGCGAGTGGCCGAAGACCCGTGACCACGTGTTTTGAATTCCTTGACCACATGGTCAAAGGTGATGATTGGCTCGCTCATGGTCCTCCCTGATTGTGCCGATGATGCCGTTTGCAATCGGCTATGCCGAGTGAGGTTACTACCACGACTGGTCGTGGGTGAGTTCCTCACTCGGCATGGTCGATCACACTGTGAATTCCTGTGACGTATGGCTCACTGAGCCTTGGCGTCCTTTTCGATGTCAGCCAGGTAACCCTGCAGATCCTGAGCGCTGAACTTGTTGGCAAATACTGCGGTGCCGCCGGACTTCTCCTGAAGCGCGTCGAGCACATCCTTCTCCTGGAAGATCTGGACGAGCTTCTTGTAGGTTTCGTTGTTCACATCATCCTTGCGGGCAACCCACACGTTGATGTACGGGCGAGCTTCCTCGGATTCGGCATCATCCTGGTAGATGGCGTCCTTCGGGTCGAGACCGGCATCGGCAACATAGTCGTTGTTGATCACGCCCGCGGCGATGGTCGGATCCTTCAGAGTGGTGGCGACCTGCTCGGCCTTCAGCGGGGTGACCTTGACCTTGCTCTTGGCTTCGTCGATGTCTGCCGGAGTGGAGAATGCGGTCCAGTCACCCTTCAAGGTCACGAGACCGGCAGCCTTCAGCACACCGATAGCACGAGCCTGGTTGGTTTCATCGTTCGGGATGGTGACGGTGGAGCCAGCGGCGATATCCTTGATGTCCTTGACCTTGGTGGAATAGACGCCCAACGGGTAGATGGCAGTGCCGCCGATGGGCTGCAGATCCTTGTTGTTGCTCACGTTGTAGTTGGCAAGGTAGAGCAGGTGCTGGAACTCGTTCAGGTCGAGCTCGCCGGAGTCAAGAGCCGGGTTTTCGGAGGTGTAGTCCTGGAAATCCACGATGTCGACATAGATGCCGGCCTTCTCGGCCTTCTGCTTGAACAGTACCCACTCGGGGTCGGTGGCACCCACAACGCCGATCTTGACCGGATTGTCCTTGGAGCCCTTAGCGTCTGCCTGGTTGGAGCCGGAGACTGCGCGGAATCCGAAGAAAGCCGCTACGGCAATGATGGCCACCACGACGACGGCGATGATGATGTTGCGCGGCGTGTTGTTCACGCGCACAGGCTCATTATTGTTGGCCGGAGCTGCCGGCTGATTTGCTGAAGTCATTAATCTTTCCTCTTCTTCATGTTTGCTTGCGTCAGCGGCCTTGAACAGTGCAGCACACGAAGCTCACTGACGAACGTGTTACACAATAGCCGCTTCGCGCCGTGTAAAGCCCGAAAATATGGGAATTGCCGTATAGGCATTGGTTATGGCGGGCATATAAATGACTGGAATCATGCGGTTTTGCGGTTCGTCATAAAACCGGTTCGAGACGGCATTGGACAAGCTGTAACCACTATGTGGACTCGTCTGATGGATAGAAACCGATAAACGGCGTGCCGCAGACATTCAGCATCGACAATGAAACCATGACCAACACCGACATCAAAGCCGTGTTCTTCGACATCGACGGCACCCTGACAAGCTTCACCACGCATACGGTTCCGAATTCCACCGTGCAGGCGATTCATGCACTGCAGAAGGCTGGCATCAAAGTGCTGATCTGCACCGGCCGAGCCCCTTCGCAAATGAAGGTGGTGCTGGATACCATGCCGGTGACATTTGATGGCATCGTGGCTTTCAATGGGCAGTATTGCTTCGATGGATCCGGGTTCTTTGCCTCACAGTCCATCGATCAAGAGGATATTCGTATCATTCTCGACTGGCTCGATAGCCATCCGGACGTGGTATGCAACTTCGGCGAGAAGGACTACGTGTATTTCAATCAGGACGACGACGCACTGCGAGCCACATGGGCGCAGCTGGGAAAGACGGCACCGACCAGATACTTCGATGACCCGCATGTGCGCGCCCTGACTCATGAGACATTCCAAATCAGCCCATTCATCGGAGTGCAGGAAGAGGCTGAACTGGTGGCCCTATGCCCCAATGTCCGCGGCGTACGCTGGCACCCGGACTTCACCGATTTGATTCCGGCCGATGGAGGCAAGCCTCGTGGTATCCAACGCTTCATGGAACATTACGGCATTACCCGCGAGCAGACGATGGCGTTCGGAGATGGAGGCAACGACACTTCCATGCTCTCCTATGCCGGTATCGGCGTTGCGATGGGCAACGCCGATACCGAGCCGAAAGCCGCCGCTGATTTCGTGACCGACGATGTCGACCACGATGGAGTGCTCAACGCATTGCGGCATTTTGGGATCTTATAGCCCATATCGACCGCTCGGCCCTGTACCGGCTAACACTGAGTGATGAAGGTCACGCCGGTTCGGACGGCATTGAACGAATACGTAAAAGGCCGGCGCTTCAAGCACCGGCCTCATTCGTGGAGCTAGGGGGATTCGAACCCCCGACCCTCTCCATGCCATGGAGATGCGCTACCAGCTGCGCTATAGCCCCC
>NZ_PEBJ01000002.1:565674-638409 GCF_002802915.1 Bifidobacterium felsineum
CTCTTCGTGGAGCTAGGGGGATTCGAACCCCCGACCCTCTCCATGCCATGGAGATGCGCTACCAGCTGCGCTATAGCCCCGTTTTCAGTTGTTGACCCGTCGTTCGGACCTCGTATACATTACGACAGAATGAACTATCCGGCAAATCGGCGTGTCGCCAAATGACATTCATGTAGTTTGGCATGCCGCACGCCGGATAGTTTTCCTACTGTTTCCAACGATTTCAGCGTTCTTTTTCCCATTCATCCGTGTCCGCTATGGCCGGGCCATGGTTGTAATCGAGCAGACGCCAGCGCGTTGGCTGCCCCTCAATATCCATCGGGACAAGACGCACCCAATGCGCATTGCGCATCGACAGCAGCGAGGCGAATGTGGGATCGATCTGGCTCAGCCCCAGTAAGGTCTGGAGGGTCTGAGAGATCCATGCCCCATGGGAGAACACGAACAGATCGGTGTCCATGCCGGCGCGGGTCGACCAATCCTGCAAGGCCTCTACACCGCGCTTACCTACATGCTCCTTGGCTTCGGCATGATATTTCATTTCGCCGCCTCGATGCTCCATCCATGAGCGGAAATCCTCGGGATAGCGTTCGGCAAGTTCACTGACCGCATGTCCATCCCAGTCGCCGAAGCTGCGTTCACGCACGCGCACATCATCATGGACGGTCGCGCCGCCCAATTCGTCGGCAAAAGCCTGCGCGGTGGCATGAGCACGCATCAGATCGGAACATACGATGATGCGATGATCCGTTTCCGGCCTGCGATCCACATAGAGGTCCTTGAGTGCCGCGGCGGTTTGCCTGACCTGCCACTGCCCCACTGCATCCAATGGGATATCCACTTGACCCTGAAGCTTGTGCGCCGCGTTGTAGGACGTGCGCCCGTGGCGCACGAGGAAGATGGAACGGACGTGTTGAGTTGTCATGGGGAATACATCCTTACGTTCGAACGTGGCTGCATATGCAGCCACGCATGTATGCAAACGCGGTGGGGTGAATGTTCACCGCCACCGCGCCATTTATTGCTTATTCGGCCAAATCATCGGCAGCATCGTCGTGTGCCGCCGTTTCAGGGTGCTCAAGTTGCAGATCAATCGATTCACAATCTTTCCACAGTCGTTCCAGACCATAGAACTCACGAGCCTCGTCGTGCATCACATGGATGACGAAATCGCCATAATCGAGCAGCACCCATTGCCCTTCGGTCAGGCCTTCGCGCGAGCGAGCCTGACGCCCATCGCATTTGAAGTACAGGTCCTTTTCGATCTCCTCGGCAACGGCGAGCACCTGACGCTCGTTCGAGGCACCCGCAATCATCATGATGTCGGTGATGCCGAGCAGATCGGCAACATCGAACGCCACGATATCGGTGGCCTTGATACGGTCGGCGGCAGCGGCCGCCACACGGACAGCGTTGATGGAATCCTGGAGCGCCGGCATCGATCAGCGCTCCCAGGCGGGCTTCCAGCCCTCGACATTATGCTGTGTGTTCTCGGAGTAGACCATCGTGTCATCCGGCACGGCATGGCGAACCACGGAGCCTGCACCGGTGGTGACATTGTCGCCAACCTGCACCGGGGCCACGAACAGGTTACCGGCACCCACATGGCATCCGGAACCGATGACGGTACGGTTCTTGTGCACGCCATCATAGTTGGCGGTAATCGTGCCGCCGCCGATGTTGGTGTGGTCGCCAAGCTGGGCATCACCCACATAGCTCAAGTGAGGCACCTTCGTGCCGTTGCCGATATGTGCCTTCTTCATTTCCACGAATGCGCCGGCCTTAGCGTCCTCGCCGAACTCATTGCCCGGGCGCAGATAGGTCCATGGGCCAATGTTCGTACGCGCACCGATATGGGATTCCTGAACACGGGAACGTTCGACTACGGCTTCGGCATCGACAGTGGCGTCAATCAGTGTTGTGTATGGGCCCACGATCGCATCCTCACCGATGACCGTATGCCCCTGCAGGAAGGAGCCCGGAAGAATCGTGGCGTCACGGCCGATTTCAACATCATCCTCAATCCACGTGGTCTCCGGATCGAGGATGGTCACGCCTTCGCGCATCCAACGCTCGCAGACACGACGGTTGTAGGTCTTGGACAGCGCCGCAAGCTGCACACGGTCGTTCACACCTTCCACAGTCAGCGGATCGGGAGCGGCGAATGCGCCGACCTTGCCCGCGGACTTTGCGGTTTCCAGAGCATCGGTCAGATAGAACTCGCCCTGGGCGTTGTTGGACTTCAGGCCGGCAATAGCCTCAGCGAGAACGGAAGCCTCGAATACGTAAACGGAAGTGTTCACTTCCTGCACTGCGAGTTCACTGCGGTTGGCATCCTTCTGCTCGACGATGCGCAGCACGTTGCCTTCGCGATCACGAATGATACGACCGTAACCGGTCGGATCGTCAAGAATCGTCGTGAGTACGGTGGCGCCATCACCGGAGGCGTTATGGAATTCCACGAGCTGCCGAAGCGTTTCACTATCCAGAAGCGGCATGTCAGATGCGGCGATCAGCACCGGGCCGTTCAGCTCACCGGCTTCGGCGAGCTGAGCCATCGCGCATTGCACGGCACGACCGGTACCAGGAATATCATCCTGATTCACGATGGTCACATTCTCATCATACGAACGAGCCGCCGCGGCCACACGCTCGGCCTGGAAGTGCACGACCACGGCAAGTGTGTCCGGGTTCAGGGCGGCGACGGAGTCCATCACCCTGTTCAAGAAAGTCTTGCCGGCAAAGGTGTGCAACACCTTCGGCTTGTTGGAACGCATACGGGTGCCCTCGCCGGCGGCGAGGATAATGGCTGCAGATAATGCCATAAGTGACGTATTCCCTTCGATCTGGAATAACTTGTGCTATTGCAAACAATCTAAAACAATAGACGGAAAAACAAATAACGGCCACTCGAATGTCGAGTGGCCGTCAGCCGCTCCCCCACCTGGACTCGAACCAAGACAAAGGGTTCCAAAGACCCGTGTGCTGCCATTACACCATGGGGGAATCGTGGGTTTTCACCCACAAGTGTTCATTTATACCACATGTTCGGCATTTGTCGAATAGCGCCGTCATGTCGTGCCACGCATATCGCACGATTGTATGTTGTCATGCGTTGTACACGGCGACTTCGCAGACGTTCATTCGACACCGATGACCGGCATGTCAGGCGAACAGGAAGCCCTGTCCGTGATGCTCCGGATACGTATCGAACAGTTCGGCGACCGATCCATCCTCGAACACGGCACGAATGGCGCTGGCGAGCAACGGCGCAATGGAAAGAACCGTCAAACCATCCCAACGCTTCTCTTCCGGAATCGGCACCGTGTCGGTCAGCACCACTTCGCGTGCGCCGCAGTTCTTCAAACGCTCCACGGCCGGGCCGGACAGCACGCCATGCGTGGCCACCACGGTCACCGACTTGGCGCCGGCGTCCTGCAGCACGTGGCATGCACCGGCGATCGTGCCCGCGGTATCGATCAAATCATCGACCAGCACGCAATCCTTGCCCTGCACGTCACCCACCACACGGTTGGCCACGGCCTGGTTCGGGCGCGTGATGTCGCGGGTCTTGTGCACGAATGCCAAGGGGCCACCGCCGAGGCGCTGCGCCCACTGCTCAGCCACACGAATACGGCCGGCATCCGGGGAAACCACGGCAACATTGTCAAGGTGCCCCTGAAAACGGTCACGAATGTAGTCCACCAGAACCGGCATGGCGATCAAGTGATCCACCGGACCGTCGAAGAAGCCCTGAGACTGCGCCGCATGCAGGTCAACCGACATGATGCGGTCCGCGCCTGCGGTTTTCAGCAGATCGAAGATCAGTCGGCAGGAAATGGGCTCACGGCCGCGATGCTTCTTATCCTGACGAGAATAGCCAACCAGCGGGCATACTGCGGTGATGGAGCGGGCGGAAGCACGCTTGAGCGCATCAATCATGATGAGCTGTTCCATGATCGCCTTGTTAATCGGCTGGTAGTGGCTTTGCAGAACGAAGACGTCAGCGCCACGAACCGACTCCGTGTAGCGCACATACATCTCACCATTGGCGAAGTCATACGCCGTGGTTTCCAGCAAATCGATGCCGAGTTGTTGTGCAACATCTTCGGCCAATTTCGGATGAATTCTTCCCGTAACGAGAATCAGGTTCTTATCAGGCTTTCCTTCAAGGATTGCGCTCACCATTACTCCCAACGTGTGGTCTCGCTGATGCAAATTCCAAGCATAGCCGCTCTTGGCGACTGCGGTACACATCGGCGTCGCCTTGTGTTTACCAACCCTGCATGCAGCACGCTGTTCAGACCGTTAGACGGCCACCCCAACTCAGTGACCGTCTTTGATCCACGCGGCGAGGGCTTTCTTCACCGTCTGCGCGTACAAATCGCTGTCAAGCTCAGGATGAATCCCGTCAGAACCCAGTATTTGTGGATTGGCTGTGGCAGCGGCATTCCAGTCCACCAACACCACGTTATCCGGATGCGCGGCGGCATAATCCGCAAGAACCTGGTTGGTGGATGGAATCCAAGCCCGGTCTCCATGAGCATTGACCAACACCATCACACGATCAGGGCCAATCATGTCATGGATCTGATCCAGTTGACCGGTGGTGATTTCGGAGTTGGTGGCCAGCCCCACCAACACCCACTGGCGCAGCGTGCCAGCAGATAGGTCGTTCTGAATCATACCGGAAGCCACCATGATGGAACGCGAGACTTCGGCATCGGTCTGTATACCAGGGAACACGCTCGACAGGCCTTGGGAAGAGGCGAGCATGACCGAATCTCCGATAGCGGTTATTTCATCTCCTGTCGGCATGGCGAAATGCGGGCGTGGAGGCTTAGGAACATCACGGCGAATCAGAGCATGTTCCTTCTGTTGCATTTCTTCCAGCTGTCGAGCCTGTTCCTCAAGCTGCACCTGCATCGCTGTCTTTGCCGGGGCATTGACCACGCCTTGAACTGCGCCGAATAAAGAGGCCACCAGTAGTACATCCACAACAATCGACCGCACAATGTGCGCCCACGACGGCTTGCGCAACGGCAGAATGACGAATAAAGCCGAGTTGGAAGCAGCAGGCTTTTCCACCAGAATCCACGAGAGTGTCGCTGCTGCAGCGGTGAGTACGGCAGTCATAACCAGTGGCCATGGTCCCGGCACCGGGAAAAGTTTCGGAGCGATTGATTTGCAAGCCAGCCACAACGGCCAATGCCATAGATAAATACCGTATGAGTATTTGCCGAGACCTGCGAGAGGACGGAACACCATCAAGTCCTGCATCCATGAATCCTGGCAGATGGTGCCAGCTATGAGCAGCAGAGCGAGCACGCTGGAAATGATAATGCCGCCATGAAAAGCGAAATCATCCTGTTTGCCGATTATGGTCATGGATACTAACGCAATGAGGCTTATGAAGGCGAACAGTGGCGCCACAGCACGCCAGATGAGCATGTGCAACGGTTCTGGCACGTACATTGTATTCGGTCGTCCATGAGCATCATTGGAGGCGCTTATGGACGGCGTTGGCGCTGTGGTCCCGGATTCATTCACAGACGTCGCTCTTCGCGCTAAACGTTGAGGTTGCGGCCGATTATGGTCGGAAGAGGTGACCCACCATGCAAGAGCCAGCCCAAGCATGAGACCCACGGCATGCGTATCGGCACCAAAATAAACGCGTGGGGTCGCCACCGGGGCGATAAAGCATCCACATGGCATATCCACTGCCGACGGCCAACGCCAACGGAATCAATGCGGAAAGATGACTGCGCCGAATCTTCCACATCAGCCAGACGACGCAAGGTGCCACCACGTAGAATTGCATGAGCACGCTGATGAACCACAAATGCCGGAACGTTTGCGGATTCATCTGATCAAAATAGCTTTGCCCACTTGCAATCGCATACCAGTTGTAGCATCCCAGCAGCACGGTTATTATCTGATCGCGTATGGATACCAACAAATCACGGTCGCACAGCCATCCCACGGACACGATAACGGGAAGGAGCAGGAATAACGCCGGATACAAGCGCACAGCACGTTTCGGGATATACCGTTCAAGGCGAAGTGAACCACTGTTCATAAGGGAACGCAGCAAACTGACGCCAATGAGGAAACCGGAAACCGTAAAGAACACGTCTACGCCATAAAATCCGCCTGGCAGCATCTGCTCCTGCATGTGGTACAGCAGAATGGCAATGATCGCCAAACCCTTAATGCCATCTAATCCAACATAACGTCCACGCACTGCTGCCGCCACTGTTGTCTCTCGCTTTTCAAACCAATACCGTTTCTTCTCAACGGTTTTTTATATCAATCCGCGCAGACGCCACAGGCCATGCAAAAACGGGACAAACCGAATCTTGCATGGTCTGTTGATGTTATGCGTGTGATGTTATTTGTGGTACAAGCTCACCCGCTCATACTTGGGCTCGCAACATACATTGATGCCGAGCTTGCGGTAGAGGGCTTCATCCGTCGAGGAGATGATCACGGAGAAGAATGCATCGCAGCCTCTCAATTGTTCGAGGCCGGCAATCACGCGAGCAGCCACTGGGCTCGTGGCGCTGGTGATGGATAACGCGATCAGGGTTTCATCGGAATGCAGACGTCGGTTAGCGCTATTGAGATGTTCGGTTTTGAGCCGGCAAATCGGTTCGATGGCGGCGTCATCGATGACCTGTTCGGCATCGTCCACTCCAGTGACAGCCTTCAACGCGTGCATGAGCAACGCGCTGGCGGCACCGAGTAGGTCGCCGGTTTTCCCAGTGATAACGCGGCCGTCCGGCAACACCATGGCACCGGCTGGCGCTCCTGTGACAGCCTCCTTATCAAGCGCCGCAGCCCGAGCCGGTGACAAATCAGGCGTCACCGAAGCCTTATTCATAATCGAGCGCAGTCGCTCCACCTGCTCCTCGCCGATGCCCGTGCGTTTTACGCGTTCGGTCGCGGCAAAGTATCGACGTACGATTTCCAAACGTGCGGCATCCTTGCAGGCGTCATCATCCACAATGGCATAGCCGGCCATGTTGACGCCCATATCCGTAGGGCTCTGATATGGACTCTGACCCATGATGCGCTCCATCATGGCCTTGAGTACCGGGAAGGCTTCAACATCCCGGTTATAGTTGACCGTGGTTTTGCCATACGCTTCAAGATGGAACGAATCGATGATGTTCGCATCGTCAAGATCCGCGGTGGCGGCCTCATAGGCAATGTTCACCGGATGGTTGAGCGGCAGATTCCAAATCGGGAACGTTTCGAATTTCGCATATCCGGCATCAATGCCGCGCTGATGCTCGTGGTACAGCTGGGAAAGGCATGTGGCGAGCTTGCCGGAACCTGGACCAGGAGCGGTGACCACAACGAGCGGTCTGCTGGTTTCCACGTAATCGTTCTTGCCGTAGCCTTCTTCAGAAACGATGTGTTCAATATCATGCGGATATCCGGCGATTGGATAATGCAGGTAACACGTGACCCCGAGCTGAGCAAGACGATGACGATAAGCATCGGCTGCCGGCTGGCCGGCGTATTGAGTGATCACCACCGAGCCCACATAGAGTCCATGGGAACGGAACACGTCAATGAGGCGCAGCACGTCCTCGTCATATGGAATGCCGAGGTCGCCGCGCATCTTGGCTTTTTCGATGTGGTTGGCATTGATGGCGATGACAATCTCCACATCGTTTGCCATGCTTTTTAGCATTTGGAATTTCACGTCCGGTTCGAAGCCTGGCAGTACGCGTGACGCGTGGTAATCATCGAACAGCTTGCCACCGAATTCCAAATACAGCTTGCCGCCAAATTGGGCGATGCGCTTGCGAATATTATCGGACTGCAGCTCAATGTACTTCTGGTTGTCGAAGCCCTGACGCATAAGGCGGTATCCCTTTCCGAACATCGTCATAAACGGAAAAATTATACCGGAAAAAATAGGATCATTTTTCATATGCATTGAGATGCCACATCTCATCAAAAAGCAACGATTTTGCAATGTTGCGGCACGACACATTGTCACAATCACTGAGTTAAACGTTTTACTAGATTATAACTCACCACATCAAAACGTTGGAATTAAGCCATTTATTGAATTCTGATACTTATTAAGCACTGCGTACTGTTTGTCGCAACTTATGAAAAACTGCGTTTTTGAATAGTCGCATACAAATCAATCAGCGACTTCACCGCATCGCAAAATCTACGCAACCCCTATATGCCTAATCAGTTATCTCCAATCAGGCAAACCCCTCGAACACACTTCCGCAAAGGCAGAATTCCGATTGTTGCCCTGTTGACTTCACTACAGGCGGCCATCAAAGTCGACAGGCCGGCTTTTGGCTCGTTAACCTCGATGAGAAGTTTCCACCGAAGTCACAAACCACGGCATGCCCAAACAGCTTTACTGATAATTCCCAGGGAAGGCAAATGACCAGGTCTATCTCCCCGCCATCGCTCAGATATCTATAGCAATACTTAGTGAAGTCGTGTGACCAGAATTTTGGTCCATCGCATCAAAATAACCCGGAGATAATTATTATTCCCAAATCGCCGTCCTAGTGTCAGCACAGGAACCTCTCAACGAAGGCGGAATGGCAGGTCCGGCCTAGGTCCCATCCCGCCGTTGACGGGGCACCGCATCTCCAATGCAGCCAGTCGGCCATGCTGCACACAGACCCATCTCGATATGTTCAGCACCGTCTTCTTTCCTCGCACATCGCACAGCTGGCAATCAAAACTAATCACACACTTTCCGAGACATCCCACTTTTGCCCCACGTATTACGAGAAATCAGAAACAGACGATGCCGAACCTATACTGAATCAAAGGTCATAGAGTTATCTACTACTTGAGTGGTTATGCATAGATTAACTCGGCCATCGCGCAGATGCAGATGTGAAGGAGCGCTTCAACATGCGTGGAGAACAGAGCCAACTCACCCGAATGCTTCAGGGCGCACAAACGCGTTTCATCATTCCCGTATATCAACGTAATTACGACTGGAATCGCGAGCAATGCGAACGACTATTTGACGATCTCGAAGATGTGGCGCGTCAGCATCGCGAGTCCCATTTCTTCGGCAGTATCGTGTCTCAAGCGGATTCCCAAGCCCGCCGAATTCTCATCGACGGTCAGCAACGTATTACCACGGTGTACCTGCTGTTGGCGGCGTTGCTGACACAGCTTCGATGCGGTGCCGTCGATGACGGCGGAGACGCCAATCTCGAACTTTTCATAAAAGATGAGTATCTCGTTGATCGTTTTAGGAACGACGACAGCAAACTCAAGCTCAAGTTGGTAAAAGGCGATCAGAACGCCCTCATCAAAGTCATCGACGTCGCAAGTACCGGCAATGGCGAGCTTGACGAGAGCTCGAATGTCACGTCGAATTACCGATATTTCCTGGATCGAATCACCAAAAGCGGGCTTGACGCATATTCCATCGAGCAGGCAATAGAAAAACTCGAGGTCATCGACATCAAGCTCGAATCCGGCGACGATGCGCAACTCATCTTTGAAAGTCTCAACTCAACCGGATTGGGTCTGAACGAAGGCGACAAGATCCGCAACTACATGCTCATGAATCTCCCACTGGACGAGCAGGAAGAATGCTACGAACAGTTCTGGAACGTCATGGAGCGTAACACCAATTACGACGTAAGCGGATTCATCCGAGACTATCTCACCATGAAAACCCGCAGAACACCTGTCATCAGCCGCGTCTACCCCGCCTTCCAGCAGTTTTCCAGGGGAATCGAACACCGCTCCTTGATGAACGACCTGCTCCGGTTCTCTCGCTACTATGCTCGTATAACCGGAGTCACGCCCGGAGGCACACGCATCGACGATGCGCTGAAACATCTCCGACTACTCGAAATGAGCGTCATCAACCCGTTTCTTCTGTCATTGCTCGAATACTCCGATGATGGAAACATCTCCGATGACGAGCTGGTGAACGTTCTGGACATCATCGAGGATTATCTATTCCGTCGATGGCTATGCAATGTCGCAACAAACGCACTGAACAAAATATTCGCCGGCCTTCATCATGAGGTACTGCGTGGTGTAAACGAGGGTGCTTCGTATTGCGATTCACTCACCTATGCACTGCTCCGAAGGGAAGATAGTGGCAGGTTCCCCCGCGACGACGAATTCCGGCGCGCCTATGACGAACGAAACCTGTACAAGATTAGGCGCATGCGTTTCTATCTGTATGACCGTTTGGAGAACGGCGATAACGTCGAACGCGTGAACATTGTGGACATGATGGAAAACGGGACGCTATCGGTCGAACACATCATGCCACAGTCGCTGTCTCGTCAGTGGAAACAATCTCTCGGCGACAATGCAGACGAAATTCATAATCGGTGGCTTAACCGGATGGGTAATCTGACGCTGACCGGCTACAATTCGCAATATTCAAACAGCGAATTCACATTCAAACGTGATTGCAAACACGGGTTCAAAGACAGCGGTCTCAAACTCAACAGATTCGTCGCGGAATGCGCCGAATGGGATGAAACACAAATAGCTGAACGAAACGAACGACTCTGGCGCCGTTTTCTTGAGCTCTGGCCTTCACTCGACACGTCCTACAAGCCCGCAGTCGAAGAGCACGAAAGCCACGGACTTGACGACGACTTCGACTTCACGAACAGAAAAATCGCTGCATATACCTTCCAAGGAGCACGCCATACCGTCAAAAACTGGGTTGACATGATGAAAGGCGTTCTATCAAGCCTAGTCGAAATTGACTTTGCGGGTTTCCGCTCGGTAGCGTTCTCAGACAAGTTCCCATCCCGGTACTTCTCCGATTCACCGCTTGAATACGGATTTGAAGTAGTCCCAGGCATCTGGTTCAACCCCGGATCTGCGACAGCCACCAAACTCGAAACACTAAGCAGAATCATCGATAAAATCAACGGAGTAGAGCCATCTGACCTGTCGTTTGAACTATACGATTAAGGGGTTTCTAAAATCCTATCCTCAATAGAAAATCTCTACATGGTTCTGATGAGGAGACAACATCGTCTTACCCCCATGTCGGCATCGTCATAGGTATTCTCCAATCAAAAGCAGCAACCCCTAGAACAATACGCACTTTTATCAATGCTTATGCAATCCATAAGTTCATGTGTGGCACTATTTACTCCAACGGGTGTTTTTATCGGGTTATGCCACGCCAATTTGTCACAACTCTTAAGTTAAACGTTTTACCAATATATCGGAAACATGGCGCATTGCTATAAAACATTGAAATAAAGCCATTTCTAGGCAATGGATACTTATTAGCCAAGGTATCCAATTTGGTACGACTCATAGAAAAGGTTGGTTTCACGAAGTTGTGAACAAATTAGAGGCTTCCGCCATGCCAAGAGATCCGGAACTCTACTTAAGCTTCCCGATTTCCTCTCCTTGCAGCGAAAACCATACAAACCTTCATATAACGATGATGCCGTTATCCGCAGAAGTATTTCATCTGCGAATAACGGCATCAGCTAACGCTCCATCAGAGCATTTCATTTCACAATAAATTGAAATGACGTGTGCGACTTCAAGGCGCAGCAGGCGAAGGCGTACGAAGGTACGTCGAGCCTGCTGTAACGCAGAAGGCGCTCCGTCATTTCAATTTACTCCCATTCGATGGTTGCCGGTGGCTTGGAAGTGCAGTCGAGGACCACGCGGTTGATCTGACGGCATTCGTTGGTGATGCGCGTGGAGATGGTGGCGAGCACGTCGTAAGGGACACGGGCCCAATCGGCGGTCATGGCATCCTCGGAGGAAACGGGGCGCAGCACGATCGGGGAACCGTAGGTGCGTTCGTCACCCTGGACGCCAACGGAGTGGACATCGGCAAGGAGTACAACCGGGCACTGCCAGATATCACGGTCGAGACCGGCCTTGGTGAGCTCTTCGCGGGCGATGGCGTCGGCTTCACGCAGCAGGTCGAGACGCTCCTTGGTGATCTCGCCGATGATGCGGATGCCGAGGCCGGGGCCCGGGAACGGCTGGCGCCAGACGATCTCATCGGGCAGACCGAGTTCGGTACCGATGGCGCGCACCTCATCCTTGAAGAGGGTGCGCAGCGGTTCGATGAGTTGGAACTTGATGTCCTTCGGAAGGCCGCCGACATTGTGGTGGGACTTGATGTTCGCAGCGCCATCGCCACCGCCGGATTCCACGACGTCCGGGTACAGGGTGCCCTGCACGAGGAACTTGACTTCCTTGCCTCGGGCACCGGCCTCTTCCAGGACCTGCTGCTGAGCTTTTTCGAAAGTGCGAATGAACTTTTCGCCGATGATCTTGCGCTTGCGCTCAGGCTCGCTGACGCCCTTCAGAGCGGTGAGGAAGTCATCAGCGGCATCGACGGTGATTAGACGAATACCGGTGGCTTCAACGAAGTCATGCTTGACCTGCTCGACCTCGCCCTTGCGAAGCAGGCCGTGATCGACGAATACGCAGGTGAGCTGGTCACCGATGGCCTTGTGTACCAAAGCCGCGGCGACAGCAGAGTCCACACCACCAGACAGACCGCAGATCACTTCGGCGTCGCCGACCTTTTCGCGAATCTTCTTGACCTGATCTTCGATGATGGAGGATGCATCCCAGTCGTTAGGCAATCCCGCGCAACGATGCAGGAAGTTCTCGATGAGCTTCTGGCCCAGCGGAGAGTGCTTGACTTCCGGGTGCCATTGCACACCATACAGTTTGCGGGATTCATCGGCCATGGCCGCAACCGGCGCACCTTCGGTATGGGCAAGTACATCGAAGCCTTCCGGCGCCTGCTCAACGGCCACACCGTGGCTCATCCATGTGGTCTGCTCAGCCGGGGAATCAGCGAGGATGCCTGCCGCGCTATCAATGGTGGCGCTGGTCTTGCCGTACTCACCAAGAGCGGCCTTGTCCACCTTGCCGCCAAGCTCATAGGCCATGACCTGGAAGCCATAGCAGATGCCGAGCACCGGTACGCCAGCATTGAAGACCTTAGTATCTATTGTGGGAGCGCCGGGTTCGAATACAGAGGCCGGGCCACCGGACAGAATGATTGCCTTAGGATCCTTGGCCAGAATCTCGTCGGCCGGCATGGAATGCGGCACAAGTTCAGAGTAGACACCGGCCTCGCGGACGCGGCGAGCGATTAGCTGGGCGTACTGGGCGCCGAAATCGACGACGAGCACAGGACCATTTGCCATTGATATTCCCCTAACGTTCATTGAGACTTTACGTGGGTTGAACATGCACGATTATCACCGGTCAATACGACAACCCCGACACGCATGAATACCGGCATATTTCTGTGCGAAAACCGAACAAGTCACAGGCCTTCACAAAGCCAACACGCCGGTTCCAACCCCAGCAAATCGAACGTAAAATCGAACACAAATGCGCTATTTTCGGCTTTATTCCGCCATTTTCTGTGCATACTGCCTCAAATTAAATGTTGACAAAGTTAAGGCTTAAACGCACAAATACTGAAATTTCCGCAACAATTTCGAACACACCCGCAAGAAATCGTTCAAAAGTCGTGTTGTCCTCGTACCATGACGATTGATTGGGAACGGAAAACCTTGGTACCGCAAGGAACTAAGGTCCGCGACCGAACAGAAATAATCAATCGCACGATTACCGTGCAGGAGTACAGGAGTACACATGACGAGTCCTGTTATTGGCACCCCTTGGAAGAAGCTCAACGCTCCGGTTTCCGAGGAAGCCCTCGAAGGTGTTGACAAGTACTGGCGCGCTGCCAACTACCTTTCCATCGGCCAGATTTATCTGCGTTCCAACCCGCTGATGAAGGAGCCCTTCACTCGCGAAGACGTGAAGCACCGTCTGGTCGGCCACTGGGGCACCACCCCTGGCCTGAACTTCCTCATCGGCCACATCAACCGCTTCATCGCTGACCACGGCCAGAACACCGTGATCATCATGGGCCCGGGCCACGGCGGCCCGGCTGGTACCTCCCAGTCCTACCTGGACGGCACCTACACCGAGACCTTCCCGAAGATCACCAAGGATGAGGCTGGTCTGCAGAAGTTCTTCCGTCAGTTCTCCTACCCGGGCGGCATTCCGTCCCACTTCGCTCCGGAGACCCCGGGCTCCATCCACGAAGGTGGTGAGCTGGGCTACGCTCTGTCCCACGCTTACGGCGCCATCATGGACAACCCGAGCCTGTTCGTCCCGGCCATCGTCGGCGACGGCGAAGCTGAGACCGGCCCGCTGGCTACCGGCTGGCAGTCCAACAAGCTCGTGAACCCGCGCACCGATGGTATCGTGCTGCCGATCCTGCACCTCAACGGCTACAAGATCGCCAACCCGACCATCCTGTCCCGCATTTCCGACGAAGAGCTGCACGAGTTCTTCCACGGCATGGGCTACGAGCCGTACGAGTTCGTCGCTGGCTTCGACGATGAGGACCACATGTCCATCCACCGTCGCTTCGCCGAGCTGTGGGAGACCATCTGGGACGAGATCTGCGACATCAAGGCAACCGCCCAGACCGACAACGTGCATCGTCCGTTCTACCCGATGCTGATCTTCCGCACCCCGAAGGGCTGGACCTGCCCGAAGTACATCGACGGCAAGAAGACCGAGGGCTCCTGGCGTTCCCACCAGGTGCCGCTGGCTTCCGCCCGCGATACCGAGGCCCACTTCGAAGTTCTGAAGAACTGGCTGGAGTCCTACAAGCCGGAAGAGCTGTTCGACGAGAACGGCGCCGTCAAGTCCGATGTGACCGCCTTCATGCCGAAGGGCGAGCTGCGCATCGGTGCTAACCCGAACGCCAACGGTGGTCTGATCCGCGACGACCTGAAGCTGCCGAACCTCGAAGACTACGCCGTCAAGGAAGTCGAGAAGTACGGCCACGGCTGGGGCCAGCTCGAGGCTACCCGTCGTCTCGGTGTCTACACCCGCGACATCATCAAGAACAACATGCACGACTTCCGTATCTTCGGACCGGATGAGACTGCTTCCAACCGTCTGCAGGCTTCCTACGAAGTCACCAACAAGCAGTGGGACGCTGGCTACATCTCCGATGAGGTCGACGAGCACATGCACGTCTCCGGCCAGGTTGTCGAGCAGCTGTCCGAGCACCAGATGGAAGGCTTCCTCGAGGGCTACCTGCTGACCGGTCGTCACGGCATCTGGAGCTCCTACGAGTCCTTCGTCCACGTGATCGACTCCATGCTGAACCAGCACGCCAAGTGGCTTGAGGCTACCGTCCGCGAGATTCCGTGGCGTAAGCCGATCGCTTCCATGAACCTGCTGGTCTCCTCTCACGTTTGGCGTCAGGACCACAACGGCTTCTCCCACCAGGATCCGGGTGTCACCTCCCTGCTGCTGAACAAGTGCTTCCACAACGATCACGTCATCGGCATCTACTTCGCCACCGATGCGAACATGCTGCTGGCCATCGCCGAGAAGTGCTACAAGTCCACCAACAAGATCAACGCCATCATCGCTGGCAAGCAGCCGGCTGCCACCTGGCTGTCCCTCGATGAGGCTCGCGCCGAGCTCGAGAAGGGTGCTGCCGCTTGGGATTGGGCTTCCACTGCCAAGACCAACGACGAGGCTGAGATCGTGCTTGCCGCTGCCGGCGATGTCCCGACCCAGGAGATCATGGCTGCTTCCGACAAGCTGAAGGCCATGGGCATCAAGTTCAAGGTCGTCAACGTGGTTGACCTGCTCGCTCTGCAGTCCGCCAAGGAGAACGACGAGGCCCTGTCCGATGAAGAGTTCGCTGACATCTTCACCGCTGACAAGCCGGTCCTGTTCGCTTACCACTCCTACGCTCACGACGTGCGTGGCCTGATCTACGACCGCCCGAACCACGACAACTTCAACGTCCACGGCTACGAGGAAGAGGGCTCCACCACTACCCCGTACGACATGGTTCGCGTGAACGAGATCGATCGTTACGAGCTGACCGCTGAGGCTCTGCGCATGATCGACGCCGACAAGTACGCCGACAAGATCAACGAACTGGAGGCCTTCCGTCAGGAAGCCTTCCAGTTCGCAGTCGACAACGGCTACGATCACCCGGACTACACCGACTGGGTGTACTCCGGCCTCAACACCTCCGAGAAGGGTGCTGTCACCGCTACCGCCGCAACCGCTGGCGACAACGAGTGATTTCACCACTCAGTGGTTTAGCCTAACGGCTTAGGAAAAAGGCTTGGGATTCGTCCCAAGCCTTTTTTCGTATCTGCTTGTCTTCGGCGCAGCAGGGATTCCTTGAATACATGCGCGGCAATGCAACGAAAACCCAGGTCAGCGCCGGTACAATGATGTGTGGTCCCAATCATGTTGATCAAAGGAGACAGACCAAAGTGACTGTAACCCGCGTTTATATCGCCAGTCCTGAAGGCGCTAATGGCCGCAACGTCGTGGCCTATGGCGTGCTCAACGCACTGACCTCAAAGTACAAGACCATCGTATTCCGCCCAGCGGTATCGAATCATGATGATTTCACCCCGGTGCTACTGTCCGCTTCCAACGCCGGCCTTGGCGTCGCGCTTTCCACCGGACTTGATGTGCACACCGTACGTGCTGATAAAGAAACCGCGCGAGGCGATATCATCGGAGCTTTCAATGACGCCATGGATGTTGCCCGAGCGGACGCCGCTCTGATCGTCGGCACGGATAAGTCCCATGTCAATGACCCGACCAGCTACGAATTCAACGCCAATGTTGCCGCTGATCTCAAAGCAGGCGTATTCCTCGCTGTGTGCACCATCGATCGCTGGCCGCACGAGCTCGATGAAACCGTCAAACTTTCCATCGAGGGTATGGAAGCTGCTGGAAACCGTGTTCTCGGCATCTTCGTCACCGGCTGCGAAACCCGTCACTCCGTATCCGTCAAGGAGACGTTAGCCAAGTACGGCCTGCCGGTCTGGACGCTGCCGCAAGTCTCGTTCACTGACGAATCCAACAAAACGCTGGCACTGGAGACCTTCCGCAAGTACGCACCTACCGAAGAGGTTCTCGCAGCTCTTGATGTGGACTTCAACCCGCCCACTACCCCGTATGCGTTCCAGTTCGGGCTGCTCGGCAAAGCCAAAAGCAACAAGAAAACCATTGTGCTGCCGGAGGGCGAAGAAGACCGTATCATCAAGGCGGCCGATTACCTGCTCGAACGCGAAATCGTCAACCTCATCATCGTTGGCAACAAGGATGCCATTCTGACCCGAGGTAAGGAACTCGGCCTCAACTACCTTGAGCGTGCCCGCTTCCAGGCCATGGATGATGAAAACATTCTGAAGCCCATGATCGCCAAGCTGTGCGAACTTCGCGCCAAGAAGGGCATGACGGAGGAGCAGGCCCGCAAGCAACTGACCGATGCCAGCTACTTCGGCACCATGCTCGTCGTGCTCGGATATGCCGACGGCCTGGTCTCCGGCTCGGTGAACTCCACCGCCAACACCGTACGCCCGGCACTGCAGGTCATCAAGACCAAGCCCGGTCAGAAGCTGGTTTCCGGCGCATTCCTGATGTGCTTCAAGGATCATGTGGCCGTGTTCGCCGACTGCGCCATCAATCTGAACCCGGACGCCGAGCAACTATCCGAGATCGCATTGCAGTCCGCGGAAACCGCAAAGGCTTTCGGCCTTGACCCCAAGGTCGGCATGCTTTCCTACTCCACGCTCGGTTCCGGTAAGGGCCCGGATGTCGACATCGTCGAAGAAGCCACCAAGCTGCTTAAGGACAAGGCTCCGGATTTGCCGGTGGTCGGCTCCATCCAATTCGATGCAGCCTGGTCCCCCACCGTTGCCGCGACTAAGGCTAAGGGCAATGCCGTTGCTGGCCATGTCAACGTATTCGTGTTCCCGGATCTGTGCGCTGGAAACATCGCGTACAAGGCCGTTCAGCGCTCCTCCGGCGCTCTGGCGATTGGCCCTGTGCTGCAAGGCTTGAACAAGCCGGTCAACGATCTGTCCCGCGGCGCCTTGGTGCAGGACATCATCAACACCATCGCTCTGACCGCCATCGAAGCCCAGTAAGTGTTGACGTGAGGGGTTGAGGGTTGTGATGCTGAACACACTCAAGGCCGTTCGGCCAAGCCTACGGTTCAGCATCACAACCCTCAACCCCTCACTGCATATTGCATAACATCAGTCCGCCACAATCACATGCAGTAGCACGTTTTGTAGCAAGTAGCGAGTAATCTAATCTTCGGTAACCCGCGTATTCGCGGGACTGAAACATATCACAATGGAGGATGCCCACAATGGCGAAAACCGTCCTTGTCATCAATTCCGGTTCCAGCTCTATCAAGTACCAGCTGGTTGATCTCGAATCCGGCGAAGGCCTGGCTTCCGGCCTGGTCGAGAAGATCGGCGAACCGATCGACGGCCACTACAAGCATGAGTACAACGGTGAAAAGCATGAGCTTGAGGAGCCGATTCACGACCACGAGCAGGGTCTGAAGCGCGTGCTCGGCTTCTTCGAGGAGTACGGTCCGAAGCTGTCCGATGCAGGCATCGTCGCTGTTGGTCACCGTGTGGTGCAGGGCGGCTCCCTCTTCCCGAAGCCGGCCCTGGTCACCGACAAGACCATCAACCAGGTCAAGGATCTGGCCGTGCTCGCTCCACTGCACAACGGCCCGGAGGCCAAGGGCGCTGAGGTCATGCGCGCTCTGCTGCCGGACGTTCCGCAGATCTTCGTCTTCGACTCCTCCTTCTTCTTCCAGCTGCCGAAGGCTGCCAGCACCTACGCCCTGAACAAGGAAATCGCCGATCAGTACCACATCCGTCGTTACGGTGCTCACGGCACCTCCCACGAGTTCATCTCCTCCGTGGTTCCGGAAGTCATCGGCAAGCCGGCTGAGGGCCTGAAGCAGATCGTCCTGCACATCGGCAACGGCGCTTCCGCTTCCGCTGAGATCTCCGGCAAGCCGGTCGAGACCTCCATGGGTCTGACCCCGCTCGAGGGCCTGGTCATGGGCGGCCGTACCGGTGATATCGACCCGGCTGTGGTCTTCCACCTGATTCGCAACGCCCACATGAACGTGGACGAGCTGGATGCCCTGTTCAACAAGCGTTCCGGCATGATGGGCATGACCGGCTTCGGCGATTTGCGTGAGGTCCACCGTCTGGTGGCTGAAGGCAACGAGGATGCCAAGCTGGCTCTGGATGTCTACGTGCACCGTATTGTCAGCTACATCGGCAACTACACCTATCAGATGGGCGGCTGCGACGTGATCACCTTCACCGCTGGCGTTGGTGAGAACGACGACATCGTGCGCAAGATGGTGTGCGACAAGCTCGCTCCGTTCGGCGTCAAGCTGGACGAGGAGAAGAATGCCACCCGTTCCAAGGAACCGCGCGTCATCTCCACTCCGGACTCCTCCGTGATCATCGCTGTGATTCCGACCAACGAGGAGCTGGCCATCGCCCGCAAGTCCGCCGCCATTGCAGAGGCCGGCGAAGACACTTATGGCAACAAGTTCGCCAAGTGATTGATGAATCTCTGATTCGCTAAGTTACAAAGCCCTGATGATTCGAAAGGAATCATCAGGGCTTTTTGCATGCTGTATTCGCGGCTGGACGCATCGGCGAGCAATGCTGGCAGTCCTCAACGGGGAGAGCCAGATAAGAGACGGCTACTCCCCCAACATGCCGTTCCACATGCCGACGAAGTCAGGCAACGTCTTACGCGTGGTGGCAACGTCCTTCACCTTGATGCCAGCAACACGCAAACCCAGCATTGCCGCAAACGTGGCCATACGGTGATCGGCATACGTTTCCATATCCGCACCATGCAGCTGTTCAACAGCCACCGGTTCGATGCGCAGACCATCCGGCAGTTCTTCCGCTTTGCCACCTACACGCGTAATTTCAGCCACCAACGCTGCAAGTCGATTCGTCTCATGTCCACGCAGATGACCGATGCCAACCATATCCGTAGGCGCGTCCGCAAATACCAGAATCGCGGCCAAGGAAGGCGCGATTTCACCGGCGGCGGTCAAATCGAAAGATCCAAGACCATGAATGGTCCCGCTGCCGGTAACCTCGCAGTAGCGGACATCATCAATCACCAGGAAGGATACCGCAGCACCCATCTGTTCCAGATATCCCGGCAGCAAGCCACCCGGCTGCGTAGTGGTTTGAGGCCAATGCGGTACCCGCACAGTGCCGCCGGCAATCAACGCGGCCCCAAGGAATGGCGCCGCGTTCGACAAATCAGGCTCCACCGTGACTTTGTCCGGCAGCTGCAACGTATGTGGTTCCACCGTCCAAGTACGAGCGGATTCGTCAGCGTTTATTGTGCCTCCGGCACCAGTCACATCGGCAACGGTCATGCGAATATGCGGCAGGCTCGGGGTCTTCTCCCCCGTATGTTGGAGTGACAACCCACTAGGCAGACGGGAGCCGATCAGTAGCAGGCCAGAGATGAACTGAGAGGAGCCTGAGGAATCAATGCTCACCTGCGCGGTATCCGAAGGCAGCGTTGCCGGCGGCGTAATCGTAAACGGCAGCTTGCCGAGTTCACCATGATATTCCACTGTGGCGCCGAGCTGTTCCAAACCGTCAAGCACTGGCTTCATCGGGCGGGCATACGCTTGCTTATCGCCGTCAAAATGCACCGGACCGTCAGCGAATAGAGCAAGTCCGGGCACGAATCGCATTACCGTACCGGCAAGGCCGCAGAACAGGTTGACGTTGCCACGGAAGAGACCATTGGCAGGCGGGGTCACTGTTACCGTGGTTTCGGTGTGAGTATCGACATCACAACGTACTCCGAGGGCCTCCAGAGCGCCCATCATCAAATCGGTATCTCGCGAGCGCAACAAACCGACCAAGCGTACCGGCTGTGAACCCAGAGCCGCGAGAATCAGGTAGCGATTCGACAATGACTTGCTTCCTGGCACGGTTACTGTGGCGTTCAATGGTTGCGTTGCGAGTGGTGCAGGCCAAAGATTCGTGTTTTCTGTCATAGAAGTCAATCTATCAATTCTCAGGTATCGAAGAACGGCTGTGTCCAGCATAGGTGCCGGGCACAGCCGTCTTATATGATTCGTGTGAAGGATGCCGCCGAATCAGGCGAGTGCTTCCTTGATGGCTCCGACGAAGTAATCCAGATCGTCTGGCTTGCGGGAGGTGATGAGCTTCCAGCCGTTGGCATCATCAACAGTCAGCTGCTTATCGACGTAGTGTCCGCCTGCGTTTTCGATGTCAGCGGCGATGTAGCGGCATGGCGAAGCGGTCTTGCCTTCAATCAGATCGGCGTTGACCAGCAGCCAAGCACCATGGCAGATCGCGGCAATCGGCTTGCCCTCATGGGCGAATTCCTGCGCCAAGGTGATGGCGTCTTCGTTCACGCGGATGCGGTCAACATTGCAAGTACCGCCAGGCACCACCAGCAGGTCATAATCGGCGGCCTGCACGTCGGCAAGACGAGCATCCGGAGTCAGTGTCTCGCCCTCGTAACGGTCATGCTGCACGGTTTCGCATGGGTCGAGGGTGGTCGCGGCAAGCGTCACCTGGGCACCGGCTGCCTTGAGGTCACGCAGCGGACGGGTCAGTTCGGTCTCCTCGATACCCCAGTTGTTGACGATGATCAGCACCTTGGCATTCTCAACAGCCATAGTTCCTCCTTGATTGCAGTGGCTTGTTTCCGCAATCTATTATGCGTCAATGCCGGCGGTTGAGCCAGCAAAGAACATAACGATAATGCATCTGTGTCGGCGGTTAGCGATCCGCGGCGATACGGGATTCAATGGTCGGCTCCTGCTGATTCGTGCGGTGTTCCAACCCGTTTTCGATCATTTGCGCATGCAAGAGCTGCGCTTCCACACGGTCAGCCTCAATGGCGGCGATTTGACGGGAGAACACGATGAACCAGCCAAGGAACATGAGACCCGCAAGCGCCTCAACATTGGTGAGCGTATTGTGCCCCATCATCATGTTGGCCCAGAATGCAGCGCATACGAGTGCCGCCAGATCGGAAGCCACCATCACGGCTTTGGAGATGCGCGGAGCAAGCCATGGCAATAGCACGAACAAGAGCAGCATCACGAACGGCAGGCCTTTGGCGCAAATGTTGTGCATGAGGTTATGCGGCGTGTATCGGAATGCGCCGATACCGATGAAGGCGAGGCCGGAGATGGTCAGCAATGCGGAAAGCACACCGATACGCAGCATGAAGTGCGGAATCATGTAGCCACGGTTCGGGTCGGTTTTCGTGCGATCGTGCCATAGGCGTTGCAGGCGTTCGGTGGTCACCAGTTCGGAGATGGCGAAGTAGCTGACGATGATGATGCAGGTACCGGCCAGCATCAATGTGGAGTTGAACATGCGTGCCGCGAACGTGGTGCGGTCGCCGAGCTGGGAGAAGTTATTGTGATACCAGTATGGGTCATCGGTGGTGACGCCTGCGGTGACCACGCCGGAGATCACGAAGAATGGCAACAGGCTGGCGATGGTTTTGGCGTTCATCATCTCAGCCTGTACGAATGTCATGTATCCCACCACCCCAGCGAATCCTGCACAAACGCTGGAAATGTAGCCGGCGAAAATGGCGTTGCCCATCATGTCGTTCGCGGCGCCAATCAGCGCAAACGAGGAGAGGAATATGGTGGAACCATATACCACGGAAAGTGCCACGATTTCCACAATCCGTCGGATGGGAGCCAACCAACCGTTCTTGAGGTTCAGAGAACGCGACTTGCGTGCGTAACCGACGATGAAGGAGATCACGCCGCAGGCCGCGACAATACCGGCGCACATCATGAAACGACGTTGCGTCAGCTGCCAGATGGCCGGTGCGTATTCCATGTAGAAGTTCATGGCGAGAGCACCGACCACGGCGCAGATGACGAAGGAAATCAGTCCGGATGTTTCCGAACGCTGATGACGCCCCATGATTTCCTTCGCACCTCCCAGGATTCGACCCGTTCCCGTCGTATGTTGCTCTCCAGTGTATGTCACGCGGTTCCAATCAACGAGGGTATATGGTATGGCGACCGTCACTCCTCGCTATATGAGCAATTCTCGTCCAACATTTCATTGTATCCCGTGTCCCGGTCCACCCATGCTGTACAATGTTGGTTTGTGCTCTGAAGCTGATGCAAGGTTTCATTGCATACGGGCTATAGCGCAGTTTGGTAGCGCGCCTGCTTTGGGAGCAGGATGTCGTGGGTTCAAATCCCGCTAGCCCGACTTTAAAGCCCTACTCCTATCTTGTGATGTAGGGGTTTATTTTTATCCGCCGCGAGACGGCTTATCCGATTTTATCCGATAACCGCAGTGCCCGTGGTCTTGCTGCAGCTCCTCAGATCCAGCGCAGCTCATGACACCAGTAATTAATGATTCCAAGAGTGTTCGATATGATTGGGGCATGTCCACCACGATTGACGTGTATCCGACGACGGATTACCTGCCTTTGGTCGAAGAGACGAGAAGCCGCACCCAGGAGCTTTATCAGCAGCTGCTCGATCGGTACGGGATTCGCAGCACCGTGGAGGTCAAGGCATTCCACCCACGTAAGCCCGACGAGGAACTGAGGTACGTAGATCCGGCCACGCGCTGGAAGGTAGAGATGGACCTCGGGTTCGCGTATCTAATCAACGGCGAATGGCGGGCGAGTTCCTGGCCGTCGCTGTGGGAGCGTACTCGGATCGATCAGCCGTGGATCGACGACTACGTGAAGTCCGAAGGGAAAGAAGGTTATCCCCCATCGATGCTGGGCGAATGCTTCCCCATCGATGCCGACGAGTTTGAAGTGCCGTTGTCTGACGAGGACATAAAGCTCCTGAACGCGCAACCCCACTGGTGGCATGACATACGGAACTTCGCCGGCCCGGCCGTCGCCTCGACCGGCTACGGGTTCGTCGCCGCAGCACTGGCCGAGGAAACCCACGGTCGGTTAGCGTCCTTCGATTGTGCCTTTGCCGACGACGGGCATAACGGTGAAACCGCCAAACAGTTCTTGGCATGGTGGGGCGACGAACAGATGGCCTTCTATGGAAAAGAACCATTCCAATAATGAATGGGAAACCGGTCAGGTTGACCGGATAAAAGAGAACCCCCAGTGCATCACGGCTCAGTCGAAGACCGTCCGGAGAGGCCCATTGGGGGATTTCATGGAATATGATAATGATTCATGAGCCGACAGTCAAACCCCGCACCCGCTTTCCTCTCACAGGCCCCTCACAAGGGAAGTCCGCAGGAGAGGGCGCTGCGCGCGTGCATCACCAACGAACGGCTCGCATCCTACGATTCCGAAGCACGGCGGCGCTCATGCCCGGCACTGCGACTGTACCTGTGGGATCACGACATGGCCAGCGCCTGCATGGGCGACATCGCCATCCTCGAAGTCGCCCTGCGCAACCACATGGACCAGCAATTGTCACTCATCTCCTTGGAACAGTCCGGCACCGAGGACTGGTACATGGCGGAACTCCGTTTCGACGACCGCACCCAACGCCAGATTCGCGAGGCATGGGGCCATCTCACCGTCCAGCAGAAGAAACGGCACACGCACGGGCATCTCGTCGCGGCGTTGACGTTCGGATTCTGGCGCAACCTGCTGGAGAACGGCGGAGCCATCCACGCTCACTGGCCGGACGAGGGCAGCGCCGACTACGAAAACGACCTCTGGCGCAAGGGTCTGCGCAAATCATTCCCCGGCGGGCGCCGTCACGCCTTGGACGCGAACGCCAAGTGGACGAGGAACTACGCGCTGTACATCGTCAAAACAGTGCACGCTCTGCGCAACAGGGTCGCCCACCACGAGCCTCTCGTCAACGGCATCCCGTTGCCCGGCGAGAATCGGCGCATCACGTTGGCGGACGCGGTGCATGCGTGCTTCGATCTGGCAATGATCTTGGACCGTGACCTGTATGCGTGGCTGATGGACAACAGCAAGATGAAACTCATGCTCGAACGCGAACCACAGCCCGATGAGTAGGCAACCGTTGCTGTATCTCTTCAATCATCTCTTCGGTAAACGTAGGTATGGCACCGAGAGAATCAGTAACAAATTGTTCTGACCGTGTTTCAGCACGCCGCTGGTTTCTGTCATTCTGTTCATCGGGCACATCAGCGGAACAAATTATCTCTGCCGGGTATAGGCCAAAAGTTTTTTTGCACTTCACAGAAGACCCGTTACATAACGTAACGGGTCTTCTCATATGCTGGCAGAATACATTTACAAGCCGAGCGACGGCTTTTCGGGCTTCTTGGCGCTCATCAGCATCATGAAGCTGCGCGATTGGGCGGTGATCATGAAACCGGCCTCATAACTCAATTCCGGACCGTCCGGGTTATGCGTATCCACAATGAGCTGCCACTTGCGGCCGTAACGTTCATCCGGCAGAGTGAACATGATCGGCTCGTAATGGGCGTTGAAGATCAGGATGAAGTCATTATCGACCATACGGTTGCCATACCAGTCGACTTCGGGGATATCCGAGCCGTTCAGGTAGATCATCATGGAGAAGGCGTGCGTGTTCTGCCAATCCTCCATATCCATGATGGAACCGGTATGGTCGAACCACTCCACCTGTGGAATCTTGTTGGAATCATCTCCAGGCTCGCGGCCGGTGAAGAAACGACGGCGGTGAAGCACCGGGTGGTTCAGACGCAGGTGAATGAGCTTGGAAACGAATTTCAGCATGCTCTTCTGGTCTTTATTGAGATTCCAGTTGGTCCAGGAAATCTCATTATCCTGGCAGTAGGCGTTGTTATTGCCCTGCTGTGTACGGCATACCTCGTCACCGCCGCAGATCATCGGAATGCCCTGGCTCAACAGCAGCGTGGAGAACATATTGCGCATTTGACGCTGACGCAGGTCGATGACGTCTGGAATGTTCGTGGAACCCTCCACACCGCAGTTCCAAGAGCGGTTGTTGGACTCACCATCTCGGTTGCCTTCGCCGTTGGCGTCGTTGTGCTTCTCGTTGTAGCTCACCAAATCGTTCATGGTGAAACCATCATGAGCGGTGATGAAGTTCACGGATGCCACCGGTCGACGGCCGTTGACCTGATACAGGTCGGAGCTGCCCATCAAGCGGGATGCGAATTCAGGCAACGTGGACGGCTGCGAGCGCCAGAAATCACGGACGGTATCGCGGAAGCGACCATTCCATTCGGACCAGCTTGACGGGAAGCCGCCGACCTGATAGCCGCCGGAGCCCAAATCCCACGGTTCGGCGATGAGCTTGACTCGGGAGATGACCGGATCCTGTTCGACGATGTCGAAGAATGCGGAAAGCTTGTCGACCTCTTGGAACTGACGGGCCAGTGTGGCTGCAAGATCGAAGCGGAAACCGTCCACGTGCATTTCGGTGACCCAGTAGCGCAACGAATCGGTGATGAGCTGCAGAGCGTGCGGCGAGCGCATGAGCAGCGAGTTACCGGTACCGGTGGTATCGAAGTAGTGCATCGGATCGCCGTCCACCAGTCGGTAATAGGACTGATTGTCGATGCCCTTGAAGCTCAGGGTGGGACCCATGTGATTGCCTTCGGCGGTGTGGTTGTACACCACGTCGAGAATCACTTCCATACCTGCGCGGTGGTAGGCCTTGACCATGGATTTGAATTCATTGACTTGTTCGCCGCGCTCCCCCGAGCTGGAGTAGGCGTTGTGCGGAGCGAAGAAGCCGATGGTGTTGTAGCCCCAGTAGTTCGACAATCCCTTCTCCTGCAGGAAGGAATCGTTGACGAACTGGTGGATAGGCATCAGTTCGATGGCGGTGACGCCGAGCTTCTTCAGATATTCGATGACGCTCGGGTAGGCAAGACCGGCATAGGTGCCGCGGATATCCGGCGGCACATCCATGTTGAGGTTGGTCATGCCGCGCACGTGGGCCTCGTAGATTACCGAATCATGGTAGGGAATGTACGGGTGCTGGTCGTTGCCCCAATCGAAGTAGGGGTTGATTACGGCGGATTTCATCGTGTGCGCCGCCGAATCAAGATCGTTCATTGCGGAGTTGTCATCCGGACTTTTGAACCAGTAGGAGAACAGGCTTTCATCGCCATCGATGTTGCCTTCGATTGCTTTGGCATATGGATCAAGCAGTAGCTTGTTCGGGTTACATCTGAGGCCGTGCACCGGGTCGTACGGACCGTATACGCGGTAACCATATCGTTGGCCTGGCTGGAGTCCAGGAATATAGTTATGCCATACATACGAGTTTTGTTCGGTCATTTCGACGCGAGTCTCATGGTCATCATCATCGAAAAGACACAGTTCCACTTTTTGGGCAACCTGCGAGTACAGCGCGAAATTCACACCGGCACCGTCATAGCTGGCACCCAGCGGATACATTGATCCAGGTCTGATCTGCATAATTACAGTATCCCACTTTCTTGTGTTACTAAAGTCTGTTGGAGTTGAACGTCAGGCGAACAAGGTTGGCTTATTATCGTCATCGGCATGTTTGGCGATCAGGCGGCGCAAGGCCTCATGCTGAATGGCAATCATCGAATTGGATGAGGTGATGCGTGTGGCGGCCAGATCGCTCCAGGGAATCCACGCGGATTCCACATGCTCATCCGGGTCGAAGTGGCGCGCTTCCTGTTTGAATGGCCCCAGATGCAGCACCATGATGTGCGCCAATTCGTCGGTCATGCCTTCAGAAGAGTAGAAATCTCCGACATAGTCAACGCCCATGGTGTTCCTGTCAGACACAACACCTGTCTCTTCGGCGAGTTCCCGCAAAGCGGCGTCAAGGATGTCTTCGCCTTCGTCCATCAAACCGGCGGGCAACCCGTAGGCGAACATGTCTGAACCGGCGCGGTATTCGCGCTCGATCAGATAACGATCGGTGGACATGTCATGCACCAGCATCACCACGCATGGAGCGTGTCTCAGCACCTGACGGCTGATCTCGTGCTTGTTGCCTTGTTTGTCGGTCAGGGCAAGCGTCAAGTCATCCACGTGGAATATGCGCCCGGTGTACACAGTAGCGGTGTTCACCACCTCAGCCGGCACGTCCATATCTATGCCATCGGAGCTGGCGTTCAGTTTGCGATCAAGCCTATGTTCCAGTTGTTCCTGCTTGTTATGGCCGAACACGTCATCTCCTTGGCTAGGCGGCTGCCAAGGCAGCCGATGAATGATGCCAAAACACCACTGTAGTGGTTCACGCTTGCGATGTTGTGATAGACAGCGTCCACGGATCGGTCGTGTCTCGAATCCATTCCATGGTGATATGTTCGCCCGTCATCTGTGCAACAGCCTGTGGAACATCTTCAAGGGCATAGTTGAACCATATGGATTCGATGGCGGCATGCGGCGTATTGATGAGGAATGGGCGGGTTTGCGCGCTCCCCTGCCCCAACGCAATGCCTTGGGCACGCATCCGGGCCTCATAACGCGCTTGTTCAATGGCATCGGTGGTGGGGTGATGCCGTAGGTCGCTGGTCACATACACATCCACGCCCGCGGCGCGCACCTCATCGAACAGCGAATCGCCGGATCCCGGGAGCACGGCCACTGTTTGGACCGGCGCTTCCAGATCGCCGCATACCTGAACACCGAGTTCGGTATGCATGCCATGCATAGACACCGTGTTGAACACGTGCTGGGCAAAATCCTTGAGCGGCATCGGCTCATGCAGCGTGCCGATCCTGCCTAATCCCACAGCATGCTCGGCTTCAGCGTCTTGGATAGGCACCAGTGGGCGCTGATGCTCAAGCTTCAGATAATCGGCCGCAGCCTGGCCGACGCCGCGCCATGCCGAATCCGCATTCGTGTGGCCGACCCATAGGCCGCATCCATGACCATACAATCTGCGAACAATATCCCCACGGAATCCCAAACCGCCCACTTCATGCACCGAGCGGAAGAACAACGGATGATGGGTGATCAGCAGATCCGCGCCAGCTTCGATAGCCTTATCCACAATCGCCGAAGTGGGGTCGGCAGCAACAACGATATGACGCACCTCATGGCTCAAATCGCCGACAATAAGACCCGGCTCATCCCATTGCTCGGCATAGCGCAACGGGTATAGCGTTTCCAAAATATCGATGACTTGCTTGAGATTCGGCATACGGCTTATTGTAGCCGACCGTTTATCAGCTACTCATCAATGTGCGGCAAGTTGCCAATCCGCGCCCATACCGCAAGATACGTCAAGCGGCACAGCAAGATCCACGGCATGTTCCATGGCGTTCTTCACCAGTTCGGTGACCTGTTCACCTTCCCCTGGTGCGATCTCCACCACCAGTTCATCGTGGATCTGCAGAATGATTCGGCTGCGGACGTTGGCTTCACGAAGCGCCTGGTCGGCTCGAATCATGGCGATTTTCATGATGTCAGCCGCGGATCCCTGGATTGGCGCGTTCAATGCGGCTCGCTCCGCTGCATCACGTGCCACTCGATTGAGCGAACGTAGTGCGGGGAAGTACCGTCTGCGGCCGAAAATGGTTTCGGTGTAGCCTCTCTCCCGAGCGTTGGAAACCAAGGATTCCAGATAATCATGGACTTTGCCGAAGGTATCGAAATACCGGTTCTTCAGGGTCTCGGCTTCACGCGGGGCGATCTTGAGCTGTTGGGCGAGACCATAGGTGCTCAGACCGTAGGCCAGACCATAGCTCATGGCTTTTACATGCGTGCGCTGATCGTTGGTAATCTGGTCGACCGGTAGCTTATACACCATGGAAGCCACATATTTGTGGAAATCGACTCCTGAGCGGAATGCTTCAATGAGCGCTTCGTCACCGGACAAATCAGCCATGATACGCAACTCGACCTGCGAGTAATCGCAGCTCATCAAGGCTTCGTATCCTTCGCCCGGCACGAACACGCCTCGAATTTCCCGTCCCGCCGCATTCCGGTTGGGAATGTTCTGCAGGTTCGGATCCACGGAGCTCAAACGACCGGTGGCCGCCACGGTCTGCTCATACGTGGTGTGGATACGTCCATCCTTCATGTTGATGGAATCGATCAGCGTTTGTACGATCTGCTTGAGCTTGTTGGTTTCGCGATGCCGAAGCAGCGCGCCGAGGAATCCATTGGCTCGCTCGTTGTCGACCGATTTGATATACAGGTTCTGCAATGCCGCGGCATTCGTGGTATACGAACCTGATTTCGTACGCTTGGTGGGTTTGAGCCCCATGTCTTCGAACAGTACCTTCTGCAGCTGCTTCGGGCTTTGCAGATTGATTTCGGTGCCGGCATGCTTCCATGCCTCTTCCTGGGCGAAACGCGCGTCCTCGGCGAACTGGTCGCGCATGCCGGTCAATCGGGAAATATCGACCTTCGCTCCCGTGCGCTCCATGTCATGTAACACGCGGGATACCGGCAGCTCAATGGCCTTCATAAGCCAGTACTGTTCGCGTTCGTCAATCGTCGGTCCGAAATGTCTTGCCAATGCCTGAACCGCGGCAAGGTCATGTGCGAACTGTTCATCCGCATTGGAGTCTGTAGGCTCATCGTCAAAGTCGAATGTGCCTTGCGCGGGCTGTTCGCCGTCTTCGCCATGGATGTCGAGGAAATGCTCCACGGCCTGTTCCAGGTTATCGGCGTGGAAGTCAGGCTGAACCAGGTAGCCGGCGAGTTTGGCATCGAACATCGGTAATGGCAGGTCCAATCCCACGCTGCCCAATGCGTGCAGCATCTCCTTGTACCCATACACAATCGTCTTGCCATGTTCGGCGGTGAAGAAGTCAGCCAATGTCTGCTTCAACGCATCGTCTACCGGTGATTCGACAATGACCGCCGACTGCGCCGCGGACACGGCCCACGCTTGCGTCCTGACTCGCCCTGGACGGGCATCCCCCCATGCATGCACCGCCCATGCGTGGTTTACCGCGGTACCGCAGGAAATGCTGCGCTTGGATTGCTCGGAGTAATCCCCGGGTTCGAACTCGGCGATTTCCCGAGGCACGGCAATCTGCGAACGATGCTTCCGAACCCACGCTTCGAATTGTTCCGCTGTTTCGATGTGCTCAATCTGCGGCAGCTGAAGTGCCGCATCATGCTCTTCGACCTGTGCGGATTCCTTTGCCGCCGCTTGGCCAGTGGCCGAACCTGTCTTGGATACCGACTTGGTGCCATCGGCACTGCCGGTGTTGAAAGTTTTCAGCACGCGGGCCTTGGTGCGCGAACCGAATTCAAGCTCCTTGAACAGCGCATCGACCTTTGCGATATCGACCGCGCCGAATCCGAGATCATCCAGGCTTATGCCCAGTTCGACGTCCCGCACGAGAGCATTGACTTTACGGTTGAGCTTGACCTGCTCGATATTGGCGCGCAGGGCTTCGCCCTTTTTGCCGCCGATTTCGTCGGCATGCTCGCAGATTCCATCCAGCGAGCCGTATTGGTTGATCCATTTGGCGGCAAAACCGTCGCCTACACCAGGCACGCCGGGGATATTGTCGGCGGTTTCTCCTCGCAGGGCAGCCAAATCCGGGTACTGCGCGGGAGTGACCTTGTATTTCTCCTCAATGGCCTGAGGCGTCATATGCTTCAGGTCTTTGAAATGATGGCCAGGATACAGCACCGTGACATTATCATCGACGAGCTGGAAGGCGTCACGATCGCCGGATAGCACCAGCGTATGGTAACCGGCTCTGTCTCCCATCGAAGCCAGCGTGGCGATGATGTCGTCGCCTTCATAGCCCGGCTTTTCGATGTACGTCACGCCAAGCGCCTCAAGCATGCGTTGGATGAGCGGCAGCTGGGTCAGCAGCTCTTCCGGGGCTGCTTCGCGAGTGCCTTTATATTGCGGCAGCATCGTATTGCGGAAAGTGCCGCCTTTGACGTCGAAAGCCACGCCAAGTCGATCAGGCTTTTCAGTGTCAATGACCTGCGCAAGCATGGAGGCAAAGCCCCATACCGCATTTGTGGCCTGGCCTTCAGAGGTGCTGAAATTATCTACCGGAAGCGCAAAAAAAGCGCGGAAAGCCAGCGAATGACCGTCTACAACGAGCAGTGTTTCGTTGGCCGCCGCGCTTGAAGGCGCTTGAATATCAGCGCTCATCCGAGTTCGAGGGCTTCGGATCGCCGTACTTGGCGATGATGGCCAGGGCAAGACGCTTCTTCGGGATACGCTGATCCATGGAGGTCTTCTGAATCCAGCGGAACGCGCCCTGTTCGGAGAAGTCGGCCTTGTCCATCAGAAGACCCTTGGCGCGGTCGACCAGCTTGCGCTCCTCCAAGGAGTCCTCGGCCTTCTTCAGCTTCTCTTCCGCTTCCTTCAGCTGATCGGCGGTTTCGCGCAGCTTCTGCTCGCTACGCTCAACGTTATCCAGCAGATCGTTGATTTCTGCGAAACGACCCATGGCCACTTCCAAGGTGGGCAGCAGCTTGGATTCCTCGTATGGCTTGGTGACGTAAGCCATTGCGCCTGCGCCGGTGGCCTTCTTGACCAGATCCGTCTGGGAGAATGCGGTGAGCATCACCACAGGAGCGATGTTTTCATCGCAGATGATACCTGCCGCCGCAATGCCGTCCATACGAGGCATCTTGACGTCCATGCACACCACATCCGGGCGATATTTGCGAGTCAGTTCGACAGCTTCTTCACCATTGGCCGCCTGGCCAACCACTTCATAGCCGTTGTCTTCAAGCATGGCAACCAGATCCATGCGGTTCACGGCTTCATCTTCGGCAACGACCACGGTGCGCGGTGCGTCTGCCGGCTTTTCCTTGCGTTCTGGGGAAACGTCCTCGTCAGCAGCTGCGGCCCTCAACTCTTCGTCGGTGAGCACCTCGTCCACATTGATGCTCGGTTCTTCAGACCTCTTCCTTGCAGCCATGCCAACCTCTTTCTTATGAGAACCTCGATGTTATTGGCATAAGCCGTATGCATTCGGCGAATGCCACTTTGAAAAGTGCCCTCGGTGGGACTCGAACCCACACTGCGCAGATTTTGAGGCTGCTTCCTCTACCAATTGGGATACGAGGGCGTGCCAAAGCACTCTTCGAGAGATTAGCATATGAATTCGACCTATGCTGCCAAGACACGCATTTTCTGCTGACTTTTATCCGAACAGCCATCCAGCAATATCGTGCCAACCCTTGGAAAACATGCATTTGCGACAACCGCAAAAACTTTTCGTAATATGTCAACACTTGCGTGTGTTGCCTCGAACATTGAGAAAATCCTCGCCTTAAAATGAGCGTAGTTTCGATGTATGCCTTTGTGAGGAGGGATTATGAGCAACGAAACATACCGCCAATTCGATCCTTGGCGTCCGTCTCCTGTCAAGGAGATATCCCGCAAGCAGATTGTGGAGACCCATTACTTCAATATCGATCACGTTACCTATGAATCGGCCAAAGGCGGCCAATTCGATAGGTATTGCATTCAAGACAACAGCGGGGATACGGTCGCAGTGCTCGCACTGACCAGCGATGGCAAGATTCCGCTCGTGGAGCAATATCGTGTCGCCAATCATCGTTGGACATTGGAGATCCCTGGTGGCCATGCCGCCGGTTCGGAGCGTCCGTTTGAGGCCGCGCAACGCAAATTGGCCGAAGAGGGCGGCTTCGAGGCTTCCAAACTCACCCAATTCACTCGTTTTCTGAACACTCCAAGCTATTCCACGCAGCACACCTGTATTTTCTTTGCCACAGGCCTGTCCGCCGCTTCACGCCAATCCATTGGGCCGGAGACGCCGCGTTCCGAGGTGCGCATGGTCACCGTGGATGAGGCATACGAAATGATTCTGAACGGCACGATCGTCGATGCGAAGACCATCATCGCCATTCTGCGTTTGAAGAGCGGCAGCTTGGATCATCTCAACGACTAGGCGGCATTCTACGACGCCTGCGATGCGCGGCTCGCATTCGTGCTGCAATGCGAGCCGCGCATATACGGTATACGCAAAACATACGACGCAAAACATACGAAGAGGTCCCATCCACTTGGATGGGACCTCTTTGAGCATGCTCTACGGCTTATCGCCGAGTGCTGCAACTAGCAATCAGTCGCAAGCGCCAACGGTGTGGACGTAGATGGAGTCGGTGCGGCCCGGCTGGTGATCGCCCTGAGCGGAGCTCAGGATGACGATCTTGTCGCCGTCAACGACCTTGCCGGCATCCTTGAGGATCTTGTCGGTGAAGACCATGAGATCCTTGCGGGACTTGTCGTGGTAGTCTTCCTCGGTCAGGAAGGCCTCGGTGCCCCAGGACAGAGCCAGCCAGTGGTAGGTGTGCTCGTTGTTGGTGATGCCGTAGATCGGGGCAGCCGGACGCTCGCGGGAAACGCGGTGCACGGTGGAACCGGTCTGGGTGTAGGCAACGATGGCCTTGGCGTTGAGCTTGTCAGCCAGGTCAACGGCAGCGGAGGACACAGCGCCGGTGGAGGACATGTCGAGGTTCTTGAGCTCCGGGATGCGGTCGAAGCCGTGGTCGGTGGCGTAACCGGAGATGCGAGCCATGGTGTTCACGGTGACATCCGGGTACTTGCCGACGGCGGTCTCGTTGGAGGTCATGGTGGCGTCGGCGCCGTCGAGGACAGCGTTGGCGCAGTCGGAAGCCTCTGCACGGGTCGGGACCGGGTTGTTCACCATGGAGCCGAGGACCTCGGTAGCCACGATGACCGGCTTGGCGTACTGGCGAGCCAGCTCGATGATGCGCTTGGTGGCCAGCGGAACCTCTTCCAGCGGGCACTCAACGGCCATATCGCCACGAGCGGCCATCACACCGTCGAAGGTCTTGACGATGTCTTCGAGGTTCTCCAGAGCCTGCGGCTTCTCGATCTTGGCAACGATCGGGATACGGCGGCCTTCCTCGTCCATGATCTCGTGGGCGCGATCGATATCGGTGGCGAAGCGCACGAAGGACATGGCGATGATGTCGGCACCGGTGCGGATGGCCCAACGCAGATCGGCCTCATCCTTCTCGGTCAGAGCCGGCAGGGAGACGGCGACGCCCGGCAGGTTGATGCCCTTGTGGGAGGACACAGGGCCAGCCACGACGACCTTGGTGTGCACGTTGTTGCCTTCGACCTTGGTGACCTCGAGGCGGACCTTGCCGTCATCGATCAGGATCGGGTCGCCCGGATGGCAATCGCCCGGCAGGCCCTTGAAGGTGGTGGAAGTAATGTGCTCGTCGCCTTCGATGTCATCGGTGGTGATGACGAATTCCTGGCCGAGCTGAAGCTGGACCTTGTCCTCGCCCTCAGCGTTCTTCTTGAACCAACCGCAGCGAATCTTCGGGCCCTGCAGATCAACGAGAGCGGCGACGTTGCGACCGGTTTCCTTGCTGGCCTTGCGGACGTTGTTGTAGACGCGGAGGTGATCCTCAGGGGTGCCGTGGGAGCGGTTCAGACGAGCAACGTCCATACCAGCTTCAACGAGCTTGAGGAGGTTGTCGTAATCCTCGGTAGCGGGACCGATGGTGTCTACGATCTTGGCTTTACGCATGAATGCCTGCCTATTCCTTTTGATTTGGTTCGAGGCATGAAGCCTCACTTGCCGAGCAATAGTCTACTAGCGCTCACCGACGCATGACAAGTTTTTCACCCGGTGTGTTGTGAGCGCTCACATTGTTGTGCCGATTGGGTTTCGAGGTGTTGAATTCCTCGTGAAATCAGGCCTTTTCAACCTTTTCCATGCTCTTCATCTTGATAATGGAGGCGATGGCCGCTCCACCAATTGCCACCACAATCACAGCCAGCGACAACCAAGTCGGAATTTCCGGAACCCAGTGCACGCCATGGCCGCCATTGATGAACGGCAGGGTGTTGCCATGCAATGCCTCCATCACCAGCTTGACTCCGATGAAGCCCAGCACGATGGACAGGCCAGCCGGCAAGTATACGAGCTTGTCCAGCAAGGCACCCAGCAGGAAGTACAGCTGCTGCAAACCAAGCAGAGCGAACACGTTGGAAGTGAAGACGAGGAACGGATCCTTGGTCAGACCGAAGATGGCCGGGATGGAGTCGAATGCGAACATCACATCAGTGGTGCCAATGGTCAGGAACACAATGAGCATCGGAGTCCAGTAGCGCACGCCGTTACGAGTGGTGCGCAGCTTCTCACCGTCATATTCATCAGTGATCTTGATGACCTTGCGCAGCGTGCGAATCAAACCGTTCTCGTGGTATTCCTCATCGTCATCGCCGCCGACAACCAGCTTGATAGCGGTGTAGATCAGAAATGCGCCGAAAATGAAGAACACCCAAGTGAAGCGCGAAATCAACGCCGCGCCAATGAGGATGAACAGACCGCGGAAGATCAGCGCGATGGTGATGCCGACGGACAGCACATACTTCTGAATCTTCTTCGGCACTGCGAAATTCGACATGATGATGACGAAGACGAACAGATTGTCGATGGACAGTGAATATTCAGTCAGCCATCCGGAATAGAACTCGATGGCGGGCTTGGATCCGGCGAAATACCAGATGCAGCCGCCGAAAATCAGCGCCATGACCACGAAAAATGCGATGTGCTGCACGCATTCCTTGGTAGATGGCACATGCGGTCGTCGACCGATGATGAACAGGTCGACGATGAAGAACAGCGCGAGCACCACAAACGTGGCGATTTCAAATGCAAGAGGGGTTTCTGCCATGATTCACTACCCTAACTTATGTAGTTGACGGCCATTAACCGTCGGCTGGCAGGGATGTGTGTATCTTGACACACTCAAGGCCGTTCGGCCTCGCTCCGGCATGTGCTCGCAGAGCTTAGCACACGCCTGCGCTGCTTACGGTCGAGATACACACATCCCTGCCAGCCGTCTCCTCCTAGCGAAAGCACAACTCACTTATTCGCTTCCGTCATTTGGCGGAGTTCCTTTTTGAGGTCACGGATTTCGTCACGTAGACGAGCGGCGAGCTCGAACTGGAGTTGTTCGGCGGCGGTATGCATCTGCTCGGAAAGCTGACGGATGAGATCCGCGAGATCCTGGGCTGGAAGCCCGGCTTTCAGAATCTCCTCATGGCGCTTGTCGGCTTCCTCGGCGTTCATGGTGGGCACGCCGAGATGGCTGTTGCCGGCCTTGCCTGCATTGCGATAACCGCCTTCAAGCAAGGTCTGGGTATCCACATCCTCCTTGGCAAGCATGTCGTTGACGTCGCTGATTTTCTTAATCAGCGGTTTCGGATCGATGCCGTGCTCCTTGTTGTAAGCGATCTGCTTGGCACGTCTGCGATCGGTTTCATCGATGGCCTTGCGCATGGCTTCCGTGGTTTCGTCGGCATACATGATCACGGTGCCGGACACATTTCGGGCGGCGCGGCCGATGGTCTGAATCAGCGAACGGTACGAGCGCAGGAAGCCTTCCTTATCGGCGTCAAGAATCGCCACCAAGGAGACTTCCGGCAAATCGAGACCTTCTCGCAGCAAGTTAATGCCGACAATCACATCGATCTTGCCTTCGCGCAGCATACGCAACAGCTCCACTCGGCGCAGCGTATCCACGTCGGAGTGCAGGTACTCGACCTTGATGCCACGTTCCAGCAGATAATCGGTGAGGTCTTCAGCCATTTTCTTGGTGAGCGTCGTGACCAGCGCACGCTCGTTCTTGTCCACACGAGCCTTAATCTCGCCGAGCAGGTCATCAATCTGCCCCTCGACCGGACGCACATCGATCTTCGGATCAAGCAAACCGGTTGGACGAATGATCTGCTCCACCACCCCATCGGAAAGACCCAGCTCATAGTCGCCAGGAGTTGCGGACAGATATACCGTCTGGCCGACTCGTTGCAGGAACTCCGGCCATTTGAGTGGACGGTTATCCATCGCGGACGGCAGACGGAATCCATGCTCCACCAACGTGCGCTTGCGCGAAGCGTCACCCTCATACATCGCGCCGATCTGAGGAACCGTCACATGAGACTCATCGATAACCAGCAAGAAGTCATCAGGGAAGAAATCCAGCAGCGTATGAGGCGGAGTGCCAGGAGCACGACCGTCAAAATGCCGAGAATAATTCTCGACTCCGGAGCACACGCCCACCTGGGTAAGCATTTCCAGATCATAGGTGGTGCGCATGTTGAGGCGCTGCGCTTCCAATTCCTTGCCCTGCTTATGCAGTTCCGCCAGACGTTCATCGAGTTCTTCGCGAATGGTTTTGAGCGCGCGCTCCATGCGGGCCGGACCGGCAACATAATGGGAAGCCGGGAAAATATGCACTTCGTTCTCTTCGGCGATCTCATCGCCGGTCAATGGATGCAGCGTGGAGATGCGATCAATCTCGTCGCCGAAGAATTCGATGCGGACCGCGAGCTCCTCATATACCGGGATGATCTCCACCGTGTCGCCACGCACGCGGAATGTGCCTCGGGTGAAGGCGATGTCATTGCGCTTGTACTGCATGGCCACGAATTGACGCAGCAGGTCATCGCGATTGATCTCCTGCCCCACTTTGAGCAAAAGCATGCGGCCGGCGTATTCCTCCGGAGTGCCCAAGCCGTAGATGCAGGAGACCGTGGCCACCACCACACAGTCGCGGCGGGTCAAGAGGTTCGCGGTAGCCTGATGACGTAGGCGTTCCACATCGTCATTGATGTTGGAGTCTTTTTCAATATAGGTATCGGTTTGCGGGATGTAGGCTTCCGGCTGGTAGTAGTCGTAGTAGGAGACGAAGTAGCTGACGGCGTTGTCTGGCATCAGCTCACGGAACTCAGCGCAGAGCTGCGCAGCAAGCGTCTTATTAGGCTCGATGATCAGGGTAGGGCGTTGCAAACGCTCGATAAGCCATGCGGTGGTGGCGGTCTTGCCGGTACCGGTGGCGCCCATCAGCACCACATCGTTCTCACCGTTTTCGATGCGTTCGGCCAGTTCCTCGATGGCTTGTGGCTGGTCGCCGGCAGGCTTATACGGTGATTTGACGACGAAAGGCTTATTGGCGCGCTCGATATTGAATCCCATGCGGCCATCATAAGCACTGTAGGTTTTTCAACACAAAATGTAGGTTTTTGAACGTTGACTGTAGGATTTTCAACAGAATCCGTTCAAAAACCTACAGTCAGTGTTGTATTTCCTACAGTCAGTGTTGTATTTCCTACAGTCAGTGTTGAAAAACCTACAGTCTTATGAAAATCTGCCTTATAAGGGTTCGTCTTATGGGTTATTAGGCTGGCGTATGGGTTTGTTCCAGCAGATATTGGTAGATCTCCTCCACTTGGGCCATCATCTTGGTCATTGGTTGAGCCGAATCGATGACCATGTCCGCAATCGCCCGGCGCTCGGATTCGCTGGATTGATGGCGGATGCGGCCTTCGGCCTGTTCAAGGCTCATGCCTCGTTCTTCGATCATGCGATCAAGCCGCATGCACACAGGCGCCTCTACCGTAATAATGTGGTCGAATCTAAAGGGGATGCTGTCGATGACTTCGGCAAGCAATGGGACATCATGAATGATGATGTCCGAAGGAGCGCATGACTGCTCTTGTTGGGCAGCAAGCCGATAGATAAGCGGATGTTCGATGGCATCCAACCGTTCTCGCGCTCCCGGTTTGCCATGTGCACCGAACACATGGTCGGCCATCCAGGAACGGTTCAACGTACCGTCGGCCAGTAAGGCATCCGGACCGAATGTCTCGGCGATTCTGGCAATGGCCTCTCCCCCGGGCTCAACAATCCGATGCGCCAGTGCATCGTAGTCGATGATTACCGCTCCGAGTTCGGCAAATCGCGCTGAAACCGTGCTTTTGCCTGCAGCGATGCCGCCTGTCAGTCCAATTCTCATAAAGGCCATGCTAATACGAGAAAACCCGGCCCATATGGACCGGGTTTCCATTACGCACTAAGCGTCAGCAGTAGCTCACTTGCCGAGCAGCTGGTCGCGCAGAGCGGCGAGCTGGTCGGAGTCGGCGAGGGTGCCGGTAGCCGGAGCTGCGGAAGAGTAGTTGGAGGTCTCCTCGACCGGCTTCTCTTCCTTCTGGCCCTGGCCGTCGGCAGCAGCGGACTCGGCTGCGTTGGCCAGTTCCTTGGCGACGAACTCCTTGTGCTCTTCCCACAGTTCGTGAGCGGCAGCGTACTGGGATTCCCATTCCTCGCGCTGCTTCTCGTAACCAGCGATCCACTCGTTGGTGTTCGGGTCGAAGCCTTCAGGGTACTTGTAGTTGCCCTGCTCGTCGTACTCGGCCGGCATGCCGTAGATAGCCGGATCGAAGTCCTCGGAAGCCGGGTCAACGGAGTCGTTGGCCTGCTTGAGGGACAGGGAGATGCGGCGACGATCGAGATCGACGTCGATCACCTTGACGAACACGGTCTCGCCCGGCTTGACAACGGTCTCCGGGTTCTCGACGTGACGGTTGGCGAGCTCGGAGATGTGCACCAGGCCCTCGATGCCGTCTTCGACGGAGATGAAGACACCGAACTGAACGATCTTGGTGACCTTGCCCTTGACGATCTGGCCAGGAACGTGGGTGCGAGCGAAGCGCTGCCACGGATCTTCCTGGGTGGCTTTGAGGGACAGGGAGATGCGTTCGCGATCGAGATCGACGTCGAGCACCTCAACGGTGACCTTGTCGCCGACCTTGACGACCTCGGACGGGTGATCGATGTGCTTCCAAGACAGCTCGGAAACGTGAATCAGGCCGTCAACGCCACCCAGGTCAACGAAGGCGCCGAAGTTGACGATGGAGGACACAACGCCCTCACGGATCTGGCCCTTCTTGAGCTGGGAGAGGAAGGTCTCACGGACTTCGGACTGGGTCTCCTCGAGGTACTGGCGACGGGAGAGGACCACGTTGTTGCGGTTCTTGTCGAGCTCGAGGATCTTGGCCTTGATCTTCTGGCCGATGTACGGGGAGAGATCGCGGACACGACGCATTTCGACGAGGGAAGCCGGCAGGAAGCCACGCAGACCGATGTCGACGATGAGGCCGCCCTTGACAGCTTCGATGACGGTGCCCTCAACAACGCCGTCAGCTTCCTTGATCTTCTCGATGTCGCCCCAGGCACGCTCGTACTGAGCACGCTTCTTGGAGAGAATCAGTCGGCCTTCCTTGTCTTCCTTGGTGACGACAAGGGCTTCAATCTGGTCGCCGACCTCGACGACTTCGTCAGGATCAACGTCCTTCTTGATGGAAAGTTCGCGGGAAGGAATCACACCTTCGGTCTTGTAGCCGATGTCCAGGAGAACTTCGTCGTGATCGATCTTAACGACGGTGCCCTCAACCAGATCACCATCGTCGAAGTTCTTGATGGTGGAATCGACTGCCTTGATGAAGTCCTCTTCGGTGCCGATGTCGTTGATGGCGACCTTGGTGACTTCAGTGTTGTTCTCTGCCATGTAAATATATGGTTTCTAATAGTGGATGGATAATTACTCGATATTCAGTTATGCTTGTACGCCCTTTCAGGCATACAAGCATTCAGGATACATAGAGCTATAGCCAAGAAACCACTGCAATACAAAGGCGTGTCGTGTGTTCTCTTTCGAAGAGGCCGCTGGTGGGTGAGGATGTGCATGTCTCGACACACTCAAAGGCCGTTTGGCCTCGCTCCGGTGCGTGCTCACAGAGCTTAGCACGCACCTACGCTGCTTACAGTCGAGTCACGCACATCCTCACCCACCAGCTCCGCATTATAAGGAGCGCTCGGCCATTTCCACTACGTTGGCAAGCAGCATGGCGCGCGTCATCGGTCCCACACCTCCGGGGTTGGGCGTGTAGGCGGATGCCTTGTCGTAGCAGGCCTTGTCTACGTCACCCTTGATGCGGTAGCGTCCAGCCTCTTCGTCGAAAACGCGGCTGACACCGACATCAACCAGCACCGCACCCTCTTTGATCTTGTCCGGGGTGACGAATCCGGCTGAGCCCATGGCGGCGACGATCACATCCGCGCGACGCATATGGTCCGCTACATCCTTGGTGCCGGTATGGCACAGGGTCACGGTGGCGTTGACGGCGTTGCGGGTCAGCATCAGGCCGATGGTGCGTCCGATGGTGATGCCACGGCCGAGCACACAGACTTCCTTGCCGTTCAGATCGATGTTGTAAGCCTTGAGCAGCTCGATGACGCCGCGCGGCGTGCAGGGCAGCGGTGTGGAGATGTCACCGCGCACATGAAGTACCAACTCGCCAAGGTTGTACGGGTGCATGCCGTCAGCGTCCTTGGCCGGGTCGATGAGGTCGATGATGGCATTCTGGTCGATGCCCTTGGGCAACGGCAGCTGGACGATGAAGCCGTTGCAGGCCGGGTCTTCGTTCAGTTCCTTCACCGCGTTCGCGATATCCTCGAAGGAGGCGTCGGCCGGCAATTCCTTCTTCACCGAATTGACGCCGATCTCCTTGCAGTCGGCATGCTTGCCGGCCACATATTTCACTGACCCCGGGTCCTCCCCTACCAGCAACGTGCCCAAACCCGGCACCACACCTTGCGCCTTGAGACGCTCAACGCGCTCGGCGAGATCAGCCTTGATGTCGGCAGCGACCTTCTTGCCGTCGATTCTTGTAGCCATCGAAGCCCTTCCTTGCATGTTTCGGTGAACAGTATCGAAACTGTAGACTATCGTTGAAATAAGTCAGATTTGTATCTCACGATGAAGAAGGCTTGCCATGGGGACTCGATTTGCACGATTCACGCGATTCGCCGCTGCCTCAATCAGCGCGCTGATTCTCCTCGCGGCAGCCGCCTGCGGGTCTCAGACGCCCTCGGAACAGCCTTCGAACGAAGCCGACAACACCGCACAGCAACCGACCGGCCCGATCACCGTCGTCTCCTCGCTGAATCAATGGGGTTCGTTGGCCGCCGAACTGGGCGGCGATGATGTGAAGGTCACATCCATTGTGAATTCCACCAATGTGGATGCGCATGATTTCGAGCCGAAGACCTCGGATGTCGCCAAACTCTCCAAAGCGCAAATCGTGGTGGCCAATGGCGCCGGCTATGATTCCTGGGCCACCAAGTCCCTGAGCACGTCCTCGAACCTGGTGTCCGCCGCTTCCGTAGTCGGAGCCATGGAAGGGGACAATCCGCATCTGTGGTTCTCCAAGGATGCCCGTTCCGGCATGGCGGAGGCGATCACCGAAGCGTATATCAAGGCATTGCCCAGCAAGAAGAAGGATTTCCAACAGCGTCTCAAGACCTGGCAACAGGGTGAGAAGTCCTTGGAGAAATGGACCAGCGATTTCACCAAAAAGCACAGCAAACTCACGTATGCAGCCACGGAACCGGTTGTCTATTATCTGATGGCGGATCTCGGCTTCGACGACTCCACACCCAAGGGATATTCGCAATCCATTGCTTCCGGCGGCGAAGTGGCTCCTGCCGACTTGCAATCATTCCAGGAAATCATCGAAGACCGTGATATCGATGTGCTCATTAATAACACGCAGGAATCCAGTGACGCCACGAATATGATCACGGGCACCGCAGGCCGTTCCGATGTTCCCGTAGTGGATGTGTCCGAGCAGATGCCGAAAGATGCCACTTCGCTCAATGCGTGGATCAACCAGCTGGTCAATGCGATCATCGACGCCGTAGATCCTACGTATGGATGCGATACGGATGATGCTGACAGCAATGCTGATGCCAATGACACCGACGCCGATGACGCCGACGCCGACAGCGCAGACAATACCGATGGTACCTCGGGCGACGGCAATACGACCGGCAACAATGGCAATGGCACCGACGGCGCTACCGGTAACGGCACGAGCAACGATGGTCAATCGAGCCAGTCTGATGAATCTTCGGATGGCTCCACCGCAGAAGACGAGGCTCCCAATTTCATCCGCGAATGCAAGGCATCTTCGAAGAGCACTTCAACCGACGCCAATGGGCAGACGTCATCTGATGGTTCCGACAACACCGATGACGGTTCCACTCCATCCAACGCAGGCCAGACCGACCCCGGGAAGTGATGTGCAACGCGCATCATAACACGTTGCATCAGGGCACTCTTCATGGTGCCGACAATGCCATCAGCAGCCACATACGCTATTGAGAACGATTGTCAGCATCATTTGCCACAATCGGAGGCATGAACAGCAATTCCGAGTGCATCGTGTTCAACGATGCAGCCATCAAACGTGGAGACCATACTATCTGGCAACATGGCACCTTCTCCATCCCCTACGGGTCGGTCACGGCCATCGTGGGAACCAATGGCGCAGGCAAAACCACGATGATGAAAGCGGAACTCGGGTTGCTGCCGCTGGCGCACGGCACTGTGCACGTGCTGGGCAAACTGGCGGGCCAGTCGAACCAGCGTATCGGCTATGTGCCGCAAAGCTATGTGTCGAACGTGGATTCGAACCTCACCGCCGAGCAGTCCGTGCTGCTGGGGCTCACCGGTACCCGTTTCGGCATTCATCCGATCACCAAAGGCCAGCGGGCCAAGGCACGTGAGGCCATGGAGTTCACCGGCATCGCCGACAAGGCGAAATACCGGCTTTCCGAATTATCCGGCGGACTGCGTCAACGTGTGGCCATCGCGCAGGCACTGGTCTGCGACCCCAAGCTGCTCATGTTGGACGAACCGTTGGCCAATCTCGACCTGGCCAGCCAGCGAGCCACCGTGCACGTGCTGGCCCGTCTCAATCAGGAGCTGGGCATGACCATTCAAGTGGTGGCACATGACCTCAATATGCTGCTGCCGATACTTACAGGCGCGGTGTATCTGCTGGACGGCCACCCCCATTACGCCGATATGGGCAAAGTTCTGGATTCCGATTTGTTGACCCACCTCTATGGCACACAGGTCCAGGTGGTCACCACTCCGCAAGGCGACATGTTCGTGACCCCGACTCCCGACGAGCCTCGCGACCAGGAGCAAGACATGCACTCCGCAGCTGAAGTGGCGCAAATGCATCACCATCATCATGGCGGCAAGCGTGCGAATTAATCGAATTCATGCATGGGTAATGATTGGGATATAGCAATGACTTCTATCGATTTCTCGTTTGACCCTGAGTGGATGGGCACGCTCACCGCTCCATTTATGACGAACGCCTTTGTGGCGGGATTGTGCATCGCCTTGGCTGCCGGCGTAATGGGATATTTCACCATCGCCAGGCATTCCACTTTCGCCGCACATGCCTTGGCTCATATCGGTTTGCCTGGCGCCACCGGCGCGGTATTGCTCGGTCTGCCGGTATCACTGGGTATGGGTGTCTTCGCCCTCGGCGGAGCACTCATTATCGGCGCATTGGGCAAGCGTATATCCGAGCGAGAAATAGCCACCGGCACCGTTCTGGCGTTCGCCACCGGTCTGGGTCTGTTCTTCGCGCGACTTTCCAGTTCCGCTTCCCAACAGATGCAATCCATTCTGTTCGGTTCGATTCTGACCATCACTGACGGCCAAATCATTGGTTTTGCTATTTTCGACGCACTGCTGCTGGTGCTGCTGGCCATCATCTATCGGCCGTTGTTGTTCAGCTCCTTGGATGAGCAGGTCGCACAGGCCAAAGGCGTACCGATCGGACTGATGAATGTGGCATTCATGGCAATTATGGCCGGTGTTATCACCATCGCCGTGCCCGCGGTTGGCACTTTGCTGATTTTCGCATTGGTGATTACGCCAGCGGCGACTGCCAATATCCTTGCCGGCTCTCCGTTGAAAGCCATGATCATCGCCAGTGTGTTGTGTCTGATTTCCATTTGGGCCGGGCTGGTGCTTTCCGCTATGTTCCCCGCTCCCCCAAGCTTCATCATCGTGACGATTTCCACGCTGTTCTGGGCCATTGCCAAAGGTGCGGCTGCGCTCAAAGCACGGTAAAAAACGCATAAAAGCCTGTATCTCTCGGTAAACGTACACTGAGCGGCACTCAGTGTACGTTTACCGAGAAAAAGACATCACAAACGGATGACCAGAGCATTGGCGATGGCGGCGATGCCCTCGCCACGCCCGGTGAAGCCCATATGATCCGTTGTGGTGGCCGTAACGGAAACTCGGCATCCAATCGCCTGGGATAATGCCGATTCGGCTTCGGCTCGTCGGGTGCCGATTTTCGGACGATTGCCGATAATCACCACCGACGCCGAAGTGGGCGCAAAACCATGTTGACGAAGATGCGACACCGTTTCGCGAAGCATATCGGCCCCATGCATGCCGGCGCCATGCGCCTGAGCGCCGACACCGAACAGAGAACCGATATCGCCTAGACCTGCTGCGGAGAGCAGGGCATCGATAAGGGCATGCGCAGCCACATCGCCATCGGAATCTCCTTCGATGCCCTCGTATCGAGCCGCCACCGTCGAATCAGCGTCTTCCGGAACAGGCCAATGGAGTCCGGCGACCCATAGGGGGCGTCCGGTTCCGGCCGGAGCGAAACGATGCGCATCGAATCCCTGGCCAATCATCATGCTGCTGTCGGTCACCGAATCCTCCAATATATCCCTATGCCGCGGCCCATTGACCGCATGCACCGTGGCAACAATGCCAAGCAATACAAAATACAAAAATCCCGGTTCATCATTGATGATGACCGGGATTCGTGCTCACTTCTTCTTGGACTTCTTTTCGGCAGCCACTCGGGCAAGTGTATCGGCTGCGGCTTCTTCCGGCTCTTCGGTGTGATGCTTTTCATCACCTGGCTGAGCAGGTTCATAGCCAAGGTTCACATCGAGAAGACGCTGCGCTTCAGGCTCGTCGATCTTCTCGCTCAACGCGATCTCGGAAGTCAGAATGGCACGGGCCTTGGTCAGCATGCGCTTCTCGCCGGCAGACAGACCATGCTCATCCACATCACGCTGGGCAAGATCGCGAACCACTTCTGCGATCTTGTTGACGTCGCCGGTGGCGATCTTCTCCACATTGAGCTTGTAACGACGGGACCAATTCATCTCTTTTTCGATAATCGGCGTACGCAGAATCTCGAACACCTTAGCCACTTCGGAAGCAGAGACGATGTCGCGCACACCGACCTTCTTGGCATTGTCGACCGGAACGTTGATGACCAAACCATCCGAAGACAATACGGACAGCTGGAGATATTCACGCGTCACGCCCTTGACCGTCCGCTCGGTGATGGCCTCCACCTTTGCTGCACCATGACGTGGATAGACGACCATATCGCCGACTTGATAAGACATGTACCCTCCGAGAACTGACGGCTCACACACAAAAACTCGAATAATTATGCCACTCGGCATGGACCGCGAAAATGAGAACGCTCACACCACCCTCAACACGCTGAAATCTCGAGAAATTCGATATATTTACTGCGTTAATACGGCGTTTTCAACTTTTACGCACGTAGACTTTTGCGCATGGATACTGAAAAGAAGATCAAAGAAGATACCATCACCGTGCCTGTTGCCCAGGGCGATCTCGACGCCGTGAGCAACGCCGAATTCTACAACCCCCACGAGGTTCTCGGCGGCCATCTTGGCATCGGCAAGCACGCCGACACCGTGACCATCCGTGTCCTGCGTCCTCTTGCCAAAGCCGTAACCATCGTCACCCAGAACGGTGAATACCCGATGCACCATGAGCACAATGGCGTGTTCGTGACCACCGTGCCCGCCGCCGGCGACGCCAAGCAGCCCGCAGTGCCTGATTACCGCGTCCGCACCGAGTGGGAAAGCGGCGAGGTCATCGTCGAAGACGACCCATACCGTTACCTGCCCACCCTTGGAGAAATGGATACCTACCTGTTCGGCGAGGGTCGCCATGAAAAGCTCTGGGAGGCTCTGGGCGCCCATGTGCTGCGTTACGACGACCCGATGGGCAGCGCCAACGGCACCGAAGGCGAACAGCTGGTCGGCACCGCATTCTCCGTCTGGGCGCCGAACGCCCACGCCGTGCGCGTCGTCGGCGATTTCAACGGCTGGGATGGCCGCCGTCATGCCATGCGCGAACTTGGTTCCTCTGGCGTGTGGGAAATCTTCATCCCCGGCGTGGAAGCAGGCGAACATTACAAGTTCCACATCCTGAACGCCAACTACCAGTGGGAGATGAAGGCCGACCCGATGGAACGCCAGCACGAGGTTCCGCCGAACACGGCCTCCATCGTGACCGACTCCCATTACGAGTGGCAGGATGACGCTTGGATGCAGCACCGCCGCACCACCAATCCGGCCAACGGACCGGTTTCCATCTACGAGGTGCATGCCGGCAGCTGGAAGCAGGGCCTCACCTATCGTGATCTGGCCAAGCAGCTTGTGGAGTATGTCAAGCAAGAGGGCTACACCCACGTGGAGTTCATGCCGCTTGCCCAGCACCCGTTCTCCGGCTCCTGGGGCTATCAGGTCACCGGCTACTACGCGGTCGATTCCCGCCTCGGTTCCCCTGATGACTTCCGCTGCCTCGTCGACCAGTTCCACCAGGCAGGCATCGGCGTGATCATGGATTGGGTGCCCGCCCACTTCCCGAAGGACGCCTTCGCACTGGGCCGCTTCGACGGCACTCCGCTGTATGAGGATCCCGATCCGCTGCGCGGCGAGCACCCGGACTGGGGCACCTACGTGTTCAACTTCGGCCGCCGCGAAGTGCGCAACTTCCTCGTGGCCAACGCCCTGTTCTGGCTTGAGGACCTGCATATCGACGCACTGCGCGTGGATGCCGTCAGCTCGATGCTCTACCTCGACTACAGCCGCGAACCCGGCCAGTGGAGGCCGAACATCTACGGCGGTCGCGAAAACCTGGAAGCTATCGACTTCCTCAAGGAGGCCACGGCAACCGCATACAAGAACAACCCCGGCATCATGATGATCGCCGAAGAGTCCACCGCATGGCCGGGCATCACCGCTCCGACCTCCGCCGGCGGCATCGGCTTCGGCCTCAAGTGGAACATGGGCTGGATGCACGACACCCTCGAATACCTGCACGAGGAGCCCATCAACCGCAAGTGGCACCACAACGAAATCACTTTCTCCATGGTGTACGCCTACTCCGAGCATTACGTGTTGCCCATCAGCCATGATGAGGTGGTGTACGGCAAGGGTTCCGTCTATGGCAAGATGCCGGGCGACGGCTGGCAGAAGATGGCGGGCGTGCGCTCCCTGTTCGCCTACCAGTGGGCTCATCCGGGCAAGAAGCTCTCCTTCATGGGCAACGAATTGGCTCAGTGGGGCGAGTGGGATCATGACGCCTCCATCGACTGGGATTGCCTGAACTGGGAGGAGCACCGCCAGATCCAGAAATTCGTTGGCGATCTCAACGCCTTCTACAAGGCCAATCCGGCCCTGTGGAGCCAGGACTTCGACCCGGCCGGATTCCAGTGGCTCACCAGCGACGACGCCGATCACAATACGCTGAGCTTCCTCAGAATCGGCACCAAGGGCGAGACCTTGGCCGTGGTGGTCAACTTCTCCGGCGAGGCATGGTCCGACTACCAGGTGGCACTGCCCACCGGCGGCAAGTGGACCGAGGTGTTCACCACCGATGACGCCAAGTACGGCGGCTCCGACATCCATAACGGCACGTTCGAGGCGGAGGAAGGCGAATACCATTCCCGTCCGTTCTCGGCAAAGATCACCGTTCCGGCCCTCGGAGTTGTATTCTTGAAGCCAGAAGACTGAACGAGTCAACTGGCTGAAAGGTAACTGTTTTATGCTCAATACCCCAGCACGTCAAAGCGCGGCTGTACGAACGGTGTTGGTGGTGGAGGACGAACCGACGCTCGCCACCGCCATCGCCCAACGTATCACCGCCGAAGGTTGGAGTGCCCGTGTGGCCGGCGACGGTGCGTCAGCCGTGCAGGCGGCCTCACAGCTCAAGCCGGATCTGGTCATCATGGATATCATGCTGCCGGTGATGGATGGGCTTGAGGCCACCAAACGCATTGTGGCCGAGCGCCCTGTGCCAGTGCTGATTCTCACCGCCCGAGACGATGAGACCGATAAGGTCATCGGCCTCGGGGCCGGAGCGGATGACTACATGACCAAGCCGTTCTCCATGCGCGAGCTCATCGCCCGCTGCAAGGCCCTGCTGCGCCGTGTGGAACGAGCCAAGGTGATCGCCAAGAACTCCGAGAACGAAAAAATTCTCGACTTTGGCTCCATGGTCATCGATCCAGCCCAGCGTATCGTCACGCTGAATGGTGAGCAGGTGCATCTGACGCCCACGGAATTCGATCTGCTGGCCACACTGGCCCGTAGGCCGAAGTCCGTGCTCACTCGAGAGAAACTGCTCGAGGAGGTATGGGATTGGGTGGATGCCTCAGGCACCCGTACCGTGGACAGCCATGTCAAGGCATTACGCCATAAGCTCGGCGCTGATATGATTCGCACCGTGCATGGCGTGGGCTACGCATTCGAGCCTCCGACCGAGTGATGGCAAAGCAATCAAAGAAATCCCGGCTTGGCGTTTTCGGCATCAAGCCGGTTGATTTATTCTCGTCCCTGAAACTGGAACTAAGCGCGCTGATCGTATGCGCCACAGCCATCGCATTCGCCATGTGCTGGTTCCTGCTGAAATTCGGTTGGTCCGGTTGGATTGCCATGCCATTGACCTTGGTAGTGGCGCTCGGCATCACCTACGTGTTTTCACGCGGTATCACCGCTCCCCTGCGCCAGATGCGCGATGTGGCGGAAGCCATGGCTGATGGCGATTACACCGTGCGCGTGACCATCGATCCGACCAGGCATGATGAGGTGGGCCAGCTCGCCCGCTCTTTCAACGAGATGGCCGAGGAACTCGAGCACGCGGATAAGATGCGTCTCGACATGATCGCCAACGTGAGCCATGAGCTGCGCACCCCGGTTTCGGCTTTGCAGGCCATGGTCGAAAACATGGCGGATGGCGTCACCGACCCCACTCCAGCCAATTTGGAAAGCATTCTCACCCAGACGCAGCGCTTATCCGATCTCATCGCCTTCCTGCTTGATCTGAGCCGCATGGAGGCCGGAGCCGCAAGCCTCAATATCGAGCACTTCAATGTGGCCGACTTTTTGGATGAAACCGTCGAACCGTTGGAAATCACCGATGGCGGGCACGCTCACGATATCCAGATGCATGTGCCGCAGGACATCACCATGGAAGGCGACCAGGACCGCCTACGCCAGCTGTTCACCAATATCATCGCCAATGCGCTCAAGCACTCCCCTGACGGCACCACGGTGCTCATCGACGCCCATGAGGATACGAACAACGGCACCATTGTGACCAATGTGGTCAACTTCGGTTCGCAAATCGCCGCCGCGGACCGTTCCGCCATTTTCCGCCGGTTCGTCAAGGGCAAATCAGGCCCGGGAACCGAATCAGGCGGCACGGGTCTGGGGCTTTCCATCGCCCGCTGGGCCGCTCAATTGCACGGCGGCACAGTGAAGGTCGTCGATGACGATCGCGGCGCCGATTTCGAAATCACACTGCCCAAATATCACATTTCACAAGACTGAATCCTCCACCACGGCATCCGCAAGCGTCAATGCGCCGAGTACCTGAGCTCCGCTTTGTCGGCACGCCCGAACGCATTGGCGCAATGTGGAGCCTGTGGTGATGATGTCATCAACCAGTATCACTGCATTGCCTTGGCATATCATGCCTCTGGCAACGGCGATATGGCCACCTATGCGTTGCGCCCGCTGGGCGGATGATATTTGCTGCACCGAGCGGCCTCCCGATGCCGTGCTCACCAGCATTGGAGCGGCAACGGCATCGATTCCCCGCTCACGCAAACCCACCGCCACCGCTTCGGCCAATGGCAATGTGTGCCAACGTCCTCGCCGCCTCATCGACGATGGAGATGAGGGCGCAGGGACCACCATCACCGTCCTTCCCGCGCACAAAGGCACCAAAGGTGAACGACGCCCCAGCGTGTGCATGATGGAGCCGAACACCGCATCGAGTTCCACATCATCATGGTCCTTCCAAGCCAGAATCGCATGTCTGGCGACTGATTGATAGGCGGCGGCAGACCATACGGATACAGGGGTTTCGCTGTCCGCGCCATTGCCGGCGGATTCAAGCGCGCGATGGCGGCATTGGTCAAAACGCCCGGCGCACTGTTCGCACAACACGGCGTCAGGCGCATCGCACCCGGCACATCCTCGGGGAAACAGCACGTCTCGAGTCATTCGCCATGCGCGGGACGCCAGCTGCAACGCACCGGATATTCGCGGCATCATCATGCCCTCCCCGTTCGAACCGAATCTTCACTGATCGGCAAGCGAATCATCAAGCGAATCAGGATGCTTTGCGATGCGTTGCAACAAAGCATCCATAAGGCCCAGGGCATCAGCGGGATCATTCACTTTGATTCCCATGGCACCGGCTTCCACCGCCGGATAATCATTGCCGCCGGGAGTCATGCGATCGCCTACAAAGGCGATATGTTCCACCGAAAGCCCCAACAGTTCGGCAAGCTTGCGCACGGCATAGGCCTTGTCGATGCCATGCTTGCTGACATCCACACTGGAGTATCCGCCGGTTCGTACCCTCAGATCAGGGAAATCCCGGCTGACCCGCGCGGCCAACGCGTGCTTCTTGCTATCATCCGGGTCCCAATGCTGTTTGACGGCCACCGGAGCGTATTGCCCCAATGCGGAGAAGGTGATCTGACTGCCACGGTTTTCGATGCGGGGACCCCATACTTCAGGCTCCCACAAACCAAGCGCCTTGGCATGCCGTTCCAGACTGGATTCGATGGCCTCGACCGTGGGCTTATCCAGATCGTGGGCATAGATCAGCGTCCATTGGCCATGTTGCCACCGGTAGTATCTGGAACCGGAGGTGGGCATGACGTGCAGATTGCCTCTTGCAGCATGATCATTCAACACGTCAAGCACCTGCATCGTGACCACTGCCATGCTGCCGCCGGAAATCAACGCCACCGGTATGCGCGTGGTCAGTTCGCTGAACCGCTCAATCATCGCAGGCTTCATTGGCTGCTTGGAACTGGCCAGCGTGTTGTCTAGGTCAAAGCCGAACAAGCAGGCTTTGCCGCACAGCTCATCCAAATCAAGTTCGGTCCACGATTGCACCACCATCCGCAGTGTCCTCCTCGCTGACGAGATAGCAACCCAATGCACCAATCCTAGCGCATATTGCCTTCGCCTTGGCCTATGGTGGGAGACATGCTTCAACCACCATGGAACGCCAGAGTCTACAGGAACCGTCATGGCAGGGGCACACGCACCCCCATGTTCGGTATTCGTATGCCACGGTACCGTACGCGCACCGGCATGTTCGATGATATGGTGGCCGCACAGATACGCAGGCTCAACGACGCCTGGCCGGAATTGATCCGACCATTGCAATTCGCCGTGGAGGATGTGCCGCCCTCGGATCCGGTACCGTGGCAGACCGAGCCGAACATGACGTCGCAATGCTTCCCGGCATCCCATGGCATCCCCGCACGTGTGGTGTTGTATCGTTTGCCGATGCAGACCGAGGCGCCAACCAAATTGGAGCTGCAGCTTGCCATACGTGATGAAGTGGTCTCACGCGTAGCCGAGCTCTATGGCAGGCGTCCTGAGGAAATCGATCCGGATTGGGGGATGTGATTACCGGTCAGCGCACGATTGCCGCATTGCTGCGCGCCCATACGTGAGCGGTCGCCGGCATCAGGGAGACGGACTCGACGGATGCGAGCCCAGCAACCTTGCCGTCACCGAGATTGTCGTGCGTAAGCCGAATACTCCAACCGACCTTGCCTGATTCATCCTCCATCATGAAGATGCTGGCTTGGGCGTCATCCTCATTGAAATCCTTGGCGGCGATGCTCTGGGCCGCGTTGGCGCCGAGCGTGATGTCTTTGCTGGCCACAGCATTGCCTTGGGCGTCGAAACCATGAATCGTAATATGCTGCTCGGCATTGGACGCATTGGCCACAGTGATAGTGCCAGCTACATCATCGGGAACGCTCATCGCGGAGAACTGGGCCGGAGCGGCGGCGTTCATCAACGCGAAATCAGCCTGCTGATCGTCTCCTGAACGGCTTGCCTTGACGCTGAGCGAAAGCTTGTCTTCAGCGGTGGACATCACGCCGAGGGCCTCCTTGGGTGCCGATCCCAGGTCGACGACCTGCACTTGGCCGGCCTTGATCGCAACGTCCTTGGCATGGACCAAACCGTGCGAGGTAATCCAGGACAGTTCCGTATTGGTATCGGAACGTGCGAACAGATATGCGGTGACGGCATCGGAATCATTGACCGAGGGAACTACCGACGTATTTGAGGAAGCTGCCAACGGCAGGGCGAAATCCGATCCCTTGGAGGTGAGACCGTCCATCACCACGGTGCGCACCACGGCGGCAATAGGCGTTTCCTTGCTGGAAACCGTGACGAACAACCCATCCTGGTCGGACACCGAGGCAGCCAGGTCCAATGAGGATTCGCCTTCGGCGGGGATGGTGAGCGAGGACTGCGTGGACAGCGCCATCTTCCCGGACTGCTTCGAACCCCAGATCGACAGGTCGACAGTGGTCGGCTTGGTCGAAGGATTGGCCACGATCAGCTGCTGCGTGGTGCCGGTTGCACTCCCTGCAAGGAGGAATGACTGGCTCAGAGCGGTGGCCACGCAGGATGCCGCGGAGACACCTTTGAGGTCGCCGGTATCGGCCCATGAGGCGATCGACCCCACGCTGCCGGTTCCGGCGGAGGCCTGCAGCATGCGGGTGTCCATCAAACGGGAGGAATCGACATCCTGCTCACCGGTTTTCACATCGGCGTCATCCGTCAAATCGTTGTCCTTCAGGGTGAGATCGCTGGAGCTTGCCTCCTGCCCCAGTGCGGAAACCGTGGAGCTGTATACCGAACCGAACGAAGCATACCGGGCTTTGGTGCTCAGATTGCCGGTGGAGACCTGAAACTCGCTATCGCCATAGGTGCCGGTGTCCACCAAACCCATCGGGGCTGGGCAATAGGTTTGAGCCTGCGTGGGGCTCACGGTCTGGTCCATGGCGTCATCGGTGGTGGCCACGGAGTCCGTCCAGGATTGCGGGCCGGGAATGATGAACAACGCCACCAATGCCGCCACAAGAATAACGGTGGTGATGGCGCCGAGCACGATATTGGTCACGCGCCTTGCCCCGGCGGTAATGTGCTTGCTCATGCTTCCTCCTCCAATCCGTCGGTCAGTTTCCTGCGCGGCACGGCGACCAGGCAATAGAAGACCATGATGACCGACAAGCAGGCCAGCCAAGCGTATCGCCATGCGCTCTGCTGCGTGCGCTGCTGCCATGAGGTATCCACATTCTGTTCATCCACGTTCTGCAGGGTGAGACGGTAGTAGCTTCCCTCATCCGTGGAGACCAAGGATTGCGTGCCATTGGAGGCGGCGATGTTGGCGCTCAACTGCTCATAGGGAGAGCCCGCGGTGCTGGCCTGACCGTTGGAGACGACATAGATGCCGCCGAATCCAAGATTGCTGATATCCGTTATGGCTTGTTCGTCCGGGTTGGACAGCAGCGATGCGGCGGCTCGAGCGAGCTTCTGATCGATCTCGTAGTGCTCGCCGTTCAACAAACGGACACGCGCAATCGGAGAACTGTCAATCAGATCGCCGCGGGAGGTGCGCATCACCGAATAGTCGACTGCGTTACGGGTCTGCGCGCTGAGCGCCAAGACGCGATGGTCCGCGCCCGATGCGAGATAATCCGTGGTGACCATCGGAAGGCCGGCATCGGAGACCGACAGGCCTTCATCACGATGGCGGTCCAGCCCATACCAGCATTGAATCGCGATGCAAACCGCCAGTACGCAGGCCAGAACGACACGGCCGGAGACGATCAGCCGTTGGGTGCGCTCGGCGGCGGATTGGTTCGCGTTCGAAATCTGCGAGGCGGAGATATGCAACGGGTGGAAGCGTTTCACCGCCCCACCGGCGACCAGACAGGTGCACGCGAGGAAGCCCATGATCATCAGCAGATTGCCCGGTTGCGCCGAACCCGCGATGACTCCGCCGGAGTCGACGGCGATGGCCACACGGCCGGACACTATGGACAGCACCGCTCCGCAGACGATCAGCACCCACATCAGACGTGAGGCGCGCAGTGCGAACGGCAGCACCAGTGAGACTATCGCCAGAACCGTGAAGATCGCCAGCAGCACGGCGAGCGCGATGTCCACTGCGTGCATGGATGCCGGATCCCAGCCCAACGCACGCTTCGTGGATTCAAACAGACTGAGTGCGGCCGGCGACCCGTTGGTCGCCGTGGATGGCACCATGATGTCGCCGAAGAGCTGCCTCCATGCGCCTTCGCTCCCGTAACGGACGGCGTTGACCAGCGTAGGCGCCACGGTGAAGGCCGCAGGCACGGGAATCAGCAGCAGCGCGGAGCGCTTGCGCCTCACGAACATCAGGAAGGCGAGGAAAGCCACAATCAAAGCGAGCAGCAACTGCGGCTCGGCGGCCACCACTGGGATGAAGCACAGTGAGGAGATGGCCGCGGCCTGCACCGAGGTGCGCGGCTTCAACGGATCCTCCGTGTGATACATGCCTACGGCGCGGAACACGAAGGCGAACGCGGCGGGCATGAACACCAGAACCGTCAGCATGGGCAGATTCGCCTGTGCATACCAGCCGAACATCATACCGGTGGATGCCCATAACAGGCCGCCCAGCACACGCACCACATCGGAACGGGTGAAGATGCCGGCAAGGGCCCAGAACGACAATGCGCTTAAGGGAGCTGCCGCAAACAGAATCAATGCCAGAGCGACGCTCACATGGCCCAATGTGGCCAGCGAGGACACCATCAGCACCATCAGCCATGGCGTAGGCGGAGCCGGAATGCCCGTGCCGGATCCGAAGACCCAGAGCGTGGTGGCGGATTGAACCAGTTGATTGAAACTTGCACCGGTAGGCAGCAGCTGATTCGAATACAGCGAGCCGCCCGAGAACACGCTCTTGAATACCGGCCAATACAGCAATGCTATGGCCAGGAACGCGGCCAATGCCATGCACAACGCCGCCACCCATCGACGAATCAGACGCTTACGCAGGTGGGCGCGCTCCAGGGGGCTCAGCAACACGATCCCCTGCTGGGCGCGGAATGCCTCACGCCGTTCATGGAATTGGCGGATCTGCTGCCGGTCGGCGGACAGCACCTGAAGCGAGGAAAGCGGGACCTTGCTTTGACGCGCCACAAGACGGCGGGAACTCATCGCCCTGGGGATGGAGGTCAACGCCAGCCAAGGCAGGCATAGCTGAATCAATGCCTGGTAGGGCTGTTTGTGGAACAGCAGGGCGAAGGTCATGCCGAAACTGCGGATCAAACGCCACAGCCATGTCACGACCCATACGGACATATGGATATCGGTATAGAAGTACCGCTGCTGTGAACGCGCAATGCTCATGGCGGCGCTTCTGGCGTGTTCATGCTCCAGCGCTTCGCCGTTATGGCTGCGAATGCCCTCATAGCGGGCCCGGCGATGGGAGATCTCCGCTTTAGGCACCACAACCACTCGCCCGCCATTGAGGCATACGCGCCGGCAGAAATCCACGGATTCGCTGTAGGTGGTCATCCATGGGTTGAGCTTGAGACGTTTGAATTCATCGAATGAGATCAACGCACCGGCAAGGGAGACCGCGAATACGTCCTGCCGGCCATCATATTGCTCCTGATCCGGCTCTCCGTCGACAACCAGGGAATGGACGGCATGCCTGCCGGCATACATGCCGACCTCGTGCAACTGTTCGCCTTCCCAATCGCACTGCTTGCACCCCAGGATGCTGGCGCCGGGGGCATTGCGCCATGCCTCCAGCAAACGTTCCAGGCACAGGGAATCCGACGGACGGGAGTCGTCGTGCAATAGCCAGAACGCCCTGGTGGAAGCGTTGAGTTCAGCGTTGTTCAATGCCTTGGTCACGGCATCGCCGAAGGAACGCGCCCCCTTGGCCCGCACGATCTGGATGCTGACCTGTTTGGCCTGAGGCACCTGCAGCACCGGGCCGGAGGGCGAGGGAATGACCTCGAACGAGGTTTTCACCGATTGGCTGGTGTGCCCTGATGCATCGGCGATCACTATCACGCCGGGCAAGATGCTTTGCGTCAGCACCGCATGCAATGTAGGTTCAAGGAATCGTGTGTCATCTTCAACAGTGATCACGGCCGCCACCCCGGCATCCACATCCTGCCGATGCGTGTAAGGCCGCGCAGCCATGGCGTTGGCCAATGCATTATGGATATCGTTATTCGCTGTTGAACTCATAAACTCCCAGTGTACGCATGAACCTTGAAGGGGTTGTGTATGCACACGATTCGCCACCTGCACTACGTACCATGCCGGTTACGCCTGTTCCCTGTGCTCCTTCTTGTAACGGCGACGCTCGCGCTCGCTCATGCCGCCCCAAATGCCGAAACGTTCATCATGGTCTATGGCCCATTTCAGGCATTGTTCACGCACCTCGCACTTGGCGCATACACGCTTGGCATCTCGCGTGGAGCCACCTTTTTCCGGGAAGAAGGCTTCCGGATCGGTTTGTGCGCACAGCGCCTTATGCTGCCACGACACATCACCATCTGGGTGGAACAGTCCCCATAACTCCTGCAATGGCTCTTCGGCGGAATCATCGATCACACCCCACATGCGATCCTCCTTGCCTTTGAGCTTTTTCATACGCCTAAATTACACACATGCTACTTGGAGTTTGTCAAATTACTTCTCGTGTCAATACCTCCTTTTACCAAAGATTGTGCTATAAGAGCATCTGTCTTGTGTGATGTTGCAGGCATTGCACCGGCACGTCTCGGCGGCATGCGGCTCTTGATCAAGCCTTGGACCAGCGAGTATGTGCCGTTCCTGCGTAGGAACAACACAGCCCAGCCATCGCCAGCAGACGCTGTGCCAAAGTGTCATTCAGACACGTGACGACATCAGGAGGATTTTGCATGACGCAGGAATCAGGTGAAGCGGATCAGCACATCAATCCGCCTAGCTTCGCTCCTCCGGCAAACCGTCGCACCAGACCCTCCGCACAAATACCTTCGTCCGCGGTGAACGCCGCACGCTCATCGGTGCCGCAATACCGGCCGCATCGCTCCGTGAACGCGGCGGATCAGGATGTTCCCGCATCATTCGCCCCTCCCGCATCGCGCCGTTCATCCGCGGCGAGCGCGCCGGCAACGCCTCCGGCCTTTTCCCCCAACGCCGCAAGACGCCGTTCATCCGCCTCTTCCGGGCAGGGCACGGCTCCGAAGAGCATGGCGCCGGCTCAGGCACGACGTTCTTCAGGTTCTTCACGCAATGCGGTTCGCCAGTCTTCCGCCGAGGCCGCATCTGTGCTTCGGCCGCAGCATGGCATTACTTCCGGCCTGACCTCGAACCGAGGCACCGCACCCGCCGCAGTGGCGCAATCGCATGCCAAGCGCCTGAGCGCAGGCAAAATCGCAGCATGCGCATTCGCCGTGGTGGCCGCTCTGCTGGTGCTATCCGTCTTCGGCGCCTGGGGTTGGGTGAACAGCCGATTGAATAAGGCTGATTGGCTCACCAGCGCGGCCGACACCCCGGCCTCCACCTGGCTGATTCTCGGCTCCGATGAGCGAGATGACCCAAACAGCGATGTCACCGGTTTCCGCACGGACACGATTCTGGTGCTCACCAAGCCCAAGAGCGGCCCCAGCTCGCTGATCTCGATTCCACGTGACTCGTTGCGGCAGATCGACGGCCAGTACATGAAAATCAACGCCGTAGCCCAACTATTGGGCAGGAAGGTACTGGTGCAGCAGATCGAGGACATCACGGGCCAGAAAATCGATCATGTGGCGCAGATCAAGTTCGGCGGCCTGGAGCAGGTGGTTGATGCTTTGGGTGGCGTGCAATTATGCTACGACCAGGATGTGAATGACGTATATTCCGGCTTGAACTGGCAGGCAGGCTGCCATGATGCCAATGGCAGCGTTGCACTGGCGTTCTCCCGTATGCGTTATTCCGACGCCAATGGTGATTTCGGCCGCAACGAGCGCCAGCGTCAGGTGATCGCCGCCGTGGTGAAGAAGGCCTCGAGCAAGGAGACGCTGATGAACCCCAAGAAAGTCATGGCGGTGGGCGAGGCCAGTTTGAGCGCATTGTCCGTTGATGAGAAGGCATCCCCGATGTCGCTGCTCGATATGGCGCTTGCGTTCAAGGATGCCACCGGCTCCAAGGGCATTTCCGGCAGCGTGTATTGGTCCGACCCGAATTATTACGTTGATGGAGTAGGCTCTTCGGTACTGCTCGACGATCAGAAGAACACCGAACTGTTCAATCAGCTGGCTGCCGGCACCCACGTCACAGGCGTGGTAGGCACGTTGGCTGAAGGCTGACCGTCTTTTGCACCTTCGCTCCTATGGTCCACATGCCTTTATGAGTGTGAGGCATGTGGATAACTTCATAAGCTAGAACCACATACCCCGTTTCGGCTTGCGAACCATATGCGCTTTCCTTCACGCTGGTCCTATGGCAACACCGCAGCACAAGGACAGCACGCATCGCAACGCGAAATCACGGAACAGGCGAGCCCGCAGGCACCGATTCCATGCTTCCGCGCAATGGCGCGCACGGATGATGACATTCGCCATGTCGGCACCGTTAGTGGCACAGCTCATGATGATGGCGATCATGGCTGCGCAAGGTCAATGGCTGTACGCGTTGATGATACTGCCCGGAGCGGTGGGCTGTCTGGCTTCGGTGCTGGTCTCATTGCCGGGCATGAAGCCGGCGGACGGAGACGCAATGCCCGCACGGACCTCTACCAGCCCGCTCGGAGCACACGCCCAAGCCGCGGGCCTTGCCGCTGGCAACGGAAGCAAGCAACCGGATATTGAGGCGTTCCGGGGCATCGCCACCATGCAGTTGGAGGAGCTCCTGCATGTTGATCCACTGGCATGGCGGACCATCGTCGCACATTGGTCCAGCACCGCACAATGGGAAGTGCCGATCGGCATGACGGCGGATCGCAGCCCGTTCACCGTGGACCTGCGCAGGCATGGGCCGCATGCATTGGTGGCGGGAACGACTGGTTCCGGCAAGTCGGTGTTGCTGCAAAGCTGGTGTCTGGCCCTTGCCGCGTGCAACGGTCCCGACCGCCTGCATTTCGTGTTTCTGGATTTCAAAGGCGGCTCGGCCTTCCATGACTTGGAGCGGCTGCCTCACTGCGCAGGCAGCGTATCCGACCTGAATCTGGCGCACGCATCCCGTGCGCTGCGCGCCTTGGAAGCGGAACTGACCCGCCGGGAATGGCTCACCGCCGAGCATCGCACCGCATACATCGACGATCTTCCCTCTCCTCCGCCTCGTCTGGTCGTGGTCATCGACGAGTTCCATGCACTCAAAGACCAATTGCCGGATTACATCAACCGTCTGGTGCGAATCGCCTCGCTCGGCCGTTCGCTCGGCATGCATCTCATCGCCTGCACGCAGAATCCGATGGGGCAGGTCGACACCGATATGAAGGCGAACATGGCGTTGAACATCTGCCTGCGTGTGCGCGATGAATTGCAGTCGGCCGAATTGCTGGGCGATGGCCGCGCCGCGCGCATCAGCCCGGCGATGCCCGGCGCCGCATATTGCAACGACGGCGAGCAGGTGCGGGCGCTGCGTTGCTCCCCTATCGGCGATATCGCCGGCATGAGCCGCAATATCGCGTATGCCGCCCGTTTCATGGCCATGGAGCCCGCCTCGCCATTGTTCTCCGCTCCCCTGCCCACGGCGGTTCGGCAACCCGGGCCATCAGGCCGCGATCTTGCAGGCGTCTGGATCGGCGTCGCCGACGATGGCATCACGTTGCATGATGCACATATGGATGTGACTCTCGGCAACATAGGGGTGATTGGTGGCCATGGCCGCGGTAAAAGCACCATATTGGAAATCATCGCCAAGCAGGTCAGCGCCATGGATGGCGCGCTGCTGCGTATCAGCCGGTCGATGCATGGCATTCGGCATACGCAAACCGTTCATGCTCCCGCGCGAGCCATACGCCTGGATACCGCCCCATCGCCTCCGCGGCAGATCTGGCTGGTGGATGACGCCGACGATCTCTTCGAACCATTTCTTGCCGACGAGCAGGCCATCAACTTCAGACAGGCCCTTGCCAATCCAGCCATCAGCGTGGTGTTCGCCGTCTCGTCAATGCGGCATGTGCGTGTTCCCGAGCATTGCTCCACCAGAATCGTGTTTCCCTCCGGCGAGAAAACGGCTGATCTGATGGCGGGGATTCCCTCGGCCCTATTGGCATCGCTGACGGCCAATGATTTCGACACTCCTGGGCGCGCGGTGCTCATCACCGGCGTTTCAGCGCAACTCATGCAATGCGCATCATGAAATACGCACTATTTTCTCAGTGAAACCTCTTGAAAATGAACACGGTTCGTGGTTTCCTAGTGTAGGAATCAAGGAATATCAACAGCCACGTGGCTTTTAAGGGAGGCAAGCAATGAGCAGCGCTTTTGATTGGCGAGCCAAGGCCGCATGTCGCGATAAGGATCCGGAACTGTTCTTCCCGGTGGGCAACACCGGTGCCGCATACCAGCAGATTGAAGAGGCCAAGGCCGTGTGCCGTACCTGCAAGGTGATTGATGCTTGCCTGAAGTGCGCATTGGATACCAATCAGGATTACGGCGTATGGGGTGGCCTGAGCGAGGATGAGCGTCGTGCGCTGAAGCGCCGCGCCATGCGCGCCCGCCGTTCGCAGGCCATGCAGATGCAGATCTGATAGTCGCGAGTTTATTATCGCTTATGCAAGAACCCTCCTAAGCGGGAGGGTTCTTTTGTTGTGGGATTGGTTCCCATCAAAGAGGTGGGAGCCAACTATTCCTCTTGCGCGGCGCGCAGCTTCATGTCGAGCACCACGCGGGTGCCGCCCTCGCGGCGAGGCTCCCAGTGCACCGAGCCACCGAAATCGTTGGTCACGAACGTGTTGATGATCTGCGTGCCCAAGCCCGAACCGGAGGATCGCGCCATACCGCCGTGCTCCTCGGAGCCGAGGCCCGTGCCGTCGTCCTCCACCACCACGTTGAGGTTGGGGCCGGAACGTCCCACGGAAATGGTGATGTTGCCTTCCTTACGGCCTTCGAAACCATGCTCCACCGAGTTGGTGATGAGCTCGGTCAGCACCAGGGAAAGCGGCGTGGCATCCTGGGCCGGCATCATGCCGAACTTGCCCATGAAGTTCACGTTGATCTGCTGGTCCTTCATCGTGGCCAGGTCGACCGCCATGCGCAGCAGGTTCGAAATCACCTTGTCGAAGTCCACGATCTCATCGGCGGTCTGGCTCAGGCCTTCATGCACCATGGCGATGGTCTGCACGCGGCGCTGCGCCTCCTGCAGCTCCTTCTTGACCTCTTCGGACTTGGTCTTGCGCGCCTGCAACCTCAGCAATGCGGAGACGGCCTGCAGGTTGTTCTTCACACGATGGTGGATCTCGGAAATCGTGGCATTCTTGGTCTGCAGTTCCTTTTCACGGCGACGCAGCTCGGTGACGTCACGGCACAGGATGATGGCACCGACGCGTCCGTTGTTGTCGAACAGCGGCAGCGAGCGCATCGACACCGCGGAACGATTGGCGTTGAGCTCGGAGTCCACGGCGGCCTTGCCGGCAAGCACCAGCGGCAGGGTCTCGGGAACCGGATCGTTCTCCTTGAGCAGCTGTGTGCCCAGTTCGCTCAGGTATTGGCCGGGCATGGTGTTCAGCAGACCCAGACGCCTGAAGCAGCTGATGGCGTTGGGAGACGCATAGCGCACCACGCCGTCGATGGTCAGGATGATGAAACCGTCGGCCACGCGTGCGATGTGGCGCTGGCTCATCACGGAGTCCTTGTACGGAAACTGTCCGCGCGGAATCATCTCATAAAGCTGCTTGCCGGCGTTGATGCTCTCCGATTCGTAGCGGCCGTTGGATTCGCGGGTGGCCATATTGGTCTCGCGAACCACCAGGCCCAGCGTCTTGCCGTTGTGGCGCACCGGAGCGTACACGTTGCACACGGTGGCCTTACCCACGGACCTGAGCACGGTGGAGCGGAACACCACGCTGGACTGCATGGCGGCGTCCAGTTCGCCGGTCATGTCGTCGGGCATCACGTCGCCCACCACATCCTCGCCGCGCAGCGTCATCACCGTTGATGGACGGCATTGTTCGGCGACCACATACTTCCCATCGCCGTTCTGCACCAGCAGCAGCAGATCGGCGAAACTCAGATCGGCAACCACCTGCCAATCGGCCACAAGATGATGCAGCCATTCACGGTCGTCGTCGTCGAAATCCGGACGGGTCGCAAGAATATGTGAAAAATCAGCCATGTCTACCATCATACGCAACCGATTGCCTTCCCCCGGGCTTGACCGACCGACACTGCTGAAAGAGGAATAGGAGGAATAGACTTAGGTCATAGTCCGATCCAAATGGCGGGTTGGTATTGACAATATGCAAACTTACGTTAACGTAGGTTACGGTAACGTAAGCAATGACGTTCGCCACTCGAATAGCGTTGGGGGCATATATGGCGCAGGAACACAACGAAGGCACAACCGCAGAGCCAGCGAAACCGGTGAAGCCCGTGGATCCGGCGGTAGCGGAGAAACGCGCCGCGGCCATCAAGGCACGCGAGGAGGCCCTGCAGGCCAAGGCGGACGCAGTGCGCGCCAAGGCCCAGTTCAAGGCCGAAGCCATTCGCGCCAAAGCCGAGGAGAAGGCTCGTAGGAAGCTCGCCAAGGCGGAAGATAGGGCGCTCAAAATCGAAGGCATCGCCCCGGCCGAGGTGGCGCGCAAGATTCGACTGGATGTGCACGGCCGCCCGAAGCCAGCCATGCGCGGATGGATTCACGCGGTGGCCTCTCCCCTGTCCCTTGCCGCCGGCATCGTGCTGATCTGCCTGGCCCAAGGCGCTGGCCTCAAATGGGCATGCGCCGTGTTCATGACCGCCTCGCTAATCCTGTTCACGAACTCCGCCTGCTACCATCTGGGCGATTGGAGCCCGCATGTCACCGATGTGCTGCGCCGCATCGACCATGTGAACATCTTCCTGCTCATCGCAGGCACCTATACGCCGGTTTCGTTCGCCTTGGAGCCGTTCTGGCGCAACTTCATCATCATTTCAATGTGGTCATGCACGCTGATCGCGCTAATCATCCATGTGATCTGGATCAATGCTCCACGCTGGCTCTACACCGTGGTGTACATCATCTTCGGCATCTATGGCCTGGCGTTCATGATGCTGTTCTGGAAGTCCCCGTATGCGGGCCCTGCCGTGGTGATTCTGCTGTGCGCCGGCGGCGCCTGCTACATTCTGGGCGCTATTGTCTACGCGCTGCGCAAGCCGGATCCCTGGCCGCGCATCTTCGGCTTCCATGAGATTTTCCACTGCGGCACCGTTGCCGGATACGCCTGCCATATGGTGGCCATCTACATGGTGATTGTGGCCCTGTGGAGCTGAATTCATAGCAGTTGACGTTGTTGGGTTGGGTGTACACGCCCCGACACACTCAAGGCCGTTCGGCCAAGTCTACGGTCGGGACATGCACACCCAACCCAACAACTACGTATGGCGAATGCCGAAACAGCTATCAGCGCCGGGGCTTGCGCTTGGTATAGACGAAGGTGACGGCGGTGGCCGCCACCACCACTACGCCGGCGACGATGGCTCGGCGCAGCCAGCGGCCTCGCGGCACGATGCTAATGGTCTGTTCCTGAGGCTTGTTGGCTTCGGCGAGCGTGGTGCGCTCCCCGGTGACTAGGAGTCGATGCGTGTTCACGCCGTAGGGTGTGCAGGTGAGTAGGGTGACCAGATCGCGACCTTTGACGGCACGCAGTTCCTCGAGTTCGCTGGGTAGCACGGTCTTGATTTCCACCACTTTGTAGGCAAGGGTCTTGCCCAGAACGTCGATGGTGAACACGTCTCCTTTGTCGAGTTCATCCAATCGGGTGAAGAGTTCCGCATTGGGCAGGCCTCGATGCCCGGTCAACACGGGCCGGCGGTCGGTGCCGCCGATGGGCAGCGCGGTTTGGCGCATGTGCCCCACGCCTTTGTCGAGAATATCTTCGCTGGTGCCGTGGTAGATGGGCAGGTACACGTCGATTTTCTTGATGGTGAGGTATCCCATCACGCCATCGCCGTCTGGGTTCAGCACGCTGGTGTAGTTTTCCGGCAATGCGTAGCCGCTACCGGGAATGAACGGATCATGGACCGGGTCTCCGGCCAGACTTTCGTTGTATTTGCGGGCCTCGGCCATCTGCTTGTCTCGTTCGGCCTGGTCGAGCGCGTTCACTTTGCCTTGATAGGAGTTGATGACCGTGGCATGCTGGCCGTCCGCCAGCCAGTCCGCCACGCTTGGGTAGGCGGCTACGCTGACGCCTGCGATGACGAGTATTGCGGCCAGCAGGCTGGTGAGCCTGTCCCGCCATGATTTGCGCCGCGTATGTGCACCCATGAATGTCTCCTATGTATGAATAAGGCTCCCCGATATGGGGAGCCGAAGTGAAAGGGTCCCCTGACAGGGGCCGGAGGTATTGGGGATCAGAACTCTGGCACCCCATCAGGGGAGGTATTGATTGGCGTCAGGAACGCTTGCGGGTCAGGGCGAGCAGCAGGCCGCCTGCGACCAGCAGCACGCCAGCCACGGCGAACACGAGCGTGCCCACGCTACCGGTGGTCGGCATTTCCGGCGTCTTGGAGTTGGTCACCGTCAACGGGTAGTAGCCCGGAAGAGTTGTGCTCTCATCCTTGACGTGACCATTGTGCTCCACGGTGGGGCTGCCGGTCTCGTCGTCGATGGTGAACGACTTCGGGCTGGTGAGCTTCACGTAGCCTTCCGGAGCCTTGGTTTCGGTGAGGTCGTAATCACCTTCGTCAAGACCCTTGATGGTCAGGTTGCCCTTGGAGTCCACGGCCAGCGTGGTGGTCTTATTAGCAGCGGCATCAGTGTCGGTGGCGCGGCGGTACACACCATCGGATTCCTTGACCACCTCGAAGTAGGCGGTGGAACCCTTGTCGGAGAGCGCGAATTCGGCGCCGGAGATGGGCTGGTTGTTCTCGCCGTGCTTCACGACCTTCAGGCCGTAGGTGTACACCTTCACCTTGTCGGTTTCCTTGTGCCAACCGTCGGTCGGGTTGTGGGTCCACAGTACGTCCAGCGTGTTGGTGTTGCCGGGCGTAGTCGGTCCGATTACGGCATCCTTGTTCACGGTGGCGTAGTACTTCACGTGCACCTTCGCGTAACCCTTCACCTGGTTGTAAACGTAGTCAATGGTGAAGGACACGGAAGTCGTGTTGTCATCAGGGCTCGTGGCATTATTGGTGGTCAGCGTGTAATCGGTGTTGGCGGTGAGCTTGGCTTCCTTATCGTTGCTGTCCACGCCGTACACCTCAATGGTGCTTGGCTTCAGGGTCAGACCGTCGCTCAAGGTATCAGCCATGAAGAACTTGGGCTGAAGACCGGTGGAGAGATCCGGCACGTCGGAACGCAAGTCGAAGCGCACGTCCTTGCCGATGGCTTCGGAATCAGCGCCGTAGCCGGGGTCAGCGTTCACTTCACCCTTGCCGGACACGTGATCGTTGGTATCTTCGTTGATGGACTTGTCGATATTGGCAACGGTGCTCTTGGCGTCAGCGTTGCCTTCAATCAGCTCCCACTTCTTGGTACCGTCATTGTACTTCGGGTACACGTTGAGCACGTTCTGCTGGTAGTCGCGCTTGCCGCCGGTCACCTCGGTGAGGTAGGAGCCGAAGCCAAGGTTGCTGATTGTTGCGGTGGCGTCAGCCTTGCCGGCAGTGCCACCGGTAGCAGCAGCGGAACCGGCTTCGGTCAGCGCGTTCGCATCCTTGAACTGGTCGGCCACACGCTTGTAGAACGTCTTCAACTTGGCCGCGTCCTCATTCAGATAGGCGTCAGTCACCGCATTGTTGGCACCCACGTAGCCCTTGTAGTCGTTCTGGCTCTGCAGCCAAGTAGCAACCTGATTAACCCACTTGTAGGTCGGGTTGTTCGTGCCGTCCCAGGTGATGTCGATCACCTTGTAGGCGTGCACGGTGGCGCCCTGCTCCACCGCGGAGACGGTAATCGAACCCGTGGACTGCGGCGTCACGTCAGCCGCCTGCGCCGGGGAGACGAACCCCAGCAGGCCTACTACCATGGCCAGCACCGCCACGATGGCGGCCCAGCTTTTCCTTATTGAACGAGACATAATCTCTTCTCCTTATCTGTTCAACAACTGTTTGGACATTGATTGGACGTTTGTGTTTGCGGCTTCGCCGCGGTTCTTTCTATTAACCGCGCCTCCTTGCTTCGATGGACAACACAGTCACACCCGCCAGCAGCAGACCGAAGCCGGCCAGCGAGAAGAGCATCAGACCGCGGCCGCCGGTGGACGGCACGTCGATCACCTTGTTGTTCGGCAGCACGAGCGGCGTCTGAGCCGCGGCGGGCATCACCGAAGCCGTGGAAACAGATGATGAGGACTTGTCTCCCGGGCATTGATCGCTGTTCGGGTCGCAGAAGGCAGGCACTTCACCAATAGCGGTAATCGTCGGCTTCGTATCGTCCTTCCCGTAGGTGACTCTCCACTGCCCGGTCGGCTTCTGGTAGCCGGCAGGAGCCTGGATTTCCACCAAGCGGTATTCGCCGGGCTTCTCCACATCGAACGAGACCATGCCGTTGTCGCCACTGGTCGTGTCGTCTCCGACTTTCTTCCACTCGGAGCCGGGATCGTCCGGATCGATGAGGTCAGTGCCGCACTTGTCCGCGCCGGCCGTGCACTGGAACAGACGGAACTTCGCGCCGGAAAGCACCGTGCCGCTGTCGCCGTCACGCTTGACGAAGCTAAACAGGCTCTTGACCACCTGTGGCACAACCGTATTGGTGAATGCTATGCCCGAATCTTTGACCGGCACCTTCAATGTGGCGGTATCCTTGCCACTGGTCGCGGAACCTACGGACTTGTTCTTGACGAACACCTCAACCTTCAAGCCCCCGTCGGCACCGTTTTTCGCCTCAGACACATCCAAACGAACCGGAATCTCGGTCGTGTCGTATTTCACATCCGCATCCGACCCCGCGACCTCACTGGCAGTGAAGTTGAACGATGCAACACCCTTATCGTTCTTCGTGGCCTTGGAGAAGACATCAGCGGTAATGGAAGGCAGACTCCACGTCGCCTTGCCATCCGTACCGACCGAAGCATCCAACGCATTCGAAGCCAGCAGCTTCGCATTCGCGTTCCCCGGAGTCAGCGCAAACACAAACCGACCGTTCGCAATGGCCTGATCGACACCAGCCTCATCCTTGAAATGCTTCTGCGCCTCCAACGACACGTTCACGGGCTTGTTTGTTTTCTTATTTGTAATTGTCGCGTCGATAATATTGTCTGCATGAGGCGCGTAATAGACCTTCAGGCCTTGCTTTACCTCAATCAACGCATTATCCGCAGTCAGGCCATTAGATTTGATTAAATTGTTCACATACTCTTTAGCCTGTTCCAAAGAAACATTCTTCAATACCGTCTGTTTGTCTCCAGTAACAGGAGTAATCGTCACATTCACAGTGTTGTCCGTGGAATTTAACGATTGCAGTACTTTGTTATCGACTCCCTTTACTACAGACTCGGCGAGATCGATATCTGTCCCATCGTTTTTAACGTATGCCCCGTTGTTCAGATTCACATCACGAAGACCTGAATCCAAACGCATCGTAGAGTTATTTGCCAGTAACCAGCTCGATGCAGATTTCAGACCCGCCGTGGCTTCTACCTTACTGTCCAATACATTGGCATCACTGCCTTCACCGCCGCATGCAGCCACTGCATCTGGAGTTGATACATTGTGCCCATTGCACTTGATTTCCGATGTCGCGTTAGCTTTTACAGTCACAGTGTGAGGGGTTGTATCTAGTTTGTATCCCTCAGGAGCCGAAATCTCTCTAATTGTGTAGTCACCAGGTGTGAGATATGGAACGGTAACCAAACCATTTTTATCCGAGGTCAAAACGCCGACTGGCTCCCACTCGGGATTGCCGTTTGAATCCCACATGACTTGGCCATTTTCAATCTTGATCTTTTGCGCGGGCTGGTTATCCTTTGTAAGCGCGAAATTCGCACCGGCCAAAGCATTGCCTTGATCATCGGTCTTCTGGAATTTCAAGTCGGATAGAATCAGGTTCTCTCCTTCAACGTTCAACTGATTCAGATACGTGACATCTACCCGATAGAAATAGTCAGGAGACTGTATTTGCGGAGCAGTATTTGCCCAGTATTTATACATATCATCGAATACAACACGCTCTTGATAAGCGCCGTCAGTTTCGCTGGAAACCGGAATAGAAAATATAATCTTATTTCCTTGAGCTGTTATTTTTTTAGTCGGATCTCCTGGTATATATACATTTTCTCTAAAATCAGGCGACTCCTTAGACAGGAATGTCGGCTGCACTTCAGTAGGACTAATCGATGTAGATGCATCATTAGACGATGTAGCAGAGCCTAAATCCACCTGCGTTGACCGCCCCGTGAGTTGGGTATCAATCTTCAGCTGTACATCGTTTGTTATGCCGGGCTGACGAAGCACATTCGTTGACAGCCTGCTATAACTAGTCGTATTAAAGCCATGAAGTCCATCTCGAGTTCTAGGCAGGTTAAATACATAAGGATTCTTAGGCAATTTCAATACATTGATTTGCGAAATAATGACTCTAGGTCCTTTTATTAAATCTTGGTCTCCTAGATTCCAGGGTTTATATGCGTCTTCCAGAAAATCCAAACTGGTATGAGAACCAACATCCTTAATGTTGAGAAAACCTGTGTTATTCAACAATTCGATGCCAGTAAGAACAGCGTTATTCTCCAAAGGACTTTTAATAGTGACGCTCGTATCTTCTGGATCCAATGCGCCAAAATATCTAATGGCATCAGCCGCAGTCTGCGGAATCACACCATCGTAATCATATCTATAATCTTGCCCCGACGTACATATCGCGTTATACACCGCGTCGGCAAACACTTTGGAACCAGTGAAATTATCATCAATATACTGACGAACCTCGGTCCAAGTTACCGGATCGCCATTCGTTTTTATTGGCAAAGTTGTAGTCGAACAATTAGCCGCATCTTTGTCAACTGCATATGCAGTATGTAACGGCAGCGCCATCGCCGCCAGCATGGCTACGGCCAGCGCCATGCCCAATAATGCACGCCACCAATAGCGCGTCTTACGTAATAATGTTCCCGAACTGTTTGCCTTGCGCATAGCGACTCGCTCTCCTCGACCCATCTCATGGGCGGCCCAGCCCAAGCACAGCAGACCGAACCGCGAGAGCTTCATGGCACCAGGAGCGGATGCAACGCAATTCCTCAACCCCATGCATCACGGAAATAAGGAATGCGCCGTTGCATCAGCCCCATCCATGAAACCTAAGGCAACAAATACCCCCCCCGAGACTTCATATACCCCCTTAAGCGGCATGCCGTACCATCCGCGCCATACCTCCGAACCATTCAACACAATCACCCACAACACCAATATTCCCAACGCTTTCCGCACCCATCCCCCCACCAACCCACCACACACCCCATCCCCGTTCATCCCCACCTCGACACGCATAGGGGGCCACCCTAAAATTTCTCTTCTCCATCAGTCTCGCCCAGAGCGGACACCGTCAATGATTGCTATCCTGTTGCAATGGACGACATATTCCAAGTTCCAGAAAAACCCTGGACAGGATCAAGCATCAAGACTCTGCGTAATGAAATCGTGCATGGCGGGGAAGCCGTACCCGGTCTTGATTATGCAACCGTGTATGCGTGGTACTCTCATGTGCTCGTCAGCGTTGTAGAACGGCTGAAGACCATAGACTACCACTCAATCATCGGCGAACAGCCAGAGATTTCCTTCCGCGTTAAAACGGTAGACACGTTGCGCGATAAGCTCATTCGTCAAGACGCTACCCCCTTGTTTCGCATCCACGACATAATTGGCGCACGCATCACCGCTGATATGACATTGGAGCAACAAGATAAACTCGCGCAAAGCATTGCGATGCTGTTCCCCAAGCATCAGGTATCTGACATGCGTAAATATACGCATTCTGGATATCGCGCAGTTCACGTAATTGCCGGATTGCCCCGCGGCATATTTGCAGAAATACAAGTAAGAACCCTACGCAGGATGCATGGGCAAACGCCTTCGAAGCACTGGCTGATCGTCTTGGAAGAAACATTCGATACGGAGAAATCCCCCAAGACACAATTTCCGCCAAGATTGTCAAACAGTTTTTTGAGCTGTCTGACAGTTTCGGAGCATACGAATCTCACCATTCAGACCTATCCGCAGCAAGTCGTATCTCCACAAAGAGTCTTGTGGACATGATGAGAAAAATAGCGGATTACATTCGTGACCCCGACCTCACGCTGCTGGACGAAGTGTACCGTATCGTTAACAACGATATACAATCATTAGAAAGCGAAGGAGGTGCTTATGGTGGGCATGGTAATCCGGTACAACCGGAAGACCGGAGACAGAATCATTCGTGAGTACCCCGGCCCCGATGGATATCTGGACGCAGTAAACGATCCCGATTTCCGTAAGGATATGGGCAAGCACCTAGGCGACTGGGAGCTGGCGGTGATTGGCTCGGACTCATTCGATGCAATTCGCATAACGCATTCGCGTTATTTCACCGGCAATGACATCACGCCTCTTCATGCGTGAATAAATCACACCCCGTCAAAAATCTCACCGCCCGCCGGTACCTAGAACTGTTCAACCAAGACTAAAACATTTCAACAATAATCCCTCTGGGCGCAATTCAGATTGCCCAGAGGGATTATGTGCTTTACGCCGTTTGCGGCGGGCCGGCGTCCCACGGCCTGCGCACTGCAAGGCATAGACAATACGGGAATACCCGCAATAGTTGCATCAGCCCCATCCATGAAACCTTAGGCAACAAATACCCCCCCCCGAGACTTCATATACTCCCTTAAGCGGCATGCCGCACCATCCGCACCATCCGCACCATACCTCCGAACCATTCAACACAATCACCCACAACACCAATATTTCCAACGCTTTTCACACCCATCCCCCACCAGCCC
>NZ_PEBJ01000003.1 GCF_002802915.1 Bifidobacterium felsineum
CAGATGATGGACTGGCAATCATTGACTATAAAGAAGTAGTACAAACACGCTCTTGAGTTCTCAAACCACCACCACACCAACAAGCCAACCCCCGAACCATCAGAACCAGGAGGCCCGCCGTGCTGAGCGGCAACAGGTGAATAACTTACACGCAAACCAAAACAAACGCAAATCAGGCATACAAAAACACGCCAAAAACGTTGCAACGTCGGCGTCCTCTCGGCGTGTCGCAAAACAGTTAAACCACGCCTTTATCTGTCACATTACGCCCGATTTCCACATCAGCGAGGACCGACATTCCATGGCCACCGGCGTGTCGCGACAATTCATTCCCTGTTCAACTCCCCATCAGCCCACTCAAACGGGCAACCCCCATCCATGAGGAGACCCAAAGCGATGAATCGTTCCCGCTGCCCAAACGAACTTCTACGTCCAAGGCAACGAGAAAAACCCTTCAAATTCTCCTAGAGAATCAGAAGGTCAGGCGCATTTGATGCCAGATCACATTGCCATGCGTGGACTCGGAGATACCTTCATCCTTGTAGCCGAATCGTTCATAGAAGCCGACCAGTCGGTCTTTGCAGGTGAGCACCAGACCTTTGCGACCGCGCTCACGCGAATCCTCAATCACCTGCTGCATCAGCATGCTGGCATACCCATGATGCTGGTAGAGAGGCGCAGTATCCACGCCAAAAATCATCTGCCATTGGCCGTGTGGGTCGTGTTGCGTGGCATCGTCATACATATCATCGGTCAGATCAGGGCGGTCAGTGGCGAAGCCATTGATAAACGACGCAATGGCTCCGTCATCAGTCAGTAGCCAGAAGCATTCCGGATATGACTGCAACCGAGCTTGGAGCGATTCACGACTTGCCGCCTCGTCGGCCGGAAAGCATTCCGCTTCAATCGCCACCAATGCGTCAAGGTCAGCAAGAGTCGCGTGCCGAATCGTCCAGGTTTTCGGTGCAGTCATATTCGAATTTCCTTTCCGACAATCAGATGACGTGGTATTCCTTCAAGAGGGTGGCGATGTCAGTGCCATCGAGTTTCTTCAGCACTTTGCCAAGCACCGCCTTTTCGATGAAGTTGAGCTTCATATCCGTCACCGGCTTGCCGTCGCGCAGTTTGACGGTGGCGTTGAGCAGGTTGCGCACGTCGTAGACGCTGCCCCACACTTCCGGCACGCCACGGTCCACATCGAGCAAGGTGTATACCGCTTCCATGCCAGTGCGCATCGAGTACTCGGTGGTGAAAATCGTGTCGCGTGGGGTTTCGGCGAACTGGCCGAGGAATGCGAAGTTCACAGCGCCATCCGGTACCACATCCGGGCGGTCACCTGCCGCGCGCGGCATGAAGAACGCGGTGATATATGGCATCATCACCGGAACCGTATTCGCGTGATTCTTGGCGAGCGCCTCGATCTTGTCGGTCGGGACGCCCATGTGGTAGAGCCATTCCTCGCAGATTTCCTCACCGGTGCATTCGGTCATCGGCTTCTTCACATAGTTGCCGGGCTTGTCCGGGAACAGACCATAGACCCATACGCACAGCTGATCTTTGGGCTGATCGCGGAATTGCTGCTGACGGTTCAGCGTCCAGCTCAGCAGCCAGTTGGAATCGGTGACGGTCACGATGCCGCCGGTGACCACGTGACCGGTGAACGGGTCACGCTTGCAGATCTTCTGAATATACGGCGGAATCTCCTTGTCGAGGGTGGTGACGGTGGCGCTCATCCACTTGGTGGCCTGCGGGTCGGAGCAGAACTTGTCCGGGTGGCCGAAGCTTGGGTCCTGTTTGGCGATGTTGCGCCACATATCCCAGCCGCCGCCCGGCTTCAAATCCGGATTCCAAGCTGCCGGCGAGTTCTGGGAACCCATCGTAGAGTTCTCCACGCAACCGCCGTTGGTGATGAACACCAGATCATCTGCGGTCAGATCGATTGAGGACTTCTCCCCCTCGTGATCGATATCCAAACGCACGGCGAGCTTCTTGGTGGGCGAGCTGTATGGATTGCGCTTGAAGACACCGGAGGTGGCTTGAATCTTCAAAATCGTGTCCTGACCGACGCCGGTATGCTCGCGCTTAGGGCCGTCTCCGCCACCGATGGCGAATTCCACGTTCTCCACCTTGGTGTTGTACTGGAATTGCACACCGTGGCTTTCCAAATACTTGACCATCGGCAGAATCATCGATTCGTACTGGTTGTAGCGAGTGAAACGCAATGCGGAGAAGTCAGGCAGACCGCCGATGTGGTGGATGTAGCGCTTGATGTACAGCTTCATCTCCAGCGCGGAATGCCAGTTCTCGAAGGCGAACATCGTGCGCCAGTACAGCCAGAAGTTGGAGTTCAACACCTCGTCATCGAAAAAATCGGTGATGGGCTTGTCATAAAGCTCCTCATCCGGCGTGAAGAATAGCTTCATAATCTCTTGGGAGGCTTTGTCGCTCAAGCCGAACTTGCCTTGGAAACCTGCATCCTTGCCGAGATCCTTGGTGGCACGGCACAAGGAATAGTTCGGGTCTTCCTTGTTGAGCCAGTAGTACTCGTCCAGTACGCTCACGCCCTCGGTTTCGATGGAAGGAATCGAGCGGAACAAATCCCACATGACCTCGAAATGATTGTCCATCTCTCGGCCGCCGCGCATCACGTAGCCGAGACCGGGGATATCCGCGCCATCGCAGGCACCGCCCGGTACCGGGTCCTTTTCAAGGATATGAATGTGATCGCCGGGCATCTGGCCATCACGCACCAGATAGCAGGCTGCAGACAGTGCCGCAAGCCCAGTGCCGATGATGTAGGCATGCTTGTGATCAACTCCGGCCGGCTTCTTCGGACGGGCGAAAGCCTCATAATTACCGTTGGAATAGTACATGACGCTCCTCCTTTGGAGAGTATGTTGACATCACGTCAACCTTTTGACAGACATCTTGTCGCATTACTCGTCGCTTTGCCATAGGCAACGCTCGGCATTGTGTGGGGTTTATCAGATATTGCCGCGTACATGCTGATCGGCCCACGACTGGGAGTGGGTGAATGTAGCGGGATTGGCGCTCACATTGCCGTTTGGCTCATCCAATGCGTCGATGGCAGCCAATTCAGCGGGCGTCAGATCGAAGCTAGCGCTGGCAAGGTTCTGACGCATGCGTTCCACATGCTTCGACTTCGGAATAATGATACGACCTTCCTGTGTGTGCCAACGCAACACCACTTCGGCAGGAGTCACACCATGTGCCTTAGCCGCAGCGACAACGGGCTCGGATTCGATATCCTTGCCATGGCCAAGCGGGCTGTATGCTTCAGCCACAATGCCGTGCGCCTTGCAGAATGCGAGATTGCCCGGCTGGCTGAATCGCGGATGCACTTCGATTTGGTTGACGGCAGGCATTTCACCGGAGTCCTCGATGATCACGCGCAGATGTTCAGGCAGGAAGTTGCTGACTGCAGGCACGCGGATCGCGCCCTCATCACGAAGTTTCAACAGTGCACGCCAGGTTTCCTTATAGAAACCGGCAGCGGGGAACGGCCAGTGAATCAGGTACATGTCAATGACATCGACCTTGAGCTTCTTGCGGGATTCCTCGAATGCCACCATCGCCGAGTCATAGCCTTGGTCACAATTGCGCAGTTTGGTGGTCACCCAAACCTTGCCGGCCATGCCAGTGGCTTTGAGCGCATCACCCACCTGCTCTTCGTTGTAGTAGGCGGCTGCGGTATCAATATGGCGATAACCGATTTCCAAAGCTTCCTCAACGGCGCGCTGCGTATCCTCTGGCGGAATCTGGAACGTACCGAATCCAATTTGCGGGATAACGGACTTGGCTTTGTCTTGTAACGTGATTGATGGCGATTCGAGTTGCTGGCTCATAGATATCGCTTCCCTTCCATGCGATTCTTATTCCTCGCCCATTGTAAGTTTGCGACGTTCGTCTGGCCAGCATCTCACCCGATTACTGCACCGGATGGTGAATCAAATCACGTTCGATCCAAGCCATAACCAAATCCGCGAGCCTATTGGTCTCTTCATCAGTAAGTGCCCGGCCTTGGGGAATGTGATGCCATTTTTCAATACAGCCGCGGCAACAGGTGGCCGTTGCATGTTGGGCCGTGAATACTGGATGCCCGCGCCACGGCGTTTGTCTGCCGTCATTTTTAGGTTCGGCGGCTCCTACGCGATCATGCAGCATCTCATGCGCATGCCGATTGATGATGGCTTTGCCTTTGGCGCGAGCGTAGGCACGGTCTTTATCCGAGAGCACGAACTTGGCGCGAAATTTCGAATGAGACAACCGCTCCAAGGTTTCCGCTATCCAGCGTTGTTCGTCTTGTTCAGCTTCCACGTTAGCCACGGTTCGCTATGGTAGTCGCGAATTACGCGGCAGCAGGTAGACAGCTTGGGCCAAAGAGAATCTTGATTTCGGCGAATAGTGACGTATCACGCTTCACACGGAACCGATCACCGAACGTCAGCACCTGAGCGTTGCCCTTCTCATCCATGATGGCAAGATGGACTTCGCTGTATCCAGGGTGGCTGGCCAACACCTGCCCAAGGCGAGCCATACGGTCGCGTTCCAATGCCACAGTCGGCAAGGTGATGAGCAGCGGTCGTTCATCCTCGGCTTCCAACGTGGGCACCTGCATTTCCGTAGCCCTCAAGGATACCGTTTCGTCACGCAGTTCCACTTGTCCGCGAATCTGCACCACGGCATCCACCGCAAGCTCTGCGGCGGCGGCTTCATAGACCTTGCCGAAGAACATGCATTGGATACTGCTTTCCATGTCCTCAATGGTGACAATGGCCCACGGGTTTCCCTTCTTGGAAACACGACGATCCACACCGGTCACGAGGCCGGCCAACGTGACCTGTTGGCCGTCGGGCATGGTTTTGGCGCGGTCGATCAGATGTGCGATCGACATCTCCCTCAAGCTGGCCAACACGGATTGCATACCTGAAAGCGGATGGTCGGACACATACAGGCCAAGCATTTCACGTTCGAAATTGAGCTTGGTCTTCTTATCCCACTCCTCCACATCAGGAACAGTCACGGAAGCATCGCCCATGGCCTCGGCTCCCCCGTCCTCATCATCAGAGAACAGGTCGAATTGTCCCTCGGCTTGCTTGCGCTTCAGACTCACCACCGAGTCGATGGCGGCCTCGTGCACGGTGAACAAAGCGCGGCGGTTCGGATCGATGGAGTCGAACGCACCGGCTTTAATCAAGGATTCGACCAGTCGACGGTTCAGCGCAGTCAGCGGCACACGACGAATGAAGTCCATGAAGTTCACGAACTTGCCGCGCGGACCTTCGCGCTCGGCGATGATATCCGCCACGGCTTTTTCGCCCACATTGCGGATGGCACCCAAACCGAATCGGACTACGTCACCGACTGCGGAGTATTCGTACACCGATTCGTTCACGTCTGGGGAAAGCACTTGAATGCCCATGCGGCGTGCTTCGCCAAGATACAAGGCGGTCTTGTCCTTGTTCGTGGCCGCACCTTGCAGCAAGGCGGCCATGAATTCGACCGGATAATGGGTCTTCAAATACGCGGTCCAATAGGAAATCAGGCCATAGGCGGCGGAGTGCGCCTTGTTGAACGCGTAACCGGAGAATGGGACCAGGATATCCCACACCGCGTTGGCGGCTTCCTCGGAGTAGCCGTGCTCTTTCATACCGGCGAAGAACGGCACCTTCTCCTTGGCCAGCACTTCAGGCTTCTTCTTACCCATGGCTCGACGCAGCACATCTGCCTTGCCCAGCGAGTAGCCGGCCAAAATACGAGCTGCGGACTGCACCTGCTCCTGATAGATGATCAGACCATACGTCTCGTCGAGCACCTGCTTCAGCGGTTCCTCAAGCTCGGGGTGAATCGGCGTGATCTTCTGTAAACCATTCTTACGCTTTGCGTAATTGGTGTGCGAGTCCATCGACATCGGGCCCGGACGATACAGGGCGATCAATGCGGAAATATCGTTGAAGTTATCCGGCTTCAACGTTTTGAGCAGGGAACGCATGCCGTCGGAATCCAGCTGGAACACGCCCAACGTGTCGCCGCGCGACAACAGCTCATAGGTGGGCTTGTCGTCCAGCGGAATCTTCGTATAGTCGATGGCCGGTTTGCCGTTCGCCTCGATGTTCCTCAACGTGTCATGAATCACCGTCAAGTTGGAGAGTCCAAGGAAATCCATCTTGACCAGGCCCAACGTTTCGCACGTATGGTATTCGAACGTGGTCGTGATCGTGCCGTCGGTACGTTCCAGCAATGGGCTCGTGTCCGTGATCGGCGCGCTACCCATAATCGTGGCGCATGCATGCACACCCGTCTGGCGAATCAGACCTTCGATACCTTTGGCCTCATCGGTGATGCGGCGTGCATCCGGGTCGGATTCGTACATCTCACGGAACTCACGTGCCTCCGCATAGCGTTTCGCCGTCGGATCGAATATGTCGTGCAGGCTGATATCCTTACCGCCCGTGGCAGCAGGAGGCAACGCCTTGGTGACCTTCTCACCCACCGAGAATTCGTAACCCATGATTCGAGCCGAATCCTTCAACGCCTGCTTCGTCTTGATCGTGCCGTAGATCACACACTGCGCAACCTTATCGGTGCCGTACTTCTCGCCGCAATACTCAATCACACGGGCGCGGCCTTCAGGGTCGAAGTCGACGTCGATATCCGGCAGGGACACACGTTCCGGGTTCAGGAACCTCTCGAAGATCAGACCATGCTTCAATGGATCCAACTCAGTGATGCCCATTGCATAGGCCACCATTGCACCTGCCGCCGAGCCACGGCCCGGCCCCACCATGATGCCGTGGTCCTTCGCCCACTGGATGTAGTCGGCCACCACCAGGAAGTAGCCGCAGAACTGCATCTGGCAGATCACACCGCATTCGTAATCAGCCTGCTTCAGCACCTCAAGAGGAGGGTTGCCGTCATACCGCTTCTCCAGACCCTCCTCGACCTTCTTCAGGAACAAGGAAGTCTCATCCCATCCCTCAGGGCAGGGGAACTTCGGCATGAACGCGCCGTCCTCGTGATCATCGAACATCACATTGCAACGCTCGGCTATCCTCAGCGTATTGTCGCATGCCTCAGGAAACTCCTTGAACAGGGTGCGCATCTCCTCGCCCGTTTTGATGTAATAACCTGTTCCATCGAACTTGAACCGGTCCGGGTCGTCGAGACGGGAACCTGAATTGATGCACAGCATCGCATCCTGTGCGCCGGCATCCTCGGCATGCACATAATGCGAATCATTCGTCGCCAGAATAGGAGCATTGAGCTTCTTCGCAATGGTCAGCAGGTCCTTGGTCACCTGCGTTTCAATCGAAAGCCCGTGATCCATCAGCTCGATGAAGAAGTTATCCCGGCCGAAAATATCCTGGAACTCCCCCGCCGCACGCAACGCCTCATCGAACTGCCCCAAACGCAAGCGCGTTTGAATGATACCGGAGGGGCAGCCGGATGAAGCGATCACGCCTTTGGAGTAGGTGGCCAAGACTTCCTTATCCATACGCGGATATCGCATCACACGGCCCTCGAGGTTCGCAACCGAGGAGGCTTTGATGAGATTGACCAGACCCTCATCGTTTTCCGCCCACATGGTCATATGGGTAATCAAACCACCACCGGACACATCATCACGTCGTTGGGCTTCGGTGCCCCAATGCACACGAGACTTATCCTGACGAGCGGTCTCCGGTGTCACATACGCCTCGATGCCGATGATCGGTTTGACGCCGTTGGAGACGCAATTGGTATACATCTCATAAGCGCCATGCATGTTGCCATGGTCGGTGATGGCAACGGCCGGCATACCTAATTCGGCTACGCGTTTCGCCAATGCCGGAATCTTCGAGGCACCATCCAACAACGAATAGTGCGTGTGGTTGTGCAGATGTACGAAGTTCCCCATTTCAGCCATGCGTTCCACCATACCGCACGCTCTTCTCAGCCTTCACCGTTGCTGACTGTAGGTTTTTCAACACCGACCGTAGGATTTTCAACGTTTTTCGTTCAAAAACCTACAGTGAACGTCAAAAAACCTACAGTAAGAGTTCGAAAACCTACAGTCAGGAAGCTATGGGAGCAACATCTGTGTGACGATCCCGCATGATTTCAAGCGCCTGTGCCAAATCAGCGGGATAATGGGATTCCACTGTGGTCCATATGCGGGTACGCGGATGGCGGAATTCAAGTTTCATCGCATGCAGCCATTGGCGGTCCAGACCAAGCGCCTCGGATAACACTGGATTGGCACCATACATCGGGTCTCCGCATAATGGGTGACCGATCGAGGAGAAATGCACACGAATCTGATGCGTACGCCCGGTTTCAAGGTTTACGGAAACCAGCGTGGCCTCATGGCCGAATCGTTCCATCACATCCCAATGGGTCACGGCGGGTTTGCCGGCAGGGGTTACGCAAAAGCGGAAATCGGAGACCTTCGCCCGGCCGATCGGCGCCTCGATAGTGGCTTTATCCTGCTTCAACGACCCCTGTACCAGCGCATGATATGTTTTCTTGACCTCATGCTCCGAGAACTGCCGGCGCATTTCAGTGTAGGCAAGATCGGACTTGCAGACGAGCATCAGGCCCGACGTTCCAACGTCCAAACGGGAAACGATGCCTTCTCGGCCCGCCGCACCGAGAGCGGTGATATGCACGCCGCGGTCTCGCAAAGAACCCAAAACCGTAGGGCCGGTCCAACCGACTGAAGCGTGAGCGGCAACGCCAACGGGCTTATCGACTACGACGACATCATCATCTTCATAGACCACTGCCATATCGTTGGCGATAGGCTCAGGTTCCGCATGCTCTTCGGTCAAATCGAATTCGACAGTCTCTCCTGCAGCTAGGATGCTGGATCGAGCGACATCACGGCCAAGCACACGAGCCTGACCGGAATCAATCAACTCCGCAGCCTTGGAGCGGGAAATGCCGAGCATTTTCGCCACGGCGATATCGAATCGTTTACCGATGAGCGCGTCAGGAGCAGGAACCATACGATTCATTACTCGGCGTCCACCTTTGTTTCAGTATCATCACTGTGCTGAGGCTGCAGATCCTTACCGGAGAATGGCTCATTAAGCAGAATCAGAATCACGATGGCGATACCGGCAATGACCAGATACACATCGGCCACATTGCCGACCGACCATCCATAATTCAGGAAATCCACGACTTTGCCATTGAGAAATCCATCGGCATACATAACGCGGTCGATGAGATTACCAAACGCGCCTGCAAAAGCGAAGGACAATACAGCGGTCCATTTCAGCGATACCGTGCGCAAGCCGCAATAAAGCAACGCACAGCACGCGGCGATAGCCAGCAAAGAGATCACCCATGTTGCACCAGACCCCATACCCAGCGAAGCGCCAGGATTGCGGACAAGCGTGAAGGAAAGCAACTTTGGAATCACTACGATGGTCTGGCCATCGGATAATGCCGCCATAGCCCACGCTTTCGTGAGCTGATCGACAATCAAGGCGGCGGCTGCTACACATGCAAAGACGGCCGCGCGAATGCGCAGCCGTCCCTGTTGGTTCGTCATACGACCTAACCTACCTACGCTCAGTTAGCCTTGGACGAGGTCTGGTCCTGGTAGTTGTTCGACTCGGAAACCTGAGCTGCCAGCTGGCCGAGGAACTCGGTGAGGCGTGCACGGTATTCGGTCTCGAACTGCTTGAGGCTCTGAATGTTGCCTTCGATGACCTTGGACTGGTTCTGCAGGTTGTCGCGAACCTGCTGTGCATAGGTATCGGCGGCGGAACGAGTCTGCTTATCGTATTCCGCTGCACGACGCTGCACATCTGCCTCGTACTCGTCAGCATCGGTGTGCTGGGTCTTGGAGTACTTATCGGCATCCTGACGGGTCTTCTCGGAGTAGGCGTCTGCGTCGGCACGGGTGTTCTCGGAGTAGGCGTCGGCATCAGAACGAGTGCTCTTGGAGTAGGCATCGGCATCAGCATGTACGCGATCACGGTAGGCATCGGCCTCGGAACGGGTGCGGTCGGAGTAGGTGTTGGCCTTGGTGACCAGATCGTTGTACTTGTTCTGGCTGGCTTCGGTGATTTCCTTAGCCTTGGTCTTGCCCTTCTCGACATACTGATCGTGCAGCTGCATGGCCAAAGTCAGCATTGCGGTAGCGCGCTCCGGCTCGCTGCCCGGCATGGAAGCAGCACCTGCAATCTTCTGCAGGGAACCGGTCTCGGTGCTCGGCTCGACCTTGGAAACCTGGGCACGCAGCTGGTTCTCGCGCTGCTTGGCTTCTTCCAGCTGACGGGACAGCTCCTGAATCTGAGCGGCCTGCTGCTGGGCGACGCCACCCTGCTGCTGAGCGGCAGCAAGCTGACGGGACAGCTCTTCATTGGCGGCACGGAACTGATCGCGTTCCTTCTGAATGGCTGCAATCTGCTGGCCGACGGCCTCCTGGTTGCCGGAAGCCTGAGCAGCCTGAGCAGTGAGCTGGTCGATCTGAGCGTTGAGCTGATCAACCTGGCCCTTGAGCTGATCGTTCTGAGCGGCGAGAGCGCGGTTGGATTCCTCAGCTTCGCTCAGCTTCGTGGCTGCCAGCTGTGCAGCCTGCTCACCCTCGGCGGAAGCCTGAGGACCCTGTGCAGCTGCCTTCTTCAGATCGGCATTCTCTGCCTGCAGCTGCTGCACCTGACCGGTCAGCTCGGAAATCTTGGCATTCAGGTTGGTCACGTCGGGACCCAGAGCCTGAGTCGCCTGTCCGCCGGCTACAGCCTGACGTCCCAGAGCCTCCACAGTCTCCGTGACCTGATCGAGGAAGTCGTCAACCTCGTCGACATCGTAGCCTTCCTTGAATCGCACGGTCTGGAAGGTATGCTCCCTAATATCCTTCGGCGTCAACAGAGCCATAAATATTGCACCTCGCTTTGGGGCTTTGCCCTCGCTTACGTTGGTATCAAGTATTGATGCTATCACGACCCCATCGTTTCATGAGGGTTCTGTGCCGATTTTCAAGGCGCGACATGCCGTATTTGTATTAAAATCAGCTGATTTTTCGTATCAGAAGATGATGTAAACAACACTTTCGAGTATCACCAAAGCGAAATACAACACCAGGAAGCTCATATCAAGGCTAATCGCTCCCAGCGGCAATGGTCGGATGTATTGGCGCAGCCAGCGCAGTGGCGGTTCGGTGATGGTGTACACAAGGTTGATAAGCTGCGCCACGATGCCGCGCGGGTACCAGTTGCGTGCCAATATGGAAACCCAGTCGAGAACCATACGGATGATCAGCACGGTGATGTAGGCGTTGATCAGACCGCCAAGTATACGGCCGATAAGAGCAAAACCAAAGGACAACATGGGCGTAAGCCTAACAAGCGGATATGAACAATTTGCTGGGAGCACAATGACAATTGGCCGACTCCTTTACAGGGATCGGCCAATTGTCAGCGAAAACGCCAGTAAAAACTCCAGGCTCAGTCAGATCAGTCAGAGAAGAGATCGCGGGCGGAAGCCGCGTTCGCAGGCTCCTCGACCTTGATGTTGACCTGCGCTGGGCTGAGCAGGAACACACGCGGAGTCACACGCTCGAGAGAGCCACGGACACCGAACACCACGCCAGCGGAGAAGTCAACAATGCGATAGGCTACGGCCTCGGAGACGCCAGTCAGATTCAGGACCACCGGCACGCCATCGCGAAGGGCACGGCCAACCAGCTGTGCATCCTCATAGGACTTGGGGTGAATCGTGGTAATACGATTTACTCGGCCGCTGCCTTGGAAAGGCGTGGTCTTCGCAGACGAATTCGTGGTCGTGGACGTCTGAGCCATCGGGGTCACCGTGTGATCGGAATCGAAGTTGGGTTTCGGCTGCGGCTTTTGCTGCTCCTCTTCCTCCTCGACGAACTCATCATCATCGTCGGCCACATCGCTCATGCCCAGATAGGACATCGCGTTCTTCATGAACCCAGCCATGGATTAGTCCTTTCAGCGCAGGAAATCAGGGATGTCGAGATCGCCTGCGGGATCGTTGAGAGAGATGGTCGGATGTTCGGAAGTCGGGTCATCGAACGGCAGCGACGCGGAATCCCCGGTGGTAGGCACGAACGCCGGCTGAGCCGAAGGCTGTGCAGCCGGAGCGGGCTGGGCCACCGTAGCCGCGGGAGTTGCGGCGGGCTTTGCTGCCTGAGTGGGCACTACCGGAGTCACCACTTCCTGATCAGCATCATCCTGAGAGGATACATGATCGAATCCAGCTGCGATGACGGTAACACGCACCTCGTCGCCGTAGGCATCATCCAATGCAAGACCCCAAATGATCTGGGCCTCGGGGTGAATGGCCTTACGCACCAGTTCGGTGGCGGCGGAAGCTTCCTGCAGCTTCAGATCGGTCGGGCCGGCGATGTTGATGAGCGCACCATGAGCGCCCTCGATGCTTTCCTCCAGCAGTGGGGAGCTGATGGCGATTTCGGCGGCCTGGGTCGCACGATCCTCGCCCCGGGCTGAACCGATGCCGAACAGTGCGGTGCCCGCCCCACGCAGAATGGAGTTCACATCGGAGAAGTCCACATGAATGTAGGAATTCATGGAAATCAGATCGGTAATGCCTTGCACACCGGCCAAGAGTGCGGTATCTGCGGTCTTGAAAGCCTCGATGATGCCGATGGAGCGATCGGACAGCTCAAGTAGACGATCGTTCGGGATGACGATAAGGGCATCGACTTCCTTGCGCAGGTTCTCAATGCCGTAATCAGCTGATGCGGAACGCTGCGGGCCTTCGAAACTGAACGGACGGGTGACCACGGCAATGGTCAGGGCACCCTGCTGGTGCGCGGCGCGCGCCACGATGGGGCTGGCGCCAGTACCAGTGCCGCCGCCTTCGCCACAGGTGACGAAGACCATGTCGGCGCCCTTGAGGGATTCCTCGATATCCGACTGGTGATCCTGCGCCGCCTTTGCGCCACGCTCGGGGTCGGCTCCAGCGCCAAGACCACGACTGGACTTATCGGAAAGAGAGATCTTGACATCAGCGTCAGATCGCAGCAAATCCTTCGCGTCGGTGTTTACCGCCACAAATTCAACGTTCTGCAATCCTTCGGCGATCATACGGTTAACGGCATTGCCGCCGGCTCCGCCTACGCCGACGACCTTGATGTTGGTCTTGTCGTTGAACTCAGTCTGGGCGATCTCGCTCACGTTTGGCTCCTGTCACTTCACGGTTACACCCAAGAGTAGCGCAACTGGCCTACTCGTGGAGTCAATTCGCACATGGAATAGTGCGTGTTGTGCAATATTTTTAATAACTAGCGTCCATCGGGTCATCGCCGAACAAGGCTTCGCGCTCCTCATGGGAGGTGGTACGCGATTCCAGCCATCCGTATGGCAGATGCACTTTCTTGGCAAAGCGCACACGACCACGTGGCTTATCGATGACTCGCGGTGGGTATTCAATGGTCGGATCAAGTCGGGCGATTTCGCGGTCCACGTCAGCCAGATTCTCGCATTCCATAAAGGCTTTTCGCGTAGATCCACCTACAGGGAAGCCCTTCAGGTACCAAGCAATGTGCTTACGCAGATCGTGCACCGCCATCATCTCGTCACCGTCATAGAACTGGGTGAGCAGTTCGGCGTGCCGATGAATGACCTTACAGACCTCCCCAAGGTTTGGATTGACGCGTTCCGGATCGCCGGCGAACGCATTCTTGATGTTGGCGAACAGCCACGGCCTGCCTTGGCATCCACGGCCGATTGCGACGCCATCGCAACCGGTTTCTCGCACCATTTCCAGCGCATCTTCGGCGCCCCAGATATCGCCATTGCCGAATACCGGAATATCAAGATGGGATTTGAGCTCGCCGATACGCAACCAATCCGAATGACCACCATAATATTCAGCCGTGGTGCGCGCATGGAGCGTTACCGCCTTGCAACCTTCCTCCTGGGCGATGTGCCCCGCTTCAAGGAAGGTCTCATGCTCGTGATCGATGCCGACACGGATCTTGGCGGTCACCGGGATGCCCGCAGGCTCGCATACGGCGACCACACGGGAAATCAAATCGCTGAATATATCCGTCTTCCACGGCAATGCCGAACCGCCACCTCGACGGGTGACCTTGGGAACCGGACAGCCAAAATTCAGGTCCACGTGGTCGGCCATTCCCTCGTCGACCACGATTTTTGCGGCTTGCTCGGTAATGGAGGGATTGACGCCGTACAGCTGCAGCGAACGAATCTTCTCACTCGGCGCAAAATGGCATAGTCGCAATGCCTTGGGATTGCGCGCCACCAGCGCACGTGCGGTGATCATCTCCGCCACATACAGACCATCGGGACCATATTCCTCGCAAATCACGCGGAAAGGCCAGTTGGTCACTCCCGCCATCGGCGACAACACGACCGGAGTGGGCACAGTGATGTTGCCGAGTTGCACGGGTGCGATATGCGCAGGCACATCCGTACGGGCTGGTGCGTCCGTACGTGGATCGAGGTTATCGGTTTCGTGATGCTCGGTAATCACGGTTTCAGCATTATCTGTCACGTTGTTCCTACATAGTTCGACTCCCCTCGCTGAGAGGAGCTGCCTTGCAATGCAAAACTGAGGGTAAGTCCGGAGCATACGGTGCTCCCCCAGTCACCTAAGGTGACAGCTCCCTCAAGAAGGGGAGCCAGAATCGATATCTTCCTGTCCGCCGATCAGTACAAACCGCCGGCTTCCTGAATACCGGAAGCAGGCCAAGGTTCACCACCCATTTCGACAGGCTTCAGCGGCACACGGGTGCGCTTCTCGCTGATGCGAGCGGCGACATAATCAGCCACCTTGTCGAGGGCGACGCGTTCCTGAGTCATCGTATCGCGTTCGCGAATGGTCACGGCATGGTCCTCGAGGGTGTCGAAGTCCACGGTGATGCACAGCGGAGTGCCGATTTCATCCTGACGACGGTAACGGCGGCCAATGGCCCCGGACTCGTCGTAGTCGATCATCCACTCGTTGAAGCGCAGGTCGGCGGCCAGGTTGTGAGCCACTTCCTGCAGTTCCGGCTTCTTGGACAGCGGCAGCACCGCAGCCTTGATCGGAGCCAGACGCGGATCAAGGCGCAGCACGGTACGCTTGTCGACGCCGCCCTTGGTGTTCGGGGCCTCGTCCACATCGTAGGCATCCACGAGGAAGCACATCAGGGATCGGGTCAAGCCTGCAGCCGGTTCGATGACGTACGGAATGTACTTCTCACCGGTGGCCTGGTTGAAGTAGCTCAGATCCTCGCCGGAGTGCTTGGCATGAGCAGAAAGATCGAAATCGGTGCGGTTGGCGATGCCTTCGAGCTCGCCCCAGTCGGAGCCCTGGAAGCCGAATTTGTATTCGATGTCCACGGTGCGCTTGGAATAGTGGGCCAGCTTCTCCTTCGGATGCTCGTAGTGGCGCAGGTTCTCCGGCTTGACGCCAAGGTCGAGATACCACTGGGTACGAGCGTCAATCCAGTACTGGTGCCACTCCTCATCGGTGCCCGGCTTGACGAAGAACTCCATCTCCATCTGCTCGAACTCGCGGGTACGGAAGATGAAGTTGCCGGGAGTGATCTCGTTACGGAAGGACTTACCCATGTTCGCGATGCCGAACGGCGGCTTGGAACGAGAGGAGGTCATCACGTTCTTGAAGTCCACGAAGATGCCCTGAGCGGTTTCCGGGCGCAGGTAGTGCAGGCTGTTTTCATCCTCGACCGGGCCAAGATGGGTGCGCAGCATCATGTTGAAGTCGCGCGGTTCGGTCCACTCGCCACGGGTGCCGCAGTTCGGGCAGACGATGTCCTTCATGCCGTTCTCCGGCAACTTATCGCCATGCTTTTCGGCGTAGGATTCCTCAAGCTTGTCGGCACGATTGCGCTTGTGGCAGTTCAGGCACTCGACGAGCGGATCATTGAACACGCTTACGTGGCCGGAAGCCACCCATACTTCAGGCGGCAGGATGATGGAGGTGTCCACGCCGACCACGTCGGGACGGGTGACGACCATGGAACGCCACCATTCACGCTTGATGTTGTCCTTCAAGGCAACGCCAAGGGGGCCGTAATCCCAGGCGGAACGAGTGCCGCCATAGATTTCACCGGCAGGGAATACGAAGCCACGACGTTTTGCGAGGGATACGACTTCATCGAGTTTAGATTGAGCCACAATGCACCTTCTGGTTTGAACGGTTTGGGGACTTGCTTACAACCGCTTCAGAATAGCGGCACTCCCCTACATCATCTTTATATATGGGGTATATGGGGCAGCGAGGGAATATCGATCTCAGCGGCAGGGGCGGGTCAGCGGCTCCCACGGTTCGAGTTCGACAGGCTTGGACTGCGCGACGGCCAGCGTGGCCTCGTCAAGCATGTCCTTACGGATGATAAGTTCGGTGACAAACTGGTCGAACCAGGTATCAGAGGCCACATAGTAGCCATCCTTGCCGTTGTCCTTGCCCCAGCTGTTCTCAATCTTCCAACGGTTCGGCTTGCCGTTTTCGTCCAGGTTCACGCCGGTGAGTGTCATCGCGTGATTGCTCGGACGGTCGCCGTATTCGAGGCCGTCCGCCTTGTCGAAGGTGAATTCAGTGCCGAACAGCTGATCCACGCGCACAGTGTCGCGGTCGAAGATGCCTTCGCCGCGTAGCGCGAACTGCATGCAGTCGCAAGCGAACCAGACCGGGTGTCCGGCTGCGATCTGATCGACGGCGGCCTTCTTGAACACATCAAGCGGCACGTTGACGAATTCCATATCACCGGCTTCGATCACATTCGCGGTGTAACGAATGCGGTAGCGCTTGCCGAATGGCGTGCGAACCATCGGGGCGTTGGAGATGGTGACGAAATCGTTGACGTCCACCGGCACGTACTTCTTATAGAACTGAAGCGGGGTGATGCCGGTTTCGCGAATCTGCTTGCGTTCGTCCTTGCCGGATTCGCTCTTGGTCTGCGCGGACTTGCCGGTCTTATCCTTCTCGTCCTTGTCATCGTCGTCATCCTTGACTCGTGCCAGGAAATCGAACGTCTCCGGCGGCTCGCCAAGCGCAACGGCGCAGATGCGATACACCGTGTTCATATCCTTGCGCTTGGCTTCGCGCAATGTCTCCACAGACTCGCCGGCGACATGACGGCGACGCAAATCCGCGGCGAACTCACGCAGTTTAGTGTTGAGATACTGCTTGAACGCATCCGAATCGCGGGAGTTCGCGGATTCCGGGTATGCGGATTTCGGCACCAAACCATATTTATTGACCAGCGCAGCGAACATCTGCCACCAACCGCCATCATCGGACGGTCCATCATTGATGACCTCGAAGATGCGGGAATCAGTGGGCTCATCCAAGGTCTCCAGCACATGCTCAAGATAGGTGTTGGACTTTTCGATGGCATCCCAGAAGAACAGGTAGGTTTCGGAGAATTCGAAATCCTCGAGATTCCAGTGATGCATAAGTTCATAACGCAGCGTGTTGAGCGATGCGAACATCCAGCAACGACCTGAACGCTCCTGATTGGTGATGGAGCCTTGCTTCAGCTCGATGGAGAAGTCTCGAGGCAGATTGCGTAGGCCCTGGTAATCGGTGGCTGCGGCAAGCACACCGGAGGAGACAGCCGCATTGGCGGCCACCAGATTGGCACGGTCAGCATTGAATGCACGCGAATATTCCTTGAGATGCGCGGCGTCAACAGCAGATTGATTGGTCATCATTCCTCCCGAAGAATTGGGAATTCAAGCAAACGAGCTTTATCCTACACGCGTGCCGCATCAGAAAACTGTTGCAATACCACGCGAATCGGCGACGCGCCAGAATAATCACATAAAAATCAACGATTCTGTTCGTATTTGTAAAGAAAATGTCCGCATCGGCGCATAGCGTCAACACCGTAATGCAGGGGAACCCGCGACAACAGCGGGTTGAGAATGGCAGAGAGCCTAACCCTTAGAACCTGTTGGTTAAGACCATCGTAGGGAGCAGTGATATGAGCGACGATTCGCACGTACATTGTGGTACTAGCACACATCAGGCAAACGACTTGGCATCGTTGCGCGAAGCCATAGCACAGGCGGTGCGAGACGTAAAAGACAAGACGCCCCTGGCACAATCGTTTACGAATTTCGTCACCATCAATCTGGTGGCCAATGCACAGCTTGCCGCCGGCGGCACCGCAGCCATGAGCTTTCTGCCGGACGATGTGATTGAAACCGCGAAGATCGCCGGCGCGAATTACATCAATGTGGGTACGTTGTTGCCGTTCTATAAGGATGCGCTGCCGACCATCGCGCAACGACTGAATTATCTCGGCAAACCGTGGGTGCTCGATCCGGTGGCCGCCGGCATCGGCAAGACCCGTACCGTGATTCTGCAATCATTCAAGGCTGCTCCTCCGACGGTGATTCGCGCCAATGCTTCCGAAGTCATCGCCCTGGCCAACATGTGGGGTCTACTTGATGCGGATAACGCAAGCCGCCCGGCAGGCGTGGAGTCCGTGGATGAAGTGGATGCCGCAGTCGAGCCGGCGAAACTGCTGGCACAGTTCCTTGCGCAGTCCGCGCCAAATCACCAGGCTGCAGTAGCCGTGTCCGGCAAAGTCGATCTGGTGACTGACGGCGAGCACGTCTATCGTCTGCCCGGCGGCAGCGCATTGATGGCTAAGATTACAGGAGCCGGCTGTTCATTGGGCGGCGTGACCGCCACGTATCTTGCGGTCGCCGAACCGCTGATTGCCGCATTGGCCGCTTCCCTGCTCTATGACCGTGCGGCCGAAGTGGCCGGAGCTGATGCCAAGGGCCCCGGCTCCTTCCAAGTGGCATTCCTTGACGCCCTATGGAATGTGACGGCCGAGCAGGTGGCCGGCAGCGAAATTCTTATGCAGTAATTTTTCCCCGATATGACTCCCCTCAGTCGGCTCCGCCGGCAGCTTTGTCATATTCACACACAGACTTCCTCAATAACAATCAAAGGAACAATAATGAGCAACGAATATCCATACGCATCCATGCGTGACTCATTCGACCTCTCCGCATACTTTGTGGTCGGCCCGGATGATTGCAAAGGCCGACCGCTGACCGACGTCGTCGATCAGGCCCTACGCGGTGGCGCCACATTCATCCAGCTGCGCGCCAAGAACGCCGATGCCTCCGAACTGACCGCCATGGCCCAGGACATCGCGCAGATCATCGAAGACAACAACAAGTCTGATTCAGTGGCCTTTGTGATCGACGATCGTGCCGATGTGGTGTGGCAGGCTCGCCGCAAGGGCATCAAGGTGGACGGCGTGCACATCGGCCAGACCGACATGGAACCGCGCGAGGCCCGCGCGCTGCTCGGCGACGAAGCCATCGTCGGTCTTTCCGCCGAGACCGAAAGCCTGGTCAAGCTCATCAATGAGCTGCCCGATGGCTGCATCGATTACATCGGAGCCGGACCGCTGCATGTTTCCACCACCAAACCGGAAGCTTCCGTGGGTGGCAATGATGGTTCCGGCAAGACTCTCGACGCCCAACAGATCAACACCATTTGCGCCGCCTGTGATTTCCCGGTGGTGGTGGGCGGCGGCGTAACCGTCAAGGATATGGCCATGCTCGCCGGCACCAAGGCCGCAGGATGGTTTGTGGTATCCGCCATCGCTGGCGCTGACGATCCGGAACAGACCACCAAGGACATGATTGCAGCGTGGAAGGCCGTTCGCGGCGACGCCAAGCACGGCTACGCTCCGCGCATCGTGACCCACACGCCTGCAGCGGACACCCAGGCCGCTCAGGAGGGCACAGCAGCAGCCGGCGCCGAAGCCTCCGAGAAGAAGTTCACCAATGCCAAGCAGGCCAAGGAAGCGCAGAAGCTCGCCAAGCAACAGCGTGTGGATATCGCGGCCCGCGGTTCCAAGCAACGCGATAAGGCGCATATCCGCAAGACCAAGTCGGTGCATTTCGAGAACCAGTTCGGCTCGTACGATCTTGAGGTGCCATACACCGAAATCAAGCTTTCCGACACCCCCGGCGTAGGCCCGAACCCGCCGTTCATCGACTACAACACCGAAGGCCCCAAGTGCGATCCGAAGGAAGGCCTGAAGCCGCTTCGTCTCGATTGGATTCGCGACCGTGGCGATATTGAGGAATATGAAGGCCGCCGCCGTAACCTGGGTGATGACGGCAAGCGCGCCATCAAGCGTGGTCGTGCTACGAAGGAATGGCGCGGCCGCAAACATCAGCCGATGCGGGCCAAGGACCATCCGGTGACCCAGATGTGGTATGCCCGCCACGGCATCATCACTCCGGAAATGAAGTACGTCGCCGAGCGCGAGAACTGCGATGTGGAGCTTGTACGCTCTGAACTTGCCGCCGGCCGCGCCGTAATGCCATGCAACATCAACCATCCGGAAGCGGAGCCGATGATCATTGGTTCCGCCTTCCTGACCAAGCTCAACGCCAACATGGGTAACTCCGCCGTGACCTCCTCCATCGACGAGGAAGTGGAGAAACTCACTTGGGCCACCAAGTGGGGCGCCGACACGGTGATGGATCTTTCCACCGGCAACGACATTCACACCACCCGCGAATGGATTCTGCGCAACTCCCCCGTTCCGATCGGCACCGTACCGATGTATCAGGCACTGGAGAAGGTGGAGGATGATGCTTCCAAGCTCAGCTGGGAGCTGTTCCGCGACACCGTGATCGAACAGTGCGAACAGGGTGTGGATTACATGACTATCCACGCCGGCGTGCTGCTGCGCTTCGTGCCGCTGACCGCCAACCGTGTAACCGGCATCGTCTCGCGTGGTGGCTCGATCATGGCCGAATGGTGTCTGCAGCATCATCAGGAAAGCTTCCTGTACACCCACTTCGATGAACTGTGCGACATCTTCGCCAAGTACGATGTGGCGTTCTCTCTGGGCGACGGCCTTCGCCCGGGTTCGCTGGCGGATGCCAACGACGCCGCGCAAATCGCCGAGCTGATGACCTTGGGCGAACTGACCCAGCGCGCTTGGGCCAAGGACGTCCAGGTGATGATCGAAGGCCCGGGCCACATTCCGTTCGACACCGTGCGCATGAACATCGAAATGGAAAAGGCCATCTGCAAGGACGCTCCGTTCTATACCTTGGGACCGCTCACTACCGATACCGCCCCCGGCTACGATCACATCACCTCCGCCATCGGCGGCGTGGAAATCGCACGCTACGGCACCGCAATGCTGTGCTATGTGACGCCGAAGGAACACCTCGGACTGCCGAACAAGGATGATGTGAAGCAGGGCGTGATCGCTTACAAGATCGCCTGCCACGCAGCCGACATCGCCAAGCATCATCCGCATGCGCAGGACCGCGATCTGGCCATTTCCAAGGCTCGTTTCGAGTTCCGTTGGCTCGACCAGTTCAACCTCTCCTACGACCCGGATACGGCCATCGCCTTCCATGACGAGACGCTGCCCGCCGAGCCCGCCAAGATGGCGCACTTCTGCTCGATGTGCGGCCCGAAGTTCTGCTCGATGGCCATCTCCCAGAACATCCGCAAGCAATTCGGCGGTGCTGCCGCGCAGGAGAAGCTGGTGCAGGATACGCTGGCCGGCAAGATTCCATCCGCCCAGGAAGCTCGTGGCGCATTGGAAACCGGCGCTACGCCGAGTACCAATGCGGATGATATCGCCGCGGGCATGGCGGAGATGAGCCGCAAGTTCCAGGAGGGCGGCTCGAAGCTGTACCAGAAGGCTCAGTAAACGTACAGCCACCTCGCTACGCTCGTCAATGTCACGAGTTTTAAAGGAGAAATTATGAGCACCACTTTGCCAGCAGTACTTGCGATTTCAGGTTCCGATTCATCCGGCGGCGCCGGCATGCAAGCCGATCTGAAAACCATGCTGGCATGTGGGGTGTTCGGCATGAGCGCCATCACCGCGCTGACCGCACAGAACACCACCGGCGTACGTTCCATTCAGGATACTGAGCCGAACATTCTGGCCGATGAGATCGACATGGTGTTCGAGGACATTCCTCCGGTCGCTGTCAAGATCGGCATGGTGTCTTCCGCGGACATCATCAACGTCATCGCCGACCGCCTGACCGCACATCACGCCGCCAACATCGTGCTCGACCCGGTGATGGTGGCCACTTCGGGCGCCAAGCTCATCAGCGATGACGCCATCGCCGCTCTGACCGGTCGACTGTTCGGCATGGCCACCGTGGTGACGCCGAATATTCCGGAGGCCGAGGCCCTGACCGACACCCTGATTCATGATCAGGAGGATATGGAGACCGCAGCCCGCCGCATCAGCGAACAGTACGGCTGCGCGGCTCTGGTCAAGGGTGGCCATGGTACCGAAGACGCCAACGATGTGCTCGCTGAAACCGACGGCACGGTGACTTGGTTCGACGGCGTACGCATCAACAACCCGAACACCCATGGCACCGGCTGCACGCTGAGTTCCGCGATTGCCTCCTACTTGGCACTCGGCGATACGTTGCCTAAAGCCATCAAGCACGCAAAGAAGTACCTGACCGGCGCACTGAAGGCACAGCTCGATCTGGGCCACGGTTCCGGCCCGATGGACCACTTCTGGAAGTACCGCTGAAAGGAACGCTATGGTCGTTGATCGCAATGCCGTGAAGCAGGAAGTGCCAATCGATCCGGAAACCGGCAAACCGTATCTGAACACCGTTGCGGCGATTCAGGTTTCCGCTGCCGGCGTGGGTTCTGAGGTCTCCCCCTACGTGTCTCAGGCAGTTGAGGTGATCCGCGAATCCGGTTTGCCGCAGGAGACCAACGCCTTGTTCACGAACGTGGAAGGCAACCTCGACGACGTGCTCAAGGTGGCCGGCGAGGCCGCTAAGAAGCTTGCCGAGCAGGGCTACCGCACGTCACTGGTGCTTCACATGGACATTCGTCCTGGCTTCACCGGTCAGCTGACCGAAAAGCCGAAGCTGGTGGACAAGATCCTGGCGGAAAAGCATCAGCAATAACCGCACACATCGATTGGAACGGGGTGTCTCATAGTGAGACACCCCGTTCCATATCCGCTCACAATGTGACCCACGCCGGGAGCCTCAGGAAAACGCTCCTATAGTTCTTTTCTGACATACGTGAGCCAGCTCACAATGCTGGCCCTGTAGGTGAATTCAAGACGTAGGCTTGAAATCGTTGCCTATCCCACACAATGGGAAGGCAAACGAAGTCGAACCCGCGCTATGAGTTCGTTGCATGGCAATAGACCGTTGAGCGGTTGCCCTGCAACAGGATGTAGAAGAGGCGCTCACTATGACTGCTGCAGAACAGCAGATTTCCCATGATTCCGCAATGAATACCAATCAGACTCGTACCGCCGAGAATCATGCTCAGGTAGAAGAAATCGTTTCGCGCATGGATCGTGCGCATGAGACTCCGATGTTCCATCGCATCGTCGCCCTGGTTGCGGCCGGCATGCTGATGGACAGCATCGACGTATACATTGGCAGTGCCGTGGCCTCCAGCGCACTGTCCACCCACTGGTCCACCGTGGCGCAGAACTCCACGTTCATGTCCGCCGGCTTCCTGGGACTCTTGGTCGGCTCATTGCTGGCCGGTTTCGTCGGCGATTTGAAGGGCCGTCGCGTGGCCTACCAGATCAACCTGCTACTGTTCGGCGGTTTCACCTTCCTTGGCGCTTTCGCTCCGAATATGGCCATTCTTTCTCTCTGCCGTCTTGGTGCGGGCCTCGGCCTTGGCGCTGAGATCGTCACCGGTTTCGCCATGGTCAACGAGTTCGCTCCGATGAACCGCCGCGGCCATTGGTGCGCGATCGTTTCACTCGTGGCCAACTGCGGTGTGCCGGTCGCCATGCTGCTGTGTGCATTCATTATTCCTCGCTGGAGTTGGCGCCCACTGTTCGTCGGCATCGGCCTTGTGGCCGCTGTGATTTGGTGGCTTCGTCGCGATATCCCGGAGTCTCCGCGTTGGCTCGCCGTGCATGGCCGCTATGACGAGGCCGACGCCATCGTCAAGCAGCTTGAAGCCAATGGTTCCGATCCTCTTGATGAATCCGCCAAGTCCGCTAACGCCTCCACTCGCAACGCCGGTGGCCGTTCGCTCGGCATCTGCCTGCTCGTGGCCATCGTGGCCGTAAGTGCCACCAACGTGTGCTCCTACGCATTTACTTCCTGGGTGCCGACCATTCTGGTCAAGCGCGGCATCAATCTGTCCTCCTCGCTGACCACTTCCACGATGATGATGCTCGGCGCCCCGGTGGGTTGCTTGATCGGCTCCCTGCTCATCGATCGCATCGGTCGCAAGCGCACCATCGTGCCGGCATTCCTCTTCACCGGTGTGTTCGGCATGATGTACGCCTACCAGACTTCGACCGTCGGCGCCATTATCGTCGGCTTCCTGCTCATGATGTGCCTCTACGTGCTCATGGCTTCCGTGGTGGCCGTGTACGCTCCTGAACTGTTCGCCACCAAGGTACGCTTCCGCTGCGTGGGTGTGGCCAATGCCATCGCCAAGCTGCTCAACGTGCTAATGCCGATGGTCGTGGGCTGGATGCTCATGAACCTCGGTGCCACATCCATCTTCGTGTCCATCAGCGTGATCGCCATCGCCTCGATGCTTATCGTCGGCATTTTCGGCGTGGAGACCGCTCGCCGTTCGGTGAACTGATAGTCAGCCTTTATAGGCCGTTCCAACGGGCTTGGCTGCAACCATTCGTGTTGCTGCCAAGCCCGTTTTATTATGGAATTGTCAGTATGCCGTTTTCAATGAAGAGGAGACATACCATGGCATCGCAAGCACTTTCATCACCTCGTTCCGTGCGTTTCGATGCGCGCTCCATTGGTTGCATGGCCGCTGTTGCCATCGTCTACGGTCTGTTGCTGATATCGATTCTCATGGGTGGCGAAGCCAAAATGGGCGGCGCTTTATTAATCAACTTTGTTATTCCGCCAGTGTTGCTGATAGCCAATGCCGTATATGCGTCTCGCACCGCGGCACTTGCCCGCCCACTGCGAGCGCTGGTGTTCCCACTATTGTGCTCGGTGATTGCGTTCCCGCTGCTCTTCGCACTGATCACTCCCTATGATGACGAATGTTCGGTGGAATCAGTCTGCACGAATATGGGCACTTGGTATATCAATTGGTCCACGATGGATCAGGTGTGGTATTTCCTGCTGGTGTTCGCAGTCGCCTCATTTGCGGGATTCGGAGTGTTGCTTCTCGTACGTTGGGCTATCGCACGAGTCCGGCACACTTAGGAGACCGTGATGGAGGGCCACAGTATCAACGACTACCAAGCACGGCAGCGCAAGCGTAGGCACAAGATTCGTATCGCCATCATGATGGTGATTGTGCTTATCGCTTGCGCATGCGGCGGTGCGTGGTGGACGGTTGGCGACGGCCGGCTGCTCACGATGCAGCTGTTCAAACCGGCCGCGCGGCACGCCACGCAGTCGGCGATTACCAGTTCTTCTGATTTCGCATATCAATCCGCTTCTGCATTTCTGCAGATGGAGTCGGCTCAGAACAATCAGGGCAATGTGAACTACTCTCCTGTCTCGATGTGGATGGCTCTAGCGGTCGCCGCGCAAGGAGCGGATGGCGCAACCCGTTCACAGTTGAATAAAACGCTGGGCGCTACATCACTGGGCAACAAGGATTATCAGTCGCTGTTGAGTTCCATCAACGGCCGGTACAGTGGCGCGAAATCTCAGATGAGCACCGCGACTTCGTTGTGGGTCGATAATCAATACACACTGAACCAGGATTTCAAAGTAGGCATCAAGGATGCTTTTGATGCGGATGCGCAGTCTCTGCCGTTCAATGACGCCGCAGCACAGCGCATGAGCCAATGGATTAACCAGCATACGCAGGGCTCCTTAAAACCGCGAATCACCTTACAGAGCACCGAAGTGCTCTCCATCATCAATACTGTTGTTGCGGATGGGCGCTGGCAGGACCCGTTCAAACCTGAGCTCACCAATGAACAGACCTTCCACGGCACAAAGAGCGATAGTACAGTGCCGATGATGAATCAAACATTCGAGGGCATGGTTTGGGCACATGATTCCAACAGCACATGGCAGCGCATCTCCATACCGTTCGATAACGGTGGTGCATTGACCGTGCTGCTGCCGGCAGCCGGCAGCTTCGATGACATTATCCAAAACACCGAGAAACTGCACTGGGCATTGAGCACTTGCTTGGGATCGTCATATCAGTACGGATGTATGACCGATGCTCCCGAGGGCTGGGGCGTAGCAGCCGAACCAGCTTTGGTCAACGTTGCTTTGCCGCGTTTCACTATCACGAGCACATTCTCCTCGGATGATTCGATTGAAGCATTGAAAAAGTTGGGTGTCACCGATGCGTTTGCTGCCCGAATTGCCGATTTCAGCAAGATGACAGACGCTGCTCCCGCCGAAGAATTGTTCATCGGCTCGATTATCCAAGGCACACGCATCGCAGTGAATGAGCACGGGGCGAAGGCTTCGGCGTTCACCAAAGCAGGAGCATCTTCTGCTGGAGCACCCTCACAACAGCAGATTGTGGAGTTCACTGTGGACCGACCATTCCTGTATACGCTGACCACGCCGGATGACGTGCCGCTGTTTATCGGAGCGGTACGCAATCTGTAGTGGGTGTATCGTTTGACCTTATGGTTACGATGAAGGAGATTGCAAAGCAGGCAGGCGTATCCGTCTCAACCGTGTCGCTGGTGTTGAACAACCGCGACGAGGGTCGCGTTCGGGATATCGTCGCCAATGAGGTGCGTGACATCGCCTCGCAACTTGGCTATAGATCCAATCCTCTGGCCAGTTCATTGCGCACCGGACGAACGCATATGCTTGGATTCATCAGCGAAGACGTGGCCACCACGCCATATGCGGGCGGTATGATTTTAGGCGCGCAACGCGCGGCCCAACAGCTGGGCTATATGCTCATTGTGGTCAGTACCGACGGGCCGCGGAACGAAGCCGAGGAAATCGCCGCATTGAAACGCTACGGTACTGATGGATTCCTCTATGCGAAGATGTCAAATCGTATTGTCACAGTGCCTGAGGCCCTCAAAGACACGCCATTGGTGTTGATGGATGCCACCGATGGAACAGGCGAGACTGCCAGCATCGAACCGGACGAGTTCCATATCGGATACGATGCAACCAAGCGGCTGCTTGCCGCAGGTTGCGAGCGCATTGCCTATGTGGGTGCGGAGAGTCCCATCGTCGCCGAACGAGGTCGTATGGAGGGGTATCGCACTGCGCTTGCCGAAGCGGGCAGATCTGTTAATGAGCGTCTTATAGTGCACGTCGGCAATAACGAACCGGCTTTGGCTGCCGTCAATGAACTGTTCGACGCGGCTCAGCCGGATGGATTTTTCTGCTTCAACGATGCCCGGGCCTGGTATGTTTACGAATGCGCCGCACGACGCGGGCTGACGATAGGCCGCGATATTTCCGTGGTCGGCGTGGATAATCATCGTGTATTCGCGGATACGCTCGTCCCTCAGCTCACCACTGTGGAACTGCCGCATTTCGAAATGGGCTACTGGGCTGCAGCAAAACTGGTGTCGATAATCGAGGAACGATCATTGGCTGACATGGATTGGCCGGATACCGCTGCCCCCCTGCCGCCGATGAACACATCCACGCCGGCAGCGATTCATTGCGCGTTAATCGAGAAAGATTCCGTTCGCAAGTAGTATCTCCAATGCCGAATGCTGCGACACACTATTCATCAATCGATTGACGTCAATCGATTGACGTCGCATAATAGCTACTGAACCATCCACAACCGAACGCAATGGTGCTACTCCCCGTGGAACACAGCAGCTCCAACCAGTAAAGGACCGTTATGACCGATTTCACGCCGAAGACCCCTCAGCTCCATCCGATTCTTGACCACAATGCCGAGCTCGCCAAAGCCGAAGCAGGCATCGCTGCATTGGAGCCCAAGCGCAATGACCGCTGGTACCCGAAGTACCATATTGCCTCCAACGCCGGCTGGATCAACGACCCGAACGGCTTGTGCTACTACAAGGGCCGCTGGCACGTCTTCTATCAGCTGCACCCCTACAGCTCCCATTGGGGCCCGATGCATTGGGGCCATGTCTCCTCCGCCGACATGATCCACTGGAAGCGTGAACCGATTATGTTCGCCCCTTCGCTGGAGGAGGATAAGCATGGCGTGTTCTCCGGTTCCGCAGCCATCGGTGATGACGGCAAGTTGCGCTTCTACTACACCGGGCACCGCTGGCGCAATCCCGCCAATCGCACCGATGATTGGCAAGTGCAGTTGCTCGCCACTGCGGATAACGATGAGCTGACTTCTGCCACCAAGCAGGGCATAATCATTGACTGCCCGACCGATAGGGTCTGGCATCATTTCCGCGACCCCAAGGTGTGGAAGACCGGTGAGACCTGGTATATGACCTTCGGTGTCTCTTCAGCCGAAAAGCGCGGCCAGATGTGGCTGTTCACCTCCGAAGACATGGTGAGCTGGAAGTACGAACGTGTGCTGTTCGAGCACCCGGATCCGAACGTGTTCATGCTCGAATGCCCGGACTTCTTCCCGCTCAAAGACAAGAACGGCGATGAAAAATGGGTCATCGGCTTCTCCGCCATGGGTTCCAAGCCGAACGGATTCACGAACCGCAATGAAAGCAATGCTGGTTACATGATCGGCACTTGGGAGCCGGGCGGTGAGTTCAAACCGGAAACCGAGTTCCGCCCCTGGGATTGCGGACATAATTATTACGCGCCGCAGTCCTTCAACGCCGGAGGAGCGGATGGTCGCCAAATCGTCTACGGTTGGATGGCACCGTTCATGGATCCCGCCCCGATGATGGATGACGGCTGGTGCGGTCAACTCACCTTGCCGCGCGAAATCACGCTGGGCAACGACGGCGACGTGGTCACCGCTCCGGTGGCGGAAATGGAGGAGCTTCGCGAAGACACCTTCGATCACGGTTCCATTACTCTGGATGGCGACTGCGAGAAGATCATCTCCGATGATGCCGAAGCCGTGGAAATCGAACTGTCCATTGATTTGAAACGCACCACCGCCGAGCGTGCCGGGTTGAAGGTCCATGCAACAGATGATGGCTCGTACCTCTATGTGGCTTATGACGATCAGCTTGGTCGCGTGGTGGTGGATCGCCAGACCCTCAAGTTCGGCGATCGCGGCTACCGTACGGCACCGCTCACCGAGGCAGAGCTGGCCGCCGATACGCTGGATCTGCGCGTGTTCGTAGACCGCGGCTCCGTAGAGGTCTACGTGAACGGCGGCCACCAGGTGCTGAGCGAATACTCATTCGCCTCCAATGGCCCACGCGCCATCAAGCTGTCCGCCGAATCAGGCTCGCTTGCAGTCAGTTCGCTGAAGCTGCACCATCTGAAGTCGATTGGTTTGGAGTAATACGCCTCACTGAGGCAAAACCACGCCTTGCACTCCGCAATGCCCTGCTGACAGCTCGTCAGCAGGGCATTTTTCATACCAACTCTCGTCTTTGCCCCACTGACCGCTACTCAATGGGGCGGCTCCACGGTAAACCCGTGGTTTTGCTTCACTGACAGCCTCCCAGTGAAGCATTTCCAATATCTGGCCTTCAACTTACCCCACTGGACGTAACTCAGCGGAGCATAATCGCGAGTCAAACAAACAAACGCCCCACTAACCATCCTTCCACCTTGCCTTCCAAGCGTGCGGCTATACTGGGAGCCGTTCGCGCGGTTGGTGGCAGCAACCGTGCCCACATCAGTTGAATAACACCCACTCAACGCTTCCATCAATGCGTGAGTCATCTGGGTGTATGGTTTGATGTCTCGCGCGGGCTCCTCACCTTCCCACGCATGAGCATCAGGCCGAAAGCGCATATGCGCAGAAAGCAAGGTGAAAGAGAAGATGATGAATATCAAGAAGGGCCTGACCACGTTCGCGGCCGCAGCCGGAGCGCTTGCCCTGTCCCTGACCATGGCTGCATGCGGCAGCACCAATTCCTCCGATTCCAGCAACTCCAGCACGCCTACTGTGTCGTTCATGCTGGATTGGACGCCGAACACCAACCACATCGGACTGTACGTAGCTCAGAAGCTTGGATATTACAAGGATGCCGGCGTCAATGTGAAGATTCTGCCGACCGCTCAGGCCGGCGCGGAAACTAGCGTCGAGAACGGCGTGGCCAACGTGGGCTTCACCACGCTGAGCAATGTGGCCGCATTCAATTCCCAAGGTGCCAAGTTGAAGTTCGTCTTCGATCTGACCCAAAAGCCGGTGGCCCGTTGGTGTGCATTGGCCTCCCGCACCGACATCAAGACCCCGAAGGATCTTTCCGGCAAGACGTTCGTGAGCTTCGGGTCGGCCGAGCAGACCGCCGTGGTGCAGCAGATGATCAAGTACGCTGGCGGCACGGGCGAAATCAAGACCGCCACCGCCGGTACCAACACCTTCGAAACCTTGACCTCCGGCAAGGGTGATTTCGGTGGCTTCTACGTGACTTGGGAGGGCGTGGAAAGCGAACTCAACGGCCCGGCCCTGAACTGCTTCGTAGCTTCCGACTGGGGTGTTCCGGGCAATCCGGATCAGCTCGGTTTCGCCGTCAATGACTCCTGGCTGAAGGATTCCGAGAACGCCGACGCCCTGAAGAAATTCATCTCCGCAACCAAGAAGGGCTACGACTACGCTCTGGCCAACCCGGACAAAGCCGCGGACATTCTGGTGGCTCAGGCCAAGGAGGCCCAGCTCGATTCCAAGCTGACCCGCACCTCCATGGAGGAGATCGCCAAGAACGGTTACTGGACCACTGACGACGCCAAGAACCTGCCCGGTACCGTGAACTTCGATGATGCCCAGCCGTATCTGGACTTCCAGTACAAGGCAGGCACCTACAAGGACAAGGACGGCAAGAATCCGGCCGAAGCCCCGCAGGCCAAGGAACTCGCCACCAACGATTACGTGGCCTGAACCTCCTTACAACTTCCTCAGTCTCACTTTATGAGCCAGCTCCCCCCATGAGATGGGAGTCACGAGGATAAACGGCTCCCTCCATGTCAGGCATGTCAGGGAGCCGTTTGAGTTCTACAACGCTAGAGAAGTCATCTTATGAAGCAACTGAAATCTTGGCTTGCTAGGATTGCGCCGCCGGCAATCACTATTGGCGGATTACTGGTGATTTGGGAAATCGCCGTTCAAGCGGGGCATATTTCCGAACGCGTGCTCGCCTCCCCCACCCAGATCGTGGCCTCGATGGTTGATACCTGGCCTGATTTGATGACGGCTGCCGCCATCACCACCTATGAAGGACTCACTGGTTTTAGCATCGCCATCATTGCCGGCGTGCTTATCGGCATTGGCTTATATGTGTCCAAAACGATGTATCGTGCGTTCTACCCTCTGTTGGCAGCAGCCCAGACAATTCCGCTGATTACTGTGGCCCCGCTCTTCATGATCTGGTTCGGCTTCGAACCATTGGGCAAGATCGTAATCGTTGCCGTCTTCGGGGTGTTTCCCATCGCAGTGCAGACCGCACGCGGTCTCACTGCGGTACCGGGATTCTATGAGGATGTGGCGTTGACCTGCGGTGCGACCCGCATATGGACGCTCTTCCATGTCAAGCTACGCGTGGCCGCACGCCAGATCTTCGGCGGCATTCGCATTTCCGCCGCCTATATTTTCGGCACCGCAGCCACCGCGGAATATTTGGGTGCCATGAACGGCTTGGGCATCTGGCTGCAAGCCGCCTTCAACTCGTTCCGCACGCCACTGATCTTCTCCGCCACAGTGGTCGTCATCGCCGAAACCGCAATCCTCTTGGGCCTTATCTCCCTGGTCGAATGGATTACCCTCGGCAACGGCAAAGACGAGGACTTGGATCAGTAGAAAAACGGCACCACAGCTAGGCGGCTGGTGGGATGTGCATTGTTCGACACACTCAAGGCCGTTTGGCCTCGCTCCGGCTTGTGCTCGCAGAGCTTAGCACACGCCTGCGCTGCTCACAGTCGAACAATGCACATCCCACCAGCCGTCGGCCAATAGATTCACTTTTTCACGCCTCCAGCAATTACTGACTGCCTTCGGCAGACTCAACATCACCTCACTGGGCACTATCGTGCCCAGCTCGGCGGCGTGAGTGAACAATCCACTGGACTGTTCACTTTTTCACACCACCAAATCGGCGATCACGATGGATGTAGTCGTCGATGGCACGCCAGAGGACTTCACGGCCGCAATCCGGGAAGAGCTCCGGCACAAAATCAAGTTCGGCGTATGCAGCCTCCCACGGCAGGAAGTTCGATGTACGCTGCTCGCCGGAGGTGCGAATCACCAGATCACAATCGGGAATATCCGGGTTGTAGAGGTGGTCGGCAATCATCTTTTCGGTGACACGATCGCCGGAGATCTTGCCATCACGCACTTCCTTGGCGATTGCGGCGCAGGCGTCGGCGATCTCCGCACGGCCACCATAATTGATGCAGAACACCACATCGATGACCTTGTTGTTCTTCGTGCGTTCCATCGCCATTTCAAGCTCGTCGATCACCGACTTCCACAGCTTCGGGCGACGCCCGGACCAGCGCACGCGCACACCCCACTCATCCATCTGTGCCACGCGGCGGTGGATGATCTCACGGGAGAAGCCCATCAGGAAACGTACTTCCTGAGGCGAACGCTTCCAATTCTCAGTGGAGAACGTATATAGACTCAGGTAACGCACACCGGCCTCGATGGCACCGGCGATAGTGTCGAACACCACCGGTTCCGCGGCCTGATGGCCGTTGGTACGAATCATGCCACGCTGCTTGGCCCAGCGGCCATTGCCGTCCATAATCACACCCACATGACGGGGTACTTTGTTCTTCGGGAAATCAGGAATACGGGACGGGTCGCTGAACGGAGCAGCGGGAATGTCCAATGACGTGTAATCAACGTTCTCAAAAGCCATACTCATGAATCTATCAAGCGCAGCGAACGAATCGGGCGTTCCAAGTAATACTCCGCCCAATCTTCAACCAACTCTTGCGTGGCACGCTGAAGCGGCGTGCCATCGAGCACCGTCCAATTGCCTTGGATCAGCGCCTGGAATTCCTGCAATACTCTCGGCGGGATTCGCCGCGCATCGGTGGTGTGATCCGCCTCGCACATCACTCCACCGGAGGCGACGGAAAAGTAGGCTCCCATGTGCTGCCCACATACCACGCAGGTTCCCATGCGCGGCGTCCATCCGGCCAAGGCCAAGGCGCGCATCACATACGACCCGCTGATCGCTTGGGGTGCATGCGCATGCTTGGCCAATGCATTCAACGCACCGATAAGCAATTGATATTGCGCCGGCACACACTCATGCTCCGAACTGGCGAGCTTATCAATGGTTTCCACGATGACGTTAGCCGCTTCATATGCCTCGTAGTCAACGGCGATGGCGGTACCGTAGGAGGCTACGGAGTCGGCCTGTGAGACCACATCCAGCGACCGCCCTTCGGCTATCAGCAGATCGGCGCGCATGAACGGCTCAAGGCGCGCACCAAATCGTGATTTAGTTCGACGTATGCCTTTGGCCACCGCGCGAATCTTCCCATGGCCACGGGTCAGAATGGTGATGATGCGGTCGGCTTCACCGAGTTTGGCGGTGCGCAAAATCACACCCTCATCTCGGTATAACGCCATAACGTTTACTCCCCCATCATCATTGTGTAGCGCCATCCATCATAGCGAATGGCACTGCATGACTAGAGGATGTTCATGGCAGTGATAATCGTGGTAACAGTCATGGCCACGGTGATCAGCCAATCCAGCCATTTTGGCAAATCAATCTGCGCACCGTCCAACGGATCGACCGGTGTCAATGCCGAGCCGATCACCACCAATGCGGTCGCAGAGGCCATGCGAATCGTCGGCACGGAAGTCACCATCGCGACCACGCACATGGCGATAGTCGCTACACCGAGCACACCCATGCCCCATCGGCCCTTATGACAGGCCGTTTCCTTACCATCAACCGATGCGTCAATCGGCGAGGGTGGCGCGAAGCCCAACTGGAACGGCGTAAGCACCACGGTAATTACCGAAGCAGGCCAGAACGAGCGATGATGATCGATATGATCTCGGTTCTTGCCCACCCATGCCGCCGTGATAGCCGGCATGAGTAGCAACGCCAGCGAAATCACACCGGCAAGCACATATTCGGCGACTGACGAAGCACCACTGATCCAGATCAAAGATACGAACGACACAACCATGGTCAGTAACGGTCCGCTGATGATTCTTACGGCAAGTGATGCGCTGGGTTGCGGCACGGAATCCGTAGTAACAGGAGCTGAGGCTGAAGATCCATCTGCTGCTACGGCTCGTTTCGCATTCATACCGCCAAGTGGGCGCAACAACGCCATGATGCGTTTGCGAATCTTATCCAGCAGAGGCGTCACATCCTCACTCACCTTGCCGGTAATCCAATCGCCGGCAAGAGCCATGATGATACGCCCCAGAACCAGCAATCCCAAGCTTGCGGTCAACATGCGCGGCGCGGAGCGAAGATTCTCGGCAAGCTGGAGGTTCTCGGGAATCGCCTTGGACACGTCAATCTTTGTACTGTATGTATTGTCGTCAAAGACGAATTCCCTATCGGCATTCTTCAATTCCGAGTCAAGGCTGCCCGCTTTGCCGAAAGCGCCTTGCGAACGCAGGAACGACACGGGACTCGCATGCCTGGATTCGGCAACACCCAAATTGAACCAGCCCAATGAGTAATCCGGCTTGGCGGCCACAGCCCGTTCGAACGAGTTGATGGCCGTGTCGATATCGTTTTGCCGCGCTTGCAATACGCCAAGGTTGTTCCACGAGGAGAACAGCGAATCGTTGGATTGCAAGGCATCGCGATAGTTCTCCATCAACTCGTCGGTATTGGTGATGGATTGCTTTTGCGAGGATTGATCATCGTTCTTTTCGCCGGCCTCTGCGCTGGTATCGGAGGATCCGGATGAACCGGTATCCGAAGCATCAGCCGATTCACTCGATGATGAACCGGATTCCTCCGCCAAGGCACGTTTGGCGTCGGCGAGCGCCTCCTGATACAGCGGACTCTTGGGATCATAGACCAATGCTTTGGTGGCCCAGACTTCCGCAGCCTGATAATGGCCAGCCGCGAACGCCGATACGGATGCAAGTTGTTCCAAAGCGCCTCGCACCGCCTTCTTTACGGAATCGGCATCTGCAGCATCGCGTAACGGAACCGCTTGCGTGGCCAGATCAAACGCCTCATCGTATTGCTTCTGGTCGTAATAGTTCTGGGCTTGTTCCTGTTTGATGTATGCCTGTTCGGCTGTACGCTCGTTCTCCATGAAATTGTCGGTCGTGGGGGACGCCAAAGCTGCAGCGCAAACGCCAATCAATGACTCGGCATCCACCGCCGCGACGCGCGCGTCAGCCACATTGCCGGCCATACGCAATGCCGTGGCCTGACGGAGTTTCGCCCACGCGGGGCTGGTCGCCGCCCCACTGAAACTATAGCAATTGGATTGATAGCCTTCCGCCGCTTGTTCAAATTGCTTCGCGGCGCCGGCATAGTCCTCATCGAGGAAGAGAATCTCACCCAAACGATCATTGAGCATTGCCGCCGAAACACTGGTGGACTGCTCCAGAGTTTCCTTGGCCTTATCCCGCTGGCCATAATATCGCCAGAGATTCTGCATCATGTCCACCAATGCGATGGTGGCATCACCAAACGGTCCTTCAGGTGCCGTGTTGCTGCCGCTATATACCGCGAGGCAAAGTTTGCTGGACGAGTAGTCGCCACCTGGGCAATATTGTTTGGCGGTGCTATATTCACCGGCCATAAGCAGGTAGATGATGTAGTTTTCCGGCGCACGAGAGAGCTTCGGCAATCTCCAAGAGCCGTCTCGGGCCAACTGATACTGAGCATCCACGGCATCGTTCTCGTCGGAGTTCAGTGTTACATCCGCAATATCGCGGTACTCGGGCATATAGGTGAAATCCTGCAAGACGCCAGGAGCCCCGCAGTTCGGGGACAGCATGACATCACGAACGTTGTCCGTCTGGGTAACAGGCCATCCCAGCCCATTCGCGATTTCCGTTCGCACGGTATTGCTCTGTTCTTTGCCATAGGTAGACATAAACTTGGCTTCGATTTTTGCTGCCTGGCTGAATTTTCCGGTATGTGCCAGAGCATCCGCATATACGCTGCGAGTCGCATCCACGGCCAGAGCCTTATCGTTGCCGTCGAGTAGTTTCACCGCCCTCTCGTATTCTCCGGCGTTGGAGTATGCAGTGGCTAGAGAGCTTTCGATCTGCGGCAGCGTAGAAAGCTTCTGCGCATTCTCATACGCGGCGATGGCGTTCTTGCGCAAATATTGAATGAAGAAATTGCCATAACCTTCTGGACTAATGTCATCCGCCACCGCGGTATAGACATCGCCTGCCACTGTATATGCGGCAGGTATTGTATTGTGATTCTTCATCAGGGTATCGAGCTGCTTGTCGATTTCATCCCATTGCCTATTGTTAGCCAGAACGCCATACCCAACCGTGTCATCTGTTGCGCAACCTTGCTGCGACATGGACATTATGTATTGGATTTTTGCCACTGCAGGTGTGGCATCATCGCCGCACAACGTGGCTGCTTTATCGTACGCACTGATGACATCCGCTCCATGCGAGGGATAGAACAGATCCAATACTTTAGCGGATTGCAGCTGCACATCACAGGTATTGAACACGCGCGGAGCCTCATAGGCCAGTGATACGGCGATGACCATGTAGTCGGCGTTGGCCATGCCATAGCCTGGCAAGTCGCTGTGTTTATCTGCGTTATATGGAAGGTTTGCCCGATAGTCACCGAACGATGCCAGAAGTCCCATCAAATTGACTACGTCATCGGTTTTCTTGGCATCCATTGTCTGCAATGCATTAGCTATTTGCGATTGAGCAGCAGCATTGATGGATCGCAAATACCCGCCTGTCGAATTTTGCTGGTACGCAGTTGTGACCGTGGAGTCCCAATCATCGCCAAACACCGCTTTGCCGGCATCATCTACGGCCTGAGCATTCTTGTCTTTCACCGCCTGCGTTGCCTTATCATCGAGCAGCGGCAATGGTCGGGTGCCCATGCCATTGATTTTCTTGGTGCCCTTAGGAACGGCAGTAATCTGTTGAGCATTGAATACGGAGGCATCAGGAATCGATTGTTCGGCATACATCCGTGCACCAAACGGAAACGCCAAACTGAGCGCCACAATGAGAGCAATCGCAATGGTGAGCAAGAGACGGCACAACGGCCAAATTCGTGATGTGGCAATGTCCCTTGAAGGTCTACCAGAGGTATTGCCGAACGATTGAGATACAGGTTGCTTGGAATTCGGGGACGACATGGGAGGCTTCTTTCCCTGATGCGAATCACCCCATGCATAACCACATTGTCATGCGACGATTCGATTGATCTTCTCGATTCCCCAGTTTATCAGTCATCAGTAAATTCAGTAAATGAACAGGCCCCAGAATGCGAAGAACAGCAATACGTAGAGCATGGCGAACGTAACCAACCAGAACAGGATGCGGCCGAATCGTGTGGAGGCGAGTACCGGCTCCTGACCGGTAATGATATTTTTGACCGCGTCCTTACGCGGCGGCCATTGAATAAGTCCACGATGCCAAGCGACTTCAATCAAACGCATGAACACGCGCGACCATGCCCACACCACCATAATCGACACCACTTGGATGACCGGCCAGCTCCAATACATCACACCTGGCGTTTCCGTAGGTGCGCTACCCCAGGCAAGTTTGACGACGCCCATCACCACCTGGCCGAGGCCCGCAAAGAAAATCGCCAATGTGGCCAGCGTGGAAAGCGTCAATGTGAGCAACGCATTGCCGAAGCCATGCGCGAATCCCAGAATCTTCGGTTTGGCTGGTAGCGATCCGCCCTGCCGCAATGCCACGCGCCGCTGCTTACGCCAGCGCACGTCCGAAATGAACTTGCGGATAATAGCCACGATTCCCAGCACGGTTGAGGCCAGCAGCAACAACGCCATGGTGACGTGCAGTATCACGCCATATACCGTTCCCGATGGTCGTGCCTTCAATGCGCCTGGCAGGCCAATGGACTGATACAAGTTCGTGCCGGCCACCCGTTCGCTGGTCTGCTTCAGACCTCGCGTGGTGCCCACCGCCCAGTCGATGAGGTCATCCACATAGGCGTCGGCGAATGGTGTGCCTTCCTCGGCCTCATCGCCTAAACGTAACACGTGATTGGCCACAGGGTAGCTACGCACCGTCACATTCCAATTGCCCGCCTCATGCGCGTTGTAGAGAATCGCGCGTACTCCCTCCACTTGGGCGGTCATCACATCCTTGGACCCGTATGCCACATACGTTGGGATGGAGTAGGCGGTGGGATTGAGGGTGTCCAGGTCAAGGTTGGTCAGGCCGAACATCCCCGCATCGACACTGAACAGACGCTGCACAATGGATTGGTATCCATCGTTGGCACCGGCCAAGGTGAAATCCTGGGTGACGAAGAATCCCAATGATTGGCGTGGCGAAAACACCATCGGGCTCAGAAGAATCTGGAATGAGATGTGATGGTCCAGTCCAAGCAGGTATGAGGAGATCCAAGTCGATTCCGATGTGGCATAGATACCGACCTGTTTCGCGTCGACGGCATTCAGTCCACGTAGGTATTCGATGACCTGATCGTAGGCTTTGGCCGACGCCGGATAATCACGGTTGATGTCAGTGGTATTCCACACCGGCTTATCCATCACTGCCGTTACGAATCCGGCTGAAGCAAGATCGGATGCCACGTCTCCAAAGGAATTGTCAGCGGTGCCGTAACCTGCACCATGCATGAACACCACAGCCGGATGTGCGCCGGAAGCTCCCTGAGGCTCGCGAATCAGCACTTTGATTGCCTGCACGCCGCTGGCGCTGGCCTTGTTCCGCTCCCCCTGTTGTTTGGACAGCGAACCATCGCGCGCGATGTTCAGCGTTATCGACCGCTCCGCAACCTCGTAGGTTCCTTTGGCGGGCAATGTCTGATTGTCTGGAACATCGAACGTCACATCCGTATCGTCGCTCAGCGTGGCCATTGATTGGCCTGTGGGCTCGATGTTCCAGGGCACCGTGGTGAGGTTCGAAATCGAAACCAGAATGCCGATCAGAATGATGAAAATGGGCAAGCTCACCATAAGCCGGTGGCCACGGGTCCACGGCTTGACCGCATGTTGCTGGTTCTGATCGGACACGTCGAGTGACGTCAGTGGCCGGGATGCTGGATGGGCACGACTACCGGACCAGTGGCATTGGCCGGCACCTTGCCTTCGGCTTCCATCTGCGAGGCGATGTCGTTGGCAATGGTGAGCAGCGTATCCACGATCTGGTCTTCCGGCACGGTCTTGATGACCTTGCCCTTGATGAAGATCTGGCCCTTGCCGTTGCCGGAGGCGACGCCAAGATCGGCTTCGCGAGCCTCACCGGGACCGTTGACGATGCAGCCCATGACGGCCACGCGAATCGGAGCGGTGATGTCTTTGAGCCCCTCGGTCACCGCGGAGGCCAGCTGGATCACATCCACTTGGGCGCGACCACAGCTCGGGCAGGAGATGATATCGAACTTGCGCGGACGCAATCCCATGTATTCCAGAAGCTTGCAGCCGACTTTGACCTCTTCGACAGGCGGCGCGGAGAGGGACACACGAATCGTATCGCCGATGCCTTCTGCCAGCAACGCGCCAAAAGCCAGGCAGGACTTGATGGTGCCCTGCCATGCCGGACCAGCCTCGGTAACGCCGAGGTGCAGCGGCCAGTCGCCTTTGGATGCGAGCAGCCGGTAGGTCTCCACCATGGTGATCACATCGTGGTGTTTGACTGAGATCTTGAAATCGTGGAAGCCGACGTCTTCGAACATATGGGCTTCCTTCAAGGCAGAGGCCACCAGCGCTTCCGGAGTCGGGCCGCCGTACTTGGCATACAGTTCCTTGTCGAGCGATCCGGCGTTCACACCAATGCGCAATGAGATGCCGGCATCGGTCGCCGCCTTGCAGATGGAGGGACCGACCTCGTCGAATTTGCGTATGTTGCCCGGGTTCACGCGGACGGCGGCACAACCGGCGTCAATGGCCTGGAACACGTACTTCGACTGGAAATGGATATCGGCAATCACCGGAATCGGCGACTTCTTGCAGATCTCCGGCAACGCGTCGGCATCATCCTGACTCGGCACGGCAACGCGGACGATATCGCAGCCGGCTGCGGTGAGCTCTGCGATTTGCTGCAGGGTGGCGCCCACGTTGGCGGTGAGTGTGTTGGTCATCGACTGCACGGAGATGGGCGCTCCCCCACCGACCGGCACAGGACCGACCATGATGCGACGGGACTTGCGCCTTGGGTGCAAGGGAGATTCGCTGGTGAGCGCAACCGGATCGCCGGTTTTACGGAACGGCTTTTCTACAGGATTCAAGCTCATGCCTTTCATATTCTTGGTCTTCCCGCAAAATCACAGGGAAGATACCGAGAAGAAACTGCTACTTGCTTATCAGAACATCCGCGCGTCTGCGGGCTTCAAGCTCCAGTTGGTTCATTTCCTCCACGTCGGTGAACAACGGGTTGCCGCGCAATTCGGCGTCCATCTCGTCCAACACCTCTTTGACCGTGTCCACAATGCCCAGATACGGCAGACGATGATCGAGGAAAGCATGCACGGCCTGTTCATTGGCGGCGTTGAGCACCGCCGTATGCTTTTCGGACGCGGCCAGGCAATGGCGGGCCAATTGCACGGCGGGGAATGCCTCGTTGTCCAGCGGCTCGAAGGTCCATGTGGCGGCCTTGGTCCAGTCACAGGCTGCGGCCACATGATCCATACGATCGGGGGCGGAAAGGCCTAATGCGATAGGCAGGCGCATATCCGGCGGCGAGGCCTGGCTGATGGTGGCACCGTCCATGAATTCAACCATGGAGTGGACGATGGATTGCGGATGAACCGTCACATCGATACGCTCCGGCGGAATATCGAACAGCCGGGAAGCCTCGATGACTTCAAGTCCTTTATTCATCAGGGTCGAGGAATTGATCGTCACCACAGGCCCCATGTTCCACGTGGGGTGATGCAAGGCTTGTTCAGGGGTGATGTGCTGCATATCCGCACGCTTCCAACCGCGGAACGGACCACCTGATGCGGTGACCACAAGTTTGGAAACTTCGGCATGCGTACCGGAACGCAGGGATTGCCAGATGGCGGAATGCTCGGAATCAACCGGATTGATCTGGTTGTCGCGAACCTGAGAGCCGAACAGCAGATGGCCGCCAGCCACCACGGACTCCTTGTTGGCCAAAGCCAGTTGGGAACCGGCCTGTAGCGCAGCGATGGATGGTTCAAGGCCGATTGATCCAGTGATGCCGTTCAATACAACGTCGGCTCCGGATGCGGCGAGTGCGATTACCGCTTCGGGGCCGCCGCTAACCTGTGTTTGTGGTGCACCGGCCTGAATCAGGGCTTCTTCCAGTGCCTTGACCTTGGACGCATCGAACACGGCTACCTGCGGCACGTGGAATTGCGCCGCCTGCTGGGCCAGGAGCTCGATATGTGCGCCGCCCGCCGCCAAACCGGTTACGGTAAAGCGTTCGGGGTGGCGCTTGATGACATCCAGTCCCTGGGTGCCGATGGAGCCTGTGGAACCAAGGAGTACGACATTACGATGGGAGACTTCGCTCACTGTTCCTTCTTCATATCGTCATCGTTCAAAGTGGGGAATGAAAGATCCGGGATTGATACGCCGAGGTCATCGTCCAGATTGGGGATGAGCGGGAAGAGATTGCCGGACTTGTTGGTTTCGGCATCTTTCTTCGGCTCGGCAGATTCATTTACCGGCTGAGGCTGTGTTTGCGGCTGTGCCACCGGCACGGGCTCTGGCTGCGGTGCCGCCGTTGCAGGCTGCTGCGGTTGCGTTTCCGGAACAGATGAAGGAGCGGGGTCTGTTGTATGCGCAGGCTTGTTTGCCGGAGCGAACGATGATGGCATGGCAGGTGAATCGTTGAGCTTCAGCGCGTTCGGCGTATCGAGATTTGGCATCTTGGGAGTGAATGACGAAACATCCACAGCCGGCAATTCTTGGGAAATTTCAGCCATATGAGCCAGTGCGGCCAAAGACGAATTGTTTTCCGTCACGTCCGCGATCGCTGGGATCGGAGCCTGAGCGGCTGCTGCGGTTCCACCATCGGATGCAGCAGGAACCGCAGCCGCAACCGGTGCCGCAGCGGTGGAAACCGGATGGATTGCAGGTTGGAATGATGGCAACGATTCAGGTTCCGGGGTCGGCTGGTACGCCGGAGCGTGTGGTGCAGCAGCCGTAGACTGTTCGGAGGCAGGCGTCGAAGCCACGGCTGCGGGAGCATATGACACGGGAGCAGGATTGACGGCAGCCGGGGCCTCCGCGACCTGTGAAGTAGCTGGAGCCGGGAACAGGTTCTGTTCCGCCTTGCGTAACGCATCAAAAGACTCACCAGTAGCGGCAGCAGCGGGAGCCACCTCGGCAGAACGCTCAACACCTGCCGCAATCAGCGGCGAGACCTCATCGGCGGCGGCAGGGGAAGCATTATCGGCCGGCGCGGTTTGTTCCGCCGAAGCGGGACCGTTGGTCACATAATCACTCACGCGTGCGTAGGATTCCAAACGGCTGAGCAGTTGGACGCATACATTGAGGAAGTAATCGACCTGACGCTCGTCATAGCCTTTCTTGCCTTTGCGCTGCGTGAAGATCACGTTATTCACCGAGCTGGCATTAAGGTCCGCCAAACCTTTCACATCGTCCTGAGTAACACCGTCGACGCCGAGTGCGGCCGCTGCCTTATCAACCACTTGATCGGCGATGCGATCCACTTGCTTCTTATCGTATGAGGGGTGTTTCGGCTCACCGGGCTTGAATCGTTCAAGTGGGGCGCGCTCCACATGTGAGGCAACTTCCTGATACAGCTTCTCGGTCTGGGCCTTCCATGCCACACGACCCTGCTGCGAGATTTCCCACGCGGTCTGCTTATCGACCACGGCACGCTCAAGGCGGTTCAACGTTGCATCGACTTGGCTAATCACATAACCGTTTTTGGCCAAATCAAAGGAAACAGATTGAATGTCCTGCTGGGTGAGATTGATGCCATCACTGTCGTACAAGGCATGCGCACGTTCCAGAAAAGCATCCACCTGCGCGGTATCGTATCCCAGCTTGCGCTTACCGGCATGCGCGATTCCTGCCTTGCCGTCCCCTTCACGAACTTCCTTCGCCATCGGTTAATCAACCTCCTGCTGGATGAAACACTCTGTTCACCACTTTACGTGACTGTTACGACTCAGTCTCTCCCGTTCGATGGAGTTTCACAGTTTATAGCGTTTGTTGGAGCAATCATGCCGATTACCGCATGACGCAGATACATTTTGGGCACATTTTGGGCACATTTTTCTGAAAACGGGTGAAAAACGGTGAAACCGGATGAAAATGAAAAAACCGCTCAACCCTACTCCAATAAGGCTTTGCGGCTTGTTTCCAACAATCTCGAACTGTGGGCAATGAGGGACTCGAACCCCCGACATCCACCGTGTAAAGGTGGCGCTCTAACCAACTGAGCTAATTGCCCGCGGGTGTCCACAATAGCGCATGACCGGCATAATCTGTCAACTTCCCCTGTTCGGGCGTGCCGCGCATCGCGTCTGGCTTGCGGACCTATGCGTTAAGAAAAAGTCAGCGGCCCTTGCCGAAGGCACGCAGGCGAATACCATTCCAATCCTTGCTGACGGTCAGCGGGGTGGCGGCATTCATGCCAGCGGTTTGGGCTGCGGACTGTACGGTGGAGGAGCTTGCAGCACCCGGACGGCCCGGCTTGGGGGTCAGCACCCACATCGGAGCATCGTCATCCAATACACCGCAGGCGTCGACGATGGTGTCGGACAATTCATCCTCATCATCACCATCGCGCCACCACAGAATGACTCCGTCCACGGCGGAGTTGTAGTCCTCGTCCACGAGGTCTTCGCCCGTGAGGTCCTCGATCTTGGCGCGGATGGAATCATCCACGTCGTCGTCCCAAAGCCACTCCTGGACGATGTCGCCAGGCTCAAACCCAAATTCTTCCGCGTTCTGTGATGCCGTTTGATTCACAGAGCACACATTAGCAAGTCTTAGCGAACAATCGCGTTAACTTTCATAAAAAATCTCGCTGATTGACCACCAAATGTGTCGCACACCGGTCACGCGGCACAGTGCGGCAACTGCTCGCCTTGCCCTTTGCCGATGGACACCAGAGCCTGATACGCCTCCTCAAGCGTGGCGACGCGCACATCGCGCAACCCTTGCGGCACATGACCGACCACCTCGCCGCAATTGCCTTCCGGAGCGAGGAACCATGTGGCGCCATCGCGCTTGGCGCCAAGCATCTTCAAGCGGATGCCGCCGATTTTGCCGACCTTGCCTTTAGCGTTGATGGTGCCGGTGCCGGCGATGGTCTTGCCACCGCTTTCCTTGGCCGGAGTCAGTTTGTCGATCAGTCCCAGCGTATACATCATGCCGGCGGAGGGGCCACCAATCTTATCGACGTGCATCTCCACGTTCGCGTTTTTGAGACTGCCGGCGTCGAGGCCGAGCTCACTCGCATGCTGCTCGACATATTGCAGCCCCACTTCGCTGGCTTTGCCCTGCGAACCGGACATGTCCTTATCGACCTTGCGCTGATACTCATCCGCCGTTTGCCCGATAGGCACCACAGCTTCACGCGGCATGACCTCCACATGGGGGTTCGCCCACCCCCACACCGCCTGCGCATTGATAATCGGATATCCAGGCACACCGGAAGCACTTACAGTGACCAACAGCAGCTTGCCTGAATCCTTATAGGTGGTGACTCCATCGCCGGAAACGACGATGACATCGCTGCCGTCTGCCTTTCCAAGCACGTCCTGGGTAGGTCCCGGCATCTCAATCACATACGGACTGGGCAGCAACAACACCACTACGCCCACTATCACAGCCAAAGCTCCCGCAAAATATCGCGGGGAGCGACCGGCAATATACTTCCTGAATCGTGCGAACATATCCAATAGTGTAGGCAAGGGGTGGAAGCCGCAGTCATTCGGCTTCATCGACATTATCGGCGCTTGGCCCGGGGCGAACGGGCGCGGGCACCGCCTACACTTGTGGTAATCACATCTTGGGGTACCCATACCGCGGTAAAGAAGGATACGCATGGACGAGAACGCGATTCACGAATGGTTGATCAAATGTTTCGGCCCGATTCAGGGTGAAATGGCATGGCAGCAGATCAGCCAATTGCCTGAAGAGATCCGCGAGCAATTGATGAGCCAGGATCCGAGCCGCTTGCCCGATCCCAACGAAGTACAGCAGATGATGGCAGCGTTCACCGCAGGCGGGCTCAATACCATGTCCGACATGCAGCGCACGGTCGAGGAAGGCCCGATCAATGTGAAGCTGGCCAAATCCATCGCCCTGCAGCAGGCCAATGCATCCGGATCTGATTCCAATGTCTCCGCTGTGGACGGCGAGGCGGCACGTCGTGCGATGAGCGAAGCGAATCTGTGGCTGGATACCGCCTGCGAATTCAATCCCGCTCCCGGTGAACCGGATGTGCTCACCCGCGCCGCTTGGGTGGAAGGAACCATCGACCAGTGGGCCAAGTTCGCCGCTCCGGTTGCCGAATCGATGAACGACGCCCTGGCTTCTGTGATTTCCGAACGACTCGGCGGCATGTTGGGCGACGGCGAGGGCGAGATCGCCGGTATGTTCGCCGGTCCGGTGCCGATTCCGATCCCCGATGGCATGAAGGATCCTGCGCAATTGATGAAGCTGCTGGGCAATACATCGTTCGCCATGCAGCTAGGCCACGCCGCCGGCAATCTCAGTCATGAGGTGCATGGCAGTTTCGACCAGGGAATTGCACTGCTCAAGAACCCTGCAGGCGGTCTGATCGCTCAGAATGCCACTGAATATGCCGCGATGTTAAACGGCAAGACTCCCAGCGACGCGCAATCCGCAGCTTCGGCTGATGACGCTTCCACCACAGCTTCCGGCAATCCGATTGGCTTTACTTCGGCTCAGACTCCTGCGATGACCACCGAGGATGCCAATGCGCAGGATGCCGAACTGAACGCGCAATTCGAGGCCGCGTTCGCCGACTTCAACACCACTGAGAAGATTCCCGAGTCCGAAGTGCTTTCCTTCCTGGCCCTGCAGGAGATGGCGCATGCTCGCCTGTACGCTTCCGTTCCGTGGCTGATGCCACGATTCGAGGCGCTGATCGGCAAGTATGCCCGCGGTATTTCGATTGATTTGGACGCGATGGAAGAGCAGTTGCGCGATGCCACCTCCATGGACCCTGAGTCGATTTCCGGCGCCGTGAACCTCACCAAGGTGGGCATTCCGGATACACCGGAGCAACGTGAGGCATTGGCTTCGCTGGAATCCCTACTGGCCATGGTGGAAGGCTGGGTGGATTGCGTGGTGTGGCGCGCAGGCATGGCGCATCTGCCGCATATCGAACAGCTTCGTGAGATGATGCGTCGCGAACGCGCCATGGGCGGTCCCGCCGAGCGCACATTCGAAAGTCTGCTCGGCCTGCAGCTGCGCCCGAAGCGCATGCGCGAAGCCGCCGGCTTGTGGGAGATGATCACGGCAGCGGAGGGCTCCGAAGGCCGTGACGCCAAATGGTCGCACCCCGATCTGCTGCCGACCCTGCCTTCGGATGCACCTGCCGATCCGCAGTCTTCCGGCACGGCGAACGGTGACGCCTCCACCGCTTCCGGAGACGCCCATTCCGGACATCCGGCGGCGGATGGCAAGACTTCCGATATTGACTGGGACGCCGAATTGTCGAAGCTGCTTGACGAAGGCGAAGACGGCGACGATGAAGGCAACACCGGAAACGACGCCCAATAATCGAACCGCATAATCCGCGGATTACAGGAACCGGGACGGCTGGCGCTGCTGGGCGCCATAGCCGTCCTTGGTTCTGGCGTATGAGACATGCAACGAATCCTGAGCACGTGTGACGCCCACATACATCAGGCGGCGCTCCTCTTCCAACGCATCACCTGCCCCCGGTGCACCATAGGGCAATAGGCCTTCGGAGCATCCAATGAGGAATACATGATTGAATTCCAGACCTTTGGATGCATGAATCGTGGAAATGGTCACGCCCGGATCGTCGGCGAATTCAACGCCATTGGCATTGAGCCCCATGGCCTCAAGCAATGCCCGCTTCGATGCGGCATCATCGGCAAGCGCGGACGATTGCCACCCGGCATCCCGACGCACTCGGAATTTCAATCCTGCTTGGCGCAGTGCGGCACCGAACACTGATTGTTGAGCGTTGATACGTGTCAGGATGGCGCATTCGGACGGTTTCACCCCCTGGCGTATCAGTCGTAGTATGCGTGCGGCCACTCCCTGCGCTTCCTCGAAATCGGTGTCATATACCGTTCTGCTGATTCGCGGCCCGGATGCCCGGGCGGAAACCAGTTTGAGATAGTCTTCACGGTTCGGTGACTTGGCGAGCACCTCATTGGCGAGCGACACCACTTCGGGTGTGGATCGATAATCGGTATTGAGATCGATATCTGCGGCGAGCGGACCGAATTCATCGGAGAATCGCAGCAGATCCCAGCTTGAGGCGCCGGCAAAGGAATAGATGGTCTGCGCCGGATCCCCCACTACGCATACATTGCGGTTCATCGCGGTTTTGCCGTCCGGGCCAGAACCGAGCCACAGCATCATCAGGCGGTGTTGCAACGGGGAAATGTCCTGGTATTCGTCCACGGTCAGCCAACCGATGGAGGAGCGTATCCGGGCGGCAGCTTCGGGGAAATCATCCATGATATGGCACACCAGAAGCAGGATGTCATCGAAATCGATTTCCCCGCGAGAGGTTTTTTCCTTCTCGTATTCGCCATAGATATCGGCGAATCGTTGAGGTTCCAATCCGGCTGGTGGCATATGGCGTGCGGATGCGCATACGCGGGCATAATCATCGAGTGACACAAGAGAGACTTTGGCCCAGTTGATTTCGGCGAGCACGTCACGGACCATCAATGGATCGATATCGCTGGAGGCTGTGACTCGTGTGATGGCGCGGGACACCACGTCACGCTGATCTTCAATCAAATGAGGGAAGGGAGCATCACACACGTCCATCCAAACGCCGTTGAGTTGGCGCAGCGCCGCGGAATGGAATGTGGCGGCGGTGACTGCCGCAGACGCAGCACCGTGGCCTATAGCGGTGGAGCCTCCTTCCCTCGCGCCACCGGCAAGCCCCAATTGCGCGAGTCGGGCACGCATTTCAGCCGCCGCCTTCACGGAGAAGGTCACGGCGAGCACACGTTCCGGCTTCCATGCCCCCGTGGCGCAGGCATAGGCGATGCGGCGGGTGACGGTACGTGTTTTGCCGGCGCCGGCACCGGCGATGATGCGCACCGGCCCGTTGAGCGTGGTGGCCGCGGCACGTTGACGTTCATCGAGGCCTTCAAGGATTTTTTGCGCCTGTTCCATGCCCTCCATTGTGGCACGCTGCCATGTGAGACGCGGCAACGTCCATTTCACGAACTTTTTGGCCCGCGCCACGCCCCTGAAGCACAAGACATGTATTAGTGTGGAAGGGTGATGAGACGAAGCAATTACATGTTGGCGGCATTGAGCTCGGCCGTTCTGCCGAATCTGGCCGTTGCCGGAGTGCGAGAGAGCACCCAGCAAAGCGCCACCGATCAGGCGAAAGGCATTGACCAGGCGGTTGTGCAGGATGCCTCCGGCAAACTGTATGACGTATACGCCACCGACACCAAGGAGGGCCGTGCCCGCCTGATTCGACGCGTGCAGGCGGCACAGACGCTGAATGCCGCTCGTGAGCCGGGTGGTCTTGGCTTCGGCTTGGATCATGTTATTGCGTTTGCGCCAGGCAATGTGCCGCAACCGGGTGCAAGTTCGACTGCACAGGCATTGGACCAGTCCCCCGCCGCCGCGACGAAGCCGAACCAAAAACCAAGTCCCACTGGTGAGACGACGGTGCTGATCGCCGCGCACAATGAGGGTCAGGTTCGTCCCCTTGACCTGCTCACGTTGGATGATTGCACTGCAGTGGGTACCGCATTGGGCGCGATCCACCGTCTTCCCACGGCTTTTCTCAAAGCCGCCAAATATCCCGTGTTCTCCACCGGGCAGATTCGCGCCCAACTCATCGCATGGATTCGCCGTCTGCGCTCGGCTGGCCACGTGCCGCAGGAGATCACGAATAGTTGGGCCCGTATCATCGAGACCGAAGGCTTATGGTCGTTCACCACTTGCACAGTGCATGGTGGTTTTTCCGATGGCGATCTGCTGTTCTCCGGGTCCACCATCACGGCAATCACCAATTGGCAGGATATGCAGGTCAATGATCCGGCACGTGATCTGGCATGGATTTTCGGCAAATTGGACGAGTCTCACCGCAATGCCGTGCTTTCCGCCTATGGCCGCATGATGGGTTCCCGTTTGGACGACCTCATTATGCTGCGCGCCAACCTCTGGCTGCAGATGGAGCAAGTGGGTGATTTCATTCAGGCTCTGAATCGTGCCGATAATGACCGTATCGTGCAGTTCAAGGCTCAGGTAGAACGCCTCGCACATCAGCTGGGTGTGATCAGCCATAAGTCAGCCACCACCGCTCCGCAATCGAGCGCTGCGGGTAAATCCGGCAGCAATCCGTCAACCATCACGGTCGGCACGCTACTCAATGATGACCAGCGGAAGACCTCTGCCGCGGCAGCTGCACCTCAGCAATCCGGCACTGCTGACAAGGGTAATGACGATACCAATGATCCGGACCGCACCGGTTCTGCGGACATCGTTGCCGCTGGCAGTGTGGATGTGACGCCGAAGCTCACCGCAGCGGCGGTCCGCGACGCCGCACAAGCCGCAGCACAGAACGATGACCAAACCGCCAACCGCCCGGTGACGGCCACAGGTTCCACCAAACCGCAGCCTGCAGGCACGGCAGCCCCAAGTTCCTCGTCCACCATCACGTTGAGGGAACTTATCGACCTGAACGAGCGTGAGAAGGCCTCTCGCAAGGCCATCAATGACGCGCTTGCCGAAAGCCAAAGCATGAAGGCCCATCCGCAGGAAACTGCCGTGGACACGGGCGATGATGACGATACGGGCGAGCATGAGCCACAGGCGTTCAACTCCGCGGAGACCACGGTGATTCCATTGCTTGAACGTGAGGAACGCGCACTGCGTGACGCTCGAGCCGGATTGAGCGGCTACGATCATGAAGGCAATACCATCACGAGTCAGCAGGTTTCCACGCCGCAGGCGTAACCTGTGCGCATGCGGCACAATAAATACGGCACAATAGAGCAGAGAACCATCTCATATATCAAGGAGCATTATGGATATCGAACTGGGCATCGAGAATGTGGCACGTCCGGTGAACTTCAGCACCGAACAGTCCGCCGATGAAGTAAGCAGCGCCATCGCACAGGCTGTTGCCGAAGGAACGACCATCGACCTGACCGACGACAAGGGCCGCCGCATCATCGTGCCGGCAAAGGCATTGGGCTACGCCATCATCGGCTCCGACACCAAGCATGCAGTGGGCTTCGGCGCACTGTGATCGGCATTACCCAAAACTACCGCTGATCGATTCCCTCTGGCCGATGGTCAGAGGGGATCATTGCATACATGGGCACATTGCTAACGTGTGGTGGCTCGTGCGATCACTTGGGAGGAACAGGTCAATAATTCCGGCTCGGTAATTTCCCCTCGGATACGGGCAAGAATACGATTCACGGCTGTCGGCGCCGTCCATTCCAGCCGGGAATCCATGGTGGTAAGCGGGATCTGCAGGTATGGGGCTTCTTCGATGTTGTCGAAACCAATCACCTGCACTTGTTCAGGCACGTCGTAACCCGATATGCGCAGTGCAGTCAACGCGCCGATGGCCAATTGATCGTTCAGTGCCACTACCCCATCGAATGGCACGTCTGAATCGATCAGCTGCTGGGTCACACGGGCACCGGCACCAATCGTCCAATCCTGATCGGTGGCACCAACCAATCGCGGGTCAATGGCCAATCCTCGACGATGTGCCTCTTCAATCACACCACGCAATCGCAATTGCGCATTGCCTTCCACTGATTGCAGCAACGCGGCCTCGTCATAGTCGCCACGAGCACCAATCACCGCCAATCTCTTCGACCCGTGATCATATAAGTAACCTGCCGCTTGGGCCGCGGCATTCACATCATCCGGGGTCACATGGTCGGCAATGCCCCATGTGGTGCGAGCGCCGACCACCACCAGCGGGAAGTCGACCTCCAAATCCTTTTTGCTGATGTTTTCCACCTCACTCATGGAGAGGATCATGCCATCAGACACAGTGGAATTGAATTTCTTCAGCAGATCCCGGGCGCCTTTGGCGGATCCTTCCGCATAGGTGGTCACGTATACGGAGTAATCATGCTGGCGTGCGGCATCGATGGTGCGATTGGCGAGCTCAGCTAAGTATGGCGGCGTGAGCGAAGGTACTGCGAGCGTAATGAATCCGGTATGGTTGCGGCTTAGGTTACGCGCGGCCACATTCACCTGATAGCCAAGTTCCTTGATAACCGCCTCGACTTTGGCCCTTGTTTCACTGCTCATGCGCCCGGAACCATTGATTACGTTCGAAGCGGTTTTGAGCGAGACACCGGCCGTCTGAGCCACATCGCGCAACGTTACGCGCCTTTTTGCCCCCGGATGTGCCTCGCTCACGTGAATCTCCTCACTATCCCATGCGCCGCTTCGATAACAGGGTCATTCTACCCGCTTGGTGATGAGTATGGAATTGCTCTGCAGTACATATTCGCCAGACACCGAACCGCTGCCGCATCGATAGGCGATAATGGGTTCACCATCAATGTTCGGCAGGGTTGCAGGTTGTTTGCCGCGGTTGAGATAGCAGTCGAATCCAGTGCCGTCCGCCGTCCGCCGAACAGTGTGCACAATTCGTGGGTCTCCTGTCTTGAACCCGAGGGCGCCAGCCAACAGGGCAATGCCTTGCCGATCCATATCGCAGCCGACATAGATGGCGGTGCCGGCGCCGTATGGATGGCTGGTGATGGCAGGCACTCCGTCAAGTTCCCAGTCGGCGGCTTCTGCGCCAACGTACGCGGCGATAACCGTTGCATCCGATGCCAGGGAGGTCACGTCGTTCTGCCAGAGCCTTGACACGTTTCCGTTGGTGAGCCGTATCTCATGGGACTCGCCTTCGGCTTCACGCCCAAGGATATTGAATTCCTCGCTACGAACGCCAAGCATATCGCGCAGGAGTCCTTGCCCGGCACCCGGGTACCCGCCGAGACCAACACGGAAGTTCTCGTCGATAATGCCCGTGGCATATCCGACGATCACGGTGCCGCCGGCCTGCGCGAAGTCCGCGATACGTTGGGCGTCCTGATCGAACAGAATCAACATGGTGGGCAGGATGATGGTCCGATAGCCGCTCCAATCGTAGGCGAGCGGCACCACATCGGCACGATGACCTGCGTCCAGAAGCCCCCGGTACCAGTCGCGCACATCATGCCAATGGCCGAGTTGCATGCTGGGCAGCGTCTGGCTGCGCGTGGCCCATTCGGATTCGGCGCTGAACAGAATGGCCGTGTCTGCATGTTCCAGTTCGGCGCCTTGCAGCCCTGCCTCGGAGAGTGTGTGCAACGCCTCACCGAGCTCGCATACGCCGCGAAAGATCTTGGAATCTTCGCCGGCGTGCGGCACCATGGCCGAGTGGAACGCTTCGGCGCCTGAGGAGGATTGCCGCCATTGGAAGAAGTTGATGGCGTCGGCCCCCATGGCCACATGTGCCAAAGCGTCGCGCATGAGCTCGCCGTGGCGTTTGCGCGTGTTCAGCGGCTTCCACTGGACCGCGGACGTGGAGTGCTCCATCACGTACCAGGGTTTGCCCAGGGACAATGAGTCCATGAGCGCGTCCGAGCATAAGAGCTCGTCCAGATGGGATTCGCCCTCGTGGAAGTAGTGGTCGTTGGACACGAAGTCCACTTCGTTTGCCCACTTGGCGTAGTCCATGCAGCACTGGTCGGTGGAGACCATGAAGTTCGTGGTGAATGGCTTATCCGGGCAGATCTCGGCGATGGCGTCACGCTCGGCCTTGTAGAAGTCGAGCAGCATATCATTGCCGAACCGTTCATAGTCGAGCTGTTGGGCGGGGTTCACCATCGCATCGCCGCCCATGTGACGTGGCAGCAACACTTCGCTGAAATCATTGACATGCTGGGACCAGAAGGCGGTGCCCCATGCCGCGTTTAGTGCCTCGATGTCGCCGTATTTGGCTTCGCACCATACGCGGAAGGCATTGAGGGCGTTGTCCGAGTAGTCGTACCGGTTGTTCCAGCCGTATTCGTTGCCCATGTGCCAAGCGGTCACATACGGGTTGTTCTTGTAGTGTTCGGCGAGCTTGCGGCATAGGGTGAGCGCGTACTCCTTGAACACCGGACTCGTGGGCTGCCAGGATTGGCGGGAACCGGGGTTCACGGTATGGCCATATTTGTCTTGAGGCAGTACTTCCGGATGCTTAGCATACAGCCACATCGGAGCGGAAGCCGTGGCGGATGCAAGATCGACGGCGATGCCGGCTTCGCCCAGCTTGCCGATAATCTGGTCGAGCCAATCGAACGTGAATTCGCCTTCACGCGGCTCGATCTTGTCCCAGCTGAAGATGGCGAGGGCCACAGTGTTGACATGTGCTTTATGCATCAGGCGGATGTCTTCATCCACCATGTCGTCTGACCATTGATCGGGATTGTAGTCGCCACCGAATGCGATGCCTCGACCGTCGCTCGTCAACAATGCCGGCCATGTAAACGATCTGCGTGCTGCCATGATGTTTCCTTGAATGGTATTGGTATTGGCTCCCTTGTGGGTCATGAGCCCGTTGAAGGGAGCCAGAGTTTTGGGATTATTCCTTGACGGCTCCTGCGGCGAGGCCCGACTGCCAGTACTTCTGCAGGCACAGGAAGGAAATAACCAGCGGGATGATCGTGATCAACGAGCCCGTGATCACCAGGTTCTGGATGGCCTGGCCGCCGGCCGTCGAGGCCTGGTCCTTCCACTGGTTCAGACCGATGGTCAGCGGATACCAGTTGGAATCCTTCAGCATGATCAACGGCAGGAAGTAGTTGTTCCACGTCGCCACGATGGCGAACAATGCGGTGGTCACAATGCCAGGAGCCAAGAGAGGCAGGGAAATCTGGAAGAATGTGCGGAATTCTCCCGCGCCGTCCACGCGGGCAGCTTCCAACAGTTCATCAGGTACAGCCTGATCGGAGAAGATCCACATGAGGTACAAGCCGAACGTGGATACCAAGCTGGGGATAATCATCGACCATGGGGTGTTGGTGAGGTTCAGCTTGGCGAACAGCAGGAACTGCGGCACAGCCAGCGCGATGCCCGGCACCGATATGGCACCGATGATGATGGCGAAGCATAGGTTGCGGCCGGGGAAGCGGAATTTCGCCAGCGCGTAGCCACCCATGATGGCGAGCAGCGTCGCGCCGCCGGCGCCCACCACCACGTAGAGTATGGTGTTGATGAACCAGCGGCCGAAGATGCCGTCCTGGTAGGTGAAGACCGTCACGATGTTGTCCCACAAGGCGAAGGTCTTGCCAAAGCCCATGCCGAACGTACTGGTGAAGTCGGCCTGGGTCTTGGTGGCGTTGATCGCCAGATAGGCGAACGGGAACAGGCAGTAGATGGCGAAAATCGCGCAGACGACGGTCAGGCCAATGGAGCGGGTCGGGTTGGCCGGATTGGAGAATCCGTTCTTGGCCGCACGCTTACGTTCTGCTTTTTCGTCGGCGGCGATGCGCTTCTGACGAGCTTTTTCGGCGGCCTTGGCTGCTTTTTCCTGAGCCTTGAGCTCAGCCTCGGTGAGGCGTCCGTTCGAAGTCATAGTTGCAGTGCTCATGGTTACTTCATCTGCTCCTTCATGCTCTTCAGCTGCACAATGTAGGCGATGGCCATGGTGATGATTGCCATGACGATGGCCAGGGCCGCGGCGTAGTTGCTTTGGTTACCGGAGAAGCTCAGGTTGTAGGCGTACATGTTCGGCGTGTAGTACGTGGTGATCGCATTACCGGGGACCATATTTTGCAGGATGCTTGGCTCGTTGAACAGCTGGAAGCTGCCGATAATGGAGAAAATCACCGTGATCGCCAGGGAGCCCTTCAACTCCGGCAGCTTGATGGACTTGACAATCTGCCATTCGGAAGCACCGTCAATGGAAGCCGCCTCATACAGGGAATGCGGAATCGTGGACAGCGAGCTGTAGAAGATCAGCATGTTGTAGCCGGTGAACTCCCACGTGTTGATGTTCGCGATGGCGGCAAGCAGTACATCTGGGCTAAGTACATCAATATGGGTGCCGAAGAAGCTATTGAAGGAGCCGACCAGGCCGTACTTGGCGCCGTATACGAAGCCCCAGATCAACGTGGAGACCACGGCCGGCACAGCGTACGGCAGGAATGTGGAGATGCGGAAGAACTTCGTACCGTGCAGCTTCATGGAGTCCAGCGCCAATGCCATCGCCGCCGCGAGGAAGAGCATGACCGGCACCTGGAAGATGGTGAAGATAGCCACGCGGCCTACAGAGCTCCAGAACTGGGTGTCACTCAGCAGACGGGAGTAATTCTCAAGTCCTACGAATTTGGTGCCACCGATCATCTGCTTCTTGAAGAAGCTGATGTAGATGGCGTAGCAAATCGGAATGATGAACACGAAGATGAACACCACGGCGAATGGCCACATGAATTTCCAACCACGCCAGTCGGCCTTATGCTTGTTGATTCGAGCCTCAGGCGTGTGCAGCCCCGCCATTTCCGGGCTCACACCTACTGTTTGTGACATTTCTTTTCCTTTTCCATCAACGTCCGGGCATAAAAAGAGCGGGGATACTGGGGAGCATCCCCGCTCCTGGTCACCCGGATCACGCCGGCTGAATCTTACTTGACGGTGACGGTGTAGCCCTGCTGCTCGCCCTGCTCGGCCAGTTTCTTGCCGTAGTTCTCGAGCGCCTGTTCCAAGGTGATTTCGCCAGTGTAGGCCTTGGAGACCTCGTCACCGTAAGAGGACTGGGCGAACGGGTTGTACGGCAGGTACTGGAACTTTTCGGTCGGGCGCTGTGCCGCTTCGGAGAGCACCTCGTTCACGTTCTGGCCACCGAAGTAGTCGTTGGTCTTCTTGTTGGCTTCAGTGGTTGGATCGGTGAAGGAGTCGGAGGTGAGGATCTTCTTCAGGGACGGGAAGGTACCGGTATCGGCCATGACCTGGGCACCATCACCGTGGGTCATGTATTCGATGAACTTGTAGGCTGCGGCCTGGTTCTTGGAGAGCTTGACCACGGCGAGTGCGGAGCCGCCGTCTTCAGCGGAGACCTCCTGGCCTTCCTCCCACTGCGGCAGTTGGGCGACGCGCCAGTTGCCGGCCTGGTCAGGGGCGCCGGTCATCAGGTTGATCGGCATCCAGGCGCCGATGGTCAGGGATGCGATGGTACCGTCGTTGAGTTCGCGGTTCCAATCGTCGGACCAGTTCGGGGTCTTGGTGTCTACAAGGTCTTCGTCGATGAGCTTCTGGACGAACTTGATGTAGCGCTGCATGCCTTCGTCCTTGGTCATGTTGATGGTGATCTTCTCGCCATCGACCTTCCAAGGCTGGGCGCCGGCCTGCCAGATCTGTGCGGTGAACGGCTGGTAGTCGTTGGAGGTGCCGGCCAGGTTGGTGATGTAGGAACCGGTGGCGCGAATCTTCTTGGCTGCCTCGTAGTAGTCGTCCCAGGTCTTGATGGATTCGCCGTCCACTCCGGCCTTGTCGAACACGGCCTTGTTGTAGAAGAACATTTCCGGGCCGGAATCAATCGGCAGTGCGTATGGCTTGCTGTTGTATTGGAGTTTGTTCCACGGGCCAGCTGCGAAGTCATCGGCGAGTTTGTCGGCACCGAATTCGCTCAGATCCACAAGACCGTCGGTGACGGCGAATTGAGTGACGGTCGGGTCTTCGAGCATCACGACGTCCGGAGCGCCATTGCCGGCTGCGATGGCGTTGGAAAGCGCAGTGGAGGTCTTCTCGGCGGTACCGGTGTTGTTGAACTTCACGGTGATGCCGGGGTTGGCCTTTTCGAACTTGGCGATGATGTCCTTCATCGAATTGCCGGAATCCCAGCCCCAGAACACCAGTTCGGCCTTATCGGCGTCGCCCTTGTTGGCGTTGCCGTCACCGCTTCCGTTGCCGCAGGCCGCAAGGCCGACGAGAGTGGCGATTGCCGCTGTTGCCGCGATGGCCTTCTTGACGTTACGCATGATGTGTCTCCTCCTACCCCATTGTTCGGGATGCTTCCTTGGTACACCTATGTACCAATACCCATGATGATACACCTGTGTACCAAAATGTCAAACCGAGCGACACGCAGTAAATTTCCGCACATTATTCAGCAGGATATGAATCATATCCCGCGATTCACATCGAGATCTATCGATACAACGGCAGCACACCGCGGCGCACTATTTCCGCCACGGTCGCCTCATCGGTGAGGTTCTCCCCCAACAGATTCGGCTTGCCTTTACCATGCCAGTCCGAACCACCGGTCACCAGTAGATGGAAACGCCGGCAAAGCCCCAGCAACCGTTCACGCTGTTCCGGCGGATTGCCACGATGCCACACTTCCAAGCCATCCAAGCCTTCATCCGCCAGCGCGGCGATCTGCTCATCGGACAGCAACCGGCGATTGCGACTCAAATCCGCGGCGTGCGCCACCAGAATCACGCCTCCGGCCTCTTTGATGGCAGCCACCACTTCATGCGTGGTGGGAGAAGGAGTCGGAATATAGTACTTAGATGAGGCATTGACCGCATCGGCGAATGCCTCGGACCGATTCCGGTATACGCCGGCGCTCACCAGGGCATCGGCGATATGCGGCCGCCCGATCGTGGTTTTCCCGCCCTCCTTGACCTGGGCCAACACCGACTCCCAGGAAATCGGATAATCATGAGACATCAGTTCAACCATCCGCTGCGTGCGGCGCAATCGGGCGGCTCTGGTCGAAGCGAACAAGTCGACGATGTGAGGGCTTTCAGGATCGTACTGGAATCCAAGCATATGCACCGAAACACCCTGGTCCGTGGCAGTGATCTCCGTGCCGCGCAGCAACGGCAATCCCACCGCGCGAGCCCCGGCCTCGGCGTCCGACCAACCGGCCGTGGTGTCATGATCGGAAATGGCAACGCCTTTCAGCCCCTGCGCCTTGCATTGCTGAGCCAAAGCGGCAGGAGTCTCCGTACCATCGGAGAACACGGTGTGGCAATGGATGTCCCACCCGGTTTTCGGCGGGGCCACAGGCATCTCATATCCAGTCATACGTTCCATCGTAACCTCATGCCCAGCATGCCTACGCCATAACCACATTCGAATATTGCGCTAACGGCTTGAGGCACCATGCTCGGCCAATTCTCCGGCCGGGGGCACGGCTATGGTGGAACACAATTGAACGTTAGGGGGAATCATGACTCGTAATGCCACAAACGACCAAGACCAAGCAGCTGCAGCGAACAGCGGCACCACGTCCGCGCCACTTACCGGCTGGCGTCATAGTGCCACGTGGACGTATCTGATCATGCTGCTTGCCTCTGTGGTGGCGCTCGGCACGTCGTTCATCCTGTCGGCGGAAACCTTGCAGTTGGCCCGCCATCCCGATGCGCAGCTCGGCTGCGATGTGAATTCCGTGATTTCCTGCACCACTGTGGCACAATCCTGGCAGGCTGAGATCATAAAATTCGGTGGGTTGAGCTACCCGAACGCATTCTTCGGCATCGCCGCGGAATCAGTGTTCGTGACCATTGCAGTGATTGGCCTGACCCGCGTACGGGTACCACGTTGGTTCGCCGCCTGCACCTGGTTCGGCGGTCTGGCGGCACTCGCCTATTCATACTGGCTGAGCACGCAGTCCTTGTTCGTGATTCATGCATTGTGCCCATGGTGCCTGACGCTGATGTTCTCCACCACCATCCAGTTCATGGCGCTGAGCCATGCCACCGTGGCGGTGCAGGCGCTGCCCAGTAGCAAGGCAACCGGTGAGATTCCGGCGGGACTTAACAAGTACTATCGTCTCAATTTCGATTTGATGATTGATGTGCTGTGGATTGTGGCCATTGTGGCACTGATTTTCGTCACCGAAGGTGCCGCGCTGTTCGCCGCATGATCGCAGCAAACCAATATTGAATCGATAACCATATCGACATATGCCAAGGGCTCCCTTCGTTGGAAGGGAGCCCTTCATCTGTGCGCTGTTTCTCGCCGGCTACAACAGCGTGATATCAGCCACGAGCGTGGCGGCACCAGTGAGTTTCACATCCTCATCGGTCACATCCACACGCAGCGTGCCACCGCGCACGGTGATGTCCCAATGGCTGATGCCGGTCTTGGCCCGCAGCACGATGCCCGTGGCGCATAGGCCGGTGCCGCAAGACAGCGTTTCGCCACAGCCGCGCTCATTGACGCGCATGGTAGCTTCGCCGGTGCCAGCGGCCTCGTCGATATCGTCGACGCGCACGAATTCCACGTTTTGATCGGATTCGATTTCCGGGCTCACCACCGGCTTGGTCACCAAATCGAGGTCTTCCACCACCGGCAGGGAAGCGAATGCGTCTTCGATTACCGCCACCACATGAGGGTTGCCCATGTCGATGAACGTACCGCGAGCGGAGCCGGCAGTGCCGGGAATGGTCACTTCATAGGCATCCAGTTCACCAATCTTCCATGCGCCCATCTCCACCTGGAACACGTCAGCGCCATACGGCTTCATATTGCCGCGCGGGGTGAGGATCTTCACACCGGCACGCGTACCCAAACGGAACGGCTCGGTGGAATCCGCCACACCTTCACGCTGAGCGAACAGGGTGATGGCGCGCGTACCATTGCCGCACATCTCCGCCAACGATCCATCGGCATTGCGGTAGTCCATGAACCAGCGTGCGCCGCCGGCCAGCATCTGCGCGATCTGGTCATCACTTAAATCAGAAACGAAATCAGGGCGGGTCAGGCGAATCAGGCCGTCAGCGCCGATGCCGAAATGCCGATCGCACAGGAACCTCACCTCATCCGCGGTGGGCTCATATTGGCCGGAACGGTCTAAATAGACGACGAAATCGTTGCCGGTACCGTGTGCTTTGGTTACTTGTTTCGGAAGGCTCATGCCTTGTAAGAGTACTCTAGTAATCGACACAACAACAGGGAGGAATCAGGCATGAGTTCAACTGCGCCGATCGGCGTGTTCGATTCTGGTCTTGGCGGCATCTCCGTGGCCCGGCAAATCGCCAGGGATCTGCCAGCCGAGCACGTGTTGTACTTCGGCGATTCCGCCAATGCCCCGTATGGCATCAAGACGCCTGAGCAGGTCAAGTCGCTAAGCTTTGCGATTGTCGAACGCTTTGTCGATCAAGGTGCCAAAGCAGTGGTAATCGCTTGTAATACCGCCACTTCCGCGGCTGTGAACGACTTGCGCGAACACTATGACATTCCGATCATCGGTATGGAGCCAGCCCTGAAAGTGGCATGCGATCGCGGCGATGTGCCATCCGATCCGCATCATATTCCGCAACGGGTGATTGTGGCAGCCACTCCCCTGACCCTGCGTGAACGGAAATTCGCGAAATTGATGGAGCGCTTCGACTCGGATAATGAGATTTACAAGGAGCCATGCCCTGATTTGGTGGAAATCGTGGAATCCGGTCAGCTTGGCAATCATCAGTTGGTGATGGATACGCTGCATCGCTATTTTGATCAATATGATTTGAACCGCATTGACTCTGTGGTGCTGGGCTGCACGCATTTCGTGTTCTATCGTGATTACTTCCGCGAGCTATTGCCCGAACGTGCGGCCATCATCGACGGCAATGAGGGCACGGTACGGCATTTGCGTGTGGTGCTGGAATCTTTGGGCAAATTGGCACCGGAAGGCGCAACCGGCAGCGTGGAGCTTTCCAATTCCGACCCCTCCGAGCGCATTGCCACGCTTTCCCACGAATTGCTGAATCGTTAAGAGAAGTTACTACAGAAGGATTCTTATGGTATACAAAACTGCAATGATTGATGTGGGTGGCGGATTCCGAGCGATTTTTGGCTGCGGTGTGATGGATCGCATGCTTGAGGACGGCATAGACGTGGATATGTGCTATGGCGTTTCCGCCGGTGCAGCCAACATGACCTCATTCATCGCCCGCCAGCATGGCCGCAATCATACGTTCTACACGAAGTATGCGTTCCGCAAGGAATACGCCAGCGCGGAAAGCTTCTTCAAGAACCACAACTTCGCCAATTTGGATTACATCTACGGCACGTTGAGCAATCATGACGGCGAGTATCCGGTGGATTTCGAAGCATTCGAGGCCAATCCCACCGGATTCACCGTAATAGCCTGCAATGCCGAGGACGGCTCGGCGAAGTACTTCGATAAGTCCCGCATCCGTTTTGACGATTTCGATATCGTCAAGGCCTCGTCTGCCGTTCCGGTTGCATGCGAACCATATATGGTGGATGGCGTGCCGTACTTTGATGGCGGCATCGCCGACCCGGTACCGGTGCAGAAGGCATTGGACGACGGCTACGAGCGCGTGATCCTGATCCTTTCCCGCTTGCGCGATGAGGTTCGTCAACAGCGCAAGGATTTGCCACCGGCCCGCATTCTTGAACGTTCGTACCCGGCTGCAGCCGAGCGCTTACGTGAACGTTATAAGACCTATAACGATGAGATCGAACTTGCCAAGCGGTATGAAGAAGAGGGCAAGGTTTTGATTCTTGCTCCCGAAGATCTCTATGGCCTTAATACCCTGAAAAAGAACTTCGAGGGCCTGGAGATGATGTATCGCAAGGGATACGCCGCCGCCGAGGCTATCCCGAAATTCCTCAACAAATAGAAGAAACTTTCCATCCTGACTGTAGGTTTTTGAACTTTGACTGTAGGTTTTTAAACGAATTACGTTCGATATCCTACAGTCAGTGTTCAATACCCTACAGTTAAAGTTTAAAAACCTACAGTCAGCGGGGATAAGCACATGGGTGGGGTGGGAAACCGTCTGAGGTCACTTGGTCTCGGAAGCGGTGAGCATGGCCTTGGTGACCTGCTCATAGAGATCCTGATAACCTCCCGGCGTAGAGGCCGGCAGCACCACAGTCTTGGCATTGCTGGATTCGGACAGTGAGCGCATCACATCAAGATACTGGTTGAACAGCACCACATTGTTCACATCGTTGATGTTCATGCCCACGGCCTGCAGGCTCTTAATCTGATCGACGATACCGTTGGCGATTTCGCGACGGTAGTTGGCCTGACCTTCACCCTGAAGACGTGTCTTCTCGGCTTCTGCAGCAGCCTGGGTTTCGATCTGAATACGCTGTGCTTCGGCACGCTGACGGGTGGCTTCCTTTTCACGCTGGGCCGCGTTGATGGAGTCCATCGCGTTCTTGACCTGCGGGCTAGGATCGATGGCGGTGATCAGGGTCTTGACCACGGTGAAGCCGAAGCGGCTCATCTCATTGCCCACGGTTTTCTGCACGTCGGAGGCCACATCATCCTTGCGGGCGAAGGCATCGTCCAGACTCAGGGCCGGAATGGCGGAACGCAGGGCGTCCTCCATGTAGCTCCTCAGCTGGCCGGCCGGATCACGCAGCTCGTAATATGCGGTGGCCACATCATTCGGATTCACACGGAACTGGGTGGAGGCCACGACGGTGACGAACACGTTATCCAACGTCTTGGTTTCCAATTGCACGTTCAACTGGTTCACACGCATGTTCGTTTTCATGGCGATACGGTCCACGAATGGGATACGCATATGGATACCGGCGAACTGCACCTTCAGAAACTTGCCGAATCGTTCGATGATGTATGCCTGCTGTTGTGGCACGACGAAAATCGCGGCGAACAGCAGCAGAATAATAATGATCAGCAAAATCAGCAGCAACAGCATGGTTCCTCCCAACATGGCTGCAATGGTCATTGAAGCCCCCTTTCCAAGGGCTAAGCACGGCATATCGTTGTGCCGTGACCCAACAACTTCCATGCTACCAGTGTGAGGATCGGAATCGAAGGACCTGGAATATAAGTCTCACCGCGTTGCATGTGCTTCATGTGCGTTCCGCAGCCGTTCCAGCGCACGCTGAGCCAATGTGGCCAGCAAATCAGCGCCATCGGCGATGGCATCGGTTTTCGCAAAGAATGTGGGCCCATGCATCGGCCGATCACCATTACCGACGCCGAGATGGACGAAAGCGCCAGGCGCTTGGGCGAGATAGTATGAGAAATCCTCTCCACCAAGTGAAGGCGCGGATGGCTTGACGTCGAAGCCGAGGTCCGCAGCGGTATCCGATGCCAATTGCACCCAATCCGCATCGTTAATCACCGAGGGCGAGCCATACTCCCATTCGAAATCGCCGATTACACCGTAAGCCGCACTGATGCCCGCAACCAGCGACGCGATCCGATCATGGATGATGGTGCGATCCTCGGGATATGCGGTACGTGCTGTGCCCTGCAGAAAAGCGGTGTCCGGCACCACATTCCAGGTATTGCCCGCTTCGATATTGGTGACAGTCACCACGCGCGGATGAACCGGATCCACATCCTGCCCACTGATTGACTGAATACCGTCTACCAGGGCGGCTGCCACACGAATGGGATTCGCGCCACCGTTCGGACGAGCGGCATGCGTACCACGACCGTGCACGGTGATGCGGAATTTATCCACGGCGCCACTGTCCGGCCCGGCTGAAATCAGCGCGGTGCCAGGCTCACCGGCATTCGTGTCATGGGTGCCGAAAAAGGCTTCGACATCATCCAATGCACCTGTGTTGAGAATCGTCACGGCACCGGTCGGCGTCTCTTTGGTCGCAGCCACTTCCTCAGCCGGCTGGAAGATGACCTTGACTTCGCCGGCGAAATCACGGCGGCGCTCATGCAGCAAGATCGCTGCACCCAACGCCACCGTAAGGTTGTAATCATGGCCGCAGCCATGCAAATACCCTGGATTCTGTGATGCGTAGGGCAGACCAGTGTCCTCGGTAATTGGCAATGCATCGATATCCCCACGTATTGCCACTACGTGTCCGCCCCCTTCATGAGCTTCCGATTCGCCTGTGATCCGTGCAATCAGGCCGGTCGCAAGTCCAGTATCCAGGATTTCAATGCCGTGATTCGCAAGGATCTCGGCAATGCGTGCCGTGGTTTCATGCTCCTGATAGCTCGGTTCCGGATGCTGATGGAACCAGGTGTAATAGGTTTCCAGCTCCTGCTGCAATGCGGTATTGGTCATAATGCACCCCTCTTCATTGGCCATTACAGTATGGAATTACGATTCAATTACGCAAAAGGCTCCCTTTTGGGGAGCCAATCGCAATATGCAATATGCAATATGCAATATGCTGATGATCACACGCGAATCGCACGCGCAAAACTACTTGAGTTCGCCGAGTTCCTCGAGCTTGTGCTTGATGTCGAGAGCGGAAGGCTCCACCTGGAACGCCCCATCGGAGTAGACGACAACCGGAATATGCTTCTGGCCGCTGATGGCCACAGCCTTATCCGCAGCCCCGTCCTCGGTTTCAATGTCATGCCAGGTGAACGGCGCACCGAAATCATTCAGTGCAGCCTTGGCACGATGGCAGTCGCCGCACCAACTTGCGCCATAAATGTCAATAGCCATATCGGTATCTCCTTATGCTTCCTTAAATTCAGAAGTGTTCGTTGAGTTTCTTTTCGCAATAGTTCTGCAGCCAAGTCAGTATCGTGCAGAAGAACAGGTAAATGAGACCCACCTCAATGTACAGGGCCAGCGGCTCGTAATAAATAGCCACTACGCGCTGGGCGGACATGAACATCTCCACCACGGTGATATTCGCAGCCAAGGAGGTGTCCTTCACCAAGGCAATAAACGAGTTGAACAGTGCGGGGAACGCCGAACGGAAAGCCTGGGGCAGTACAATGCGCCGCATAATCGTGATATACGGCATATTGGCAGCAAGGCCGGCTTCCAGCTGACCTTTTGGTACGGCCTGTATGGCGCCACGTAGGGTTTCCCCCGCGTATGCCCCTACATTCAGCGAGAAGGCAATCACAGCGGAGGGCAGAGCCGGGATCGTAATGCCGATGGACGGCAGGCCAAAGAAGATCACGAACAACTGCACCAGCAACGGAGTGCCACGAATGACCCATACGTAGAACCATGCAATCTGCGATGCGACCGGCACCTTTGCCACACGGACCAGAGCCACCACAATCGCCAGGACAAGACCGATGGCGAAGGAAATCAGCGTCAGTGGAATGGTTACGGTAAGACCGGGAATCAGCAGCTTGGTGAAGGAATCTACAACTATTCCCCATACTCGTGCGTCCATGAGGTTATCCTTTGTCGGTTAGTCGGTTCACTGGATGATTCTTCCTGGCCGGTTCACGCTGATAACCGACCAGGAAGAATCAAATGGTGAAATCACTCTTGTGAGACGTCTTCTCCGAAGTACTTTTCGGAAATCTTGGTCAACGTGCCATCTTTCTGCAGCTTGGCGATGGCCTTGTTGACTTCCTTGATCAGATCCTCACTGCCCTTGCGGAACGGCAGCGCGGCGGAACGGGCGGAATCGCTCTTGGCGACGATCTTGATATCCGCGTTCGGCTTCTGCTTCAGGTAGTCAAGCACGGCAAGGCCGTCATTCAAGGTGACATCCGCACGGCCAGTGGTCAGTGCGTCGACAGCCTGACCGAAGTCGTTGACCTGAACGATGGTGGCACCCTTTTCCTGAGCGGTCTTGTTCCAGTTGGACGTACCGGTTTCCGCGGCCTGGAGGCCCTTGATGTCGTCGAAGGACTTAATGCCCTTGGGGTTCTCCTTGGTGGTTACCACAACACCGTAGGAGTAGGTGTAAGCGTCGGAGAAGTCATATTTCGCCTTGCGCTCGTCGGTGACAGAGATCTGGTCGGCGACGGTATCGTACTTCTTGGCGTCCACTCCGGCGAGCAGGGAATCGAAGCTGCCCTCCGCGAACTCGGCCTTGACGCCGACTTCCTTGGCGATGGCGCGGGCCACCTCGACATCGTAGCCGGTCAGTTCGTTGGTTTTGGAGTCATGATAGCTGAACGGGGCGTAGGTGCCTTCCGTAGCAAAGACGATCTTGCCGGCCTGCTTGACCTGTTCCAGAGCGCTGGCGTTGGAAGATCCAGCGGAAGAAGAGCCGCAGGCGGCCAAAGAGAACAATACGGCAACACCGGACAACAAGGCGACAGCCTTGCGAATTCCATGATTCTTAGACATAACAAATACCTCTCTCTTATTCGTAGGTGTCAAAACCTATGTTCGATGCGAATATGCACGAACCCATCCGGGCTCAGGCTTGAGCCGCAGGAATCAGCAATACGTTATTGGTGGAAGACAGGAATTCCGCAGTACGCTGCTCATGCGGATGTTCAAAAATCTGCTTCGGATCACCTTGTTCAATCACATGGCCGCCTTCGATGAACACCACCTGATTCGATGCCTCATAGGCGAATCGCATCTCGTGGGTGACCATCAGCATGGTCATGCCTTCCTTGCCGAGCTGCTTGATGACCTCCAGCACACCATTGACCATTTCCGGGTCCAACGCGGAAGTAGGCTCGTCAAGCACCAGCAGTTCCGGGCTCAATGCCACGGCGCGAGCGATACCCACACGCTGCTGCTGGCCGCCGGAAAGTGTGCTCGGGTATCGATCCCGAAAATCAGCAAGTCCCACACGATCAAGCTGCTCGGCTGCGATCTTGCGGGCTTCGTCGGGCTTAATGCCCTTGGAATACACCAGCGGTTCAGCTACATTCTGCAATGCGGTTTTGTTCAGGAACAGATTGTAATTCTGGAATACAAATCCAATCTTTGAACGAACCTTGCGAATCTCGGCAGTTTTTGTGGTGGTCAAATCTATTGGACCATCGCCAAAATCAACCGTGCCCGAGTCAGCATGCTCCAGATAATCCAGAATGCGAAGCAGCGTGGACTTGCCGGAACCCGAGGGACCGATAATCGTGACCACACTGCGCCGAGGGATGTCAAGGTCAAGCCCGTCAAGCACTGTGGTGCCTCCAAAGCTTTTGCTCACTCCCCTGATTTGAATCATTGGTGTCCTCTCCTGATTCCTGCTCATGGGACAGCCAATCTGCCTCACGAATCTGGTTCACTATAACCTTGCCAGCAATTCCATGCTCCGGCGTGGTTATATGCATTACCTATAAGCAGCTATCGCCACCCACAGCGACACTTATGCTATCCCATGCATTCCGAATTCTGCTGTCTGCAAATTTATGGGTCTGCTTATATGCACATGGTACAGGTCTGATTTGTAGCTTGTTATTGGATTTCCCGATTGCCACGCCACACGGATTGAAGAATTGCCGTGCTAGGTTCAAGAACAGAGTGTCATGTTCGGGAACGAAGGATAGGGGGAGATACGCCATGTCGCAATATGTGCGCGTCGGCATCGAGGGATTGCAAGACTTCCTTTCGGCTGTCTTCGAGCGTCGCGGCTTCACTGCGTCGGACGCCGATTTCATCGCCGAGACACTGATTGACGCCGACCGTCACGGCATCGCCTCGCACGGCGTGCAACGCATGGCCATGTACGACCACAAGCTTCGCCACGGCATGATCGATCCGAACGCGCACACCAGCGTGGTGAGCGATGCCAAAGCATGCGCTGTGCTGGATGGGCATAGCGGCATGGGGCAATTGATTTCCCGAGATGCGATGCGGCTGGCCATCGACAAGGCCCATGAGCATGGCATCGGCATTGTTTCGGTGCGCGATTCCAATCATTTCGGCACCGCAGGTTTTTGGGCTCGTATGGCCGCCGATCAGGGATTCATCGGCGTGGCCACCACCAACAGCAATCCGCTGGCCGTGCCCACACATGCCGGCCTGCCGGCCTTGGGCAGCAATCCCATCGCTTTTGCCGTTGGGCGAGGCGATGACCAATTCGTCTATGATGCGGCAACCAGCACCGTATCTTTGGGCAAAATCGAAGTATTGGCCAAGCTCGGCGAACCCATTGAAGGCGACTGGGCGGTAGACGAATATGGTGCGATCAACCATGATTCGGCAAGCGTCATGGCAAAGATTACCGCGTCGCATCGCATCGGCGGTCTGACGCCATTGGGCGGTTCCGGAGAATTGAACGCCGGATACAAGGGCTATGGGCTCAATCTGATTGTGGAAATTCTGACCGGCATACTTTCGGGCGGCATCCTTTCCTGGGATATGAAGGGGCAGCATATTTGCCACTGTTTCGCGGCCATCGATCTGGAAGCATTCGGCGGGGCTGAACTGATCAGCGAGCGCGTTGCATCACTATCCTCCCGTCTGCGCACACTACCCTCGGTCGATGGGCATCCTGTGCTGGTGGCTGGCGATAAGGAAAAGGCCGCGGCACAGGCGAATTCGGATTCAATCGCAATCGATCCGGTCACATTCGAACAATTGGGGGTCATCGCCCGACGCGTGGGTATCGCAGCTCCCCACGCTGAATATCTCAAATGAAAGACCGGCAGCATTTCATGAATCAACAGTCAGTGATTATCAACGGTTCCATCTCAAATGAGCACCTTTTCCGTCCAGAGCAAGCCGTGATTCCGCAACTTGGCAATCTCACGGCTTCGGTGATACGCGCGTTCGACCGGGAGGTCTCCACCATTCCCGGAATTCTCAAGCTCACGCTCGGTGAGCCGGATTTCGCGACTCCGCAATTCATCACCGATGCGGCTGTGGAAAGTCTTGCCCGGCACCGCACGCATTACTCGCCGAATGCAGGCACACCCGGGTTGCGGCAGGCCATCGCCGATTATCTGCAGCGTCGGCGCCATCTCAACTTCCCGGCGGATGACATCATCGTCACCGAAGGAGCAAGCGAAGCAATCAGCAGTGCATTGACGGCACTGCTCAATTCGGATGCGACCTTGGTGTATCCGACTCCCGCGTTCGGTCTGTACGCCAGTATGGCGCAGCTTACGGGTGCCGCAAGCATACCGATCGACACCACCGACACCGATTTCATTCTGACGCCTGAAGCGTTGGAGCAGGCATTGCGTTCGGTGCAAAGCCGCAATACGGTGTTGGTGCTCAATTCTCCGAATAATCCGACCGGCGTCACGTTCACCGCCGATCAGCTGCGGGCGTTGGCTCAAGTTGTGCAACGCTATGATGTGACGGTATTGAGCGACGAAGTGTATGCGGAGATCAGCTATGAGGCACGCCCGGCTCCTTCCATCGCGCAGTTCGCGCCTGAACGCACGATTGTGGTGGATAGCACGTCGAAAAGCTATGCGATGACCGGCTGGCGGCTCGGTTTTCTCGCCGCCCCACATGCATTGGCTCAGCAACTGGGCAAAGTCCATCAGATTCATGTCTCCACGGCGGCGACCTTCACGATGGATGCCGCGCAGGTCGCCTACGAGCATGGCGACGAGTCCATCAGCCTCATGGTGGAGCAGTACCGCGAGCGCCGCGACTATCTGGTGGGAGCCCTGCGCGAGCTTGGCTTTGCCATGGCCAGCCCATCCGGGGCATTCTATGTCTATGTTGAGGTGCCCGCCGAGTTCACCGGCACGGGGTACGACTATGCGAGACTACTGGCACAGCGGGCGCGAGTTGCCGGCATACCAGGCGAGGCGTTTGCGCCCGGACCTTCACGCCATGTGCGGTTCAGCTACGCGGCCAGTCTCGACACATTGCATGAGGCCGTGGACCGCATTCGTGAATTCGTGGAATCCAATCCCAACCATATTCCAGCTCATTGCACATCAAGAAAGACCCAAGCATCATGACTTCCATCGCCTTATACCACTGCATCGAGGAGGAGCAACCGTTTGCCGAACAATGGGCGGCAGATCACGGCATTCATGTGGAATGCTTCCCGTTCGAGCTGCATGAGGACACGCTCCACACCATTGAGGGATTCGACGGCCTCTCCTACAAGCAGCGCAGCGCGCCAAGCGATCGCCCTGATTTCTATCAGCGTTTGAGCGCTTATGGCATCAGGCAAATCGCTCTGCGTTCGGCAGGTTACGACACCATCGATTTGATGGAGGCGGCGCGCAATAACATCCGCGTCACCAACGTGCCTTCCTATTCCCCTTCCGCGGTGGCCGAGCTGACGTTATCGCATATCATGCGGCTGATCCGCCATGTGCCGCAGTTCGATGACCGCGCCACACGACACGATTTTTCGGTATATGGCTTGATTTCGCGCGAAATCAGCGAACTGACGATCGGCATCATCGGCGTGGGCCGTATCGGCTCGACGGTAGCCCGCATCTTCCACGCACTTGGTGCCACGGTGCTGGGCAATGACATCGCTCCTAATCATGATCTCGACGGCATACTCACCTGGGTGGGTAAGGACGAGCTGCTCGCACGGGCGGATGTGGTGACGATGCACACCTATCTTGACGCCACGACGCGGCATTTGATGGATGCCCGCCGCTTCGCGCAGATGAAGCCGACCGCCTATTTCGTCAACAATTCCCGCGGCGGCGTGGTGGATACACCGGCGCTGATCGACGCACTCAATCGTCATGAGATCGCCGGCGCCGCCATCGATGTGCTCGAAGGCGAGGCGACGCTGTTCGGCAACAAGCTCGATGCCGGCAAACCCATCGACAACCCGTATTACAACGCGCTTCATGCAATGGATAACGTGGTGATCACACCGCATATCGCATTCTTCACCGATATCGCGGTCAAGAACATGGTGTGGCAATCCCTGGATGACACGCTTACCTTGATCACCGGAGGCACAAGCCCCCATGAAATCGCGCCGTACGATAATCAATCGCATAGCCACTGACTTTTCGAATCATCTCGAACTCCGGCTCATGACGTGAGCCTATTACGCCATTGTGCAGCGCATAACGGCAACAATCAGAAAGGAACATCATATGACCGCTTGGCAAGATGAAGGCATACGAATCCGCCGCATGGTACCTGAGGATTATGAAGAAGCCTATACCCTCTGGGAGCATACGCCCGGCATGCATCTGCATTCGCTGAACAATACATATGGCGGCATCGCACTGCTGCTGGCGAAGAACCCGGATTCCTGCTTCGTTGCCGTGGATGAGAGCGGCAAGGTCATCGCCACCGCGCTGGGAGCCACGGATGGCCGCAAGGGCTATCTCTACCATGTTGCTGTGGATGAACAGTGGCGTGGGCATGGCATCGGCACTACGCTCATCAACCGCATCTACGACGTGTTCAAAGCCATCGGCATCATCAAAATCGGCATCATGGTCGTGGCGGACAATATTGAAGGGCAGGAATTCTGGAAAAAGCAGGGATGGAAGACCCGCCCAGATGTGATTTACTTCGATCGCGATCTCTGATCGTCTGTATGTTCGCGCAGTCATTGTGCAATGCGCGCGAACTCACAAAGGTTATTACGTACAAAATCGTCCGTATGTCCGCGCATATGTCATCAGTTGCGCGAGCATACGGACGATTCGTTATGGTTACGGGGCTTTCACTCTCTTCGAAAGCCCCGTTTGGCTATTTACTGGCCACGATGGCCACGTAATTGCCCTTGGTATATCCCTCGATCGGATCTTCGACGGCATCCTTCTGGTATGGAGGATTGGCGAGCACCGTCTGGAAGAACTTGAGATCACGGTATCCGATACGCTCAAGCAGCGTCGCATACCAGCTGATGGGATGCCAGTTCGGCTTGTATGCATGCGTGTTGAGGTTGAAAAACGTCGTGCCTGCTAGAAGATCATCGATATCCTCACGCTTGATGTCGTATTTCTGTGCGAGCTGCAGGATGATGCCCAGCGCGCTCTCCTCGGGCACGTCCGTCAGTACCAGGCGTCCCCCATCGGCAAGCACTTCGCGGTTGTGCGCGAACGTCGCTTCGATTTCATCGTCCGGGATGAAGCCGAAACTGGACCCGTTATAGACGATGGTGTCGTAAGGCGCGCCCGCATAATCGTAATCCTGTGCGGTGCTTTGCGTAACGTGCAATCCTTTCTTGCGCGCCTCGGCGCCCAATGAAGCCGAGGGTTCCACGGCCTCCGCCACTTCGATGCCGTAACGCTCGCGCAGTAAGGTCTCGAAGATGCCTGATCCGATACCGATGGACAGGATTTTGCCCGGGTCCTTCGTGGTCAGTGCCCGGTGCAGGAGCCTCAGGCGGGACTCGTAGATGTTGGGGCGCGCTTTCCATGTTTCGTCAAGAATCGCGCCGTTGTCCTGATATCGATCGATGTATGGTTCCGCCATAATTGGCCTTTCCGTATTATTCTTCGTTGCAGCAGCCCGAGCTGCCGGAAGCCGTGGCACCGGAGGTTTCGGCAGCATCCTCATTTGTCTGGTCGGTGAGCTTGTCCGTCATCTGATCGGTGGCCGAATCCGTGGTCGGCTCGGTAGTCGAATCAGCCTGATGGTCGCTGTGGCCAGTATGGTCAGCGTGATCGGCATGGTCGCTGACTGTGCTGGAGGTAGTGGACGGCTGTTGCGAGGCGTCAGCGCCACCCGCATTGCCGCACGCTGCCAATCCAAGGGTCAACAGCACCGCGCATGCCACGCCTGCCGCCGCCTTGTTCCAATGATTGATGGTCATAGTTCTTCTTTTGCCTTCTCTGTCCCTCGATGATTAATGCAGCGCCTTATTTCACCGCGACGAGCGCCACATAGCTGCCTTCCTGATAGCCTTGCACCACAGGTTCGACGCTTTCGTTCTGGTAGATCAGATGCCTGCGCAATGTCTGCCAGGTGAGCAATCGCGTGAAACCGCCGCTTTCCAACAACGCACGGTATTCGTCCGTGGTACGCCAATATTCCTTATGGGGGGTGTCGGCACTGTACCAGCTGGAACGCAATACTTCGGATATGTATGATTCCTGCGTGATCAGGAATGACGCCTGAACCGCCAATCCCAATGCACTGGCCGGCGGCACGTCGAGCAACGCCAGTACGCCACCCGGTTTGAGCTGCCGGTAATGCGCGCTGAACAGGTCACACAATGTGGCTTCATCGATGAATCCGAAGGCGCTGCCGTTGTAGAACATCGTGTCGATTGAGGAATCCTCGAACGGTACATCCTGGGCGAACGCCTCGGTGACATCAAAACCACGCGCCCTTGCTTCGGCGGCGAGATTCGCCGATGGCTCGATGATGCGATCGACCTCGAAACCATCGGCGCGCAAAGCCGCTTCATAGGAGCCGGTGCCCGCTCCCACGGACACCGTGTACCCGGTTTCGCGCGCACCGTCAAGCGTGATGGCGGTTTCCAGCAGTTTCAGCTTCGAAGCGAAAATGTTGGGATGGTCGCGTTCGAAGTCATCGAAGTATTCGTGCCGGAACGCATCGGTCATTTCACGTTCCTCAACAGCTCGTCAACCTTATCGGTGCGCTCCCACGTGAAGTCGGCGTCATCACGGCCGAAGTGACCGTAGGCCGCGGTCTTACGGTAAATCGGGCGGCGCAGGTCAAGCTCATCGATGATGGCCAGCTGGCGGAAGTCGAACGTGGCAGCCACTGCGCGTTGGATTTTCTCGCGGTCCACGGTTTCCGTGCCGAAGGTCTCCACATCTATGGTGATGGGCTTGGCCACGCGGTTGAAGTAGCCAAGTTGCACCTGTGCACGGCGGGCGAGGCCTGCTGCGACGATATTCTTGGCTGCCCAGCGTGCGGCGTAGGCGGCGGAACGGTCGGGCTTGCGCGGATCCTTGCCGGAGAATGCGCCGCCGCCGTGGCCCGCGATGCCGCCGTAGGTGTCGACGATGATTTTGCGTCCGGTCAGGCCGGCATCGGCCTTCGGACCACCGTTGATGAACGCCGAACGGTTAATCACCACTTCGGCTTCGCTCGCGTCCACATCCAGCGTGGCGAGCACCGGCTCGAGCACTTCCTTGCGTACCTGTTCGCGCACGTCTTCCACGGCGATCTTGTCGGAATGCTGGGTGGAGATCAGAATGTGGCGAATGGCTTTGGGAGAGGTGATGTTGTCGTTCGCGTATTCCACGGAGACCAGGGTTTTGCCGTCCGGTCGCAAAAGCGGGATGATGCCGTTTTTGCGCACGTAGGCGAGGCGTTCCGCGAGACGGCTGGCGGCGTAAATCGGCAATGGCAGCAACGCCTTGGTATCGTCCGCGGCATACCCCACCATAAGGCCTTGATCGCCGCCGAACGTGTTGTAGGCCTCCTCCTTGCTGACCTTCTTATCATCGCCGTAGTTGCCCCATGCGCCGCCGTCGTTGCTGTCGAATTCACGCGGGCGGATGTTGTTGATCACACCGGCGCCTTCAGGGTCCAGGCCACTGGCGGCATCCGTATAACCGATGTCGGCGATGGCCTTGCGCACAATGGCCACATGGTCCAACGTGCGTGGCGCCGAGACTTCGCCTTCCACGACCACGAGGCCATCTTTGGCAGAGGTTTCCACGGCCACGCGTGAATCCGGGTCGAGGGCAAGGTAGGCGTCGAGTATCGAGTCGGAAATGATGTCGCAGACCTTGTCCGGGTGTCCTTCGGTCACGGATTCCGAGGTGAGTAATCTGGTCATTGGCGGTTCCCCTTCTGTGTTTATTGGTTGTTAGTGGTTGATGGTGAGTTTGAATAGTTCAAGTGTGCTGGATGTCTGATCCGAATGGCGGGTGCTAGAACGTGGCGATGAACCGTTCCAGCGCCTGTTCGCCGAATCGCAGCGCATCGATGGGTACGCGCTCGTCGATGCCGTGGAATTGTGCGATGTATCTGAATCCTTCGGGCACTTTCAGCGGAATGAAGCCACATGCCTGGGCCTCGGGGCTCACTCGTTTGACTTCCTTGCTGTCCGTGCCTCCCGATGAGAGGAACGGCAATACCGTTGCTTCCGGATCGAGCGACTGCAGTACCGAAGTGATGCCGGCGAACAACTCGGAGTCCGGATCGATGAGGTATCCGTTGCTGCGATGAATCGGCGATACTGTGATATCTGGGCCGGCCAAGGATTGCAGGGTTTGGAACAGATGGTCCTCCTGTCCGGGCAGCGCGCGCCCGTCCACCAGAGCGCTTGCCTTTGCGGGGACTATGTTCACCGTGCTGCCGGCATCAATCGAGCTGACGTTGAAGGTGTTACGCAACGAGGAAGCGACCCATGGTTCGGTAGTTCCCGCGCTTGCAATCAGTCGTTGGATGGTTTCCGGCGATGTGTCGGACTCGTCGTCGGCCTCGTTCTCCGTACCATTGGCGTCCAAGGTCTGCAGGCCGTTCAGCAAGGCACGGGTCACCGGGTTCAGATCCACCGGCCATGCATAGTGGGCCACGCGAATTGCAGCTTCGGCTATGCGAACCACCGCATTGTCATGATTGATCTGCGAGCCATGCGACTGGGTGCCCTGAGCCTCGAGTCTGAACCATTGGGTACCCTTCTCCCCCACTTGTACGTAATAGACGCGCTTGCCGTCCACATAATCAGAGAATCCGCCGGTTTCGCTAATCACGAATCCGATGTTGGCGAAGATGTCCGGCCGATGTTCGACCACCCAATCGGCGCCGATGTGGCCGCCGGCCTCTTCGTCCGGCAACAATACGAATCGTACGTTACGACGAGGCTGGATGCCCTGCCGTGTCAGTGCGCGAATCGCGGCCAAGGCCATGGCCACCATGTTTTTCATGTCAACGGCGCCTCGACCCCAAACGCATTCGATGCCGTCCCGATCGGCTTTGATCTCTCCTCCTAGAGGATCGACGGACCAGTCCGAAGGATTGGCAGGTACGGTGTCAAGATGCCCGTGTACCAGAAGCGTCGGCAATGACGGGTCGCTGCCGGCAATATCGGCAATCAGAATCGCTCTGCCCGGAGCGCTTTCCACGACGGTGGATTCGATACCCACTTCGCGTAGCCGGTCCGCCACCCAATCGGCCGCCGGCCTCTCATTTGCGGTGCCGCTGCCATCATTGCGGGTGTCGAAGCGAATCAGGCTCTGGGTGAAGGCCACGGCCTCGTTCCCAGCGGAATCTGAATCTGCTTTGGCGATGGCTGCTTCGCGCTCGGATGTCATTGGAACCCCTTCGATGGCAACGCCTCGAATCCCCCGATTCTCTGAGACGTTCATTGTTGAATTGCTGGCAATCGTATGGGTGTCGACATGCCACGTCAACCGTGAGAAAAGCCGTGTTTAAGCCGTTTTCGATATAAGTCGAATATTGAGCCTGTTCGTATTTGGCGGTTTTGCGCGTCTCAACAAGCCATGCTCGAGCGCCGCTATAACGGGAGCACTGAGGCGGGTATAAGCAACGGATATAGAGGAATTCGCCGACCGGCCGCAACCATAATCAATACATTGACTGCACCATAAATTTTACCGATGGGCGCTCCGGAATGGTCTATCGCCGAAACTGATAGATTGTGTGCCATAGGCCCGGCTGGGGATGCCGGGACATACCGATTTCCATGGTTCTATGACAATGAATCATTATCAAGAAGGGGTTTATTGCATGTCCGATCATCAATTCGACACCTCACAGGTGCACGCCGGATTCGACCCAGGAGCCAACGCCGATTCGGTGACGCCAGTCATTTATTCGAATGCGGCATTCTGGCTGGAGAATTCCCAGCGCGGCCATGATGTGGCCAATGGCGATACGCCTGGATTCCTGTATTCACGAGTGTCCAACCCCACTGTCTCCTTCCTGGAGAAGCGCGTCGCGGAATTGGATGGTGCCAAGGAGGCCGTGGCCGTGGCATCCGGCATGGCGGCGATCACTTATGCGCTGCTCAATGCCGCGGAGGGTGGCGGCCGTATCATCGCGCCTTATGACGTGTATGGCGGCACGTTTGATTCGCTTCGCACATTGCTGCCTCAGTTTGGCGTGCACACGGATTTCGTGGAAGACATCAATGACTTTGAGCATATTGAATCATTGATCGGCGATCCGGAAGACAAGGGCGATACCGATGTGAAGGCGATCTTCGCCGAGTCGGTCTCCAATCCGACCACCGTCATCACCGATGTCGAGGCTTTGGCAGAACTTGCGCATCGTCATGGCATTCCGCTGATCATCGACAACACGTTGCCGACCCCGTACCTATACCGCCCATTGGAACATGGTGCGGATATCGTCGTCTACTCCACTACCAAAGCCTTGAGCGGCCACGGCAATGCCATCGGCGGCGTGGTGACCTCCGGCGACTCCTTCGATTGGAGCAACGGCCGCTACCCGCAGTTCACCAATCCCGAATTCATTCTGGGCGAGGCGGCCGGCCGTAAGCCGCGCAGCTTTGTGGAAGCCGCAGGCCCCTTGGCGTTCATCCGCCGTCTGCGGTTGAAGTATCTGCGTCTGACCGGTGCCGTGCTCGGCCCGTTCGAGGCGTATCTGCAGCTGATTGGCTTGGAGACGTTGAGCGAACGTGTGTCCAAGGAGACCGCATCGGCCGGGAAGGTGGCCGCATATCTGGCTGGGCAACCGCATGTCACCGCCGTCAACTATTCCGGTCTTCCCGGAAGCAAGCAGGCCGATCTGGTGGCCAAGCATTACCCGTTGGGCATTGGTTCGGTGCTGTCCTTCGAATTGGAAGGCGGTGCGGAGCAGACCGCCGCGTTTATCAACAGCGTGAAACTGTTCAGCTATTTGGCCAATATCGGCGACGCCCGTTCTCTGATCGTGGATCCGGTGAACACCACGCATCGCGAGTTCACCGAGGAGGCCCGACGCATCAACGGCGTGGATGCCACCACCATCCGCCTGTCCATCGGCTTGGAGAATCCGGATGATATCATCGCCGATCTTCAACAGGCATTCGAAAAGGTGTACGGCTGACTATTGCCCTCCCATCGGAGAGATGTAAATCTCGATACGAGGACGATTCGCAGGAATCGTCCTCTTTCTTTTTTGCGCTATTCTCCACAAGCACGCCAAGCACACACAAGCAAAAAGGCTTCCCTCGCATGAGGGAAGCCTTGGAATGGATAGGAGTATTGGATGAATCAGTCGTGATTGTGCACATTGAAGTGCAGCTTGGTCAGCAATTGCTTGCGGTAGGCGGTGAAATCATCGGACACACGATCGCGCTGCGCAAGATCGATCGGCACGATCTCCTTGATTCGGCCCGGGCGCGGCGTCATGATGACCACACGATTGCCCAGATAAATCGCCTCATCCACATCGTGGGTCACCAGAATCATCGTCATATGGTATTTCTCCCACAAATCCAACAGACGATCCTGCAAATCGGCGCGGGTGAAGGAATCCAAAGCGCCCATCGGCTCATCGAGCAGCAGCACTTCCGGATGATCGATCAGTGCGCGGGCGATGGCCACGCGCTGCGCCATGCCACCGGAAATCTGGTGCGGATAGGATTTCTCGAATCCAGCGAGCCCCACCTTGTTCAGGTATTCGCCCACCTCGTCCTTGTGCTCCTTGTATTTGCCTTGCGCCTTGAGGCCAAAAGCAATGTTCTCTTCCACAGTCAGCCAAGGGAACAGGCTGCCCTGCTGGAACACATAGCCGCGCTCGGGGTTCGGCCCTTCGATCTCATGACCCTTAAAGGTCACCTCGCCGCGCTGCGGCTTGTCCAATCCGGAAATCAGACGAAGCAACGTGGTCTTGCCGCAGCCGGAAGGACCGATGATGGAAATCAGCTCGCCTTTGCGAATATCGAGGTTCACGTCAGACAGCGCCTGGGTGACGCTGCCATCATCAGCGACGAAATCACGTTCGATGTGCTTGATGGAGATAATCGGTTCACTTGCATTCCATTCAGCGGAAGCGGAGGAAACCTGAGTTTCGGTTGCCGTTGCAGCGCTCATTTCACCAGTCCCTTCTGCCAACGCAGCACACGGCCGCGAACAACTTCAAGAAGCTTCATAATAAGGGAGAACAGCACGGCCATCACCACGATTGCCGCGAGAATCTCGTTGTATGCGGACCAAGCCTTGGCCTGATCGATGTAGTAGCCGAGGCCTCCGGGCTGGCCCATCATCTCGGAGATGACCAAGGTCAGGAAGGACAGGCTGTTGGCCATACCGATGCCGGTGAAAATGCTTGGCATCGCGTGAGGAATGGCCACGTGGAAGAGGATGTACGGCGTTTTTGCGCCCAACGTGCGGGAGGCCTCCACCAGCATCTTCGGCGTGCTCTGAATGCCTTGGGCGGTCAGGAATGCCACCGGGAACCAAGAGCAGATCAAAAGCAGGAACACCGCGGCGATGAACGGGGTAGGCATCAGCGTCAGGGCGAACGGCATCCAAGCCACCGCCGGAATCACACCGGTGATTTTCAGCACCGGGAACACCCAGTAGTAGGCGCGAGCGAACCATCCGATAAGCACACCGGTCAGCACACCCAGTATCACGCCGGAGGCAAAGCCGGCGGCGAACAGGCGCACGGAATAGAACGTGTTCAATGCCACGTATGCACCATCAGTGACGAATGGTTCCATCACCTGGGAAGGTCCGGGGAAGAACGGCTGCGGCAGCACCTGCAGCTTGGTGCCGGTCACATCCCACAGCGCCAGGGCAAGGCCCGCGACGAAGCGGAACTGTGCACGGTACCTGAACCGGGCGGCATCTTTAGGATTACGGCCATCGACCACGCCGATCACCACGTACAGCACAGTGAGCACCGCCAGCAGGAACAGATAGGCCTCCTGCCCGTTGAGCAGGAAAATCCAAATCTGGCCTTGTTTGAATTCCACTGGCGCCACTTGCGGGAACACCAGATTGATGATGGCTGCGATAACGAATCCAGCGGCGGAGAACGCCACGACAAACGGATACGGCACAGCACGCACTATGCGCTGTTCCTTGCGCTTTGCTTCAACACCCGAAGCCACTTCTTCAGCCGCAACCGCAACTGACTTCAATGCGGATGCCGCCTGCTGCGCATCCCGCGCATCCAGCTTGACGGCTGAGGCCGGCGACTTGACTGCGTCGGCTGTGATACTGCTCATTTTCGGGTTTCCTTCCGATAACGATTGATTGTTGTTTCTGCGCTCCCACGAACGCCAGTCCCGCAATTCCAGGGCGGAAGGCCCTGATGAAAGCCTCGCGTAAAAGGAACCCTCCTCCTGGCACGAAGCATCAGGGCCAACCGTCATGTCATTGCCAGTTGTTCAGATGTCCGCTTCAGATCACAGATCGATCTTCTGGTAAGCGTCCTTGGCGAAGGCGTCAGGATCGTTGGTCTTCAGGAAGCCGATCTTCTTCAAGCCCTCGGAGAAGAACTGCACGTCATCTTGAATCTGTGCGTCTTCGTTATCCTGAACGCCGTAGTCATAGTCCTTGAACAGCTTGACGATCAGCGCCTTGTCGTTGATGGTGGAGTACTTGTTCTGCATCACGATGTCGGCGGATTCCTCCGGGTGCTGGGCGATGTAGTCACGGGCCTTGTTGAGGGCGCGGATGATGGCGGCCATCTCGTCAGGCTTCTCCTTGATGATCTTCTCGGAGCCGTAGAGGAAGCAGCAGAAGCGCTTGGCGAACTTCGGATCGGTGCCGAGGTCGAAGATGATGTCGACAGTGCCCTTCTGTTCCTGGATGGTAGGCAGCGGATCCCACAGGGCGGCGGCGTCGATCTGACCGTTCTGCAGAGCCTCGAACTCAAGGTTGGCATCATCGAACGGCAGGTACTTCACATCGCCGTTCTTCTGATCCACGTTGAGGCCCGCATCGCCGAGCCACAGGTTGGCAGCCTCATACGGAGTACCACCGATCTCATCAACGCCGATCGTCTTGCCCTTCAGATCCTGGGCGGTCTTGATCGAGGAGCCCTTCTTGACTGCGATCTTGATGCAGCCCTTGTTCAGAGCGCCCACGACCTTGGTCTTCACACCGTTTTCAATGGACGGGAAGAACTGGAAGTCACCGTTGGTCACGGCGAAACGACCGGTGTCGAGACCGACCTTACGGGTTTCGGTATCGGCGGTCACCAGCTTGGCGTTGATGCCCTCCTCCTTGAAGAAGCCCTTGGCCAGTGCAATGCCGATCGGCGAGCTGCACAGTGAGCTGGACTTCGGGAACTCCACAGTGCCGTACTTGTAATCGGCAGTGGCGGAATTCGAACTGCTGGAACTGCTTGCGCTACTGCTCGGCGCGGATGTGCTCACACCACAACCACCAAAAGTCAATACGCTCAGCAGCACACCGAAAATAGCGGTGCCCTGCATAATAAGACGATGCTTGTTTAGCATTTCTCCCAACCCCTCTCTGAGCCATTCCGATTGTGACAACAGTTTTCCCATGGAATGGTTCTCATTGTGGTAATGCGCGAGAGTGGATCACTCTCGTCCCCGACGAATCCGCGGCTCCAACCCAACTGGTCCACGCTTCGCTCGAAGTACTTTCATACTACTTCGCGAAGTCAGCAAAACCGCGAGATTTCAACGTTTTCGGGTTCTGGATATCCGATAGCAGGGTATATGATTCGCTTATATGCCGGATATAAATATGCGCGATACGTCGTGCAACGTATCGCGCATAACACTGTTAATCACCGCTTATGAGCGATGATTTATCCGTTCGTCGGATAGGTGATTTTCATGACAGCAGCTTGTCGATCTGCTGATCGAAGCCGTCGATGGTCTGGTGATCATTGAGTGCCTCATAGGCTTTTTCCAAAGCCTGGCCCAAATCCTCAATCAAATCATCGACATCTTCGATGCCAATGGACAGGCGAATCAGTTCATCGGTGATGCCGACTTTCAGACGCTCCTCACGCGGCATTTCAAAATGCGTCATGCGAGCCGGCAGCTCGGCGAGGCTTTCCACCGCACCCAACGACACCGCAAGACGGAAGACCTTGAGGTTGTTGAGCACTACGGCCGGGTCCACACCTTCCTTGACTTCGAAACTCAGTACGCCGCCTGCACCCTTCAGACCCTTTGCCGCAAGTTCGCGGTCGCCGCCCTCGCCCAGACCCGGGTAATGGACCTTGCTGACCAGCGGATGCTTCAGCAGATAATGCGCGACGGCTGAGGCGTTCTTCTGCTGACGATCCATGCGCAGAGCAAGGGTCTGAATGCCACGGCGCACCGCATCGCATTCCTGAGGTGGCAGAATGCCACCCAAACGGTTCTGTGCGAAATAGATGCGTTCCGCCAGATCCTCGCTGGAGGTGACCACCAGACCGGCAATCACATCGGAATGGCCGGCCAGGTATTTGGTGGCGGAATGCAGCACCACATCGGCGCCCAAATCCAACGGCTGCTGGTTGTATGGGGTCACGAACGTGTTGTCCACAATCACCAATGCGCCATAACGGTGAGCGATGGCCGCGATGCGGTTCACATCGTTGACTTGGAGCAACGGATTGGTGATGGTTTCGAAGTAGACGGCCTTGGCAGGCGCGGTGTCGCCGTTGCCGCTGATGGCGCGCTCCAGTCGCTCGAAATCATCGGACGTATTCACTGTGGTCAATTGCAGACCCCAGCGGGTGAAGTGGTCGTTCAGCTGCGAGTAGCTACCGCCATACACATTGTCACCGGCTACGATGCGGTCGCCCGGCTTGAAGATGGAGAGCACGGCATGAATCGCAGCCAGACCGGAAGCGAACGCGAAACCACGCGTGCCATGCTCCAGCTGGGCGATCTGCTGTTCAAGGAAATCACGGGTCGGGTTGCCGCTGCGCGCGTAATCGTAGCGCGGTGAGGCTCCCACGAATGGGAATGTGTAGGTGGAGGAATTATATATGGGCGGATTCACGGCCCCCGTGTCATTGTCATGTACCGGCAAACCATGAACGAGTTGCGTGTTGAATCGTGCCATTGCTTATTTCTCCCCCAATATGTTGAATGACTGTAGATGACTGATGGAAACGGTTTTCAGGCGAACACCCCTGAAGCCAGCTGATTGAAGACGTCGGACTCGGCGTGGCGTTCGATGTAGCGTTCGAACGCGATGTCGAAGGCCTGGCCAAGGTCCTCTATGAGGTCAACGGCATCTTCGATGCCGACGGACAGACGAACCAGTTCATCGGTGATGCCAATCTTCAGACGCTCTTCACGCGGCAGCTCGAAATGCGTCATGCGACACGGTAGTTCGGCAAGGCTTTCGACCGCACCCAACGACACCGCAAGACGGAAGACCTTGAGATTGTTGAGCACGTCCGCGGGGTCGACACCGGGAACCACTTCAAAGCTCAGCACGCCACCGGCGCCCTTCAGACCTTTGGCAGCAAGGCGCTGGTCGCCTGCACCGGGAAGACCCGGGTAATGCACGGTTTTGACGAGCGGATGAGCCAGCAGATATCGTCCCACGGCGAGCGCGTTCTCCTGCTGACGGTCCATGCGCAGGGCGAGAGTCTGGATGCCGCGACGCACCGCATCGCATTCGGCCGGCGCAAGAACGCCGCCCAGACGGTTTTGCGCGAAGTAGATGCGATCGGCCAGTTCCTCGCCGGAAACCACTACCAAACCAGCGTTCACATCGGAATGACCGGCTAAATACTTGGTGGCGGAGTGAATCACCACGTCCGCACCGAGCTTCAGCGGTTTTTGCAGGTATGGGGTCACGAACGTGTTGTCCACGATGGCGAGTGCGCCGAATCGATGGGCCACTGCGGCGATGCCGCGCACATCATTGACCTTGAGCAGCGGGTTGGTGATGGTTTCGAAGTAGACGGCTTGTGCTGGCGCGACGCCGTGCGCGGGATCGCCCTGCACGGCTGCCGTGAGAGCGGTCAGGTCCTGAGTGTCGATGGTGACGACTTCGAGACCCCAGCGGGTAAAGAATTCATGGAATTGTGAGAAGGAGCCACCGTAGATGTTGTCTCCCACTACAATGCGGTCGCCCGGCTTGAAGATGGAGAGCACGGCATGAATCGCAGCCAGACCGGAAGCGAACGCGAAACCACGCGTGCCTTCCTCAAGCTGGGCGATCTGGCGCTCCAGGAAATCACGGGTCGGGTTGCCGCTGCGCGCGTAATCGTAGCGGGGCATCGCGTCGACCCTCTTGAAGGCATATGTCGTTGAGTTGTAGATCGGCGGGTTCACGGCTCCGGTGTTGTTGTCATCAACCGGCAGTCCGTGGACGAGCTGAGTGTTGAACCTGGTCATTGCGCACCCCCTTTAAGTGTTTTGCAGCGCGAGCCGTTGCGTGGGGCCGTTCCCCACGCGGCACGATTACGACGATAACGCGGCAGACCCGTTATGTCACCGGCGTGGCTATATGGGTTGTTTATAGATGGTTATGTGCACTCCGCCGGAGCCTGCGCCGTGCGCGGGATTGAAGCCGTCAACGTGCCGGATGACTACACTGTGAGGCATGAGGATATCCAAAGCACTGACCCGTTTGAAGGGTCCTGAAACCTCGCCGGTATTCGTGTTGCTGCATGGCTGGGGTTCCAATGAATATGATCTGCCCGATTTGCTGAACTACTGCGGCGCAGGCTCTGCCGATTACGCCAGTCTGCAAGCTCCTATCGCCTATGGCATGGGATATACATGGTTCGGCGACTGGGCTCATGAGGGTGTGCCGGAAGGCGCGTCGCTGGATGCTCAGGCGCTCGATGCAGCGCAAGCCATCGATGCATGGGTCAGTGAGCAAATACCAGCCTCTCGCCCTGTAGTGACGATGGGATTCTCGCAGGGAGGTTTGCTGGCCTGTCATATGCTGCGCTTCAATCCTGAACGTTATGCTGCCGCCGTTTCCTGCTCTGGCTGGCTGGCGCCCGGTGCAATGCCTAGCGATGAGAAGCTCAAAACCTTGCAGCGCCCGGTGTTCTATGGCCATGGTGCCATCGATGACATTTTCCCCACCGCTGACGTGCAAGCCATGAGCGATTTCTGGGCCGCACATAGCAAGCTGACCGAGCAGATCTACCCCGGTATGGCGCATTCCATCAATATGCCGGAAATGCGCGATATTCAGCGCTTCCTGGAGTCGAATAACTTCGTTCGCCCGCAGATTTGGTAGGTCAGCTTAGCTTCATTGCTTTTCCTGCAGCCCATTTGCAGTCAAAAACAGTAGCCTGACGATTATCTCGCACCTTGTTTGCGAAAAGTTTTATTGAACTATCCGCAAACAAGGTCTTACAAAAGGAACCAATTCGCCTATATCTATCAGGCATCCTTAATAAATCACGTTCAATTTTCGAGGGTGTGGTTCAAATACCGTTTCACTGAAAAATCCAATATATTCTTTGGCTGGTCGTATATTGTTTCAATTTGACACCATATATGTTGTTTCAACACTTGTTAAAGAGCATCCATCGTTTCGATGGAACAATCACGAGTCTATTCTTGGTCAACGTCGATAATCATATTCGTGAGAATCACGCGAGGCAGCGAGAATATACGGGTAGTACTCCAACTGTTTCAAGACAAGTCATACTTCGCTTCATCTCAAAGCAACAGCAGCGACTCAACCCGTTGCTGAACCACTGTAATCAGAAAACTTTTACGTCTTTATTGAATTACAGGCGAATTAAACCAACCATTTATATCGGTATGCCAGTTTGCGTTGAGAGTCACTCCTGTTTGTCTCAAAATACTGTCGATAGTGTCCAACTGATTTAATGCCACCTTTACCTGACCATTAGATGGCCTCTCGCCAGAATTAGAAAAGAATAAAGGAACTACGTACTCGTCACCACCATTGGTCTTTAGAGCAAAACCAATTTGTTTAATCTTGACTCGCTCTCCATGCCCTGTAATCGCACCAACCACAGCTCCGACACCGCCAAAAAGAATTCCAAACCCAATTGCTCGCCCCAAACCACTTCTATGCTCTACATCGGATTCAATGAAAGTGGTGTATTCACTGACTTCATTAAATGGTATCGTATCCAATTTCCTTCTCAAGCTAAACTTTGGCGCACCATTCTTCCAGCGCGTATAAATTTGCCATGATTGGTCTTCAACAGAGTATTTGACAATGGATGAAACCGTTGATATCGCGCCAACAATAGATTTGTAGTCTCCCATTTTTATTCCTTTCCTCATATTTTGAAGCTATAGTATGGCTATATTTTTGCTCCGTACTTCTTCTCACTTGATATGAGGTACAGAACAAAAAATAAGGTCATATCAAGTAGCTTCTCAGCATCACTATTCATAATTTCCGTTCATGAGGCAAGTTCCATAGCACGCGAAGGCAGCATACTGAATGGGATTGTCGCAATTCCATAGTTCTCCAATGCCTGCACTGAAGATTCATTCAGTCCACGTTCGCGGTCGTCTCCTATCACATAAAGTTTGGAGCCGGCGCGCTTTGCATCCTTTTCGGTGTCATTCCACGCGAAGATGATGCGTTCCGCCATGTTCCTGTCCAATCGGTTCGGTGCCTGGCAGAACCGGGTGGGATGGTTGGCGCTTCTCTGGAACAGGAAATCGAAGCTGTGCTCATATCCGGATGCACCGTGCACGCTGATGTCGGTCGTGTAGTACACGTCATGCCTGTCGAGCACTGCTGCGACATCGTCCATAAAATAGGCGGCGACCTTGTGCTGTCCAATCTGGTTCATGGCCTGAACATCGGTCAATGCCTGGACGAAACGGTTCAGCGCGTCAGGGCGACTGCCATCTGTTTCGAGCGTAATCTCACCATTCGGCTCCAAGGTTGCGCCGAACCGCCTCACGATGCCGGTCATGGTTTCCAATCGTCTGCCGGTCGGTGTGATGCCGCTGTCATTAAGCATGGCCATCGTGTACCCGTCGTCGGTGAAACTTGTCATACCATCCTTGGCGCGCATGTAGAAGCAGAGTCGATCATTCGACTGGTCAAGGAACGGGAACGTGACCTCGCGCCATTCACCCATCTCACGGATGGTGGATTCATGTTTCAACCACTCACTATATTCCTCGATGAATGTTACCGCTTGTATAGTCTGGCTCATATTCCCACCTTGATTCCGTCCTGAAAGGACGGAATTTCGATAACGTTAAACTTCTTCAATAATAGGATTGTATCCTCCACGAAGTCAGGGGATTCGATGTCAACAGGGTCGGCGGTCCGTGCGTCGTATCCCTCACGGTAGACATGCAAATGTGTGCCGGATGTGACTGTGCCGTCGGGATTCGTGTGGGGCGCTCCGTTGACGCATAGTCGCATGAGCTGGATGTTGTTTCTGCTGGTCCTGGCTGAGACGGAATGCTTGGACGGGTCGCGTTTGCCCTGATACGGGGCGATTGTATATTCGGTGCCGCCGACACCTTTGACGCGGAATTCCCTGTTATGCTCGCCAGGCGCGGGCATGGTGAATTCACGTTCGAAGGTTTTCTTGATTTCGTCTATGAGTCGTTCCGCGTCCGCTTGGCTGAGTGTCCACTGCTGCGCCATCGTCAATCCCCTTCAACAATAAGAGCATATAAATCGTATAACTACACTTTAATGTATACGAGCAGGTTAATCCGCATGAAGCTGACATCCCCCATTCCTTGTTTATATCATCGTTTGCAATCAAATAGAACCGACTAGGAAATGCCACAACAAGATAAGCCAAGTCACCCGTATCAATAGAACAATCACAAACGTCGAAGTAATTGTTTACACTTCGACTTCCTTCGATAAATAAATCTTTAACGGTAAGATGACACAGCGTTTGAACCGGATAATGCCACTGGTATTACAAATTATCAAGACACTCAGGCCTAAAATTCCAAACAAAACTAAACGTTATTTCACTCATAAGTTTTCTAATAGAATAATTTTCATCTTGATAATTACATCAGAAACCCGTCCATCAACAAGAGCTGCGACTCTCCCTTCATCTTCGTCAGATGGATAAATGCGATTTCTCATTATTCACAGCATGTATCACATTCTCGGAGGTATACACATTGTTGAAAGTGGAATAGAACAGCAATTTAGACTTGAATCTAAAAAGCTTTGAGACTATTTTCCAATACTCGCGTAGTCGAGGTGTTTGAATTCGGGCACCTTGTACCATTTGACCGGGTAGCCGGCTCCATGGGCGCAGAAGACCGAATCCGGAGTGTTGTCCAGATCCGATTCCGGGTCATAACCTGCCGCGTGAATCACCTGTTCCTCGTTATGGCATGGCCGGTATCCGCCGAAGGCGGCGGAGAATCGGCCACGGCCATGCGTGTATTGGCTGACGTCCATCGCGTAATCGCGCATCTCGGAGACCGGAGCGGAACCGGTAATCACCGCGTATTCGCCGTCATCGTTCGGGGTATCGAATGTACCGGCCATGCGCTGAATATCGCTCATCGCTCGACCGATCATCTCGCTTGGCACCTCGAGCCTGAACCGATACCAAGGCTCCAGAAGCCGGCAATTGCCCGCTTCGCTGGTATCCGGACGTTCATCGACAGGCGTTTGCGGATGGCCAATGACTCCGACGTGCGCTTCCATCAATCCTTGACGAATCGCACGATACGTGGCTTGACGGAAATCACCACCCTCCGTATGCTTCAAATGTGCTTTACCGGCCACCAATGTCATCTTGATATCGGTCAGCGGCGCTCCAATCAGTACGCCCAGATGTTCACGTTCGGTCAGGTGGGTGAGAATCAGCCGCTGCCAATTACGGTCCAAATCGTTTTCGGACACGGCGGAGGCCACGCTCACACCACTGCCCGGTTCTCCAGGTTCCAGCAGAATATGCGCTTCGGCATAATGGCGGAGCGGTTCGAAATGACCGACGCCTTCAATTGGCGCGGTAATCGTTTCACGATACAGGATTGAGCCTGCACCAAATGCCACATCCAGTCCAAATCGCTCGGCCAACGTCTGCTGGATGATTTCCAGCTGCACAGCTCCCATGAGCTGCACATGGATTTCCTGCAGTCGCTCCACCCAGACCACATGCAGCAGCGGGTCTTCGTCTTCAAGCTCGCGCAATGCGGCGAGCACTTTGTGCAGTGTCACATCATCGAATTTCGGGCGCGCAGCGGATTCCTCATTCGCCGGCGCCTGCGTGTCAGCGGATTGTTGGGCATCCTTGTCGTCGGAAGCTGTATTACCATCACGCTCCCCTGCCGCTGTTGTGCCGGATTGCTCAGACAGGTCCGCGGCTTCCGCCGGCAGCACCGTGTAGGTAAGCACCGGCTGCAACGCCGGCGCCTCGGCATCCGGCTCGGCACCCAATCCGGTACCCGGGAACGTATGGGTCAGTCCGGTCACCGCGCACACGTCTCCGGCTGGAATCTCAGTGACGGTTTCGAATTTGGCGCCGTTATAGATACGCACCTGATCGATTTTCTCCTGCCAACGCCCGGCGTCACGATCGGCATCCGGCTCTGCCACAGCACCGGCGGCATTGCCTTCCACCATTTCCTTGGGCTTGAGCACGCCACCGGTCACACGTAGCCAGGTCATGCGATTGTGCTGATTGTCATGCGCGATCTTGAAAACCTTCGCACCGAATTCCTCGGGCCAGTCATGCTCACAGGCGAACAATTCCATACCATCAAGGAATTCATCCACGCCTTCAAGCTTTAATGCCGAACCGAAATAGACGGGGAACAGATGACGGTCGGCAATCATCTGAGTCACCCGCCCAACCGTCAGTTCGCCGCAATCCAAATACTCGTTCATCGCCTGCTCATCAAGAGTGGCGATATCCTCGGCATCACTGCCAAAATCCATACTGTTTGCAGTATCAACGCCGGTAACATCACCCATTTGCGGCAAGGGGTACACCGCATCACTCAGGCGTTTGCGCAACTGGGCGAGCACCGCGTCCCTATTGAATCCTGCGGCGTCGCATTTGTTGACGAAGATGAACGTCGGCACATGGTAACGTGCCAGCAAACGCCATAGCGTTTCCGTATGGCCTTGCACACCGTCAATACCGGATACGACCAGAATCGCGTAATCCAGCACGTTCAATACGCGTTCGGTTTCCGCGGCGAAATCCACATGGCCCGGCGTATCCAGCAACGTGAGTTTCAAGTCGCCATGCTCCACTAATGCCTGATGCGCGAAAATGGTGATGCCACGCGCCTTTTCCAACGCATTCGTATCCAGGAACGCATCGCCATGATCCACACGACCGAGTTTGCGGATTTCGCCGGATCGATACAGCAACGCCTCGGATAGCATGGTTTTCCCGGCATCCACATGCGCCACAATGCCCGCTACGATCCGCTTCATACTCCCCTGCTTTCCGCCACACGAGTTTTCGCCGCTCCAATCTCACCAATATATACGATTGCATCGCTTGTGAGCGCAAGCCGACCCCGAACACTTTTCCATGAATCCGCGAGATTATCGCGTCAAATCGCTTGCCATTATCCACTGGAATTTGTTGACGGTGATAGGCTTTGTGTACACGTTCACCTTTGGGGAGTCCAACGTTGGGCTAAGGCGAATGGCGAGAGAAAGGACTCACAGCATGAGCGACGAACACACCAACGGCAACGAGGTTCAAGGTAACGGGCAAATACCATTCGATCAGCCATCCACCCCGGCACCTGATACTCAGCCAGCCAGTGAACCGGCGCAATCGTTTGCTCCAAATCAGCAGTTCACCACACAACTACTGCCGAATCAACCCCAGCAACACCAGTTGCAGCCTTGGCAACAACCTGTTCAGGGGCAGCCACAACCTTGGCAACAGGCACCGGCACCCTGGCAGCAGCCCATGCCGAGCCAGACGGGTCAGCCCAGCCAGCCTCATTATTACCCGCAGCCGCCTGTCCAAGGACAGCCCGGGCAGCCCGCTCCCTGGCAGCAGCCAGTCCCCGGACAAAATATCCCAGCATGGCAGCAACCCATGCCTGCTCGTCCCGGCGCTCCCGGTGCACCGGTACCTCCAGGTCAGCCGACGCCTGGTTATCCTCAGCAGTCTGGCATGCCGACACCCAAAAAGAAACTGTCGCAAAAGGCAATCATCGGCATCATCGTCGGAGCCATTGCCGCCATTGTTGCCGTTATTCTTATCGTGGTGTTTGTAGTAAAACCGGGTTCGCTGACTCAGAACGACTACATTGATGCGCATAAGCAGACCACTGAGATGTACACAAAGTACGGCAAGGTTTCCACCAGTCTGGTGAACGCCATGTCGACGACGTACAGCTCGACCTCCAAGTTCACCAAGGATGACGCCGATAAAATCAAAACTAAGGTAAAAGCGTTCGATGATGCCAACGCTCAGTTCGTTCAAATGAAGGCCTATCAGAAGGATGAAGACATCAAGCAGGCGTTCGACAAGTATCAGACCAAGGCGAAGAAGTTCTCCACTTGGGCGAACAATCTTGCCGATACCGCCGTGCCAATGAGCGAAGCCACCAGAGCTTGCAATCAGGCGCCTTCCTCATCCCTGTATGACAGCGATTTCTACAGCACATACGATACGTTCATCTCCGACTGCACCGCCGCTTTGGATAAGCTCACGGATTCCAAGGTGAACGGCATTCCGGAATATGCCAAGTCGCTCAAGGATTACCTGACTTCGGTCAGCGACATTCTCAAGCAAATGCAGGCATTGGGCAATCCGGACACCATCGAATACGGTACTGGTGCATACGATCAGATGTCCGATCTCATCAACAAGTTCTATGAGGTGCAGTTCCCATATGATGCTTCGACCAAGCTCAGCGATGAGTTCAGGGATGCCGAAGACAATGCGGACCCATCCAAGGAACTGAATGATCTGACTGATAAGCTGCAGGATATCATCACCGAGCAGGTGAAGTAATCTCCAGCAATCCCAGTCATGTTCTTCCCCTGACCCCGTTGGAGTGTGCTCAGCTGACTCATCAGCACGGCATAGCCACACCAGCGGGGTCTTACTATGTCGATTCCGTTACAATATCCATGCGAGTATGCAGAACAATGCTGATTGTTAAAGCACTATGAGGAGCAATCGTGACTAATTCCGGTATCACCGTCTTCGGAAGACCCACTGAAGCGCAAACAGCGTATGGGGCGCTATCCGAACCGGATGCGTTGGGCTTTCCTCGAGACTATGTGACGCTGGATTTGGAGACCACAGGCTTCTACCCGAATCGCTGTGCGATCACGGAAATCGGCGCCGTTCGCGTACGCGATGGGCGGATCGTCGACCAGTTTCAGGAATTAGTCAATCCGCTGCGTCCGATTCCACGGCAAATCACCGCATTGACTGGAATCAGTGATGCTATGGTGGCGGATTTGGACCCCATTGATGATGTGCTCCCCCGCTTCATTGCTTGGCTCGCTGATTCGCAATCAGAATCCATTGCCGAACCTATTGTCGGCCATAACGTCAGTTTCGATCTGCGCTTCCTCGACTACAACACCCGTCATATCACCGGTATGCCATTTTCCTGCATGGATTATGACACCATGCAAATCAGTCGAGTATTGTTCCCAGAGTTCAAACATCATCGTCTGGCCGATCTCATTGTGCGTTTCGGTATTGCGAACAATGAAGAGCACCGCGCATTAAGCGATGCGATTCAGACGCAGGAATGTCTTGAATGGATGCACCAGTATATGGCGGAGCATTGCGACGCCACAACCATCGGCTGGCGTCCGGTACCGGCGAAAACCAGTGCCGAAATCATCCATCAGCAACTCTGGCTGCGATAATCCGGCAATATCGATGAAGCCCCTCGATGATGAGGGGCTTCATGCAAGAGGATTTGCTAAAGAAGAGCTAGAAGGAAAACAACCGTTGCGGTCAGCCGCGTTTGGCGACCAACTTTTCGGCATCAGCGGTCAGCGACTCCATGATGGCGTGCTGTGCATCTTTGACATAATCAAAACCGCCGGCATTCGCGAAGGCCTTCTTGACCTGCGGATCATAGGAGGCGGCTTTGGTGACATGCGCGATGGCTACCAGCACGTTCGGCCACTGTGAGTCGGGCGCATCGTTGCCGAGTTCGGAGTAGAAACGAATGGTTTCCACATCATTGGGGTTGGCACCATTGCCTGGAGCGGACTTCAGAGCTTCAACGATGCCAGCCAGATATTGCTTCATTGGATATTTGGTTGGAATGCTCATACCTCATACGGTAGGAGCATTCCACCGATTTGTTAAGCGAGAACCGCCGGCATTTGCGTAGTTGTTCCTGGCTTTATGCGAACGTCTACAGACCGTATTCCTTGGCGATGATATGCCACAGATCTTCAGCAGCCTGATCGACAGTATTGTTGACGATGGTCACATCGAATTCGTTTTCCGCGGCCAGTTCGATTTTGGCGGTTTCCAAGCGGCGAGCCTGCTGCTCCGGAGTTTCGGTACCGCGCCCGATAAGGCGACGCTTCAATTCCTCGAAGCTCGGCGGTGCGATGAACACATACACCACTTCGAGTCCTAGTTCGGAGGCACGTTGCTTGACACGACGGGCACCCTGCAGATCGATTTCGAGAATCGTCGGCACACCTTGGGCCAGATGCTCCTCCACTGGCTTCAACAGAGTGCCGTAATGGGCCATGCCGTGCACCACGGCGGTCTCCAGGAATTCGCCGGCTTTCTCTTTGGCCAGGAATTCATCTTCAGTGAGGAACCAGTAATTGACGCCATTGACCTCGCCTGGGCGCGGCTGACGGGTGGTAGCAGATACGGAAACCCATACTTCCGGGTGATCAGCGCGAAGCTTTGCCTCCACGGTTCCCTTGCCTACAGCGGTCGGGCCGGTCAGTACAATCAAACGGCCCGCAGGTGTATGTTCGCTCATAGTTCCTCCTCAATAACAATCTTTAACCAATGAAAATATCGGCATTCGTATTGCGAAATGCCGATATCATATACGCTTTTTCTATGCTCAGCGGAGCAAGTCAGGCTACTCCCGGAATCCTTATGGCGAAGGCTGCGTAAAGGCCTTACTTGGTCTGCTCGCCTTCAGCAGTGGCTTCCATCAGCGCCTGACGCACATCGAGGGCGATGGATTCGGTGGCCTGGCTCAGGGCCGCGATATCCGGACCGTGCGAGGCAATGAAGCGGGAGACAGTGACCAGCACGTTGCCGCGGGTTCCCTTGAACACCGTCTTCAGGTCCTTGGCCTCGGCGCCCTGCCAGCCGTAGCCGGGAGACAAGATCGGACCAGTGAACTTGGAGGGATCCACGCCGGAATCCTGCATCCACTGGCCGATCGTTGCGCCGATGATCAGACCCACAGAGCCCATGCCGTCGATGCCGGCATTGTGCTTCTGCGCGGTGGAGGCGATGCCATAGGCCACCGTGCGGCCCTTGTATTCACCGCTCTGACGAATCGACGTCTGCAAGCTCATGCCCTCAGGATTCGAGGTCAACGATGCGATGAAGACACCGCGACCATTTTCCAATGCTTCGGAAATCAGACCGTTCAATGAACGAGCGCCATAGTATGGCAGCAACGTAATGGCATCGGCCAGCATTGGTGCGCCCGGCTTGAAATAGGCATCGGCGATGGCGGAAATAGTAGTGGAAAGACCACCATGCAGGCAGTCCACGATGGTGATAACACCCATCTGGCGTGCCGCGTAGAGCACACGCTCGAGCGCTTCGAATCCCTTGGATCCGTAACGCTCGAACATGGACGACTGGAATTTCACCGCTGCAGCCCTGCCATTGGCGGCCTGCAGCATACGCATGGAGAAGAGTTCGGCACCTTCGGCGTCGACGTTATACCCCCAATCGGTGAGGAGCTTTCGATGTGGATCAATGCCTACACATAATGGTCCATACTTGGCCATCGAATTGCTCAATCGTAAACCGAAATCGGAACGCTGAGCTTGCTGCTCCTCGCCGCTAGTGGTAACCATCAGAACTCCTGTCTCTCCAATTCGAACAGCTGCTTCGAATGATCCTGGATGCTCATGATCTGGTAATCATTATGCTTCACGGCCTCGATGGCGAGCAGCGCCGCCTGGAATTCCGTTACGGTGGTGAACTGCGGCAAATCGGCGGCAATAGCGGCCGCACGGATGGAATAGCCATCGGAACGGGAGCCGCGCGAGTTCGGCGTGTTGAGGATCATATCGATCTTGCCGTCCTCGATGAGCTGAACCACGTTCTTGCCCACGGAGCCTTCCGCATGGTGTACAACCACCGGTGCTTCCGGATCGGAATCCATGCGCGTGCTGATCTTGTCGACGATGTTGGAGTCGATGCCGTAGCGGCGCAGCACGGAAGCAGTGCCTTCGGTTGCCCAGATCTTGAAGCCGAGCTCCACCAGACGCACGGCAAGCAGCGGCAGCTGTCGCTTGTCGGTGTCGTTCACGGAGATGAACACGTTGCCGGAGGTCGGCAGACCGCCTTCGTAGGCGGCGAGCTGGCTCTTGGCGAAGGCGTGCGGGAAGTCACGGTCGAAGCCCATGACCTCACCAGTGGAGCGCATTTCAGGTCCGAGGAGAATGTCCACGGTCTTGCCCACCGGAGTGCGGAATCGCTTGAACGGCATCACGGATTCCTTGACCGCCACCTGCTGGCCGCGGTGCATCACACCACCGTCGCCCTTGGGCAGCAGCAGACCGTTCTTGCGCTGGTCTTCGATGGTCTCACCAGCCATGATGCGGGCCGCGGCCTTGGCCAGGGCCACGCCGGTGGCCTTGGAGGCGAACGGCACGGTACGGGAGGCGCGCGGGTTGGCTTCGATCACGTACAGCGTGTTGGCCATAAAGGCGTACTGCACATTGATCAGGCCCTGCACATGGCAGCCCTTGGCAATGGCGTAGGTGCCTTCACGGAGACGACGAATCTGATCGTCGGACAAGGTGGACGGCGGCAGGGTGCAGGCGGCGTCGCCGGAGTGCACGCCTGCTTCCTCGACGTGTTCCATAATGCCGCCGATGTACAGCTCTTTGCCATCGAACAGGGCGTCGACGTCGATTTCGATGGCGTCCTGCAGGAACTTGTCGATGAGCAGCGGGGAAGGCAGTCGGCCGGAGACCACGGTATCGGCCTGGGCCTGGGCCAGTGCGCGATCCACATACTTGGTCAGCTGCTTGTCGTCGTAGACGATTTCCATGCCGCGGCCGCCGAGCACGTAGCTCGGGCGCACCAGCACCGGGTAGCCGATGCGGTGGGCGGCATCCATGGCCTCTTCGAGGCTCAGCGCGGTGCCGTAACGCGGAGCGTTCATCTCCGCCTTCTTCAGCACCTGGCCGAAGAGCTCACGGTTTTCTGCCAAATCGATGGATTCCGGCGTGGTACCGAGAATCGGCACTCCGGCGGCCTTCAGACGGGCTGCCAGAGACAGCGGGGTCTGGCCACCGAGCTGCACGATAACGCCCTTGACCGGGCCCATCTTCTTCTCGGCCTCGTAGATTTCGAGCACGTCTTCGAAGGTGAGCGGCTCGAAGTAGAGGCGGTCGGACATGTCGTAATCGGTGGACACGGTCTCCGGGTTGCAGTTGACCATGATGGTGTCATAGTCCTTACCGAGCTCCTGCACGGCGTGCACGCAAGTGTAGTCGAACTCGATGCCCTGACCGATACGGTTCGGGCCGGAGCCGAGGATAATCACGGCTTCGCGCTTACGCGGGCGAAGTTCGGTCTCATCGGCGTAGCAGGAGTAGTAATACGGCGTTGCCGCATCGAACTCGGCCGCGCAGGTATCCACGGTCTTGTAGACCGGGCGGATGCCGTAGTTCCAGCGAAGCTCACGAATAGTGTTCTCGCCTTCGTCGCCCAGGCCACGCAGATGAGCGATCTGCACGTCGGAAAGACCGGCGAGCTTGGCCTTCTTCAGCAGCTTCGGCGTCAGGGTTTCGGCCGCGCGAACGGTCATAGCCATGTCGTTGATCAACGAGATCTGCTTGAGGAACCACGGATCGATCTTGGTGGCAGCATACAGCTGCTCGACGGTGGCACCACCCCAGATGGCGCGCATCAGCTGCAAATAGCGGTGCTCGGTCGGCACGTGCACTTGTTCGAGCAGTTCTGCGACTTCCTCGGCGGACGGCTTGGCGCCATCCCAGTTGAAGCCCATGTGACGCTTGTCGATGGAACGCATGGCCTTGCCGAGGGACTCCTGGAAGTTGCCTGCCAGAGCCATGGCCTCGCCCACGGACTTCATGGAGGTGGTCAGAGTCGGGTCGGCGCCCGGGAACTTCTCGAAGGCGAAACGTGGCACCTTGGTGACCACGTAGTCGATGGTCGGCTCGAAGGATGCCGGAGTGGACTGGGTGATGTCGTTGCGAATCTCGTCCAACGTGTAGCCGAGGGCCAGCTTGGTGGCGATCTTGGCGATCGGGAAGCCGGTGGCCTTGGAAGCCAATGCAGAGGAACGGGAGACGCGCGGGTTCATCTCAATGACGATGATACGGCCGGTGTCCGGGTGGATGGCGAACTGGATGTTGCAGCCACCGGTGTCCACGCCCACGCCGCGGATGATGGCGATGCCGATGTCGCGCAGCTTCTGGTATTCGCGGTCGGTCAGAGTGAAGCATGGTGCCACGGTGATGGAGTCACCGGTGTGCACGCCCACCGGGTCAACGTTTTCGATCGGGCAGACGACCACGACATTGTCGTTGCGGTCGCGCATGAGCTCGAGCTCGAATTCCTTCCAACCCTCGATGCCCTCTTCAATCAGGACTTCGTCGGTCGGAGAGTAGTGGATGCCTGCGCCGGCGATGCGGTGCAGATCCTCTTCATCGTGGGCGATACCGGAACCCAGACCACCCATCGTGAAGCTCGGGCGCACGACCAGCGGGTAGCCGAGTTCCTCGGCGATGCGATCGCATTCCTCAAGGCTGTGGGCGATGCGGGAGCGTGCGGATTCAGCACCTGCCTCATCCACGACCTTCTTGAACAGCTCACGATCCTCGCCGCGGTCAATGGCTTCCAGGGATGCGCCGATGAGCTCGACGTTGTACTTCTTCAGCACGCCGGCCTCGCCCAGCGCCATGGCGGCGTTCAGTGCGGTCTGGCCACCGAGGGTCGGCAGCAGTGCGTCCGGACGCTCCTTGGCGATGATCTGCTCGAGAATCGGGGTGGCGATTGGCTCGATGTAGGTGGCGTCGGCCATCTCGGGGTCGGTCATGATGGTGGCCGGGTTCGAGTTGACGAGGATGACGCGGATGCCTTCCTCACGAAGGACGCGGCATGCCTGGGTGCCCGAGTAATCGAACTCCGCAGCCTGACCGATTACGATCGGGCCGGAGCCGATGACCATCACGGATTTGATGTCGGTGCGCTTCGGCATATCACTTACCTTCCTTGATGTTGCTGTTGGCGCGAGCGTCGCGCGGATTGTTCTTCATCAGTTCGCAGAAACGGTCGAACAGGTAGGCCGCATCGTGCGGGCCTGCTGCGGCCTCCGGGTGGTACTGCACGGAGAATGCAGGGATATCCACGCACTGCAAGCCTTCGACCACGTCATCGTTCAGATCGATGTGGGAGACAAACACCTTGCCGTACTTACCGTTTTCAAACGGAGCGTCCACAGTCTCGCCAATCGGGGCGTCAACTGCGAAGCCGTGGTTGTGGGCGGTGACCTCCACCTTGCCGGTGGTCAGATCCTTGACCGGCTGGTTGATGCCGCGATGGCCGAACTTCAGCTTGTAGGTGCCGAAGCCGAGGGAACGGCCCAGCAGCTGGTTGCCGAAGCAGATGCCGAAGAATGGGTAGCCAGCGTCCAAGACCTTACGCAGCAGTTCGATTTCCGGACCGGCCTGCTCCGGGTCGCCCGGGCCGTTGGAGAAGAAGACGCCATCCGGGTTCAGGGCTTCGATCTGCTCGAACGTGGTGGTGGATGGCACCACATGCACGCGGCAGCCACGCTCGGCCATACGATGCGGGGTCATACCCTTGATGCCGAGGTCCACGGCGGCCACGGTGTACAGCGGCTCCTTGCCTTCGTATTCGCCGCACGGTTCGATGGTGTACATCTCCTTGGTGGAGACTTCGTCGTACAGGCTCAGTCCCTGCATCTGTGGGGTGTTCTTCACATCTTCCAGCATGCTGTCGATGTCACGCAGCTTGCCGTTTTCCGGGTTGAGCAGAGCGTCGCCGGAGAAGATGCCGGCACGCATCACGCCTGCGGAGCGCAGATGACGCACGAGCTTACGGGTGTCGATGTGGCTCAGGGAGACGATGCCGTTCTTCTTCAAGTCATCGTCCAGGCTGCCTTCGGCGCGCCAGTTGCTCACGTTCGGAGAAGGGTCGCGCACCACATAGCCGGCGACCCAGATGCGGGAGGATTCAGGGTCTTCGCTGTTCACACCGGTATCGCCGATGTGCGGGAAGGTCTGCACTACGATCTGGCGATCGTAGCTCGGATCGGTGAGCGTCTCCTGGTATCCGGTCATACCGGTGGCGAAGACGATCTCACCGGTCGTCTTGCCCAGGGCGCCATATGGCTCTCCCACATACACCTGTCCGTCTTCCAAAACGAGGACTGCATCGTCCTTGTCATACATCGGAATAGCGATGGTTCCGGACTCGTTCTGGCTCACCAAAACCCCCTTATGCTGTTTCGGGTATTCGTACCAAGGTTAACGGCCAGCTAAGACTCACACGCCGCCTGATGCGAATGCGACTTGAGAATCACCCCGCTGGCAGGGGCAGCCGGTACCACACCGGCTTGGATAACAACGGTCAATTGCCCGTCTACCCATGAAAAAGCCTCCCCACAATGGGGAGGCTTCAATCAATGACTATTCTTCCGTCGGCTGATCGTCAGCGGACGGAACTGCGGAATCAGCGGCATCGGCGGAATCGCCATCGCCAGGATTCTGTGCTGTGGTATCAGCCGGCTCAGCATCCTTTGCATTGCAAATCGCGGAGAGCAGGCCGTGAATGAATGCCGGGGCATCGTCATCACACAAGGTCTTGGCCAATGCCAAAGCCTCATCGATGGCTACCTTATCCGGCACTTCTTCATTGAACAGAATCTCCCACGTGGCGATACGCAGAATATTGCGATCGACCACGCCCATGCGCCTGACCTTCCAGCCCGTGGAGTAATCGTCCAGCGTGCGATCGATCTGGCGACGATGTTCTGCCACACCACGAACGATTTCGATGGCGTAGTCAGGAAGCGGGGTCTGAGCGCCCGGGTGAGCGATGCGCTCATCGAGCAGAGACAGGATATCCTGGCTCTTTTCATCTGCCTCATACAGGGTGTTCAGAGCCCTCTTACGCGCGGTAGAACGTGCCATACTGCTGCTAATCCTCCAGTGCTGCGGAAAGAATCAGTTCTCGCGGCCGGTGTAGGAGCCGTCTTCGGTGTTGATCTTGACGCGGTCGCCCTCGTTGATGAACAGCGGCACCTGGATCTCGGCGCCGGTCTCAACGGTGGCCGGCTTGGTGCCAGCGTTGGAGCGGTTGCCCTGCAGGCCCGGCTCGGTGTGGGTGATGGTCAGGACCACGGAGCCCGGCAGATCAACGTTCAGCGGGGTGCCGTCGTGGAAGGAGACGAGGCAGTCGGTGCCTTCGAGCAAGAACTTGGCCTTGTCGCCCACGAGGGTCTTCGGAACCATGATCTGATCGTAGGTGGTCATGTCCATGAACACGAAGTTGTCGCCATCCTCGTAGGAGTACTGGAGGGTGCGGTTGTCCACGGTCTCGAATTCCATCTTCATGCCAGCGTTGAAGGTCTTGTCAACAATCTTGCCGGAGAGCACGTTCTTGATGGTGGTGCGCACGAAAGCGGGGCCCTTGCCCGGCTTGACGTGCTGGAACTTCATGACGGTCCACAGCTGGCCGTCCAGGTTCAGGACGGAACCGTTCTTGATGTCGTTGGTAGTCTGTGCCACGTTATTCACCTGTTTTCAAATCAAACTTCTAGGGCAATGCCCAAAAATTGCCTCGGCAATTATGCCACAACGGGTATACAGCGGAAGCGGAGTGGTGTTATACCATGCCGCCCCGCATGAAAAACAGCCATCACTCGGGGCTCTTCAAGGCACCGACCATGTCGATGCGATCGAGGGAGCGGTTGGTGGCGAGGCTCACCAGCAACGTGAAGGCGAGCGCCAATGCTGCAGCTCCCGCATAGCAGAACCAGAGCACATTCGGCACGATGTTCATGCCTGGCAGATCCAGCTTGCTCACCAGGAAACCGAGCAGCGCACGCCCGCACGGCATGCCAATCGCAATACCGATGGCGCTGAGCAGCAGCATTTCCTTATTCACATAGCCATGTACCTCACGCTTGCGGAAGCCGAGCACCTTGATGGTGGCCAGCTCACGTTCGCGCTCGGAAATATTCGTGCTGGCAAGTGTGTAGAGCACCACCACGGCCAAGATCGCGGCCATGATTACGATGAAGCCGATCATCACGAAGAACAGTTGAAAGCTCTTGGAGAAGTCGCGCTCCTGTTTGGCGGAGCTCGTCACCGACAGGTATTCGCTCTGCTCGGCCAAATCGTTTGCGAAGGCTATCTGCGCATTCGCATCTCCGCGCACGTTGATGAGATAGGCGTTCGGCGCATAATCCTCATCGAATATCTGCTTGTACGTGGATTGGGACATGACCACTAGATTGCCGGTGTAGTACTGAGCGACTTCATGCACAGTGGCATCGGCGGTGTTGGCCATTTGATCGGTGAGATTCACGCTGGAGCCGGAGGCGAGCGCCAGCTTGCGCGCGGCATTGGCGGTCACGATAATGCCATCATCCGCATACTCCAGTTCGATGGGTGAGCCGTCCGACGTTTGCAGATTGATGTAGCCGTCCGTTGATTTGCCGTCCGGAATGACCATCAACTGTGCGGTGAGTTTCGCATCATCCGCAGCATCAGAGTCCTTACCGGAATGTTGCGCCGGCGCAAGCGTGACGCTGCCAAGTTGCAGCGGCAAGGTGGATTTCACTTCGGAATCATCATCCAGAGCACTCTGAGCCTTGTCATGATCAGCGGCAGAAGTCACGGCCAGCACATCGTATGGCGCAATCTCGCTGTGTTGGCGCGGCATCAGGGTCAGCGCGGAGCTGCCCATGCCGAATCCGGCCGTCATCAATGCCGTGCAGCCGAGTACGCCGATGATCACCATCAGCGCGCGGGACTTGTACCGGAACAAGTTGCGCGCGGTCACCTTGCCAAGGAAGCTCAGGTGATTCCAGATGAATCCGATACGCTGCAGGACAATGGTTTTGCCGGCCTTGGGCGCCTTGGGGCGCATGAGTTCGGCCGGTTCCAATCGCAGCGATCCAGCACAAGCTACCATCGCGGCACCGGTAATAATGACCACGAACAGCAGCACACCACCGAGGGCAAGCCGCCAGTCAACCAGCAGCGGATAGTTCGGCAACACATACATATTGGTAATGATTTTGCGTGTGAACATAAAAGGCAGGCCGACCATACCCAGCACATCGCCGAGCAGTCCGCCGAACAGGCATGCGGCGCCCGAATACACCAAGTATTTGAGCATGATTTCGTGGCGCGTATAGCCGAGCGCTTTGTATGTGCCGATGAGTCCGCGATCCTCCTCGACCATGCGCGTGATCGCGGTAAGGCTGACCAGCAGTGCGATGATGAGGAACAGTACCGGGAACATTGTGCCCAGACGCGCGATCATTTCGGTTTGGGTTTTGACATCCTCATAACTGGTTACGGCGCTGCGGTCGCGGATAATCCATGTGGCTTTCGGCATGGCATCCACCGTACTTTTGGCTTGTGCCTCCGCTTCAGCGATTTTCTGCTCGGCGGCTGCCTTGGCTGGCAATCCGTCCGGCAGAGCATCGACTTTGGCTTTCTGCGCATCGATGGATGCCATAGCTTTATCCAAGGCGGCTTGATGCACGGTATCAGTACGCGCCTGTTCGCGGGCCGCTTGGATGGCCTCAATATTGGCAACTGCATCATCAACGGCGTTGAGATAATCGTCATCATAGGTGTTCAGCGCCTTCGCTCCGGCTACTGTAATGACCACCGACGCATACGGAGCGTCAGCATCGTTGAGCGCATCTTCGGCAACGAACATCGGGTAGACGGTTTTCGCGCCGGACACCAAAGCCAACGGGCCGGTCGGGTTGACGATATCGTTTGGATCGATCACCGTGCCGACGATGGTGTAGTTGCCGTCTGAAAACATGCCAGTTGCGTCATTCGCGGAGGTCGATGCCGCGGACGTGAGCGAATCATCTGGCTGGAAAATCAATGTGTCGCCCAATGATTTGCCGCTATCGTTCAGATACTGCTCGGTGACTGCGATTTCATGGGTCGATTTCGGCAGCCTGCCATCCTTGAGATATGGCTGTTCGACGCCTTCATTGTTCAGGGTGGTGATGGTTGCCGAGGATTGTTTACCATCGATGGCCGTGGTCACACTGGCCGAGTGTTCACCAGCGACTTTGGCAACGCCATCGACCTGCTGCAATGCGTCAATATCGTCATCATCGAAGCCAAGGGTGGAGATGATGGAGATGTCATGCATCGACGTGGCGTCGAAGAATTCGTCTAGGCCACCGCGAATATCCCGAGCAATAGTATTGAGGCCGCCGAGCATCATCACACCGACCGCTACGATGACGAGCATGGCCACGAAACGCTTGCCGTTGCCGGCGATGGCGCGCCACGCGTCTTTCCGGAGTGCTGTTTTCTTCATGACTGTTCCTGCCGCTCCCCTACCATTCGATGTCCGCGATGGGCGTGGGGTTCAGATTGCGCGTGATCTCGGTGACTTTACCGGAGCGGAAGCGAATCAGCCGGTCGCCCATCGGCGCGAGCGCTGAATTATGCGTTACTAGCGCCACGGTGATGCCATGCTGTCGGCAGGAATCCTGCAACAGCTGGAGTACTTCCTTGCCGGTGTTGTAGTCAAGCGCGCCGGTCGGCTCGTCGCACAGTAGTAGCTTCGGATTCTTGGCAAGGGCACGGGCGATGGAAACACGCTGTTGTTCGCCACCAGATAGCTGTGCCGGGAAGTTGGCGAGACGATTGCCGAGCCCGACTTTGGCAAGGGTTTCGCGCGCATCAAGTGCATTCGGACAGATTTGCGAGGCGAGTTCCACGTTTTCGAGTGCCGTCAGGTTGGGCACGAGGTTGTAGAACTGGAAGACGAAGCCCACGTCGAATCGACGGTAGTCGGTCAGTTCGGCTTCGTTAGCTTGAGTAATGTCTTTGCTGTCGACCACCACGGAGCCTGAGGTGGCGCGATCCATACCGCCCAGAATGTTCAACGTGGTGGATTTGCCGGCGCCGGATGCGCCAAGAATAACGGCGAGCTCCCCCTGTTCGATGTCGAAACTGGCATGGTTCAACGCCAGTACCGCGGATTCGCCGCTTCCGTACTGTCGCACTACATCATGGAATTCAAGGAAAGCCATAGTACGTTAAGTCCTCTCTTGCGATGGCTGTGTTGCAATTCCAAGAAATACATCACTCTGTTGGGTAATAAAATCCACGCAATTCATCATTATGTTGGGTTTTCACCCGGAAGCCGCATCATCATGCGAAAAACACGATACGATGTTGAGTTATTGATTGCAGGCGAGAAGACAGGAAGAAGACACGTATGGCACGACCGAAGACGGGCGAGCAAGGCGCACCGGAAAAGATGCAGGAGGCATTCTGGATGCTGTTGGAGCAAAAGCCATATGCGCAGATCACCATCAGTGATGTCACGCGCCTGAGCGGCTTGAACCGCAGTGCGTTTTACTACCATTACAGCAACATTCCGGAACTGGCGGACGACGCCATCGCCGCAATCTATGACGACCCGGATATCAACGCGTTTATTGCGCATATCATCCGGCAAGACGAGGGCATTGACGCGATTCGCAATTATGCCATCGCCAATATAACCTCGCCGCAACGCATTGCCAGTATTCGGAAGCTAGCGCTTATCGCCGGCCCACACGGTTCGACGGGACTGGCCAATCAGCTGAAAGCTCATGTCATCGAAATCTGGTTGGCGACGCTCGGTCGCAATATGGCGACACTCAATCCCGGCCAACGCATTATGTTGGAATTTGCATCCAGCGGCATACTCGGCGTCTTGGCCAAAGCACCGGAGGCATTCACACCGGAGAATATCGAATGGCTAAGTAGTTCGGTATTACCAACCATCGTCGCCCAGCTCATCAATTCGCTGAAGGACAACGGCAGTACATCTGCGCAGTCGTCACGCGCAGTTACTGCCTGAATAAACCCGAAAACCGGCAGTAACTGCGCACACCCACCGTTCGAGCGCGCAGTTACTGCCGCAACACCCCTATCCATCTACAATGGTGGCATCACATCAGCTGCGAACGGGGACCAATCATCATGGAATTGCGCGTGCTCAGGTATTTTCTGGCGGTGGCCGAGGAAGGCAATATCACATGGGCGGCGCAGTTGCTGCGCATTTCCCAGCCGACGCTTTCCCGGCAGTTGAAGCAACTGGAGGAGGAGCTCGGCGTCACCCTGTTCGAGCGCGGCAGTCATACCATCACACTGACCGAAGAAGGTCGACTATTGCGCGACCGCGCGCAAACCATCGTCTCCTTGGCGGACAAGGCGGAATTTGAGCTCAAGCAGTCCAGCTACGAATTAAGCGGCGACATTATGGCCGGCTGTGGCGAAGTACGCGCCATGACATTCCTCGCCGACCGTATGGCCGCGTTCCGCACCTTGCATCCCGGCGTGCGCTTCCATGTGGTCAGCACCACTGCGGATGTGATTCAAGACCAGCTTGAGCAAGGATTGTTGGATTTCGGTCTGCTCGCCGACCCTGTGGACACCAGTCGATACGAGTTTTTACGCACCAATATCACCGAACATTGGTGTGCGATGATACCGAACGGTCATCCACTTGAAGCCCACGAATCCCTCTCCCCAGCTGATCTGGCCAACGAGTCGCTGCTCTTGCCCTCGCGTGAGCCTGTGCGCCGCGTGGTACTGAACTGGTTCGGGCCTTATGCCCCGCATCTCAACATCGCCGGCACCTGCAATCTGCCAGCCAATGGCGCGGCAATGGCAGCCAGCGGCCTCGGACTGTACCTGTGCCTTGACCACGGCACCACCTATCCGGGCGTGCGTGGAATCCGTCTTGCACCACCATTGGAAAGCAGTTCGGTACTGGTGTGGAAAAAGCAAGGGACCGCATCCCCAGCGGCCGCCGCATTCGCCAAGTTCCTACAGACTATGTGATTATCTTCCGGCTCCATTAGTTTGGCTCCCTCTGGTGAAAAAGCCGCCCGTATCCACATGAGTAAGTCCCACGTACTCGGCTCCCTCTGGTGAGGGAGCTGTCAGCGAAGCTGACTGAGGGAGAGCAGCACGAGTCAACGTCGGCATGTTCATGCCCCGCCGGCATGCAAGCGCATAAACCATAGGTATTAGACAGCGCCAAACCCCCGCGGTTCAATGATGGCAGCACACGACCAAGGAGCCATCATGACCACCAAAGCAGCCGATATTCTCGAGCGCGACCGTACCGGAAAACCAGTCAACCCGTGCGACCCCGGCTATTGCGCCATCGCCACCATCATCAACGAAGCCAAGCGGCTTTGCGCGGAGCTCAACACCGGATACCATGAACAACAGGAAGCGCATACCCTATTCGAGCGCATCGTCGGTCACCCGGTTGACCCGTCATTCCGTTTCAATCCGCCGTTTTACACGGATTTCGGGCACAATATCGAGGTTGGCCGAGGCGTATTCATCAATTGGGGTTGCACGCTGATGGACCGCGGCGGCATCACCATTGGCGATGGCACATTCATCGGCCCGAACGTGCAGCTCATCACCATCAACCACAGCAAAGACCCAATGGACCGCGCCACCACCACAAGCCTGCCCATCACTATCGGCAAACATGTGTGGATTGGCGCGGGCGCCATTGTGCTGCAAAACGTGACTATCGGCGACGGTGCCATTGTGGGCGCGGGCGCAATTGTCACTCACGACGTGCCAGCCGGCAGCATCGTGGCCGGCAATCCCGCCAAGGTCATTGGTCACATCTGATGCTCGGCAGCGAAGCTGGTGTACGTTACGAAGACGCAAAGCTCGCATCAGCTTCGCGCCAACATTTCGCATCAGTGACGCATCATAATCAGCATCATCTTGGACGCTTCCTCGGCGTAAACCGCATGCGGCAGACGGGTCGGGAAGTGCAGGATGCCGCCAGGCACGAGGTCCACGGTTTTGCCACCACCGGTCACCTTGAGATGGCCCTCGAGGCATTGCACCAGCACCGGCATGGCAGCGGTGTGTTCGCTCAGTTCCTGACCTTTGTCGAAGGAGAACAGCACTACGTTGGCACCTTCCACCTGCATCACCGTGCGGGAAACAGTGGCCTCAGGCTGTACTTCGACCAGCGGGTTCAGGTCATCGATGAATTCCATCACCATTGGATCAGCGTTCTTAGTTGCATTTTCGTCAGTCATATCAAGACTCCTTATATATATGGCATATGAGTCGTAGGCCTCGATGCCCGCTCTATGCGTTTTCAATTAACGCGTAAAGCATCAGTTTAATCTCTCAACAGTGGCATTGCCGGCATTAAGCCTTGCGCCGCGCCACGAATGCGATGCCGGTAAGCGTATCACCATAGGTGTTGAACACATGGCGCATTTCCAATACGCGCGCACGCAAATCCGGATGCGTTAGCACATTACGCATGATGCGCAGCACACCACCGATGCCCTCGTCCGCAAGATTGCGACGCATCTTCAGCAATGCCATAGGTTCCACGCCGCTCCACAGCACTTCAAATCCTTCCGATTCCAGTACGGTCTGCCATTCAGCAGCAGTCAGCGGACGCGCGTTGACTTTGATGGCACGGGCCAAGTCTTTACGAATCGAATCCTTAACGGATTCGTCGATATTGTCTGGAGCAAGGCCCATTTCATGAATCGCATACAATCCGCCCGGTTTCAGGATGCGATGGGCTTCACTGATAATTGCATGCTTGCCGCGTTCGGACTGCATGGTCAGCATCGCCTCACCAATCACCACGTCCGCCGATTCATCCGGCAAGCCAGTTTGCGCAGCATCGGCCTGGATGCATGAGCCTCCGACTGATGCAGCCAGCGGGCCGATGATCTTCACCACTTGCTCGTCCCGGTCGACACCAGTGTAACCAGCAGGGCCAGCGCTCAGAATCAGCCGAGTAGTGCGTCCCAACCCTGGCGCGAACTCCACCACGCGCTTACCGGCGATCGGCAGGTATGCCAGCATGCGCTTGGTCAGTTTCTCGCCACCTGGCCTGAGCACGCGTTTGCCAAGTTGGGCGAGCACCCAATGGCCTTGCATATGTTCCGCGCCACGATCGGCTTGAGGCAACTGCGATGATTCAATAGGCGTTGCCGCCAAAGTACTGTTACGTTCGTTCATAGGCCTCAAGCATACGGAATCAATCGCGAACGCAACAGACTGGTTTTTCAGTATCAAATGTGATATACGCTCGCAGGATTGCGAGCCGATTGCAGGCCAAACGTTACCTCAAATCGCCCGCATGTTCGCGCAACTGGCGAGTGCTGCGCGAACATACAAAGGATTTTGATATAGAAAACGTTCGTTTGTTTGCGCAGGGTACGCGGATTGCGCGGACATACGAACGTTTTAGCCTCTTAGGAGGCGATGCATGTCAAACCTGAAATTCGCATGCAGCTTATACACTGGCCGCATGCAGTTGACAGTAAAGCGGTTTGAAGAACTCAGCGCGGCAGAATTGTACGAGATTTACCGTGTACGCGTGGCGGTGTTCGTGGTGGAACAGCACTGCGCCTATCAGGAAGTGGATGAGGCGGACCGACACTGCTGGCACGTGTTCCTGCATGACGAGAACGGCATCGCCGCATACTGCCGCGTAATCGACCCAGGTATCACCTTCCCCGAAGCATCCATCGGCCGCGTATTAGCTACTCACCGATGGCAAGGCCTCGGCACCCGCATTGCGCGCGAAGGCCTGAAAGTGGCACAGGAGCGTATGCATGCCGACACCGTGCACATCGAGGCCCAAACCTACGCGCGCAAGCTATACGAGCACCTCGGTTTCACGCAGGTCTCCGACGAATTTCTGGAAGACGGCATCCCCCACATCGGTATGATCTGGCGGGCGGAATCTACCCATGTCAGCCCAGACGCTACACTGGTCGCTGACATCGCCGGCAGGGGCTACGGCGCTGCAATCATGCGGCGTTGACCGAAATCAGCTGGATTCGTCTCCAACCAACCGAGGTATTCCATGAATTCCGTCGCGCCCGTGAACACAACGAATAACGCGCAGTCTTTAGTACCGATCATTGTGATGATGGTCGGCAGCTTCACTGCAATCTTGAACCAAACGCTGATGACTGCGGCACTGCCGCATCTGATGCGCGATTTCGGTCTGCCCAGCAACACCGTGCAATGGTTGAGCACCGGATTCATGCTTACCAACGGCATCATGATTCCAATCACTGCATTTCTGATTCAGCGGTTCACCACACGCCAGTTGTTCTTCTATGCCATCGGCATGTTCCTGTTTGGCACGCTCGTCTGCACATTCGCACCCGGATTCTGGGTGCTGCTGTTGGGCCGTATTCTGCAGGCAACCGGCGCGGGCATTGTGATGCCGCTGCTGCAAACGGTACTGTTCCTTACATTCCCACCAGACAAACGCGGTACGGCAATGGGTTGGTTCGGCCTGGTCATCGCATTCGCTCCGGCACTGGGCCCAACTTTGTCTGGTCTGATTATTGATTTTCTGCCGTGGCGATTCCTCTTTGTGCCGCTGATCGTCATCGCCGTCACCGTATTGGTCCTCGCCATCCCGACGGTGAAGAACGTGACCACGCAGACCAATCCGACAATCGATATGCTTTCGATTGTGCTCTCCACACTTGGTTTCGGCGGATTACTGCTTGGCTTCAGTCTTGCCGGCCAGTCAGGCTGGGCTTCTCCGGATACGTTGGGCTCGCTTATCATCGGCGCGGTCGCGCTATGCGCATTCATTCATCGTCAGCTGCATCTCGAGCGTCCGATGCTCGACTTCCGCGTATTCGCTCGGCCGATGTTCGCCTTATCGATGCTGGTGATCGTACTGGTATTCGTCACCTTCATCGCCACGATGAACATCCTGCCGATGTACATACAGAATTCGCTGGGTATGACTGCCCTACAGTCCGGTTTGCTGTTGATGGGCGGAGGCGTGGCTGAAGGCATATTCAATCCGGCTGCCGGCCGGCTGTTCGATCGCATCGGCATTCGTCGCATCGCCCCACCCTCCATTGCCGTGATCGCCGTGGCCACATTCGCCTTGTCTCGCATGACCGCCAGCACACCGGCATGGTATCCGGCATTGTTCTTTACCATCATGATGACCGGTGTGGCATTTTGCCTGATGCCGCTCACCACCACGGCGCTCAACCAGCTGACCGGGCCGATGCTGCCTCATGGCACGGCGATGAACAATACGTTGCGTCAGACATGCGCCGCCATTGGCATCGCCATCAACTTCACCATCATGACGATGAACACGCAGCCGGCATCCGTAGCAGGCTCGGCGGCCGCCGGCCTTGCACATGGCGTGGATGCAGTGTTCCTCATCGCCACCATCGTGGCAGTGGCAGCATTCGCACTCTCGCTCCTCGTACGCGACCGCGATTGATGGGACGTGCGATAGGAGATGGCATATTGCCATAACCTGCCCGGGCAACTTCATTGAGACGCCCTCATGAAGCCAACTAACCAACACTTGCCCATCTGGCCTCACGGAAACAAGGTAATCGAAGTCTACTGGGCACCAAATGGCAGATGGCTTCATTGAGCTGAATTCAACGAAGCCGTCTACCCGTCATCTGCCCGTCTGACTGCGCTGAGGGCGCTGAATGCAGCCAGCCGGGCATGAACTGGCTGCATTGCATCGACCACTAACCAGAAAAGAATATTCAATTACGCGCGTTGCGGCACATCTCTGCGCGACAGCATCAGCACATACCAGGCAACCGGCAGCGTCAGCAGGCCACCGGCCACAAACACCCACGCGATAGGAATCACATCGGCAAGTGGCGCGAAGATGAGCATGCCCAACGGCATGCCGAGCGTGGACAGCATGGTATCGAGGCCGAATACGCGACCGACCATTGATTCATCGGATTCGGACTGCATCACCGTACGCATCGGGCCGACGCAAACCGCTGAAGCAACACCGTTCAACACATCGATGATGAGATACACCAGCAGGTTCCGGGAGACGCCCAGGCCAATGACCGTGATACCGACCATAGCGATGCCAAGTGCAACGGCATACATTTGCGCAACACTTCTGTTGAGCAACTTGGGACCGATGGCAGACATCAGTGCACCGCCGAGCAGCATGCCGACGCTTAAACCCAGTTCGTTGGCCGCGAGCTTGTCAGAGGCGGTAGTCAGGTTTATGAATCCGAGGTTCAGATTGATACCCTCGTATTCGCGGGTCATGAGCAGCAAGGTCAAATTCATCGGCGCGACCGACATCAAGCAGGTCAGCGCATCGCCAAGAATCACACCTTTAAGATGCGGATGGTGCATCGCATACGCCAGTCCGGTCTTCAAATCGGCAAAGGTACGACGCAGAATTGCGATGGGACGGGCGGCAGCAGAGTCAGTGCCACCGGCAGTTGCACCGCTCCCCCGTGCTTCCACGGCATCATTCTGCACAGTATTGCTCTGCACAACACTATCCTGCGCAGCAGTATTCCGCACAACCGCACGAGGTACGCGAATCAGCGCAACAAAACTCACGCCAATCACCGCAGTGGTCACATCCACCAGCAGGATCGCCCACAATGGCACCAAGTTGACCAGTACTGCAGCAAGCGCGGGCGCAGCGATGCGATTCGCCGAGTCAATCACGCCGAATATCGCATTGACACGCAGCAATTTACTTTCCGGAACCACATCCGGAATAAACGATTGCACGGCCGGCTGCTGGATGCCGCCACCAGCCGAGCGAATCAGCAGCACGACGAAAATCAGCGACAGGCTTGCCCAGTTCAGCGCAAAACTGACGGACAGCAGCACAGTCACACCGGCAATAATCAAATCCGGCAGGATAATCAGCGCTTTACGATTGTATCGGTCGGCCATTGGCCCGCCGAAAATTGAGACCAATGACTGCGGCAATACACCAAACAGGGTGGCCAGCAGCATGGCCGAACCGGTTCGGGTTTGCAGGACAATCCACCACCAGATGGCGAATTGCACCACGCTGGAGCCAAGTAGCGAAAACGCCTGACCGGTAAGCAGCAGTGCGGCACGTTGCATCCATCCGGTTTCAGATGGATCAAGTGCAAGCCCGCCAGACGGCGCAGACGTCGATTCTGAAGCCGAACCGGGCACCGTCCCGTTTTCGGGCAGCGTCGATTCCTCGGAGCATTGATGAGACATATACGTGTTCTGAACTTTCTCTCTCGCGCGACAGACGAACGATATGGATTGTTTATTGCTACATATCGATATCGCGCAGTGTTGATTTGCATATGACAAAAACCGGCATACCCGCTGAATTAAGTATGCCAAGGCCCACGCATGGGCCTACTTACCCGTTAGATCGCAGGCTTCAGCGCGAATCGCGCCATCGTCATCATGCAACGCATAGAACACATAGTTGCTGACCATAATCATCGACGTTGACATGCTGCTTAGATCCGGCGCACCATGTCCATTCTGTGGGACACAGGCAGAGCGGCAATGCAGCAAACCACATAACCACAGATACGCCAATGGCCCGCACCCACAACATATGTTGCAGGGCGGGCCATTAATGTCTTTTAGTATCGCTCAGTGATTGCGGATGGCGTTGCGCAGGGGCAGGACGCTGGTGGGCGAGACGGACAGTTCGTCGAGACCGATCTCGAGGAACTTGTCGGTCAGACTCAGATCAGCGCCCAATTCACCGCAGATGCCGCACCAGATGCCGTGGCGATGCGCGGCATCGGTGGCCATCTTGATCATGCGCAGCACGGCTGGCGAATGTGTGTCAGCAAAGCGTCCGAGGTTCGGGTTCTGCCGGTCGCAGGCCAGCGTGTACTGGGTCAGATCGTTGGTGCCGATGGAGAAGAAGTCGACCTCGGCGGCCAGTTCATCGGCCATGATGACCGAGGCGGGCGTTTCGATCATGATGCCGACCTGGATGTGCTCGTTGAAGTCGATGTGCTCGCCGCGCAGCTCCTCCTTGACCTCTTCGAGAATCTTCTTGGCGTCGCGCACTTCCTCAACCGAGGTGATCATGGGCAGCATGATGGCGATATTGCCGTACACGGAGGCGCGCAGCAGGGCGCGCAACTGCACCTTGAAAATCTCCGGCCGGGTCAGGCAGATACGGATGGCGCGGTAACCGAGGGCGGGGTTGTCCTCATGCTCCAGATTGAAGTAGCCGACCTGCTTGTCAGCACCGATGTCGAGCGTGCGGATGACGACGAGTCGGTCACCCATCTTCTGCGCGACTTCCTTGTATGCCTGGAACTGGAACTCCTCGGTCGGATAGTCCTCACTCTCCAAGTACAGGAACTCACTGCGGAACAGGCCGATGCCTTCGGCGTCGTTGGCCAATACTGCGGCCACATCGGACGGGCGCCCGATGTTGGCATACAGGCGAACCTTCTGGCCACTCTTGGTTTCGGTAGGCTTGCCCTTGAGCTCCTGCAGCAGACGCAGATGCTCCTCGTACTTGGCCTTCTTGCCCTGATATTCAGCGAGGGTCTCCTCATCCGGATCAACGAACACCAGGCCGCTGGTGCCGTCAATCACTGCGGTATGACCGTCGTCGTCCGGATCGAAAGCATCGCCGATGCCGATGATGGCGGGCAGACCCATCGTGCGGGCCAGGATTGCGGTGTGCGAGTTCGCGGAGCCCTTGGCGGTCACGAAGCCCAAAACCTTGGCGCGGTCGAGCTGCACGGTCTCGCTAGGAGCCAAATCCTCGGCAAGAATGATCCGACTCTCGCCACCATCCTCATCTTCAGCGGCTCCTCCACGCTTGCCTTCGAGCACGTTGATCACGCGGCGGGAGACATCCTTGACATCGGCGGCGCGCGCCTGCATGTACGAGTTGTCCATCGCGGCAAACATGGCGGCGAACTGTTCGGCGGTGCTGTTGACCGCAAACTCTGCGTTCACTTTGCTCTGCGCAATCAGATCTTCGATACTTTCCACATAATCCGGATCCTGCAGCATAAGCTGATGGGTATCGAACAGCTCCGCCTTACCTTCACCGAACTCCGCCGCGGTCTTGTCACGCAGTTGCTTCAGCTGGTTGACGGCCGTATCACGGGCCGCGCGGAAGCGTTCCACTTCGGCCTTCGGGTCGTCGACCACGCGGCGTTCCACGGCGTGGTCGGCGGTGTCGAGCACGCGGATCGCGCCAATGGCGATGCCGGCGGAGACTCCAACGCCTTGTATCGTTCTCATCACAGGTTCTCCTTGAGGAACTGCTTGAACTCGGCGGCGGCCTTGACCTCGTCGTTGCCCTGCACCTTGACGGTGACCTCGTCGCCCTGCTTGACGCCGAGTCCCATGACACCGAAAATGCGCTTGGCGTCCACGGACTTGCCGTTGCGGGTGACGATGATGCTCGACTGGTATTCCTGTGCCTTAGCGACCAGCAGTCCGGCGGGGCGGGCGTGCATGCCCTCGGGGTCGGATACGGTGAACGTGAATTCCTGAGACATGATGATGCTCCTTATACGTTTGATGCGTTGCGCTTGAAGCGCCTTGTATACGTAATGTGGTTTACAGCTGTTCGCCGTTGGTGGCGATGACTTTCTGGTACCAGCCGAAGGATTTCTTGCGGCGGCGTTCGAAGGTGCCATGGCCTTCGTCGTCGGCGTCGACGTAGATCAATCCGTAGCGTTTCTTGAATTCGCCGGTGCCGAAACTGACCACGTCGATGCAGCCCCACACGGTGTAGCCCATGACTTCCACGCCGTCGAGGTCGATGGCCTTGCCAACCTGTTCGATGTGGGCGCGCAGGTAGTCGATGCGGTCGTCGTCGTCGATGGTGCCGTCCGGGTTGACGGTGTCGTATGCGCCGTAGCCGTTCTCCACGATGAAAATCGGCTTGCGGTAGCGTTCATACAGGACGCTCAGCGCGTAGCGCAGGCCGACGGGGTCGATCTGCCAGCCCCATTTGGTGGCGGGGATGTACGTGTTGCGCACCACGCCGGCGATGCCGGAGTCGAAGTCGCCGGGGGTGGAGTCGTCGGCGGACAGGGCCATCGACATGTAATAGCTGATGGAGATGAAGTCGACCGTGCCTTCGGCGATGGCCGTCTCGTCTCCCGGCTCCATGTGAGGGGTGATGTCCTCGCGGGACCACATGTTCCTCGCGTAGTTCGGGTATTCGCCGTTGACGTACACGTCGCCGAACACGAGCCGGTCGCGCATGGCGACTTCGGCGCGCATCACGTCGTCGGGGTTGCAGGTGGCCGGGTAGATCGGCACGATGGCCAGCATGCATCCGATCTGGAAGTCGGGGTTGATCTCGTGGCCGCGCTTGACGACCAGGGCGCTGGCGACGAACTCGTTGTGCACGGCCTGCCAGACCTTGCGCTTGCGCTCGTGGATCGTGTCCGTCTCGGAGAACCGGATACCGGAGTCGGTGTAGGCGAAGATCGGGTTGTCGAGGTTCATCTGGTTGTTGACCTCGTTGAAGGTCAGCCAGTACTTCACCTTGGTCTTGTAGCGTTCCATGACGGTGAGCGCGAACTTGACGAACAGGTCGATGAGCCTTCGGTCGGTGAACCCTCCGTATTTGAGGCTCAGGTTGAGCGGCATCTCGAAGTGCGAGAGCGTCACTACCGGTTCCATGCCCTTGGCCTTGAGGTCGTCGAACAGGTCGTCGTAGAACTTCAGTCCGGCCTCGTTGGGCTCGTCCTCTTCGCCGTTAGGGAAGATGCGCGACCAGGCGATGGAGGTGCGGAAGCATTTGAAGCCCATCTCCTGGAACAGCGAATCGTCGCCGCGGAAGCGGTGGTAGTAGTCGTTGCCCCAGTGGTTCGGGTAGATCTTGCCGGTCTCGACGCTATCGGTGATCTGCCGGGGCACGCCGTGCGCGCCCGCGGTCATCACGTCGGCGATGGATACGCCCTTGCCGTCTTCGTTCCACGCACCTTCGAGCTGGTGGGCGGCCACTGCGCCGCCCCACAGAAAGTTGCTTGGGAAACCCATGTTGTGTTCCTTTTCCTGATAAGCCCTGTGGGTCAGTTGATCTTCTTGTACAGCGCGATGAGCTCGTTGACCAACAGTTTGACGGTCTCCGCGGCCATCATCTGGTCCTCGACGTGCGTCATGAGCAGGCTGATCTCGATCTTCTCGCCGGATGCCTCGCGCTGCACGAGGTTGGTGTGCAGGTCGTGGCCGGTCGCGAAGCTCTGGTCGCCGCTCTTGATGAGTTCGTCGGCCTTGTCGTATTTGCCGGCCTTGGCCGCCTGCAGCGCCTCGATGTAGTCGGATTTGGCGCTTCCCGCGGCCGTGATCATCTGGAAGCAGAGGGTCTCCCAGTCGAAGTCCTTGTTGTCTTCTGCCATTGTTACCACCCTTGGTTCGTTCGTTTGGTTGTCGGTTGTCTGTCTGTTGATGCCGGGTTACTTGGAGGCGATGGCGATGGCGTGTTCGAGCACTTTGTCGCCGCGCACCATGCCGTAGTCCTGCGGGTTGATAGCTTCGACCGGCTTGCCGGGCAGCAGCTTCTTGACGTGGTCGAGTTCGTAGCGCACCTGCGGGCCGAGCAGCACGGCGTCGGCGTTCGCGGCCTTCTCCTCGACCTCGGAGATCGGGTAGGCGTCGATTTCGGCCTCGATACCCTTGGCCTCGGCGGCGGCGCGCATCTTCTTGACCAGCATGCTGGTGGACATTCCAGCGTTGCAGCACAGTACGATCTTCATGGTGTTTTCCTTTCAGTGGGCCCCACACCGATCGTGGGGCGGTTGGTTGTTATGGGTGTATTGAGTGTTGATTAAGGAGGGGGCCCGGCAAGGGTGGTTGCTCGTACCGGGCTCCCATGTCATCCGACCATTGCCGATCGGAAGAGTTGGGCCGTTCGATGCGGCGTCTCAGGCCTTGGCCGCGGCGGCGGCCGTCTCGATGTCGGCGTCGTTGGCGGCCTGTTCGGCGACCCATGCCTGGTCCTGCTTCTTGACGAACGGCAGGTAGACGACCACGGAGATCACGAGGATGATGAGCTGGATGAGCGCGGCCTTCCAGCCGCCCAGCAGGAAGCCGGAGATAATCACCGGGGTGGTCCACGGCACCTGGACGGCGCCGAACGGGGGCAGGAAGCCGATGTACATCGCGCCGTAGGTGATGATCATGGCAATCAGCGGGACGACGATGAACGGGATCAGGAAGAACGGGTTGAACACGATCGGCAGGCCGAAGATGACAGGCTCATTGATGTTGAACAGGCCGGGCACGACGGACAGCTTCGACATTTCCTTCATCTGGCTGGACTTGGCCACGATCAGGCCGGCGATGAGCAGGCCGAGGGTGATGCCGGTGCCGCCGAACTTGACGAAGCAGTCGACGATCTGCGGGGTGAGGATGTGGCCGCCGTCGGCGGTGGTCACGGCCTTGCCGGCATCCATGAGGGCCTGGTTGGCCACGGAGTTGGCGGTCAGCAGCGGAGCCATGATGCCCATGACGACGTTCGGGCCGTGGATGCCGCACCAGAAGAGGATGGAGATGAGCAGGGTGATGATGATCGCGCCGGCCCAGTTGTCGGTGAGGTTCTGCATCGGGGTCTGCAGAATCTTGAAGATGAGTTCGGTGAAGCTCACGCCGCCGAACACCTGGCACAGGTGGTAGATGACGGCGGAGCCGAGCACCACGAAGAAACCGGGGATCATGGCGGAGAACGCGTTGGACACGCCTTCGGGCACGGAGTCGGGCAGTTTGATCTTGAGGTTGTGCTTCATGCACTTGACGAACACCAGGCCGGACAGCAGGCCGACGATGATGGCGGTGATCACGCCGTTGCCGCCGGTCCATGAGGTGGAGATCGCGCCGGACACGGAGGCGGTGGTGCCCTCCTTGATCGCGTCGACGGTGCTGTGGTCGATGCTCACCGAGGACGGGGAGAGGATGAAGAAGGCGACCAGAGCCAGCAGACCGGAGGAGATGCCGTCTTCCTTCTCGTTGCGCGCGTAGGCGAAGCCGATGCCGACCGCGATGATGACGGCCAGGATATTGAATGTTCCGGCGGAAACTTGGTTCAGGCCGATGTTCCACTTGTCGGTCAGCAGATTGTTCATGAAGTCCGTGTAGCCCTCGAACGGCAGGTTCGCGAGCAGCAGGAACAGCGAACCCACCAAGGTGGCCGGCATCGTGAGCACGAAGCCGTCCTTCAGAGCGGTGACCGCCTTGGTCGTCGCGAATTTCATGAAGCCGTTGAGCAGTTTGTTGCCGAACTCCTTCATTCTCGTCCTCCTTTGGACTGGTTGATGTCCCCGGGCCGGCGTCCTTGTTGCCGGCCCGATTCCTCTTGTTCAGTATCAAGTCATTCGAATGAATAGGCATAATCCGAATGACTTGACTACAATATACGAGTTTCATTCGGCTGCGTCAAATTCATTCGAATGATTTTTGGATACGGCGTGTCGCCTCCCCGAGGGAATACCGCGAGACGACGCGCCTCCCCCACCGGCGACGCCGCCTCACGCATATAAGGGACTACTTCAGGTCGGCAAAATTAAAAAACGTGGCCTTCTTATAGTGGTAGTAGACCGTGCCGGCGTTGAACATGCGGCCGCTGGCCAGATAGGCGTCGTCCTCGACCACCAGGGCAGGATCCCCAGCCGACAGGCCAAGGAGGTCGGCCCGGCCATGATCCAGCTCTCGCGCGTATATCAGTTTGTCTGCAAAGCCCGTACTCAGCCCCAGGTCCTCGCGAATATACGCATAGATAGAGCCGCTGGCGATCTCCTCGTTGAGATACGGCACGAACTCCTTGAGATACAGGGCGTACTCGATGGCGAAAGGCTCGTCATCCAACAGACGCAGGCGCGAGACGCTATAGACTTTGGCGTCGACGGCGCACTTGAGGCGCGCGGAATCCGCGCCCGCTTCGCGCTGCTCCAGCTTGATCAGCTTGGAGGACACGGAATGGCCGGGAAACTCCGAAGTCATGCCTCTCGTGCCGTTGATGTTGAGGCAGCCCTCACGCCTGTTCTCCCGGACGAACATGCCGCTGCCCTGCACCGGATACACATCGCCAAGCTCGACCAACATGGCAATGGCGTTACGCACGCAGTACCGGGTCGCGCCGAACTGCTCCATGAGCTCGGGCTCGGTGGGCAGCTTTCCCGTGTCACGATATTTGCCCTTGTCGATCTCCACCTTAAGAATCTTCGCCAGTTCACGGTACTTCATATGACATGCCCTCCGAAATCGCATCATCCAGCCGCGCCACATCGCCGCGACACACATAATCCATATTATCGCATGACTCATATTCATTCGAATTACAGACACATCCATCACCCATAATTGCATGATTCATTCGAATGAATTATTCTTAGGGAACACCATCTACAGTTCAGACGCTGATGTCGACATTCCATAGGAGAGTACGCGCATGAGCAAGCCCAAACTAGTATTCATTGACATCGATGGAACACTGCTGGACAGCAGCCACCGCATTCCCGAATCCGCGCGAGAGGAGTGCCACCGAGCACAACAGGCCGGTCACCGACTGTTCATCTGTTCGGGCCGTGCGGCGCTGGACATCGATCCGCCGGTGCTCGAACTTGGGTTCGACGGCATCGTATCCGACGGCGGCGCATGCGCCAAGCTCGACGGCGAGACCATTATCGACGAGCGTATGCCCGCTGACTCCGTCCGCATGGCGACCTCGTTCTTCACCGCACACTCCATGCCGTATGCCTGGCACTGCCCCGACGGCATGCACGCTACCGAACGCTACCTGTACCGGATTGGCATCTGGCGCAAACTGCTGCGGCATCCGCAGATGCGCGGTTCCTGGCACACCATCACCGACCATTCCGTCCCTCTGCCATTGGTTCGCAAAGGCACGTTCTACATCCCCGAAGATGGCAGTCTCACCATAGAGGACGTGCAGCACGCACTTGCAGGATACGCGACCATCATCCACGGATCCATCCACGCTTCCAGCGACGACAACGGTGAAATTCTTATCCCCGGAGTCAACAAGGGAACCGCGCTCACCACCATTGCTCAGCGTCTCAACGTGCCGATAGCCGATACCATCGCCATTGGGGACAGCGAAAACGATCTTGAGATGATTCAGGCCGCAGGCATCGGCGTGGCGATGGGCAATGGCACAGCACCTGCCAAGTCAGTCGCCGATATGATTGCGCCACACGTCGATAACAACGGCTTGGCTGCAGCCCTGCATCGGCTCCTGCCATAACGCCGCCCGCTGTGCACTTACTGCTATCGCACGGCGGTCATCGCGTCCACGAACAGCCGTACCGCTTCCGATGGATTAATCGGATAGAACAATCCGTAACCAATGGTTACATTCCACTCCACCGGTATGGTGCGTATCATCGGGTGGATGTCGGTGCCGAATGTTCGCGCGACGATGAGATCGCCATTGGCGGCACATGTATTGAATTCCTCGAAGGTGTATTGCTCCATGTCAATCAACGTGACACCGGGAACCTTACTCACCAAAAGAGTGAACCCAACCCATAATAGAGAGCAGTTGACCACTGCGTGCACTCATATGATTCCCTACAATGCATTGCTTGGAAGTGCTGCACAAGGGGCCTATCGATGATTGGCCTGCATTCGCAGCAAAGCATAAGGAGAGCATGCATATGCCGGCATTATCGGCACAAACACAAGGTTTTGACCATACTAATGAGCCCACAGACAATGATTCGTTCATGAACGGCAGCATCATCTTAATCATGACAGCCGCCTTTTTCTACATGTCCGGCACCATGATGGGCACCACGCTGATTGTGGGCTACTCGCACTCTTTGGGAGCGAACGGAGAGTTCGCCGGTATCATTGCCGGCACAATGAACATCGTCTCTCTGTTTTGCAGGCCTTGGGCGGGCCGCTTAAGCGACCGCATACCGATGAAACGGTTCTCCATCATCGCCGTCCTGCTGATGATTGCAGCCAATGCCGGCTATATGGCATCCCCTCATGCATCAACGCTGTTTGCAGCCAGAATCATCAATGGCATCGGATTTTCCGGTCTGTCCGTATGTCTTGCGGCTTGGATGTCGTCGCTCATTCCGCTGGCGCATATCGGCAAGGCCATGGGGTATTACGGCTTGGCCAATGCCCTGGCCATGGCGCTTGGACCGGCAATCGGCATTCGCATATGCGCCTCACTGGGCTATCGCGCCGCTTTCGCAGTGACCACTGCGGCGATGACCGCGGCACTCATCATGGTGCTGCTGGTTCGCAAAGACGGCTCACGTTCGACATCACGAACGCGCACCGGAGAATCCACGCCTCTATGTACGCCATCGCAACAACCGCAGTATCCGACTCTCCGCGATCGCATAGAGCAGGTGATTTCCATTCGCGTGATTCCAGTGGCGGCAGTGTTCATGCTGTTCGCCATCCCCTATTGCGCCACGCAGTCCTATATCGTCACGTATACGGAAGCTCGCCATCTGAGCATCAATGTCAGCCTATTCTTCCCGCTTTATGCCGTTGCACTGCTGATTCTGCGCGTAGCAATGCGCAACATGTTCGACCGACGCTCATTTCGATGGTTCCTATGGTTCTGCGCCGCATGCATGATTGTTGCGCTCGGTGCGCTGGCCACGCTCAACAATAATGGCGTGCTGTTCATCGCCTCCATTTTCATGGCTGCATCGTACGGCATCATGAGTTCGGTCAGCCAATCCTCTGCCGTGCGGCTGGCCGGCACCGGGCATGGCGGCCGCGGAAATGCTACGTACTACATTGGTCTTGACTTGGGCATGGCATTGGGGCCAATCATTGGCGGCGCACTCTACGCCAATGTTGATTTGGCATGGTTCTACCCGATATTGATGCTCACCATGCCGATGGCCATCGGCATCTACCTACTGACGAATCACAATGGAGCAAATCCAAGTGCCCGCCGCCCATAAGACCGCCTTCAATGCATCGCCGTCCAAAAAGCGAACAGTTCTCGCCTTCCTTGTCGCACCCCTGGCACTAGTATCCGGTTCCGGCTATTGGAAAAGAGAGGAAGGAAGTTCTTATGGCCGCCATTACTATCGCAACTATCACTACCCTTGCCGCAGCAGCACTCTGCCGCCTGTGAGGTTACGAGCAATAGTTTTTGCATAGGTCGCTGTGCGATGCACTGTCTTTCAGTGCTTCACACAGCGACCTTTTTCTATAACAGATCAGTAAAACTTTGAGTTTAGGCATCTCCATTGCCCACAGATTCGCGCACAATAATCATCACAATGGAATAATCGTGATAGTGACTGGAACCATTGCGCTATAGTTGCCCGCTTTCAAGCGTTGCGCACACTTCAAGGAAACTACGATGACAGTAGACCGTGGAATGCGTGAGGTAATGGCACGTCATATTTCAACGGCGAACTGATCTCAAGCAAAGGAGCGATTATGACCATCAACACGTACGACGTCACCGCCGATCTCACCCCGGAAGGACTGGTGGAATGGCAACGCATGGTGGCCGGCGAGGTCTATGAGGATTCTCACCCGGAAATCGAACGCAAGCGCGTGGAAGCCAAGAAGCTGTTCCGCGCCTACAACCAGCTTGATTACGACCAGGAAGCCGAACGTCGCGCCATCATGGAGCAGTTGTTCGCGGCAGTCGGCGAAGACGTGTTCATCGAGCCGAATTTCCGCTGTGAGATGGGCCGCAATATCACCATTGGTTCACACGCCTATATCAATTTCGACTGCGTGATGCTCGACAACGCGCCTATCACTTTGGGCGACTACGTGTGGATCGCCCCGATGGTGGGCCTGTTCGCCACCAATCATTCGCTTGACTTCGAGGAGCGCAAGAATGGCGCATGCCAGGCCAAGCCGATTGTGATTGAGGATGGCGTTTGGCTCGGAGGCCATGTGACGGTGCTCGGCGGCGTGACCATCGGCCGCGGTTCGGTGATCGGTGCCGGCTCGGTGGTCACCAAGGATATCCCAGCCGGCGTGGTCGCGGTCGGCAATCCAGCTCGCGTGGTTCGCCCGATCACCGAGGCGGACAAAACCGGGTTCTGCGAGCGCATTGCCGCCCGCAATGCCGCGCGCTGATCCCATCGTTGCAATCAATCAGCCGTGAGATGAATCCGACACACCATCCGTTATTTGTTACAGAGCTACCTATATAGTTCATTCTGAGATATATCGGCTTGCGATATTACTGAGTGAGCCATAGGAATGTCATATCAAGGAGAAGCAACATGAAGACTCTGGTGCTCGTATTCCACCCGTCTCTGAAGGGCCAGTCCCACGTCAACGCCGCTCTGGCCGAGGCTGCTGAGGGCCTGGAAAACATGACTGTGCGCGACGAGTACGCGCTGTACCCGGATGGCAAGATCGACGTCAAGGCTGAGCAGGCCGCCGTCGAGGCTGCAGACCGTGTGGTGTTCCAGTTCCCGCTGTACTGGTTCTCTTCCCCCGCGCTGCTGAAGACCTGGGAGGACGACGTGCTGGAGCACGGCTGGGCTTACGGCGCTGAAGGCCACGCCTTCGAAGGCAAGGAGTTCGGCGTCGCCGTCTCCACCGGTTCCCCGGAGTCCAAGTACCAGCCGGAAGGCGACAACAAGTTCAAGATCGAGCAGGTGCTCGTGCCGTTCCAGGGCACTGCCAACCACATCAACGCCACCTGGCTCAAGCCGTTCGTGACCTTCGGCTCCTTCGGCATTTCCGACGAAGCTCTGGCTGAGGCTGTCAAGAACTACAAGGATTACCTGACCAAGTAGTCTCAAGCGCTGTTTTCAAACCACGGCTCCTTCAATCACGAAGGAGCCGTGTTCGTATTTCAAGCCTCCAATCGGCCGCCAATCAGCACGCAATGTTCCCGTACCACGGCAGCAGACGCGCGGAATTTCGCCAGTTCCTCATCGCTCAGATGAAGGTCAACGAAGTCACCCACGCCACTGCCGTCAAGCGCAACCGGCAGCGAAAGGAATACATCTCGCTCCTCATACTCGTATTCACCGCTTATCAATGTGGATACAGATACGACACTGCGTTCATTCCAGAGAATCGTTCGAATCAGCCCGGCGACGGTGGCGGCGATGCCGTAACTGGTTCCGCCACGCAAACCCTTGATATCAAGACCTCGCCGGCGGGTCTGCTCCTCGATGCCGGCCAACGTGACCCCAGGGTATCGGTCACGATTGTCTTCCAGATACTGCGCAAACGATTTGCCAATGAATGAAACCGTGGACCACGGCACGAACTGTGAATCACCGTGTTCACCAATCACATACCCAGATACCAGTCTGGGATCCAGGTGCGTGGTCGCACCGATAATCGCCTTCATTCGGGACGTATCGAGCGCGGCACCCGAGCCGAACACCTGCGCACGAGGTAAACCGGTACGTCGCCACGCGAACCAGCTCAACACGTCAACCGGATTCGACACCATAATCAAGATACCGTCAAAACCTGAATCCTTGATGTGCTTCAGTATCGGGTCCACAATGTCGATAGCCGCATCGAGCTCCTGCATACGGGTCTCGCCCGGCTTGGGTTTCGGACCGGCCGTGATGACCACCACATCAGCGCTGGCGCAATCATCCCAGTCACCTGACCGAATGGTGATGAACCGGCCCAGAAATTCGGAGCCGTCGGCCAAATCCATAGCCAAGCCTTTTGCTTTATTCGGATTATGGTTGATTAGCACCAGCTCATTGCACAGCCCTTGCTCCACGATGGCGCCGGCCACCGCCGAGCCAACGCTGCCGGTGCCGACGATCACCACCCGATTGTGATGCGAAGCAATCACAAGCTTTCCTTTCTCTGCGCAAGCCTTTCGCAACCCGCAACCTGACCCGTATCACCTCACTGCAGTGAAGAAGAATCGAGGGAACGGGAAGATGATGCTGCCGTCCGACTGGGTCGGATACGCTTCGCATACGCGGGTATAGACCTTGGATTCGAACACCGCGCGCGCTTCATCATCCGGCAGCGCTTGCAGATAGGGGCGCAGTCCGGTGCCGCGATACCAATCCATAATCGCCTCATGCGAGGGCAGCGTATGCATATACGAGGTCTTCCACATACGGAAATGCGACGCATGCTTACGCAGCAACTCCCAATATTCAGGCGGCGTTAGATTGTAGAATTCCCGCTGCTGTGGCAGTCGGTCCGCATATTCCGGCGAATGCACAATCTCAGCGATAATGCGGTGAATCGGCTCCTCATAATTCATCGGCGTCTGCACAGCGAGCACACCACCTTGCTTAAGCCGCGCAAGCAATTCAGGAATCAGCCGTTTATGATTCGGCACCCACTGGATGCAGGCGTTGGAGAACACTACGTCAAAGTCACCGGGCAGTGCGGATAGTTCTTCCGGATTCGACACATCGCATAACGCAAAGTCGATATCAAGGTGTGCTTTGCGTGCGGCTTCAATCATTTCCGGCGAATTATCGACGCCAAGGACTTCCGCATGCGGATAGCGTTCGCGCAATACCGCAGTGCTATTGCCCGGACCGCAGCCTATATCCAACAGACGTTTGACCGTGCCGTCATCAGGCGGCAGCTGCATTGCCAAGTCACGCGAAGGCTGCGTGCGCTCGCTCTTGAAGCGAAGGTACTGTTCGGAATCCCATACGACCATGCGGCTCACGCTAATCCTCGCATCAATCGCGTCCATAATATTGGCCACATTGCGAACTGCAGCGCTATCGGGAAAGTTGCCGCACAGCCATAGCCATGCAACCCCGCCGACATCCATAGCGGCCACACCGCATTCCTCCGCGCGCATCGTTTTAGTCGCGCACGAATGCCACCGAACGTACCATAGAGACAAGGAACACCGAAAAATCAGATAGGTTACCGACAAGGAGCAGTCACCATGAAGACTCTGGTACTCGTATTCCACCCCAATATGGCAAAATCTCGCGCCAACGCAGCACTGAAGGCGGCGGCGCAAGCGCTGCCAGCCGACAGCGATGCAACGGTCACCGTGCGTGACGAATACGCACAGTACCCGGACGGCAACATCGACGTCGCCGCCGAGCAACAGCTCATCGAAGCACATGACCGTATCGTGCTGCAATTCCCGCTCTACTGGTACTCCTCCCCTGCCTTGCTCAAGGAGTGGGAGGACCAGGTGCTGGCATTCGGCTGGGCGTATGGCCCGGACGGCAAAGCGCTTGAGGGCAAGGAAATCACCGTGGCCACCACGGCAGGCGGCCCGGAAAGCGAGTATCAGACGGAAGACAATGGTGCCACGATGCGCGAAGTACTCTCACCATACCGCATGATGGCCCGCTACGTGCATGCCACTTGGCGTGAGCCGTTCGTAGTCTTCGGCTCGATGGAGCTTTCGGACGAGACCCTGGCCGAAACCGCCAAGCAGTACCAAGCCTTCCTCACGGATTGACGTACCGTCTTACCGGCTTCGCAAATTTACCGAACGATGGGACACTGACTCCGAATTCCCCGAACCTACTGACGCCCCTACAATCCCCGGGAATCAACGTGTCCATCATGCAGCAGCCGCAGCGCAGACGACGAGGGCCCAGACACCAATCCACCCCACCATCTCGCGCAGTTACTGCCTGTTTGGTGCCGCAAAGCGGCAGTAGCTGCGCGTGCATCACGTCCATCCGCGCAGTTACTGCCTCCTATGTTGCCGAAACAGGCAGTAACTGCGCGCACCTGTCGTTACAACGCGCAGCCGCTGCCCGCTTCACAGGCACTAGCTCGCTCAGCAACCAATAAATAGGACCACGAAAACACACATCCGCACAAAACCCTATCGAAGTTATCCACATTTTCGCGGCAAAACTGAAGCTAGAACCACATACCCCGTTTGAGCTTGCTTTCATCGCCTTGTATCCATGACCATGAAGTCATGAGAACACATGCTGAACTTGAGCAGCTCTGCAACGAAGCCGAGCGCAATTTACAATGCTTCTACCCAACCACGAACGCCATACGCCGAGCAATTCACGTTCGTCTGCAAAACGGATATATCATTCGACCATTTCGTAACGTTTATGCAAGAACAGCATACTGGTCAACGCTCAATCCCGCGGAGCAGATGCGGCACATCATTCGTACGCTGTCACAGCAATTCCCCAACCGCATATTCGCCGGTATCAGCGCAGCGGCAATGATGTATCTTGATTACGGCTGGAAACTCCATGCCGATGGCGCTGTTTTTATCGCCGGTAAGACAGGGAATTCCAAACAAACGTATCGAAAAATACGCAGGATTATCATCACCGACCCACCCACATCAGTATTAATATCCTCCCGCAAAACCGGCGACAGCATACAGATGACAATGGTTAAGAATACTTCTGCCGCCCAAATCACAGCAACGTCCGACATCATTAATGCCGTAACGATCACATCACCTGCTCGCACCTTGGTTGACTGCGGATTGAGATACTCCTTTGTCCAAGCTCTCTCACTATTCGATTCCGCCATGAGACAAGGGCTCACTACAGCTGAACAAATAATCGATATCTGCGACGATATGCCAATCGATTGTGGCCGAATATTCAGACTGATTCATTACATGAACCCACTGAGTGAAAACGGAGGAGAATCGCTCTGCAGAGCCATACTCATCGAGGCGGGCTTCGCAGTTCCACAACTACAACGAGTATTCACAGATCCGGATAATCCTCGAAAACAATACCGCGCTGATTTCTGTTGGCAAATGCCCGACGGTCGATTAATCATTCTGGAATATGACGGGACACAGAAGTACGTCGATCCTGAAATGACGAATCGGCGCAGTATCCAAGACGTAGTACATCAAGAAAAAGAGCGTGAAGACATATTACGTAAAGCCGGCGCAACAACAATTATTCGAACGACTTTCGATGAGGCGCGGTTGCAAACGCCACTCATTCAAAAACTCATTGAAGCCGGAGTTCCCCTAATCGGATTAACCCCGGCATTCGCGGGTCCCACAAACACGGGATGGCAGAAAGCCTGTTAAATCACGTATCAAAACAGGCAGTAACTGCGCGTCGGAACACAGTTGACGCATAGGTACTGCCTGTTTCCGGGTACAAAGCGGCAGTAACTGCGCATGCGTCACGTTCATCCGCGCAGTTACTGCCTATTACGGCTCCAAAACAGGCAGTAACTGCGCGAAGGCGAAGACTCGCCACCGCAGGATGCCCCTGGCCTCCACTAAGTTGCTCCACCCATCCTAGAACACACAGCCAGCAGACGGGCAACGACTATACTGGATGATAACGCAAACATCATTGGAATCACAGGAATCCAGAAGGCGGCAATCATGGATAATGCGAAGCGGCGCGAGGAGCAGCTCCCCTACCATTATGACGACCCGAGCATCATGGACGGCCAGCTCGAATATCAGGAGAAGCTATGGGAGTTCAACCAGACGCACCCCACGGATCAGACCGGTAAGCAGAGGCTCCTCAAAGAGATGTTCGCCGAAATCGGCGACGGCTGCCATGTGGAGACGCCGGCGCACGCGAATTGGGGATTCCACCATGTGCATATGGGCAAGGGCATCTACTGCAATGTGAACTTCACCTGCGTGGATGACGCAGCTATCACCATCGGAGACTGGTGCATGTTCGGCCCGAACGTGGTCATCGCCACCGCCGGCCATCCGGTGCTGCCGGTGCTACGCGAGCATCATTACGTGTACGCGATTCCGGTCACCATCGGCCGCAATGTTTGGGTCGGCGCAAATGTGACCATATTGCCGGGCGTCACCATCGGCGACAACTGCGTCATCGGCGCCGGCTCGGTGGTCACCCACGACATTCCCGCAAATTCCGTAGCCTATGGCGCGCCCTGCAAAGTCGCCCGCCCGATTGGCGAGAAGGACAAGGAATTCTATTTCAAGAATCGCAAGCTCGACGTATGGGATTAAAAGCCATGATCACCACCGCGCAAAGCACACTATGCACCGCCGTCACACACATCAGTGTCAACGCCGCACACGAAATCGGCCCGCTAAACCACGACTGGCGCTTCTTCGGTTACGATGAATGCAACTACACCTATACACCGGAAGGCCGGCGCATGCTGGAACGGTTCGGCAAGCTCGGCGATGCGCCGTATTATGTGCGTACGCATTTCCTGTTCTGCAACGGCAGTTGCACAGGCACGCAGAAGTTCGGTTCCACGAACCTCTACCATGAGGATGCGCAAGGCAATCCAATCTATGACTTCACTTACATCGATCTGATTCTCGACACGATTCTTGAATCCGGCAATAAGCCATACGTGGAGCTCGGCTTTATGCCCGAGGATTTGGCGGACCCGAGTTTCCGCAATAATCCTTGGCTCGGCGGCTTGGACCCGTACCGCGAATCCGGCTGGACGTACCCGCCGAAGGATTACCATCGCTGGCATGGCTTCATCCGCACTTTCACACGGCATCTGGCCGAACGATATGGCAGCAAGGAAGTCGACACTTGGTATTTCGAACTGTGGAACGAGCCTGATATCTTCTATTGGTCCGGCAGCGACAAGGATTACTGCATGCTGTTCGACTTCACGGAACAAGCGCTGCACACCGTGCTGCCGAACGCTCGGCTCGGCGGCCCGACCTGCACTGGAATCTTTGACCAAGGCGGCGGCCGGGAATTGATGCAGACATTTCTGGAACACTGCAAAACCGGGACCAATGCGGCAACCAGCGCGACCGGCACCCGGCTTGATTTCATCACTTTCCACGTCAAAGGCGCGGAATTCCCGCGCAATGCCAATGCCACGAAAGCGGTGCCGAGCGTTGGCAATCTGGTGCATCAGATTGAATCCGGCGTGGAGATGATTGAAGCGGCCGGTTTCGGAGGCCTCGAAATCGTACTGTCCGAGGCTGACCCGGATACATGGGCGGCAGGCGGCATCAACGACAACGCCAATATGCGATTCCGCGATACCGAGTATTACGCTTCGTTCGTCGCATGCGCTTACCAACGTATCGCTGAGATTGCGCAGCGCTATGGTGCTCCGATTCATCCGCTGGCTTGGGCATTCGTATTCCCTCAGGAGGAATGTTTCCCGGCAACCCGCACGTTCGCCACGCAGGATATCGTCAAACCGGTGTTCCGCGCGTTCGACATGTTGAGCCGGCTTGGTTCCCATGCACTTGAGCTCAGCAGCGACAGTACTGCGGATTCAGCGCTGGAGCAACAGCTTGACAGCGACTACGGCAAGGCAGCGCCGCATCATTACACAGGATTAGGCGCACCAACGATGGTCTCTGGTTGGGCTGCGCGCAACGACGCCGGACAATTGCAAGTGCTGCTGTACTCCCACTGTGATGATATCGATGTGCATGAAGAGCGTTCCATTGAGCTGCAAATCACTGGGCTGGAGCCGAATCAACGCTACCAGCTGCATCATTGGCGCATTGACGGTACACACTCCAATGCGCATACGCAGTGGCTTGCAGAAGGTCACCCGAAGTATCCCGCAGGTGAGAAATATGATCGCATCAAAACCGCGGACGCATTGGAATTGTTGACCCCCGAGGAAATCATAACCGCCACGAGTGCAGGCACGGCAACCTTGCGGTTCACCATGCCCACGCACGCGGTGTCGTTACTGACGTTCGATCTTCAGTAGCTCACTCGGCAGCTTCAGCCGCATCCTCTTTGAGCGCACGCAGCAAGGCCTTGTCGCGCTGCTCGATGACGCGCTTGCCATCCTCGCCCTGCCAGGAGAAGAAGCCGCGCCCGGTTTTGGCGCCAAGGTTACCTTCCTTGACTTTCTCGGCAAGCAGCGGCGAGGGGCCGGTACCGTTGTCCATGTCGTCGAACAGGTAGGTGCTGATGTTATAGAATACGTCGAGCCCGCCAAGGTCGATGCTGGCCACCGGACCGACCAGGTTCCAACGGCGACCGAGGCTGTATTTCATCACGTCATCCACAGTGGCTGCGTCCGCGATGCCTTCTTGAATGATATGGAATTCCTCGCGCAGCACGGCCATCTGCAGTCGGTTGCCCACGAATCCCAGTGATTCCTTCTTGATTTTCGCCGGCTTCTTGCCGATGAGATTCATGAGATCAAAGGTCACGTCTACCACATGCGGATCGGTGTGGGCACCGGGCACCACCTCCACCAGCGGCATCAGTTGCGCAGGATTCCAGAAGTGGGCGACCACGAACCGCTCGGGCTTGTCCAGCACCGATTGGATAGCCGTGGGACTCAGCCCCGAAGTATTGGTGGCGAAAATCGCATCCTTCGGCGCGAATTGTTCGATTTCACGCCACACCTGTTGCTTGACTTCAAGGTTCTCAGCCACTGATTCGATGACGAAATCAGCGCCGGTCACACCCTGCTCATAACCGACAATCGGCGTGATACGTGCGAGCACATCATCCACGGTCTCGCCAGCATGCAGCAATCCAGCATCGGCAAAAGTCTCAGCATCCGCGCGAATGCGGCCCATACCACGGTCAAGCGAAGCCTCACTGCGGCCAACCAATCGCGTCTCGTAACCGGCGAGCGCAAACTGCAGCGCAATGGCATGACCCATGGTGCCTGTGCCTACATTGGCAATCACCTTGATATCGCTCGCTTGTATTGCGTTCAGCGACACCGCATCATCCTGCTCTTGTGCCATCGCCACCATCTCCATTCATCTTCGACGTTGATGACCTAGCAGTTCCTGATTATGCCACTGATCGAGCGCCAGCGGCAGCAATAGCAGTATCCTTCCAACGCAGCAGTTCAAATACCAGTACGTACACGAGCAGCAAAGCGGAGGCAAGGAATACCGACCGCAGCGCAAGATCCAACGAGGGCAGAAATGTGGCGATCACGCCAAACACCGCGACTCCGATCGCGCCACCGACCTGTCGGAATGTGTTGAACATGGCGGACGCGATGCCCGCTTGCGAAGCGTCCACGCTTTTGAGTACCACTCCCGCTGCGGCCGGCGTAGTGATGGCAGCACCGAAACCAACCACGCTGAGTCCTGTGGCAATCACCCAGACGGGAATCGGCTGAGGGGTCAGGAACTCGAACAGGAATCCGGCAATCATGATGCTCAGCCCCAAAGTAATCGAGAACTTCGATCCTCGCGCGGTCACGATGCGCCCACCCATCAGATTGCCGAAAATGGTTACGAATGCAGATGGCACGAATACCAGACCAGCCGCGAACGGGTTCATGTGAAGCTCGTTCTGCAGAAACATCGTGCAGATGAACACCATGCCATACCAGTTGAAAATCATGATGAAGCCGATCTGCAACGCCACCTGCATACCGCGCACATGGAATAAACCGAGCGGCATCATCGGGTGCGCGACTTTGGCCTGTGAGTATCCGAATGCCGCCAGCGTCACTATGCCAACAATCAGCAGCACCAGCGTCGAGGGCGCGGATAATCCCGCCGAACCAACCTGAATAATGCCGGCGACCAGCGTGGTCAATCCAATCAATGCCAGCGTCTGACCAATCCAATCAAACTTGGTTGCCCGCTTCGGCGAAGGTGCGATGCGCGACGCAACCGCCAGAATCATCAGGCAGAATGGCACATTGATGGCGAATACCAGGCTCCAGTGAATCGGCGTCAATAATCCGCCGAGCAATGGCCCGACCGCCGAAGCCGAGGCACCACCCGCACCCCACAACGCCAATGCCCATGCGCGATATCGTGGATTCGGACTGGCCTCATTAATCAGCGACATTGACGCCGGCAGCAGCAGAGCCGAAGCAATGCCGAGAGCGCAGCGGCCTGCGACCAGGGCCATCATCGACCATGCAAAGGTGCAGAACAGTGAGGCAGCACCGAATAATGCCGCTCCGATGATGAAAATCCGCTTAGCCCCGAATTGGTCGGCGAGGCTACCAGCAAGCAGTAGCAACGCGGCGAACAGCAACGTGTAGCCGTCCACCACCCACTGCTGCACGGCCATGTCACCGCCCAGTTCCTTGGCGATAGTGGGTAACGCCACGTTGACGATGAGCACATCCATGCCTGCCAAGAATGAGGCGACCGCAGCCGCAACTGTGGTGAGATTTGCGGAAAGCTTTGATACAGAACTCACTGGTATCCTTTATTCATATACTATTAGTTACTGCATGAGATACTGTACACTTGAGAAGCGTTGAAACATATCGGCTTGTTGATGATTATGGTTTATAGCTTGTAAACCATTGGTTTATACAAAGGTTGCACTATGTATGACAAGCGACTGGATGCGGTGATCGCGGCGGCGGATACCGGCAGTTTCGCCAGCGCCGGCCGTATGCTGCACATCTCCACACCGGCATTGGCCAAGCAAATCAATACGTTCGAGAAGGAATACGGCCTCACGTTGTTCACCCGTTCGCGCAGCGGCGTGGAGCTCACGCCTCAAGGGCGCGATTTCGTCGCCGATGCGCGGCCGGTCATGCATGAATGCAATGAAATCATCAGTCGTATGCAACGCCGCTCCGCAGATAACATCGAACCGGTGAGACTTGGCGTTTCGGTATTGCGCTCCGGACGCCGCATTCTCGACCTCTGGCAGAAGGATGCCGGCAAGCATCCGGAAATCCGTTTGGAACTGGTCTCGCTTTCGGACAATACGACGACCATCAACAACATCATCGCGCATTTAGGTCAGGACATCGATATGGTGTCCACCGCATTCGACGCCGACTATTGGAGCCGGTATTGCGGCACTTTGGTGCTCGATTATGAGCCGCTGTGCCTTGCCGTGCCGCGCGAGCATCCACTTGCCCGCTTGCCGATCATCACCTTGGATGAATTGGCTGGCACACGCATTCATATCATCGCCCAGCATCATGGCGGCGACGAAACCGCACGCAATCTGCTGTCCCAGCATGCCGATATCGAACTAATCGACATCGACCATTACGGACTTGACACGTTCAACGAATGCGCGCAGGCCGGTGATCTGCTCATTTCCAAGCCGCTGTGGGCCGACGTGCATCCGCAGTTGGTCAATGTTCCCGTGGACTGGCCGGTTCAGGTGGGGCTATCGTATGGCCTGTTGTATCCGCTTGCCCCATCTCCCGCAGTCGCCGCGTTCATCGCGCGCATCCGCGAGCTTGCTACGGCGCAATAGTCCGCCCACCGTGTGGCCTTTTCTCCACGATGTGGCAAACGCCATAATCAGAATCTTTCAAAAACCGCAGAATGACGCCATTTTTCTAAAACCACACGGCGAGGAATTACCACACGGTGGGAGAAAAGCAACGTGCTATGCCGCCAACGGCAAGGTAATCAACATCGTGGTGCCGTGCGAAGAGGTGGATTCCACGCTCAGCGTACCGCCGTAGCGATTGGCCACATCGCGCGCCAACGCCAATCCCAAGCCATAACCCTGATGTTCGGTGCCGTCATCATCACGCGCGAATCTGTGGAACAGCCGCTCCGGGTCCGAGCCGATGCCGCTGCCGCAATCGGTGACGCGAATGGCCACATCGCCATGATGATGGTAGCCGAGTGAAACCGTGACCGCAGAATCAGCCGGCGAATGCGCAATGGCATTGTCGAGCACCGCCACCAAGCAGCGCGAAAGCCCTACGGCATTGCCACGCACCACGAACCGCGCAGGATCGCCGTCAATATGGGTATACAACTCCACGCTGCGTTTGTCCGCCAAAGGCCTCACCGAATCCACCGACTGACTGATCACACCGGCTAGCATCACCGGCTTGGCATCCACAGCGCCTCGAGCCGCCACCAACAAATCCGTGATGATGGCGTTCATACGATCCACATCACCGCGCAAGTCGGAGATGACGCTATCAATCGGCTGCCCATGTGCGCGGCGGAATTCAATCAGATCGATGCGCGTGGAGATCACGGCCAACGGGGTTTTCAATTCATGGCTAGCATCCGCCACGAAATCCTTCTGCAGTTCGAAGGCGTGCTCCAGCGGCGCGACTTCCTTGCGCGAATAATACCGACCGACCAGCGCCACAGCGGCAATGACGCCAAACACGAACAGCAAGGTGAAGCCCACGGCCTTTTTGGTATCGATCTCCATCATTCCCGAACCGAATTGTTCGGTGACGGACATGGCATTCGGGTCGAGACCACGCTCGGTGAATTCATGACGCGAGCCAAGCAGCACGCCGGCTACGAATATGAGTCCACCCACCACGGTGATGACGGTCATCGCGATGGTCATGCGCAGGCTGATCAGCCCGGCCACAGTGCTGGCATGACGGTTGTGATTGCGCTGCGTTTGCTTATCGCTCGCCATAGTTCACACTCCCCTATGAATGATTCGCAGGCTTGTTGATTAGCTTATTGATTAATACGCCAATACGCCTAATCCTGCGGATGTCCGATGCGATATCCCTTGCCTCGCACAGTGGCAATGATGCCGCGCGTGGTTTTGCCGCGAACATATGACACGTACACATCCACCGCTCCGATATCACTGCCGTTTGAAAACGCGTTTTTGAGCAGTTCCTCACGACTGAACACATGGTCCGGCGCGGCCGCAAGCGTGGCCAGCAGTTTCGATTCCACATCAGTCAACGGCACTGTTCGCCCGTCCGGATCTTCGATGATGTTGGCACTGGGCTTCAGGAGCCAGTCGCCGATCATGACGCTTGCCGCCTGCGCATGGAAGCCGCGCAACAACGCACGCAGTCGGGCCTCAAGTTCCACCACATGGAATGGTTTGGTGAGGTAATCGTTGGCTCCCGCATCCAAGCCGTCCACGATATCGTCCACTTCGGCGAGCGCGGTCAGCATCAGCGCGGGAGTCGTGACACCGCCCGCGCGCAAACTGCGAATCAAATCCAGCCCATCGCCATCCGCCAATCGGCGGTCCACAATCAGTGCATCATACGTGTTTGCGGCAAGACGCGCCCGCGCATCGGTAATCGTCTGCACCCAATCGACGCGATAATCGAGTCCCAGCATTTCCGAAGTCATCGACCCCAAATTCGGATCGTCTTCGATAAACAGCACCGCCGGCAGCAGTAGTCGTTCCGGATCAGTCGCATATCCATTCGCCGTCGTCATTATTACTGTGTCCTGATAATTGAGCCTTTTCTTACGGTTATATCAGACTGCCAGCCATCTAAGAGTTCGCTAAGAAACGCGCGAACATTGGCGCAATGCCGCGGGCGAAGTAACGTGCGCACTATGAGCAGTACGGAGAGTGTATTCACCGCAAATGGGGTGACTTGTATCGTACCGGCACAAGGTAAGAGCCGTACGATTTTCGATAATCTTGCATTTGCGATAGCCCCTGGTGAGATTGTGGATTTGGTCGGGCCGTCCGGTTCCGGCAAGAGCAGTTTGTTGACCGCATTCGCGCGACTGAACCCGCATGCGACCGGCACCTTCGCATTACATGGGCACGATTCCAGCGAATTCACACCGCAGCAATGGCGGCATGAGGTGGCGTATCTGCCACAAAAGCCAATTCTGCCGGGTGAGACAGTGGCTGAAGCGATTCGACTGCCATTTACTTTGGCGATTCGCGCGGGAGCTGATGCCATTGGCAATCAGAACGCTGACAGTGCGACTGCCGCTGCAAATGCCACCACCAATGCGGCAGCCGCTGCCTCGCTTGCCGCGTCTTCTGCCACCAGCATCTCCACGCCTCATACTGCGCCCGCCAGTGCTTCCGCCCCACATCGCATCGGCAAAGTCGGTTTGGGTCGCAAATTCATGGCACTGTTCCACAACAATGATCAGCAGGCGCGCAAGCTGCTCACCGATCAGAAGATTCGTATGACTTTGGATGCGATGGGTTGCGAGGATATCGATCTTGCTCGCCCGCCGCATGATTTGTCCGGTGGCCAGGCCGCGCGCGTTTCTCTTGCCCGCACGTTGCTGACCGAACCGAAAGTGCTGCTGGCCGATGAGGTGGATGCCGGCTTGGATGATGAGAATGCCGAAAAAGTCGCCGATATTATGGCTACCGCCGCAGCTCAAGGCATGGCAATCATTCGCATTCGTCATCGTCCGCCGGATGGCCGCGCCTCTCGAATCATGACGTTGGCTAACGGAATCTTAAGCGAACAAGCTGGTGAGCAGGCATGACTGATAACGCGTACGACATTGATATCTGGGGCCTGTTGGTCGCACTGGCGATGGTGGCCATCGCGGCCGGTATCAGCGAGCTCATGCGCATCAACATCGGCAAGACACTGCTGTGGTCCGCATGCCGCGCACTGCTGCAATTGTGCGCGATGGGCTTCATCATCGGTTATGTGATTCGCGCGAACAATGTGTTCTTGGTGTTCGCGGTGATTGCGGTGATGTTGGTGGCCGCCGTGCAGATCACGCTGTCTCGCGCCAAAGGTGTGCCGAAAGGCCTTGCCGGCCCGGTGCTGCTGAGCCTGACCATCACGATGCTACTGATGATTTCGCTGGTCACCGAACTCGTGGTGCGCCCGCATCCGTGGTATGCCCCGCAACTGGTGGTGCCGCTGACCGGCATGCTGCTCGGCAATACGGTCTCGGCTTTGGCTGTGGGCTTGAGCCGTTTCTACGAGAGCATGAACGAGCGCCGCGATGAGATTGACACGCTCCTGGCCTTGGGCTCCACCGCTTGGGAGGCAGCCCGTCCTTCGATTGTCTCCTCGATTCGATTGGGGCTTCTGCCCACTACAGCGACCTTGGCGTCCTGCGGCATCGTGACGATTCCAGGCATGATGGCAGGCCAGGTCATCGCCGGAGGCGACCCGCTTGAAGCTGCCAAATACCAGTTCGTGGTATTCGCCGCCATTGCCGCGCTGACCCTGGTGGCCGACAGCCTCATCATGGCGATGGTCTACCGCACCTGCTTCACCGCCGACGACCAATACAAGCCCCCGGAAATGCGGTAGCAGGCATCAAGCCGTCACGCCAACTTCTTGTAAGCTTCCTCATCGACCGGCTCGAGCCATTCGGTGGAGGAGCCTTCCTTCTTGGGCATCACGGCCACATGGGCGAACGCCTCGGTTGGCGCGGCACCATGCCAGTGCTTGGTGTCCGGCGGAATATATGCCACTTCGCCGGGCTTCAGCTCCACCGGCTCCTGGCCTTCGATCTGATAGTAGCCACGACCGCCCACGGCCAACAGAATCTGGCAGATGCCATGATGGATGTGCCAATGATTCGTGCAACCGGGCTCGAAGGTCACGTTGGCTACGTTCACCTGATCATCGCCGGCCAGCGGCGCCAAGTAGCTTTGGCCGTCGAAATACTGGGCGAAGGCATCATTTGGTTTGCCTAGCGGGAATGCGCTTGGATTGTCCATTGCTGCGTCCTTTCTTTGTTACAGATTGAGCCCCGAGACCCACTTGGCCAGTTCGGATTCCTTGACGTTCGCAGCCAAACGGCGACCCGCGATCCAATGCGCGGCAGGCGCGGAATCATGCAGTTGCACACCGTCAGCACCGCGCGTGCTGGAACCGGAGGTGGCGAACGTCACAATGGTCTTGCCAGCCCAATCCTCGCTCTCGAGGAACGTGCGCACCACGCGCGGCGCGGTCTCCCACCACAGCGGGTAGCCGACAAACACCACGTCATACGGCTTCACATCAATCGGCTTAGCCAATGCCGGGCGCATCTCACGGTGCGCATGCTCCACAGACGAACGGCTGGACGAGTCGCGCCAGTCCACATCGGCCGCAGTGTACGGCTCGGCCGGCTCAATCTCGGTCAAATCAGCGCCAATAGCCTTCGCCAAACATTCCGCAACCGCACGCGTAGTGCCAGTAGCAGAAAAGTACGTAACCAGAATCTTCTTACTCATATCGATTCCTCCCGTCACAATGTTCAGCTCCATTGAATCGCTGATACCCATATCCGTCCAATAGAAAACAACGATGATTTGCTATGCGCAAAATGCATGATTGACGACACAGCTAGTCCCCGCAAGTGCCTTAGCTTCGGATAAGCACGGATACCATAGCGTAAGCGCCATGAACATTGCAACGATCACCCAGTGCCCGGTTTCCACGGGCGGATTCATTGGCGCTATCACCAACTGGCTCGTCGGTCTTATGTCCGTGATGGGCTGGCTTGGCACCGGTATCGCCGTGTTCCTTGAAAACCTGTTCCCGCCGATCCCAAGCGAAGTCATTTTGCCTCTCGCCGGATTCACCGCCGCTCAAGGTCGCATGACCCTCATCGAAGCCATCTCCGGTGCAACCATCGGTTCCGTGATTGGTGCCTTAGTACTGTATGGCATCGCCTATGCGATCGGCGCCGAGCGCATGCGTAAACTGTTCGATCTCATGCCGCTTACCGACGCGTCCGATATCGATAAGGCCAACAATTGGTTCGCAAGATACGGCTTGGCTTCCGTGCTCATCGGCCGTGTGATTCCGATTGTTCGTTCGTTGATTTCGATTCCGGCTGGCATCGCCCGCACGAATCTGTTGAAGTTCACATTGCTCACCACGTTGGGTTCCGCGGTATGGAACACGATTCTGGTTATGGCTGGCTATGTGCTCGGCTCCAGCTGGTGTTCGATTTTGGGCTTCCTTGATAAATTCCAGTACGCAGTGGCCGCCATCGTAGTGGCGCTGCTCGTCTGGTGTGTAGTGGTGAAAGTACGCTCACACCTTGAAACCGCGCAGGAATGATTCCGCTTTGGCCTCGTCGGTGCGATACGCTTTGCCGTATTCATCGATGAGACCATGAAATTCCTGCAATTGCGCCACATCCAAACCTGTTGCCAGCACGGCCGGCGCAAAAGCTTTATGAAATGCAGGGTATCCAGACGGAACATTGAATCCCAGAAAAGCGAAAAGCCGCCGCGCATAGGTATCGGCCACGAATGCACGGCGGCCGAATACATACAGCACCAAATCATCCGCAGTCTCTCCACCGATGCCGAACAATCCCAACAATTCAGCACGTAGCTCATCATCGGCGATACCAGCCGCACCTTCCGGTCGCGCATCACACCGTTCGATATACCATTGGCTCAATGATTGCAATGTTTTCGCCTTATTCCGGTAGAACCCGGACGGACGAATCAAATCCTGCAATTCTTCCGGCGCCAATCCCGCTATCGCGTGCGGTTCAAGCGCATTGGCAGCTTTGAGAGCATCTAGCGAACGGTCCACGTTTCCCCATGCAGTGTTTTGCGTCAGCACCGCGCCGACCATGATTTCAAACAGGGTCTCAGCCGGCCACCAATTCGTCGGCCCGAGCTCATGCTCCATCGCATCATAAAGCGACTCAATATAATCCGGTGAGGGAAGATTCAGCGCATGCTTCGCCATATCGGCAACACTTCCTCCCTCACTCCACGGATTTCAACGACGAGACCGGGTCGATGCGGTCGAGCACCGGGTTCGTGAACACCTGTACCAGCAGCGCGAATGCCAGCGTCACGACGGCGGCAATCGCATAGCTGGTCCAGCGTACGGTCACCGCGAAATACAATCCCGGCATATTGAGCGCGGCAGTCAGCAGCCCACCAATCCAACGGCCGAGCGGAAGTCCTACGGCGATACCCATCAGCGTCAGCAGCAGCATTTCACGATTGACGTACTTGTGCACTTCCCCATCGTAGAAGCCGAGTACCTTAAGTGTGGCCATTTCGCGCACACGTTCGGACACATTCGTGTTCGCCAGCGTGAACAGCACCACCAATGCGAGCGCGCCGGCGAGCGCCACAATCAGCGCTACCACTGCGCCCATCAGGTCGAAGCTGAAGCTGCGTTGCATATCCGCCGTGCTCACCACGTTCAGAACATCAGTATCCTTGGCAAGCTTGTCTGCGTAAGCAATCTGGCTATCATCGGAACCTTGGTATTGTGCGAATATCGCGTTCATCGCCACGCCATCAGCCACGGTGTCTGCAGAACCATCACCGTCGGCAGTATCAGAGTCAGCACCAAAGATGTGACTGTAGTAGTCGGCAGCCATGTAGATATCCGAGCCGATGACCGACTTACTTACCGCTGCGACGCGCACAGATTCACGTTCGACATCGCCGTTTTCGAGGGTGATGGTATCGCCCGCGTGCACGTCGAGTGCGTTGGCTGCACTTTGCGAGACAATCACTCCCCCATTGCTGCCGGCAATGCTGCTACCATCAATCGGCTCGCCGCCATCAGCATCACGCAGGTCTGCGATGGCCTTGAGATCGGCGGCTTCTGGCACGGTGATCAGCTGTACGGTTTCTGATTCCTCTGCTGCATTGGTCAGTTCGCCGCTTTCGACTTTGGCTAAGGTACCGGCATCATCAGTAGCGCGCACACTCGAGTTGTTCTTCAGCTTCTGCAGCACCGAGTCAAGCTGGTCATGGTCGGTGACGACCATCAGCTGATAGCGATAGATGTCCTGATATTGCGTGGCCGGTAACGCGTCCACCGTATCGTTGATGGCCAGTCCGCAGACGATAAGCGCGGTGCATCCGGCCACGCCACCAATGGTCATGAACAGGCGACCTTTGAAGCGGAACAGATTCCTGGCGGTGACTTTGTTGAGGAATTTCATGCGACGCCATAGTGGGCCAATGTATTCCAACAGCACATGCGACCCGGCTTTCGGCGCTTTCGGGCGCATCAGCGCTGCGGGAGTCTGGCGCACTTCACTCCAACAAGCAACAATGGTCGCCGCACCAATACCGAGCACGAACAGGACCACGCCAGCCGAACCGTACACCCAGTCATAGAGCATCGTAACGTTCGGCACCACATACATGCCTTCCAGCACAATCAACAGGAATGCCGGAATACCAAGGAATCCAATCAGGTCGCCGAGTCCGCCGCCGATCAGGCAAGCCAGCAACGCAAACAGCACATACCTGGAGGCGATGGCTGCAGAACCATATCCGAGCCCCATGTAGGTGCCGATGAGTCCGCGTTCCTCTTCAACCATGCGGGTCATGGCAGTAAGGCTCATGAATACGGCGACGAGTAGAAACACGATCGGGAATGCCCGCCCAATGGATTCGATTGAGCTCAAGTCAGACTTCAGCGACGAGAACGTGCCCGCCGATGAGCGCGTGTTCACATACCAGCGCGCTTGCGGTATATCGGACTCGATTTTCGACTCCTGCTCATCAAGCTGTTTCGTGGCGTCGGTTTTCTGCTGGTCGAGTTTTGCTTGTGCATCATCCAACTGTTGTTTGGCTTGGGTGAGCTGCGCATTCGACGCGATGATTGCGTTCCGCTGAGCATCATCTCCGGCTTTGCCGCCGCGAGCTTGGATAAGTGCATCGACTTGGGCGTTGAATTGCGAGCGTTGGGCATCTATCTGCGATTGGGCGTCGGCGAATTTCGTATTTGCTTGCGAGCGCGCATCATCGATCTGTTGCTTGGCATCATCAATGAGCTGCTGGCGGCGTGCCTGCTGACGCTTGGACTGCACCTGGTCTTCGATGCGATCGCGTACCGTGCGCACGGCGGAATCATAGGAATCGGTAAAGGTATCAAGTGCGGCAGTACCGTCAAGTTCAAGGGACATAGCGGTATAGGTGCTGCCGATCACGCCGCTGGATGGCAGGAAGAAGGTGTACCCGGATGTGGCTGAGCTGCGGAACGCGCCCTGCGAGTAGCCGTCCGGGTTCTGCAAGTCGAGTGGGTCGAGCACGATGCCGGTGATAGTGAGTTTGGTTGGGAATTGCGGCGAATCGTCGCTGGATTCGTCTGCATCATTCGCCGCAGATGTTTTTGGCGTAACGGTCAGCGTATCTCCTATCTTGAGTCCGCTGTCGCGAACGAATTTACGTGTCACCGCCATTTCGCCGGACTTTTTGGGCAATCGGCCTTGTTGAAGGTACGGCTGGTTCATGCCGTTTGCACCGATTTCGCTTAGTGTCACCGACTCATCCGAGCCATCAACTTTGACCGTTGCGGATGCGGTGCGTTCGGCTTGCACTGCTTTGACACCATCCACCGCCCGCAAGGCCGCGACATCATCCTTGGTGAGCCCCAACGTGGACACGACTTGGATGTCATAAAGCCGTTGTTGGTCGAAGAATCGGTCAGCACCTTGGAACATATCTCGGCAGCCGGCGTAAATACCGGTAAGCACGGCCACACCGAGCATGGAAATCACAGCGAGAGACACAAATCGTTTCCAATTGCGTCCCCATGCGCGCAGCATGTCTTTGGCGAATGCGGCAGACCACATACTCGCCCGCGGTTGCCGCTCAAACCGAGCCCGCGTCTTCGCATGCCTACCCCGAGTCATCATCCGCCTACCATTCAATATCGGCTATCGGCGTGGGATCAGGATTGATCTCCTCGCTGGTCACCTTGCCGGAGCGGAATCGAATTACCTTATGTGCCATCGGCGCAAGCGCGGAATTATGGGTGATGATCATCACTGTCATGCCTTGAGTTCGGCAAATGTCTTGCAACAGTTCGAGTACTTCCTTGCCGGTTTCGTAATCCAACGCACCGGTCGGCTCATCGCACAGTAAAAGCTTTGGCTTCTTGGCGATGGCACGGGCGATGGATACGCGCTGCTGTTCCCCGCCGGAGAGTTGTGCAGGGAAATTATCGAGGCGATCACCGAGGCCGACTTTGCGCAATGTTTCGGCCGGATCGAAATGGTCGGGGCAGATTTGGCTGGCGAGTTCCACGTTCTCGAGCGCTGTCAGGTTTGGCACTAGATTGTAGAACTGGAATACGAATCCAATATCATTGCGACGATAGGTGATGAGGTCGCGTTTTCTTAACCCAGTGATATCTCGCCCGCCAACCACCACGCGGCCTGAAGTGACCACATCCATGCCACCCAGAATGTTCAATGCCGTAGTTTTGCCGGCTCCGGATTGGCCGAGAATCACTGTCAGTTCGCCTTGATCGGCGGTGAAGTTGGCCTCATCGAGTGCACGAATCGGTGTGCCGCCTCCAGCTGGATATTCCTTAACCACATGGTCGAATTCGATATAGGCCATTGCATCTCCTTCCACCACATAGCATGCGGGGCTGTTCTGCGTCGAACAGCCCTCGCAATGTTTGTTGAAGCGTGTACTTCTATTGTGCCGTTTTCTCGCGGCTTTCGCTATCAAGCAACACCGAGTTCCTCTTTGAGCCACTGGCGTTCGGCATCGATTTCGGCATCGTGCACCAGAATGATGGCACGACGGTATTTGTCCTCCACCTTGTCGTTGTCAATCGGGCCTTCGCCATCGCTGTAGAGGCGGCGTACATCGGATTCGAGCACGTCGAGGCGGCGCTGCAGCACAGCGCGGCGATCGGCCTCATCGGGAATCACCGAGAGGAACGACATGACCACCGCCCATTTGGTGATGTTGGTGAGGTTGTAGCCGCTGGTTTCCTTCAGTTCCTCAATGAGCTTGGCGCGTCCAGCATCTTCAAGATGGAATTCGCGCAGACGGCGGCCGTTCACCACATTGAAGGTTTCGCCGATATAGCCGGCTTTGACGAATTTATTGGTCACCGAATGCAGGGTGCCGTCGGAGACCGCCTGCATATAGCCTTGCAGCTGTTCCATCTTTTTGCGCAGCCGGTAGCCGCACAGGGGTTCTTCGGAAAGGAAGCCCAAAGTCATCAGTTCTATCGTGTTCATCATGCCCTCCATGATATCTCAAGCCGAGATATCTCAGAACGACACGCCCAAAGCGAAAGCCTTGGCCCATCCCACAACCCCCGCAATTTCAACCATTTTCAATTCGATATAAACCTTTCTGATATATCTCAGTTTGAAATATCTCTCAATGAGGTGCATACTGGCATCAACGCGAACGCAGCGGACCACCAACCAAAGCAATCGCAAAGCAGTACGAAGCACACACCCATATCGAAAGGACTCACCATGAGCAACATCACCATCTTCGGCGCAGGCAACATCGGTTCCGCAGTGGCGGGCATCGCCGTCAAGTCCGGCGCTTCCGTGCAGGTCATCGACCGAAACCCGGATAAGGCCGCCGCGGCAGCCGAAGGCGTCACCGGCGCCAAGTTCGGCGAAGCCGCCATCTCCGGTGACATCGTGGTCCTGGCCCTCCCGTTCCCGGCCTACGACGAAGTGCTCGCCGCCTACTCCGACCAGCTGGCCGGCAAAACCGTGGTGGACGTTGCCAACCCAATCGATTTCACCACCTTCGATCTGGCTCTGCCGGAAAGCGCCAAGTCCGCCGCCGAATACGTTGCCGCCAAGCTGCCGAACTCCAAGGTGGTCAAGGGCTTCAACACCACCTTCGCCGCCACGCTTGCCACCGGTGAGAACGATGGCGCTCCGACCGTGGTGCAGCTCGCCTCCGACGATGAGGACGCCAAGAAGGCCGTCGCCGCCTTCATCGAGGGCGCAGGCCTGAAGACCGTGGACGCCGGCCCGCTGAAGCGCGCCCAGTACCTCGAAGGCTACGGCGCTCTGCAAATCATCCTCGGCGTCACCGAGCAGACCCCGTGGACCGGCGGTTTCAAGGTCGTGAAGTAAGACTCCGAACCCCTCCCACGCAGTTACTGCCTGTTTTTATCCCGAAACCGGCAGTATGTGCGCGTCTTAACGAAGCGCTCGCGCAGTTACTGCTTGTATTCATCTCCGAACAGGCAGTAACTGCGCGAGCGCATAACGGATAGTGGGTGGAACCTTCAATTAAAGTTCCACCCACTATCCGTTATGCGCGGTGATGAGCGCTTTCACCGCGCAAGCTTCACGGAGAACGACGCCTAGATGGCGTTCTCCTGGACGATCTGCCTGAATCGCAGCGCCGAATCCTTCCAGATACGCGCTTGGGTGTCGTAATCCACACGAATGATGCCGAATCGCTTGGTATAGCCCAGCGCCCATTCGAAGTTATCGAGCAGACTCCATGCGAAGTAGCCCGTCACGTTCGCTCCGGCTTCAATGGCGGCGGCCACGGCCTTCACATGAGCTTCGAGATAGGCCACACGCTTGGGGTCATGGACAATGAGACCACCGGGAGCGGTCGGATCCTCGCTGACCTCATCTTCCCACGCCGAGCCATTTTCGGTGATCATGACCGGCAGGTCAGGCCAACGCCTGCTGAGTTCCACCAGCATGGCAGTCAATGCTTCAGGCTCCTGATTCCACCCCATCGCCGTCAGTTCGTCGGCGGGAGGCAACGTTTCCACACATTCCTGCGCAGGCATGGCGTTGGCGTGACGGTCGCCTTCGAAGGTAGCCGCCGCGGCACATCCACGCACATGGTTTGTGGAGTAGTAGTTGAAGCCCAGTACGTCAATCGGCTGATGTGCGATTTCCACATCACCGTCCTGAACGAACGACCAGTCGGTGACATGCTTGGTGGCCTCGAAAATCTCCGGATCATAGGCACCATCGAGCATTGGGCCGAGGAATACCTCGTTGGCGATGAGATCGGCCCGCCGCTTGGCTGCGATATCTTCCGGCGCATCGGTTTCGGCGATGTTCGCAGCCAGATTCAGTGTGACGGCCACCTTGGCCTTCTCCCCCAGTTCAGCGCGAATCGCCTTAACCGCCAGGCCATGGGCCAGATTGAGATGGTGCACGGCTGCGAGCGCCTTGGCATGGTCGTGCAGGCCGGGTGCATGAGCGCCATTGCCGTAGCCGAGATAGGCGACGCACCATGGCTCGTTCAATGTGATCCAGGTGTCCACCAGATCGCCGAACTCATGGGCCAGCACGGCGACGTAATCCGCGAAGCGAAGCGCGGTTTCACGGTTCGCCCAGCCACCGCGATCCTCCAGATACTGGGGCAGATCCCAGTGATAGAGCGTTACGGCAGGCTTGATGCCGGCTTCTCGCAAGGCTTCGAGCACACGCTTGTAGTAGTCGATGCCGGCCTGATTGACCGGACCATCATATTCGGGAATAATACGCGGCCATGCTACGGAAAGACGGTAGGCTTCTACGCCAAGCTCCTGCATGAGCTTGATGTCTTCCGGATAGCGATGGTATTGGTCACAGGCGAATTCGCCGCTGGAGCCATCCAGGATGTTGCCGGGTACCGCGCAATAGGTATCCCAGATGGATGCAGTGCGGCCGTCCTCATGGATTGCGCCTTCGACCTGATAGGAGGCGGTGGCGGTGCCCCAGGTGAAGTCTTTGGGGAATGTGAATGTCATTGCGGTATCTCCATTGATAACAAAGCGGCAGCTCCCTCGAGAGGAAGGAGCTGCCATCATTTATGCATTACAGCACCACGGTGCCGGATTCAGCCTTGACGATCTCGCCGTCCGCACCCAGTCGGGCGGAGAATGCGCGACCATCGGAGCTGGAGACTTCCACACCAGCCGGAGTACGGCGGGCGGTGAAGGTCACGGAGGAGCCATCGATTTCGCTGACCACCGCTTCGGCGGATTCGGCATCGGTCAGGAACACGGAAACCAGAGCGTCGGTGCCGTAGACACGGTCCGGCTTGGTTTCGCCCGGGTTGGTGACGATGACGGAGCCGTCGCGCACCCACAGCGGGATGGAATCGTAGCCGTGCACCTCGTTGCGCCACACGCCACCCTGCGCCTTCTCGCCAGTGAGCCAGTTGGTCCACACGCCTTCCGGCAGGTAGTAGGAGACTTCGCCGGAGTAGGTGAACACGGGGGCCACCAGGAAGTTCGGGCCGAACATGTACTGGCGGTCCAGCGTGCGGCAGGTTTGGTCATCCGGGAATTCGACGAACATGGAACGCATTACCGGAGTGCCGTTGATGTGCGGCTTCAGGCCGGTCTCGTAGACGTACGGCATGAGTTCGAGCTTGAGCTTGGTGAACTTGCGGGCCACGTCCACGGCGGTCTGGCCGGGAACCAGCTCCACACCGTTCTTCTTGTCTTCCTCGTCGAACAGCCACGGCACGCGGTACACGGTGGAGCCGTGCAGACGGGAGTGGGAGCCCAGGAGGCCGAACGCCACCCAACGCTTGTAGACGGCCGGATCCGGGAAGGCGCCTTCGAAACCACCGATGTCGTGGCTCCAGAAGCCGAAGCCGGAGGAGGTCAGGGACAGGCCTGCGCGCAGGGATTGAGCCATGCCGTTGAAGGTGGATTCGCAGTCGCCGCCCCAGTGTACGGGCTGCTGCTGGCCGCCCACGGTTGCCGAGCGGGCGTACAGGCAGGCGTTGCCCTTGCCGTAGGTTTCCTCGATCGCCTCGAACACGGTCTGGTTGTAGAGCTGGGTGTACCAGTTGTGCATGGAGAGCTTCGGGGAGCCGTCATACCAGACCACGTCGCGCGGGATACGTTCGCCGAAGTCGGTCTTGATGGCATCCACGCCCTGATGCAGCAGCTTCTTGACCTTGCCCTTGAACCATTCGCGAGCCTCGGGGTTGGTGAAGTCCACCAAGCCCATGCCAGCCTGCCAGAAGTCGGTCTGCCAAACTTCGCCATTGGCCTTCTTGACGAGGTAGCCCTTGTCACGGCCTTCCTTGAACATGTCGCCGCGCTGGCCGATGTATGGGTTAATCCATGCGCAGATGTGCAGGCCCTTGTCCTCATGCAGACGCTTCAGCGTGGATTCGATGTCGCCGAAGAAGCGCTTGTCCCATTCGAAATCGCACCAGTGGAATTCACGCATCCAGTAGCAGTCGTAGTGGAAGGCTGCCAGCGGAATATCGCGCTCGGCCATGCCGTCGATGAAGGAGTTGATGGTCTGCTCATCGTACTTGGTGGTGAACGAGGTGGTGAGCCACAGGCCGTAGCTCCATGCCGGCACGTTGGCCGGTCGACCCACGAGCTTGGTGTAGCGGTCGAGAATCTGCTTCGGGGTCGGGCCGTAGATCACGCAGAAGTCAAGGCCTTCACCCGGCACGGAGAACTGCACGGCTTCGGTGTTTTCGGAACCGATTTCGAAGGAGACGTGACCACGGTTGTTGACCAGAATGCCGTAGCCGTTGGAGGTCATGTAGAATGGCACATCCTTGTAGCCCTGCTCGGATGCGGTGCCGCCGTCCTCATTCCAGATGTCGACGGTCTGGCCGTTCTTCACGTAGGCGCCGAAGCGTTCGCCCAGGCCGTAGACGTTCTCGCCCACGCCGAGGTGCAGCTGGATGGCGGTGAACACGTCGGATTCATCGCGGGCGGAGCCATCCATGGTCACGCCGAATTCGCCAACCGGCTGCGCGGTGACGTTGGATTCAGCACCGAGCTTGAAGCGAGCCAGAGACTTGCCTTCCGACTTGGTCAGCACCTTGCCGTCTTCACCGAGGAAGGTCAGGTTCCAAGGTGAGCCCTTGACGACCTTGGCGGTCAGTCCACCGGTGGTCAGGGTGACGTCCGCGCCGTTGACGCCCACTTCGCCATCACCGTTACCGTGGGCGGCAACGCTCACATAATCGCGGTCGCCCGGCTCGTCTGCATTGAGTGGGAAGCCGGGATATTCGGTAGCGCCCAGCCAGTGTGCCGCACGCACACGGATCACACCTTCGGCCGGCGAGGTGATGTCCACATCGAATGTAGGAAGGTTCAACGTATCGTAGCGGCCACGCACCACGGATGTGGTGGCGAGCACATTGAGCTGCTCGGCAGCGGCATCGGCGCTCAATTCATAGGCTTCACGCGCGTAGAGGGCTTCGACGCCGTCGCGAATCATCCAGTAACCGTTGGTGAACTTCATTGTTGCTGTACTCCTTGTGGGAGAGGCGGTTCCGGCCGGCAGGGAATTAGAACCGGCCGGAACCTTGGTTTATCGGGTTATGTTGGTTTGTATTATGACCCTGGGTTGCTACTTCGGGCCGTTATTCCACTACTTGACAGCACCGGAGGTGATGCCGCGGGACAGCGTGCGCTGGAAGATCAAGTAGAAGATCAGGGTAGGCACGATGCTGATGAGGGATGCGGCAGCGGTGGTGGTCACATCCATCAGACGGTCGCCGGTCAGCGAGCTGACTGCAATCGGGATGGTCTGGGTGGAGTTGTCGATGAGGAAGGCCATCGGGATCATGTATTCGTTCCAAGTCCAGATGAAGAAGAACACGAGCATGACGCTCAGCGTGGGCTTGGAAATCGGGAACACGATGTCCTTGAAGATGGTCCAGCGGCTTGCGCCATCGATGGTGGCGGCTTCAAGGATCGCCTTCGGGAAGGTGCCGTACACCGAGGAGAGCAGGTAGGTGCCGAATGCGGATTGGATCACCGTGAAGATGATGACGATGGCCCACGGGCTGTTGTACAGGCCGATCTCCTTGAACATGATGTACAGCGGGTACAGCATGGCTTCCTGCGGCAGCATGTTGGCGAGCATGATGAGCAGCACGATCCAACGGCGACCCTTGACGCGGCCGATGCCGAGTGCGAAGGCGTTGAACATGGACAGGATCACTGCGAAGATTGCCACAAGGCCGGAGGTCCAGATGGAGTTCCAGAGCTTTTCAGGGTAATTGACGCGGGTCCAGAACTTCACCAGACCGTCGAGGCTGAACTCATGCGGCCAGGCCAGAGGGCCGGAGGCGTTGTAGTCGGCGGTGGTCTTGAATGCGTTGAGCAGCAGGACGATGAACGGGAAAAGCATGATCAGGCCGCCAATGATCAGCAGCACCATGATCGTCCAGTCGCCGACCGTGCGGTTCTTGTGGGCCCTGGGAATATTCATTTTGCGTGCAGTTGCAGAAGTCATGGTCTACTCCTCATCTTCCTTTGCAACCTTCTCCTGAAGGTTGGTGAACACAACGGCCACAATGATGATGACGATGGTCAGAGCGGTAGCAATCGCGGCACCGTAGCCAACCTGCTGCGACTGGAAGAACTGAACGTACGAGTAGTAGGACGGCACGATGGTGCTGGTGCCCGGACCGCCCTTGGTCAGCATGTAGACCGGGCCGAACACCTTCAAGGCTGCGATGGTGCAGGTCAGGGCCACCACGAAGATCTCAGGCTTGATGGACGGCAGGGTGATGGCGAGGAAGCGCTGCCACCAGTTGGCGCCATCGAGGCTTGCGGCTTCATACAGTTCCGGATCGACGCGCTGCAGGCCGGACATGAAGATGACCAGCGGGTAGCCCACCTGAATCCAGATCATGATGAGCATCAGGAAGATCAATGCCGTATCCGGTTTGCCGAGCCAGTCATGTTGGAGATTGCCAAGGCCTATGGCTTCAAGCAGAGCGTTCAGTGCGCCGTTTTCTGGGCGGAAGATCCAGCCCATGACCAGGGATGCGACTGCGATAGGCAGCAGCTGCGGGAAGTAGTAGATGGCGCGCATCGTGGATGCGGCCTTCGGGCCGAACTTCTTCTGTACCACGTCGAAGACGAGGGAGGAGAGGATCAGACCGAGCAGAATCGGGATGACCACCATGGCGATGATCATCCAGATGGAATTGCGGAACGAGGTCCAGAAGGTGGTGTCCTTCATGAGTCGGGCCCAGTTGGTCAGGCCCGCGAAGGTCGGCGGCTTGATGCCGCGGTAGTTAGTGAAGCTTAGATAGATGTTCCACACAGCCGGGATCACGATGATCCACAGCAGCATGACGAAGCCTGGAATCAGGTACAGCCAGAATCGGCTTGATGGACTGCCCGGAATGCGGGACATTCCCTTCTCACGTGCAGTGGCATCCTGCACATGCTTCTTGGTGTTCGCTGTTGCGCTCATAACGGCTCACTTCCGTTAACGTCATTGGTATTGGAATTTGGCACTGCGATGTGCGAGTGGCTTGATTTTGGGTAGGCTCACGCCGGGCCTGAAAGAAATGAAAGGTAAAAGGCGGGTTTGCCGGCTTAGGAATTTGGAGGAAAGCCGGCAAAACCCTGGTTGTGTTGGAGGAGGAAGGGGAAAACTCGTTGTTACTGCTGCTTGACGCCAGCGGCTTCAACACCCTTGTTGTAGTTGTCTTCCATCTGGCCGAGCACGGTCTTGACATCGGAGGTGCCGTTGACCAGCTCCTGCAGCGAGGAGTTGAGCTCGTCGTAGAAGGTGGAGGTCGGCCAATCCGGGTAGAAGCCGAGGGCGTTGTCCTTCAATACGCCGTTGAAGGAGGTGATGAGTTCCTTGGTCTTCTCGTCGGTGATCTTGTCCGGATCAGCAGCGATCGGCAGGCCACCGGAGTTGCCCATGAGGTTCTGGACTTCTTCGCTCAGGGTGATGTCGATGAACTTGGCGGCGAGGTCCTTGCGCTTGGAGTTCTCAGGGATGACCCAGATGTTGCCGGAGGAGCCGACGACCTTCTTGGATTCGGGGAACAGGGAGAAGGTCCAGTTGGTGTTGGCCATGTCGGACTGGAAGCGGCCGAACCACCAGGTACCGGAGAAGAACATCGGGTAGCTGCCCTTGATGAAGTTCTGGCCGGCGTCCTCGGCCTTCAGGCCGGTGGAATCCTTGGAGATGTAGCCCTTGTCAACCCAATCCTTGATGGTCTTGGTGGCGTAGGTGGTCGCCTCACCCTGCCAGTCGACATCACCGTCGTACATCTCGTAGGCCTTGAGGAACTTGTCGGAGGCCTTCTGCAGGACCAGCTGCCACCAGAGGTGCTGCAGCGGGTATTCGGCAACGCCTTCGGAAAGCGGGGTCACGCCGGCGTCCACGAACTTCTGCATGGCGTCTTCGAGCTCATCCATGGTGGTCGGGATGGCGATGCCGTACTTGTCGAACATGTCCTTGTTGTAGTACATGACGATGTCTTCACCGTAGTTGGTGATGCCGTACCAATCGCCGGAGCCCATGATGCCCTGCTCGTTGTACTTGCCGGTGTCGGCGAGGGAGCCGGAGACCTTCTTGTCCCAGTTGTACTTGGAGACATAGTCGTTGAGGTTGCTCAGCAGGCCTTGGCTGGCAAGCAGGCCGGCGGTGGCGTTGCCCTTGTTGTATTCCATGACGTCCGGGGCTTCGTCGGAGTTCAGGATCTGGGAAGCGTTCTGGCGAATCTGCTCGAAGGACTTCTTTTCGAATTCGACCTTGACACCGGTCTCCTTCTCGAAGATCTCCATGGCCTTGGCCCAGGCCTTGCCCTGAGCGCCATTGTCTTCCTCGTAGTGCCAGATCTTGATGGAGGTGGGGTTCTCCTCCTGAGCCGTTTCGCTGCCACCGCAGCCTGCCATGCCGATCATGGTGGCTACTGCGAGAGCTGCAGCGACAAATTTGCGAGTAGCTTTCATCTTTTCTCCTTATTCAGCGCCATTACTGATTGAAAAGCTTCGAAACGATTCGAATGTTTTCAGTTATTAAGATAACGGATTGATAACATCGCGCGCAAATTATTTCGATTGATTTCGATAACTTAATTCAGTGAATAAACAATATGAGCGATAACAGCCTTCTGTGAACGCTCACTATGAAATTGTTCATGATATAGACGAAATAAGGCTTTTCAGACTCTTCTACCTATTGAACATATGCGAACATAAAACGAAACAAAGAAGTATTCCACCGAAGCAAACCAATAGCCCACACCCACAGTCGAAACGATTCGAAATACTCGGGTGGACGAAAAGCCGTCGAAACACGTAATAGCTTAATCTCAGCGGGAATCAGGCACTATACAGCAAAGGCGTTCCGATCGCACCCCCCCAAAAAAACATGGAAGTCTGAACGAAACGCCTATCAACGCTACCGCGCGACACCACCGAAACGGCAATAGCGCGAACGATAATGCACCAGCAGACACGCAATCAGTGCGCGGCCACGGTGCCCCGAGCCTGATACCGGGAGGGCAGCAGCTCCACATGACCCACATCATTGCGCTTGCCTTGCAGCACCTCCATCATGATGTCCACGGCGCGAGAACACGTCTCATTCGGCAGCATCGGCAACTCATCGACCTTGCGAGGCAGCGAGCCCAGACCATATGTGCAGGCGGCGAGCACTGAGACATCCTCAGGCACCCGCAATCCACGCATATGCAACGCATTGAGCACATTGGTGATATGCACGGCATTGGTCTGACAGATAATCAACGAGATATCGGGATCTTCGGAAAGGGCCTCGTCCAGCATCAGATTCACATCGTCGCGTCCAAATCCGGTGGAGGGTTTGAACAATACGGAAACACCAAGATCGTCGCCCTTTTTCGCGGCCGCGTCACGAAAACGCACCAGATAATTCGAACCGTCCTCGTAAGCGCTTTGGTCAGTTCCCGCGATCAGCACATGGCGGTGGCCCAATGCATACGCCTTTTCAATGGCCTCACGCCCCATGCGTTCGAAGTCCAGGTCCACGGAATAGATGCCATCGGAGTTGCTCGGGTAGCCAACCGCGACTACCGGCAGATCCAGGGTCCTGGCCACATCGGCACGGGCATCACACATCACCACGTCCAGCAGCAGAATGCCGTCGACCATACCACTCGAGGCGATACGCGTGAGTTCCTGATCACCATACTCATGCATGAGCAGCAGAATGTCATATCCATAGCGCTTGGCCCGCATGGCGAGAGCAAAGAAGAACACCGCATAATTGGAGTAATCGGTGTATTCATGAATCGGCGAGCTCAACGCCAGCACTTTGGTAGGTTCACCGCGCAGGTTGCGGGCCTGCGCATTGGGCATATAATTGAGCTTTTTCGCCGCCGCCATCACTTTGGCCTTGGTTGCCTCACCAATCGAGCGCTTGCCGCTCATGACATACGAAACCGTGCTGATCGAAACCCCTGCCAGCGCCGCCACATCCTTGATGCCCGCCATTGCACATCCTTTCGATGCATTGTCGAAACGTTTCTACAAGTCTAGTCACCCCTTGCCGTCTTCGTCAACGCAGGAGTTCCGGCCGGCAGTTCATCAACATTGACATCGTCGCATCGACCGTCGCCCGTTAGTCTAAAAGACGATTGCGGAAACCACGGCCAACGAGCACAGGGAGAACAGCGTACTCACCAGCACGAATCCCACCGCGTATTCAGGCATATTGTCTTTTCGTCCCGTGAACATCGCGATGGTGGTCATGGTAGGAAGGCCTGCAATCACCGTAATCATCAGCAACATGTCATGGGTGATCGGCACAGCGAATGGCAACGCCGCCACAACGGCGGTAAGCAATGCGTAAAAAGCCAGCGGGAACACAATCATCTTGGCGACGAGCCCCACATACAGTTCATAACGTTTCAGCACCTTCCACCAGCGAGTCAGTGCGAATAGACCGCCCAGATAAATGAGGGACATCGGCGTAGCCATATTGCCGATGGTATGCAGCGGCTTCAGAATAATCTGCGGTACCTTGACTCCTAGCAGAATCAAAGCAAGCGCGATCATCACACCGATGAAGGCCGGATTGACGAAGCGCCGTAGCAGTCCAAGCACATGGGAGCCAAGCTCGCGGAACCAGGTACCCACGCCAACGCCTTGCGCCTCATGGCTTTTCCCGATTTCCTTCACCGGCTCGCACAGCCATACACCGTACGTCCACAGCAGCGCCTGATCGATGATGGACATCAGCGCCACGTAAATCGCGCCTTCCTTCGGGAACAGCGCCATAATCAGCGGAATGCCGATGAATCCGGCGTTGCCGAAAATCAGCGAGGCCTGGAAAATATGGCTGCGTGAACCTTTGAGCCGCAGCACATGAGCAAGCACCCAAAACACCAGGATCAACAGCCCGTACATCACGGCGGTCAGCAGCATCACGCCCCAGTTGGCTTCCAGATGCGAGCGATCAGTGCCATCCACGGCATTGGAGAACACCAGCACTGGAATCAGCACGTTGAGCAGCAGCGAGCACATGCCGTCCAGCGCCACTTTGCCGTAGAAGCGCAGACGCACGCAGCCGTAGCCCACCATCAGCATGATGAAGAAGCCGACCAGCTGGCCGATCATTACGCCAAATTGTCCCATTGCTCTCTCCTACCCCGCAGCGAATCGTTCTCAATAAGAACCATGCGGGAATGTCCCTTTTCCCCCGCACACTTGCCGCTAGGCGCGATTCTGTGCGAGGAACTTATGCAAGATATACCTCATGAATGGCACGGTGGTAATAAAAGTCAGCACGTCGGAAACCGTCTGCGCCACCTCCACGCCGGTGACGCCCATGAATTGCGGCAGAATCAGCACCACCGGCGCCAGATATAATCCTGTGCGGCAAACCGCGAGGAATGAGGCGATGCCGGTTTTGCCAAGCGTCTGGCTGATCATATTGCCCATCATGTTCACACCGTTCAGTGCCACCGACAGGCACTGGAAGTGCAGTGCGGCCACGCCTACCGCCACCACGGCAGGGTCGGAACGGAAGATCTCCACCAGCTGCGGAGCAATCACCCAAATCAGCGCTCCCAGTACCACCAGAACCACAGTCGATAGCTTGACGCAGAACCAGAATCCCTCGCGCACGCGATGGAATTTACCAGCGCCATAGTTGTAGCCGCACACTGGCTGGAATCCTTGGCCGAGACCGATGATCACCGAGTTGACACCCAGCATGATGCGCATCACAATGGCCATGCCGGCGATGGCGGCGTCGCCGAACGGGTTGGCGGCGATATTCACACATGTGGTGGCGATGGAACCCGCGCTTTGACGGATCAGCGACGGTAGACCGCCGCCCAGGATCTCGCGCAGCAGCAACGGGTCCGGTTTGAAGTTGCGTAGCGAAAGCTTCAGCACACCGAACTTCGCGCTCATCACCACGAGGATGATGAAGCTCACCGTCTGGCAGACGCCTGTGGCAAGACCCGCACCGAAAATACCCATGTCAAGCACGAAAATGAACAGCGGTGCCAGCAGGAAATTGAGTAGCGAGCCGGTGACCAGTCCGATCATGCCATACGCGGATTGGCCTTGATATCGTAGCAATCCGTTCAATGCAAATGAGCCGCACACGCAAGGTGCGGCCACCAGAATCGGCGTCAGATATTGCACGGCGTATGGGGCGATGGTGGCCGTGGAACCCAGCAGCATCACCAGAGGCCGCAGAGTCGCGAGGCAGATAATCGCCACCAGCAAACCGAAGCTGAACGCCGCCACGAATCCAATGGCCAGCAGTTTGGACGCGCGATCGATGTCGCGCTTGCCGAGTTCGCGGCTCAAAGAATTGCCGGCACCCTGCCCGCAGAAGAAGCCTAACGCCTGCAGCACGGTCATGATGGAGAACGCGATACCAATTGCGCCCGACTGCGAAGTGCCCAGCTGGCCGATGAAGAATGTATCAGTCAGATTATAGGCGGTAGTTACCAGGTTGGAGACGACCGCCGGCACGCTCAGCGTCAGAATCAGCGAGGGAATCGGCTGTTCGGTCATCTGATGGTACTTTGCGTCCGCACTTGCGCGTTTGATGCCATGTACCTGATTCACGCCGGTTATCCTACTCCCCCACCGCGCCCAAGCTCCGCCTTTCGCCCGCCATGCGAGGCACGAACCCCACTCCCTACCGCTCTTTTCGTGCGAAACGTACGCAAATCTTGCCTGTACCGGCCTTCATACACACTTTTCGCGCGAAAAGTGCTGTAGAGGTTAGAGCACGTTAAGATATCTGCCGGTGATGCTCGCTGGATTTGCCGCGATTTGTTCGGGCGTACCAGTGGCCACGATGTGTCCACCTGCTTCGCCGCCGCCCGGCCCCAAATCAATCACCCAGTCGGCATTGGCGATGACGTCCAAATCATGCTCGATGACCACAACCGTGGCACCGCTTGCCACCAGTCGATCGAATACGCTGAGCAACACCTGCACGTCCAGCGGGTGCAGTCCAATGGTCGGTTCGTCGAAAACAAACACTGCATCGGATTGTGCGCGACCCATTTCGCTGGCGAGCTTGAGCCGTTGTGCCTCGCCGCCGGAAAGGGCCGGCGTTGGTTCTCCGAGCGTCAGGTATCCGAGTCCCAAATCATGCAAGGTGGTGAGCCGAGCATGCACTTTACGCATATCGGCGGTCACGGCCAATGCCTCGTCCACGCTCATTGACATCAACTGAGGCATTGTCAGCGAATGTGACGCGTCGAGCACATCCGTTGCACTAGCCGCAGACTTCCGGCCGGCCTTGGGTTTCAGATTCTTCACCGGTCGATGAATGTTGCCGGCTTCCGGCGCATACCGAGAACCCCGGCAGTCCGGGCAAGCGATAGTTACATCCGGCAGGAACTGCACGTCGAGCGAAATCGAACCGGTGCCATCGCAGGTGGGGCAGCGCAGTCGACCGGTGTTATAGGAAAAGTCACCAGCTTTATAGCCAGCGGCCTTGGCTTCCTCACAGCGTGCGAATGCCCGACGTAATTCATCATGGATGCCGGCATAGGTGGCCACAGTGGAGCGAACATTGGCACCGATTGGTGTGGCGTCAATGAGATTGGCTCGCACAATGCCTTCCGCCTGCAGTGCGTGCACATGTTGCGGCAACGCTTCTCCAGCAGCCGCGGCTTTCAACGCCGGAATCAGTGATTCCAACACCATTGTGGTTTTACCGGAGCCGGAGACGCCGGTAATGGCCACGAGCCGCCCGCGCGGAATATCCACAGTCAGCGGCTTGACGGTGTGCAGCGGGCTGGTTTCCATATGGATGCGGCCATTGGCAAATATGTCTTCAGTAACTCGCGCTCGAATCCGCTGCTGCCCGTCTTCGCTCAGGAATGGCGCAATACGGCTGTGCGAACTATGAGCCACCTGTTTAACAGTCCCCTGCGCAATTACATGACCACCGTCGGCACCGGCGACCGGGCCCATTTCAATAAGATGGTCGGCGGCTTTGAGTACACGCACATCATGATCGACTACGACCACGGAGTTGCCGTCTGCCACCAGATCGTGCATCACACCGAGCAGGCCGTCTACATTCGAGGGATGCAAGCCGATGGATGGCTCATCCAGCACATACAGCACGCCGGTGGTGCGGTTGCGCACTGCTCGTGCCAGCTGCACGCGCTGCCGTTCGCCGGTGGACAGGGTCGCACCGGCGCGGTCAAGCGAAAGATAACCAAGCCCAAGCTCAAGCAATCGTTTGGCCACGTCAAGGAATGATTCGCAAATATTTTTGGCCATTGGGCGCATGTCGGCAGGCAAGAACTCTGGCACGTCCTTCACCCATGTCACCGCGTCATCCAAGGTTTTGGCAGTTGCTTGAGCCAGATTTATCCCACGGATTTCCGGCGCTCGGGCCGCTGCGCTCAGTCTCGTACCACCGCAGTCGTGGCATGGTTTTTCCTGCAGGAACCTCGCCACACGCTTCAGCCCCTGCTCGTCCTTGGCTTTGGCAAGCGCATTTTCCACCGTGTAGACCGCGTTGTAATAGGTGAAGTCAAGCTCGGCAAAATCGTCGCCTTTCTTTGGCCGGTACAGAATGTGCTTTTTGACGGCCGGACCATTGAAGACGATGTCCCGCTCTTCAAATGTCAGTTCCTTGAACGGCACATTGGTACGTACGCCCATTGCACCGCAGACCTGTTTCATCAGATCCCACATCAGGGAACCCCACGGCAGTACGGCCCCATCGTCAATACTTTTGGATTCATCCGGTACCAAAGCCGCACGATTTACTTCGCGCACAATGCCAGTGCCTGAGCAGGTCGGGCATGCGCCGGCTGAATTAAATGCCAGTGATTCTGCGCCCGGAGCATGAAATTCCTTGCCGCAGCTTGCGCAGGTAATCGGCAGTTCAGCGGCCACATTCAATGTGGGCTGCTGGCGAGCGCCGCAATACGGGCAAACATGCGAAGCACAGCGGGAGAACAGCAAACGGAGGCCATTCAGCAATTCGGTCATGGTACCGAAGGTCGAGCGAATGCCAGGGACCGCCGGCCGCTGGTGCAAGGCGAGCGCAGCTGGCACATGCAGCACTTCGTCTACCTGCGCGCGGGAGGCTTGGGTTAGGCGCCGCCGCGTATAGGTGGAGAGCGCTTCAAGATATCGGCGGGACCCTTCTGCATAGAGCACGCCCAGTGCCAGCGAGCTTTTGCCGGAGCCGGAGACGCCAGCGATACCGACCAGCTCTCCCAATGGCACGTCGACATCGATGTTCTTGAGATTATGCACGCGAGCGCCACGCACCTCAATCGAAGTCGGCTTTTGCTGCTGCCCCTGTGCCATGGTTGGTCCTCCTAGACCCCGCAGCGAATGGTTCTCATTAAGAACTGTGCGGGGATTGACGTACTATCAAACGAACATCGTAGCCACATCATTCCCGCAATTCCAACGATTATGGCAATGTGATTTTGTTCGATTGTGTACACAATCCCCGCACAGTTCTTAATGAGAATGATTCGCTGCGGTGGCGGCGAAGCGCTCCCTAATCTGCGCTGCCGTGCCATAGGACGCCTGAGCACCATAACCGGTGGCTGCATAGGCGGAAACATATGATGCCAAGCTGGCTGCCTCGCGTAGTTCCAAGCCGGAAGCGAGCCCCGCCAGCACAGTGCCCATGAACGAGTCGCCGCACCCGGTGGTGTCCACGGCATCGACCTTCACTGGTGCAATGCGCGTGCAAGTGGAGTCCAACACCATCGAACCATCACCGCCTAAGGTGACTATCGCCTGCTCGAACCCGTATTCGTGCATACGCTGCCGCGCGGCTTCCCAGTCAAACGCTGACCAATCATCATTCTCAGGCGCGGTGATTCCCAGCAACTGCACCATCTCATGTTCGTTGACCAACAGCACATCGGAGGCTTCAATAAGTTCGGCAGACAAGACCGGCGTGAACGGTGAATTATTGAGCAGCACCTTGACTCCGGCCTCATGGCACATGCGTGCCGCCGCCGTCACAGCTTCCATAGGGCTTTCCAAACACAAACCGAGCACACTGGCACTGGTCAATGCCTCGCGTGAGGCTTCGATATAGTCCACGGTGACTTGTGCATTGGAGCCCGGTGAGTACACGATGGCGTTCTCCCCCGCCGCATCCACCATGATGACGGTGGTGCCGCTTGGACCAGACACGCGACGCACATTGGCAATATCCACACCGGCATCGGTCAAAGCTCCGAGCAGAAAATCAGCGTTGTTATCCGAGCCGACTGCACCGAACATGTGCACATTGGCTCCTATGCGCGCGGCCGCAGCAGCCTGGTTGCCGGACTTGCCACCGGGCAAGATCTGCAACGGTCCGCCTGCAACCGTCTCACCTGGGCCCGGAAGCCGCTGTGCGGCGACGGTGTAATCAGCGTTCATTGAGCCGACCACGCTGACCGAACCGTGAATACGGTCGAGCAAGGCAAGCACATCAACATCGGAAGTGGCAGTGGAAGGGAAGAGAGAAGAAACGGAATCAGACATGAGAGTTGCCTTTTCGTGAGGTGGATTGGATGGAAATCGCATAAAAACGGCCGTTGAACCGGATATAAGACCGGCCCAACGGCCTTGGTATGGCTACTGGTATTCGGCCGTAGTATTACAGCCGTCCGATGGGTCCATCGGAAGTATTGCTTACTTTTCGGTGTAGATCTTCTTGCGGAATGCGAAGAACACGATCAGGCCGAGAATCGGCGCGCAACCGGCGAGAATCAGGATGTTGGAGTAGCTGGCGGCCGCACCGGAGGCACCAATCACGCTGAATCCGGAGAACGCCTGCGAGCCCATGAGGCTGGAGAACAGTGCAATGCCGATGGAAGGGCTGACGTTCATGGCCAGATCGTTCATGCCTACGCCGCGGCCGGACTCGTCAGCGGACAGGGTGCCGAGCACGGTGGTGACGACCGGCGAGTACATGAGGCCGCAGCCTGCGTAGAAGAAGCATGCGCACAGGGTCAGCACCACGAATCCGGAGTTGACCGCGAGACCGGAAGCGATGAAGCCCACAGCCATCAGCGTGCCGGCGATGGGCAGTGCACGCTGGATGCCGATCTTGCCCACGATGCCGCCCGAGCAGATGCCGAACGCGGCAGCCACGAGGAAGGCGAACACGATGTGCAGGGAGACCTGCGTGGTGGTCATGCCGTAGATGGTGGTGCCGATGGCGTTGAACATCGGGGAGATGAAGTAGTTGGTGAAGTAGAACACCAGAATCAGGCTGATGGCGCACAACCAACGCTTGTTCTTGAAGAAGTCCGGCGTCACGAACGGCTTGGCAGCCTTGGTGATGTATACAGCGAAGACCGCGAACAGAGCGATGGCCACGAACAGCATCCACCATGCCATGTAGGAGAAGAACAGGGTGAGGAATGCGGTGGCCACGCCGAAGATGGTGAAGCCGAGCCAATCCACCTTCTCGCCATTGCCTTGCTTATCCGGCAGGTTCTTGAGCAGCAGCGGCAGGAAAACGATGGTGACGGAAGGAATGAGGAACAGGTACTGCCATGCGATGGAGCTCAGGATACCGGCTGCGAATACGCCAATGGAGGCGGACAGCTGGTAGCCAGCGGTGAACAGGCCGAAGAAAATCACCTTTAGCGATGGCTTCAGGTACTTGCTGGCCACCACGAGGAAGGCGGAACCAGCCACCTGTTCGCCTGCGGTCTGCAATACGCGGGCGATGATTACAGTCCACAGGTTTGCGGCAAAGAAGAAGTTCGCCACGAAGCCGAAAATCGAACCGATGAACAGGGTGATGAGGCCCACGACCACGAGCTTCTTCAGGGAGACGAAGTCGCCGAGCGAGCCGTAGATGAAGCAGACGATGCCGAGCACGATGCCGGGGATGGCGGTGATCAGCGAGGCCTGCGCCGGTGCGCCAACGTCGGCTCCGACCTGGGTGAAGACCAGATTGAAGCCTTGCAGGCACAGGGTGCCGAGGATGAAGGTGATGAGCAGTGGAATCAGAGCCTTGACGGCCATGCTGCTGCTGGTTTCCGGATCAGCCCACGGATCAGCGGATGCGGTTGCGGGCACAGTTGCGGTATTCGACATGATGGAAATCCTTATATATATGCGATGGTGATATTACTCGGCGGCCTTGGCGAGGTTAGTGATGCGGGTCATAAATTCGTTGAGGAAGCGGGGCACGTCAACCTGCACGGCGGCTTTGGTGGTGTCGGCCGGTTCGCTCAAACGGGTTTCGTCGCCGATGGTACGGCCGCGGGTCGGGCCTTCCAGATCGACTTTCATATTGAGTGGCAGCAGCGTGACAAGGCTTGGGTCGATGGCCACCGCCACGGCGAGGGGATCATGCAGACCGCAGCCACCGAGGTGTGGCGACGTGGTCTCATAGGCCTTGATATAGAAGTCCGTCATGTCCGCGAGGAACTCACCAGCCTTGGTGCCAAGATCACGCCACTGTTGGGTTTCCTTATAGGTCAGCAGCGTGCGCAGCGTTACGTCAAGGCCGACCATAGTGACAGGAGCACCTGAATGGAACAGTTCGTTCGCCGCTTCCGGATCCTGGGAAATATTGGCTTCCATGCAAGCGTTGCAGTTGCCCGGCACGGTCAGTGCGCCACCCATGAGCACGATGTTGCCGATTTCATCCTTGATTTCAGGGGCTTTCTTGAGAGCAGCAGCAATGTTGGTCATTGGACCAGTAGGCACGTAGATCAAGTCCTTGCCGTAGGTCTTCACCGCATCGATGATGAAATCCACCGCGGATTCGATTTCCGGCTGACGCGGCGAATCTGGAATATCCACGTCACCGATACCGTTCTCGCCGTGGATAAAAGCAGAAATGTCGAGCACTTCGAAGGAATCGGTGGTGCTGGAATGCGGCAGGCCCTTATAGACCTTGACTTCAGGGTGACCAAGCAGGTCGGTAATGGCTAGCGCATTGCGCACACCTTGATCGAGCAGCACGTTGCCGTAGGTGCCGGTGATGCCGATGAGTTCGACCTCCGGGCTGCCGAGCGCATAGGAGATGGCGAGAGCGTCGTCCACACCGGTATCGAGGTCGAGAATGAGCTTCTTCATTAAGTTTGCCTTTCTTCATTGATGGCGTTGAACCGGTCTTCCATGACCGGTGATGACGAGCGTTTCCGCCTCTCTAAGAGCCTTTGCTTTAACGTTTTATCATCTAACAACATCAAAGATAAAACGTTAAATCACCATTGTCAAATAACCATTGACCTTTTCAGCGTGTTGCATATCAGCACGACAGTACCCAACCTATGTACGTATCAGGCCGACAAACTCCCCAATCCATAGCAGACACTCTTGCTAACCGGTGCGTCAGACCAAACATCATGCGACTGCGATACCGCATGATCCGCGCATATGCAATATCGTGGGCACATAGTGCGTATGCGCGGCCGCTTCGGTTCCCGAAGCGATACGCCGTATCAGCATTTCGACGCCAAGCCGCCCCATTTCATCGGCCTGCTGAGAAATCACCGACACCTGCGGAATCATCAAACGGAATGCCGCAATGTCATCAAAGGAAACCAATGACACTGCATCGCCAATTGCGATGCCCCTTTCCTGCAACAGCCCCAGCATTGTGATGGCATCCGGCGAATAGGCGCAAATAATCGCCGTTACCCCTGCATTATGCAAACGTTCCAACGCTGAAGACCTCGATTCGACCGTGGAATTGCAATCGACCACCACTCCGGTTCCACTAGGAATCCGTTCGCGAATCGCAGCAGAGAATGCCTTCGCACGCTCATTCACACTGAATGAGCCCAATGCGGAATGAGCAACGAATCCAATCACACGATGCCCAAGTTTGGCCAGCTGATCCAGCGCTTCCTCCAGTCCAGGCCTGGGGTCAGACACCACAAATGGCACATTATCCGCCCCCGGCACAAGGCGATCCACGAACACCAATGGCAGCTTACGTTCAATCAGCAGTTGCAATCCTTGGGAAAGCCCGCCCTGTGGCACGACGATAGCCCCGTCGATGCGCTGGCCGAGCAGACTGCGCAGGAATGCATCCTGCCTGTCCACTCGCTCCCCATAGGAACCAATCAACGTAGTGAAACCTCGTCTATATAGTTCCTCCTCCATCGAGGAAACCATGTCGGCAAAATACTGGTTACGCAGATCCGGCACCAGAAGCCCTACAGTCTGAGTCGAGGCCGAGCGCATCGCGCGAGCACGCTGATCGGGCACATACCCCAATCGTTCAGCGGTCTGACGCACCAGTTCGCGTGTCTGCTCAGAGAAACGGCCCTTATCATGCAAAATCTGCGAAACCGCCGTGACGGAAACGCCAGCTTCCTGCGCAATATCTCGAATGGTCACGAATGCCATAAGGCCCTCCCCTACCTCAACGTCAGTAGAGCACACTTTTGATGTAACGATACATCAATACCGTACCCTAATGCTCTAGTACACATGCGCGTACACATCGTATGATGCATACGCCGGCAGATCATATGTCTCGATGGAAAACGCCTTGGCACTGCCTTTGGCTGGTTTGGCAACATAGGCATTGCGTCCGAACACGATTCGCCCCTTAGCATCACGCAAAACAAGCGTCACACTGATGTCATCCGCATACAAACCTTTGCCGTTATCATCATCACGCTCGCACACCACTTCCCCGCTAAAGGTCGTGCCACCTAAATCGATCTTGCGTGCTTTGGCTCCCCGAACAGTGAACGACTCCGCGCCACCGGTATCCAACAAATCATCTGCCGATGGTGTCTCCATCGTGAATTCCACACTCGCCGGCTTCTCGCCGTCCCCGGCCTGCCCGGCGAAATACGCAGTCTCCGAGGCATACACAATAGCGAACACCTGCGTATGCGAAAACATCACCGACCCATCGGCGCTTTTACCGGTAACCGTGACCTGAGGGAATTGCACGGCATGTGTAGTGTCTGTATTACGCAGAGCAAGCGCATATTCCACATACCCGTTTGGTGCCGACCAACCGGATTCGGTCAGTTCGAGAGGATTGTTCTGCAGCGCTTCCTCCACATCGTTACTGCCAGCCGACGATGAATCCGAGGAACCTGACGATGAATCACCACCGTTCTTATCAGGAATCTTACCGGTTGAAGTTTGCGTATCGGGGCTCGATTGTGCAAGCCCACCGCCAAGATTCCCATGCAACAGCACATATCCGGTAATGCCACCGGCCACAATCAGCACCATTACCAGCACCGCAGCAATCCACATCACCCATCGCGTATGTTTACGCTGCGTGGCACTCCCATCTACTGCATCAGGCGCTTCCCCACTGCCATGCGCGCCTGTCGATCCAGCATTCGCGGAATACAGCAATCGACGCAAAGCCGCAGCATCCTGCGGTCGAGCACTCGGCTCAAACGCACATGCCTGCTGCACAATGGCGCGAATGCGCGAATCAACCACATCAGCATCCGCAAGCAGCCGCTCATAGTGATTCTTATCTGAAGGCTGCACACCGGTAACCAAAAATCCCAATACACATCCGATGGCATACACGTCGCTACGAGCATCAGTGGACGCAAAACCATACTGCTCCGGAGCTGCAAAGCCCCAGGTACCCAGCGTGGTCGTATCATGCGAGCGCGGCATGCCATTCGCTCCATCAGTGCCATTGTGTTCGCGCGCAATGCCAAAATCAATAAGATGCACGCCGTCAGCGGCCATGATGATATTCGCCGGGGTGATGTCGCGGTGCACGATGTCACATCGATGCAATTCATCTACCGCTTCGCACAATTGCGCAACAATGCGAATCGCCGCATCAGCAGATAAACGTCCGCGCTCGGCCATGTACTGTTCGAGCGTGACGCCTTGCACGTAATCGTAAATCACCACAAACCAGTCAGGCAGTTCGTATGTGGCTTCAATCTGCGGCAAGCGTGGCGAACGGCATTCGGCAATCGTTGACCATAAGCGTCTGCGCGCGAATTGCAGAGGAATCTTTTTACGAACAAACGGGCCGGTACCATCGAGCGTAACCAGCTCGGTAATACCATACTGTCCGTTCGCCAACACTTGCTCAACATGGTAGGCATCGTCCAGCATCATGGCATGCATTGTTTGCATATCATCCATGACGCGCCCCTCCCCCAGTGCCGCAATCGCTTAGTTTCTGGAGCATTGCAAACATTGCACGCTCCATACTTTTCTCTATGCTAATCCACACTCAGCAACGTCGGTTCGCCAAATCGATGCAGTTCATCATCCGTAGACGCCCGATCGAAACCCTGCTGCACACACCATAAGATAATGGCATCGCGACGCTGCCGGCACCACAGTTCGGATACACCGGCAAAGCGCAGCACACGCTGGGTTTCCCGCACATCACACCGCAAACCGAACGCCAGCATAATCGCATGATCGCGTCCAGGCCTGCTCTTACCGGCGAAAATGTCATACACCACCGTGGCGTTCAGGCCGGATGCTCGAGCCACATCAGCACGTTTTAGACCATGCCGAGCCAACAGAAACTGCAGATAATCAACCAGCTCGCGGTCCTTGATTTTCTCCTCATCCAGATATGCCTCGATGCTGTTGCTGGCAAGTAACCGGTCCAGCAGTTCTTCGGTAAGGATTTTCTCGCCTGAAGTACCGTTCGTTCTCATGCCTTCCTTTATACCGCTGTATTGCAGGCGAGCAGAGTCAGCCATCAAACAAATTCCCTGAAATTCAGTTGGCAACTGAGCAATTCAGCAGCCAGCTGAGGAATGCTGTTTGGTTCTACGCAATAATTTCCGCGAGATTAGTGGCTTTTGATTGGAAAGGAGAGAAGATACTATGACCAATCAATTCAATCAGCCGGCTCCGGCACATCAACCGAACGGGCAGCCCAGCCAACCCACTACACCAATTGTGTATCCGAACGGACCCGCTAACCCTACAGGAATTCCAACGAACAATCCTGCCATTCAGCAACCAAAGCCGCATAAGAAGACTTCAAAACTCGCGATTTTCGCCATTATTGTGGCAGCGGTATTTCTGCTGACCACATTCCTTGGCATGAATTCCTGGTCCATGCTTGTATTTTTCGCGCTCTTGCCGGTATTACTGTCTGGCTTCTCCCTCTACGTAACTCGCAAGGACGGCAAAGTTCAAGGCCGCATACTCGCTTGGGTGGCAGTCGGCATTACCGCAGTGGCGCTGATTATCGGCGGCGTTGGCATTGTGCGCGCCGGCGCTAAGAGCGCAACCGATGATGCAGCATTCAAGGAATCCATGAAGGTGACGTGCAAAGCGTACAGCTGGCCGTCCTCTGACCTGGTCGCACAGCTGCCGCAACCACAATCCGCCACCGGTAAGATCGAAAGCGAAAGCTCCAGCCTGTTCTCCATCTCCGTATGCGATACGGATTCCACTGCATATACGGCTTATGTAAAGGCATTGCAGGACAAGGGCTTTACAGTCGACTATTCCAAGTCCGACGAGGCGTTTACAGCTAAGAATGCAGCCGGCTACAGTGTGCATGCGTCGGTGAATGAATACAACACGGATGTGATGGATATTTCCATCTACCCGCCTGAGGAATCTTCAGACTCCTCAAATTCCTCTACCGATGATTCCACAGCCTCTGATGATTCCGCGAACACCGACTCCAATGCGTCTTCCAGCCTATCCGAAAGCGATTTCAAGACCGCAATGGATAGCTACGAGAAAACCATGAACGATTACGTGGACTTCATGAACAAGTACAACTCCGAAGGTCATCCGGTTTCCATGCTTGCCGACTACGCCAAGTGGACCAAGCAGTACAGCGACATGGTGCAAAAGTTCGATGCCGTGGACGATGGTTCGCTGACCGACGAAGAACTGCAGTACTATATCGAAGTGCAAACCCGAGTTAATCAGAAGCTCAGCACGATCAGTAGTAACTGATACCTCAGCGAATGGTTCTCAATAAGAACTGTGCGCGGATTGACGCACTATCAAACGAACATCGCAGCCGCATATTTCCTGCCATTCCAACGATTGCAGCAATGTGACATTGTTCGATTGCGTGCACAATCCGCGCACAGTTATTAATGAGAATGATTCGCTGCGGCAACGATGCCTCACTTCCATTGAGCACGCAAAGCGCTGAGCGCGTCTTCAAAGTCCGCACTAAGTTGATGCGCTTGTTTGGCGTATATGCTCGCGGCCTGAAGCAGAGGCTCAGGAAGCATAGCAACATGCTTGATGCGAGCCGCACGGCCGGGTGCGGTTTCAATGATTCCATTCTCAGCCAACTCGGCATAGGCTTTGGCCACAGTGCCAGGAGCCAGACGCAGGTCTCCGGCAAGCTGACGCACCGAAGGAAGTTTGTCGCCATTACGCAAACTGCCAGCCTTCACCATACTTTCAATCTGCGCGCGAATCTGCTCGTAGACGGGCGTCGGCGACGATTCGCGAATCACCAGACGCAGCTCGTCTCCACCGCCACTCATCGCCGAGCCCTGCCATTGGGCGCAGTCCAGAGACGGGCGACACAGACGCATGCCATGATCAAATAGGCACAGGCAATCACAGCTACAACACCACCCATAATGATTTGTGCATTACCAAGCGTGGGATACACGTCATCAGCATAGGCAGGTGACAACGAGCCATTATTAGTACCGACGCGCACGGTGGCGATACCGGCTACCTCCAGCACGCCGACCGCATAGGCAAGCATCGCACCTGAAGACAGGAATACTACGAACCGTGTCAGCAACACACGCCATATCTTATCTTCTTTGGCATATCGCGGATCCGGAGAACTGGGAACGTGTGCAATACGCCACAGCGCCAAGCAGGTCGCTCCCGTCAATATCAAAGTAACGACAATCAGCGGCACTGCATAATACGCGCCCGGATAAGGTCCGGATGAGGCAATCATTTCACCGTTCTGGTTGCTTAACGAGATGCTACGCATCAGGCCGAAATCGTCGGGGCTGGCTGTAGCCATAGTGAAACACAAATATGCGATAAGCAATCCTGCGGCCAATAATGGCTGGATGAGCACATATCGACGAGCATAGGTCCACGGTTCACGCGATTGCAACGATGCAACGCGCACACCGCTGCCAGGACGCACGGGAACGTCCGGCAATGGCATTGAGACAACAATCATGACTGCGCAGGCGGCAAGCCCCGGTGTCATAGCCGCAACGAGATACATGCTTTGAGATAGCACAGCATTGATAATGACACCCACGATCAGCACGGCAGCACCGGCAAACAGCGCTATCAGCACACGATGCCGAGCCACGGACACCGGACCGTCAACGGAAAATCGAGCATCCCCACCAAACTGCTCCACCCCAATCGATAGCGTCGGCTCATGATTCATGCGCAGCAACGCCCTAATTACCAGCACGAGTACTGTTATGGTGAGCACCAGCATCAACAGCCAGATAAGCATTGCCACAATCACCCAAGAAGCCATGACTGACATCGCAATCACCTTATTCCGCAAACGGACAGTTTCGCTGCTTAATCATCCTTGACCAAACAAAAACTGCACCATACTTCTAATACAGCTAAAGTGTATCAGAAGTATGATGCAGTTTCAAATGTTCTATCTGGCTTAGAAGCGAATCAGGGACTTGATGACCTTGCGCTGGTCCATAGCCTCATAGGCTTCCTGAATGTGGTCGAGGTCGAACTCGGCGGTGAACACGCGGCCGGGATTGATTTCGCCCTTCACCACGGCGTCCAGCAGACCGGACTGCAAATCATAATGGCGCACGGGAGCCGGACCACCCTTGATGCCGATGTTGCCGTAGAACGTGCCCTCGGCGCTGATCTCGACATCATGCGGCAGACCAACACGGCCGATCACGCCACCGCGGCGAATGAGACCGATGGCGGTGTCGAAGGACTGCTTGGAACCCACGCATTCGAGCACGGCATCTGCGCCATAGCCGCCGGTCATCTCCAATACCTTGTCGATGGCAGCTTGATCGCGTTCAGCCACAATATCCGTGGCGCCAAACTCGCGGGCAACCGCGGCACGATCCTCATGGCGGCTCATCGCGATAATGCGCTTGGCACCAAGCATGTGCGCGGAGAGCACGCCGCACAGGCCGACTGCACCATCACCCATCACCACGGCGGTGTCACCGGGCTTCACCTCGGCGGAAACCGCTGCATGGTAGCCGGTGGACATCACGTCGGCGATGGTCAGCAGCGAGGCAAGCGTGGCATCATCGTAATCCTCAGGAGAACCGGGCACCTTGACCACGGTGCCATCGGCTTCCGGTACGCGCACATATTCGGCCTGGCTGGCGCCGAAGTAGCCACCGTGAGGGCATACGGATTCGAAGCCGGCCTTGCACACCGGGCACTTGCCGCAGCTGTACGGGAAGGGCAGCACCACAAAGTCACCGGGCTTCACGGAGGTGACTGCCGAACCTACTTCCTCGACCACGCCAATCGATTCGTGACCGATCTGCGCATGCTCCGGGTGCGGGCTCAGCCCACGGAAATACCACAAATCAGAACCGCAGACGCAAGCGCGCACGACGCGCACAACCGCATCATCATCCTGCTCAAGGCGCGCTTTCGGCATCTCTTCCACAGCCATCTGTCCAGGCTTAACAAAGATGGCAGCTTTCATGGTCTCGCTCATTGTTGCTCCTTTGGTTATTGGCGTTGGTTCCTATTGAACAACTATTCGATAGCAATATCCAATAACCTTCAGCCATGTGCAGCCATGCCCCACGCTTATGGCATTACACTTCCGGCTCTATTGGACGCTATTTGACCTGTGTAATCGTGTTGCCTTTGACCATGAATCCCTTGCGCGCCATATCGATCATTGGCTGATCGAATGCACTGTCCGTATAGAATTCATCGATAACCGCATCCGGGCCAACCACTTGGCGTAGGCGCTTCGGTTTATTGGTGTTGAAATTAAGGTACGTCACTTCAAATGTCGCGGGATCAATCGTCGAAGCAATCAACCGTTTCACGCCCAACCTGCGGCATGCCTCCCCTACGGTTACGTCAAACGAGGCAGTGAGAATCACGTCATCCGGCTGTGGCTTGTACCAAGGCTTGATCTTGGACATGTTACGATCCCAGAATGCACTGACCAATGATTTCAAGCCTCCGTTTAAATCGTCTGCACTGATGATGGAGGCATCCGCGGTAAGGATATCCGTGTCCAGGCCGGCTTTTGCGGCGTTGTTCAACGAACGTACGCGTAATTCATCGATGGATTTTGATGTTGACAAATCCTGTAGGTATTTTCTCGCGACTTTGCCTACACCTCGTTCCATCTGTTCCAATGTGGCCCGGCCGAGCTTGTATTTGATGGCGTAACGCAGCACCGGCGCAAGATGGCGAAAGACTTTCATATCGTAGCGGGCGCTGAAGAGGTATAGGTCGAACAGGCTTTCCCCGTCGTAGATTGTTCCGTCGAAATCAAATACCCGCATTGGTTCGCCTTCCTGCTTCTCTCGACTACTATAGGCAGATTCTTTCAGCTAGCGCGAATATGTGCACGGCATGGTTACGCCACACGTCTTGATTCACATTGCCGTATATATAAGAAATCCCCTCCGAGTTTCCTCGAAGGGGATTTCTTATAACGCTAGTTCAAGCGTAGATCGTTCGCGATTCTATAAGAATCAGGCGAGGATCTTGGTCACACGACCGGAGCCGACGGTGTGGCCGCCTTCACGCACAGCGAAGGTCAGGCCTTCCTCCATTGCGATGGGCTGAATCAGCTCAACGGTGAAGGTAGCGTGGTCGCCCGGCTGAACCATCTCGACGCCTTCCGGCAGCTCGATGACGCCGGTGACGTCGGTGGTGCGGAAGTAGAACTGCGGACGGTAGTTGGAGAAGAACGGCGAGTGACGGCCGCCTTCGTCCTTGGTCAGCACGTAGACTTCGCCCTCGAACTTGGTGTGCGGGGTGACGGAGCCCGGCTTGGCCACAACCTGGCCACGCTCGACATCGTCACGGCCGAGACCACGCAGCAGCAGACCGGTGTTGTCGCCAGCCTCGCAGGCGTCCATGGTCTTGTGGAAGGTCTCGATGGAGGTGACGGTGGTCTGCTGGGTCGGACGGATACCAACGATCTCGACCGGGGTGTTGACGGCCAGCTGGCCACGCTCGACACGACCGGTGACAACGGTACCACGGCCGGAGATGGTGAAGACGTCCTCGATAGGCATCAGGAACGGCTTGTCCAGGTCGTGAACCGGGGTCGGGATGTACTCGTCGACAGCGTCCATGAGCTTCTTGATCTGCTCGACCCAGTGCTCGTGGTTCGGAGCATCGTCGTGCAGAGCGCCGTAAGCGGAGACGCGGATGATCGGGCAGTCGCGGTCGAAGCCGTTCTCGTCGAGGAGGTCACGGACCTCTTCCTCAACGAGCTCGATGAGCTCTTCGTCCTCGACCATATCGCACTTGTTCAGAGCGACCAGGATCTTCGGGACGCCCACCTGACGAGCGAGCAGCACGTGCTCGCGGGTCTGAGCCATCGGGCCGTCGGTGGCGGCCACAACGAGGATAGCGCCATCCATCTGGGCAGCACCGGTGATCATGTTCTTCACGAAGTCGGCGTGGCCCGGGCAGTCGACGTGAGCGTAGTGACGCTTAGCGGTCTGGTACTCGATGTGGGCGATGTTGATGGTGATACCGCGGGCGGCCTCTTCCGGAGCGGAATCGATCTGGTTGAAGTCGTACTCCGGGTTGATGTCCGGGAACTCCTCGTGCAGAACCTTGGAGATGGCGGCGGTCAGGGTAGTCTTACCGTGATCGACGTGGCCGATGGTACCAATGTTAACGTGCGGCTTAGTACGCTCGTACTTTTCCTTTGCCATTACTCTTGTCCTCCTGGACGTCTCGTGAGTTTCCTACGCCCTTTCGCGTAGGCACTCGCTCTATTCTACTGGGTTTCTGGGTTATGTGCCACTTTGAGAGCCAGAACCCAGTCAGCGGTACACGATATTACCGCTGACTGGAGACACTGGCTAGCTTCAGCTAGTGGCGCGTGTCACTCGCCGCGCTGGGCCTTGATGATTTCTTCGGCGACGCTCTTCGGGACCTCGTCGTAGGAGTCCATCTCCATGGTAAACATGGCGCGACCCTGGGTCTTGGAGCGCAGATCGCCGATGTAGCCGAACATCTCGGACAGCGGGACCTTGGCGTCGATGACCTTGACGCCGATGGCGTCGGTCATGGACTGGATGTTGCCACGACGCTGGTTCAGATCGCCGATGACTTCGCCCATGTACTCTTCCGGAGTACGGACCTCGACCTTCATGATCGGTTCGAGGATGACCGGCTTAGCCTTCGGAGCAGCTTCCTTGAAGCACATGGAGCCTGCGAGCTTGAAGGCCATTTCGGAGGAATCGACCGGGTGCATCTGGCCGTCGGTGACGGTGGCCTTGACGCCCACAACCGGGAAGCCGGCGAGAATACCGGATTCCATGGCTTCCTTGACGCCAGCCTCGATGGACGGGATGAATTCCTGGGAAATGTGGCCACCGGTGACGGCGTTCTCGAATTCGAAGGTCTTGCCTTCGGTGGTGTCGAGCGGCTCGAAGTTCATCAGGACCTTTGCGAACTGGCCGGAACCACCAGTCTGCTTCTTGTGGGTGTAGCCCTGGTCCATGACGGCCTTGCGGATGGTCTCGCGGTAGGCAACCTGCGGCTTGCCCTGGTTGCACTCCACCTTGAACTCACGACGCATACGGTCGACGATGATGTCGAGCTGGAGCTCGCCCATACCTGCGATCAGGGTCTGGCCGGACTCTTCGTCGGTGGTGACCTGGAAGGTCGGATCCTCTTCGGCCAGCTTGGCCAGAGCGATGCCCATCTTCTCCTGGTCGGCCTTGGTCTTCGGCTCAACGGCCACCTGGATCACAGGATCCGGGAAGGTCATGGAGTCGAGGGTAATCGGCTCGTCGATGGCGCACAGGGTGTCACCGGTGGTGACGTTCTTCAGGCCCACGAAGGTGTAGATGTTGCCGGCATCGGCCACATCCATCGGGTTTTCCTTATCGGCGTGCATCTGGAAGATCTTGCCGATACGTTCCTTCTTCTCGCGGGTGGAGTCCAGCACGGTGTCGCCAGGCTTGACGGAACCGGAGTAGACGCGCACGAACACGAGCTTGCCGTAGAACGGGTGGGTGGAGATCTTGAAGACCAGAGCGGAGAACGGGTCGGTCTTGGTCGGCTTGCGGTCGATCTCGACGGACTCATCGCCCGGCTTGTAGCCCTTGATTGCCGGCACGTCTTCAGGAGACGGCAGGTAGTCGACGACGGCGTCCAGCATAGGCTGAACACCCTTGTCCTTGAAGGCGGAGCCGCAGAAGACCGGGAAGGCCTTGCGGGCGATCGTCAGCTGACGGATGCCGGCGCGGATCTCTTCCTTGGACAGCTCGCCTTCCTCGAAGAACTTGTTCATGAGGTCGTCGTTGGCTTCGGCAGCGGCTTCCACGAGCTTCTCGTGGTATTCCTCAGCCTTGTCCTTGAGATCGTCCGGGATCTCGGTGGTGTCGTACTTAGCGCCGAGGCCCTCGGTACCGTTCCAGACGTAGGCCTGCATCTCAACCAGGTCGACGACGCCGGCGAAGTCGTTCTCAGCGCCGATCGGCAGCTGCATCACGATCGGGTTTGCACCCAGCTTCTGCTTGATGGTGTCGACGGAGTAGTAGAAGTTGGCGCCCAGCTTATCCATCTTGTTGATGAAGCAGATACGCGGAACGCTGTACTTGTCAGCCTGACGCCACACGGTCTCAGACTGCGGCTCCACACCTTCCTTGCCGTCGAACACGGCAACGGCACCATCGAGCACACGCAGGGAGCGCTCCACCTCGGCCGTGAAGTCCACGTGGCCAGGGGTGTCGATGATGTTGATCTGGAACTTGTCCTTGGTGTCGTGAGTCTGACGGTTCCAGAAGCAGGTGGTAGCAGCAGACTGAATGGTGATGCCGCGTTCCTGCTCCTGAGCCATGAAGTCCATGGTGGCAGCGCCATCGTGAACCTCACCGATCTTGTAGCTCTTACCGGTGTAGAACAGAATTCGCTCGGTAGTGGTGGTCTTACCGGCATCGATGTGAGCCATGATGCCGATATTGCGGACGTCGTGAAGGTCCGAAATCTCTTGAGCCATCGTTATTCCTTATTCTCCTGGAATTAATTACCAGCGGTAATGAGCGAAGGCCTTGTTGGCCTCTGCCATCTTATGAGTATCCTCGCGACGCTTGACAGAAGCACCGAGGCCGTTGGAAGCGTCCAGAATCTCGTTGGCGAGACGCTCAGCCATGGTCTTCTCACGACGAGCACGGGAGAAGTCGGTCAGCCAGCGCAGAGACAGGGTGTTAGCGCGGTTCGGCTTGACCTCGACCGGCACCTGGTAGGTGGCGCCACCGACACGGCGGGAGCGAACCTCGAGGGACGGACGGATGTTGTCCAGGGCGCGCTTCAGAACAGCGACCGGCTCCTGGTCGGACTTCTCCTTGACCATGTCGAGAGCGGAGTACACGATGTCCTCGGCGATCGACTTCTTGCCGTCAAGCAGAATCTTGTTGATGAGCTGCGCCACCACGGTGGAACCGTAGATCGGATCGGGCAGCACGACGTGCTTCTTGGAAGGTCCCTTACGTGACATATCTCTTACTTCGCCTTCTTTGCTCCATACAGGGAACGACCCTGCTTACGGTCCTTGACGCCCTGGGTATCGAGTGCACCACGCACGATGTGGTAACGCACACCCGGCAGATCCTTCACACGGCCGCCGCGCACGAGCACGATGGAGTGCTCCTGCAGGTTGTGGCCTTCGCCCGGAATGTAGGCGGTGACTTCGATGCCGGAGGACAGGCGCACACGGGCAACCTTACGAAGAGCCGAGTTCGGCTTCTTCGGGGTGGTGGTGTAGACACGGGTGCACACGCCACGACGCAGCGGGCTTCCCTTCAGTGCCAAAGTCTTGGACTTCTTCGGCTTTGCCTGACGTCCCTTACGGACGAGCTGTTCAATAGTAGGCAACTTGAATTCTCCGATTCAGTGGTTTCTCTTACTTTCGTGTGACCGCCGCACTGCGCCCACACTTTTCACTGAATCGTTCCCGCGCGCACATAACTTCGCGCCTGACGAGTAGTCAAAAGTTAGCCCAGTCCACCGGCCCGATGGCCTTCCCGCCTCCCGCGTCCGCATTGCTGCGTGCGATCATCGGCTTGAAGGATATCCCAGCGCGCACACCTGTTACATAAGGTATGCCGTTGGCACACACGAATATCTATATTACGGATCGGCCAGACAACGACGCGCCGAATCAATCCACATCGACCAATGGACGGCTGGGATATGTGTTGTTCAACACGCTCAAGACCGTTCGGCCAAGTCTAGGGTCTCACAACGGATATCCCAACCATCCAGCTCCGCGTGGACTATGACATTCCCCACGATTCCACCCCAGACAGCAAGTGCCCCCGAGGAGTCTATGTCACTCGGGGGCACCGCCAAGGAGGAAACACCATTACCTGACTATCTATCACCTAATGAATTGTTGCCTGTTCGGTTGTTCTGTTTTGAAACCTCTTGCGGAACCGGCCTCTTCGCCGTTTCTCTTCACTGCTTTCCGCATTACAAATTATAGCAAAACCGCTCCTGCAAAACGCCCGATACATCAATCAGGAGTAAGCAGGAGCGGTTGTGGTCAATCAATCTGAAAAATGCAGCTATGTCTTTCCCGGACCAGTACCGAATCAGGCCTTGGCAGCAGCCTTGTCGGCATCGAAGGCATGCACGGAGTCGGCATCCTTAGCGGAGCCCTTTTCACCGTTATCGGAATCCCAGTGAATCTCGTGCTTGTCATCATGGTTGCGCCACCAGCTGGAGAGGATGGATCCGGAGATGTTGTGCCACACGGAGAAGAAGGTGGACGGCACAGCGGCGATCGGGTTGGAGGCGAAGGAAGCCAGAGCCAGGGTTGCACCCAGAGCGGAGTCCTGCATACCAACCTCGAAGGTGATGGCCTTCTGCTGAGCGTAACGGAAGCCCTTCGGGTAGATCTTGTACATCAGCTTGGAGAAGCCGAAGCCCAGAGCGTAACCGGAAAGGTTGTGCAGAATGACCACCGGGATTGCCATGAGGGAGGAAGCGACGAACAGCTTCGGGCCGTTGGCGGCAACCACAACGCCGATGATCAGGAGGATGGCGACCTGGGAGACGATCGGCAGAGCCACAGTAACCTTTTCAATCTTCTTGCCGAAGATCATGTGGCAGATCACACCAAGGGCGATCGGGAAGAGCACCACCTTGACGGCGTTGAGGAACAGGGACTCGACCGGCACGGTGACGTACTGGGAGGCCAGCCACTGCATCAGCAGCGGGATCATGAACGGAGCGCACAGGGTGGAGAGGATACCGATGGAGACGTCGAGAGCCACATCACCGCGGGACAGGTAGCTCATCACGTTGGAGGAAGTACCGGACGGGCAGCAGCCGACCAGAATCACACCGACGGCCAGAGCGCCATCGAGGCGGAAGATCCAGCACAGCAGCACGGCGATAAGCGGCATGATGACGAAGTGAGCGATGGTGCCGACGATGACCATCAGCGGCTGGGTAAGGATGCGCTTGAAGTCATCCAGAGACAGGGTCAGGCCCATGCCGAAGAGCACGATGCCCAGCATGTAGCCGGTGTAAGCCTTGCCCCACAGGCTGGCCTGTGGCACGAAGTAGTTAAACACGGCCCACACGATCACGATGACCGTGAACCACTTGGTCAGCCAATCGGCGAACGCTTTAACCTTTTCCATAGTGTTTTCTCTCTCTCATTTGGAAATGTCAAGGTACGAAACTAGGCCAGCAGAGGCGCAGACGAAACACAGTGTTCACATTGTGGGCGCGGTCACATTCGCATGGACTGATTGGACGCATCACCCATACAACACGGCAAATGATTTTTCATGTCGAAGCAAGCGGCTCTATCCACCACTGATCCTTGGTCATAATCCCCCTGCAACAAGTCGAGCGCGAACAGCGGAAAACCGTTGTTCTCCTATGCTCCCCACCAGAATCATTCCGCGCGACACACCGATGTACACAGTCCGAGAAATTCGTGTATAGTATCCATCTGTTGCGCAAAAGCAGTCTGCGATTGTGCTTCGATGGTGGCCATAGCTCAGTTGGTAGAGCATCTGATTGTGGTTCAGAAGGTCGCGCGTTCGAGCCGCGTTGGCCACCCCAGCACCCCTCCGGAAACGGAGGGGTTTTCGTTTTCCGAGCCATTATCCAGTCGATTCCTCGCGCAAATCACCAAAATCCTCACTATGTACGCGGCCGAACGAAGGTGCCGCATACATAGCGCCGTTTCACATGGCCAAACCCTCACTATGTACGCGACCTCATGGTTCCGCCGCATACATAACGCCGGTTTGAACCAGCTCAATACGTCATACGGCTCTGTATCAAACAAGCCAGCGTTGTAGACTCGGGGCTATTGCTCTACGAGAACCAAAAGAAGGATTCGCAATGCTGTCTTTCGAGAACGACTACTCCCGCGCCGCCCATCCGGCCGTGCTCGACGCCGTGGTGCGCGCCAATGAGCACCTGTATTCCGGCTACGGCTCAGATGAACTGACCGCCCAGGCCAAGGCCAAAATCCGCGAAGCCTGTGACTGCCCGAACGCCGATGTTTGGTTCTTGGTGGGCGGCACGCAAACCAATCAGGTGGTGATTGACACCATCACCCCGCCCTACGCCGGTGTGGTCACCGTGACTTCCGGCCACCCGAACGTGCACGAGGCCGGCGCCATCGAATTCAGCGGGCACAAGGTGCTGACGCTCCCCCATCACAACGGCAAGATGGATGCCGCCGAGCTCGACGAATTCTGCAAGACCTTCTACGCGGACGGCAATTACGAGCACATGGTCTTCCCCGGATGCGTGTATGTGTCGCAAAGCACCGAATACGGCACCATGTACAACAAGGCCGAGCTGGAGGCTCTTGCTGATGTGGCTCATACATACGATATGCCACTGTTTGTGGACGGCGCACGCCTCGGCTATGCACTGACCGCCACCGGCAGCGACCTGACGCTACCTGATTTGGCCCGCATAGCCGACGTGTTCTACATCGGCGGCACCAAGGTGGGTGCCTTGTTCGGCGAAGCTGTGGTATTCACCAAGAACAACACACCGAAGCATTTCCTCACGCAAATCAAGCAGCATGGTGCATTGCTGGCCAAGGGCTTTGTGCTGGGCGCGCAGTTCGATGCGCTGTTCACCGATGACCTGTACCTCAAGATCGCCCGCAACGCCAATGTTGCTGCCGATCGCATCCGCGAGGCACTCAAGACCAAGGGTTACCAGCTCGCCTTCGAGGCTCCGACCAATCAGATTTTCGTGACTCTCGACCAGCCGACCATCGACCGTCTTGTGCAACACGTCAAGCTCGGTTTCACCGAAAAAGCCGACGACACCCATACTGTGATGCGTATCTGCACCAGCTGGGCTACCACCAAGGAGGAAGTCGATCAGCTTATCGAGCTGCTGTAAACAGGCACACCAACAGCACATTGGCGCTAACGGAGCGGTGGTTGTAATGCACTGTGTGCTGGACCGTAAAGACTTGGTACGACCGGCCCGGAGCGTGTCCGGCGCACAGTGCAGCAAACCACCACGGCGGCCATTGAGCACTCAATCGCGTGAGGCTGTTCCCCGACTACTCCCCGATAGCCTCACGTTCCATATCCACAAATTTGTGGACCGAAGCCTCCACGGAATAATGTTCCTTAGTGTTCTCGGCATACTTGGCGCTCCATTCGGCGCGTTCCTTTTGATGCGCGATCCACCAATCAATGCGACGCGCCAGTAGAGCGGCGTCACGAACCGGGAACAACGACTCGTCCAACAGCGCAAACTGGCTGGCCGCCGACAGTTCCGATGCGGCAATTACCGGCACCAAACCGCAAGCCATCGCCTCAATTACGCTGACTGATTCGATATCCGCAATCGAACAGTGCACGAACAGATCGCCTGAGCGCAACAGCTGAGGCATCTCCGCATGCTTATGGAAGCCGATATCCGCCTTGCGAGCCAGCAAACGTCCAGCGCGGAAGGTCAGATAACGCCGGAGCGGGCCGGTGCCGGCAATCACCAGCTGGATATCCGCAGCATGGCGAGACATGGAAATAGCCTTGATCAGCGTAATCTGGTCTTTTTCCCGGGCTAAGCGGCCGGATGCGATGATGCGGAACGGGACCGGTACCGGAGCATATGGGTCCACCGGCGTTTGAGGAGTATAGACAGGCGAATATCCGTTGGAAATCACATGCAGCTTCGCCCGATAACCATGCGAGCGCAGCAACGATGCGGTCATTTCAGTCGGCACATGAATATGGTCGATGTTCTTGTACAGCCAATGCTTGAACAGCCAGTACAGGAAGTTGGAGACCCCAGGAATATGGCGCAGCGGGCCAGCCGAATACAATACGTTTTCAGGCTGCAGATGGAATCCCGCAGTCACCGGAATACCCATCTGCCGCGCGACTTTGGCGGCATGACGCCCGAATTTGAACGGCATGTAGATATGCACCACATCCACGCCCTGGAATGCCGTGCGAAACAGGGTGTCGCTGGGCTGTGCGAACTGCATCAACTGCTTGGAAGCCACCCACGAGACCAGCGGCACCTTGTTCACACGAGCGGGATATTCAGGAGCTCCAACGCCCACAAGCCGCACATGATGCCCCTGACGTTCCAGTTCCGCAGCCCATTGCAACGCCGAATTGGAGGTGCCGTTGCCTTGATTACCCACCGTATCCACTACCAAGGCAATGGTCAGCGGCCTGTCAATGCTTTCTTCACTTCCATTTTCACGCATTGCTTCATTGTAGGCATCAGCCATCATCATGAGGGCAACGCGCTGGATTTACACGCGACCTCAGGCCACCAATGGTGTGGCGCATCACAAATTGACTAATTAATGTAACGATTTAACGCAACGATTCCAAAGCTCGCCGAACACGTGCCACCGCCTGATACAAATCAGCGGTGTGCTTCAGCAGACTGATGCGCACCCAGCCTTCGCCGACCTTGCCGAAGCAGGAACCCGGCATCAGCGCGACGCCGGCGTTATGGAGCAGCCAACCAACGAAATCCGCTGACGTGCCATGGCCTTGAGGCACGCGGGCCCACGCGAACAATCCACCATGTGATTCAGCAACTTCCAAACCACTGCCGCGCAAGCCATCGCGCACCACTTCAAAACGATGCTGATATTGGGCCGCCAACTCCCCTACCGTGAACTGGTCGGAATTCAATGCCACGGCACCGGCATGCTGAATCACACTGGAAGCGAGTACAGCAGTCTGTCTGTGCACGGCTTTGGCCGCAGCCAGCACCTCGGCATTGCCTGCAATGAATCCACCGCGCCAGCCAGCCACCATGTACATCTTGGAAAGCGAACCCAGTTCCACAGCCACATCGAGCGCACCAGGAGTTTCCAATATGCTCAACGAGCGCGCTCCGCCGAATTCCAAACCGGCGTAAGCGAAATCATTGAGAATCACAAACCCATACTGCTTGGCAAGCCGCACAGCGGTCGCATACAGTTCAGGATTTGCCGCGGCACCGGTGGGATTGTTCGGGTAATTGAGAATCAGCAGTTTGGCGCGAGTCCATAATGCTGGATCAGCCGAATCCAAATCCGGCAGAAAACCATAGGACTCACTGGCGGGAATCGTCTCGAATCGGCCGCCAGCAACCGCCGTGGAACCTTCGTACTGCGGGTAATACGGATCTACAGCCACTACCGTGTCACCAGGATCGATTAACGCCTGAATCACGGTGGCGATGCCAACCGACGAGCCGGATGTGGCGAGTAATTCGGTGGCAGGATCTACGGCTACCCCGTGTTGTCGCTCATACCAGCCGGCAATGGCGTCAAGATACTGCGGCAGACCGTCAAATGGCGGGTAGCCGAATTCCGCAGGATCATGGGCAGCAGCTGCGAGCGCATCCTGCACGAACACAGGCGGCTGACCGTCAGGATTGCCTTTGCTTAAGTCGATGACGTCTTGTCCGGCGGCGATGGCGGCTGCAGCTCTCGCATCCGCTTCGGCAAAGGGATTGCCGGGAAGGTTGGCCGCTCGTTTGGAAATCAGTGCCGCGTTGTGCGCTGGCATGATGCATCACCCTCGCCCATCGTCACGCGGGAAGCGTTGTCGATGAGCCTCCCGCAGTTCCCCTCAAACGTTGGCCCGACCGCGCTGAACAAATCGGCCGGTGATTGCTAAGGTACGGGAGCTTTGTTTCCAATGCAACGGCGTGTCTATATGCAGTATTTATGGCAGGTTACAAACAGCAAAATTCGTGCGGCATGGCAGAATGTGGGGTATGACTGAGACTGCTGTGAATACTGTTGCCAACACTCCCTCTTCTTTTACTATCAATCGTCCTCTCGGCACTCCGCTGGGTAAGCATCCCACCCGTGTACTGTTTTTGGGTTCCGGCGAGCTGGGCAAGGAAGTCACCATCGAACTTATGCGTTTGGGCGCCTGGGTGTGCGCCGCTGACTCCTATGCCGGCGCTCCGGCTCAGCAGGTGGCACATGAGTACCGTGTGCTGGATATGGCGAATGCCGCCGAGCTGCAGACCCTGTTCGATGATGTGAAGCCAGACATTATTGTGCCGGAGGTTGAGGCCATTGCCACCGATGTGTTGGCGGGAGCGGCAGCTGCTGGCGCTCAGGTGGTGCCGAGCGCCGAGATTGCGGCAATCTGCATGGACCGCGAGCGCCTGCGCGTACTGGCTCATGAGGAGCTTGGCTTACCGACTACGCCATATCGTTTTGCAGGTTCTCTGGAGGAGCTGCGTGCCGGCGCTGTTGAAGTGGGTTATCCGTGCGTGGTAAAGCCGGTAATGAGCTCCTCCGGTCATGGTCAGTCCGTGGTACGTTCCGCGGATGCGATTGATGCGGCTTGGGTTGAAGCTCAGGAGGGCCGTCGTGCCGCTGATGAAGGCGATGTGTCCCGTGTGATCGTGGAGGCTTTGGCTCCGCTTGAGCGTGAGCTGACGGTGCTGACGGTGAGTTCTTCAGCCGGTATTGTGACCTGCGCGCCGATTGGTCAGCGTCAGGAATCCGGCGATTATCGCGAGTCCTGGCAGCCGGCCACATCTTCCGAAGCTGTTCTGGCGCAGGCTCAACTGATTGCTCGCGGTGCAGTTGAAGGGCTTGTGGCTCGCGCACGTCAGGCAGGTGAAACCGGTTGGGGCGTGTTTGGCGTGGAATTGTTCGTATTGACTGATGGCTCGGTGCTGTTTAATGAGGTCTCCCCCCGCCCGCACGACACGGGTATGGTGACGATGGCTTCACAGCGTTTAAGTGAGTTCGCCCTGCACGCGCGCGCAATCTTGGGCCTGCCGATTACCACTGATCATGTGGCTTTGACCTTGCCTGACGATGCTGTTGCCGCCAGCCACGCGATTGTGGTCGCAGGCGATGGTGAAGCTGAATTCACCAATCTGGCCGGTGCGTTGGCTGAGCCTGGTACTGATTTGCGTATCTTCGCTAAGCCGGAAGTGCATGGGCACCGCCGCATGGCGGTCGCACTGGCTATTGGCAGTGATGAAGCCAATGCGCGAGCCAAGGCAGGTAATGTTGCCGAAGCTTTGGAGATTACCGTTCGATAACCCGCTGGGTGTCAGCTATCGTTGATACCCTTTTACCGTTAGTTCACCCAGAATTCCACTCCTGAAAGGCGAGTTATGGAGAAGCTGGAAAAGCTCTACGAGGGCAAGGCCAAGCAACTGTACGCAACCGACGATCCCGACATCCTGTGGGTCGAATACAAGAACACCGCCACCGCTGGCGACGGTGAGAAGAAAGAGGACTTCACCGGCAAGGGCCGTCTGAACAACCTCATCACCACCATCATCTTCGACCTGCTCAAGGCTCGCGGCATCAACAGCCACCTCGTTAAGCGCGTGAACGACACCGCTCAGCTGGTGCGCAAGATGGATATGTTCCCGCTGGAGATCGTGCTGCGCAACACCGCCGCCGGCCACTTCTGCTCCCGTCTGGGCGTTGAGGAAGGCCTGCCGCTCAAGGAGCCGGTGCTCGAGTACTTCCTGAAGAATGATGATCTGCATGATCCGTTCGTGAACGATGATGATCTGGTGGCTCTGGGCGTGTGCACCCGTGAGGATCTCGCTGAGATCGCTCCGCTGGCCCGCAAGATCAACGAGGCGCTGATCGACATCTTCGCCAAGATCGACGTCAAGCTCGTGGACTTCAAGATCGAGATGGGTCGCGCTTCCGACGGCACGCTGCTGCTGGCCGACGAGATTACCCCGGATTCCTGCCGCCTGTGGGATCAGCGCGATCACTCCGGCAAGGTGGAGCACCTCGATAAGGATCTGTTCCGCCGCGGCCTGGGCTCCATCATCCCGGCTTACGAGGAGATTGAAGGCCGCCTGGCCGAGCTGGCCAAGTCCGAAGGCATCGAAGTCGCCTGATTTATCTATTTGGCTCCCCTCTGAAGAAGGGAGCCAAATTGTCTTTTTAACGATTGTTAGGAAAAGGAAAGGATTTCCATGGTTTTCCGCGTCTATGTGGAAAAGAAGCCCGGCTTTGACGTCGAAGCGCAGCAGCTCGCCGGCGAACTGCGCACCATTCTGGGTGTCACGGGCTTGAAGGGCCTGCGCATCGTCAACCGTTACGATGCCGAAGGCATTTCCGAAGACCTGTTCAACCAGACCGTGCCCACCGTGTTCAGCGAACCTCAGGTGGACAACGTCTCCTACGACCTGCCCGATTTCGGCTCGGACAAGGTGTTCGCCACCGAGTTTCTGCCCGGCCAGTTCGATCAACGCGCTGATTCCGCCGCCGAGTGCATCCAGCTCATCTCCCAGGGTGAGCGTCCGACCGTGCGCTCTGCCAAGGTGTACGCGCTCGAAGGCGATCTGACCGATGCCGATGTTGAGACCATCAAGCATTACGTCATCAACCCGGTTGAGGCCCGCGAGGCGAGCCTGGACACCAAGGAAACCCTGAAGACCCAGGTGCCGGTGCCCGGCAAGGTGGAAGTCATCAAGGGCTTTGACGAGATGGATGCCGAAGCCGGCCAGAAGTTCATCGACGAGCGCGGTCTCGCCATGGACCTCGCCGATCTGGAATTCTGCCAGAAGTACTTCGCCGAGGAGGGCCGTGAGCCTACGATCACCGAGATCAAGGTGATCGACACCTATTGGTCCGACCACTGCCGCCACACCACGTTCGGCACCGAACTGGACGACGTGAACATCGATGACGCCGTGGTTAAGGCTGCATTTGACCGTTATCTGGCAATGCGCCACGAGCTTGGCCGCGACGCCAAGCCGGTGTGCCTGATGGACATGGGCACCATCGGCGCCAAGTGGCTGAAGAAGAACGGCATCCTCACTGGCCTCGACGAGTCCGAGGAAATCAACGCCTGCACCGTCAAGGTCAAGGTTGATGTGAACGGCCACGATGAGGATTGGCTGTTCCTGTTCAAGAACGAGACCCACAACCATCCCACCGAAATCGAACCGTTCGGTGGTGCCGCCACCTGCATCGGCGGCTGCATCCGCGATCCACTGTCCGGCCGCTCCTACGTGTACCAGGCCATGCGCGTGACCGGTGCCGCCGATCCGACCGTTCCGGTCTCTGAGACCTTGGAAGGCAAGCTGCCACAGCGCAAGCTGGTGACCACCGCTGCCGCCGGCTACAGCTCCTATGGCAACCAGATTGGTCTGGCCACTGGCCAGGTGGATGAGATCTACCACCCGGGTTACGTAGCCAAGCGTATGGAGGTTGGCGCTGTGGTTGCCGCCACCCCGGCCGACCATGTACGCCGTGAGACCCCGGCTCCGGGCGACAAGATCATCCTGCTAGGTGGCCGCACCGGCCGCGACGGCATTGGTGGTGCCACCGGCGCTTCCAAGGCTCATAACGTGGAGTCTCTGGAGCTCGATGGCGCTGAGGTGCAGAAGGGTAACGCTCCGGTGGAGCGCAAGCTGCAGCGTCTATTCCGCCGTGGTGATGCCTGCCGTCTGATCAAGCGCTGCAACGATTTCGGTGCCGGCGGCGTGTCTGTGGCGGTCGGCGAGCTGGCTGACGGCCTGTACGTGGACCTGAACACCGTGCCGAAGAAGTACGAAGGACTGGACGGCACCGAGCTGGCCATCTCCGAATCCCAGGAACGTATGGCCGTGGACGTGGCCGCCGAGGATGTGGACGAGTTCCTCGGTTACGCCTGCGAGGAGAACCTCGAAGCCACCGTGATCGCCACCGTGACCGAGGATCCGCGCATGGTGATGACCTGGAACGGCGACGAGATCGTGAACCTCTCCCGCGAGTTCCTGGCCTCCAACGGTGCTTCCAAGCACCAGATCGTGCACGTCGAGGCTCAGCAGGCATACGCCGTGCCGTCCGAATGGACCACCGGTTCTCTCTCCGATCGTTTCCATGCTCTGGTGACCAACCTCAATGTGGCCTCCAACAAGGGTCTGTCCGAGCGTTTCGATTCCACCATCGGTGCCGGCACTGTGCTGATGCCGTTCGGCGGCGTCAAGCAGCTCACACCGAACGAGGCTATGGTGGCCAAGTTCCCGGTGTTCGGTGAGACCACCACTGCCTCCGCGATGGCTTGGGGCTTCAACCCGTACATCATGGAGAAGAACCAGTTCACCGGCGCTTACCTGTCCGTGGTCGAGTCGCTGGCCAAGCTGGTGGCCGCTGGCTTCGAACATGAGAAGGCATATCTGAGCTTCCAGGAGTACTTCGAGAAGCTGCGCGACGAGCCGGAACGTTGGGGCAAGCCGACCGCCGCCGTGCTTGGCGCTTTGATGGCTCAGGTTGATCTGGGCGCTGGCGCCATCGGCGGTAAGGATTCCATGTCCGGCTCCTTCGAGGATCTGGATGTGCCTCCGACGCTGATTTCCTTCGCTGTGGCCGTGGGCAACATGAAGCGCGCCACCTCCCCTGAGTTCAAGGGTGCTGGCCACCGCATCGTGCGTATCGCACCGCGTTACTTGGCCGATGGCTTGACTCCGGACAAGGATGCGCTGCTTGAGGCCTTCACACTGGTCGAGGAGCTCACCGACTTCCACACGGCTCTGGCTGTTTCCACTCCGGGTTACGGCGGCACTGCCGAGGCCCTGTTCAAGATGACCGTAGGCAACGGCATCGGCGTGGACCTGAACGATGGCATCACCGCCGACGATCTGTTCGCCCCGGCTTATGGCTCGTTCATTGTGGAGCTCAAGGACAACGAGAAGGTTCCGGCCGTCTCCAACCTGGTTGAGGTGAGCGAAATCGGTGTGACCACCGAAGCGTACGCATTCAGCGCCGCCGGCGAGACCATCGACTTGGCCGAGCTGCAGAACGCTTGGGAGGGTGGCATCGAGTCCGTGTTCCCGTACCGTTCCAAGGGTGCTGAGAAGGGCCAGACTGTGGAGACCGTCGACTTCCATGCTGAGACCGCTGGCGTGAAGAAGACCGTGTACACGGGTGCCGGCGTGGCCAAGCCGCGTGTCATCATCCCGGTGTTCCCGGGCAACAACTGCGAATACGATTCCGCCGCCGCCTTCGAGCGTGCCGGTGCCGAAGCCCACACGCTGGTGATCAACAACCTGACCCCGGCTGCCGTGGCTGAATCCACCGCCGCTCTGGTCGAGGAGATTAACAAAAGCCAGATCGTGATGATTCCTGGTGGCTTCTCCGGTGGCGATGAGCCGGATGGTTCCGCCAAGTTCATCACCGCGTTCTTCCGCGCTCCGGCCGTGACCGAGGCCGTGCGCGACCTGCTGAAGAACCGCGATGGCCTGATGCTCGGCATCTGCAACGGCTTCCAGGCTCTCATCAAGCTAGGTCTGGTACCGTTCGGCGACATCGTGCCGATGACCGCTGAATGCCCGACGCTGACGTTCAACACCATCGGCCGCCACCAGAGCCGTCTGGTGCGCACGCGCGTGGCCTCCGACCTGTCCCCGTGGCTGGCCAAGACCTCCGTAGGTGATGTGCATACCGTGGCCATCTCCCACGGTGAGGGCCGTTTCGTGGCCTCCGACGAGGTGCTGGCTCAGCTCAAGGCCAATGGCCAGATTGCCACCCAGTACGTGAACGAGGCGGGCGTGCCCGGCATGGACCTCGATGTGAACCCGAACGGTTCGCTCCTGGCCATTGAAGGCATCACCAGCCCGGACGGCCGCGTGTTCGGCAAGATGGGCCACTCCGAGCGTTCCGGCAACGGCCTGTACGTGAACGTGCCCGGCGACAAGTACCAGCCGATCTTCGAGGCCGGCGTGGAATACTTCGCCGCATGATTGTTCATCCACTAGACGCAATCGAATAAATCTAGTATCGGGGAGGTCTTCGGACCTCCCCTTTCTTGTAGTTGTTGAAACTTCTGATCAGTCATAGCGACCATAAGATAGCTGGTATGAACACATCGACCAAGCAGCTCACTCATGTGGAACATGAGTTCGGACCAGTGTGGAACAGCGAATCGAGAATCCTGATTCTCGGGTCAATGCCAAGCCCGAAATCTCGCGAAGCAGCGTTCTATTACATGCATCCGCGCAATCGGTTCTGGCCGGTGATGGAAGCATTGTTCGCCGAACCCACTGATCTGACCGATCGTGCCGGAGATACCCCGGAATCTCGCTGCGATTTTGCCTTGCAGCACGGCATTGCTCTGTGGGATGTCATCGCCTCCTGCGATATCACCGGAGCGAGCGACGCAAGTATTCGCAACGCCATACCCAACGACTTGGTTCCGATGCTGCATAGCACTCCGATATCGCATATTTTCACTACCGGCGCGAAAGCCGCACAGCTGTATCGCAAACTGATTGCACCGAATCTGGCCGCCGCCGGCATCGATATTGGCATGACACCGCTGCCGTCCACCAGTCCGGCCAATGCTGCGATGCGTTTGCCGGACCTGATCGCTGCTTATCGTAATGCCTTTCGCGCCGCCGGCGTATCAGTGAACATGAGATGAGCTAGTCCGGCAAATCCTTGCAAATTCCAGTAAGCCTCGGCTCACAGGATTGGCTCAGGAGTAGATTGGGTAGCATGACTCAGCCAACTGTGATTGACAACAATGGTTATGCAACTGTACTTACTGGCGGTTTTGGAAGTATCCGCGGCTCAAATTGCCCAGGTATAGAAACATTGGAGATTTTTGTCTCGACAGCAAACGATGGCAACAGCGCTCCTTCTGTCGCACTTCACAAAGCGGGCGTGCTGGCCGACGTGCCCTCCCCCACGTGGATCGAGCGTGATGGTGATCGGCTATACGCCGTATTGGAAGACACCAATGAGGTGGCCGCATTCCACATTGATGTTCTGGAGGCTATTGGTCAGGGCGCCCACACTGCTGCCGGGCTCCATCTCACCGAGCTTTCTCGCGTGGCAGCGCAGGGTGAAAGCCCCACTCACGCTGTAATTGCCGTTGATGATCTTGGAGCAAAACATCTGATTGTGGCCAACTACGCGGATGGGCATGTCTGCGTGTATCCGATCGCCGACAATGGGGCGGTACTTGATGCCGCACAGGTTATGGCAGGTGAAGGTCATGGCCCGCTGCCTGCTCAGGAAGGACCTCATGCGCATTGGATTCTTCCTCTGCCGGATGGCCGTGTGTTATCTACTGATTTGGGTGCGGACCGCATTTATGTGCATCACTGGGAGTCCGGCCAATTGATGCGTGACAGTGCTGTACAGCTGGCGCCCGGCACCGGCCCGCGCGATATACATCTACTGCCGGTAGCCGACAACACCACTGCGCACGACTGGCGCGTGGCGGTAGTCGGCGAGTGGGGCAATACGGTCACATTGCTTGGCCCTGCTGCCGACGCAGACACACCTATCGATATCCAGGTATTGCAAACCATTGAGCTAGGCGGAGATCCGATCGACCAGGCGGCATCACTGGCTTTTGTGCCTCGGCGTTCGCTGCGGTCTGATGACGCTGCGGCAAGCGAGATTTCAGGAGTTGCTTATGTTGGACTTCGCGGTTCGGAACGCATCGTGGCGTTGGGTTGGGATGGAGAACAGCTGCATCGTTTGGCTCCAACCAGTGAACATAGCTGGCAGGGCCGAGGCATTGATTGTGGCGGCAGTCGCCCACGCCATATTCTGCCGCTCGGCAATCTACTGTTGGTAGCGAATGAGGTTTCCAATAATGTGACCGTATTCCAGCTTGATACAGATGGCATGCCAACCCGCGTTGCGGACCTGTCTTCCGGCTCGCCCACCGTATTCGTGCAGCTCTAGCGCTATCGGTCCGCTGCAGCACCGTTGCGAGTTCCCAGCAATCCGGTGTTGAACGGTTTGCTGAAAGCTGTTCAACACCGAATTGCCAGAAGGCGACACACTCAGATCTTCTTCACGGATCATTCTCGGGATTGCGACACGGCTATTGGCACGCGATTTGCGTTCAAGTGTGGTTGAACTGTTTCAATGTGAATTGTTAACGCTCACGGGAATACCGTGATATTATCGATAAATGGCATGTGCGAGCATGGAAAGCCTACCGCAAACCATGGGCCGCACCTACACAGCAACGAAGGAGCAACAATGAAGTATCGCAGCGTTGGCAAGTCCGGTCTGAAAATCAGCGAGGTTGCACTGGGCAGCTGGGTCACCGACCTCAAAGGCACCGCTGCCGAGGACGTGGCCAAGCAGACCGTGAAGCTGGCTTATGACAGCGGCGTCAACTTCTTCGATTGCGCCGATGCCTACTCAGGCGGCGCAGCGGAGCGATTCCTCGGCGAAGTGCTGAAGGAATACCCACGCAAGGAACTGGTGATCTCCAGCAAGGTCTTCTTCCCCACCGGCGAAGGCGTGAATGATCGCGGGCTTTCCCGCAAGCACATCTTCGAAAGCATCGACCAGACCTTGAAGAACATGCAGCTCGATTATCTGGACATGTACTTCTGCCACCGTTTCGACGAGACCACCGACCTGACCGAAACCCTTCGCGCCATGAGCGACCTCGTAGCCCAAGGCAAGGTGCTCTACTACGGCGTTTCCGAAGAGTGGGGCTCCGCTCGTCTGGAAGAGGCACAGCGCATCATCGACCGCTACAACCTCTACCCGATCACCGTGGTTCAGCCGCAGTACAACCTGAACGACCGTTACATCGAGCATGAGATCATGGGCACCTGCCGCAAGCTCGGCATCGGTATCACTACGTTCTCCCCGCTCGCCCAGGGCCTCTTGACCGGCAAGTACCGCAAGGGTCAGCCGCTGCCGGCCGGCTCCCGCGCCACCTGGCAGTCCGACCACCAGATCAACGACCTGCTGACCGATGAGAACCTCGACAAGGTCGAGCAGCTGCGCAAGGTGGCCGACGAGCTCGGCACCAACCTGCCAATTCTCTCGATGGCCTGGATCCTGCAGCACCCGGAAATCAGCTGCGTCATCGCCGGCGCCTCCAAGCCGAGCCAGCTGGAGAACAACATGAAGGCCTCCGGCTTCGAGATTCCGGCTGACGCCATGGCCGAAATCGACAAGATCACCGGCTTCCACCGCTTCGAGCGTCACGTGGGCTGACAGCCCGCCGCATTACGCGCCGAAATCGCTATCGCCTTGCGCTTCCGCCACGGCGATGGCGGTTTCGGCGCTTTTTGCCGTCTGCTCGAGCACCTGCTCATATCCCGTTAGCGCCGCAAACGGCATGAACTGCGCAGCGCGTTTGCTTCGCAGCATCTGCGGATGTCTGCGCGACACATGGTGAGGCATGTTGATGATGTCATCATATTCGTGGGTTTCCTTCAATGTCATGCGCGATGGCCTCCGATTTGTCCATTACGTTCTATGCCGGTAGCCCCTTTCTCCATATTCATGGCTTTCACCACGGCGTTTTTGCCGAAACGTTGTTTGATATCGAGCAGCGTTTGCTCAATGGTTCCGCCACGCTCAGTCCGATCGTCTGCATCAGCACCAACCTGTACCGGCATTACGGTATCGACTTCCCGGCATTGCCCCGGCTCCGCATTGGTTTCGAGGCCCGGTCCCGTTTGTTCGAACAGATCAAGCTGCTCATATCGCTTACCAGCCGCAAGTTCTGTCGGTGTGGCTATATCATCGGCAATCACCGTGATGCGCCGCACCAATAGCAACGGGTTCGCAATGCGCTCAAAGAGCAACGCCATTGCTTTGCGAATATGTTCCGCGGATGCTGTGTAATCCTCTAATCCAATGGAGCCGACCGCAGGCTTGGGCACTTTTCGCCCATAATGGTCATAGGCGACCGGCCCTTTATATTCCTTGGCCGCACGAGACGCCAACGCCCGCATGACAGAATCCTCGCAATCATCGAGCTTTCGTGCATCAAGACTGCCGATGTCATAGCCGACAACCAGCGTGAGTCGATTGGTTTTGACCCCTTTGCCCACCAAATCAAGCGCGAGCGCATCCGCCATCTCCTTAGTGATCAACTGAGCCGTGCGAAACACAGCCGGCCCAGTCAACACCTGACCGATGCTGGTACTGTGCGCCTCCGGCTCATAGGCCTTGATATCCGCAATCGTGCACGGCTCCCAGCCCCACGCATGATCGATAAGCAGCTCCGCGTTCACGCCGAACATGCGGTACAGCAGATCCTCGTTGTAATAATCCGACGCACGGCCTATGGAACACCGCGCGATATCACCCATGGTCAGTAACCCGATTTTCTCCAGCTTGCGCGCATAACCGCGCCCCACCCGCCAGAAATCCTTCAACGGGCGATGATTCCATAGCAATCGTCGGTATGACATCTCATCCAGTTCGGCGACGCGCACGCCATCCCCATCGGCAGGCATATGCTTGGCCACGATATCCATCGCCACTTTGGCCAGATACATATTGGTGCCGATGCCCGCCGTAGCCGTGATACCGGTTTCGGCAAGAATGTCCCGCACAATGGACCTGGCCATCTCATGCGGCGTCATACGCAACGCACGTAGATATGGCGTGGCGTCGATGAACACTTCGTCAATCGAGTAGACATGAATGTCTTCAGGCGCAGCATATTTCAGATAAATGCCGTAAATTCGGCCGCTGACCTCCATATAGTGCGCCATGCGTGGAGGCGCGATAAGCATGGTGGCTTTCAGTCTTGGATCAGCAGCCAGTTCGCGAGCGCGATATGACTCACCCACAAGCCGGCCACCTGGGGCATGAACCGCTCGCTCCATATTGACTTGAGCCAACCGCTGCTTGGCTTCGAATAAACGAGGCCGCCCAGGAATGCCGTACGCCTTCAGCGACGGAGAGACGGCCAAACAAATGGTCTTATCAGTGCGGGTTTCATCCGCCACCACCAGATGCGTGGTCAGCGGGTCCAGTCTTCGCGCCGCACATTCCACGGAGGCATAGAAGGACTTCAGATCAATGGCCAGATATATATGGTCATGCCGGGCACCCATGCCTACACCTCCTTCCATCAACAGCAGTTTCCATCATAGCAAAATAGTCGAACATTTGTTCGATGCACTGCAGCGAATCATTCTCAATAAGAACCGTGCAAGAATTCGAAATCCCCAATCGAACACGCCGCTTCGATAAACCAAGGTATGCAGCCGTTATGCAATATGTGCGATTGTGCGAATCCGTTCGGTTTCCTCGCACAAATCGCCCGGCGCGTCAATCACTGCGGGAAGCCACGGTAATGTAGCCGCCGATTGGTAGGGTTAACAGGTAGTGAATCCCCCTGCTTGAAAAGGAGCTTTGGCTTGTCGGCTGAACTCGAAGACATTCATGAGGAATGTGGCATCTTCGGCGTATGGGGCCATCCCGACGCCGCCCGACTCACCTATTTCGGCCTGCACGCACTGCAACACCGCGGCCAGGAAGGTGCCGGCATTGTCTCCAACGATCACGGCCGTCTCATCGGACACCGCGGACTCGGTCTGCTCACCCAGGTGTTCAGCGACGAGCGTGAAATCGAACGCTTGAAGGGCAATCGCGCCATTGGCCATGTGCGTTACGCCACGGCCGGCTCCGGCACCACGGACAACATCCAGCCGTTCATCTTCCGTTTCCATGATGGCGATGTGGCCCTGTGCCACAACGGCAATCTGACGAATTGCCCGTCGCTTCGCCGCAAGCTTGAAGACGAAGGCGCGATCTTCCATTCGAATTCCGATACCGAAGTGCTCATGCACCTGATCCGCCGCTCCCTCCAGCGCACCTTCATGGACAAGCTCAAGGAGGCCCTGAACACGGTGCACGGCGGTTTCGCCTACCTGCTGATGACCGAAGACGCCATGATCGGCGCCCTCGACCCGAACGGCTTCCGCCCGCTCTCCCTCGGCAAGATGAAGAACGGCGCGTATGTGCTCGCTTCCGAAACCTGTGCCTTGGACGTTGTCGGCGCCGAACTGGTACGCAACATTCGCCCGGGTGAAATCGTGGTGGTCAGCGACCACGGCTACAAGATCATTCAGTACACCAACAACACGCAGCTGGCCATCTGCTCGATGGAATACATCTACTTCGCCCGCCCGGATTCCGATATCTACGGCGTCAACGTGCATTCCGCCCGCAAGCGTATGGGCGCACGTCTGGCCGCCGAATCCCCGGTGGATGCCGACATGGTCATCGGCGTGCCGAATTCCTCCCTTTCCGCCGCCTCCGGCTATGCGGAAGCCGCCGGACTGCCCAACGAAATGGGTCTGATTAAGAACCAGTACGTGGCCCGCACCTTCATCCAGCCCACGCAGGAGCTGCGCGAACAAGGCGTGCGCATGAAGCTTTCCGCCGTGCGCGGCGTAGTCAAGGGCAAGCGCGTCATCGTCATCGATGATTCCATCGTGCGCGGCACCACCTCCAAGCGCATCGTGCAGTTGCTCAAGGAAGCCGGTGCGGCTGAAGTGCACATGCGTATCAGCTCCCCGCCGCTCAAGTACCCCTGCTTCTACGGCATCGACATCTCCACTACGAAGGAACTCATCGCCGCCAAGATGAGCGTGGAAGAAATCCGCGACTACATCGGCGCCGACTCTTTGGCCTACCTTTCCCTCGACGGATTGGTGGAATCCATCGGCCTGAACGCCGACGCACCCTATGGTGGTCTGTGCGTGGCCTACTTCAATGGCGACTACCCCACCGCTCTCGATGATTATGAGGCCGACTTCCTGAAGTCGCTCACTCCGGAAGACCGCGTTCGTCTGCCTGAATTCGCACTGTACAAGAGCAAGTACATCGGCAACGAATACAACACCGTGCAGCCCGAAAACGAATAGAACAACAGCAAACAGCTCAAGCCCAAATACGTATAAAGAAAGGCCCTTTCATGCCAAAAGCATATGAAAACGCCGGCGTTAGCGTCGAAGCCGGATACGAAGTCGTCAAGCGCATCAAGTCCCATGTGGCTCGCACCAACCGCCCTGGCGTGGTGGGCGGCATCGGCGGCTTCGGCGGCCTGTTCGACCTCGCTTCCCTGGGTTACAAGGAGCCGGTGCTGATTTCCGGCACTGATGGCGTAGGCACCAAGCTTATGGTGGCGAAGATGGTCGGCAAGCACAACACCATCGGCATCGACTGCGTGGCCATGTGTGTCAATGACATCGCCGCTCAGGGCGCTGAACCGCTGTTCTTCCTCGACTACATCGCCTGCGGCAAGAACGATCCGGCCCTGCTGGAGCAGGTCGTGGCCGGCGTGGCCGATGGCTGCGTTCAGGCCGGTTCCGCACTGGTCGGCGGCGAAACCGCTGAAATGCCAGGCATGTACGACGAAGATGAATACGATCTGGCCGGTTTCTCCGTGGGCGTGGCAGAAAAGTCCGCCATTGTGGACGGCTCCACCATCGCCGAAGGCGACACCCTGATCGGCCTGCCTTCCACCGGCGTGCACTCCAACGGCTTCTCCCTGGTGCGCAAGGCCCTGTTCGAGCAGGCCGGCTACACCGTGGACACCGAACTGGATGAGCTCGGCGGCGAAAAGCTCGGCGACGTGCTGCTGACCCCGACCAAGATCTACGTGAAGGCCCTCTCCCCGCTGTTCAAGGCCGGAGTGGTCAAGGGCGTGGCTCACATCACCGGCGGCGGTTTCATCGAGAACGTGCCGCGTATGATTCCGGATGGCCTCGCCGCCGAAATCAACCTCGGCTCCTGGCCTGTGCTGCCAATCTTCAACGTGTTGGAGAAGGCCGGCGACATCGATCACAAGGAGATGTACAACATCTTCAACATGGGCATCGGCATGGTGCTCGCCGTTCCGGCGGAGCGCGCCGACGAAACCCTGAAGCTGCTCGAATCCAACGGTGAGACCGGCTACGTGATCGGTCAAATCACCAAGGACACCGACGGCACGCAGATCACGCTTAAGTAACGTTTAGCAATTCGCATTTTGGCTCCCCTCACTTGATGGGGAGCCAACTCATTGGAAAGGACAATCATGGGTCAGAAAGTTCTCGTCATCGGCTCCGGCGCACGCGAACACACCATTGCGTACACACTGCTCAAGTCCCCCAGCGTTGATGAGGTTACTGTCGCTCCGGGCAACCCGGGCATGGCCAAGGACGGCATCCACATCACTCAGCTGAGCCAGTCCAACCATGCCGCGCTCATCGATTTCGTACAGCAAAACAACTACGACTGGGTCTTCGTCGGCCCGGAAGTGCCGCTGATCGAAGGCATCGTGGATGACTTTGCCGCAGCAGGCATCAAGGCATTCGGCCCGAGCAAGGCCGCCGCACAGATTGAAGGCTCCAAGGACTTCGCCAAGCAGCTCATGGAGCGTCACAACATCCCCACCGCCAAGTACCAGACCTTCAGCGATCTGGAGCTCGCCAAGGACTATGTGAACGAGCATGGCGCCCCGATCGTCATCAAGGCTGACGGCCTGGCAGCCGGCAAAGGCGTGACCGTGGCCATGGACCTACACACCGCCATCCGCGCTCTTGAAGACATCTTCGTCGACCACCGTTTCGGCTCCGCCGGCGCCAAGGTGGTTATCGAGGACTTCCTCGAGGGTCAGGAATTCTCCCTGATGAGCTTCGTCAACGGCACTGAATTCTGGCCGATGCCAATCTCCCAGGATCACAAGCGCGCCTACGACGGCGACGAGGGTCCGAACACCGGCGGCATGGGTGCTTACAGCCCGGTCCCGCAGATTCCGCAGTCTGTAATCGACGAGGCCATCGAGAAGATCGTGCGCCCCACCGTCGAAGGCATGGCCGAGGAAGGCACCCCGTTCACCGGCATCCTCTACGCCGGCCTAATCGCCACCGCCGATGGCCCGAAGGTCATCGAGTTCAACGCCCGCTTCGGCGACCCGGAAACCGAAGTCGTGCTTCCGAAGCTCACCTCTGATTTCGGCGCCGGCATCAACGCCATCCTGAACGGCGGTACCCCCGAATTCACTTGGAATGAATCCAACGCCACTCTTGGCGTGGTGCTCGCCTCCAAAGGCTACCCGGAGAATGTGATCAAGGGTGCCCGCGTGCCCGAAATCGATGTCGACGAGGATTCCCACGTCTTCTACGCCGGCGTCGTCTCCGACGGCAAGGGTGGTCTTGTGGCCAACTCCGGCCGCGTACTGCTCGTCGAAACTTCCGCCCCGGACATCAAGTCCGCACAGGACAAGGTCTATGCGATTATCGACAAGCTCGAACTTCGTGGCTTGTTCTACCGCCACGATATCGGCTTCAAAGCCCTGAAGTAGCAGAAGCAGCACATCTGCTGCGTTGCGGTCTCGTCGACGTACTTTCGTACGCCTTCCTCGACGCGCCTTGCAGCTGCACTACTTCTGCTACTTCAGGAACCTGAATGTGTGATGATGGAGCGTCCTCACACATTCAGCAAGCTGAAGTAAAAAGCACACATGGATTTGCCCCTGTGCCTACGAAAACTGATAGGTACAGGGGCAAAGCTATAGTTAGTGGCAGTTTGTCCGGAAGGAATTATTGCACTTTATGCTGAATATCAATCGCACCGGTAAATTCGCCGCTGTCGCTGCCTGCGTTGCAGCTTTCGCTCTTCCGATGGGTATTGTTCCTATGGCCACCGCTGCTGAAGCAACTTCCAACACGGTAGCTTCCTCACGCGCATTTCCTGCGGTCAAGACCACCCGCCATATCACCGTCGGCGTGGAATCCACTTCCACCGACGCCTCTGGTGATTGGGGTGACGTTGAATCCCTGAATGTGCCGCAGACCAAGTCTCAGGCGGAGAAAGATGCGGAAGCCAAGGCAAAAGCCGAGTCTGAGGCTCAGGCAGCGGCATCCGCAGCTGCGAGCCGCAGCGCTTCTCGTTCTTCCCTTACCACTACGAGCACCTCTACGGCCACTGCGGATGCCCCGGTCTCCGGTAACGCTTCCGACTTGGTGGCTTATGCACTACAGTTCCAAGGCGCTCCATACGTGTACGGCGGCACCACTCCTAGCGGCTGGGATTGCTCCGGCTTCACCTCGTATGTATTCGCCCACTTCGGCATTACCTTGCCTCGCATCGCCGCCAACCAGGGTTCGGCTGGCACGCGAGTCTCCACTCCCCAGATTGGCGATTTGATGGTCAGCTCCACTCATGCTGGCATCTACATTGGCAACGGCATGATGATTCACGCAATGAACCCGGCTCAGGGCACGCAGGTCACTCCGGTGATGAGCGGCATGACTTATTACCGAGTGCTGCAATAACATTTCTACGCGTATATACCGTATAGCCGTATAGCAAAGGGGGTTGCTGCTAGTGGTTCATCCACTCGGCGGCAACCCCCTTTGCTATACCTGTTGTGGCATTATGAGCCGTAAAACCTACCGCAATCCACAAAACCGTTGAAAATCCTCGATTTTTTACAGAATCAGGCAGATTTTTTGCCGTTCGGCATAAGAGCATGGTTTACGGTCTGTCGGTTTGACCGGTGTATGGATACACAATTGCAACAGTCGGCATCAACATCCGTCGAAGACAACGGGGATGTTCGCAGTGAGTTCCTGCGCAACAAGGCCATCGTCAACACAATCCTCTCGGACGTGCCGTTCGCGGAAGCGAGCCGACGATATGGGGTGACGCGCCAGTGGGCGCACGAGCTGAAGCGCCGATGCGAACGGGAGGTCGAACGGATCGTCGCGATTCGACGGGAACTGATTGTCAAGGGTTTGGACGCGGACTCGGGGTCCGCCGCCGAACGAACGGAACCCGTATGCGCCGATGTCACCGCCCCGCCAAACTCCACAAGGTCAGCAAAAACGGCTGCATCATGCAAAAATCATCGCGGACGGACGGCGCACCGTCAACGTCGGCAGGAAGAACGCCGACAAAACCGTGGAACTGGAAATCGCCCACGGCATCATCACCATCATCGCCCCGGTCACCGGAAAGATTCTCGCCGAACAAACCCTCGACACCACCCGCGACTACCAGTACCGTAAACCCATGCCGGGTGTCAACCATGCCCCCTCACGCATCGCATTTCCTCATTTGGCAGGTTGGTCGCAGAGGGCGGTCCAGCCGGGTACATGCAATGGCTGCATCGCGACGGTTGCGGCTACAGGAATTTGATGAGTTTGGTCTTGAACTCGTCCAGTGGCGGGTAAACCAACTTCAACGTATCGGGGAACTGCGGCTTGGCGACCACGGTTTTGATATGGCTGAATGTCTCGAAGCCTGTCTTGCCGTGGTAAGCGCCCATGCCCGAAGCGCCAACGCCGCCAAAGGGGAGCCTGCTGGACAACAGCTGAGCCAACGTCAGCGAATAGCCCAGTGAGCCCGATGAGGTACGACGCTCAAATGCCAATCTCACCGCACGACGATTCGAAAACACGTATGCGGCAAGCGGGCGCGGGCGAGCGTTGATGAATCGAATGGCGGCATCAGCATCTTCGACCACCAAAATCGGCAGAATCGGGCCGAAAATCTCTTCGTTCATCACCGGCGCATACGGCTGTGTGCCGAGCAATACGGTAGGTGCGATATACCGGGTTTCACGGTTCACCGCTCCCCCGCATACCAGTCGCCCTGCGGAATCGATGACGCCCGGAGCCTGCTGAGCCTTGCGCGAAGCAAGGGCATCAAGTCCCACATTGATGCGACGTCCGACCATCTCGGCAGCTGCGCCGACTGCGGACGCGGCTTTGATCAGAGGCGAACTGGGCTCTTGCGGTGGTACCGTTCCAGCGGGCAGGAGCTTCAGCAATCGCTCGAAATGACGATCGTTGATGATGCGGCCGTAATCCTCTGACGTTTCCGGATTTTCGCCGTAGAACTCGGTTACGGCTACGGAGATGCGCTTGGCCAACGCTTCAGCGATGTCCGGCGTGACAAGCACGTAATCGGGGGCCACGCAGGTCTGGCCGGCGTTGGAGAACTTGCCCCATGCGATGCGCCGGGCGGCAACGTTCAGGTCAACGGTATTGTCCACGAAGCACGGCGATTTGCCTCCGAGTTCCAGCGTGACCGGCGTCAGATGCTTGGCTGCGGCGGCCATGACGATCTTACCGACGCGTTCGCCGCCGGTGTAGAAGATATGGTCGAATGCGCAGTCCAGTAGTTCGCCGGTTTCCTTTGGCCCGCCTTCCACAACGGTAATTGCTTCCTGATCGAGATATTGCGCAACCAGCTTGGCGATCAATGCTGACATGTGAGGCGCCAACTCGGAAGGCTTGATGCAGACGGCATTACCGGCTGCAATCGCATCCGCGAGTGGCTCAAGAGCCAACAGCACCGGATAGTTCCAAGGCGCGATAATCAGCACCACGCCTTTCGGCTCGGCGATGGTCCATCCTTGCGCCGGTTGCAGGGACCATGGCATCGGCTTGTATTGTCGCTTTGACCAGAACCCCATACGGTTGCGGACGAATCGTGCTTCGGCAGAGATCAGATTCAGTTCCATCAGCACGGTTTCGCTAGCCGGTTTACCCAAATCGGCCGTCTCGGCTGCGATGAAATCGTGACCGTGCTCGGCGATCATGCGACGCAGCGCATCTAATTGCTCGCGGCGCCATGTCAAAGGCCTCGTGCGGCCCGATGCATAGGCGCGCTTCAGTTGAGTAAAGGATTCAGGATACATAAGCATGCCTTTCCGGCTGCACTCGCCAAATAGCCTGGGCACGGCCAAAATAGGTGGTGCAGGCGTTGCCGGTGAGTTCGTCGAAGGTGATGGGGTTGGCGCTGGCTACGCCCAATAGTTCGGCGTGACTCAGTAATTCCTGCAATTCATTATTGACATGCGAGGTGTGTGCGAGCACCCCCTCCGCCGATGCACCATCGTGTGAAACATCATGTGGAACATATGATTGACGTCGATCAGCAGAGGCACCATCATCCGATAGCGCCGCGCCGACAACTACACTGCCGCCTGGCAGCACCGTGATGCGCCGATCATCGGTCACATGCACCACGCCATCGGCATCAGTCAGCGCGATGGATTCGAAAATGAGTTCGCTGGCTTCCCAACGTGGGTCACTGTCAGGGTATGGGTTCACCACATGCTCGAATTGCGTGGTGATTTGCATCGCCGGTCCTGCCGAAGTGAGCGTGCTGCTGGAAATCGCGCGGTCATGCGCATCATAAGCCGTGGCAATCAGCTCTCCCGGCTCATACGGCACATGGAATTCAGCCATGCATTGGCGCACCGGCGACGTACCAACCACATTGCCATTGAGCGTCAACTGCACGGTTTTGCCGCCGGAAAACACTTGCACAATCGCCTCGCGACCTTCATAACCGGCCCACGACCAGCTTTCCACACCGTCATGCCCGCGTTCAATGAACCGAGAGGTACGCCCGGCTCGCGTGGCTCCGTCACCGTAGAGCAATTGCATCGGGCGTACCGTAATGGCGGGCGTGCGGCGAGCGCCCGTCACAATCTGCCGATACAGCATTTGGCCAGTGGGCATACCGGTGATATCAATAAGCCCAGAGCCTCCGAGCAATCCCGGATACCGGCGATATGGTCCGGTTGCGCGCCCGCGGATGGCCATGCGATTGCCGTATTCACGCATCCAGCCATACGGTTCTGGGTTGGCATAGGCCCATGCACTTACCGACGCCTCGCCAATGTAATCCCAACCGGTCCAGACAAAGTCGCCGATGAAATATGGCAGACGCTGGGCGTCCGGCCAAGTATAGGCAATCTCTTGCGGGTATGTCTCGCTGGCGCAGAATACGCGGTCGGGATGTTTGCGGTGGAATCGTTCCGGCCCTTGACGGCAGTAATTCAATCCAGCCACGTCCACTTCATCGAATACATCGCTGGTTTGCCGCTGCATGATGCCGGTGGCGAGCGCCGCGGGCATCAGCTTATCGATGGCGGTGAGCAGTGCCGGACCGGAGGCATGCTCCAGCGTGGTGTTGAGACCGGGCTCCCCTTCCACTTTGGCATCATGCTGGTCCATACCGGCCTGGGTTTTCGCCGCCATCGTCAACGAAATCGGATTCACGCAGTCGATTACCGGCCGAGTAGGGTCAAGCCCTCGAATAATATCCCGCATCGAACGTGCGGCCTCGGCGGCACGCGGCGACTTGGTGTCCGCAATCTCGTTGCCGATGGAATACAGCACCACACTGGGATGGTTGCGGTCCTTGCATATCATTGCGGCAAGGTCATCAGCGTAATGTTCGCGGAATGAGCCGGCGTAATCATAGCTGGTTTTATGCATCCACCACATGTCGAACGCCTCGTCCATCACCAGCAATCCCAGCTCATCACAGGCGTCGAGGAAAGCTTTGGAAAGCGGATTATGGGCGGAGCGGATGGCATTGAATCCTTGGTCTTTCATAATGCGCGCACGTCGGTATTCGGCCTGAGGCAGAGTTGCCGCGCCAAGGATGCCGTTATCATGATGCACGCATCCACCGTTGAGAATCACGCGTTTGCCATTAATGCATAGGCCATGCTGCGCATCGCAGGTCAATGTGCGGATGCCGAAGCGTTCTTCATGCGTATCGAGCATGATGCCGTCAGCGTCATGCAACGTGATGTGCGCGGTGTAGAGCGCAGGCGAATCAGGAGACCACAGCTGCGCGTGGTCAATCGTGCCGTTACCATCCTGAAATTCGGTCACGGCATTGCCGTCGGTATCAGTAATCACAACACTGACATACTGGCCGAGAATCAGCGGATCATCGAGCGCAATAGACACCGTTGCAGCAGCGTTGGCGTCTTGCATACTCCCCTCGGCAATGGTCGTATTGATGCGCACAGTATCAGGGCGAATCACATCGGCTGAGTCAGCCGTCCACAACCATACCGGGCGGTAGATGCCCGAGCCGGAATACCAGCGGGAGTTCGGTACATGGGAGTTGTCCACAAGCACGGTGATGGCATTGGCGCCGGCGTGCAGCAAGCTCGCGATGTCGAAATAGTAGTCACCGTACCCATAGGTGAGTTCGCCGGCCGGCTCATCGTTGACCAGCACTGCGGCGCCTGGGTAGACGCCTTCGAATTCGAGCAGGCATGCGGCCGGCGGGTCTACGAAATCGAGCGTGGTGCGGTATTCGTAGGTGCCGCCTGGATAATAGCCAGTGTTGTAGCCGTTGCCGGTGCGCGGGGTGCGCGGCTCATGAATCATCGCGTCATGCGGGAGCGTGATGGATTGCCACGCTCCCTTGCGGCCACTTCTCTTACCGCCAATAGAACGGAACTGCCAACCGGAATTGATATTGACGCGCTTCATGGCTTTATTGTAGATATTCTGGCTTCAAATTACGGACTGAAGTGGACGTTTCCGGCAATTCACAGCACAAAATGGACGTTTTGGAAGCTCAATCCGTCCTATTTGGCGCTTCGAATACGCCAGAACGTCAATTTGAGCCCGTGTTTTGCAGCATTTCGGCCGATTTGCTTTACGGCAACGTCATAAAGTCCGTGTCTTTGAGGTAGTTTTTGCCGGCGGTGATGTCGTACTGGATGAGCTTGTAATCGGCGAGCAGCTGCTGGGTCTCCTCGTCGAAGTCATCCTCGCTCATCGGATTACCATTCTGATCCAGATAGATGTTCTGGCCCTCGGGAATGCGGTCCCACCCCTGAATCTTGTTGACCACAGGCGGTTCCATGGCCGCGATCTTCGAATGCATCTCGGTCAGGAAGGCGAGATACGGCGACACCTTGGCGTCCATATGCTCGGCGGCCTGCGCCACGAAGAAGTTTGGCGACGAGTAGGCGGCATCGTCCGTCTTGTTGCCTTGCGAGCTGGAGGCCTTGTTCGACCAGATGAAGTAGTCGGTCAGGTGCAGGGCCAGGGAATTGTTATCGTCCTGGCTGGCGGAGGAATAAATGCCCGGCAGATGGTCGCCATAGAACACCACAGTGACCGGCTTGTCGAGTGCATCGAGCTCATCCAGGAACTCCTGCGTGGCCTGATCGGTGATTTCCACGCCCTTCTGGTAGGTCTCGATGGACTCCTGCTCGTCCTTCTCCAGCGGGGTGCCGGTGGTGGATTCGGCGGTGTAGTCGTTGTTCTTGTACCACTCGTGGTAGGGCATGTGGTTCTGCATCGTGATGATCTGGATGAACTTGTTTGCCTTGCCGGACTTAATGCCCTCGAGTGCGGAATCGTAAGACGACTTATCCGAGACGTATGGCGAATCGTCGATCTTATCCTGATACTTGATCACGTCCGGCCCGGTGAGCGTGTAGAAGTGCGAGAAGCCGAACTTCTTGTAGTTCGTGGCGCGTGAATACATGCTGGACTCGTACGGATGGTAGCCGAGTGAATTGGCGGGCGCGCCCCACATCTGGTTGATGGTGGGTGCCCAATGCGCGCTCGGCACCAGCTGCTGGTATGGGCTGGTCAGGGAGGAGTCGAAGTTGGCCATGCTCAGACCGGAAAGCCCCATGTATTCAAGGTTCGCCGTACCACCGCCGTAACCGGAGGAAAGCATCAGGCCGGAAGTCGTGCCTTCCTTGATCTTGCGGATGTTCGGCATGGAATCCTTGTTGACCTTGAGGCCCGGCACGCGGCTCGGATCGGAGAAGGATTCGGAAAGCACGTACACCACGGTCGAATCGGTGAGGTTCTTGGAGCGGGAGGTGTTGATCTGCTTGGCCGCCTTCTGGTATCGGGCCGCGACCTCCTTCATCGTCTCTTCGGAATAGTTGTCCGGCTTGTCCATGACTTTCGGATTGAGCTGGCGGGTGAATGCCACAAGCGGACCATTGCGCTGTGCATCGTAGACCGAATCCCACATGGATGGCATGTCTCCCATGCCTTGGGATAGCTTGTTCGCCCAGGAGTCAGTGGTGCTCACCTGCATGCAGTACAAGGAGAAGCCCAGCAGCGGCAGCAGGACCAGGATCAGCCGGGACGCAAGATTGAGCCCCATATTCTTGGACCGAATCATATGGCCTTTACGCCCATCAATATGGCGTAGCATCAGTACGAGCGCCAGCAATGCGGCGAAAGCACCGAGCGCCACAAGAATCGTCACATGCGCGCCGGCCGGAATGAACGTGAGCATATTGCCGGTGTTGGAGCCGAGGAAGCCAAGATCGGCGGGAAGAATGGCTTCGTACCGAATCTCCACTTTGAAGTGTTCGATGGCCGCCACGAAGATGCCGGCTCCCATGATTACGATGCTTGCCGTCCAGAATCGGTTGAACAGCATCAGCAGCATAAGGTAGAGGAGCCCGACAAGCAGAACGTTAAGCAGGAACACGAAATTGCCTTCGGTCCACATCTTGCTCACGAACCCAAAGCCGACCGTGGGGCTGGAAACCTGCACACGGGTGGAGCTGGAAGACACGCCAATTTCCAACGCCGCCACCGCAATGACATCGAAGACAACGAACAGCACGCCGTACAACCAGCCGGGGAAAGACTTATGCGGGTGCTTCGGAGTGACTTCATCCGCCTCGGCCCGGTTTTCCCAGAGCCGCCAACGGAACTTCGATGTGGTGTTACTGGTGTTTTCGCTCATTCGCCTACAGTCTCTAACAGTCGTATCGTGTCTCGGTTTTATCCAATGGCATATTGTTGCCGCTCAACCTTGGAAAATCCATATCACCGAGGTTTCCCTTACCGTTTCCTAACTATTCACCCTAACGCAAAGGGTGCCTTGGATCTTCATCCAAGACACCCGGGGTACGTAGTGCGCAGTTCTTTCGTAATATTATTGCCGAATCACCAAACTGCGCCTTACGCATTACACGCATTGCAGTGGATTACCGCATAGCGTCATTGCTTGTGCGGCGAATCATTGCGCAGCGGCCGCGAATTGATCGACCAATGCGTTCATCCAATCAAGCAAATCAGCGTATTCGGCAGGCATCTGTTCGGTAAGTTCCACAATCGGCACATCGGAGCTCTTCGCGGCATCCACAATCTGCTCGGTGGTGGAGTTGGATTCCTGAGTATTGAGCACCAGCATCTTGATATTGCCGGATTTCAGTGCATCCTGGAATTTCTTGATGTCGGTTGGCGTCGGCTCGCTTTCGTTGGCGGAAGCCTGCGCATAGCCATTGGGCGTGGCGTCTTTCATCTGAAGGTCATCGGCCAGATATGCGGCTACGGATTCGGTGGCGGCATAGGGCAGGCTCTTTGTCTTCGCTGATGTTTCCTTGATTTTGGCTTCAAGCTTGTCCGCCTTGGCATGCCAATCCTTGTTGAGCTCGGCATAATCATCCTTATGCGCCGAATCCGCTTTCTGATAGGCGGCGGTGATGGCGTCGGCGGTGTTGGAGCGCACCTTGGCGGAGAACCAGACGTGCGGATTGTCGCCATCCTTGATTCCTGCGGTTTCGGCGGCGGTAACCAATGTGGCCTTGGTATCCTGCGCGGCTTTGGCGGCCCAGGAATCATAATCGGCACCATTCACGATGGCGACTTGTGCGGAATGGAACTTGGCCACATCCTGGCTCGTGGGCTCATAATCATGGGCCTCAACGTTGGTCTTATTCATGATATTGGTGACTTCGACGTGGTCGCCGCCAAGGTCTTCGGCCAAGGAGCCCCACTGGTTGATGGATGCCACGACCTCGAGCTTGCCGCCGTTCGCCTCAGCGGCGCCGTCTGCGCTCGAACCCGTTGAGCCGCACGCCGCCAATCCAGCAATCATCAATCCCGATACAGCCAGAGCCGTGATCTTCTTCCATGCAGTCATACCGTTGTTTCCTCTTCTACCTTGTGATTACTTCGGTTGACGTATTGCACTATAGCATCTATTGAGAACCATTATCATTTTCAGTTCTTTGGGCGTGTCGATGCAAAAAGCCAGACCTTGCATACACAGGGTCCGGCTTTCCACCAAATAATCAGGCCGCAATCAGCGATCAGCGCTTTTGGCACTCCGGGCACAGACCGAAGACCTCCAGCGTGTGGGATTCCACGGTGAAACCGTGCCCTTCGGCCACTTTTCGCAACCAGGATTCGCTTGGTGGGTCGATCTCCACCGTGCGCCCGCACTTCTTGCACACCAGATGGTGATGGTGCCCGTCGTCGCCACACAGGCGGAACAGCTGCTGGCCGTCGAGCCTGATCGTGTCCGCCGCGCCCGCATCCGCCAGCGCATTCAACTGACGGTATACGGTGGCCAGGCCGATGCGAGAGCCTTCATCCTCCAACCTGCGGTGCAGATCCTGGGCGGAGATGAACTCCTCGCAATCGGCAAGTGCCGCACGAATCGCGTCCTTTTGCTTGGTCTGACGTTCTATATGTTCAACCATGCGATAAGGTCACGCCTTCTTCTTCAGATCATTCCAGCAGCCGGTAGCCTCGAGATCGGCGACCGTGCGTTCCGGATCGTCGGTGAGCACAGTGATATGGCCCATCTTGCGGTCGTGACGCACTTCGGCCTTGCCGTAGTCGTGCACGTTCCACTCCGGGTGGTCCTTGATCAGCGCGCGAGTAGGCTCCACATGCTGGCCAAGCACATTGACCATGACCGCCGGGGAGAGCAGCTGCGGCTCAGGCATGGGCCAACCGGCGATGCCGCGGATATGCGCGTCGAACTGGTCCATCGAGCAGGCCTCGATGGTGTAGTGGCCGGAGTTGTGCGGGCGTGGCGCGAGCTCGTTGACGATCACCTGATCATCCTTGGTGATGAACAGCTCGATGGCGAGCGTGCCGGCGAGCTCGAAGCCCTTGGCCAGACGGATGGCCAGTTCGTGAGCTTCGCGGGCCACATGTTCGCTGACTTTGGCCGGCGCGATGGTCATATGCAGAATGTTGTTGCGGTGCTCGTTGCGCACGATCGGGAAGGTCACGAAGTCCTTGCCGTTGCCGGAGACCAGAATCGAGGCTTCGAACGCGAAGTCCACGAAGCCTTCCAGAATGCTTGGCGGGAAGCCGCCGCCGCGATCGCCGCGGGCGCGGATCTTCTCCAGATCGGCGTCGGAGCGCAGCACCATCTGACCGTGGCCGTCATAGCCGCCGGAGACGGTCTTCAGCACGGCCGGGTAGTGGATTTCGTCCAGCGCGGCGTCGAGTTCATCGAAATTGTTGACCGCACGCCACGGGGCGGTGGCGGTGCCGTGGTCGTTGATGAACTGCTTCTCATGCACACGATGCTGGGTGACGCGCAGCAAATCGGTGCCCTGCGGGGCTGCGGCGATGCCACGAACCTCATCGATGGCGTCGGCATCCACGTTTTCGAACTCGTAGGTGAGCACGTCGGACTGCACGGCGAGATCATGGATGGCGGTCTTGTCGTCGTACTCGGCGGTGATTTGGAAATCGGCCACCTGAGCGGTCGGGCAGTTTGGCGTGGGGTCGAGCACACCGACGCGGAATCCCATGTAGCGAGCGGACAGAGCCATCATGCGGCCCAGTTGCCCGCCACCGATGATGCCGATGGTAGAGCCCGGCATCAGCATGGAGACGCGCCCGTTGGTTTCCTCAGACAAGCTGGGCATTGGATTCGGCCACCTTTTCCTTCAGTTCGTTGCGGTAGTCTTCAAGCTTCTGGGCCAGGGTCTCATCGAACGCGGATAGCATCTGCACGGCGAGCAGACCGGCGTTGGTGGCACCAGAGTTGCCCACGGCGGTGGTGGCCACCGGGATGCCACCCGGCATCTGCACGATGGAGAGCAGGGAGTCCCAACCAGACAAGGCGTGGGAGCGGACCGGCACGCCAATCACCGGCAGTGTGGTCTGGGCTGCGATCATGCCCGGCAGGTGGGCGGCGCCACCGGCACCGGCGATGATGACCTTGAGGCCATTCTTGCGAGCGTTGTGGGCGAAGTCCGCCATAAGCTCCGGTGTGCGGTGTGCGGAGATGACCTGCTTATGGTAAGCAACGCCGAACTGGTCGAGAATATCGCAGGCGCGCTTCATGGTTTCCCAGTCGCTGGAGGAACCCATCACCACGGCGACCTGGGGCTTGGTTTCATTTGCCATTATCATTTACTCCCTAGTTATTGAGAATATGCCCTCACTGTACGCTTGCCCTTGCACAGAATCGAAGCGTCTTGCAACCGTGCAGGAAAAACACGCAAAAACGCACATATTCCAACAGTGAGAACTACCGAAAACACGCCATTCTTCAGTGAAATATGTGCGTTACACCTCACGAAATCCCTGCATGTTTCTTATTGAGAATGATTTGCTGCGAGCGATCTTACAGCTCTATCACCACTTTGCCGAATACGTCGCCGGAGACCATCTTGGCAAATGCCTGAGGTGCCGCATCCAGACCAGCGAAAACGCTGTCAATCGCCGGATGGATATTGGCGTGCTCCACAAAACGTAGTAATCGGGCGAAATCCTCACGCGATCCCATTGTGCTGCCTTGAACGCGGATATCCTGGAAAAACAGTCTCGTCAATTCGGCACCAGGCTGGTCACCGGTGGTGGCGCCGCAGATGGCAATCGTGCCGCCGGGCCGCACGGATTTCATCGAGTGGCTCCATGTGGCAGCACCCACGGATTCAATCACCGCGTCCACCTTGCGCGGCAGTCGAGCACCAATCTCCAATGCCGCGTTAGCGCCCAGTTCAAAGGCCTTGGTACGCTTTTCTGCTTCACGCGAGGTCACGAACACCTCAAGACCAGCCGCATGAGCGAGCTGAATGGCCGCCGTGGAAACACCGCCGCCCGCGCCTTGAATCAGCACGGAGTCACCCGGCTTGATGCCGGCGGCGTTGAACAGCAGTGAGTAGGCGGTCAGCCAACTCGTTCCCAACGCGGACGCCTCCACCGTGGTGAGATTGGCCGGCTTGGCAAACACGTTGGCTGAGGGCACGGAGGTCTTCTGCGCCATGGTGCCCGGATATTTTTCGGAAAGAATCGAACGCCGCTCCCCTGGCGCCACGCCGTTGCCGTCCGTACCGATAAAGGTATACAGCACCACTTCGCTGCCCGCTTTGAGCCCATGTTTGCCGGGAATGTCTTCATCGAGTATGCCCACGGCGTCGGTGCCCAGGATCATCGGCATCTGCTCAGCGGAGAGTCCCACGCCCTTAAGCGACCAAATATCGTGATGGTTGACGCTCACGGCTCGTACCGAAATCGTGGACCAGTACTGTCGCGTTATCGGCTCGGGCTGGTCTCCTACCGCGAGCGCGGCAAGTGGACTGTCATTATTGATGGTGGATGCGTATACGGCCTTCATTGGCACGGCTCCTTTACCTTTATATATGTGTTATATGCAATACAGCTAGCACTCATTCTTCCATACCGGGACGGTTTATATGGAAGCACTCACGCGATATCTGCGTTACGAGGGGTTGATTAACGAAGTTTGAACCATCTATCTGCTGTACAAGGGGTTCCTTACCCGTCGAATCGTATCTACAAGCGGCATCGCCTCTACGCCGTTCCGCCATTTTGGGGCACGGTCTACTCAGCAAGCAACCCCTCGTAACGCAGATAGACTTTCCGGAATCATGAAATCAACCCCTCGTAACGCCGATAGCACCTGTGCATTGAATATACGGAGATGTTGGGGGTATTGTCGCATGCCTCACATGCCCGACTACACATGGCACTAGCATGTCGAACTCGGAAAGATAACAAGAAGGGGAGCCACACGGGTATGAGCAATATGCCGGGAAAAGAGTTCAATATTGCCGATTCGGGAGCCACGAAAGGCACCCACTCCCCCACTATCGCCGTGCCCGACATTACACACCACGCTTCGAACACTACGGTTGACGCCCCACTCCTGCGCAATATCGCATCTCCCGCCGACGTCAAAGCCCTTCCCGCGAACCAACTTATGCAACTGTGCCGTGAAATCCGCGCCACGCTGCTGAACTATGGTCATCGGCATGGCGGCCATATCGGCTCCAATCTCGGCATGGTGGAGGCAACGGTGGCGCTGCACCGCGTATTCGACTCCCCACGCGATCGCATCGTCTTTGATGTTTCCCACCAAAGCTATGTGCATAAGATGCTGACCGGCCGTGCGCTCGCATACCTTGAGCCGGAGCATTTCAGCGAGGTGACCGGGTTCACCAATCCAGATGAAAGCGAACATGACCAGTTCGTTCTGGGACATACCGGCACTTCGATTTCGCTGACCTGTGGCATCGCAAAAACCCGTAACGCCGAAGTCGCCAGCAATGGCAGTAGCGCGATCGGCAATGTGGTAGCCGTGATCGGCGATGGTTCCCTCAGCTCCGGCGTGGCTTTCGAGGGTCTCAATAATGCCGCGGAACAGGGCGGCAACCTCATTATCATTTTCAACGACAATGAGATGTCCATCGCCGGCGATTTCGGCGGCATGTATGGTCCGCTCGCCCGTCTGCGTGCATCTGGCGGCACTGCACAACCCAATATTTTCAATGCATTCGGCCTAGATTACCGCTATGTTGAGGCGGGTAATGATGTGGACGCGCTGGTTGCCGCATTCGAGGAAGTGCGCGACACCGATCACCCGGTGGTGGTGCATATCCATACGCTGAAGGGCGCAGGCTACGAAGGCGAGACCGATGCCATCAGCGCCACTCACCAACAGCTTCAGCACACCACTGCCACGGACGAGGCCGAGGGCATCACAGCGACCGCGAATGTGCTTCACGATGAGCCCTGGCATTCCGATCACTGCAACCTGTCCGACCACAATCCGCATGAGGGTCAGTGTGAGGCCTCCCATTGGCAGAACCCGGACGCTTCGCTCGGCAAGCCCGAAGATCCGCGCAAGCATTACGGCAAGATGGCCATGGCTGCGCTCGAGCCGCGCTTTGCAGCCGAGCCAGGTTTGGTGGTGATTTCTCCCGCCACCCCTGGCTCCAATGGCATTACGCATGACTTCCGCGAGCGTGCCGGCTCGCACTATGTGGACACCGGCATCACCGAAGCGCATGCCGTGGCGTTCGCCGCCGGTATTGCACGCGCAGGTGGCACGCCGGTGGTGGCCACGACCGCGTCCTTCTTCCAGCGCGCGTACGATCAGTTCTTCCAGGAGATGAGCCTCAACCGTTCGCGCGTGACCGTGCTGGACTTTCTGGGCGGGCTTTCCGGTTCGGATAACACCCATTCCGGCGCCTACGATCTGGCGATGTTCGCCAATATTCCCCAGGTGACGATGCTGGTGCCGACATCCGGACGTGATTTTCTGGATGATCTGGCTTGGGCTACGCTGCCGGCTGACACCGCTGGCGCTCCCGTTGGTTCAGTGGTGATTCGTGTACCGGGCGAAGGTGTGCTCGCCGCCGAACGCAATCCTGAATTGTTGCCGATTACCGGCACGCACAATGCTGACGCTATTCGATCTGAGCGTACGCTCGAGGGCATGCTGGCATGGCGCGTCAATCAGTCCGGCTCGCAGGCGGCGATTCTCGGCTTGGGCAATACATACCCGTTGGCGGAACGTGCTGCAGCCGCATTGGCTGAAAGTCATGGCATCACTGCAACGGTGATTGATCCGAGGCAGTGCACTTCGCTGGATACGGATGTGCTCGAATCGCTGCGCGAACGACACTCGCTGATTATCACGCTCGAGGACGGTCAGCTTGAAGGCGGCTGGGGCGAGAAAGTCACCGCCTATTACGCGAACCATTGGCAGCACAGCAACGGCAGCAACAAGGTCGACAAGCCGCACAACCCCCGCGTACTGAACTTCGGTGCCACCAAGGAATTCACCGACCGCGTGCCGCTGAGCGAGCTCAATAAGCGTTATGGTTTGACTGTAGACGCTATCGCGGATGCGGTCACTCGCTGTTTTTGATGGCATCCAAGGCTGGGATCTTCACGGCTTTATTGGCCGGGCCGAAACCGAAGAGCAGACCGATCAGCGTGGCGAATAGAATCGCAAACGCATACAGCCACCAAGGAATCACCGAGTAGCGGGTCACATCCTCGCCGCCGACCGTTGCCTGCCAGAGCATCGTCCATATGGAGCCATCAGAGCTGGAACCGGAACCGTCACCGCCTGAGCTGGATGCCATACCGCCACCCATATATGTCATACCCGCCATGTTGATGCCCAACGACAGCATCGCGCTGATGATGCAGCCAATCAGGCCACCAAGGAATCCGATTGCGCCGGCTTCGGTCAAAAACATCACGCGGATATCGCGTACATAGCAGCCAAGCGCTTTCATAATGCCGATTTCGCGTGTGCGTTCGGTTACGGACATCACCATCGTATTGGCAATGCCGATAGCCGCCACCAAGAGGGACACCGCGCCGATGCCGCCCAAGATGAGCTGGATTGCGCGCGACTGCTCTTCCAGAGATTTGCGCATGTCCTCATAGGAGGATGTCTCGTAGCCGAGCGCCTTGATCTGCGATTCGACCTCCGGCACGGACGCCATATCCTGCGCCTTGACCAGCACCTGATCGTAATTGGCGGTTCGCTGCTTGGCCGCAGAAGGATCGACTTTGGCAATGAGCTCCTTCAACGACTTCAGATCCATGACGATGCCGTCGGACGTGGCGAAACCCTTGTTGTAATCAGAAACGGTCACGCCGGCGATGCGCATATCGACGCTGACGTTCTGCGATTCGCCGGCACCACCCGCCGAACCGCCGCCAGAGCCGGTGCCGTACAGGTTCTGCGTATATGGGTCACCTTGGTAGTTCGCGCCAGTGGTCAATGTGAGCTGTGTGCCGATCGGTTTGAAATACGGATCATCTTCCGGATCGCATTGGGCAGTGTCATCGTTCCATAGGCAGCCGTCGCCGCGCGAGGTTTCACGCATCTCACCGTTTTTGAGCGTATCCATGAAATCGTAGGCCAGCCATTCGCCGGCGAGCACCTCGCCTTCGCGCATGGGCAACGCGCCGTCTTTGAGCTTGAATCCCATCTGGTCGAACTGCGACATGTCAATGCCCATAATCTGCACATAGTCGTACAGGTACCGGCCGCCGGCACCGGTTCGGGCGCTGGAATTGTAGTTGTAGTTCATCACCGGGGTCACGCCGGAGACGCCGGCCAACGCGCGGAATGATTCCACCGATTCGTCGTTGAGCTTCACATCGGAGGAAGCGGAAGAGGAGGATGCGCCGCTACCCATCATCATGCCGCTTCCATAGCTGCCATTGGTGTACACGGTGACGATGGACAGGTCGCCCATGGATTTGAGCATTTTCTCATTCTGCTCGTTGATGCCCTGACCCAAGGAGATCATCAGCACAATCGAGCAGCAGCCCACAATCACGCCGAGCACGGTCAGAATCGTACGGGATTTACGCCGCCATAGATTCTGCCGGCACAGTCTCAGGATATCGCCGAATCGCATGGCCGGCTCCTCTACTTGCTGTGCGCAGTGGAATCGGCAGCGATGGGAGCTGGGGAATCGACTGCGGAGACCGGTTCCAACACGGTGGTCGGAGCCGAATCACTTGGCGATGCGCCGGCTGCGGCAGCCGCTCCAGCTGATGCGCTGGATGCCGCGTCAGCACGCGCATCAGTACCGTTGGCTGCGGCATCGCCCTTATTCGCGTCGCCTTCCGCCCAGTCGTCCCATTCCTCATCAATCTTGCTCTTTGACTTCTTCTTGCGATGGCGACGCACTAGCAGCACGATCACCACAATCAGCACCACTACAGCTACGGCACCAGCCACCCACGCCCATATGGGCACCACCGGACCGGCTGGCTCAACAGTCATGTCATCCACGGCAGTGCCATCCATCACCGGCGCGTCTGCCACGGTGATCTTGACCGGGAATTCCTTGGTTTTGCTTTGCCCGTCGGAATCCTCGTAGGTGACTTTGACGGTAGCGCTGAGCTCGCCGGCAGCCTGTGGGGTGAACGCGTAGCCGATTGAGCCGGTGGCCCCGGATGTCACGTTGCCGACATACTGGTTCTTCATCGTGGCGTCGAAACCCTCGCCTTCCATCGTGGCCTCAACGTTGGAGATGTCACCTTTGCCCTTGTTCACATATTCCATCGTGATGGTGGCTTCCTGGCCGGCGATCGATTGGTCGGGCAGTACCGGGTCGCTCACTTCGAACCGGTCGGGCTGGCTGATCGGCACGGAAATCTTGATGTCGGACTGGGTGGAGGAACGCGCGCCGGAGTCAAGATACTCGTATTTGAAGCTGATGCTCACCGGCTGTGCGCCGCTCTTCGCGGAAGCGAGCGCCTGCATCGGCACGGTTTGCGTCAGTGAATAGCCGGCCCACAATGCGTCCACATAGAACGTGTTCGTGCCGCCGGCGATGGCGAAGCTTTCTCCGCCATCCACGGTGACCACCATGTTCGTCACCGCCACCTGGCCTTTGTTCTGGAAGGTGAACGCCAAATCGAACTTGGCGCCGGCGGCTACGGAATCCCCTCCATAGGTGAAGTTGGTCACGATGATGTTCGGCACCGGGCCGGCAATGGGAGCGGCTACCGTACTGCTGCTTGTGGAATCGTCGCCCTCATCGGCAAATGCGTGGGTTGGCGCGAATATCACCGCACATAGGAAAGCAATAGCCATCAGCATGGCGCATACGGCTGCGCTGATGCGGCAAATTGGGGATGTTGAAGCTGGTGCCGCAACGGATTGGGCGACACAAGAGCCTGCGTGGGTGCCGGATTGGTTGGTATGGATGTTCATCGCGAGGCTCCTTGATTGATTGTGATATCTGACTGCGGACGGGTTAGGGATGATTGTGATGAAGTTGGGGATGATAGCGCCGGCTGATTCGCGCGATCGCTGACGATTCGGCCGTCCAATAGCGTGACGATGCGATCGGCGTATGAGGCCATTTGCGGGTCATGTGTGACGAGCACGATGGTTTGGTTGAAATCGCGGGCGAATGAGCAGATCATCGCCATGACCTCGGCCTTGGTTTTGGAGTCGAGGTTACCGGTCGGCTCATCGGCGAAGACCACTTCAGGTTTGGTGACAAACGCGCGGGCGATGCCAACGCGCTGCTGCTGGCCGCCAGACATCTGCCGCGGATAGTGCGTGAGGCGGTGGCCGAGGCCTACGCGTTTGAGCACGGCGCGTGCGGTGCGTTCACGCTGGTCTTTGGGAACGCCACGGAACATCAACGGCATGGCCACGTTTTCAAGCGCGGTGAGGTTCGGCAGCAGATTGTAGGACTGGAAAACGAAGCCGATATGCTTTTGACGGAAGGCCGCAAGCTCGCGTTCGCTGAGTTTGCTCACCTGCACTCCCCCGATTCTGACACCACCTCTCGTGGGCTTTTCCATACCGGCCAGCTGGTTCAGGAGCGTGGATTTGCCGGAGCCCGATTCGCCGAAAATACAGCAGATCTGGCCTTGTGGAATGGCGAGATTCACACGTTCAAGGGCCACCACCGTCTCATCTTCCACCGGGTATTCCTTGCGCAGGTTGCGCACTTCGATGATGGGGCGCGTATGTGCACGGACATTGGATTGTGCCATAGGCATCTTCTTCTCTCGTTCGTCGCCATTGGCGAGCGGGTTCACCACTGTTTTCGGCTCTTCTCTTCAGAACGCTTTCAGCAAGTCTATAGCTGCCGCACCGCCTCCGCACCCCCTAAGGGTGTCCCCGGATAAGCTGCAAATACAAAAAGACTGCTTCCTCATTGCAACCAGTCAATGGGAAAGCAGTCTTGAGATGTGCCCCCGACCCGACTCGAACGGGCAACCGACGGATTAGAAGGCCGTGGCTCTATCCATTGAGCTACAGGGGCATCAGCGGATAAACATACTATCCAGCCGAGACGCAGTAATCATCCCTCGAACACGCGGTCGCGAATCATACGGCCGGATTCATCGAGCGCGGTGGAGAAGCGGCCGTAGTCGGAGAGGATCACGCCCATGTAGAGCATGTCCACGAGGGCGGTATCGGCCACGCGCGAGAAGATCGCATTGCCGTAGATGGCATGCGAGTCGCGCCCGGTCACAAGCACTACATCAGCCCAGCTAGCCAAGGGGGCACCGATGGCATTGGTAATCGCGATGGTTTTTGCACCACGCGACTTCGCCAGCCTCAGCGCCTTGACTGTATCCGCTGAGCTTCCGGAGTGGGAGAACGCGATGGCAACATCGCCATGAGTCAGGTGTCCGGCACCGATCTGCTGCAGGTAAGCGTCCGTATTGAGACGGCACGTGAGCCCCAGATACTCGAACTTCGTGAACAGATCCATGGCCGGCGTCAGCGAATTCTCCACGCCGAAAATATCAATCAATCCCGCTTCGGCGATGATCTCAATCGCCTTGCGGTAGGCCTTGGCATCCAATGCCCCGCGCATCTCATCGATCAGGGCTTTCGCGCCATCAGCGGCTTTGGAGGGGATTTCATCCACACTATCCCAAGGATTCAGGTCGAATCCGGACAGCGGATCGAATGTCACCTTATGCGCGGCGGTCGGATGCCGCAACACATACCGCAACTCACGGTAGCCGCCGAAGCCAAGCTTGCGAGAGAAGCGAATAACCGTAGGTTGGCTTACGTGCGCCACATCCGCAAGCTGACCCACCGTCAGCTCGGCCGCCTCTTCCGTGTGATCGCGAATATACTGCGCCACAGCACGCTCGGCCGGACGCAATGTTGGATATACGTGGTCGATACGCTCTCGTATTCCCACCGAGGATTGCACAGGCACGCTCCTCATCATCGCCTTCAACAATTACTTTCTGATTACCGAGCGTACCGGGTCGAAACCGGGAAACCGGCAAAAAGCATTAACAGCAATATGAACTGTGAGAGAACTCTTCCGTTTACTTTCGCTGCACAATCCAGCGGTGAACATCTACAATTGGCATCATGGTGCGGATTACGATCTCAGACCCCACTCATCGAACGAGCGAGAGACTGTACGGCGTCTTTTTTGAAGACATCAATCACAGTGCCGACGGCGGACTGAACGCCAATATGGTGAATAATTACAGTTTCGATGGCGTGTATCTCAACCACCATACTTGGCGTATTTCCGGCGCCGATCGGTGGCGCACCGAGGCTGACCCTTTGCGATTCTGGCGTTTTACCAACTGCAGCGCCGAAAGCTATGGAGCTGAAATCCGCGGGGAGCATGGTCAGATACTCGCCACCGAGTGTCCCGACGCACCGGTCCATGTCCACAGCAGGTATGCGCGCATCACCGCTGCGATGCCCCACTACAGCACGGCTTTCGTGGGCAATACGTCCGATTCGGCCGATGCCGCCGATGCGTCCGATAGCCCGGTGTTCATTGAAAACCTCGGGTACAACGGCGGTGGCGATAACGCCGACGAACCCGCATTCTCCATTGTTGCCGGGCATAGCTATGACATTGACTTTGAGCTACGGCCGGTGGACGGCAACGTGACGCTTGCCATCAATGTGATCAGTGCGGATGGCAGCCCGCTGACCGAAACCGCCCGGTTCGATTGCTCCGCCGCCGTTTCGTGGACCGACTCGACCGTCGGCAGCAATAACGGTTGGCGCCACTGCACGGCACAAGTACGCGGATTGGCGACCGATTACGGCAAACTGCATATCGCCATCGAACCGGCACCGGATGCGACTGCGCCCACTGACGATGATGCAGCCAACATCGATATCGCATTTGATCTGGATCTGGTGCAGTTCATGGACGCCGATTATTGGGGAGCCAACGACCCGAAATGGCGGTACGGCAAGCTTCGACGCGACTTGGTGGAGACCATCAAGGCATTGCACCCCACGTTCATGCGCTTCCCCGGAGGCTGCATTGTCGAGGGCGTGACGCCCGGCAACGAGTATCGCTGGAAGGATACGATCGGCTCGTTGGCGGCCCGCCGACCGCAGTATTCCATCTGGTCGTTCAAGATGCCGGATGGTTCCAGCTATTGCCAGAGCTATCAGATCGGCTTCTACGAATATTTCTGCCTGTGCGAGGACCTTGGGGCCAAGCCGCTGCCGACCCTGTTCGCCGGCATCGCATGCCAGTCCCCCGGCCGCGATCCACGCCATATGGATATCGATTCTGAGGCGTTCCAACGCAATGTGGTGCAGGATTATTTGGATCTGATCGAGTTCGCCAATGGGGACCCCAACACGAGTCCGTGGGCCGCGGTGCGCCGCGATATGGGTCATCCGGAGCCATTCGGCCTCGATATGATCGGCGTGGGCAATGAGAATTTCGGCGCTGATTACGTGGCGAAGTTCACGCGCATCAGCGACGCGATCCATGAGCGATACCCTCAGATGCTGTGCATTATGAGCGCCGGCTTGTTCCCATTCCAACTGCCGATGAAACGCACCTGGGATTATGCGCGCAAAACCGCGAGTGCCGGCACCGGAGCGAAGGATTCCGCCACTGGCGACGCGATCATCGTGGATGAACATTCCTACCATTCGGCCCAGTGGTTTGAGTCGCAGGCTCGTCGTTTCGATGATTATCCTCGCTGCGGCGCAGGCGTCTACTTCGGCGAGTACTCGGCGAACGGCTATTTCGCCGGTCAACCGCAAACCGAGCAGGGCGCGAACACATGGAAGTCCGCACTAGGCGAGGCCGCGTTTTTGACCGGCTGCGAGCGCAATTCCGACGTGGTGAAGATGACCTCATATGCCCCACTGCTCGCGCATATTCCCGCCAAGGGCTGGGCTCAGAATCTTATCGAATTCAATCCGGCGCACGTGAATCCCACGCTCAACTATGCGGCTGAGCGGCTGTTCTCCGCGCATGTTGGAGCGTGGACCTATCAGGTGGATGTGGAGCGTGATGCGGCGGCAGCACAGCACCTGTATGTCAGTGCCACCGGCAGCAGCGCGACCGACGATAGTGCGACGCAAGCGTGCCGCTATATCAAAATCGTCAACACCGGTGCCACTGCGGTGGATGTGACGTTGGAGATCGAGCGTGGGCTGGTTGCACTGGGCAGAAGCATGGACGATGCTGACAATGGCAAGGCTCGCAACGCCACGATTCGATTGGAAATCGAAACGCTTAGCGCCACCCCCGATGCGAAAACCACCATCGGCTATCGCGGTGAGGCTCAAGGTACGCTTGCTCCTGAACGGCGGACGGTATCATTGCCGGCCTCGAACTCACTGTTGGCAATGAAAATCAAGCCGTACAGCCTGACCTTGGTTACTGCGCGCTGGTAGCCAGCTGCAGAGCTGCAGTGAGTCGACTGCTACTCGATGATCCAGCTCAAGCCGACGAGCACCACGAGGAACAGTACGTTGACCGCCGAATAGATGGCCAAGTAGCGACCCTTCTTATCCGGGTATTGGCGCACGACGTTCTTATAGGAGATCAGCGAGGCCATGGACGCGATCAATGTGCCCATGCCGCCCAGATTGGTGCCGATGATGAGCTCACGCCACTGGTCGGAGAATCCGGACAACAGGATGGTGGTTGGCACGTTGCTGATCACCTGACTGGAGGCCACAGCCACTTCGAGCGGATGACCGCCGACCAGCGAGCGCGCGAGTTCGTAAAACTCCGGCACGCGTTTCATATTGCCGATGAAGATGAAGAACATGCAGAAGGTGAGCGGCAAACCCCAATCCACGTAACGGAATACGCGCCGATCGGTAAACAGGAACACCACGACCACAATCACGCACATGGCCCACAGCGGAATCACATCGGAAACCGCAAGCAGGCAGACCACGAACAGCAGCGAATACACCACGGTTCGCCAGCCGCCGTAGCCGGCACCATAACCGGTGATGCGGATTTCGTCAGGCTGATGCTTGTTCCGCTCGGGGGCCAATACGCCGGTTTCAAGATTGCCAAGATTGCCGACCGGCTGCTTGCCGAATACCACGCAAGCCACAATGACGAGCAGTATGGCGGCGACAATGGAATATGGCGCCATGATGGCGATGAATTCCATCGTCGGCATACCGGTAAGCGCCTTCAAATACAGGTTGTGTGCATTGCCGATCGGGGTGAGCATGCTGCCCACATTCGCACCAATGGTCATCAACGTGGCCACCAGAATAGTGCGCTCCTGCTGCCCGGCCATGATGAGCACCGCCACCGCGAACGGCACGAACGTCACCAGTGCCACATCGTTGGTGATGAGCATCGCGGAGAAGAAGGTAAGCGCCACCAGTGTGATGACAAGGCCGCGCATCGTGCTGGTTTTTTCCAGCAGGCGCGAGCCGATGATGCGGAAGACGCCGATGCGCTGGAATCCACACACCACAATCATCAAACAGATGAGCTGGCTGATGGTGCTGGCATGAATATAGCCCTTGTAATCGGCGTCTGGCGGAACGATGAAGCAGGATATCAGTGCGAGTATTGCGGCGACCACCAGAATCGTCTCATTTTTCAGCAGGTTGATCAGCCAACGCCGCATGAATCCTCCGTTTTCAAGCCATTCTGACGTGGACCATAGTATCGGAATGCCATGCCGAGTACGTAGTTTCGGCGTGCTGTTTTCCGACCTTTTTTGCAGAAATTGGCACTTTCCCTTACTGGCGATTGGGCTGCATTCCCGACTTTTTTATTCAATTGTTATTTACGAGATAGTGAACTGAAAGCAAATTCCGAATATGTACGCGTTGCTGGCAATACTAAAGTCCGAGAATCCTCAACCCCGCTCCGCCGCAGCGGCACAGCGGCATTCGGAACATTGTGAAAATGGCGTCCTGCGAAAACTACGCCGACTACGCATAAAGCAGGTAGTTTTACTTACTGTTCATTTTCCTTTTCCTGAGCTTTCTCCAATGTAAGATTCCCGCCACTCGCTCTTGCACGACTATGGAAGTACGGCAAGCGGTTACACGCCGCACATAACTGAATGTTGATTGTCCGAAAAATGATTCTGCGAGTAGCTCGCGGAAGGCAAGTTGGGAAATATGCTCGAACTGAAGAACATCACCAAGTCGTTCGGTGACACTCATGTGTTGAACGGCATCAGCCTCACTCTTGGAGACGGCCAGATCATGTCCATCCTCGGCCCCTCCGGCGGCGGCAAGACCACGCTGCTGAACATCATCCTCGGCATCACCGATGCCACCAGCGGCCAGATTCTCTACAACGGCGAGGATCTGACCCAGGTACCGATGGAGAAGCGCGGCTTCAACATCGTGTTCCAGGATTACGCCCTGTTCCCGAACCTCACCGCTTACGAGAACATCACGTATGGTCTTCGTAACAACCCCGGCATCTCCTCCGAAGCCGAGATCAAGGAACTCATCAAGCTGCTCGGCCTGGAAGAGCACCTGAACAAGCACATCGACGAGCTCTCCGGCGGCCAGAAGCAGCGCGTGGCCCTGGCCCGCACGCTGGTGATGAAGCCGAAGCTGCTGCTGCTCGACGAGCCGCTTTCCGCACTGGACGGCGTCATCAAGGAATCCATCAAGGCCAAGATCAAGCAGATCGTGGACCAGTACAAGCTCACCACCATCATGGTCACCCACGATCCTGAGGAAGCCTGCACGATGAGCGACAAGGTGCTCATCATCAACCACGGCAAGATCGCCCAGTTCGATACGCCGGAGAACATCATCGAACACCCGGCGTCCGACTTCGTCAAGAAGTTCATCCTGCACCAGCTCGAGGTCAAGCGCAACAACATCTACTCGCTGTTCAGCGAAGCCGAAGCCGACGAAAAGGCTCACGCGCTCGCAGGGCAGGAGGCCTGAGCCATGTCCGTCGAATCCATCCAGGCGGGCAAGCAACTGCCTAACATCCGCCCTGAAATCGTCAACTACGAGCGCCGTCCGCGTGCGCCGAAGCAGACTGAATTGTGGACGCTGCTGGCTATTGTGGCCGTCTGCTTCGCCGCGTTCCTCGTGGTGCCGATGGTGTTGGTCATCATCCGCTCCTTCACCACCGCTTCCGGTTCCGCCACGCTCTCCAACTATGCGGCCGTGCTCTCCCGCCCGGAGTTCACCCGCTCGCTCACTAACTCACTGGCCGTTTCCGCCACCTCCGCATTGGTTGCCGTGCTGTTGGCATTCCTGCTGGCGTACACCATTAACTGCACGAACGTGCCAGCCGGATTCAAGAAGGCCGTGGCACTGCTCGCCCAGCTGCCGATGCTGCTGCCGACCATCACCTACGGTTTCGCCATCATCTACTCGTTCGGCAAGCAGGGTCTGATCACCCGCCTGTTCGGGCATCAGCTGTTCGACATCTACGGTTTCAACGGTCTGTTGATGGGTTACGTAATCTACACGCTGCCCACCTGCTTCCTGCTGATCAACAACAGCTTCCAGTTCGTGGATAAGAAGTTCATCATCGTCTCGCACATCATGGGAGACAAGCCCGTAACCACGTTCCTCAACACCGTGCTGAGGCCGCTGATCGGCACGATGGCGGTGGCCTTCATCCAGTCGTTCTTCCTCGCGTTCACCGACTACGGCATTCCGACCTCGGTGGGCGGCGAATACGACGTGCTGGCCATGACCCTGTTCAACCAGATGCTCGGCTCCATCCCGAACTTCAACCGTGGTGCCGTGATCGCCGTGTTCATGCTCATCCCCTCGATCATCTCCATCATTCTGATGACCGTGCTGGAGCGTTTCGCCATCCGCTACAAGCAGATCAGTCAGGTCGAGCTGCCGAAGGGCAAGCGTCGCGACTGGTTCTGCGGCATCGCCTCCGTGGTGGTGCTGGTGTGCACGCTCTCGGTGTTCGCCGTGATCCTGCTGATCCCGTTCGTCACCGAGTGGCCGTTCAACGTGGCACCGACCTTCTCGCACATTGCGAACATGTTCACCGATTCCGAGCTCACGCAGGTGTTCACCAACTCGCTGTACGTGGCCGTGATGACCGCTATCGTGGGCTGCCTGTTCGCCTATGCCGCAGGTTTGGTGACCTCCCGCTCCAAGCTGCCGAACTGGGCGAAGCGCTCGGTGGACGCGATCTCCGCAATCATCAACACCGTGCCTGGCATGGTGCTCGGCATCGCCTTCCTGTTTGCGTTCTCAGGCTCCTCGCTGCAGAACACGTTCTGGATTCTGATCATCGCGAACATCATCCACTATTTCGCCACCCCGTACCAGATGATCAAGGATTCCCTGTCCAAGATGAACGCCGGCTGGGAAACCACGGCCAAGCTCATGGGCGATAACTGGATCAAGACCATCGTGCGCGTGGTAACGCCGAACGCATGGCCCACGATCCTGCAGGTCTTCGGCTACTACTTCGTCAACGCCATGGTGACGATCTCCGCAGTGGTCTTCCTGACCGGTGCCCGCACGCAGGTGATCACCACCAAGATCTCCGCGTTGCAGCATATCGCCAAGTTCGATGACGTGTTCGTGCTCTCGCTGCTGATTCTGGTGACGAACCTGGTGGTCAAGGGCGTGATCGCCTTCGCCACGCGCGACCGTTCGGCCGAGCGCGCCAAGGCTGCCGCCCGCGCGACCGTCAAGACCCCGCAGCTGGCCGCCGCTCGTTCCACGGTCGCCGCCGACACCCGTCTGACCGCCGCCGCACAGACCGCGCACAACGGTACGCCGGACTTCCCGTTGCCGACTTCCGGCAATCGCAAGGCTCGCAACGCGTTCACCGCAGCGCTTTCCGCCGTGCTTGCCGTGCTGTTAGTCAGTTTCGGCTTCGGCGCTACGGCCACCGCCAGCTCCAATGGTCAAGTGGTGATCTACACAAACGCCGATGACGAAGCCGTAGTGGCCTTCCAGCACGCCCTCGATAACAACGGTTTCAAGAACCAGTACATCATCCAAAGCTTCGGCACCTCCGAACTCGGCGGCAAGATGCTCGCAGAAGGCAAGGCCCTGGAAGCGGACATGCTCACGATGAGCTCCTACTACGTGGACTCCGCCCAGGAACGCAACCACATGTTCGCAAACCTGACCGACGTGCACTCCAAGCTGCTCGGCACCTCCGAGAACTCCAAGGCACCCGCATACCGCTCCCCCACCACCGCGCAGGAAGGTGCGATCATCGTGAACACCACCGCGCTGAAGGAAGCCGGCGTGCCCGAACCGAAGAGCTTCAAGGATCTTGCCGACCCGCAGTACAAGGGTCTGATTTCCGTGCCGGATATGGAAGGCTCCTCCACTGGCTGGCTGATGATTCAGGCCATCGCCGACGCCTACGGCACCGGTGATGAAGGTAAGCAGATTCTGACCGACATCTACCGCAATGCGGGCCCGCATCTTGAACAATCCGGCTCCGGCCCGTTGAAGGCCGTGCGTTCCGGCGAAGTGGCGATTGGCTTCGGCCTGCGCCACCAAGCCGTGGCCGACAAGAAGAAGGGCTTGCCGATCGATTACGTGGACCCGGAGGAAGGCAACTACTCGCTGACCGAGTCGGTAGCCGTGCTGGATAAGGGCGCCAAGACCAATCCGAAGGCACAGAAGATGGCCGGCGTAATCATCGACGAAGGCCGCAAGGAGCTGCTGAAGACCTATCCGACGCCGCTCTACCAGGGTGAGAAGGCTCCGGCGAACGCCTCCAAGCGCTCCAAGACCTTCCCGAAGCCCCTGACCGTGGACCTGCTGCAAGAGCACCAGGACTTCTCGTCCGAATGCAAACGCCGAGCCGAAAACTGAACAGTCCAGTGGACTGTTCATCGGCGAGGCCTGAGCGAGGCGAAAGCCGAACGAAGGTAATACTGAGCCTCGCCGTAGGCGAGTCCATAATTGCCGCCCAAGGCGAATAATCGCAGGTTCCAGTTCCAAATCATGCATTGCATAGCGTTTGGTTGGGATGTGTGATGCCCGACCGTAAGCAGCGAAGGTGTGTGCTACGCTCCGCGAGCACACACCGGAGCGAGGCCGAGCGGCCTTGAGCGTGTCGGGCATCATACATGCCAACCAAACGCGTCAACACTCATCACATACAGAACTACATACGACACTCCGATTGTGCCTTACAAACTACGTAGAAGATTACAGCAACTACGCAGCTGATTAGACTCAGCCGCAGAACCCAAGAAAGGAAATCCACCAATGGCAAACGAATACAAGCTGCTGACCCCCGGTCCGCTGACTACCACCCGCACGGTCAAGGAAGAAATGCTCTTCGACCACTGCACCTGGGACGAGGATTACCAGCAGATCGCCCAGAAGATTCGTCGCCAGCTACTTGAACTCGCCCACGTGAACGCCGACGACTACACCGTCGTGCTGATGCAGGGATCCGGCACCTTCGGCGTGGAAAGCGTGCTGACCTCCGTGATCGGCAAGGACGAGAAGGTACTGCTGTGCACCAACGGCGCTTACGGTGACCGTCAGGCCAAGATCTGCGACCACGCCGGCATTGCTTACACCCAGTACGCCGAACCGTACGACCGCATCCCGGATGCCACCAAGGTTGAGGAATACCTTGCCGCCGACCCGACCATCACCCATGTTTCGATGATCCACTCCGAAACCACCTCCGGCCTCCTGAACGACATTCAGGCCGTGGCCGCCGTGGCCAAGAAGCACGGCTGCACCTTCATGGTGGATGCCATGAGCTCCTTCGGCGGCGTGGACATCCCGGTGGCCGACTGGGGCATCGACTTCCTCGTCTCCTCCGCCAACAAGTGCATCCAGGGCGTGCCGGGCTTCAGCTTCATCATTTGCAACAAGGCCAAGCTGGAGGCTTCCAAGGGCAAGGCCCGCTCCCTCTCCCTCGACCTATGGGATCAGTGGAACACCCTCGAGAAGGCCAACGGCAAGTGGCGTTACACCTCCCCGACCCACGTGGTGCTCGCCTTCTCCAAGGCCCTCGACGAAATGTTCGCCGAGGGTGGCATTCCTGCCCGTTCCGCTCGTTACGCACTGAACAACCACCTGCTCATCGCCCGCATGAAGGCGCTCGGCTTCCGCGTGTTCCTCAAGGATCACCAGGGCCCGATCATCACCACCTTCCTCTACCCGGAAGGCACCCAGTTCAACTTCCATGACATGTACGAGTTCATCAAGGAACGCGGCTACGCCATCTACCCGGGCAAGCTCACCAACGAAGACACCTTCCGCTTGGGCAACATCGGCGAGATTTACACCGACGACATCGAAAAGGTGACCGAACTGCTGGCCCTCTACATGGGCGAACGCGGACTGCTCGAGGCCGCCATCGGCACCGATTCCGTGCCGGAAGCCATCGCCGCCATGGACAAAGCCGGCGAGCCGATCAAGGCCGCCGCCCCCACAGGCGTCAAGCTCACCGCCTGATTTCAATACATCAGTCCGTAAATAATTCGTCAATACGGCTGGCAGGAAGTCAGGCATGTGTTGTGAGACCGTAAGCAGCGAAGGTGTGTGCTACGCTTCACGAGCACACACCGGAGCGAGGCCGAACGGCCTTGAGTGCGTCGAACAACATATGCCTGACTTCCTGCCAACAAAACGCAATGAAAGCACATACAACATGACCAACCGTTTTGAAGCTGTTATTTTTGATTGGGCCGGCACCACTGTGGATTATGGCTGCTTCGCCCCGGTCCGCGCCTTCCAAGAGGCGTTCAAGGAATTCGGCATCGAGCCAACGATGGCCGAGACCCGCAAGCCGATGGGCATGCTGAAGCATGATCACATCAACACGATGCTGCATATGAACCGCATCGCCCGCGCTTGGGAGGATGAGCATGGCGCCGCCCCCACCGACGCCGACGTAGACGCCGTATACAGCCATTTCGAGCCGAAGCTGCTCTCCATTCTCGATGGTTTCGCTGATCCGAAGCCCGGCGTGGTGGATGCGGTCGCCGCACTGCGCGAAGCCGGCATCAAGATCGGTTCCACCACCGGCTACACCGACAAGATGATGGAGATCGTGGTGCCGAAGGCCGCCGAGAATGGTTATGCTCCGGACTTCTGGATCAGCCCGGACGGCACCAACGGTTTCGGCCGCCCCTACCCGTACATGGTGTTCAGGAACCTTGAGAAGTTGGGCGTCACTGACGTGCGCAAGGCAGCGAAGGTGGGAGACACGCTTTCCGATATTCGCGAAGGCAAGAACGCCGGCGTCTTTACGATTGGCGTGACGGAAGGCAGCTCCCAGATGGCCCTGTCCGAGGCCGAGTTCAACGCATTGTCGGATGCCGATAAGGCCAAGGCCCGCGACGCCGCCCGCGACGCGTTCGTCAATGCCGGTGCCGATGCCGTGATCGACACGATGGCCGAGCTGCCGACGCTGCTCGCTCAACTTGCCTGATTCCCTCAGCCTACGGATTCGCAAATCATCCGGATGCCGCGTTCAATATCGCCGGCATCCGGATGCACTATATTCAGGCGGATATGCGAATCGTCCGTCTCATCCACATCGAATACACTACCTGGCATGAACGTGACGCCTTTGGTGCGGCAACGGTCGAGCACATCCAGCGAGCGCACACCCTCCGGCAATGTCACCCAGATGTAATAGCCACCTTCCGGCACATTCCAGCTCATACCATCTCGCGCATATTGCTCCAATGCAGCCACCGCCGTATCGCGCCGCTTGCGATAGGCGATAGTCAGCGTCTTCACATGCTCGGCGATACGCCCTTCTTTCAGCAGTTCCAAGCAGATACGCTGCGATGATGTGCTCGTATGCTGGTCGACCATGCGACGCAGTGCGGCCAATCGATTAATCACATGCGGATCGGCCACAATCCACCCGGTCCTCAATCCCGATGTCACGGTTTTCGAGAATGTGGAAAGATACATCACATATCCCGCGTTTTCCATGCCTTTGAGCGGAACTGGACGTTTGGCATTGCCTCCGCGCCCAGCATCCGGTCTTCCGTACCAGAGTTCGCCATACGCATCGTCTTCAATGATGAGGCACTGGTACTTACGCGCCACATCAATCAGCTCTTTGCGACGTGCCGCCGGCATCGTCGACCCGGTGGGATTTTGGAAAGTCGGAATCGTATAGATGAATTTCGGATGGAATCGGGCGCAGTAGCCTTCCAGCAAATCGGTTCGCATGCCGTATTCATCCATGGGTACGCCCACGATTCGAGCATCGGCGGAACGGAAAGATTGCAATGCCGGAAAGAATGTGGATTGCTCCACAAGTACACAGTCGCCGGGATTGATGAACGCGCGTACGCATAGATCGATGCCTTGCTCGGAGCCGGAGAGCACCATCACATTGCGCGCATTGCAATGCACGCCACGGGCCCGCATATGTTCAGCCAATAGTTCGCGCAGTTCCGGGAATCCTTCGATCGGGGATTCCGGCTGACCATCAAATTCGTGCGACGAGAAGGCTTCCAGACTCACCGCGCGCAGCAAATCATCGGGAATGTCAGCCGGATTGGGCGATCCGGTGGCGAAGTCGATAATCGCCTTGCCATTTTGCGCACGGTTGGCTGCGGCGATGTCGTGGTAGGTGAAGCGATTGGAATAGTCGCTGAACAATACGGACCACGGTGGCCGAATGACGGTTGGTTCGGCAGCCAGCGCGGATGGTACTGTTTGCCTTGGCCTTGGCGCTGCCGGCCCGTCCGTCGAGTCGTTTCGAGGTAGCACGAATGTGCCTTTGCCTACTTTGGACGCGATGAGCGCTTCATCTTTCAGTTGCTGGTAGGCCTGCAATACCGTGGTGCGATTGACTTCCAACCGCGCGGCGAGTTCGCGTTCAGGAGGCAGACGATATCCTTCAGCGAGCGTGCCGGAGACGATCTGCTCGCGCAGTTCACCAGCCAACTGCCGATATAACGGCACGCCACTGCGCCGGTTCAGCTGCAATTGCATATCCCACCTCCCAGGTCGTACCGCATAAGCATCTTCCGTACTTTTCGCGCGAATCGTGCGCAAAACAGTACTCCATACACCCTATTCCCGTACTTTTCGCGCGAAAAGTACGCAAAACAGCCTTTCTGGAGGCTATTTGCGTACGATTCGCACGAAAAGAGTGGGGCTACAGCGTAAGGAACAGCTCGTGGACGCGCGTATCATCCGTCAATTCCGGATGGAACGCGGTGGCGAGAATCTTGCCTTGGCGCAGAGCGACCGCATGGCCATCCACTTCGGTTTCCACAGTGGCTTCCGGACCAACGGACACCACATACGGCCCGCGGATGAACACCAGCGGGAAGTCGGCGATGTAGTCAGGCGCACCCGGCTGCCCGAAATCAGCGGTGGCGGCGAAACTGCCAAGCTGGCGGCCGTAGGCGTTGCGGTGCACCACGGCGTCCAGCGCGCCGAAGTACACGTTCGGGTCGTTATCGAGCTTTTTGGCCAGGAGAATCATGCCGGCGCATGTGCCGAATACCGGTTTGCCGGCCTTGATATGAGCGTCGATTTTCTCGAACAGGCCGGTGGACTTGAGAAGCTTGCCCTGTGTTGTGGATTCACCGCCCGGCAGAATCACACGGTCGATGGAATCATCGAAATCCTCGGCCGCGCGCAGCAGCTTCCACGGGCTTCCGAGCTTGTCCAACACGGCGGCATGCTCGGCGAATGCGCCTTGCACAGCCAGAATGCCGGTCACTCCGTGAGACGCGGATTCGACGCCATCTGATTCTTCTTTGGATATGTATTCAACAGCTACGACCATGTCACTCTCCGCGGGCGGCCATGATGGTCTGGATTTCGTCCTCGTTGATGCCAACCATGGCCTCGCCGAGGTTCTCGGACAGCTTGGCAAGCAGGTCGGCATCCTGCCAGTTGGCAGTGGCCTTGACGATGGCGGCGGCGCGCTTGGCCGGGTCGCCGGACTTGAAGATGCCGGAGCCCACGAACACGCCTTCGGCGCCGAGTTCCATCATCAGCGCGGCATCGGCTGGGGTGGCCACGCCGCCGGCGGCGAAGTTCACTACGGGCAGGCGACCGTTATCGTGCACGTACTTGGCCAGATCGTAAGGTACGGCGAGCTGCTTGGCCGCCTCATATACTTCGTCATCGCGCAGGGAGACGAGCTCGTGAATCTGCTTGTTCATCGTGCGCATGTGGCGCACGGCCTGAATCACATCACCGGTACCAGGCTCGCCCTTGGTGCGGATCATCGCAGCACCCTCGGCGATACGGCGCAGCGCCTCGCCCAGGTTCTTGGCACCGCAGACGAACGGCACATCGAACTGGTTCTTATCGATGTGGTAGACATCATCGGCCGGAGAGAGCACTTCGGATTCGTCGATGTAATCGATATCGATGGCCTGCAGGATGCGGGCTTCGGCGATGTGGCCGATGCGCACCTTGGCCATGACCGGAATGGAGACGGCCTCCTGAATGCCCTTGATCATGGCCGGGTCGCTCATACGGGAGACGCCGCCTGCCGCACGAATGTCGGCGGGAATGCGCTCCAAGGCCATGACCGCGCAAGCGCCCGCATCCTGGGCGATCTTCGCCTGCTCCGGCGTGGTAACGTCCATGATTACGCCGCCCTTGAGCATTTGAGCCAGATTTCGGTTGAGTTCTGCGCGATTGCCTGCCATTGGTATCCCCTTCGTTTAAGAGTGAACGTTATCGTCCCGCTTATTATGAGGCGCGCACATACGCACACCACCAAACCAGTCCAATTTGGATGGGGCCAATCGCCGACCTCTTCACCCATCCAATTCGAATATCTCGAACAAAAGCAATATGAAAATGTCTCCTCCGCAAGAGCAAAGGAGACATTTTGGATCCAACCATGGCGCCACGACGTATTACAACATCACAGGCACTTTACTGGTAGTCGCCGGTTTCGGAAGCCAACGTCCAGCCTTGGTTCGCGGCGAAGTGATCGGTCACTTCGGCCGGCTTCTTGAGCTGGTACTTATCAATCGCCGTGCTGCCGTCATCATCCCATGTGGAATCCATGAGCAGCCATTCACCGTTGATGTGCACGTAGTTCCAGGCGTGAGGAACACTCGTGCCAGACACGGAACCGACTACCACGCGTGAATCCAAACCTGCGGCCTTGGCCAGAACCTGGTACGCGTAGGCATACGACATGCACACACCCTTACCGCTGACCACGCCGTACACGCTCCACGCATTCGGATACTGCTTCATGCCTTCGTCGTTTTCGAATGCATTGCCGCTGCTATCGCGACCTCCTACGGCATTGGCCGCATCAATGTCGTATTCCATCTTGCCAGCGAGGAACTGATCGATGGCGATGGCTTTATCGCTGTCGGAACCTTGGAATTGCCCTTTGGCGGAGTTCACCAGATTCTCGACTTCCTGCTGGCGCTGCTTATAGTCATCCGGATACTTGACCCACATCACTGTCTTGTTGCCGTTCTTGCGAACCGTGTAGTTCACTCGATCAGAAACCGTGGCGATGTACGGGTTCTGGTACAGCACTTCAGTCATCACATCCTGCGTGCTGGTCTGGTACTCATCATTGGCATACTTGGTGATGTCAATCACCTCGTGGCCGTTGAGGATGTTGTTGGCCAGATACTTGCCGAAATCAGTGGACGCGAAGTTGTAGAGCGGGGATTCCTTGGTGTCGGAATCAATCTTCTTCGTGTCATATCCGGTCCAGTCCGTCTTGCCGACCGAATTCAATCGGTCAAGCACACCGCCGGCCTTGGGCAGCGCATCGGTGGCGGCCTTGGTGATTTGGCTGAAGGTCTGGGTCAAATCACCTTCGTAGTACACGTTTCCGGTGTTTTTGATCTTGGTGCCGGGCGCGCTGTAGGTGAATTGCCAACCATTCCTGCCATTGCTGGTCAGATCGCTGAATTCGCTGGGCACTGCCACCGTGGCACCGTTCGCCATTTCCACGAACGTGTACACGTAGGCCTGCATGTCTTCTTCCACAGTGTTGCCTTCACCGAAGACGCCCTTCAGGCCATAGCTCCATTGAGAGGTCTGCGCCTGCGTCGCTTGACCAATCGGAATGGTAGGCACCAGATCATTGGCATCGACTGCATGCCAGCGGCCTTCATGACCGTCCTTATCGACAGCCGTGACCACGATATATAGTTTGCCGGCCGAATCGGCATCCCATGAACCGCCTGCATCCTGCAGTATTTCAGCACAGTATTCATGCGTGGATTTCTGGCACTGCTCAATAGTGTCCTGGCTTTCCACGGCAAGGGATTGGAAGGCCATGTTCTGCTTTAAGACGCTGGTGCCGAGCGTATCGTCCTTATATTCCTTCGGCTTGTCATAGTCGGCGGAGAGCAGCTCAGTCTTGGTGCTGGATCCGATTTTCTTGATGGACCGCGTCGCCGGCATGTAATTTTCGTCGCCGTCCTTGCCGATCGCCTTACGCGTAATGTACACGTACACGTTGTACGACTTCGCACCGTCAACCTTGTCCCAGGAGATATCGACGCCGCCATCTTTGTTGACCACGGGTGTCACGTTGTTCACCTGCGGCAGACGGGTGATATCCGTATGCTCCTTGACGCGGAAGAACTGCACGATGGGCTTGGCGAGCTTCTTGCCGTTCGCGCCCACGTATTGCACGTAGTAGTAACCATCCGATGGCAGGAAGCCGTGCTCCTTGGCGATGGAGTTGCCATGCTGCATGTCTTTCGGCAAATCCATGCTGCCGGACAGGGTGATGGTTCCGGCGCCTTCCTTCTCATCAAACGGCTCGGTGGCAATCGTCGTTGTGGGCACTGGCACGCCGAATGAGGAATCCTGGTAGACGCGAGCACAATCATCAAGGCTCAGATCAACGCCTGTCATCTGAGCCTCGCCCCATTTGACATTGTCTTTGATCTTGACCGGATCCTTCATGATGAGTTCGAACTCATAATAGGTATCTACGGCAATGGGGTCCTTGAACTGGTATTTGTCGCTCGGCATGCCGGCATAGGCTTGCTCTTTGGTAGGCATGGTGGAGTCGGCCATGATGCCATCGATGGCGCCATCCGCTTTCATCATGTAGTAGCCGCCGACGCTGACGACGCCGAATACCAACGCTAGTACGGCAACGATAGCGATAACGATGATCAACCATTTCGGCTTGCGCTTCTGGCCTTTGGGCTTTGCTTGTTTGCTTTGCTTGGCCTTGTGCGATGTGCTTTGGCCATTGGGCTGCGTTTGGCCTGGGTAGGCAGGCTGCTGGAGCTGTGGCTGGTAGGGCTGCTGCGTAGGATAGACGAACTGCTGCTGGGGCGGTTGCCCAGGCTGGGTCGGCTGCGCGGTTTGGTATTGCGGATACTGCTGATATTGCTGGGGCTGTGGATATTGCAGCTGGCCTTGTGTTTGCCCCTGTGGATATTGCGGCTGCTGCGGGTATTGGGAAGGCTGTTGCCACTGCCCTTGTGGCTGCGCATAGGGCTGCTGGCTCGGTTGATGCTGAGGATACTGCTGCGTCGGATATTGCGGCTGGGCGTATTGTCCCGGCTGATACTGCGGCTGCCCAGGCTGTGGCTGCTGGTCATATTGATGGTATTGACCATATTGCCCGTTTTGGCTTTGGTATGGCTGCTGATTCGCAGCAGCGTTCTGCCTGGATCCTTGTTGCCATGGCGCCGGTTGAGGCTGGGATTGCTGATTGCCGTCGTTGTCAGGTTGCTGCGATTCCACTGTGACTCGCCCTTCTCATTACCCCGAAACAATGCGCCCGGGAACCCCTTTGTCGGTATGCGCAACGTGACTCTTCTCACGTTTGCACACGAGCTTAGCACTGATGACTATGCTCCAACACCCCCTGCTGGTTGTGGTCGCATCCCCTAGAGCAACGGCATGGCCTTGAATTCGGCCGACTAGCCGATCGTATTGCCATAGACCTGTGCCTGCAGGTCCTTGCGTGCGGTTTCCATACGGGTGATTTGACCGAGAAGCGCGATCTTCTCCTCACCGTCAGGCAGCTGCGCCATGCGGCGCTTGGCCAAACCGATTTGGCGCATGAAGCCCATGTCCAACAGTCGGGTGAGTAATTCGGCAGCATACCGTTGTTCTTCCTTGGTAGCGGGACGCAACTGCACCGCCGCGGCATTGCCCGGAACATTCGGCTGCGCAGGCTGAGCCCCGTTACCGGTATCATCTCCCGGCAATGGGAGTGGCATGACGGCGAGCTCATTGATTACCTGGTTGAGCATAGGGCCGCCGGCCTTGGTGAGGTTATGCATCCATAGGCCTTGGGGAGTGTCATCGGAAGGCAATCCTCCAGCCGCTGCAATCGCCTGGAACAGCGTACGGAACACCGGACTCATGAAGTGATCGATAGTCAGTTGGCCGAACATCGTACGATCTATGGCGCGCGGCACTTGAATCAGTGTAGCCATGAACTGCTGTTCGGCGATGAATACGGCATCGTCAATCTTGAAATACGCCTGTTCCTTGGCGTCCTGACGTTCCAATGCCTTGCGCGCCGCGGGATTGGCGTACGGATTCGTGCCCGGTTCAACACGTGGAGCTTCGTTCTGGAAACGGCGTTTGGCGGCGTATGCGTCTTCATCGCGCACATGCATCTGACGGCGTGCGCTCATCACCTCGCGGCGCATCACCTCCAGATCCATGCCAATACGCCCCGCGGCCTTGCGCGCGTACGCATCCCAAAGCGAACGGTCTCGGATTTGCGCGACCAGTGGTGCAACGGCCTTCATCGCCCCCACTTGGCCAGGCGTGTAGGTCAGGTCGAAGCGCGCAATGGCGGCGTCAATCACGAAATCATACAGCGGCTTGGCATGGGCGATCAGCGAACGTACCGCTTCGTTGCCTCGTTCGATTCTCAAGTCGCAAGGGTCGAGATTGTCATCGGCCACAGCCACAAACGTCTGGGAAAGGAAGGCCGAGTCCAATCCGAACGCATGCAATGCGGCTTTCTGACCGGCCGCATCGCCATCGAATGTGAATACGATGCGCGAGCTCAACGGTTGGTCCTTGACCTTGAGCGGACCAACCAATTGCACGGCTCCCAGCGAATCATCGGCGATAAGTCGACGTACGATTTTCGCGTGTTCGGCACCGAATGCGGTGCCACAGGTGGCGATGGCTGTATCGATGCCAGCCAGATGCATGGCCATCACATCGGTATAGCCTTCGACGATCACCACCTGGCGTTTCTTCACAATCGCGGACTTGGCCAAATCGATGCCGTACAGCACTTGGGTTTTGCGATACAGCTGCGTGTCCGGCGTATTGATGTATTTCGCCGCGATCTGATCATCCTCATATAGTTTGCGAGCGCCGAAGCCGAGCGTGCGGCCGGTCGAATCGCGAATCGGCCAGGTCACGCGACCGCGGAAGTAGTCGTAAATACCGCGCTGACCTTGGCGAGCCAAGCCGGCGTCGAGAATCTCCTTTTGCGTAAAGCCTTTGGAAGCCAGATGACGTACGAGGTTATCCCAGCCCTGTGGAGCGTATCCACAGCCGAACCGTTCGCAGTCAGCCTGCGAGAAGTTGCGTCCTCCGAGCAGCTTGCGCGCGGGCAATGCTTCCTGAGTCAGAATCTGGGAGACGAAGAACCGTTGTGCTTCCTCGCACGCCTCCAGCAGTCGCGTGCGCTTGGAACCCGTGCCGTCCGGATGGCCTGTGCCATTGCCACTGTTCTCGTAATGCAGTTCGATGTGATACTTGTCGGCAAGTAGTTCCACCGCTTCGCGGAAGTCGATGTTTTCGGACTGCTCCACATATTTGAAGACGTCGCCGCCCAGACCGCAGCCGAAGCAATGCCAGACGCCGAGTGAGGGGCGTACATTGAAGCTGCCGGTCTTCTCGTCGTGGAAGGGGCACAGGCCAACATAGGTGCCGGTTCCGGAAGGTTTCAACGTTACGGTCGCGGATACGATGTCATACAGGTCCGCGGCGGCGCGCACCTTCTCAACGTCTTCTTTCTTAATCATCCCGACCATAGTTCTCTAGACTACCGCCTGATTGCGGACAGGGTAAATTTTTACCCTCCTCGATCCTCCCTCCTTCTCCTTTTCCTCGCCAAACGTACACTGACGCGCTGTAAGCGTACGTTTGGCGAGGTAAGTCTCAGCACAGAATCGAATGTAATGCCAAGGCGGAGCCGTCGGTCAGAGAGGCGACCTGATCGATGGCCACACGCAGACGTTCATCATCATTGGTGCACTCATTCCAATCAGCCAGGAACTGGCTTTCCAACGCGTCTGAAGGAGCCGGGGAATCAGCCATCAGCACGTCGATCAGGTCCTCGACGATCTTCAACTCCTCTTGATGGAATGGCTCGCGTTCGCGCGGTGCCATAACGAAGTACACGGCGATGCCTTTAAGCGCCACGATCTCGTAATTAGTCTCCTCGGGAATCACGATATTCGCGGAATACCGTGTCAATGGACCTTCCCCATAGGTGTCTCTCGTGGCGGTTTCCACCGACCAGCAGAACCGGCCAATCAAATCCGAGGTGATGTTCTTAAGCTGTGCCAACGCCTGACGAGACCCATTGAAATGCGCGGGGAACACATGCTCACGGCGGAATCGCATAAACGCGGCAAGCAGCTTATCGGCATCCCATTTCGTGCCGTACCATGCGCGCGTCTGCTCGATGATGTGATCGAGAATCTGTGGATCGGCCAGCACAATCGGATCGAATGCGCCGGTGGCGATGGAGTCCTCCACATCGTGCACCGAGTAGGCGATGTCGTCGGAAAGATCCATGATCTGGCATTCCATCGGCTTGGTGGCCTTGGGAGCGTTGCGCTTCAGCCACCGGAATACAGGCTCATCGTCCGGATAGACGCAGAATTTCTTGGATCGCTCCCCTTTTGGATGCTGGTCGGCTTCGGCCAGGGTCCACGGATATTTGACTGCGGCGTCCAAAGCCGCACGCGTCAGATTGACACCAGCGGAACGTCCATCCGGGTGGAATACTTTGGGTTCCAAACGTGTCAAGATGCGCAGGGTTTGGGCGTTGCCTTCGAACCCACCGATGTTTTTTGCGATTTCGGCAAGTGCGCGCTCGCCGTTATGGCCGAACGGCGGATGACCGAGATCATGAGCAAGGCAGGCACAGTCAACCACATCCGGATCGCAGCCAAGCAGTGCACCGATCTGCCGGCCGATTTGGGCGACTTCCAGCGTATGGGTCAAACGGGTTCTGGCGAAATCATCGGTTCCGGCAATCAGAATCTGGCTTTTGGCACCGAGTCGTCTCAGGGCCGAAGAGTGAATCAGCCGCGCGCGATCTCGTTCGAAAGCGGTGCGAGATTTCGATTTCGGTGGTTCGGGGGCCCAGCGCTCCTCGTCAAAAGCGCTGTATCCCTCGTTGACCAGTACTGTTTCCCCATCCCGCGTTGTTTCCATAACGCCATAGTACGAAAACGAGGTAACTTTGTTTGGCTACAGCTGAACAGCGCCAGAATTTCCGGAAGGAAATCCCTCGTCCTCAAATTTTGGACACTGAGTATCCGGCAGCGTCCATATTTCAGGAGCCCACCCTTGCTTATCTGAATTTTGGACGCTGCCTCATTCTGAACGTCCGTATTTTAGGGTGTTACGGTCATTCTTCCGAATTTTGGATGCTGAGATTCTGTCAGTGTCCAAAATTCGGGTAATTCACCGTTGTCAACCTTTTACAGCAAGGTAGAAGCGTCGAGCTTCGCCAGATCTTCGGGCGGCAACACCTCAGAAGCATGCTCATAGAGGCGCGGGATACGGTTCCTCAGGCAGGTGAAGATCTCATAGCTGATGGTGCCAGCGGCTCGAGCCCAATCATCGGCGGTCGGTTCGGCGAAGTCCTCGCCACGGCCGGGGCCAAACAGCTCCACCGTGTCACCCTCGTGCACACCCAGTTCGGCGGCGGAACCGTGCAGGTCCACGATGAACTGATCCATGCACACACGACCGCACACGCGCAGCAAACGCGGACCGGCGGTGGTCATGAAGCGCACCGGGCCGCCTTCCTTCTCCACATGCTTGGCGCCTTCCATATCAAAGCCGGAAGCCGAACGGTGGATGCCGTCCGCATAGCCGAGCGGCACGATGGCGGTAGAAGTATTGTCTGGCGTCAGATAGGTGCGGCCATAGGAGATGCCGTGGCCGGCTTCCACATCCTTGACCGTACCGAGCTGGGCCTGCAGACGCATGGCCGGCGTCAGATGCCAGTCGCGCGGGGTGCCCATGGCCGGGTCGGGCTCGTAGCCGTACAGGCCGATGCCCGGGCGAGTCAACTCGAAGTGAATCTCCGGACGATCCAGCGTGGCCGCGGTGTTGGCCAAGTGGCGAATCTCTGGCGGAATGCCAGCTGCCTCCATACGGCGGGTGAAGTCCTTGAACGTTTCGATCTGGCGGTCGGTGGAAGCCACAAATTCCGGCACATCCGGAGAATCAGCCACTGCCAAGTGACTCCACTGGCCAATAATCTGGATTACGCCTTCCTTCGCGAGCGGCACCAGCTTGGCGAGCGCCGCCTCGAATCCAGCGGGAGTAAAACCGTTGCGGCCAAAGCCGGAATCGACCTTGACATGCACGCGGGCCGGTTTGCCAAGCTGACGTGCAGCGGCAGCCACGGCATCGATACCAGGCAGCGAGCCCACGGACACATCGATATCGGCAGCGATCAGCTCGTCGAACGGAACCTCGGTGCCGTTGTAGACCCAAGTCAGAATATGGCAGCGGTCGGGGCCGATGCCGAGCTTGCGCAGCAGTAGCGCCTCATGCGATTGCGCGGTACCGAGCCACGTCGCGCCACCCGCCAAAGCGGCCAGAGCAGATGGCAGCAGACCATGGCCATATGCGTCCGCCTTCACCACGCCCATCACCGCAGTACCGGAGTTCGGCCCGCCGACCACGGAGACCAAGTGGGCCATGTTGTCCCGCAAGGCTTTCAGATCCACAATGGCCTGTGCGGGGTATTGGCGACGGGCGGCCGCGTAATTGGCCTTACCCTGTTCGCCGGAAAAACTGATTTCAGGTGCTGCATTCATGCTCATGAGTCCCTATTCTTGCGCGACAATATGACGTGCGGGCGTTGAAACCACGTTTCAGCAAACTTTGAACGAAAAGTAACCCAAAAGTTACACATCAAGGACTTTTATCGTGAACGCGTAACAATATTGTCCGCGCAGGCAGCGTACACTGTGCAAACTATACGGTTCTACCGCGATTCGATTGATTACGCGAACCGTTGTTGATTCCCGGCGTTGAGGCGTGCCGGGATCCCGGAAATCCGTCCGGTTTAGCCCCATAAACCAAGTTCATGAGAGAAGAACATGGATCTCTTCCGTAAAAAAAGCGTGGATCAGCTTGTATCTGAATCCACTCCGTTAAAGCGCACCATGCACACGTTCGATCTGACGATGCTCGGCATCGGCGCGATCATCGGCACCGGTATCTTCGTGCTTACCGGCAAGGGTGCGCTCACCGCCGGCCCGGCACTGTCCGTCTCGTTCCTGCTTGCCGCCATCTGCTGCGGTTTCGCAGGCCTGTGCTACGCCGAATTCGCTTCCATGGCACCGGTTTCCGGTTCCGCTTATTCCTATGCCTATCTGGCGTTCGGCGAACTGATCGCCTTCATTATCGGCTGGGACCTTATTCTGGAATACGCTTTGCAGGCAGCTACCGTGTCTGCCGGCTGGTCTGGCTATTTCAACAAACTGCTCGAGGGCTTCGGTCTGCATCTGCCGGTTGAGCTCACCGCCGCCTACGGCACCACGCCGGGCGTCACCACCTATTTCAATCTGCCCGGCTTTGTGATTGTGCTGCTGATTACCTGGGTGCTGTCCATCGGCATCAACCAGACCAAGCGCACCAACGACATTATGGTGATGATCAAGCTCATCATTATCGTGCTGTTCATCGTCTGCACCGTGTGGTTCGTGAACCCGGCCAACTGGCACCCGTTCTCCCCGTACGGCATCTACACCTTCCAACCCGGTTCCACCCAGCCATATGGCATTGTGCCTGCCGCTTCGATTGTGTTCTTCAGCTTCATCGGCTTCGACGCCGTCTCCTCCTCCGCTGAGGAAACCGTGAATCCGAACAAGACGCTGCCGAAGGGCATTCTGCTTTCCCTGGCCATCTCCACCGTGCTTTACATCGTGATGACGTTCATCATGACCGGTGTGGTGCCGTACAAGGAGTTCGCCAACTTCATTGACGCCCCGGTCGCCGGCGTGATTCTCGCCACCGGCTTGAACTGGCTGGCCGTGATCGTGAACCTTGGCGCTCTGATCGGTATGACCACGGTGATGCTCGTGCAGCTCTACGGTCAGTCCCGCATCTGCTACGCCATGAGCCGCGACGGACTGTTCCCGGAGTTCTTCGGCCACGTGCATGAGAAGTACCGCACCCCGTTCAAGGGCACGTGGTTCTTCGGCATCCTGACCGCTATCGCCGGCGGTTTCATCAACATCAATGTGCTGTTCGAGCTGGTGAACATCGGTACGCTGTCCGCATTCATTATCGTGTCCGCCGGTATTCTGTGGATGCGCAAGACGCAGCCGGATGCGCACCGCGGTTTCAAGGCTCCGCTTGTGCCGTTCACGCCGATTATCTCCATCGTGTTCTGTTTCATCCTGATCGCAGGCTTGAACTGGGAGACTTGGGTGCGATTCGCCATCTGGTTCGGCTTGGGTCTGATTGTGTACTTCGGCTACAGCCGCAAGCGCAGCAAGCTGGAACATACCAACGCACCTGAAGTTACTGATGATTATGTCGAAGCCGCTGAAGCTGGAACAACCAAATAATCAGTATCGCTGATGGTAGTAATAAAGCCCCTCATTTGAGGGGCTTTATTACTACCATTCATGTCTTTGATAGGCGATTCTGGTCGTATCCGTGGGACGGTCCAATAGTTGAATCAGACCGCAGCGGGCGAATCCCGCAGTCTCCAACACATGCTGCATGGCCTTGTTATTCGGATGCGTATCGGCACGCACGTTGCCATAATGCTTCAATGCCCAGGTAATGCAGTCGCGCGCGGCATGGCGGACCAAACCGGATGAAGCGATACGGTGGATGGTCACATAAGTATCGTTATCAAGCCATGCCCCATCGATGGAAGCATATGTCGGGTCTTCTCCCGGGCAGAGTGCAAACTGGGCGAGAATCCGTTCGCGACCATTATGCACATCGACCAACAGCATCGTGCGCTGGTTGGCGATGTCATCGATAATCACAGATTCGCGCGGAAATTCAGTACCCCACTGCGTAGGGTTACCGTTCGCAGCCATAAGTGCGCGCGCATGTGCGTAAATCTTTTGCATTTGCGGCAAATCACGCATCGTGGCATGGCGGAATCGGCGGCCCGTAGTTTTGTTCGCGGTATCCGACTGGGTCACCTATACCTCTTCTCTTGCATCCCTGTACGCCAACTGCGATTGATCAGGCGTTAACTCATTGGTAAACCTACCATGTCATGGCATAAGAAACCCCGCCCACGTCATAGCGTGGACGGGGACCGTCTCAACGGTGGTGGCCGATATGCCAACACCGGTATTGCGAATCAGACAACCTTACGCTCGAACGGATCGGAGCTGATGCCTTCTTCGAGAATCTGCTTGGCCCATTCCTTGGCGGTGAACAGGCTATGGTCACGGTAGTTGCCGCAGCTCTTCTCGGTGGTGGCCGGCACATCATCCCAAGTGGCCTTGTATGCGATGAATTCCAAGGATTCCTTCAGTGCCTTAGCCACTTCCTCAGTGGGATGCTCACCCCAGGTCAGCAGATGGAAGCCGGTGCGGCAGCCGAATGGCGAGCAGTCGATGTAGCCCGGGATGCGTTCGCGTAGCAGCACGGCAATCGTGTGTTCGATGGTGTGCAGACCGCCGGTTGGGATGGCCTGCTTGTTCGGCTGGGTCAGACGCAGATCGTAATTGGAGATCACATCGCCATGCGGCCCCTTTTCGGTATCGATGTAACGCACGTATGGAGCCTTGACCTTGGTGTGGTCAAGCTGGAACGACTCGACAACAGGCTTTTCCTGAGTTTCCTCTGCCATGATTCCCTTTCTGTGAATTGTTCTGACAAGACTGTTCTGTTTAATCATCGTAGCCAGCAAGATCGGTTCGCGTGCGAGCGATTTGCGGAATCGCTATAGACGTTTGTTATTGGGATTTATTACGTCGCCGAATCTCCCCTCGGCCAGCTGCACTGACGCCCCCTCAGGAGAGGGGCTGTCGAACGAAGTGAGACTACGCCTTACCGGCATTGAATGCGGCTACTGCCTCCATGAAACGTTTGCCGTAGAGCTCGAGCTTGTGCTCGCCTACACCATTGACGGCCAGGAACTGCGCATTGGTCACTGGCCTAATCACAGCCATATCGCGCAAGGTTTTGTCCGAGAACACGATGTATGGCGGCTTGCCAATCTCTTGTGCAATGGTTCGACGCAGTTCACGCAGTTTCTGGAACAACGCTTCGGCATCATCATCCGGCGTATATGAGCCGAGTGGCTTGCCAGCGTCCGTGACCTGAGCCTCGGAAGTACTATCGGCCGCTCCCCCGCCATATGCGCCGCGGCTTGCCACACGAGCCGTTGATTTGCGCTCTACTTTCTTGATCTCGTAATGGAAATCAGGTGCGACGGTTTCAGTGGCACGTCCACCGAATTGCACGATGGGCAACCGCCCTTCGGCGATGGAAAGATACCCATCCGTGGCCATCTGGTTCAATACATCGCGTATCAATGCGGTATTCACCTCTTTGAGCATGCCAAATGTAGGCAGTTGCTCAGGGTCCAGCCACGCCAAATCCTGGGCTTGAGAGCCGCGCAAAATCTTGACGATTTTTCCTGAGCCAACGCGCTGGTTCACATCGTGCACGCATCGGCTGATGGCACGCGCCACTTGGGTCACATCCGTGGTGGCGAAGGTGCTTTCGCAGTTGGAGCATGCGCCGCACTTATCATCACCACTATTGGCGGCATCGGCCCCCGGCGCCGCCAACTCCTGGCCGAAATATCGGGTCATATACCGATGCAAGCAGTCGGTAGTGCGGCAGTAGCCAATCATGCCGTCAAGCAGACGGCGCTTGGACTGGCGCACAATTTCCTGCTGTTCGGAGGTCATACGCTCGTTCTCATAATCACCGTCCAAAAGCCGGCGTCGGGTCACGATATCGGACTCGTTCCACAGCAGTGTGCAGCGGCTCGGCTCACCATCTCGCCCGGCGCGACCGGCCTCCTGATAATAGGCCTCGATGGATTCCGGCATGTTGTAATGAATCACGAAACGTACGTCGGACTTGTCGATGCCCATGCCGAACGCGTTGGTGGCCACTACCACCGGCACCTTGTCGGTGATGAAATCACGTTGCGCCTTTCCACGCACATCCGCGGCCATGCCACCGTGATAGGCGACCGCAGTGTGGCCCATATCATTCAGCGTTGCGGCGAGCGCCTCCGTGTTCTTTCGAGTCGCACAATAGATGATCCCGGATTCATCCTTATGTTCGGCGATATATGAGGCCACCCATGCCGCCTTGTATTTGGTTTCGAGCTTGACCACATCGAAATACAGGTTCGGCCGGTCGAAACCGGTCACGGTAACGGCCGGGTTCCGCAAACCGAGCAATTCCACAATATCCCGACGCACACGCTCGGTGGCGGTGGCAGTGAACGCGCCAATCGGAGGGCGGTTGGGAAGCCCAGCAATGAATTCGCCAATGCCGAGATATGAGGAACGGAAATCCTGCCCCCATTGGGAGACACAGTGGGCCTCATCCACGGCGATGAGGGAAATCGGCGTTCGGGCGGCGAAATCGCGGAATCGCGCGGTTTCCAAACGTTCCGGAGCCACGTAGAGCAGTTTGATTTGCCCGGCAGCAGCTTGAGCGAGCACCATGGATTGCTCGTCCATGTCCTGCGTGGTGTTGACGAATGCGGCCGGCAGACCAATGTCATTCAGCGCATCCACCTGATCGCGCATCAGGGAAATCAACGGCGAAATAACGAGCGTGACGCCCGGCAACAGTGCAGCGGGAATCTGATAGCACACGGATTTGCCGGCGCCCGTAGGCATCACGCCCAACACATCACGGCCGGCGAGCAGGGCTTCGACAATCCCCTGTTGGCCGGGCCGGAATGAGTCGTAGCCGTAATACTGTTTGAGCGCAACGAGCGCCGCATCCTGTGCCGTCATGGCTCCCACCATAGCGCATCGATGCCGCCAAGAAGCGTTTGAACAGTGTTATAAAAACACTATCTCGCTTGCGAGGGGTACATTCCTATATCTTCTGACATCTATCTGCTTTACAAGGGGTACCTTTTACGTGAAATGACATCTATCATCGCTGCAATGACGGTGATGGTGGATGTCATTCCATTGAATTGGTACCCCTTACAACGCAGATAGACATTCGGAGACAGCGGAATGCACCCCTCGTAAAGCAGTTAGCACATTACAGGCGCTCGAGGGCCTGCTTGAGGTCGGCGATGAGGTCGTCGGCGTTCTCGATGCCCACGGAAATGCGCACCAGGTTGGCAGGCACCTGCAGCGTGGTGCCGGCAACGGAGGCGTGGGTCATAGCAGCCGGCACCTCGATGAGGCTTTCCACGCCACCCAGGGATTCAGCCAGCGTAAAGATCTGCGTATGGTCCACGAAGCGCTTGGCGGCTTCCGCACCTGCGGCGAGCTGCACGGAGACGATGCCGCCGAAGCCGCCGTGCATCTGGCGGGCGGCGATCTCGTGGCCCGGGTGAGATTCAAGGCCCGGGTACCAGACGCGCTCAATCACATCAGCCGGCTGGGATTCCAGCCATTCAGCCACCTTCAGGGCGTTGGCGCTGTGGCGCTTGACGCGCAGGTCCAGGGTCTTCAAGCCACGAATGTCCAGCCAGGAGTCGAACGGGGACGGTACGGCGCCGGCGGCGTTCTGCAGGAAGGCCACCTTTTCGCGGGTCTCGTCATCGTTCACCACCACGGCACCGCCGACCACGTCGGAGTGGCCGCCGATGTACTTGGTGGTGGAGTAGACCACTACGTCGGCACCTTCATCCAGCGGGTGCTGAAGCGCCGGAGAGGCGAAAGTGTTGTCCACGGCAACCTTGGTGCCATACTTATGTGCCACCTCTGCGGTAGCGGCGATGTCGGTGATGTTGAGCAGCGGATTGGACGGGGTTTCAACCCACACGTATTCGTAGTGCTTGGAGGACAGGGCTGCTTCCACGGCCTTCAGATCGGTGATGTCCACTACGTCAAGGCCCACGCCCCACGGCACGAACACCTTGGAGAGCAGACGATAGGTGCCGCCGTACACGTCGTTACCGAGCAGGATGTTGTCGCCGGGCTTGATGGTGGAGCGCAGCAGCACATCGATGGCGGCAAGACCGGAGGAGAAGCTCAGCGCGTACTTGGCACCTTCCACGGAAGCCAGCTGCTCATCGAAGCTGGTGCGGGTGGGGTTGATGGAGCGGGAGTAATCGTGGCCGCCGCGCAAGCCCAAAACACCATCCTGCTTGAAGGTGGAAGTGGCGAAAATCGGGGTTACCACGGCACCGGTGGTCGGGTCAGGCTCCTGGCCGGCGTGGATGGCACGGGTGGCGAGAGCGTTCTGGGCAAACTTGGCGTTGTATTCAGCGGACATGTGATGGGTTCCTTTCTGTATGCTGCCTTCGCAGATTACGGCAGCTGCCGGCTTATGCGGGTTGTGTTGGTATTGGTGTTATTGATATCGGGTTATTGCGGAGCGTATGTGACTTTTTCATTGGCGACTGCGTCGCCAGTCTCTCCCTCAGTCAGCTTTGCTGACAGCTCCCTCGTCAGAGGGAGCCTGAGCAAGGTACTGTTCGGCGAGGGAGGGCTTGGTGGTGCGGTCCACCACGTCGCCGTAGCCGTTGGCGCGCATCCAGTCGTCGTTGAAGATCTTCTCCATGTAGCTGCGGCCGGAATCCGGTGCGAGCACTACAACGAGCTGGTTTTCGTCGAGATCGTTGGCGAGCGCGTACTTGATGGCGCTGGCGACGGCCATGCCGGAGGAGCCGCCCACGAGCAGTGCTTCTTCGCCGGCCAGTCGGCGGGTCATTTCGAAGGCTTCGGCATCGCCCACTTTGACGATGTCATCGGTGATGTTGCGGTCGAAGGCCTTGGGATAGAAGTCCTCCCCCACGCCTTCGATGTCGTACTGGTGCACGTCGGCGAGCGAATCAGCGGAGTAGATGGAGCCTTCCGGATCGGAGCCGATGACCTTGACCGCGCCGTTCGAGGCTTCCTTCAGGTACTTGCCGGTACCGGAGATGGTGCCGCCGGTGCCGATGCCGGCAACGAAGTGGGTGACTTTATGGTCGGTTGCTTCCCAGATTTCCGGGCCGGTGGTGTAGTAGTGGCTTTCCGGGCCGTTCGGATTGTCGTACTGGTTCGGGCGGAAGCCGCCGGGGATTTCGTTGGCGAGGCGTTCGGCCACTTGGTAGTAGGAACGCGGGTCGTCCGGACCGGCATCGGTGGGGGTCACGATGACTTCGGCACCGTAGGCGCGCAGCACGGCGCGCTTGGATTCAGAGACCTTGTCCGGCAGGGTGAAGATCGTGCGGTAGCCGCGCTGTTGGGCGACGAGCGCCAAACCGACGCCGGTGTTGCCGGAGGTGGGCTCGACGATGACGCCACCGGGCTTCAGCTGGCCGGAGCGCTCGGCGGCATCGATGATGCGCTCGGCGATACGATCCTTGGAGGAACCGCCTGGGTTGAAATATTCGACCTTGACGGCGATGGTGGCCTTGACTCCGGCCGCCTGGGGAATGTGGTTCAGCTTGACAAGCGGGGTGTTGCCGATAAGTTCCGCGAGGCTGTTGTGGATGGTCATGTGAAGTCCTTTGGTCCGTGGGTTGGGTTGCTTGGATTGCTATTGGGTCGTGTGCTTTCATGAACCGACGTTCCCGGACGAGCGGACTATGACATTATGTTGATTGGAGCATCCATACCCCTTCATTCGCGTAAGGAGCGTGCTGCGATTCTTTGCTGTTCCGATGTTGTGATGCGAACCATCACACCGCGCCAACTTTCGCGGTTCCAAATTCATCGAAGATTCGCAGTCATCCTGCTGCGATATGAATGCTCGTTCTCAAGTTATGCGTCACTGACCGTGCGCCCGGGGGCGTCGGTTAGCGACAACAACATGAGAAAATCTGCATGCCTCACACCATAGCACAGGTTGCAGCATGCGCGTGTCGCCGGCGTTCATATTACGAAACGAGGCTCTTCTCGCTATCAAAAGAAGAGCCTCGTTTTTTATCATCCGCGCTGGCGTGCAGGGTGGATTTCTCGGCGTTTGGTAAGCATCCAGACAATCCACATGCACAGCGCGAACAGCACCAGCGATTCAGCCAATGGAATCCACACCACATAGGTGCCGATTTCCACGCCGTCCGCCGTATAGCTGACTACGCGCCCAGACATGGCCTGCACCAATCGGTTCTGCGCTGTTCCGCGCTGAAAGAACGCACCTACCGCCTGCATCTTGGGCACATACAACAGCATTGACATCGAGGAACTCAGCTGCTGCGCTGCATACCAGAACGCAACAACGGCGATTACGACCGCCCAGATTCCCTTGCTCGCCAGCCAAGCCAACACGGCACCAATCAACGTGCCGATAGCCGTATACGCCAGCATCATCGAGAAGAACTTCATACCCACAAACAGCGGACCAGCTGCAAGCTCCTTCGAATATGTTGCCTCCAATGCCGAGAAGGCATCTGAGGACACTCGTTCCCACGCATACAGGAATTGTTCGGACAGATGAGCATAGAACGGGCCAGTGAGCCGGCATCCATCCGATTTCTCATAGCAAATCGCCGTTCCCGTGGCGATAACCGTAAATCGTGCCACCAGATAGAACGCAGACAGTACCAGCGGCACCACGGCGGCGGTTATCGCGGTCGCTTTCATGTACGATCTGCGCGAAACCCCGTGGCAGAGTGCCGAATCGAAGAAGAACCATTGCCATGCCATTGCTGTGAATAACAATATGGGGCGGAAATATAGCTCAACATCGTTGATTCCCGGAAACACAATCGCGCTCGAACCGGTATATCCGAGCATTACCGACTGATAGCACAGCGGCACGAACAGTAGCAACCCTACCGCAAGCACCACGCCATACACCGTAAGGCATCGGCGCAATGTCAGGAGGAACTGCTTGCTCAATCCTTGAGTTTTGCCAGTCATGTCATTGGCCTTTCTGTGATGGCAGTGCCGCCGCTGCGAAGCCTGCAACGTTGGTGGATAGTGAATCCGACTGCTGCGTTTCCGGAGACGAGGTGGCACGTATGACGTACTCCTGCAAATCGAGCCGAGTGGCGGATACGCCAGCCGGTAATTCGGAGGAGTCAATCTGCCCGCGCACTACCACGGAAAGCAGCTTCCCCATCTCCTCGCGCGAAATGATTTGCAGTTGATTACTGGCAGCGAACGTGGTTACCTGATCAGCCTCGCCAACCAAAACAGTTGCCCTTGAGCCCACCGATTCGGCATCGAATTCATCGATGATTTTGCCTTGGTCGAGAATGGCGACCCGCTCCACCACATGTGCGATCTCGCTGATGATATGGGTAGAAAGCACGATGATGCGCGGATAATCACCGAACGATTCCAACAGGAACTTGTAGAACAATTCGCGGTTAGCGGCGTCGAGACCGAGCACTGGCTCGTCCAGCAACAGCACGTCCACCGGCACGCAGAGGGCGGCCACCAATCGCACAATCATGCGTTGGCCAAGCGAAAGCTGACCGTACAAGCTGCCCGGCATAATGCCGAATTCGGCGAGCATGCGAGCGCTGAGCGCCCAATCAAAGCCACCGTAATACCGTTCTTCGCGCTTGAAAATCGTGTTGAGCCGAACGCCGACCATGAATGGCACGGTTTCATTGAGCAGATAGATGCGTGATTGTGCGACTTCGTTCTCGAAGACGCCCGCCCCGTCTAGTTCAATCGAACCGCCGCTCGGCAGCAGACGATTGGCGATGATGCCCATCAATGTGGACTTTCCTGCTCCATTGCGGCCGAATAACCCGTAAATCGCGGGCCTCAGCGTAAGATTCACGCCGTTCAATGCCACGGTTGAACCGTAGCGTTTGCGCAAGTCAGTGATGGTGAGCTTTGCATTGGCGGCTGCATCCACAGCAGCCGTAGCGTATTCCGTTGCGCTCATGATGCATACTCCTTCTCAATCAGCTCGGTAAGTTCTTTGGGACCGAAGCCCAAACGTCGCGCTTCAGCAATAAACTGCGGCAGTTGGCTAGAAAGAAACTCCTCGCGTTTGGCGTCACGAGCGCGAGCTACCGCACCGGCCGCCACGAACATACCCAAACCTCGGCGTTTTTCCAGCAATCCTCGCTCAACCAGCAGGTTCATGCCTTTGAGCACGGTGGCCGGATTGATACGGTATGTAGTGGAGATTTCCGTGGTACTCGGCACTTGGTCGCCTTCCTTGTAGAGTCCGGAGACAATGGCTTCATTCAGCTGGTCGGCCACTTGTCTGAACAGTGGCTCGCCACTGGAATCATCGAAGTGCAAGGTTTGGTTCACCTCCTGCGACTGTGGTTTGGCATTGGAATCAACGATGGTAGGGACAGTCTGACCGATATCGCTCAGCCAACCTCATGGAGATAGCAAAGCAACTACTTCATTGGTTAGTTACTTATGTAACTAACCATATAACCAAAACAAGCAGCAGTCAAGTTCGCAATGAATCAAATCGCAGGCCAATGTATATGGCGGCAAGTCACTGTTGCGCCGCAAAGCCGAAATCATTTACGCCGCTTGACTTGCTGCTTCAGTAAGAGCCCCAGTCCGCGGTACAACCCGCGCAACGGCATGCCGGAACACAAACACCGATACCACTGCCGAGGTGATATCCGAGATGGGCTCGGCGGCAAAGACGCCAACTACGCCCATAAAGTGTGGCAGTATGAATGCCAACGGAATCAGCAGGATGATTTTGCGCAGAATAGCCAAAAACAGTGATGGTTTCGCGAGGCCCAGGCCCACCAACGTGCACTGCACACCACACTGGATGCCGAAAATACCCCAACCGCACACGAACAGCGGCATCATCGAACCAACAATGGCAATAATGCCGTCATCAGCGGTGAATAATCGCGCGAACGATTCGGGAACCATCGCAATTACCGTCACCATAGCGGACATCACCACGAGTAACAGTCCTATTCCCAATCGATACGCATACCGCACGCGCGCATAGTTGCGAGCACCATAGTTGTAGCTGATGACGGGTTGCAAGCCTTGCTGCAAACCATTGTTCACCACATAAATCAGCTGCATGGTGCTGGTGATGATGGTCATGGCCGCCACGTAATCGTCGCCACCAAGTCGGGAAAGCTGACTATTGAACACCACATTGATAGCGCATTCGGTCAACTGCATCACAAACGGAGAGGCGCCTAAAGCCAGCACCGGCAACACGGTTCGATTAATGGTCATCCGCGCCGATCGGTACCGTATGGCGCTGCGCGGCGAAGCCAAGAACGCCACAATCCATGCTGCGGACAGGAACTGAGAAATCACATTGGCCATTGCGGCACCGCGCACGCCCATATCAAGCCAGAAAATGAAAATCGGGTCAAGAATTACGCTGATTCCAGCACCGATGAGCACCGACACCATCGCCACTATTGCCTTGCCTTGCGCGGAAATAAAGGTATTGAGCCCGAGCGTGATCTGCACGAACAAGGTGCCCAGTAGGTAGACACTCAAAAAATCCGAAGCGTACGGCAACGTGTGATCGCTAGCACCGAATGCTCGCAATACCGGCTCTTTGGTCAGTTCCAGCAACACGGTCAGTGTGAGCGATATGGCGATCAGCGTCGCGGTACTGGTGCTGAGGATTCGTTCGGCGCCTCGCACATCGCCTTTGCCAAGCGCGATGGAGGCCAAAGGCGCACCGCCTGAGCCAATCAGCAATGCGAAAGCAGAGACCGCGATAGTCACCGGAAAACAGATGCCGATGCCCGCAATGGCCATATCACCGACTTCGGGAATATGTGCGATGAACAGACGGTCGACGATGGTATACAGCGCGTTCGCCGCCTGCGCCACGATTGCCGGCCCAGCCAGAGAGAACACCAGAGGAATAATCGGCTTGTTCGCCAAGTCCTTCTGGGCATCCATTTGAGCAGCCGACTGTTCACTCATCCGCACACTTCCCTATTGCTCAATGCCGTTCGCTGATGATGCTTACTACAAGCTACACCGACTATAGCGAGGCGGCGGCGATGAGCTGACGGGTGTAGTCGGACTGGGGATTATTGAGCACGGCTTCGGCGGTGCCAGATTCGACTACTTTGCCTTCATGCAGCACAAGGATGTGATCGGCAATGTGTTGTACGACGCCAAGGTCGTGGGAGACCATGATGATGGCCGGTTTGATGGGCTGGCCGGTGGTTGGGTCTGTCGTTCGCGAGCCTTCGCCGGACAGAATCGATTGGAAGGTTTCCAGGATCTGCACGCGGGCGGCCACATCGATGGCGCTCATCGGCTCATCGGCCAGAATCAGACGCGGCTCGTTGACGATGGCCCTGGCAATAGCCACGCGCTGGGCTTGGCCACCGGACAGATCGCAGGGATAGCGGCCCATGAAGATTCTGGGCTCAAGGCCTACTCGGGCCAGCGCTTGCGCTGTCTTGCCCTCGACTTCGTCGGCCGCGAATCCGAGCGCACGGCGACGCAGCCATCGGGGCTCGGAAACCGAACGCTCAACGGTCCAACGTGGGTCGAGCGAGGAAAACGGGTCTTGGAATACGATGGAGGATTCGGCTCGCAAGGTGCGCAGGCCTTCCGAGCCGTGGCGGACTTCGGCGCCACGGTATTTGATGCTGCCGGAATCAGGGGTACTAAGGCCCAGCATGATGCGGGTCAATGTGGTTTTGCCCGAGCCGGATGCACCGATGACGGCAAGGCACTCCCCTGCATGGATTTCAGCGGACACGTCGAACAATACCTGACGGCGAGGCGTGCGGCCGAAGTCGAACAGGCCGCGATGCATATTACGGTCCGCAAAGGACGCATTGATCTTGCGTGCGGCAAGCAATAATTCATCACTCATCGGAATCCTCCCTGGTGTTGCGGAGGGTGAGACTGCGGGCTGCGGACACCAAGCGCTTGGATTCAGGCGTCTGTGGGTTCGCCAGCACATCGGCGGTCGCTCCGGAATCCACGATACGCCCGGATTCCAACACATAGCAGCGCGTGGTAGCACGCGCGAGCACGGAAAAATCATGGGTGATAAACAGCATCGAAGCGCCTGCATCATCCACCAATGAAGTCAACAAATCGACAATCTGACGCTGCGTAATCGAATCAAGTGCGGTGGTCGGTTCGTCGGCGATGATGAATCGCGGCGAGGTAATCAACGCCGTGGCGATGCCCACGCGCTGCTGCTGCCCGCCGGAAAGCTCATGCGGATACTTGTCCGCCATATCCGCGCTCAGCCCGACTTTGCCGAGCATTGCGACCATGCGTTCAGCCCGTTCGGCTTTGGTGAGGTCGTAATGAAGTTTCAGCGGCAAGCCGATCTGCTGGCCTACCGTCATCACCGGGTTCAACGAAGCGGCCGAATTCTGAAATACCGTGCCCACGTAGCGGCCGCGCAAATCCGCAAGCTCACGTTCGGAAGCACCGACGACCTGCGTACCGCCAAGCATAATCGACCCGGAAACCGAGGCATTCAGCGGCAGCAATCCCAGCATCGCTTTGGAAATCATGGATTTGCCGGAACCTGAGGAACCGATGAGTCCGACTCGCTCGCCATCGGCAATGTTTACATCCACATCAGCAACAATGGGTTTGCCACCGATGGCAATGTTCATATCCTCTACGACAACGCTCATCGCTCGCCTTCTTTCTCGGCGGAATCAGCAATCTGGCGCAATGCCGGGTTCGTCACTGGATCGATGGCGTCGCGCAGCACATCGCCGAACACGTTCAACGCCACAACCACCACCGTAACAATGAGACCCGGCCAGAGCACGGTTAGCGGGAAAACATTGATGAGCTTGACTGAGGTAGCCAGCGAATGTCCCCAGCTCGGCACGCCGGAAGGTACGCCAATGCCAAGATACGTCAGCCCGGATTCGGCCAGCACCGCAGTACCTGCAGACAGAGACAGCTGCACGGCCAGCACCGGCAGAATATTGGGGATGATATGGCTGACGAGCACCCTCCACCCGCTCGCGCCATTGGCCAGAGCCGATTCCACATAGGCCGAGCGCGCGGCCAGCAACGCAGACGGGCGAGCCACACGGGCAAGATTGAGCCCATAGCCGAATCCACAGGCAATCACAATCACAGTGATGGAAGCCCCCATTGGCACAGCAAGAATCAGCGCAATCAGTACCGTCGGAATGGAAATCAGCGCGTCAATCATCACCACGGATGTGCTGGCAAGCGCGGAATTGCGCGCCACCATGGCAGCAATCAGCAGCAGTCCCCACAGAGCGGATACCACTACGGTGAGCAGCACGATGAGCAGATTGGTGCGCGAGCCGGCCATCAGCCAGCTGAATACATCGGCTCCAGTGCCGTCCGTGCCGAGCCAGTGCGAGGCAGACGGTTTGGCCCACACATGGTAGCCATCGGTAACCCACAATGATTGCGGTGTCCAGACAAGGGAAACCAATGCCACAGCCAGCCAGAGCGCGAGCACAATCAGCGTGAATTTGCCCTCGCCGCGTTGCCAGACGGATCGCACGATGGCCCCCAGCTTGTTGGTCCTCTGCTTGCTCATGCGCTCACCTCCGCAACATTGCCGGCGTTCTTCAACTGCGGGTCGAGTAGGCGATGCAGTACATCCACGATCAGGCCTATCCCCAAGAAGAACGCGGCGAGCAGGAACAGTTCGCTTTGCACGGCAATCAGGTCACGATTGCCGACGTCGGTGACGAGACCATTGCCGATGCCAGGCAAAGCAAAAAGGTTTTCGATAACCATGACACCAGTGATCATCGAGGCGAAAGTCAGGCCGATGACTGATACGAGCTGCGGCATGGCGAGACGAAGCCCGACGCTCAAGACCGCTTGGGTGCGGGTCATGCCGCAGGAGCGGGCCATGTCAATGTAGCCGGAGCCTGCCAAATCACCCAATGCCGTGCGCGTGTAGCGCATCAGCGAAGCTCCGACGATGATACCGACCGTCAGCGCCGGCAGAATCAGCGACAGTATTGCGTTGCCGGGCTTTCCCCAGCCATCCAATGGAAAGCCTTGCGAAGGCAGGACGCCAATGAATCCGATACCTTTGCCGAACAGGAGAATCAGCAGCAAGCCACCCCACAGTGCGGGCACGGAACCGCCGATAATGGCGAGCACATGGAATGCCGCGCGCACGCGAGGCGAACGCGCCAGCACCGCTGCGCAGCCGAGCGGCAGTCCAATGGCCATGGCAATCAGCAGTCCCAGAATAATCAGCGGGAAGGTAATGGATGCGCGCGCGCCGATCAACGCTGTCACCGAGCGGCCAGTCAGAATCGAGGTGCCGAAATCTCCGGTGACCAGCGCGCCCATCCAATCGAAGTACTGCACAGCTAGCGGTCGATTCAGGCCGAGCTGTTCGCGCAATTGCGCCACGCGACTGGCTGGAGCATTGATGCCCGCCATAATGGAGGCTACATCGCCGGGCAGAATGCGCAGCGCCGCAAACACCACCACGGATATGCCGAACAACGCCACTACGAACAGCAAAAGTCGGCGAATCACAAATCGCATATGCAGCTCCTTTGCAATCACTCCTGCATCATTTTTCTCACAAAACGTACGCTGAGATTCACTCAGCGTACGTTTTGTGAGAAAAATGCGCTTAACTACTGCTGGCTGAACTCGGCGAGCGAGTAGGTCACGTTGTAGAGCGGCAGAACGGTCTGGTTCAGGTCGAATGGGAAGCCCTTCACACCCTTGGCTGTAACCGTGGTGATGCGGTAGTTGAACAGCCAGTCGGCCGGCGCATCCTCGGAGATGAGCTTGGCGGCTTCGGCGAACTTGGCGTCACGTTCCTTATCGGTGGTGGCTGCCACGCCCTCGTTGTAGAGTTTCTGCACCTCGGCATTGTCATAGCCGAAGTAGTAGGTCGGGTCGGCCCAGGAGTAGAAGTCGTGGCTTTCGTTGTGATCCACCAGCGAGATATCGAAGTCATGGTTGGTGTACACGTCCTGCAGCCAGGTGGAGAATTCCACCACGTTGACCTTCAGATCGATGCCGATCGGCTTCAGCTGCGAGCGCAGCTGGTCGCCAAGCTCGGTGCCGTAGATGTTGGCGTAGGTGAGGCTCAGCTCCAGAGGATTGCTTTCGGAATATCCAGCCTCGGCCATCAGCGACTTGGCCTTGGCCTGATCGTATGGGTAGAGCTTGGTCAAATCCTCGTAACCCGGGTCGAGGGACGGAATCGGGCCGCCGAGCGCCTTGTCCGCACCACCGCGGGAGGCGATGATCTCCTTGTGATTGATGGCGTAGCGAATGGCCTGGCGGATGCGCTTATCAGCGAGCTTGGAACCGGAGGCATTGTTGAAGCCGAGCACATACTTATCGGTACCGTTACCGGCCTTAACCGTGTAGTTGGACGAGTCGGACTTGAACGGTCCGGCGAGGGTCTCGGTGATCGGAGCGAGCACCTGCACGTCACCGGACTTCAGCGCATTCACGGCAGCATTGTCGTCAGCCAAATACTTGATGACGATGGTCGGCGTCTTGGCCTTATTCTTGCCCCAGTACTTCTCGTTGGCCTTGAGTGTAATCGAATCATTCTCAACGAACTTGGCCACAGTGTATGGGCCGGAGCCCACGGCCTGGGTCTTCAAGTCATACTTGGCATCCTTGTCGAATACCAAGCCGGAGCGGCCTGTCAGGGTCCACAGCAGGTTCGAGTTCGGGGTTTTCAGCGTCATGACCACGGTGTCAGCATCCTTCGCCTCCACTTTGCTCACTGCGGCGAGCGCATCGGCATCATGATATTGCTTGGCGATGAGCTCGTTGATGGACCAGGCAACATCCTCGGCATCCAGTTTGTCGCCATTGGAGAAGGTCATGTTCTTGTTGAGGTGGAACGTGTAGGTCAGGCCGTCCTTGGATTCCTCCCAGCTGGAAGCAAGGCCTGGCGCCACCTGGTTCTTGGAGTCGCGGGCCACAATGCCTTCGTACACATTGCCGATCAGCACCTGATCCAATGCGGAACCTGCGGTGTTGCGAATATCAAGGTTGGTGGGAGCCAGTTTGAGGCCGATGGTCACGGTGTCCGCATACTGATTGCTGGCGGATGCGTCCGCGGAATCATCCTTCTTGTCGTAAGCCAAAGTGATACCAATGACCACAGCACATGCCACGATGACGGCGATCAGGGAAATCAGCCACCATTTCGGACCGTTCTTCTTCGGATTCTTGGCACGCGCCGCCAAGCTTGCGTCCGTGGTTGCGCCGCTTGCTGCGTGCACACCATTGTCTTGAGACATAGTTCTTCCTCTGTAATCCTTTATGCAATTATTCGTTGAAATCGGTTGGCCGCCCAAGCCGGGTCGACCACCGAAGCTCAATCATAGGCGTGGGTGCGTAGAAGGTGCGCCGAATATGCGTAGAATGAGGCCGTGAAATCCATCTCAACGCTGGAGGGTTATCATGCTGGTCGCCGTTGATATCGGCAATACGAATATTGTGATCGGTTTTTTGGATGGCGGCTCAGGCCTCACCAATATGGGCACGTACCGCATCACGTCGAAGGCCAACCATACATCCGACGAGTATGGCTTGTTCCTGACCGAATTTCTGCATATGAGCGGATTTACGCCTCAGGATGTGGATGATGTGGTGATCTGTTCGGTGGTGCCGAAAGTCATGCATTCCTTCCGCTCGTCGATTATCAAGTTCCTCGATATCGAGCCGATGGTGATCGGCCCGGGCATCAAAACCGGCATGAATGTGCGCGTGGACGATCCGAAGTCACTGGGCGCAGACATTCTGGCGGATTGCGCCGGTGCCTATAACGAATACGGCGGCCCGGTTTTGGTGGCTGATTTCGGCACGGCGACTACGTTTACGCATGTGAGCGAAAACGGAGTCATCGATTCCGGTGTGATCACCACCGGTATCCGTACGGGTGCCGCGGCTCTCTGGGGCGATACCGCTCAGCTTCCGGAAGTGGAAATCACCCGACCGTCTACGATTCTGGGCACCAATACCAAGGTGTGCATGCAGGCCGGTCTCTATTACACGTTCCTGGGCGGCGTGGAGCGCACGATTCAGCAGTTCCGCAAGGAGCTTGGCGGCGAGGATTTCAAGGTCATCGCCACCGGAGGCTTGGGCCGTGTGTTCGCTGATGACACCGATCTAATCGACGTATACGATCCGGACCTGATTTTCAAGGGCATGGCGCACATCTACGCGCGCAACGTGCGTTAGTTGGCCGCTACCTGATGGTGAAGCCCTGGTTGTAGCCGTATTCCTTCAGGTCCTTCTGCCATTGGGTGAGTCCGTTTTCCAAACTGATTTTTTTACCTGGGTCCTCTAACGGCTGCAACAGGTTGCCGTTCTCGTCTTTCAGCCCCATGTCGATGGCGGCTTGACGGCGTTGATAGGCCTGGAAACTGCTGGCCCAGCTGTAGGCCTTACCCACAGTGGATTCAAAATCACTGCGCGCATAGACTTCGAACGGCAGATACTGGTAGCCAACGGACACATCCTCCGCCGCTTCAGACAGCACGCGGTTGAATTTCTGCCCGCCGAAATACGGGATTTCGATGCCGCTTTCGTTGGTGATGGTGGTCTTATCCAGGAATTCCTTGGAATTGAGCGTGGCATAGTCAGCGGGGAATGCGCCGCCTGCCACGCGTGCGCTGATGCCTTGCACATCATGGGTCACAAAATCCACAAAACGGTAAGCCGCATCCGGTTTGCGAGTGAGCTGAAGCACTGCGAGCGCCGACCCTCCGCTTTCCGCATTGGTGGGATTGCCGTCATAGGTAGGCATAGTCGTCACGCGCCACAGGCCGGCCGCTCCCGGCACATTGGCCAACAGCAGGGACGGCATCCATGCACCCATGAACACCGAGGCTATGGTGCCATTGCCCACGCGGCTCTTCCACCGCTCGGACCATGTGGCCGATGTGGTATCCACCAGGCCTTCGTCAATCATCTTCTGCCAGAATGCGGTGAAGCGTTGCGTACCAGCATCGTGGTCGAGATCGATGGTCACGGTTCTGCCATCCGCCGACGTATGGAAGGGTTGGCCGCCAGCAAGCCAGACCATGGCGTCATAGAAACTGCCGTCGCCGGAGTCGGCGGCGATGTACGCGCCTATGTCTTTCAGCTTCTTGGCCGCCTCGTAATAATCATCCCAAGTCTTGATCTGAGCGGCGTCAACGCCGGCCTGTTCGAAAATGTCGCTGTTATAGAAGAAGCCCATCGGCCCGGAATCCATCGGCAGACCGTACGTGCGGCCGGCAAGTTGTACGGACGACCATGTGCCGAGGGTGAAGAAGTTCGCATAATCGGAACCGATGCGATCGGTCAGGTCCAGCAACTGTCCGGAAACCTCATACTGTGGCAGTGCATAGTATTCGATTTGCGCCACATCCGGAGTGCCATAACCATCCTGAATAGCGGTGTTGAGATTGTTATAGCCGGAGATGTTCGTCCAATTGACTTTGATATCCGGATTAGCCTTCTCGAATCGGCTGATGACCTTGCCCATGCTGGGCTCCCAGCTCCACACCGTAATCTGGGTGCGATTATCCTGTGTGGCTTGCCCGCATGAGGCCAGAGAGACGGAGAGGACAGCTGCCACCACCGCAGTTGCCATTCTTCGGATTCGCCGGTCAATCAAACTCATAGTGCCGAGTCTACTAGTATGCCGGTGCGCGATGTTTCCTCATCCATGACCTATACCGCGGATTCCCGAAAAATCCGGTAAGGCGTTGGTGGCAACACAGAAAAGACAATGACAATAAATGGCAATACAAGAAAAAGCCCCAAGCACATAGCGCTCGGGGCTTTTGCAGTCAGTTATGAAGTTATGGATGGAAGCGTGAAGCTTACTTCACAGTGAAGCCCTGATCCTTGCCGTAATCCTGCAGGGCCTTCTGCCAAGCGGCAACACCATCAGAGAGCTTCTGGTCGCCGGTGTAGGACTTGCCGACGTAGTCGCCGAAGATGGTGCGAGCCTTGACTTCGAACGGCAGGAACTGGTAGTCGGAGGACACGTTCTCAGCAGCCTGAGCAAGGACCTCGTTGTACTTCTGACCACCGAAGTAGTCAACATCCTGACCATCGGAGTTCTTCACGGTGGTGGCGTTCTTGAAGGAATCGGATTCCATGGAAGCCTTGTCGGCCGGGAATGCGCCGCCAGCCACACGGGTGGCCACGCCATCGCCGTGGTTAGCGTACTCGATGAACTTGTAGGCAGCTTCAGCCTTCTTGGAGGAAGATAGCACAGCCAGCGAAGAACCACCGTTCTCGGAGTTGGTTGCGGAACCGTCAGCGGTCGGCATCTGGGTCACACGCCACTTGCCAGCGCCACCGGCAGCGGAGTTAGCAAGGTTTGCAGGCATCCAAGCACCGGTGAGCAGGGAGGCGATGGTGCCGTCGACCATGCCCTTGAACCAATCCTCGGACCAGCCGGCGGTCTTGGTGTCGAGCAGGCCTTCGTCCAGCATCTTCTGCCAGAACTCGTTGAACTTCTGCACGTTCTCGTCACCGGTCAGGTTGATGGTGACCTCGGAACCATCGGAGGAGGTCTTGAACGGCTGGCCGCCGGCAAGCCAGGTCATGGAGTCGTAGAAGCCAGCGTCGCCGGTATCGGAAGTGATGTAGTAGTTGTCGCCGAGGGCGTGAATCTTCTTGGCGGCCTCGTAGTAGTCGTCCCAGGTCTTGATCTGGGTGGCGTCAACGCCGGCCTTGTCGAAGACTTCCTTGTTGTAGAAGAAGGCCATTGGGCCGGAATCCATCGGCAGGCCGTAGACCTTGCCGCTGAACTGCACGGAAGCCCACGGGCCAGGGGTGTAGAAGTCCTTGAAGCCGGAGGTCTTGTCGGTGATGTCCAGCAAGTTGCCCTTGATGGCGTACTGCGGGATGGCGTAGTACTCGACCTGGGCCACATCCGGAGCGCCGTTGCCGGCCTCGATGGCGTTATCGAGCTGAGTGTATTCCTTGGTGTTGGTGCCGACGTTCTTGAGGTCGACCTTGATGCCGGTCTTCTTCGTGAAGTCCTTGGCAACCTGGGTCAGCGTGGGCTCCCAAGCCCACACGGTGATTTCCTGCACATCCTTTTCCTGCTCAGGCTGAGAACCAGCGCTGTCGGAACCGCAGGCAGCGACGGAAGCCAGCATGGCAACGGCACCGGTGAGAGCGATGGCCTTCTTGGCGGTAGTGAACTTCATCGTTCTGTTCTCCTTCCTCGAATCGTCCAGAACGATCCAAATATGTTTGTCGTTCGCAATCATTGCTTGCGGTTGATTCAAACTCCTTGGAATTCTCCTCAACCTCGAGAAGTGGCTCCTCTCGCCATTTCCAAAACTATGATTGCGATAACATTTATCAGTATACACACGTGTCCGGCATTGGCAAATGATTATGCCCGGCGTGTTATCGCAAACAATTGTGTTATTCCGCCGATGCCGCAACACAAAACAACGAAACGGGGCCTCGCCAAGCATATTGCCCAGCGAGACCCCGCATGGATTTTTGCTGTAAGCGTTACCGTGTTACAGCTTCACCACCAGCACACCGTTCGGCTGGATGGCGGCCGTATGCTCGGATTCGTTGACCTGAGCCAGCGATGCAACTAATGGCTCGCCTGCCACATCCACCACGGCAACATCGTGCGTGCGGTTGAATAGGAACACGAAGTGGTTCTCGTCGGCGGCATCGGCACGTTCGATGCGCAGCACTTCGCCACGATCATCTTCCGCCGGCGTATCGATGCCGAACTCCTCGAGCAGTGCCGGCAGAGACTTGGCCAAGCCTTCGCGACCCAGTCGGGCACCAATGTATGCCGCCTTGCCGTCACCGTATTCGTTGACGGTAATGGCAGGAGCGCCATCGAAGCCGGTCCACTTATCAGCCTTGAAGGATGCCACCACATGGGCGGTCGGCGCAACCGAAGTGATCACGTCGGCGAAATCATGCGCCACGGTGCCATTGGTCAAATCAAGATGGTCCATGGTGCCTGGGAAGTCGTTGCCCATGGCAGCGAACTCCTCCACACGCACACCCACCACGTCTCGGATGGAGCCGGGGTATCCGCCAAGCCAGACGTGATCCTTCTCGTCCACCAAGCCGGTGTAGTAGGTCACGAACAGCTTGCCACCGTTCGCCACATATTCGCGTACGCGGCGTGAGGTTTCCTCGGAAAGAATGGCCAGGCTTGGCAGCACCACAGCCTCATACTCGTCCCAGGGGCCGCGGACCGGCACCACGTCGGCGGTGAGACCGTTGTCCGCAAGCGCACGGAACCATGCGAGCGGCTCGGTCCAATGGCGTACCTCCTGAGTAGGCGTGGCGGTATGTTCCGTAGCCCACTGGGACTCGTAATCGAACACGACGGCGACCTTGGACTTGACTAGGGTCGTATCCAGCAGGCCTTCGTCGGCGAGTTTGTTCAAATCAGCACCCAGCTCGCACACGTCGCGGAAGATCTGGGAATCCGGGCCCGCGTGCGGCACCATCGAGGAGTGCCACTTCTCGGCGCCGGCCTTGGATTGACGCCACTGGAAGTAGCAGATGGCGTCGGCGCCCATGGCCAGGTGAGCGAGCGAATCACGCACCAGCTCGCCTGGCTCCACACGGTAGTTAATCGGACGCCAGTTGACGGCCGAGGTGGAGTGCTCCATCAGGAACCACGGCTTCTTGCGGGCGATGCCGTCGCATAGGGAGGCCGAGTAGGCGAGCTCATCGAAGTGCACTTCGCCCGGGGTGAAGTAGTGGTCGTTGGACACGAAGTCGACGTCGTAGCCCCACTTGTCGTAGTCAAGACCGGTACCGCCGGCGGACACCATGAAGTTGGTGGTCTGCGGCTTGCCGGGCGTGATTTCAAGCAATGCGTCACGCTCAGCACGGTAGAAGTCCTGCAACGCATCAGAGCTGAAGCGTTTCCAGTCGAGCAGCTTGCCCGGGTTCATGAAGTTGCCGTCGCCGATGAAACGCGGCGGGATGATCTCGGAGAAGTTGTTCATGCGTTGCGCCCAGAAGGCGGTGCCCCATGCATCATTGACGGCATCGATGGTGCCATACTTCTTCTCACACCACCTCTGGAAGGCGCGTTCGGCGTCTTCGGAGTAGTCGAAGCGGTTGTGGCAACCGTATTCGTTGCTTACATGCCAGGAAACCACGTATGGGTTGTCTTTGTAGTGCTCGGCCATTTTGCGGCACAGGTTGAGCGCATAGTCGAGGAAGACCGGACTGGTGGCGCGCCAATGCTGGCGGGCGCCAGGCTGGCAGACGTCGCCACGGTAGTCCACCCACAGAATCTCCGGATGTGCTTGGGTGAGCCACATCGGCGGGGATGCGGTACCGGTGGCGAGGTCCACGGCGATGCCGGCCTTGCCGAGCTTGTCGATGACTCGATCGAGCCAGTCGAAATCGTAAACACCTTCCTCCGGCTCAAGCTTGGCCCAGGAGAAAATGGCTACGGAGACCAGATTGACTCCGGCTTTTTTCATCAGTTCGATGTCTTCATCCCAGACTTCCTCGGGCCACTGGTCGGGGTTGTAGTCGCCGCCATACCAGATGCGCGGGCTTTTGCCGGCAAGAGGCTGCGGCCAGTTGAATTTCCTGTGTTCCATAATTATTCATTCCTTACGTGTTCGCCTATTTATCGACAGTGATAAAAAGGGCCGATGAATCGAAGCCAATTCGGCTCATCGGCCCCTGTATTAGGCGTAGAGATCAGGTGGCACCTGAACAATGGTTGTCAAAGCAGTCGCTTTCACAATCATTATTCCTTGACGGCGCCTGCGGCGAGGCCGGATTGCCAGTACTTCTGCAGGCACAGGAAGGCGATGACCAAGGGGATGATCGTGATAAGGGAGCCGGTGATCACCAGGTTCTGGATGGCCTGGCCGCCGGCCGTGCTGGCTTGGTCCTTCCACTGGTTCAGGCCGATGGTCAATGGGTACCAGTCGGCGTCCTTCAGCATGATCAACGGCAGGAAGTAGTTGTTCCAGGTCGCCACGATCGTGAACAGGGCGGTGGTGACGATGCCGGGGGCCAAGAGGGGCAGGCTGATGGTCCAGAACGTGCGGAACTCGGACGCGCCGTCCACGCGCGCCGCCTCGAGCAGTTCGGTGGGCACGGCCTGCTCGCTGAAGATCCACATCAAGTACAGGCCGAACGGGCTGATCAGCGACGGGATGATCATGGCCCACGGCGTGTTCGTCAGACCGAGCTTGGCGAACAGGAGGAACTGCGGGACCGCCAGGGCGATGCCCGGCACGCTGATGGAGCCGATGATCACCGCGAACACGGCCTTGCGGCCCGGGAAACGGAACTTCGCCAACGCGTAGCCGCCCATGATCGCCAGGAGGGTCGCGCCGCCGGCGCCGACGACCACGTAGATCAGCGTGTTGACCAGCCAACGGCCGAAGATCCCGTTCTGATACGTGAACACGGTGACGATGTTGTCCCACAGGGCGAACGTCTTGCCGAAGCCCAAACCGAACGTGCTGGTGAAGTCGGCCTGGGTCTTGGTGGCGTTGATCGCCAGGTAGACGAACGGGAACAGGCAGTAGACCGCGAAGATCGCGCACAGGATCGTCATCAGCGTGCTGCGGCGCGGGTTGTTCACGTTCGCGAACCCGGCCTTCTCGCTGCGCTTCCTCTCGGCCGCCTCGTCACGGGCGATCCTCTTCTGACGCTCCCTCTCGGCCCTCCTGGCCGCCTTCTCCTGAGCCCTCAACTCCGCCTCAGTCAAACGGGCACTCGTTGCTGCACTCATCAGATACGCTCCTTCACAATCACAGTCTCAGTCATTCCATCAATCAACGTCAGGCGCGTCACTTCATCTGCTCCTTCATGCTGTTGAGCTGGACCGCGTAGGCGATGGCCATGGTGATCACGGCCATGACGATGGCCAGGGCCGCGGCGTAGTTCGACTGGTTACCGGAGAACGACAGGTTGTACGCGTACATGTTCGGCGTGTAATACGTGGTGATCGCATTGCCCGGCACCATGTTCTGCAAAATGGAAGGCTCATTGAACAACTGGAACGAACCGATGATCGAGAAGATCACCGTGATCGCCAGCGACCCCTTCAACTCCGGCAACTTGATCGACTTGACGATCTGCCACTCGGAAGCGCCATCGATCGAAGCCGCCTCATACAGCGAATGCGGAATCGTGGACAGCGAGCTGTAGAAGATCAGCATGTTATAGCCGGTGAACTCCCACGTGTTGATGTTGCCAATCGCGGCCAACAGCACCGAAGGCTTCAACACGTCGATGTTCGTACCGAAGAAGTCATTGAACGAGCCGACCAGGCCGTACTTGGCGCCGTAGACGAAGCCCCAGATCAACGTGGATACCACGGCGGGCACCGCGTAAGGCAGGAATGTGCTGATGCGGAAGAACTTCGTGCCGTGCAGCTTCATGGAGTCGATAGCCAACGCCATGGCGGCGGCGAGGAACAGCATGATTGGCACCTGCACCACCGTGAACAAAGCCACACGGCCTACCGAGCTCCAGAACTGCTGATCGACCAGCAGACGGGAGTAATTCTCAAGTCCCACGAACTTCGTGCCGCCGATCATCTGCTTCTTGAAGAAGCTGATATAGATGGCGTACACGATCGGGATGATGAACACGAACACGAACACCACCGCAAAAGGCCACATGAACTTCCATCCACGCCAATCCGCCTTATGCTTATTCACACGCACCTCGCCTGCCTTCACAGGTTCAGCAGCGATACCAGCTGAAGCCATTCCAACCCCTCTCCTTCGAAGGTTGATAAAAATGTTTGCGTTACCATCATAACACTGTTTATCACATTGTCCATTCGTGTCTTAATTCAGGGATTTTCGCCATGTTTGATATAATGGTCACGAAAACAATGATGTTATCGTTACCGTCTTGTTCGATGATGAATGGCATTATTCGTGAGAGAACAGTTGTAGTTGAAGTGTCGACCGGGGGTCACCATGTCGAGAGCATCACAAGTCTCCATGCAGGATGTAGCTAAAGCCGCAGGAGTATCCCCCCAAACCGTATCCCGCGTGGCCAACGGCAGTGACGCCGTAAAGTCGGAAACCCGCCAGCGCGTGGAAGCAGCCATGCAGAAGCTCGGCTATCGGCCGAATTATGCGGCGCGAGCCTTGAAGCGTGGCAAATTCCAGGACATCGGCGTGGTGATGTTCAATACCGCATCCTTCGGCAACTCCCGCATTCTCGACGCCATCATTTCCTCCGCCGCCGATGACGATTACTCCGTAACCATTCAGACCATGCGTCATGGTTCCGAACGAACCTTGGCCGCCGCTATCGAACGCATGCAGCAACAGCCAGTGGACGGCGTCATCGTGGTGCTAGAGGAGCGTATCTCCGATTTCATCGGGTACAAACCGCCAAAAGAGTTGCCGGTTGTATTGATTTGCGAAGCCGCAGCCGACCACTGCCCCACTGTGTACGCCGATCAGTATGGATGCTCCACTGCCATCGTGGATTATCTGATGAGCAAGGGGCATAAAACCGTCTATCATATCGCTGGCCCCGCCACTTCCCGCGCCGCCGAATCCCGTGCACGAGGCTGGCGCGAAGCGCTTGAGCAGATGGGTGCACCTGTACCAAGCATGTATATCGGCGATTGGTGCGCGGATTCCGGTTATCAGGCAGGTGTGGCGCTGGCTCATAATCCTGATTGCACGGCGATTTATGCCGCCAACGATCAGATGGCGTATGGGGCGATTCTCGGCTTGCAGTCCGCAGGCAAGCGGGTCCCTGAAGATGTCAGTGTAGTGGGTGTGGATGATTCGCTTGTGGACATGGTCCCGAGACTGAATCTCACTACCATGCGCATGCGTTTCGATGATATTGGCGCAACCGCTTTTTCGATGATTCGCCGCCAATGCGAAGGCGACAGGGTGCCCACCGGCATCAAAACCGTAATCCCCACCGAGCTCATCGAACGCGGTTCCGTGCGCGACATCAACTAAGTAGCATCAACTGAGCGGCATGCGGGATGTGTATTCGCGCAGGTTGCCGGTGATGGGATCAGTGAAGGTCAATGTGCGTGCGACCAGTGCCAACGGCTGGCTGAAATCGTCATAGGGACGGTTTTGGATGCGTGGATAGTAGTTATCGCCGACGATGGGTAACCCCAACGAGTTCATGTGCACTCGCAGCTGATGCGTTTTGCCGGTGTGTGGATGCAAGGTGTAGCGGCAAACCAGTGGCTCCCCTGGAACCTGAGCGGCTCGGACGAGCTGATTATCGACTGTGAGCGAACCACGCTCGATCAGCGTTTCGGCATTGACCGCTCCCGGTTCTTCATAGGCGGTCATGATGCCACGCACCTTGGTGATGTGCGAGCGACGCAATAGCGGGAACGGTCGAGGCGATTCCAAAGGCACGACCGTGCCAAATCGAGGGTTTGCAATAGGACGGCACGGTGCCAGGCACTCATATACCTTAACTGCCTGTTTGTTCTGGAACAGCATCTGATAGGCTCCGCGGCACGACTTGTCGCGCACGAACACGAGTATGCCGGCAGTCATGCGATCCAATCGGTGCGCGGGAATGATATCCGGCTCACCGTACTGTTCGCGCAGCCGAATCAGCGCTGTTTCGCGATACCACATGCCGCGCGGCATAGTGGCAAGGAAATGCGGCTTATCAACCACGATAAGCCGCTCATCCTCATACAGCACATCCAAATCGAACGGAATATGAGGCTCCTCAGTCACAAATCGATGTGGCCGCGGCATTACCTTTACTCCACAGTGACGGACTTGGCGAGATTGCGAGGCTTGTCCACGTCGTAGCCCTTGAGCTTAGCCATATCCATGGCGAACAGCTGTAGCGGCACCACGTCCACGAGCGGGCTCATCAGCGTCGGGCAGGCCGGACGCCAGAACACCACATCCGCATAACGTTCCACATCCGGGTCGCCTTGCTCGGCAACCGCGATGATGTAGGCACCACGAGCCTTGACTTCCTCGATGCCGGAAATCACCTTGGCATGCAGCACATTGCGTCCGCGTTCAGGCGGCACAATGAACACCACCGGTTCACCTTCATCCACCAAGGCGATCGGGCCATGCTTCAATTCGCCGGCGGCAAAGCCCTCGGTGAAGGTGTAGGCGATTTCCTTCAACTTCAATGCGCCTTCCAGCGCCACCGGGTAGCCCACATGGCGGCCGAGGAACAGGAAAGAGTTCGCGTTGACCATGCGCTCGGCGGCAGCTTGAATGGCCTTGGGCTGCGTATCGAGCACCCATTGAATCTTGCGCGGCATTTCCTTCAGGGAGTCGAGCACCTGATGGATCTCGTCACGGAACATCGCGCCCTTGACCTGAGCCAGGTACAGGCCCAGCAGATAGGCGGCGGTGATCTGTGCCACGAATGCCTTGGTGGAGGCAACAGCCACTTCCGGGCCGGCATGCGTGTACAGCACGGCGTCGGATTCACGAGGGATGGAGGCACCTTGGGTATTGCAGATGGCCAGCACCTTGGAGCCCTGTTCGCGGGCGTGGCGCAACGCCATCAGCGTATCCATCGTTTCGCCGGATTGGGAGATGGCCACCACCAACGTGCGTGGGGTCAGAATCGGATCACGGTAGCGGAATTCATGCGCCAATTCGATTTCCACCGGAATACGCACCCAGTGCTCGATGGCATACTTGGCCACCTGGCCGGCGTAGCTCGCGGTACCACAGGCCACCACGATGATCTTGTCGATGGACTTGAAGTCATGTTCATCGATTCGCACTTCATCAAGAGTGATATCGCCGTTCTTATCGAAGCGGCCAAGCAACGTGCGCTGAACCGCGGCCGGATCCTCATGGATTTCCTTGTCCATGAAGGAATCCCAGCCGCCCTTCTCGGCGGCGGAGGCGTCCCAGTCCACGGTGTAGGTCTTCGGGTTGTCGATGATATTGCCGTCGAAATCGGTGACGGTGACCGAGTTGGCGGAAACGCACACTGCCTGATCCTGATCGATTTCCATGGCGTGCTTCGTGTAGGCCACGAAAGCGGCTACGTCGGAACCAAGGAAGTTCTCGCCTTCGCCCAGACCCACGACCAGCGGAGAATCATGGCGAGCGCCAACCACAATATCCGGTTGACGGCAGTCGGTGGCCAGGATAGTGAACGCGCCGTCAAGCATGCGAGCCATACGACGCATGGCCTCGAACAAATCAGGATGGCCCTTCTCCGCAATCACCTTATCGACGATTTTGCCGAGCAGCTTGGCGGCCACCTCGGTATCAGTAGCAGAGACGAAACGGTAGCCTTCTGCCTGCAAATCAAGACGCAACTGGGAGGCGTTCTCGATGATGCCATTATGGATGATGGCGACCTTGCCGTCCATGCTGGTGTGCGGGTGGGCGTTCACGTCGCTCGGTTCGCCGTTGGTGGCCCAACGGGTGTGACCGATACCCACTGTGGCCAACGGCATGGGCTTATGTTCGATGTCTTCGACCAGATTCTTCAAGCGGCCGGCCTTCTTGCGCACGGCCACCTTATCCATGCCCGGTGCGCTCAGCGCCACGCCGGCTGAATCATAACCTCGATATTCAAGACGGGCCAGGCCCTGAAGGCACACCTCAAGCGGCTTGCCGCAAGCGGTTTCAACATTTCCTGCATATCCAACAATTCCACACATAGCCCTCTACCCTAGCGGACGAATATGCCCAAAGTCGAATCAGGCCAGACGTTTTCGCATTATCAGCGCAACGCACTACTCAACAACACGCCTTGCCCCTCGGTCCGCTCCGCTGGCAGCCCCTCTCAAACGAGGGAGCCAGAAAACGGAATAACCAAGTAACTACAACATACACGTATATACAAAAAGAGCGTATAGTGGCGGCATGCATTGCGCGACCGTAAGCTTGGCCGAACGGCCTTGAGTGTGTCGAGCGATGTATGCCGCCGCTATATGCGGACGTAATCGTTATCTGAATCACAGCACGTGCTGCAAGAAGTCCTTGAACCTTGGTTCGGTGGGGTTGTCGATGATTTCGGGGCCGCCCTTTTCTACGACGACTCCCCCATCCATAAACACCACTTGATCGGCAACCTCACGGGCGAAACCAATCTCATGGGTCACACACACCATCGTCATACCTTCCTTAGCCAAGGAACGCATGACGTTCAGCACCTCACCCACCAGTTCCGGGTCGAGTGCGGAGGTAGGCTCGTCGAACAGCATGATTTCCGGCTTCATAGCCAACGCGCGGGCAATGGCCACGCGCTGCTGCTGACCGCCGGAAAGTTGGGATGGATAATAATCCAGTCGATCGCCCAGACCAACGCGCGTCAACTCGGCAACGGCCAAATCATGGGCTTCCTTCTTGGACTTATGCTGCACATGAACCGGCGCCTCCATCACGTTTTCGATGGCGGTCATGTGTGGGAACAGATTGAAGCGCTGGAACACCATGCCGAGCTTAGAGCGTTGTGCCGCGATCTCCTTGTCATTCAAGGTCTGCAGCATGTCCTGTCCGTTCTTTTCCACATGCTTGTAGCCAACAAGCTCGCCGTTGACTTCGATGGAGCCACCAGTCAGGGTTTCCAGTTGGTTGATCAGACGCAGGAACGTGGATTTGCCGGAACCGGAGGGACCCAGGATTACGGTCACAGTACCGGGCATAACAGTCAGATCAACGCCTTTGAGTACATGCAACGTGCCGAAGGCCTTATGCACCTGAGTGGCCTTGATAGCCGGAGTGGAGGCATTCATAGTTTCAGTCATGATTGTTGTACCTTCCCTCTCACGCGGTCATGCCGGTGAATGCGGCTTCGTTGAGCTTGTTCACATCATCCTTGGGTTCGCCTTCGGTCTTGCCCGGCAGCGGCGGCTGCTTGCCGCGCGTACCCATGGCGCGCGCGTCGAAGCCCTTGCCGAAGTGCTTCTCCAATCGAGACTGCAGCACCATAAGAATGGAGGTAATCAGGAGGTACCAGAAGCAGGCCACCAACAGCAGCGGAATCGGCTTGTAGATTCGGTTGGCGATGGCGTTCGTGGCGAACTGCAGTTCCAAGGTGAACGGCACTGCGGTGACCAGGGAGGTGGTCTTCAACATGCCGATGGTCTCGTTGCCGGTGGGCGGAATGATGATGCGCATGGCCTGAGGCAGCACGATGCGGCGCATAATCAACGTGCGATTCATACCCAAGGCTTCTGCGGCTTCGGTCTGTCCTGGATCAACGGCTTCAAGACCGGCGCGCACGATTTCGGAAAGATAGGCCGCTTCGTTCAATGCCAAACCGATCCATGCGGCGTTGAACGCGGTGACCACCACGTTGGAATCAATGCTCCAGAATTCGACCGAGGTGAATGGAATACCGAGGCTGAGCTTGGGGATCAACACGGAGAACAAACCCCAGAAGATCAGCTGCGTATACACAGGGGTTCCACGGAAGAACCAAATGAAGAACCAGCTGACACCGCGCAACACCGGATTGATGGACTTGCGCATAATGGCCAGGATCACGGAAAGAATGATGGCCACCACCATGGAGATCACGGTGAGCTCAAGCGTATAGCGAATACCTTCGAGCACATTCTCATTGAACAGGTATTTCCAGACCGTGGGCCAATCCAATCGCGGATTGGTGATCATGCCCTGGATAAGCATTGCGGCGAGCAACGCCACAATCACTGCGGCCACAATGGGCCCTGGGCGCTTTACCGGTAGGGCTTTGATGCGGTTGGGGATATCGAGTCCTTCGCCGTCAACTACTTTCTTCGCCATGGTCATTCCTTGTGTATGTTGAAGTCGCCTTGCACGACTTGTAAGAACTATCGTTGCACCTTAACGCATGAATGGGGCGCTTGTGTTACGTGCAACATAAGCGCCCCATTCTTTATACAGGGTGAACTCCCCTTGAGTTCAGCTTGAGTTCAGTCCGGCCCGGTCAGCCGAACAGGCCGAGCGAACTGCCCTCACTCGACGTTCGGATTGACTTCAGCCTTGGTCAGAGCGCCGGACTCAACGCCCCAGTGCTTCAGAATCTTACCGTAAGTACCGTCATCCATCAGCTTCTGCATAGCCTTCTGCACGGCTTCAGTGGTGCCGGTGTCACCCTTCTTGATGGCGATGGCGTTCGGCACGGAGTCGAAGTCCTTGCCGAGCTGCTCAAGCTGACCGTCGGTCTGGGCGATGGCGTAGCCGACCACCGGGGAGTCGGCGAAGAACACATCGGCCTTACCGGTCACCACCGCAGTGGTGGCGTCGGTCTGCTGCTTGGAGGACTGGATGGTGATGTCCTTCTTGCCATCGGCCTTGCACTGCTTGGCGGTTTCATTGATGGCGTCCTCTTCCACCGTGCCGGTTTCCACGGCCACATTCAGGCCGCACAAATCGCTGGCGTCAACCTTGTTCGGGTTGCCCTTGGCCACGGCGTAGGCCATGCCGGAAGTGAAATAGGAGACGAAATCAACCGATTCCATGCGTTCCTTGGTGATAGTGAATGCCGCGATGCCGAGATCGTACTTGGAGCCGATGGCCGGGATGATGGTATCGAAGTTGGAGGAGACGATTTCAGTCTTGAGGCCGAACACATTGCCCAAAGCGTGAGCCAGATCCATGTCATAACCAATCTGGGTCTTGCCGTCGGCGTCGAGGAATTCAGCCGGAGCATAGGAGGGGTTCGTACCGATGGTCAGCTTGCCGTCCTTGGCCACGGATTCAGGCAGCAAAGCGGCGATGGCATCATCCTTCTTGACGGAGCTCACATCGTAGCTGGTGATGGTCTTGGTCTCACCGGAACCGGAACCGGAATCAGAGCCGGAGGTGGCTTCATCGGTGGTGCCGCAAGCGGCGGCGGTGAACAGCATGGCTGCGCTCAGAACGGCGGCGGCAATGGTCTTCAGCTTCTTGGACTGCATAGTACTTCTCTTCTTCTCTTGGGCGACCGGCCTTGATTGGCTGGCCGTCATCAATCATTAGGTATAGTTATACACTAACATGCATACATATACGATTTGGTTGGCATGGCGCAGCAGCGGCGCCCATATCACTCGGATACGGCAGGGTTGATTTCAGCCTTATCGACGGCTCCGGAGGAGACGCCCCAGGTATCGAGAATCTTCTTGTAGGTGCCATCATCCATCAGCTTCTGCACGGCCTTCTGCACGGCTTCAGCAGTGGCGGAATCGCCCTTCTTGATGGCCACGGCTTCCGGGGTCACGCCAGTGTCGTCGCCAAGAGCGGCCAACGTATCCCCGGTCTGTTCGATGGCGTAACCGGCCACCGGAGAATCAGCATAGAAGATAGACGCCTTGCCGGAAGCCACAGCCGTGGTCACATCGGTCTGCAGTTTGGAGGATTGAACATCGATCTCAGGCTTGCCGTCGGCCTTGCACTGGTCATTGGCGGCATTGATCTCTTCCTCCTGAGTGGTGCCGGTTTGCACGGCCACCTTGACACCGCACAGGTTGGAGGTATCTACCTTGTCCGGGTTGCCCTTCTTGGTCACCCAAGTGGACCCCGCCTTGAAGTAGGTGACGAAATCGACGGCGTCCAAGCGCTCCTTGGTCACCGTGAAGGAAGAAATACCGATATCGTACTTGGAGCCGACGGATGGAATAATCGAATCGAACGTGGAGGAAACGGTCTTCTCCTTGAGCCCGAACACGGCGGCCAGCGCCTTAGACAAATCGACGTCGAAGCCAACTGGTGTCTTGCCGTCCTCCGCCAGGAACTCCGCTGGAGCATACGAGGTATCGGTGCCGACCGTCAAAGTGCCGTCTCCGGCAACGGAATCAGGTAGCAGCGCGGCGATGGCGTCGTCCTTCTTGATGCTGCTGGTATCGAAGCCCTGCGTGCTGGACTTGCTGGACGAATCGGAACCGCTGGTGGAAGCAGTATCCGCATTGTCGCTGGTGCCGCATGCGGCGACCGCAATCAACATTGCCGCGCTTACGGCGGCGGCAGCCATGGATTTCATTCCCTTGCTTAGAGACATTGGATTTCCTCTCTCCGTATAGTCGGCTGGGCGGGTATATTTCCCAGTTGGCTCCAGAGAGTAAGTTCGCAATGCTACAAGGCGGTTAATAATGCGAGATACTGCTCACGTTGTGGACATCGTTGGACCGAAGACAGCATAATAAAAAAGCTCTTCTCAACACAGAGAAGAGCTGATTGCATAACAAGCCAAGCCTAGTGACGCATGTTGGCATAGCGCATGGCACGCAATGCTTCGCGCTTGTCCTGTTCCTCGCGCAATGCCTGACGCTTGTCGAATTCCTTCTTGCCTCGGGCCAATGCGATGGAGGCCTTGACTCGGCCATCCTTGAAATACAGGCTGAGCGGCACGATCGTGTATCCCTTGGCTTCGATGCCGCGGGCCAGCTTGGTGATCTGCTGACGATGCAGCAGCAGCTTGCGCTTGCGCTTGGGGGCGTGATTATTCCAAGTACCGTTCAGGTATTCGGGAATATTGGCGCCTTCCAGCCACATCTCACCACGACGATCGATGGATATGAACGCTTCGGATAGCGAAGCACGACCTTCCCTCAGCGACTTCACTTCGGTGCCAGTCAGCGCGATTCCGGCCTCATACTTGTCTTCGATGGCATAGTCATGCCGAGCTTTTTTGTTTTGCACAATCAGCTTCTCACCGGTTTCCTTGGCCATAGCTTCCCTCCTTCCATTCAATAATCCCCCTCCTGTTGAGGAGGGGGAATCATCATAACGCAATCGCAGGCCATAATAGGACCGGCCTGCTTGTCCCATCAGTGCACATACCAGTACGCGCTGGCGTTAGGCAGAGTGCGCGAGCTAACAACAAACGGGCCCATGACGTTCATCTCGGAAATCGTCACCGTGTTGCCGGATACCGCTTCCACCACGGCCACATGGCCATAGGTGCCATCAGCGCCCGCAACCCCTGGCGGGAAGGACAGCGCCGCACCTACCTGGGGAACGTGATCGACACGCAGACCATATCGAGGCGCGTTGAGGTACCATTCACCACCGTTATGGAGGTAGGAGGGGGTGCCAATGCCCATCGCTTTACGCCGGTTGTATGCATACCACGTGCACTGACCCGCAACATACATATTGCCGACATCGCCATTCGATGTGCCCTGACCGGTGCTACTGCCCGCAGAGCTGCTGCCGCCGCCTGAAACAGTGCCACCACCAGTACTGCCGCCAGAGACAGTGCCACCACTGCTCTGCTGCTGTCCATTGCTCACCTGACCACCAGCAGCAGCCTGTTCCTGAATATACTGCTGGTTATAGGAGTCCACTCGTGACGCCAGCAGAACGCTCTGCGCCGCCTGAGCCGCCTGCTGATCTTTCAAATCGGAGACCATGGAGGTCAGTTCGTTTCGACGCTGCTCGCCTTCCTGACGCAGCTGTTCAAGAGCGTCACGCTCATTCTGCGCGTTTTCGGCAGCAGTCTGCGCCGCGGCGGACTTCTGATCGGCCTGGGTCTTCAGCGTGGCAATCTGCTTCTCGATGGCGGCAAGACGTTCTCCACGGTTCTTAGATGTGTTGAGATCACTTGCGGCCAATGATGCGGCGTTGGCTTCGTTGCGAGACAATGCGTCGCGGGACTGCATGGAATTCACGAAGTCCTGCGTGCTGCTGGCACCAGTGACCACGCTCATGACCTCCGAAGTATTGGAGCCATGCATGCTATCTCGGGCAATCTGGGCAACGGCGGCATGAGCATCGTCATAGTCCTTGCCGGTCTGCTCAATCTGCTTTTCGAGGTTTTCCTTATCTTTTTGTGCGGCCTCGAGGCGTTGCGCCGCGGCCTCGGCTTCGTCCTGGGCCGTAGCCGCATCGGCATTGGCCTGCGTGACCTTATCCTGGGCGGCGACGATCTTGTTATTGGTCAGATCATCAAGCTCGACGATTTTGTTGGCAAGCTCAGTACTGACACCGGCCAACTGCGCTTTCAGCTGTGACTCACGCGCCACGGATGCCGCATGCTGATTTTGCGCATTGACCAAATTGGAATAGGTGTTCGCCTCGGCGGACTGCACGGGAGCCAGCACAAATCCGGCCACGCAGCACACACCCGCCGTCAACGCTGCCAATGCGGGCTTTATTGTGTTCGTCGTCTTATTCATAGACGAATAATCCTTTCCATTGCCATACAAATGCACACCATAACATGCGAATCTGAGAATGCCGGTGGCGCTCCGGCAAACTTATGCTCTCAGATAACGTCTCAACGAGATGGTGGAGGCAATGACCGATAGCAATATCGCGCCTAATATCAGGAATGGGGAGATCATCAGCACTGTGAGCTGATTCACATACGGAATCCAGGTAACGGATTGGGCCAACCATCCGGTGATAAACACACGCACGATCACCGAAAGCATCAGGCATGAAAGCACCGAGCCCAGTAAGGATGCAATGGCGCCTTCCAAAATGAACGGCAGCCGAATGGTCCAGTTGGAGGCACCGACGTATCGCATAATCTCGGTTTCCGTGCGCCGGGACGCGGCGGACATACGAATCGTGGTTCCGGTAAGCAGAATGGCGACCAATACCATCACACCTGCCAGCACCGCCGTCACTGCGGTGGCGCGGTTCAGTACGGCGAAGACCGGATCGAAGATCTGCCGCTGATCGGTCACATCCTCCACGCCTTCCTTGCCGGAAAGCACTTCGGCCACCACCTGGTATTTCGTCGGATCCTTGAGCTTCAGCCACAGCGAATCCTGCATGTCATCGGCGGTCAGGGTGCGCCCTTGGAATTCACCGTTCGGATACTGCTTGGTGAACGTGTTGTTGTAGAAATCCTGCTTGCTGACGTAATCGATCTTAGCGACCACATCGTTGAGCTCATCGCGGATGGTCTTCTGCAGATCAGTGATCTCCTGAGCGGAAGGCGACTTACCCGAGGCGCAATTGGCGGATTGGCTGGTGCCGTCCGGGCACAGCCAGACCACGACTTCGACCTTGTCGTACCAATCGCCTTTGGCCTTGGTAATTTGCGCTTGGGTCAGCACCGATGCGCCGATGAACAGGAAGGAGATGAACGTGACCAGCATCAGCGAAAGCAGCATGGCCAGGTTTCGCCTCAGATTGGTCCAGGTTTCAGATAGAATGAATTGCGCACGCATAGCTAGCTACTCCCCCTTCTTGTCAGCGTCAGCGTTGTGCTCATCGGATGGTGCTGGCGGCACAGGAGCCGCGGATTGTTGCGCAGGCGGCACAGGGGGCGCAGGCGGTGCCGGAGGCACAAGCGAAGATGCTTCGGCTGCCGCGCTTCCGCCTTCGGCGCCGTGTGCATGTGCTGCGGTTTGACCGGCAGCTTCAGCGGAATCCGATGGTGACGATGGCGCGGGCACGCGAGGAGGTGCGAATCGGGAATCGTCACGGGCATCGGAGGATGTCACTGCTCCGTCCGCCGTATCCTTCAATGGGTCAAACGCCTGCGTTTCCTCCAACGCGGCAGCCTGCTCGTCAAGAGGCAAGCCCTTCCCCCAGGTCAACGTATCCTCAATCGGGGCAAACGTCTCGCCATAGCGGCCCGTACGGCCGGAATGCACGGAATTAGCCAGACGGGCGATACCCTCGGACTGGCCTTCGCCCACCTCAATCGCAGCGCGAGCCGGCGCGGCAATGTGATTAGCCTTATCCGAACGCGCCTCAACCTCGGCATCCGGGAAGAACAGCGCGGAATCATAGGAACCATGGGCTTCGTCGCGCACGATCTTGCCGTTGTGCAGTTCCACCACACGCTTGCGCATGGAGTTGACGATCTCCTCGTTATGCGTAGCCATGACCACAGTGGTACCGGTACGGTTGATGGAATCCAGCACTTCCATAATGCCCAGAGATGTGGTCGGATCAAGGTTTCCGGTGGGCTCGTCGGCCAACAGAATCTGCGGATGATTCACATATGCTCGGGCGATGGCCACGCGCTGCTGCTCACCACCGGAGAGCTCATGCGGATAGTTCTTTTCCTTGCCGGTCAGGCCAACCGTGTCCAGTACTTTGGGAACCAGCGACTTGATGGTCGAGCGACGAGTGCCGATCACCTCAAGTGCGAATGCCACGTTCTCCCACACCGTCTTGTTGTTCAGCAGCTTGTAGTCCTGGAACACGAAGCCCAGAGAACGGCGATACTGCGGCACCTGACGGTTGGAGATGCGGCGCAAATCGTTGCCTGCCACGCGAATCTCGCCGCTGGTGGCTTCCTCCTCGCGCAGCAGCAGGCTGAGCAACGTGGTCTTGCCGGAGCCGGACGCACCCACCAAAAACACGAAATCACCGCGTTCAATATCAAGATTGATATTGTCAAGTGCCGGACGCGTACCCTTCGGGTAGATCTTGGACACCTTGTCCAATGAGATCAATGCCATATCCGTTTCCTTTTCGTCAGATTGTGTTTTTGATGGGTGGTCTGTGCTGCGCACAGCACAGACCTTCGTTCCCGGTCTTCAGGCAGGTATTGCGCTTCTATTACTCTTCGGATTCGGCCTGGCGGCGCTGCTCGTGACGCCAGCGGATGCCGGCTTCGATGAAGCCATTGATATCGCCGTCGAACACGGCCTGCGTCTGGCTGGTTTCGTAACCGGTACGAAGATCCTTGACCATCTGGTATGGGTGCAGCACGTAGGAGCGCATCTGGTCTCCCCAGCTGGCCTTGATGTCGCCGGCGAGTTCCTTCTTCTTCTTGGCTTCCTCTTCATGGCGCAGCACCAACAGTCGGGACTGGAGCACGGCCATGGCGGAGGCGCGGTTCTGAATCTGGGAACGCTCATCCTGCATGGTCACCACAATGCCGGTGGGCAAGTGGGTGATGCGCACGGCCGAGTAGGTGGTGTTCACGCCCTGACCGCCAGGGCCGGAGGAGCAGTAGGTATCCACACGAATATCCGTATCCGGAATATCGATGTGATCGGTGGCCTCGACCAGCGGCACCACTTCGACTGCGGCGAAACTAGTCTGACGGCGGCCCTGGTTGTCGAACGGGGAGATGCGCACCAGGCGGTGGGTACCGCCTTCCACGGAGAGGCGACCATAGGCGTATGGCGCATCCACCTGGAAGGTGGCGGACTTGATGCCTGCCTCTTCGGCGTAGGAGGTGTCCATCACCTTGGCCTTGAAGCCATTACGCTCGCAGTAGCGCAGATACATGCGCAGCAGCATCTGCGCGAAGTCGGCAGCATCCACGCCACCTGCACCGGAACGAATGGTCACAACGGCGGAACGCTCGTCGTATTCGCCGTCGAGCAAGGTCTGAATCTCCATCTGGTCGAGATCCTTCTGGATCTCGCCGATTTCATTCTGGGCGTCATCGAGGGAGGCCTGATCACCTTCCTCACGACCCAGCTCGACAAGCGTCTCTACATCATCAATGCGCTGGGATGCGGAATTCAAGCGCTTTAGCTGGGATTCCGTAGCGGAAAGCTTGCTGGTCACCTTCTGCGCGTTCTCCGGATCATCCCACAGACCCGGTGCTGCAGCCTGAGCTTCAAGCTCCTTGATTTCAGCCTTGAGTCGATCCACGTCCAGCGCCTTGGCGATGGAATCATACTTGGCGCGAGCTTCGCCGATTGCTTGGGTAAAGTCAAATTCTGCCATCGTGTTTTACCTTACTGTGTATTCTTGAAAGTTCCTTAGTGCCACGTCCTTGTTGACAGCCTGTGCACATTCCGTCGCCGGATCTCGCCATTGGCGCCAATCGCCGACTTCCTGCCGCGGTGATTGCCTGTGTGCTGTTAATCGTTCGGCATCGGCCAGTGATGCTCATGATGTTTCGCTGACCGCGCATGTGAACATGTATTACACCAGTTGCAACAGGACGTGCGAACCGCAAACACGAATGCGCACAGGCAGCGTCAAAGTCCGGCGTAGATGGCCGGAATGACCAGGGAGCCGAGCATAGCCACAGCTATGACAACGCACACCACGCGCACCATAGTGCGGCGGCGGTTTTCACGCTGCTGACGACTGTCCTGATATTCACTCACGGAATCAGAAGTATAAACGAATCCTCAGACCTGTCGAGCAGCCAAATACCGCCTATCAATGCACTATCGTGTGGCTTTGGGCACAAATTTGTTCACGGCCTCGATCACGCATGACTCCGTGCCAACATCTCATTCAACGTTGACTGTAGGTTTTTGAACGAAAAACGTTTAATAACCTACAGTCAACGTTCGAACACCTACAGCCACAGCGGTCACAGCAATCACAGCAGCGACAATTTACAGTGCGAAACCGAGTTCTTCTGCTGCCTCAGTAGGCACCGGATCATTGCACCAGTAGTCCTCGAGGTTTTCATACGTGGTCAGCGACCGAATCTCCGCACGATCGATGTAGAGCTCGCCGCTCAGATGATCGGTCTCGTGCTGGAAAATACGCGCCGGCCAGCCATGCAGCTTTTCGGTATGATGCTTGCCGTCTTCGTCGTCCCATTCGGCAGTGATATCAAGCCAACGCTTGCGCACGGCCTGATAGCCGTCAAAGCTCAGGCACCCTTCATAGAAGGAGGCGGTAGCGTCACCGGCAGGCGTGTACTTCGGATTGATGATCACATGGAAGGGGAATTCGGCGATTTCGCGAGGATCGTCCTCATCGTCACGCACATGGTCTTCGACTACAGCGAGTGCCAGACCGAGACCGATTTGCGTTGCGGCCAAGCCCACACCCGGTGCTTCCAGCATCGTGGTGTGCATGGTGTCGATGAGTTTGGCCAACGTGCGCTTCGACAGTTGCCCGTTGTAGGCCATGGTCTGCTGACGCAGCACCGGCTCTCCGGCTTGCACGATAGGCAGGATCTTCTCCTTGCCACCGGTTTTAATGAGCTGCTCGACGATGCGATTGAGCTCAAGGTCGACTTTGGTGTTCTTTCCAAACATGCGGGCTTTCCTTTTGTGGACGTTCCTTTACGGAAGGGACTATTTCAGGGCGAGCTCCTCAGCCACAATCTTGGCCAGGCGCGTGCACACCTCGTCGGCGTAAGCCTGGGTAGCAGCTTCGGCCATCACGCGCACCAGCGGCTCAGTGCCGGACGGGCGCAGCAGCACACGGCCGGAATCGCCCAGCAGCTCCTCCTCGTGAGCGACAGCCTCCTGAATACGCTTGTTGGTGGAGGCGGCCTTCTTATCCACATTCGGCACATTGATCAGGGTCTGCGGCAGCTGCGGGAAGTCGGCGGCAAGTTCTTTAAGGCTCTTGCCGGACTTGACGACCTCGTTGCACAGGGTCAGTGCGGTCAGGGTACCGTCGCCAGTGGTGGCGAATTCACGGTTGATCACGTGGCCGGACTGCTCGCCGCCGAGCGAGTAATCGCCCTTGAGCATTTCCTCGAGCACATAGCGGTCACCTACGGAAGTCTCCACGGTCTTGATGCCCATTTCTTTCAGGGCGAGCTTGAGGCCCAGATTGCTCATCACGGTGACGACGAGCGTGTCGTGGTTGAGCTTGCCCTCGCGCTTCTTGGCGCGGGCCAGAATGCCCATGATCTGATCGCCGTTGACCATGTTGCCGTCTTCGTCCACGGCGAGGCAGCGGTCGGCGTCGCCGTCGAAGGCAACGCCCATCACGGCGTCGGTGGCCTTGACCATGGCCTGCAGCTGCTCGGGGTGGGTGGAACCGGCGTTCTTGTTGATGTTGTAGCCATCCGGGGATGCGTTGATCACAATCACATCGGCACCGGCGCGACGCAGGGCTTCAGGAGCCACTACGGAGGTGGCGCCGTTGGCGCAATCGGCCACAATCTTTAGACCCTTCAAAGGCTTCGGCTGGGTCTGGTCATCGTTGAGCGGCGCGATGGTGGAGACCAGGTGGTCGATGTATAGGTTGGTGGCAGTGGTCTGGTCATGGCTCACACGGCCCACTCCAGCACCAGTCGGGCGCTCCCAATCCTGACCGAGCACGGCCTCGATCTCGTCTTCCTTCTGGTCGGGCAGCTTGAAGCCGCCACGAGCGAAGAACTTGATGCCGTTATCAGGCATCGGGTTGTGGGATGCGGAGATCACGGCGCCCATTTCCACATTGAGTACGCTGGTCAGATAAGCCACACCCGGAGTCGGAATGATGCCGGCGTCGATGACGTCGAAACCGCCTGCGGACATACCTGCAGAGAGTGCAGACGCCAGAAAATCGCCAGAAACTCGGGTGTCACGGCCCACAAGCGCACGGCGGCGACCTTCAGGCTGATCATCCTTCGTGCCGGCATCGCCCAGCACACGCACGGCGGCGTCACCCAAATCGAGGGCCAGGCGCGCAGTCAAATCCTTGTTGGCAAGTCCTCGAACACCATCGGTTCCAAACATTTTCGGCATACTATTGCATCCTTCACTTGAGCGGCTTCCAGCCGTCTCGTTCTATAACGTGCACCATGGTAATCGGCTGGGCGCACTATGTCATACTGATTTGCGCAATACTGCTCAATTCGGTTGCATTTGCAGCCACTTGGGCGTAAGTTCCCCTACCACATCACCTTGATTCCATTCAATCACGGGCTGAAATGGACGTTCCTGGCAATTCGAAGCGTCCAACGGACGTTTTGGGCATCCTCGATGTCCTATTTGGCGCTTCGAATTGCCAGGAACGTCCATTTCAGCCCGTATTTCCGACAATGGTTAGTAGGTTTTGAGGGCCAAATCGATGGTGAGCACAATGCCGGCGATCACGGCGGCGGCGCGCATGATATTCGCCGGAATCCTGCGGGTGATTGGTGGAGCGATGTAGCCGCCGATGAAGCAGCCGATGCACAGCATGATGGCGGCCGGCCAGTCGACTGCACCTCGCACGATGAACACCACGGATGCGGTGATGTTCGCACCGGTACCGATCAGAGTTTTCAGGGCGTTGATCTTATGGAACGGCCCGATTTTGGCCGCATCCAATACGGCGAGCGCACAAGTGCCAGCACCGGCTCCAAAGTAGCCGGAATAAATGGCCACGGCCCATACGCCAATCCAGACCCACCATGAGTCTTTGTTCATCGGCTGCACCGGCTGATCGATGGAAAGTTGAGCCGCACGGTCCTCGGCCTTACGCTGTTCGGCAATCGGTTCCGTTACCGTGGCTTGTTCGGCCGCACTGATGTGGTTCAGCTGGGCTGCGGCATCTACGGCCGCCTGCTTCGCCTGCATGCGTCCGCGAGGATTGACGGCGATGATGAGAGAACTAAACAGAATCAGCGCAGGGGCTGCGAACTCGAATACCTTGGGGTCGAGCTCAAGCAGCAGGAAAGCGCCGATGATGCCGCCGATGGCACCGATGGCTACATAGGTGATAACACGCAGAGTCTGCCCCTTAAGCTCACGATGAGCGCCCATTACACCGCCAATGCCGGTACCCACTACACCGACGGTATTGGAGGCGTTCGCCAGCACCGGTGGAATGCCGAAAGCAAGCAGTGCCGGGTAAGAGACCAATGAGGATGCGCCTACTGCATACCCCACGAATCCGGCACCGACACCGGCCAACAGAATCAACAGCAGCGAAAGTATGGAAAAACCCGCAATCATCCTTGTACCCTTCACTTGTTCAGGTCGGCACATCACCAGCCTTGAGCGAGGATACGCTGTTGAGGATTGATTGCGGGTTTTCTTTTGCTATATGGACTACAGGCTCACAGGGCGGCGTTGTAGTCACGGACCTTGAGCGTGCGGTGCGAGGAAGCCACGTTCTCCACAATCAGACGCTTCAGGGCGTTGTCGGCGGCGAAGTGCTCCTCCAGCCATGCGTCACCCAGCTTGGTGAGGGTGGCCGGATCGGCGTAACCCGGGTAGAGGCCATTGAGCAGCGCCTCGGCCATGTGGTAGGTCTTGTTGGCCCAGATCCAATCCACAGTCTCGAAGTACTTGGCGGCGAACGGCTCGGCCAACTCGGTGTTCGGCGTGGCAGAGAAGCCACGAGCCACGGCCTCGAGCTGGGAGTTAGTCAGCTCGGTGTTGTTGAGCGCCTGATCCCAAGCCCATTCCTTGGCCTCAACGGTCGGGCGTGCGGCGCGAGCGCCGAGTGCGAACTCACGGTTCACAATGGAATCCTTCTTAGCCAGCTGGGCTTCAACCTCGTCATCGCTCAACGCATTGACGGAGGTGAGGGACTGGATGATGGTCCAAGTGAAGTTGTTGTCGATCTCAAGACCAGGCAGGTTCACCGTGCCGTCAAGCAGGCCACGGGCGTTGGCGGCGAATGCTTCGTCGCCTTCCTCGCCGTAACCGAGGTAGGCGGTGATGAGCTGGAACTGGGTGTCGGAACCGGCTTCGGCGGCGTTGGCCAGCTTCCACAGCTCGGCGGCAACATGGCGTAGCACGTCTTCGCGACGGGCCGGCGCCACATAGTGGTGGGCGGTGGTGCTCATGCAGGCCAATGCGTAGCGGAAGGTGGTGGATTCGGTTTCGGTGGCCAGCAGGCGCAGGGTCATGTCCACGAAGCGCTCGGCCGGGAACTCACCGTCACGGGTCATGTCCCAGAAGGCCAGCCAGGTCACGGCGCGAGCCAGTGCGTCGTCGAAACGATGCAGGTTGGCTTCGGCGAAGGCCTGGGACTCGGCATCGAAGCGAATCTTGGTGTAGGTCAGATCGTCGTCGTTCACCAGGATCAGAGCCGGGCGCTGTTTGCCGGCGGCGGCTTCCACGATGGTGGTTTCGCCGTCCACATCGAGTTCGAACTGTTCGGTACGCACGATCTTGCCGGTGGCCTTGTCTTCGTTGTAGAAGCCGATGGCCAGACGGTGCGGGCGCAGCACCGGGTGCTCTTCAGGAGCGGTCTGGGTGAGTTTGAGCTCGGCGATGGTGCCGTCAGCGGCTTCGGCCACCGATGCGGCGATGGTGTTGATGCCGGATTCCTCCAGCCACTTGGCGCTCCATGCTTTCAGGTCGCGGCCGGAGGTCTTCTCCAGTTCGCCCAGCAGGTCAGCCAGGGTGGCGTTGGAGTAGGCGTGGCGGTTGAGGTAGCTGTTGATGCCCTTGAAGAACTGCTCGCGGCCCACGTAGAAGGCCAGCTGCTTCAGCACGGAAGCGCCCTTGGCGTAGGTGATGCCGTCGAAGTTGACGTAGGTATCGTTGAGATCGTTGATCGGGGCCACGATCGGGTGCGTGGTCGGCAGCTGATCCTGGCGCAGTGCCCAGCTCTTTTCACCGGAGCAGAAGGTGGCCCAGGCGTCGTGCCATTCGGTGGCCTCGGCGGTGGCCAACGTGGAGGTGAATTCAGCGAAGGACTCGTTGAGCCACAGGTCGTTCCACCACTTCATGGTCACGTAATCGCCGAACCACATGTGGGCGAGTTCGTGCAGCACGGTCACCACGCGGCGTTCGGCCAGAGCATCGGTCACCTTGGATTCGAACACGTAGGAGTCGCGGATGGTCACCATGCCGATGTTCTCCATGGCACCGGCGTTGTATTCCGGCACGTAGATCTGGTCGTACTTGGCGTACGGGTACGGCACGCCCCAGGTCTTGGCGTAGAAGGCGAAGCCCTTCTTGGTGATGTCGAACAGGTAGTCCACGTCCTTGGCGAAGGCGTCGGCCAAGGACTGGCGGCAGTACTGGGCCATCGGCACAGTGCGACCATCCTCGTTGTGGTATTCGGTGTGCCATTCGGCGTACGGGCCAGCGCAGATGGCGGTCAGGTAGGAGCTCATCACCGGGGTCGGCTCGAAGGTCCACAGGCGGCTGGATTCGTTCGGCTTGTTTTCCAGAGTGCCGTCAAGGGTTTCGCGAGCGTCATCTTCAATGCTGGCAGCCGGCATGTTGGAGGTGACGATCCAGCTCTTCGGGGCAAGCACCTTGAAATCGAACGTGGCCTTCAGATCAGGCTGATCGAACACGGCATAGACACGGCGAGCGTCCGGCACTTCAAACTGGGAGTACAGGTACACGTTGCCGTCAGACGGATCAACCGAACGATGCAGGCCTTCGCCGGTGTTGGAGTAACGGCACAAAGCGGTGACGGTGACCTCGTTCTTGGCCTTCAAGTGATTGAGTTCGATGCGGTTGTCCTTGTAGGCCACGGCCGGGTCGATCGATTCGCCATTGAGCTCGATGGCGGTGACTTCATCGGCAATCAGATCGAGGAAGGTCGAGGAGTCTTCCTTGGCGTTGAAGCAGATGAGGGCTTTGGAACCGAAGTTCTTCGGGCCCACGGTCAGGTCAAGGTCAACATGGTAGTGAATTGGCGCTTCGACTACGGCCTTACGTTCTTCGGCCTCGACACGGGTCAGATTCGATCCGGGCATAGTGTTCCTTTCATACAAAAACCTCCCTGTGCAAGGGAGGTGGCGCAAAGCGCCGGAGTGGAAAACGACTTTTCAAGTAAAGGTTAACTACGACTGTAGCGGGTCAGGGGTATTACGCTCCCCTGACCCGCTACCATTAACGGCACTCAGTGCTGGTCGATAATGTCGACATCCTGAGCGATGTCCGCCACAACCGGCACGATCATCGGCTTGCGGTGCAGCTGGCGGGCCACCCAGCCGCCCAGTGTGCGGCGCATGATCTGCTGCAGCTTATAGGTGTCGCGAGTGCCTTGCATCAGAGCGTCATTCAGCTGTTCGACGATCTGGTGACGCACCTTGTCGAATTCGCTTTCGTCCTCGGCAACGGCGTTCAGGTAGATCTTCGGGCCGGTGACGACTTCGCGGTTGTCGGTATCCACCACCACGAATGCGGAGACGAAGCCTTCGGTACCGAGGATGCGGCGTTTCTCCAGTTCGTCGTCGGTCAGTTCGCCGACGGAATCACCGTCGACGTACACGTAACCGCACGGCACGGAGCCGACGACTGCGGCCTTGCCGTGGTAGAGATCCACCACGTCGCCATCTTCCGCAAGCACCACGTTCTGCGGATCGACGCCGGTCTTAACGGCGATCAGGCCGTTGGCCACCAGGTGACGGTTCTCACCGTGGATAGGCATGGCGCACTTCGGCTTGACGATGTTGTACATGTACAGCAACTCGCCCTCGTTGCAGTGGCCGGAAACGTGCACGGCTGCGTTATCGCGGTTGACCACCTTGGCGCCGAGCTGCACGAGCTTGTTGATGACCTTGTACACCCCATGCTCGTTGCCCGGAATCAGGGAGCTGGCGAGAATCACCGTATCGAACTCGTTGATGTGGATGTCACGGTGGTTGCCGTCGGCGATACGGCCGAGGGCGGCCATTGGTTCGCCCTGGGAACCGGTGCACATGTAGACGAGCTTGTCATCCTGGATGTCGTTGGCCTGTTTCAGGTCCACGACGGTGCCTTCAGGGATGTGCAGGTAGCCGAGGTCGGCGGCGATGGACATGTTGCGGACCATCGAACGGCCTACGAACACGACCTTGCGGCCATACTTGTGGGCCGCATCCACCACCTGCTGCACACGGTGAACATGGGAGGAGAAGCTGGCCACGATGATCTTGCGCGTGGCCTGGGCGAACGCCTGATCCAATGCCGGACCGATGGAGGTCTCAGGCTTCACGAAGCCAGGCACCTCGGCGTTGGTGGAATCCATCATCAGGAGGTCCACACCCTTTTCGCCAATCTTGCCGAATTCCACCAGATCGGTGATCTTGTGGTCGAGCGGCAGCTGATCGAGCTTGATGTCGCCGGTATCGATCAGGGAACCTGCCGGAGTCTTGACGTAAACAGCCAGGGCGTCCGGAATGGAGTGGGTTACCGTGACGAACTCAAGCTCAAATGGGCCCACCTTGAGCTTTTCGCGGCCAGCGACCTCCACCTTGGTGGGGTTCTGGTGGTGTTCCTTGCATTTGGCGTCCACGAATGCGAGGGTCAGCTTGGAGCCGATCAGCGGGATATCCGGACGCAGCTTCAGCAGGTAGGGAACGCCACCGATGTGGTCCTCATGACCGTGAGTCAGCACCAGGGCGTCGACCTTGTCGAGACGGTCCTTGATGTAGCTGAAATCAGGCAGGATCAGGTCGACGCCCGGCTGCTCCTCCTCAGGGAAGAGCACGCCGCAGTCGATGAGCAGCAAATGACCGTTGTATTCGATCACGTTCATGTTGCGGCCGATTTCGCCGAGGCCACCAAGCGGCGTGATGCGCATGGAACCCTTGCGATACTTCGGCGGAGCAATCAGCACCGCATCCTGCTGAGGCGCAGTAGGCGCCTGATTGATCTTGCGGGACTGGTTGTTGCGGCTGGTCTGGCTCTTGCCGCCCTTGCGGCCAGAGCCACGACGGCGCGAGTTGCTGTTCTTTGTTGTCTTCTTTTGTTCTTGTGCCATATCTTCTTGGATTTTTCTGTTGTTTGTGCTTTCGCTCTGTCATGCGGAAGCGGCGGGCTGGCAACCCGTATACAGCAGCTGCTTACAGCAGTCCAGCGGCGCGCATGCCTTCTTCGGCCTTATCAAGCTGAGCGGCATCAGGGCCGATGTTCGGCAGGCGCATGGTGGTGGAGGGGATGTATCCCTTGACCTTGAGCGCGGCCTTGGCCATAACGGCCTGGTAGCCGTCGCCGTTGAGCGCGTGGACGAGAGGTGCGAGCTGATTGGCGAGACGACGGGCAGTGGTGATATCGCCACGATCGAATGCCTGGACGAGCTGCTGCATGGGGTTGGAGGCGACGTGGGCAATCACTGAGATGATGCCGACGGCACCAATGGAGAGGAACGGCAGGAACAGACCGTCATCGCCGGAATACCAGGCGAGACCGGTGCGCTGCTGCTTCTCCACTGCGGCTGCAAGATCGCCAGTGGCGTCCTTGACGGCCTTGACGTGTTCAAGTTCGGCCAGACGGTCATAAGTTTCGATCTTGACCTTCAGACCGGTGCGGCCGGGGACATCGTATACGATGATCGGCTTTTCTGCGGATTCGTCGACGGCCTTGTAATGGCCGACGATGCCATCCTGGGAGGGGCGGGAATAATACGGCATGACTACCAGCACTGCGTCAGCGCCGGCCTCTTGAGTCTGCTCAACCATACGCACGGTGTGTGCGGTGTCGTTGGAACCAGCACCGGAAATCACCGGTACATCAACTGCTTCCTTGACGGCCTTGACCAGCTCGACCTTTTCTTCCATATGGGTCACGGGCGATTCGCCGGTGGTGCCATTGACCACCAGACCATCCGCTCCATCGGCCACGAGATGCTTGGCGAGCTTGACCGCCGCGTCGAAATCAACGCTGCCATCTGCCTTCATAGGGGTAACCATTGCCGGCAGGATTCGGCCGAAAGGCGCAGGGTCAAGAAGATGCATGTCATGCTCGCTCATAGTGTTCACCGTACTTCCCATTGTGGACTCTTATGTAACCGACATAGAGCCCGTTGTTGTGATGCTTGTGATTCGTTTGTATGTCTGGTTTCACCTGTGGCGGGGGCGCTCACAGGTCAAGGAAATGGTCGAGGCCGACGGTCAGGCCTGCAGGAGCGTCGCCGGCGAGTTTGCGCACGGCGAGCAGCACGCCCGGCATGAAGCTGGTGCGATCGAAGCTGTCGGCACGAATGGTCAGCTGTTCGCCAACGTTACCAAACAGCACCTCTTCGTGGGCGTTTAGACCACGAAGGCGCACGGCGTGCACATGGATGCCGTCGATCACCTGACCACGGGAGCCACCATCGGTTTCGGTGGCGTCCGGCACCGGAGCCATGCCGGCTGCCTTGCGTGCTTCGGCGATGCCGCGAGCCGTGTGGATGGCGGTACCGGAGGGGGCATCAACCTTGGTGGGGTGATGCAATTCGATGACTTCGGCGGATTCGAAGTACCTGGCGGCCTTGACCGCGAAGTAATCGGCCAGCACGGCGGAAATGGCGAAGTTCGGGGCAATGAATACCTTCTGGGTTTCCGGCTTCGGCCCCTTCGCGATGGCTTCCTTGACTTGGGCGAGCTTCTCATCGGTCCAACCGGTGGTGCCCACCACCACGTCGACGCCTTGGCCGATCAGCGTAAGCACATTGGTCAGGCTTACACTCGGCACAGTGAATTCCACGACCACATCGGTGTTGTCGGGAGTGATCTGGGCCAGGTCGTCACCGGCATCCAACGCCAGCGACAATTCGGTATCCGATGCATTGTTCACCGCCGCAACCACGTGCGAACCCATACGACCTTTGGCACCGACTACAGAAACCTTGATCATGCTGCTCCCCTATATGTTCTTTAATATCTTTGTGTTGTACGTTGTACGCCTCTAAATCGGCAATCAGCCTATCACCAGCAGCCATGCAAACCAATGAAATGTCCACGGAATGGGGCTGCCGGTGTGATGCGAGAACGCGGTGCGCGACGACGATGCGGCGAAGCAATCAGGTTCGCCTCTTTGCCAATAGCCATCCGCACAATGCGAGCGGAACCGCGGCCAAGGTAAAGAGGAACGGCAGCATCATGCCCACGTGCGGGTTCGCCGCATCCAGAACGACGCCGGCCACAGAGGAACCAATCGATGTACCGACCGTACCGGCGGTAGTCACCCAGCTCAGTCCTTCAGTCAGGGATTCCGGCGGTACCAGATCCTTGACGATGAGGTTGCCGGTTGCGAACAATGGTGAAACCGTCAGGCCTGTCAGAATCTCGATGATTCCCAGCAAAATGAGGCTGTCCATGGTAAGGCGGAAGAACACGTATCCCACGGTGAGCAATGCAAGGAACATGACCATATGCGCCCAATGGGAGCCTTTGAGCTGTCGCGAGCCGAATATCAGAGCGCCGGCGCACGAGCCTACGGCGAACATGGCAAGCTGAAGACCGAGGAACGGTTCCAATCCCATGGTTTTCATCGTCGCGGTGATTGAGACGTCGAATGAGGTGAAGCTCATATTGAACACCACGAACACCGCGAGCAGCGGCAATACGCCCGCATAAAGCAGCACGCTCTTAGGCTTAGGCGCCTGCGTTTTCAGCTGGCGAAGCGTGAGCCGATCCGCGGCTGATGTATCCGACGAGCCCTTCTTCGTAGGTGTAGCCGTAGGTGCGGCGGACGCATTGCTTAGCGTGGCATGCTCGGATACGGATACAGTGACGGGCTCCACAATGATGCTCGGCTGCGTGGATTTGAGCGAGAAGAATATGGTACCGCCGATGCCGCAAGCCAATGTAGGCACAAACAGCTGTGAAACAGGATGGACTGAGGTAGCGAGCCATGCAGCCATAATCGGCCCCAAGATGAACACGATTTCGTCGATGGCTGCTTCCATGGCGTATGCAGTATTGAGCAGCTGCTCACCGTCTTCGACCGTGCGCAACGCGTATGCCCAACGTGTTCTGACCAATGCGCCGAATGAAAACTGCGTAAGTCCCATGATGATGGCTAGCACGAACAGCGCCGCTATCGGCACGCGGATCAGAGCCGCAAACGCGAACGACAGCATGGCGACGATCTGCACTGCGAGCGCTATACGGCCGACCCGGGCCTGGCCGAATCGGTCGAACGCCCTCGCATAAAACGGGGTGACGCAGGACATGGCCAGCACATACACGGCGCTCATGGTGCCTGCTATGGTCCAATTGTCATACAAGTGGTTCAGCGCCAGCACAATGCCGAGGCTCATCATGGAGATAGGCAGGCGAGCCACTGCTCCGGAAAGGCAGAAGGCTTTGGCCCCTGGCAGTGCGAATAGCCTCCGGTATGGGGAGGGATGGGCAGCATACGACGTGGTATCAACACGAGTCGTAGACACGGTGTTCTCCTTACTGGTAGTTCGTCCGACACGTGCGCCCGCCCACACGCGCCTTCCGAGGGTAGCGGTCCCTGAGCAACGTCACGCAGTGCGTTTCTCCCGCGGACAGATGCCGTTCTGATTGGCCGCGAGAACATAAGCTGTTCGACGCGCTTCAACGGCACCCAGTCATAGGCGTTGTCATAGCGCCTAGTCGTTGTCAGATTGTTCAGGGATTCCGGAGTTCAACTCGGTAAGGATTTCCTGTTTGGTTTTGGCGTGAGCATGAAGTTCACGCAAGCCTTCATCAGGCTCACTGACATAGTAGAGGGTAGCGTCGATACTCTCCAACTCCACATCCTCCACTACGGCGAGCAGCAGTCGATACATGTCGAGCTGGGCCAACTTGCGTTCGATGTCCGCGGTTTTGACTGGCCGTCTGCCGGTTTTCCAATCAACGATGGTGAACCGCTTGGACGCATCATCAGCGTTCAAGCCACCGGCAAAGACCGCGTCAAGCTTGCCATTGACGAGACCTATGCCGGGCACATCGACCACAATCGACCGCTCGGCCCACACCGGCATGCGATTGGCCCAATGCGATTGAGCCAATCGTTCCGCCCACACTGCTATGTCGCCATCCGTCGGCATAGGCACTCCTCTGTATCGATCGGCACCTTGCCGCGAACGCAGGCCGAGATACTGGCCCGCATATTGGTCTGTGTCTTGGCCGGATTCGATGAGTAGTTCCTGGTGCAGCTGTTCGGCCGGATTGCCCGCGTTCACGAATCGCTCCGCCCAATCATGGAAGCGAGTGCCTTCCTGCGCCGCAGGAGAGGAGAGCCGCGGCACTGGGCGCACCACATAACGCCAGTAGTCGCGCTCCTCCCGTTCGCTCATACCGCCAACACGAGCTTGCAGACTAGTGACGTTCTGCCGGCCTGCGGTGAGAATACGCTGCGCTTTGGCCTTCACCGTCTCATCAAGTGATTCCTCGTTCTCGCCGCCGCTCATCAAATCGATGTCATCGGCCAGCAGCTGCGCCCGCCGAGAAATCGGCCCGCATATCAGCTGCGAGGTCTCACCGTTGGAGGCTACGACTTGTTTCGCCTCGTCGATGGCTTGAAGAACGGAAGGAATGTCTTGTGTCAGTCGTTGTTGTATATCCGGGCTCAGCCGCGCCGGCCAATATAGGCCATCGATTTCGGATACTTGTTCCAATGGAGTACGCCAAGCATCGGCAACCACGGCCTTGCCATATTCTTCCGCCGCGTCTCCCACGAAGAATCCTTGAGGCGGTGCAATAGGTTCGCCTTCCTGGGTAGTGAGCGCCACCGCGTCTGAGAGTTGCGCCACGCATTGTTCCGCGCTTACCACGTGTGGATGAGCGTGCATGGCATCATGGATTTCCATCCAGAAGTTGGAGGGCGAGGACTTCCTCGCTCCCTTCTTCACCATAGAGGGATCCCTGCTGGACTCATTGGTATATGCGCAATAGGTCATCAGCACGTCTTTGCGCGCCCTGGTCAACGCCACGTAGGCCAGACGGCGCTCATCGGCATGCAGTCTGCGCCCGTATTCCTCCGTCTGCGTCAAATACCAACCGCTGCGGTCAGCGTCTTCTACACCGTCTCCGCAATCGCGAATGGAACCGAATGCCTCATCGTCGATGAGCTCCACGCCTTCCAGGGTTTGCAACATGGCAATCGGATCGGCATCCACATCGGCATCATGCGGGAAACGCGGCAGTATAGCGGCATCAGCTCGCATCGGCACTGGCACTGCAACCGGATCGGTAAGCCAGGAATGCGCCGTCTCATGATATTCGGGAGCTTGCCATTGGCCTTGTTCCGTGCCTCCTTCATGACCTTCCTCGAGCGTTATGGACAAATGGGATCCCTGATTACTGGGGAATCCGCCTTGTGCCATGCCGACGACCGCCACGGCATCCCATTCCAGACCTTTGGATTGGTGTACGGTCATGAGCTCCACATCCACCGGGGCATCCGGCAAGTTGGCAGCCTCGTCTTTCACGTTGCTCAGGTAATCGACCCACGTGATGAAACCACGCAACGTCGGCGTCTGATCGACATCGAGTTCTTGGGTATAGGTGTCGACCAAATCCACGATGGAGTGCATGGGCATTCGTGCAATCGTGGGATCAAGATGCCCTTCTGGGCGCATGGCATGAGCCACTACGGCATCGATGTCAAGATCCAATGCTTCGATTGCCGCACGAATCACTTCCGCCAGTGGGCGCCCAACGGCATGCTGCACTTGTTGCACCGCTTGCGCGGCTTGCGCGATGCCACGTCGTCCTCGTTCACTGAGCTTGTGTTCATATGTGGATAGGTCGTCGTGCAATAACAGGTCTGGAACGAAAACCATGTTGGCAACCTGGTCGCGATGCTCACGCACCACCGCTGCCTGTTGCTCCACGGGAGTGTCGACAGGCACCAATCCCGCCTCGGCCAAGGCCCTGAAACGCTGCTGCGTGTTGAGTTCTTCGGCAATCGACGCCAAAGCGGTCAAATCAGCCGCCGACAGGTTGAACCGTGGAGTGGCCAGCAATCGCATCAGCGACTTGGCATCGGTACGGTCGGATGCCACATGCAGCAATGCCAGAATGTCGCGCACTTCAGGACGTTCCAACAATGCGGAATATCCCACAACGAATGTGGTGAGACCTGCCCGTTCCAGAGCCTCCTGATAGAGAGGCATTCGAGGTTTGCCACGGAACAATACCGCCACATGAGCCGAGTCCGGCTCACGCTTGCGGTATTTCTTTACCGCACGCTTGCAGAACCGCACCACGGCATCGATCTCCTGGCCGATTGTCGCGTATCCGAGCACTCCGAGGGTGCCTTCCGGGGCGTTATCCAATGCACGCAATGACGAGACACCGACCTCATGCATCAGTGAACTTGAGGGTCGTGCTGGGCGGGAGCGCAACGGAAGCGTCAAATCATTGGCGGCCTCGAGCACAATCTGACTGTTACGCCGTGTAATGGATAGGGGGAATGGCTTGGAATCCCCCGGCATACGGAAGTCATGCTGGAACATGCGGAACGCGCCCGGGCTTGCGCCACGCCAAGCGTAAATGGATTGGAATGGGTCGCCCACGGCGTTGACCGCGCAACGGTGAGCGTCGTCCGGATGAAACAGCGCCGCAATCAAGGCTGCCTGTGTAGTGGAAGTGTCCTGATACTCATCCAGCAACACATGACTGTATCGACGACGTGTTTGTTCGCCTATGGAGGGGAATCGCTCGACGAGCTGATATGCAGCAATGGTGAAATCAGAGAATTCAGCCATATTCCGCTCTCGTTTGGCCTGGGCATATGCCCGCACCAGTCGCAGCAGCGTCTCACGTTTACGTGTTGCCGCAAGCAATTCAGCACAACGGTAGACGCATAAGGTATGCATTTGCTCGGCACGGATATCCAGCTTGGCTTGCCAGCTGGCGTCCGTATCCTTTTTCGCCTTTTTTATGGTGGTGATTTTAGGTTCTTTTTCGGGAATGGACTCCCCTTCAAGGTTCCGTTGCAACACCTTGATAAAGGCGTCATCCCACTGATGCACCCGGTCCACGGCCTCTTCGAAATCCGTGCATCCGGCACCAATCATGGCGCTTCCTATTGCAGACGACAAATCGATGACCTGTTGAGCTACCTTGGCGAGCGCGCCGAAATCTTCACCGGATATCAATTCCATGTGCTGGTCGATAACCTCGATGGCAAGCTGCAAGGCACTGGCTTCGCTTAATGGCTGTGTGTTCTGGTCAAACCCGACGAGCAGACCGTATTGTCTCACCAACGTCTGAAAGAACGCATCATAGGTGTATATCGCCGGCTTCAAAAAAGCATGGTCCCATGATGTGGCAATGTTCCCGCCTTGAACTTCTTGACCACCCGTGCCGCTCACCGCGGCCGATACTCGTTCGAGCAATTCGCCAGCGGCTTTGCGCGTGAAGGTAAGGCCGAGAATGCGTTCAGGGGCTACACCGCCTTGAATCAGGGCGATGATGCGCTGGGTCATGGTGAAGGTTTTACCGGAACCCGCACCGGCGACCACAAGTACATCGCTATTGGCGGGAGCGTTGATGATGGCCGACTGCTCAGGGCTTGGAGTAAACGCGCTCATGCTTGTCTCGTTTCAAATACGGTGTCCACCTGGCCTGCGCAGGCCGGGCAAACGTTCTTCATACGGCAGTGTTCGATATGTGTGCTCTGCGGGTGTGCATCCAGCGTCGCCGATCTGCTGGCCGCCGCGGCGTAGAATACACGCGAGATCATGGTGAGCGACCACATGGTTTGCGTGCCGGCAAGACTGAGGAACTGCTGCCACTCCTCCTCACTCACGTTGCGCGGCCGCTGCTGCGCCGATGGCACCGGCACATCACGGAATTTATCCAGCGACGGGTAGCCGGTCCGTTGAGTAAACGGTTCCGCATTCAGGCTTCCTTCAGTGAATAGTGGAGGCTGGAATGTTCCTTCTGGCGCACGGCTTTGCGCAGGAGCCGCGTTATGCCCAACATGGAACAAAGCGCTTTGCCCTATTCTGGGCGCTTTACGCAATGCGGCCGCACCACGAGGACCGTGTTCCGGAAACACCAGTCCCAGCTGATAGCACACCAATTGAAGATCGTTGAATACTTGCTTGCCAACCGGCAATGCGCCGGTCTTATAGTCTATAAGACGGATATTGCCGGTACCGTCAGCGAGCTCGCGTCTTTCCACGCGGTCCATGCGGCCGGAGAGGCGCACGACCAGGTCCTCGCTCATACCTTCCGGCCAGTCGTTTATCAGCACTCCCATGAGTTGCATCAACGTATGTCGGTCAATGCGATTCATGCCAGGAACGGCATTGTAGGCAGCGAGAATGTCGTTCAAATCGAATCGAGCCGTGAATTGCAGCTCGCAGTCGACGTCTCGCAATGCACCAATGTTGAACTTGCCGAAATTCTGCCCCAGATAGGATTCCTCCGCAGACAGCACGAAATAGCTGGCGATATTATGCAGCATATCCTTGGCGGCATCATCCTTACGCACAGCTTGGTATCGTTCTCGAATGTCACTCACTGCAGTCGGATCAGGCCGTTTTTCTTCGTATATGGCCATAAGTCTGTCTCTCACTGCCTGGATACGTTCCTCTTTGCCTGCGTCGGCATTCAATCCCAATGATGCAAGTGCATGGGCATCAGCATCAAGACGATCCATATGCTCCTCGCTACCCTGTTGCGCCACAGCGTGAATCAACGTGCCGAATCCCGCATTCACCGAACCCGGCTGTGGCCCGGCGAACTGATGCTCCAGCCGCCAGCACACCGGGCAGGCCCATAATCCGTCCACCGCCGAAGGAGAGAGCGTGACAACCGGTTGCTTGTCGTCAGGTTTTTGTTGCGTCGCTATGCTGGCCTGCTGGTCAGGAGCATAATCATCGTGCTGGGTGAAAGCCCAATGCTTCGGATCCGCAGCATCAATCCCGTGAGCGGCAAGTATGCCCAAAGCGGCTGCCGCATCTTGTTCTCGACCAGGGGAATCCGACGTCTCCGCGAGCACTACGCGTGCCGCCGCTACCAGATCACGAGGATTGCCATCCAAACCGGCGTACAGCCCATCTGGCTCATCGGCATATTCACCATTGTTCACATGATCAGCATGAGCGACATGATCATCGCAGTAGCCCACCTCAGTGAATACCGCTTCCTCACTATTTCTCGGGTACCGTTCCGGAAGATATCCGAACAGGAAGTCCGAGGGGCTGGCGTCATCGCTCCAAACAGCACTGACGAATACCTGTTCGGATGCTCTGGTCAACGAAACGAGGAAGCTTTTCTTCTCGCTGGAGAGCACCGATATAAATCGTGGATCATGGCCTTGCGCATCGGTATGGACCAACGCTCCCCGCAGCACGAGTTCCGCGAGCTCCTCGCCCCCAAACATAGTGTTGCGGCTGGCGAGATTCGGCCACACATCCTGTTCAACTGCGGGAATCCATACATATGGCCAATGTCGGCCGGCCGCACCCGCTGGCGTAGTAAGGCTCACCGCATCCTCGACCGGACCAACATGCGCCAGGGAATCCGCTTGCACTTGCATATTGCGCACTTGGGCGATGAATCCTGCGATATTATCGCTGGCTGTAGAGGCCTCAGCGAATTGGAACAGACGCATGGCCGCATCCAATCGGTCATTCGCAGATCGTCCATCCGGCGTATTCGCCAATGCTGTCTTCTGCCATGGCAATGCCACGCCTGTAGCATGCCATGCGATGGACAAGACATTACCAGGCATGTCCCGTTGATCTTCCGGAAGCGTACGTAATTCCTCACTGACCTGGTCAACGAGATTCCACAAATTCATGAATGCCTGTGCCTGAGGATCATTGCCTAACACCGCGTTCACTGCGGCGAGTACCTGATACGCCGAAGCGGATTGATCATCCAAAGCGAGCATTACGAACAATGCATCGACACCGAATGCGAGATCGGCATGCGCAGCACCGTCCACAATGGTGTCATCAATGATGAGGGACGGTTCAGTATGCCCCTCATACGAATCTGGCGCCGAATCAGCTGCGCGGAGTGAGGCCGCATCGTCGCTTAATGCGTGCCAACCATTCACCAATGCGGCTAGAGAACCTTCCTCACCAGCCACTGATGCCAATGATTCCAAAGCGTCCATTGCTGATTCGACTGGAGCCAGACGTGCGGCCTTACCTTGCCCCGGTTTCCTTCCAGTGGTGACAAGAGGACCATTCATAAGGGTCTTCACTCGTGCACGCGTATATGCGGCTATCTGAGCCATCGTCATGTCGCAATGCCGTATGTCTGCGACACGAAGCCTCGCGAGTTCAACAAGTGCAAATAATCCTTGAATGAACGGCTCATCCTTGAGCGGCCTCGTGACCGAGGAGTACCGGACCGGCACGCCATCACGCCGTAAACGTTCACCAAACACACGTACGGCGGCATTGTCATGCGCGATGACCGCCATATCGTTCCAACGAACGTGCCCGTCAAGATGAGTGCGTTTGACACGCCACACCACATCATCAAGTTCTTCACGCGAAGAACGATATAAGCCGGTGAGCAACGAATGATCGCTCGAATAATTCCGCTCACCAGCATGTAAAGCCGCGACCAGTTTGCCGGGACGCTTGGCAAGAGGCAATTCCTCTTCTTCCTCCGATGGGATGGACAATGAGATCCGCGATGCTACCACCTGCGCATAATTCGGTTCCGACTCCTGCTGATCATGCGCACTTTGGGAGAGTAACGGAACCACGATGGCATGTAATTGCCCTGAACATGCTCGATGCATGAGATATTCGGGATACGACCCGCGAAATGTCTGTACCGCCTCGTCCGGATTGCCGACCAATACGATTGCGGTACCAGACTGATGCAATTCCTCCAGGAAACTCAGACCAGCCAGAGTAATGTCCTGCGCATCATCCACCACTATGAGCCGGGGAATAACCGTATTCCTCAAACTGGAATCCGATTCATCATGTGTTTGCAGGGAGTCTGCATCATCAACCCAGTCGGACTGACGACTTCGAATGTCTCGCACCTCACGCGCACCGGCCACCAGCAGATACGATGCATCCAGACGATATTGACCCGGATATGCTTCCGACTGCGCATGAATGTATTCCGCGCGCAGGGCAAAGGCCAGTCTCCACTGCACCAACAGACGCACATCCGATTGAACGGCATGCAGCAAATCAGGTTCGTCACCTCGACTTATTCCAAGCTCATCCAGACGAGCGAGCATATCTCGCAATTGGCTGATGAACGCATCCGAAATGCCGCGCGCCATGGTTTCCACGCTGGTGGAACCGCCAACTACGGCCGCACCGGAATCCATGATCAGTGCAGCCCATTGGGATTGGGCAAAATACTCACGCAATAGCTGGCACGTCTCACACTCATCACCGGCAATGGCATGAGCCATGTGCAGCGCCATGACACGTCTGAGCAATGCATCCTGCTCAGCACCATTCAGCAAATGCGGCTCAGACAGCCCTGATTCAGCGCGCGATGCCGCGATCAGCCGGAAAGCAACTGCTCCCAGAGTGGTCACCGGTCTGGCCTGGGTGGAAAAACCGCGCTCACGAATCACCCGGTTGCCTAACTGTTCGGCGGCGATACGACCGGACACAGTCATCACCGCTTCCGATCCACCGTATCTACGCAATCCTTCCAGCAATACGGAAAGCGCATACTCCGTTTTCCCCGCACCGGGCACTCCGATTACCAGCCTCGACGCACCATCGCGTTCGATGCCATCCAGCAGCAGTGAAAAGTTCCTATTCTCATTCATGGTTCAAGACTAAGCCCCAAATTCCAGGAGGGAAAAAATTTACCGCGCTCAAATAATGCCTTTATGCTGGCGGTATCCTGAACAACAGGGGCGACTTGGATATTTCGCATCAAGGGGGAGGAATCATGTCCGTTACTATTGCACCGCCGCAATTGCCGGGCTATGACTTTGTGCAGCAGTTGGGTTCCGGAGCAGCTGCCACGGTTTTCCTCTACAACCAGCGTATGCCTCAACGACCGGTTGCTGTGAAAGTCAGCAATACCACGCTTGATTCTCGTGCTGCGGCCTCATTCAACCGCGAGGCGAATTTCATGGCGACGCTTTCCTCGAATCCTTATATTCTGTCGGTCTATGATGCCGGCATCACTGCGGATGGCCGAGGCTTCATGGTGATCGAATATGCTTCCGGCGGAACGTACGACAATGCGATGAAGACACAGTCCTTAAGCTGTGAGCAGGTACTCGACCTCGGCATCAAACTCGCCGGCGCCCTCTACAGTGCGCATCGGAACAACATCATTCATCACGATATCAAGCCCAGCAATATTCTCATCACCGCTCAGGGACTGCCAGTCTTAAGCGACTTCGGCATATCCTCTGACGTATACGATCGGAATGCCACTGGATTCTCGTTGCCATGGGCGCCGCCCGAGGTACTTGAACATCGTTCCAACGGCTCTGAAACAGCTGACATCTATTCGTTGGCGGCCACATTATATGCACTACTGGCAGGAAGCTCTCCCTATCAGCATGACTATCATCCGCATACGCAGTCGGAATTGGCGGATCTCATCATCAATCATCCGCTTCCTCGTATTGGCAGGCCTGATGTACCCGCAAATGTGGAATCCGTGCTCAGCAAGGCTTTAGACAAAGATCCCGATCATCGTTATTACTCAGCGTTGGAATTCGCTCGGGCCATGCAGCGCGTGCAGTCGGTTGACTATGGTCATATCACTCCCGTGGTCGCCGATGGCGTATCCGCGTATCCGAAAGATTCCATGCGCCGGCGTCATAGCGAGAACGCAACCTCAACGCAGACTCATGCCGGGCGCAATTGGCTTAAGCCCACGCTAATCACCGTATGCGCGGCGGCGGTCATCGCTTCCATTTGCCTGATATTCGTTTTCGTGGTGTTCCCCAGGATGGACACATCTTCGACTTCCGGTATTACCCATGCGAATGCTCCCGGAGCCACGGAATCGGATCGCGGAAAAGATGTTGCCAAGAACGATGACACCATCACCGATATCATAAACGGACAGGTACCTTCCCCGGAAAACCTTTCCGGGCAGTATGCTGCGGACGGCACATCAGTGACTTTCACGTGGATGAATCCGGATCCGCGCAACGGCGACTCCTACGCATGGTCGTTGATTCAATCGGATACCGTTGACCAAAACGTTCAAACGAGCATCACCGAAGCAACATCCATCACCGTCAGTCCTCAGGAAGGTTCACAAACCTGCATTCAGGTGTCCCTTGTGCGAATCAACCGGCAAATGTCCACCAATCCCGCCATCGCTTGCGCGGCAAGACCATAAGCCAGCGAGAGACTGGCGCGAAGAACAAGGGGAGTTCGGGGGAAAGTTCAATGGCACACTCGTCACATGCACATAATCGGCGAAGGCTCAACGCCATTACACGCCGCATGCCTCTATTCCGGCAGCATACCTGGCTGGCACCCATGCTCACGCTTCTTGCGCTGTTGGCGCTGGTTGCCGGAGCGGTAATCATCAGTTCAGTAACCAGACAACATGTGCAATTGGATGACGGAACCGTATGGGTCACGTCGTTCAGCCACCAGAAGGCAGCCCGATTCAATGTCAAGAATCAGGAAGCCGACGCCGGAGTTTCTTCATCGGCACCACAATTCGACATTGCCCAGCACAATGGCAACACGATATTGACCGAACCAGGCCAAGCCACCTCCATCAAAGCCTCCACCGTAAGTACCGATGAGAAAACCGACGTTAAAGCCAATACCCTAGCCCTGAACGGTGGCGATACCCTTGCGTTCATCAACGAACAAACAGGCAATGTATGGGCAGGACCGGCCGATCAACTTGACGACCTGACACCGACCACCACCGCGCCACAGATGAAACTGGGATCAGGTGGTCGTATCGCGGTGACCCATGAAGGGACAGTCTATGGGTATCGGCCGTCAGATGGCATGGTCCTGATGCTACAGGAGCCAAATTCTTCCAACCCACAGGAGTTGACGTCTCTTTCCAATGGAAAGCAGCAAACAGCAGATAGCTTTACCGTCATTGGCGATACGCCAGTCATCACCTCGGGCAATACCGTGATATTCAACAATAGGAGAATCACAATAGACACCGTCGGCACATTGATGCTTCAAGCCCCTTCAACCGATGGCAGGCAGACCACATGGGTGGCCGCCGCATCGCCACGAGGCGTTGCGGCAGTCGAATTGAAGTCCGACGGCAAAGCACGCTTCCTCGCCACCGAAGGTACAGGAGACCCCGCTCAACCGGTTTCCCTGAACGGCTGCGTATATGCGGCCTGGAGCCAGAAAGCCCGTAATTACATCCGCATATGTGGCGCAGATGCATCGGACGATGATTTCAAGACCTTGGAATCGGTGAATGCCACATCCCAGTTGGTGTTCCGCACCAACCATAGGCTGGTAGTGCTCAATGATGTAGTCAACGGCAACGTATGGAATCCTAATAGCAACACCAAAGTCATCAAGATTCAGTGGAACACCATACAAACCGACCACAATACACAAGACCAGAGCACCAACGATTCAGCAAACAACCATCGCGATTTTTCAAAAACCTGTTCCGCACAATCAGGGCAGATTCAGGCCGAGAACGATCAGATAGGCGCACGAGCCGGATCCGAGCAGATTCTCGATGTGCTGCACAACGATGAGCAAACCGACTGTTCGGTGTTGACCATCACCAAAGTGAGCGCCGTTAGTGGTGCCAGTATCACAGTGTCCTCGATTTATGACGGTCGGTACCTTCAGATGGATGCATCGGCAACATCGACAGGTACCGCGACGTTCTCATACGATATTTCGGACGGTCGTGGGCAAACCTCCACCGCCATGGTGACGGTGACTTTGAGCGATCAGGGCAATCATGCCCCGGAACAATCGGACACGCCGCCGGAAATCAACGTCGAACAGGGGGCAAGTTATACGGCCAACGCGCTTGGTAGCTTCACTGACCCGGATGGCGACCCATTGACGCTTATCTCCGCGGCCGCGCAGAACAGTGATCAGGTCCAGGTCTCCACGAGAGCAGACGGTCAACTTACTTTCAATACCGGCGCTCAAGCTGCAGGACGAGTCAGCGTTGAAGTCACCGTATCAGACGGCGAGGCAACCGGCACCGGGATACTTTACTTTTCGGTGAAGTCAGCCAATACCCTGCCAGCGGTCATCGATCCGGTTACCAAAGCCACAACGCCGAACACCGATACCGTTATCGATCTTGCGCCCTATGTTCATGGCACTTCCACGCGGCCGGCGCAGCTCAGCCAAGTCGATACCCCGAATGGCGCGGTCACAACCTCCAACGCCGCTGATATGTCGATCTCATTCAAGGCCTCCAATCCCGGCACGTATTATGTGCCATACACCATTACCCAAGGTCCGATTCCCGCAACCGGTCTGGCACGCGTTGAAGTGCTACCGGTTACCGGCGAATCCGCCAAACCGGTAGCCGCCAATGATGTCGCCCTGCTTGGAGCGGATAATACGGCAATCGTGGAGCCGCTTGCCAACGACGTCGATCCGATGGGAGGCATCCTGTCCGTGACTACGGTAAGCGCAGCAGCTGATTCCGGTATCAAAGTCGGTCTGGTAAGTCATAAACGCGTATATATCACTGCACGTCAAATCCCGACAAGACCAACGCCAATCAGCTATACCGTGGCCAATGCCGCTGGTACGTCCACCGGCACCATAGTGTTGCAGCCACCAGCGTTAGCCGCTTCCAACTCAGCTCCCAAAGCGAGCAATATCAATACGCAGGTCCGCACCGGAGGCATCGTGTCGGTGGATGTGCTCAATCATGTCGATTATTCGGACGGCACCACCGTGCGTCTGAAAAACAATCTGCAATACGACAAGAGCACGTTCAAAGGGCTCGCCTTCGTCTCCGCGGACACGGTGCGATACCAGGCCTCGCAGGAAACAGGCGTATTCCCCATTACGTATACGGTGGAAGACAATCTCGGTAATGTGGCCTCAGCCACCATCACTATCACCGTTCATGAGAGCAATGCGGAAAGCAAAGCTCCCCCAACCCCGCATAATACGGAAGCCCAAGTGGCCGCAGGCCAGAAGGTTCGTATCCCCATCACACTGACCGGCATTGACACCGATGGCGATGACGATCAACTACTGGGCCTAGGCAACAAAGTGCCGACTTTGGGCCGTATCTCAGAAGTGGGATCGGATTATCTCATTTACGAGGCTTATCCGGATTCCTCCGGCACGGATACGTTCTCTTATGCCGTGGAGGATTGGACAGGCCAACGAGCACAGGCGCAGATTCGTGTGGGCGTTTTCCAAGGCGCATCCGATTCCGGCGTATACGCGCGCGATGATGCAATCACATTGCGTCCCAACACGGCCGCCACTGTGCCGGTGACGCAAAACGATATTTCCGGGGACGACACGGATCTTACGGTGAGCGACAACATTGAAGCCCAAGGCATTGAGGGTGTCAGCGTGCAGGACAATATGATTGCGTTCACCACTCCCCCAAACGCCACCACCGCATATATCGCCTACACGGTTCGAGACAAGGCCGGGCTTTCGGATACCGCCACACTCAGCGTGAACGTAGATCCCAATGCGCCGATAGAGCCTCCTACGGCATATGACTATCGCGTACCTTCAGCCGCCACTATCGATAAAAAGACCGTGGACGTCGACGTATCACAATGGATTGCCAATCCTTCCGGCACAACCGATGAACTCAGCGTCGCCGTGCATCCCTCCGCCGCCGATCATGCGCGTGTCAAAGAAGGAAAGCACTCGACCATCATCACCGTTGATCTCACCGCACAGGCACGAGCCGTACCGTATACGGTGACGAATACGACATACAACATCACTTCCACGGCATTCATTCAGGTGCCGGCCTATGGTGTGTTCCCTCCAACCCTGCGCCCCAAAGCACCCGAGCTCAAAGTCAACGCCCGAGAAACCATCCAAATCAACATCAATGATTATGTTCGCGTAGGCGCGGGAAAGGAACCATATATCGAAAGCGCCGATTCAGTCAGCGCCACCAAAGCATCAAATGCTGACCTCTATGTGAATAGCACCACGCTGAAATTCACCGCGGATAAGGATTATGCCGGCCCGGCGTCAATCACCTTCACGGCGGTTGATGGCAAACCCGGATCATCCAAAACCAAGATCATCAATTCCGCGGTAATCACTCTGCAAATCACAGTGGTCGGGCGAGATGTGCCGCCTCCCACATTTTCCTCACCCACCATTGACGTAGAAGCCGGCGCCGAGGCCAAAACCATTGATCTTACGGCACTGACCCACTCACCTAGCGGCCTGTATGAAGACGAGAAGCAGTACTCGTACTCTGGCGGCACTTCCTCTGGACCAATCACATCCAGCCTGTCTTCATCCGGCTCCTTGAAGATTGCGGCACGGGTTGACGCAGACCCTGGTACCACAGCGTCAATACCCATAGCAATCAAGTACAGCAAAGGAACCGTGAACGCCGGCATTACCGTGCGCGTCGCGGTATCCACACGTCCCCTTGCACGTATCAGCAACAAATCAGTTACCATCAAAGCCGGTTCCACCGCAACGGTGAACATGTTGGCCGACGCCTACAATCCATTCCCGGAAACGGCATTAAGCGTCACCAACTGCCGAACCGACGACACGTCCAAACTGTCCGTCACCAGTTGTGGGTCATCAGGGACCATTGTCATAGCCGCTGCAGCTGATATCGGGGCATCTTCCAATATGGTTCTGGTAGATGTGTCAGACGGCACCAAAACCAAAGAGCGTGAGGTTACCGGCAGCATCACTGTTTCCGTGATTGATAAGCCCGGCACTCCGTTGCTCTCCCCGATCGCCGGAGATCCGCAGAACGGTGCGGTGAATCTCAGCTGGACTCCCGGATCGGCCAACGGCAGTCCGATTACCGACTACAAAGTGCAGTGGACGGGTGCCGGCACCGGCGAAAAATCCTGTGGAGCAGTGACAGCATGTCAAATCACAGGACTTACCAACGGCAACACCTATTCCTTCACCGTCAGCGCCAAAAACGAGGTTGGATGGTCCAAAGCATCCAACCCAGTCAGCGCGACGCCAGACAATGCACCATCCGCTCCCACCAATGTTCAGGTGCAAGGCGGCAATAAACAGGCGACCGTAACTTGGAATCCCCCTGAAGGAGATTTCAGCGCAGTCGACAACTACACCGTCACCATCACAGGTGCGGGAGCCGCACAAAGCAAAGAGACCGGAGGAACAAATACACGAGCCACATTCGAGTTCAACAACAACGACATTACCGATGGCACGACCATAACGGCAACGGTCAAAGCACATAACAAGGCCAATTGGGGGCCAGAGTCCACGGCGTCCAGTCCGCAAAACATTTGGGGAGACCCAGATGCTCCTACCGTGACGATGACCAATGAAGACACCACGATAACCGTCATCGCAACGGCAAACGACAATCGCAATGCCGGGTGCATCAGTATCGCCATCTCCGGAGCGGCAAATGCCGATGTCTCATGCACAGATGGCACCGCAACGTTCACTGTGCCGGAAAGCGCACTCAACACGGAGGAGTTCACGGTCAAAGCCACGGTGCAGCCCAAGCTCAGCGCCGATCCGGCATCCGCACAAACGCAGATCAAGCCGTCGTACAGCGTCAAACCGCCTACGAATGTAAGTACCACCGTCAATGCGGACCAGTGCACTGTCCAATGGTCCAAGCAGGGGCGAGCCCAATCATTCCAAGTGATCGCGAATGGCATCGGCACTGACACTGTATCCGGCAATGCAACATCATATGCATTCACCATGAGCCCCTGGGCCACATGCAGTGGCGCCTCGGTCATGCAGACGTTCAACGGAACATCCAGCACACCGGCAACAGGCGGACCGGAGACAGGAAAACCATACGTATATGAAGTACCGGTGGATATCACAGCACCGGACGAACTGCGTTGGGCAAACAATGAGCAGGTCATCAATGTCTCCGGCGGATCGGTCAATACCTATGGCAAAGACGCGACCATTCAAATCATCATTAACGACAAACCTTTCATCTGGATTCCCGGACGGCCTTTGGACGTTACTGGATTGCCACGCGCGGACACATACACCTGGAGCGTTGCGGTAACCGGCAATAACGGTTTGCATGCCCTTGACAACACGGCACAAGGCGGCACCGTTCAAGGATCGCGTCCGGGGGACACTTCAACGGCCCCGATGTCACTGAGAGCATCCAGTCAGGTACGAACGCTTGCCGAACATCCCTGGATACTCGGTTTGGCCAATACACCTCAATAATCCGCGGCAATGACCGCAATCCAATAACCGCAACGAATCAGCATCAGTTTTTCGACCACATCATAGGAGACAACATGAGCGAGCATATCGATGACGCGACGCAGCTGTCAGACGCCACCCAATTATCAGACCGCACCCATTTGGGCCATATTCCTCACAGACCATTCATCCATTCCGACAAGTCCGTAGCTCCTGCAATTCCCGCCATGTCGGCTACAACGATCACCACCGGTCTGATGCCGCAGCCTTCACCGCAAATCGAAGCGTTCCAGCGCTCCTTCAATAATCTGGTCCGCAATATCTCACAGGTGGTCGTTGGGAAAACCAATCCCATCAAACAATGCGTCACTGCGTTGATGGTAGGCGGGCATGTGCTGCTCGAAGACAATCCCGGCACCGGCAAAACACAGCTTGCCCGTGGTCTTGCGAATTCCATTGACGCCAGCTTCAAACGCATTCAGTTCACACCGGATCTTCTACCCTCCGACGTAGTGGGAATCACCTATTACGATCAGAAACACGGCGAATTCGAATTCCGTGACGGCCCTATCTTCGCGTCCATCGTTCTGGCTGACGAAATCAACCGCGCTTCGCCGAAGACTCAGTCCTCTCTGCTGGAAGTCATGGAAGAACAAAAGGTTACGGTAGATGGCCAGACGCATAACGTTCCTCAGCCGTTCATGGTAATCGCCACGCAGAATCCCATTGAGCAACTCGGCACATACGCTCTACCAGAGGCACAGATGGACCGGTTCCTCATGAAAACGTCCATCGGCTACCCCAGCCATGACGTTTCAATAGATATCCTCAAGCAAGTGGATGTCACTGATCGCGCACAGACCGTCTCACCGGTGCTGACGGGTAACGATGTGCTTCGTCTGCGCAAAACCGCCACCGGCATCTATGTGGATGATGCCATCCGCGAATACATCGTGCGTGTGGTCGAAGCGACCAGGCATAACGAGCGCATCACGGTAGGAGCCTCAATGCGCGGCGCGCTAGCGCTTACCCGTTGTGCCAGAATTTGGGCTGCCGCCGATGGCCGAGCCTACGTGATTCCGGATGATATCAGGGATCTTGCCGTACCGGTTCTCGCTCACCGCATCGTTCTCACTCCAGAGGCCACATTTGATGGCACTACAGCGGAAAATCTCATCGCGCAGACCCTCGAAGATGTTCCCGCCCCCACCGTGGGAATGGGAGTCTGAAAGGTATTACGATGACCACTCCGCTCGTTGCATCATCACGGTTACGCCGACGTGCTGGACGTCGGCTCAGCCGCGCCGCCCAGCACGTCAGACATGCTTTCAGCGCGTACGTCTCTCCTTGGGGATGGGCCATCGGCATTGCATCAATGGTCTGTCTTGCGCTTTTTCCACTCCTAGGATGGGTTGAACTGCTGGTGTTCGGCATGATGACGGCAATGATGATGTTCTCTGCCGTCATCCTATCTCTGGGCAATACTCGCTTTGAAGCGCATATCGGCGCTTCACAACGCCGTGTGACCGTTGGCGACTGCGTGAATATCAATGTCGAAATAAGCAATACCGGCAAAACCGCAACGACCAATGCCCACGGCGATCTGCCCATTGGACAGGCCCATGAGCGTTTTACCATTCCAATGCTTGCCTCCGGTCAATCCAAACACACCGAACTGGCGTTCCGCACCATTACTCGAGCGGTGCTTCCCATTGGGCCCTTGCATATTCGCAAAGGCGATCCCTTTGGTTTTATTCGTCATGAAAAGCAGTTGGCTGAGCAGGTCACCGTGTTCATTCATCCCAAAACCGTGCGTCTTAGCGCACTGAATGCTGGCATTCCAAGAGATTTGGAGGGCCAACCATCAGGCCAGATCGTTGATGATGACCTTGATTTCTATGGTCTTCGTGAATATACGCCAGGTGATGATGTACGCAATGTGCACTGGTTGAGCTCCGCGAAAACCGGCTCGCTGATGATTCGTCAGTATGAAGCCACGAGGCGCACCGATACATCGTTGACTCTCGACATCAATCCCGATGACTATGCCTCGGCTGAGGAATTCGAAATAGCCGTTTCCGCTCATGCCTCAATCGGTGTCCAATGTCTGGTTCAAAACAGGCCGGTCTACACGCATGCCGGTCAATCATGCAACCGTCCACGCAATGCCATGGAATTGCTCGATGAGGCCAGTGGCATCGTGCCTAACCGAGAAGATCCGCCGAATCTTGCCGATAGCACACTGAGGCATGCGCCGGATGCTTCGTTCTATTGCTTCACCGTAGGCTCGATGAAAGCCATTGACCTTGTCAAACGGATGACCAAGGCACTCCCCCGCTCCTCACGATGCGTTGTACTGCAAGTCTGTTCTGGAGCCAATCGCGTCATTAGGCAGTTCAGCAATTTTACGCTGGCCACCGTTGGAGAACTTGACGACCTGCCCATTATCATGGAGGCGCTCGCATGACCAACGTTGTTTCGCAATCCTCTTTCAATGCCACATCCGTCACAGGGTCATGGGCCAATGCCACCCATTCGGTGGTCTGGATGACTCGCGGAGATCAGCACGGATTCAACAGCACTCAGCGACTATGGCCAAAGCATTTCATGAGTCTTGCAATCATTCTGCTGCTCATGTGGATTGCGCAATCCAATCTTCTTGATGTGTATGGCACCCCGATGGCATGGATGGCGGCAGCACTCCCCTCCGCGGTCTTGGGAACGCTTATCGCGCTCGCCGGTCAGGTACCTGTGCTGAGACTATGGTGGCAACTTGTTTTCCTTGCCACGTCACAGTTCATCATTGGACCGGTCATAGCACTCAACTCCACCGCCATCGCCCACGTTATTCCCAGTCTCGAGACCCTGAGCCAGGGGTGGAATGCAACGTTCGGATCTTTCAAATACCTTATTTCCATTGAGCCTCCCATCGGTGCTGCAGATGGCAGTCTGATGGCTGCATGGACCATAGGACTATGGCTTTCATTCCTCGCAGGATTGTTCGTCTTCAACCCAAATACATGGCTTGCCCTGCTCAGCACGCTGCCGCTTGGCGCGGCGATGGCCGTATGCGCGCTGTTGGGCACCAGCACGGGATGGCATCGAATTGCTAGTGGCATGGCGTTCACCATAGTGCTAATCGTGTGGATGTCATGGCGATTGGGATTCATGGAATGGGGACGTTGGCTCTCCGCGCTCATCATCGTGTTAATCGCCATGGCAACGGCACTTGCCGGCACCTGGTTCATTCCGCAACATCGCTTGGTGCTGCGAGACCTCTATGACCCGCCAATCAGTCCGTATGACTATACAAGCCCATTAAGCGGCATGCGCTCCTACATTAAAGACCACAAGGACGATGTGCTGCTCACCGTCAAGAACCTTCCAGCTGGCACCCCAGTCAGATTGGCGGTAATGGACCGCTTTGATGGTTCGGTTTGGAATCTTTCCGATTCCACCGAGGCCGCGGATTCCTCAAACTACCGTAGAATCGGCACATCAATCGCCACCGACGAACATGGCAAATCGTTTACCGCAACGTTTACCGTGCATAACGGCCTCAACGATACCTGGCTGCCCTTGGCTGGAGCAGCAACAAGCGTGCGATTCTCCGCGCATAATGATGCGGATACGTTCTATTACAACAGCGGCACGGATTCCGCGATCTTTTCCTCCGGCACCAGGAACGGCATGACATACACCGAGTCGGGCATTATTCCCGCGAATCCCAGCAATACCACCGTCAGCAAAGCGCCGGCCGCGCACATCAGTCAACCTCCTGCGCAGGATGTGCCTGATTCCGTGAGCAAATTCGCCACTGCGATTGCCGGCGGTCAGGCATCCGGTGGCGCCGCAGCCCAGGCATTAGCCACCACGCTGAAGGATTCAGGTTGGTTTTCCCACGGGCTGCAGGGCGATTATCCTTCTCAGGCCGGGCACGGCAACTATCGCATCAATAAGCTGTTGTCTGGCACTGCGATGGTGGGCGATTCCGAACAATACGCTTCAGCTATGGCATTGATGGCACGCGAATTGGGGCTGCCTTCACGTGTGGTTATGGGATTCCTTCCCAAAGATGATGATGGCAGCATTTCCGACGCGCGAACGACAATCGCATCCGACCACGCCACGGAAATCGAATTCACCGGCAACGACATCGCCGCGTGGGTGGAAATCAAACTCAAAAATCTTGGCTGGGTGGCCTTCTACCCCACTCCCAAAGAGACCAAACTTCCTGATGCTGATCAGAATCTTACGCCGCCGAATCCTCAGACCTTGGTCCGTCAGCCACCGGTGCCACTCACCGACCCATTGCGAGACCAAGCACAGGCAAAAGGCCAAAGCTCGCTCTCCGGAGCGGATGCCGACGACCAAGCAACTAATCCCATATGGATTCGGTTCTGGAGCACGGCCCGAACCGTGGTCCTCTATGGCAGTCCATTATGGGTGATCATGCTTATCTGCGGCGTTATCTTGTCGATCAAAGCGCTGCTTTTGGCACGCGCCCGCAGGTATGGAGCCCCTCAAACCCGAGTGGCTTCAGGGTGGAATGCACTGTGTGCATTAGCCATGCAAAGCGGCATATCAATAGCCGGCACGCGTCGCGCTCAAGCTGCTGCAATCGCACAACAACTCGATACTTCAGCCGATGCGCTGCGCGACCTGAGTCAGGAAGCCGACTATGCCACATTTTCCGGGCAGCCAATAGACGCTCATCAAGCCAACCGGTACTGGGCTCGTGTGGATGCAGTACGCAAATCAATGCTACGTTCGCTGCCTCGATTGCGGCGCATAGCCACACGTCTTTCCCTGAGAGGCGTGCGTATACTTGCACACAAGCACACCAGCAGGACGCGCGCAGAGACGCCGCGCAACGCGTCGACCAGACTGACCACACGCCGATGCGATAAGGGGAAGACATCATGATTACCGGTTTCATTCGTGCGGCAATGACCAGTGATCCAGGTCTTAGGCGCAGAAATAATCAGGATGCCGGTCTGGCGCGTCAAGGCGTCTACCTGGTGTGCGATGGCATGGGCGGAGGCCTCGGAGGTGAGCAAGCGAGTCAGCTTGCCGTGCAACGGTTTGCCACATTATCTGATTCACCTGTTCGCAACCGTCGTGATATTCAAACCGCGCTCCACGATGCTCACAGGCAGATTCTGAATCTGGGGCAACGACTGGGAGGTGTAGCAGGAACCACGATAAGCGGTTTGGTGCTGCCCCACATTCCCACCGGCAATACAAGCGATATGCAACAAACCTATGTGGTGAATATCGGTGATTCCCGCGTGTATCATCTCAGCCCGAAACACGATGCCCAGCAGCATTCCAGCCCGCAAAGTGCTTCCGAATCGAACATTGTCTCGACTCCCTCATTCTGGGATGCATCCTCGCTCATTCGCATCACTCGTGATCATTCGCAAAGGCAAGAGGCCATCGATGCGGGTCTTCTCACCCCGCAGGATGCCGAGGTTCTGATACCGCGCAACATCATCACCCAATGTTTGGGCGATCCAGATGGCATCGATGCCGACATCTACGTCGCCGATCTCACCGGCCGGTATATCATCTGCTCAGATGGTCTGTACGGGGAAGTCTCCGACAATGATATCGCCGGCATAGCCGCCACCCATGCCAATCCCCAAGATGCCGCGCACGCCTTGGTGAAGATGGCTCTTGACGCCGGCGGCAGAGACAATATCACCGTAATCGTGGCGGATATGCCCGTTGCCGAATCAGCACAACATGATTTCAGCGCATTCCGGCTCGGTGACGGAGAAGATCTGGGCGACATCGACGACACCACATTGCAGACGTTGCGCACCATTCGCGCAATGCAGTCATAGACATACGTGCAAAGTCACTCGGACATAAACAAACATAAACACACGAACATAGACCGCGCATAAACCGCATAAGGTAAGTCATATAAGGAGACAAGCTCATGGTTGATTACGATGCTGCCGTAGCCGCAGTGCAGGACCCGAACGCCGATCCGATTCTGCTCGCCAAAATCGCCTACGAAAACCCGGAATTCGGCGCCAATGTTGCCGTAAATCCTCGCTGCTACCCAGGGCTGAAGCGTTGGCTGGCTGAATTCGGTGACGCGCGTGCCCGTGAAACGCTGGCGCAAATCGGGTTCACCGCCGATGCGATTGGAGGTCCGATCCAGCCGCAGACTACTACGGAGCAGACTCAATCTCAGTCTGTTCCAGAGCAGGCTGCCACTAAGCAAACCGAGACCGTATCCCAAACCGTTTCGCAAACTCCGGCATTTGCGGAGCCTACACCGACCAACCCGTACGGTTTTACGGCTGAACAGGCGTTGACTACAACCGATCAGATGCAGATCGCTCAAATCGCCCAATATGCTCCGGAATTGCGCGTCTGCATCGCCCGCAATCCCAACACGTATCCGGCCCTAGTGGATTGGCTGCGTCAACTTCACGATCCGGCCATCGACGCCGCATTGGCTTCCCGCCAGTCCCGCCAATCATGAGAGCGAATGGGAGTAGCAATGTCCGTTGTGCCATATCCTCCGGCTCCGGAACCTGGTTGGTATGCCGATGACCCTCAGTCGGACGGTTCAAGCGCGGTGAGCCCAGCGGCTGAGCATGTCAGCTCCGCGATAACCGCAACACATACCGCTGCCCAGGCGAATACCACCGAACCGGCGAAAGCAGCCGCACAGGAGTCGGTGTCCTTGGAACATACCGATTCCGGATTCCCGGAGTTTCTCTCTTTTCCGGGATACGATTCCGGCCTTTCCCCGGCATCGTCTGCAGCATCAGATGATGAGCAGAATCTGCAGGATGCCACTATTCAGGATTGGGACAGTACTGTATTGTCCTCATCATTCACGGCCAAAACACCTCACACCACCTATCGTCTGCATAACGATGTGACCGGCCAGGACATCGTCATCGATGCCAGCACACTTCTTGGCCGCAAACCTTCACTGGATGTGCCTGAAGGGGTCAAGGCCGCGCGTATCGAGGACCCGACCCGCACCACGTCACGCAATCATGCAGCCATCAGCATCGATGCCAGTGGCATTTTGTGGATTGAGGATTATGGGTCGCTCAATGGCACGTATATTCTTCAGGATGGTCAGGAGACTCAGGTTCTTAAAGGCACGCCTGTGCAACTGACGCCACCTACCACCATACGATTGGGCGATTTGTTCTTTGAGTTGACTCAGGTGCAGCAAGTGCAGTAAGCCAGATGCAGTACGCGAAAGCACAGTAATAGTGCCTGGCTGCAGCAAACAACCGCGGCAAACGAAAAGGGGCTTGGAACGGATATCCGTTCCAAGCCCCTTACGCTACTGGGCTAACACCAACTCACTGCTGGTCGTCGCCGTCGGTCAGACCGCCCTGATCGGAGTAGAAGTCGTCAGGGTTGAAGTCGTCGCCGAGCTTCAAATCGCCGAACTCAAGGTTCGAGAAGTTCAGGTCAGACAGGTCGGCGTCGGAGAAGTTCGCGTCGCCAAGATCACCGTCGCCACCCAGACCGAAGTTCGGGTAGATGGTGTCGCGGATGGCCTTGTCAGGCTCAACCACAGCGTTGCGGTAACGGGCAAGACCGGTACCAGCCGGGATGAGCTTACCGATGATGACGTTCTCCTTGAGACCCTTGAGGTCATCGACCTTCTCGGAGAGTGCAGCTTCGGTGAGCACGCGGGTGGTCTCCTGGAAGGATGCGGCGGACAGCCAGGAATCAGTGGCCAGGGAGGCCTTGGTGATACCCATCAGTGCCGGACGGCCGACGGCAGGCTTGCCGCCGTTCTTGACCACGTTGCGGTTGATCTCGCGGAAGCGTGCGTTGTCCACCAGTTCACCAGGCAGCAGATCGGTGTCGCCGGAGTCGATAATGGTGACGCGGCGGGTCATCTGGTGCACGATGACCTCGATGTGCTTATCGTGAATATCCACGCCCTGGGAGCGGTACACAGTGTGCACTTCTTCCACGATGTTCACCTGGGCGGCGCGCTTGCCGAGGATGGTGAGGATCTTCTTCGGATCCACGGAACCTTCGACCAGCTGGGTGCCGACCTTGATGTGGTCGCCATCGGCAACCTTCAGCGGCACGCGCTTGGATACCTGGTAGGTGATCGGCTTGATGACGCCGTCTTCCTTCGGAGCGCCGGAATCGGCGTCCGGGGTCAGGATGATCTGGCGGCCACGATCGTTCTCCACGATCTTGATGGTGCCGGCGAATTCGGTGATTGGAGCCTCGCCTTTCGGGGTACGAGCCTCGAAAAGCTCGGTAACACGAGGAAGACCCTGGGTGATATCGGATGCGGCGGCCACACCACCGGAGTGGAAGGAACGCAGCGTCAGCTGGGTACCAGGTTCACCGATGGACTGGGCGGCGACGATACCGACGGTCTCGCCAACGTCGACCAGGGTGTTGGTGGCCAGGGACCAGCCGTAGCACTTGGCGCACACGCCGCGCTTGGACTCGCAGGTCAGCACGGAACGGCACTTGACTTCCTCGACGCCGTGGGCAACGAGATCGTTGAGCACGTCCATAGACAAGGCGTCGTCACGCTTGTACAGCACGGTCTTGCCGTCAGCCGGGTCGATGACGTCAGCGGCGAGCAGACGGGAGTACGGGCCACCGTCAGCGGCCTTGACGAGGGTCAGGTTGCCGTCGGCGTCGCGGTCGGCCACGCGGATCATCAGGCCGGCCTTGGTGCCGCAGTCTTCCTCACGGACGATCACATCCTGGGAGACGTCCACCAGACGACGGGTCAGATAACCGGATTCTGCGGTACGCAGTGCGGTATCTGCCAGACCCTTACGTGCACCGTGCTGGGAGATGAAGTACTCCAGCACGGACAGGCCGTCACGATAGTTGGACTTCACAGGACGAGGAATGATCTCACCCTTTGGGTTTGCCACGAGGCCTCGCATACCTGCGATCTGGTTGATCTGCATCATGTTGCCTCGTGCACCAGACTGCACGATGATGGCCAGGTTGGAGGTCGGGTCGAACTTGTCCTCGACTTCCTTGGAGACCTCAGCAGTGCACTCGGTCCACAGGTCGATGAGTTCCTGGCGGCGAGCCTCCTCGGTCAAAAGACCCATCTCATAGTTGGCGTTGACCTTATCGGCCTTGGCCTCGTACTCAGCGATCTTCTGATCACGCTCCGGCGGCTCATTCACGTCGGAGAAGGCGAAGGACACACCGGACCACGGTGCGCGGGTGAAGCCGAGATCCTTCAAGGCATCGAGCGTCACTGCCACCTGCTGGGTGGAGTAGCGCATGGCGATGTCATCGACGATCTTGGACAGGCGGCCCTTGGCCACCTGGTCGTTGACGAACGGGTAGTCGGTCGGCAGGGTCTGGTTGAACAGGATGCGGCCGTAGGAGGTGGCGAACAGCACGCTGCCGTCGTGGAAGCGCTCTTCCTTGGCAACGTCGCTCTCACCTTCACGCGGGTCGAGCACCTTGACTTCGCCCGGCTCCCAATCCTTCGGCAGTACGAAGCTCTCCGGCAGGCGGATGAGCACCTTGGCCTGCATGTCGATCTCGTGCAGATCGAGGGCCATTTCGGCTTCCTCGAGGGAGGAGAACACACGGCCCTGGCCCTTGGCGCCTTCCAGCACGGTGGAGAGGTAGTACAGACCGAGGATCATATCCTGGGACGGCATGGTCACGGTGTGGCCATCTGCCGGCTTCAGGATGTTGTCGGAAGCCATCATCAGGGAGCGTGCTTCGGCCTGGGCTTCGGCGGACAGCGGCAGGTGGACTGCCATCTGATCACCATCGAAGTCGGCGTTGAAGGCGGCGCAGGCCAGCGGCGGTAGGTGGATGGCCTTGCCTTCCACCAGGATCGGCTCGAAGGCCTGAATACCCAGACGGTGCAGCGTAGGTGCACGGTTCAGGAGCACCGGATGCTCGGAGATGACCTCTTCGAGCACGCCCCACACCTCGGAGTCGCCACGGTCCACGAGACGCTTGGCGGACTTCATGTTCTGAGCGTAGTTCAAGTCCACGAGGCGCTTGATGACGAACGGCTTGAACAGCTCGAGTGCCATCGGCTTCGGCAGACCGCACTGGTGCATGCGCAGAGACGGGCCGACGACGATCACGGAACGGCCGGAGTAATCGACTCGCTTACCGAGCAGGTTCTGACGGAAACGACCCTGCTTACCCTTGAGCATGTCGGACAGGGACTTGAGCGGACGGTTGGAGGCACCGGTGACCGGGCGGCCACGACGGCCGTTGTCGAACAGGGAGTCAACGGCTTCCTGGAGCATACGCTTTTCGTTGTTGAGCATAATCTCCGGGGCGCCGAGTTCGATCAGTCGCTTCAGTCGGTTGTTACGGTTGATCACACGACGGTACAAATCGTTCAGATCGGAGGTGGCGAAGCGGCCACCGTCGAGCTGAACCATCGGGCGCAGATCCGGCGGGATGACCGGGATCACGTCGAGCACCATGGCCTCCGGCTTGTTGCCGGTGGTCAGGAAGGCGTTGACGACCTTCAGGCGCTTCAGGGCCTTGGTCTTACGCTGCTCGGAAGCGTCCTTGATCTCCTCGCGCAGTTCCTTGGAGATGGCTTCGAGGTCGAGGGACTGCAGGCGCTTCTTGATGGCCTCGGCACCCATGCAGCCGTCGAAGTAATCGCCGTAGCGATCCTGCATTTCGCGCCACAGATCGACATCGTCGACCATGTCGCCAGGCTTGAGCTTCTTGAACTTGTCGAAGACGGCGTCCACGCGGGCGATTTGATCGTTGTAACGGGTACGGATGGCGGCCATGTCGCGCTCGGCGCCATTGCGCAGCTTGGCGCGGGCCGGACCCTTGGCCTCGCCAGCCTCTTCGAGGGCGGCAAGATCCTCTTCCACCTTCTTGGCGCGGGCTTCGATATCGGAGTCACGGCGCTGCTCAAGGCGGGAGATTTCGGAATCGAACTCGTCCTGCAGACCAGGCAGATCGTTGTGGCGCTGCTCATCGTCCACTTCGGTGACCATGTAGGAGGCGAAGTAGATGACGCGCTCCAGATCCTTTGGAGTGACGTTCAGCAGGTAGCCCAGGCGGGAAGGCACACCCTTGAAGAACCAGATGTGGGTGACCGGTGCAGCCAATTCAATGTGGCCCATGCGCTCACGACGAACGCGGGAACGGGTCACTTCGACGCCGCATCGCTCGCAGACGATGCCCTTGAAGCGCACGCGCTTGTACTTACCGCAGGCGCACTCCCAGTCACGGGTCGGACCGAAGATCTGCTCACCGAACAGACCGTCCTTCTCAGGCTTCAGAGTACGGTAATTGATGGTTTCAGGCTTCTTGACTTCGCCGTGGCTCCAGCCGCGAATGTCATCCGCGGTGGCCAGGCCGATGCGAAGCTTGTCAAATGCGTTGACGTCCAGCACTTATTAATCCGTTTCTATTGAAAATTTCGTTCACGCTGTGTGGAGTCGTAAGCCTGCGTATGCCTTGCATGCTGCTGGATTGCGCCGGCCTCAACAGCTCTTACTGAGCGTGAGGCCGACCAATCAAACAGGCTTACGACCCGTGGGATCACTGGTATTCGGGCTCTTCTGCCTTCTGGTCTTCCTTGGCGGCCGCATCAGGGCGGGCACCGATGTTGAAGCCCAGATCGTCGGCGGAGCTCACCGGATCGTCTTCCTCGTCCTTCATGTCGATGGCCACGCCTTCGGCGTTCAGCACTTCGACATTCAGGGACAGGGACTGCATTTCCTTGAGAAGCACCTTGAAGGACTCAGGGATGCCTGCCGGCGGCAGGTTCTCGCCCTTCACGATGGCGCCGTAGACGCGCACGCGGCCGTCGACGTCATCGGACTTGGTGGTCATCATCTCGTGCAGCGTGTAGGCAGCACCGTAGGCCTCGAGGGCCCACACTTCCATCTCACCGAAGCGCTGGCCACCGAACTGGGCCTTACCGCCGAGCGGCTGCTGGGTGATCATGGAGTACGGACCGGTGGAGCGGGCGTGGATCTTGTCGTCGACCAGGTGGTGCAGCTTCAGCATGTACATGTAGCCAACGGAAATCGGCTTGGTGTACGGTTCGCCGGTACGACCGTCGAACAGGGTTGCCTTGCCGTCGGGACCCACGAGGCGGTCGCCATCGCGGTTCGGCAGCGTGGTGGACAGCAGGCCCTTCAGCACTTCCGGCTTGACACCGTCGAACACCGGAGTTGCCACCGGGGTGCCCGGCTCGGCCTTTTCGGCACCGGACGGAACCAGCTTCTTCCACTCGGCTTCCAGGTTCGGATCGAGGGAGATGTCCCAACCTGAGTGAGCGATCCAGCCGAGGTGTAGCTCGAGCACCTGGCCCAAGTTCATTCGGGAAGGCACACCCAGCGGGTTCAGCATGATGTCGACCGGAGTACCGTCTGCAAGGAACGGCATATCCTCTTCCGGCAGGATGCGGGAGATGCAGCCCTTGTTGCCGTGGCGGCCGGAAAGCTTATCGCCGACAGTGATCTTACGGTGCTGGGCGATGTAGACGCGAATCATCTGGTTCACGCCGTTGGGCAGCTCATCGCCGTCCTCCTCGGCATCCTCGCGGGTGATTTCCTTGACGCCGATAACGGTACCGGTCTCGCCGTGAGGCACACGCAGGGACGTGTCGCGCACCTCGCGGGACTTCTCGCCGAAGATGGCGCGCAGCAGTCGCTCTTCCGGAGTCAGCTCGGTCTCGCCCTTCGGGGTGACCTTACCGACCAGGATGTCGCCGGCTTCGACTTCGGCACCGATACGGATGATGCCGCGCTCGTCGAGGTTGGCCACTGCGTCCTCACCGACGTTCGGCAGGTCGCGGGTGATTTCCTCGGCGCCGAGCTTGGTTTCGCGGGCGTCGATCTCGTACTCCTCGATGTGGATGGAGGAGAGGGTGTCATCCTGCACGAGGCGCTGGGAGATAATCACAGCATCCTCGTAGTTGTAGCCGTTCCAAGGCATGAAGGCGATGAGCAGATTCTTGCCCAGGGCCAGGTCACCATTCTGGATGGCCGGACCGTCAGCCATGACCGAGCCGGCTTCCACACGCTCGCCGTCGTGCACGATCGGGCGCTGGTTGTAGCAGGTGGTCTGGTTGGAGCGCTGGAACTTGGCCAGCTTGTAGGAGCTGGTGGTGCCATCGTCGTTCATCACGCGAATCAGGTCGGCGGAGACGTAGGTCACCACGCCGTCCTTCTCGGCCTTGATCACATCGCCGGAGTCGTTGGCGGCACGCCATTCGGAGCCGGTGCCCACCAGCGGGCGCTCGGATTCGATCAGCGGCACGGCCTGACGCTGCATGTTGGTACCCATCAGTGCACGGTGGCCCTCATCGTGCTCCAGGAACGGAATCAGGGAGGCGCCGAGGGAGACCATCTGGCGAGGTGAGACATCCATGTAGTCCACGGAGCTCACCGGCACATCGACTGCCTCTTCTTCGCCGACTCGGGCAAGTGCGGACTTCTGCACGAAGTTGCCGTTCTCGTCGAGCTCCTGGTTGGCCTGGGCGATGACGTGGTCGAGATCGCGGTCTGCGGTCATGTATTCGACTTCGTCGGTGACGTGACCGTTGACGACCTTACGGTACGGGGTCTCGATGAAACCGAACGGGTTCACGCGGCCGAAGGTTGCCAGGGAGCCGATAAGACCGATGTTCGGGCCTTCAGGAGACTCAATCGGGCACATACGGCCGAAGTGGGACGGGTGCACGTCTCGCACTTCCATGGATGCACGGTCACGGGACAGACCGCCGGGGCCCAGAGCGGAGAGACGACGCTTGTTCGTCACACCGGAGAGCGGGTTGTTCTGATCCATGAACTGGGAGAGCTGGGAGGTGCCGAAGAACTCCTTGATGGTGGCGTTCACCGGTCGGATGTTGATCAGGGACTGCGGGGTGATGGCCTCGGCGTCCTGAGTGGTCATACGCTCGCGGACCACGCGCTCCATACGGCTCAGGCCGGTGCGCAGCTGGTTCTGAATCAGCTCGCCGACCTGGCGGATACGACGGTTGCCGAAGTGATCGATATCGTCCACGTCCACGCGCAGGTCGATGTTCTCGCCGTTGCGGGTGCCTGCGAAGGTCTTGGCACCATCATGCAGGGCCACCAGGTACTTGATGGTGGCGATGATGTCTTCCTGGTGCAGGGAGCGATCGTTGAAGTCAGCCTCAAGACCGAGCTTGCGGTTGATCTTGTAGCGGCCGACGCGGGCCAGATCATAGCGCTTGGTGTTGAAGTAGAAGGAGTCCAGCAGGTTCTTGCCGGCTTCCGGAGTCGGGGTGTCGGCCGGGCGAATCTTGCGGTACAGGTCGACCAAAGCCTCGTCCTGGGTTTCCAGGGTTTCGCGCTGCAGGGCGTCAAGTACCAACGGGCAGTCCTTGAAGGCCTGGGCAATTTCCGGCTTGGTCATGCCGATGGCCATCAGGAACACGATGGCGGACTGCTTACGCTTGCGGTCCACGCGCACCTGCGGCTGATCCTTCTTATCGATCTCGAACTCGAGCCATGCGCCACGGGACGGGATGATCTTGGCGCCGAAGACTTCCTTGTCGGAAGTACGGTCCTGCTGACGATCGAAGTAGACGCCCGGGGAGCGCACGAGCTGGGAGACGATGACTCGTTCGGTACCACCGATGATGAAGGTACCGTGCGGGGTCTGCAGCGGGAAGTCGCCCATGAACACGGTCTGGGACTTGATTTCGCCGGTGTCGCCGTTCTCGAACTCAGCGTTCACGTAGAGCGGTGCGGAGTAGGTGTAATCCTTTTCCTTGCACTCCTGGACCGTGTGACGAGGCTCCTCGAAGTACGGGTCAGAGAAGGTCAGAGACATGGTCTGGGCGAAGTTCTCGATCGGGGAGATCTCGTTGAAGACCTCATCGAGACCGGAAGTGTGGGCAACGGTGTTGGTGCCGTTGGCCTCGTCTTCCTCGACGCGCTTCTTCCAGCGCTCGTTGCCGATCAGCCAGTCGAAGCTGTCGGTCTGTACGCCCAGCAGGTAGGGCACATCGATAGGCTCCTTGATGGAACCGAAGTTCACGCGATCCGACGCCTTGTGCAGGTCAATGTCATGCTGGTCGGCGCGTGCGATGATGGTAGTGGTGTTCGTCGTAGCTGTATTAGCCAATGGACGTTCCTTATCGCTCGCTAAAGTTGTGGTATTCCCCTGGGAGCGCGCGCATGGCCACCATATGCCTATGCGGACGCTTCATTGTCGACGGCATGCCCGCAATATGACACACCTCATGCAAATTACAAAGAATAGCGATATGGGGCGACATTCCCATTACCTGCCGGCATCACTCCCCTACCGAATAAGTCAGCAAGTCAGACAGACTTTCATGCCTCATATCCCACGGATTATAGCGGATTAGATTATAGGTGCACGAAATCTCACAAATCGATTCACAATGGAGCGAATTCCCCGCAATCGACAGTGAAATCATTTAGATAAAATTGGCTGTGTAATTCAGCAAAAGTCCTCTCCACATAAGACGAAACAAAGAATCCGAATGACATACTAAATAATCCATCTTTTTTAAAACGAGGAGGTTAGTCTTGGCCGGCATAGAAACAAGTACTCGCCAATTCCAAAAAGATCTACGTTCTTTGGAAATTAACTGGTCCGCCATAGATATGGTTGCCAATCGACAAGTCTCTATAGATGTACAAATGAGCGACAGACACAGCAGTTTCGATACAACTTCCATACCACTGAATATGGATGCATTCCAACTTCTGCAAGACATCGACAGATTTACTCGGGAGATCGCTCGTCTTATGGGATTACACTCTTCCTACAACAACTTGAGTACACCAAGATTGCTCAAAAACGTGCGCGATAATCTTTCACTCCTAGATATGATGCCTGTCTCCACCGTGCAGAAACTTGCAAATAATGCATGCAAGTTAGTTGAACGATTGGTCTATCTGCTGAACCCGCCTGAAAGCACACGCATGATCGGTTGGTGTCCCGACTGCAATTACGAGCTGAGAGCTGATGAAAGGGAATTGGCTGGAGGCTGGCTGGAATGCTCTCGCTGCCGCACCACACACCGCGTTAAGGACATACATGAGCTCGACATGCTTCGCCTAAGGTTGAGCGGTGTCAAGGGAACGCCCGCTCAATTGCACCGTCTATTTAAACCGTGGGGTATCGATATCAAAGCTGGCACAATCAGAACATGGGGTCATCGCGGCATAATCAAACCTATCGAGCACAACGGCAATGCACCTGTCTATCTGATATGGGACATATGGCAGGCCCATACGAGATTCGCCGGATACAATCGAGCCCGCCGACATAGCAAGTCTCGCGCTACCTCCGTATGACGATATATACCTTCCTATCTATGTCGGCGACATCCTCCACTCGTGGACGCCTGCCCCATAGGATGCTCGACAAAACACATACCGTCGTTATCGTCATATGGAGCATACTCCGTAACTGCAGAGCCTCCATCAATCAGACCCAATATACCGGATCACTCCCGCGAGCTGCGTGACGACAAAGGTCAGAATATCATTCAGTCATCATGCTGGGCGGCACACGCCGCATCATCCGATCAGACAAATTTCAGGCTCAGATGCACCACCGACTCCCAGGTCTCCTGAAGCTATTGCACTGTAAACGTCAGCGGGTCGCTTTTTACCTTAGGCGCGTCCTTCAAGGCAATCTGTGCGGTGTAGGTGCCCGGATTCACTTTGGGCCAGCTGGTCTCGTCCGTACACTCGGTCAGAGTGGAGTTGTAGTCCGTGTTCCACTTGAGCTGCTGCACATCCTTGTCCCCCTTGGCCATCAGCAGCCAGCGCGAGTCAGGGGCGCATAAACCAGACTGGTAAATGGTTTCCGATCCCGAGGTAATAGTGAGCACACGCCCCGAATCCGAGCCATCTACCAGGCAGCTGTTCGAGCCTTCGTGCACGATTGACGCAGTGAATTCCAAAGTGCCGCCTACTGCCACAGACTGCGATTTCGAGCTCAATTCCAATGTCAGATCGTTCACGGAGCATTTCTTCACGTTAGACGTACTTTTCGGGGTGGGTGTGGCTTCGCGGGCAATGGCATATACATCGTCGTGATGAATCATGGTATTGATGGCTCCGATTCCACGGCCGATGCTGTAAACGCAAAAAACAACCAATGCAACAATCAACGCCAGAACGATGCCGACCACAATGCGACGCCGACGATAAATCGCCTGCTGCCTCTTGCTGATCTTGCGCTTGCGCTTTTTCGGCGCACCATTCCCCCGGCTTGTGCCGGTCACGCGATTCCTACCCTGCTGAACCATAACAGCATCCCAGTGTAATCAGTGCGGCAGGCGCAACGAGCCGTCCGGCAGCATCTCGACAAGACCATCATCGTCCAAGCTGGCTATGCAGGCGTCAAGCTGCACTTGGTCCTTCCAGATAGACGCTACATTCTTCCTGGCAAGGGTCTCGTGAGCGGGCAATTCGCGTAAAGCCGCAAGCACCAAGCCTCTTACCTGGCGGTCAGTGCCTTGGAATCGTTGGCGAGGCCGCGTTCTACGCTCCCCTAATCCCGGTCTATCGGCTTTCAGGAACGCGCAACCCGAAGCAATCGGGCAAATATCGCATAATGGCGATTTTGCAGTGCAAATCACGGCCCCAAGTTCCATCACCGATTGATTCCATGTCACCGACCGCTTCACAGATTCCGGCAGCATCCGGTTCGCAAGCGCACGCTCGGCCGGGCTGGCAGAGCCTCCGCGCGATTCCACGCCCGTGAACACTCTGGAAAGTACACGACGGATATTCGTGTCAATCACGGCAACGCGCTGGCCAAACGCGAAACTCAGCACAGCGGAAGCCGTGTAATCACCGATGCCCGGCAGTGCAATCAACGCATCATAGGTGTGTGGCAGCTCATCGGAATATTCCTCAGACACCACACGCGCGCATTCCTGCAGACGCAGGGCTCGACGCGGATATCCCAACCGCCCCCAGGCGGTAATCACTTCGGCTTTAGGCGCGGCCGCGAGCGCACGTGCATCCGGCCAACGATTCATCCACTCCTGCCAATACGGCACTACACGGCTCATCTGAGTCTGCTGGCTCATCACCTCGGAGACCAGTACACCCCATGGCGTGGCGCGGCCGAAACGCCAGGGTAGGTCACGCGCGTGCGCTTCCCACCACGCGCTTAGACGCAAAGCAATATCACTGTCGTTCATCGTTCTTATTCTTAGCATTTATGACGAACGAGGCAGAAACGAACCCGCAGAACCCAGAAAATCCCGAGGCCCAGGTCGGCAAGATGTTCGAGTACGGATATCGCAAATCGAACTACGGTCCAGACGAATTGGTAACTGACGCCCACGGCAACCCGATTTCCGTGGTGGACGCCATGCTCTCCGCCGAGAAGGCTGCGGAAGCCGAAACCATGACCCCGCACCTGTGCTACTACTCCCCCCGCATTCCGGGCAACACCGGTTCGGCCATCCGCCTGTGCGCGGTGACCGGTACGATCCTGCACTTGGTGGAGCCGCTAGGCTTCAACCTGCGCGATACGAAACTGCGCCGTGCAGGCCTCGATTACCACGATATGGCACATGTGGTGCTGCACCCGAACTTCGATAATCTGGTGGAGTCGATGCCGAATTCGCGTATTATCGCGTTCACCGCACACGCCACCAAGCTGTACACGGACATCGAATATCGTCCGACCGATATTCTGCTCTTCGGCCCGGAGCCCGGCGACATTCCCGATCCGATGGATATCATGGCCGGCCCGCATGTAGCCGAACAGGTTCGTCTGCCGATGCGCCCATCCTTGCGCTCCCTGAACCTCACCAACTGCGCATCCATTGCCATCTACGAAGCTTGGCGCCAGCTGAATTTCGCCGGCGGACGTTGATTCAACCTCGCAGTCATCATCGTATCTGCGTTAGCAGGGGTCGATTCCCCTCCTTCGGAAGGTCTATCTGCTTTACGAGGGGTTGCTATATGCGGAAAGCCTGAGTATAAGTGTTGATATTTCAACCTTTATACTCAGGCTTTCTTCGTAAAGGGACCCCTCGTAAAGCAGATAGATGTCGCTCGAACCGGAAATCAACCCCTGCTAAGCGAGATAGCAACAAGATTCATATGCATCAGTTCTTGAAACTGTGAATCGGAGCGGGAATGCGGCCGCCACGGGTCACGAAGGCCTCGCAGGAAGTCTGGTTCACCGGCATGATCGGCGCATAGCCCATGAGTCCGCCGAAGTTAGCCATTTCACCGACACCCTTACCAACAACCGGAATCACTCGCACGGCAGTGGTCTTCTGATTCACCATGCCGATGGCCGCCTCATCGGCGATCAGCCCGGAGATGGTGGCTGCGGAGGTATCCCCCGGAATGGCGATCATGTCGAGACCCACCGAGCACACGCAGGTCATGGCTTCGAGCTTTTCGATGGTCAAGCATCCAGACGATGCCGCATCAATCATGTTCTTATCTTCGGAGACCGGGATAAACGCGCCGGACAGGCCGCCCACATACGAGCTGGCCATAATGCCGCCCTTCTTGACCTGATCGTTGAGCATAGCCAAAGCCGCGGTGGTACCAGGAGCCCCCACCCGATCAAGACCGATTTTCTCGAGCACTTCGCCCACTGAATCGCCCACGGCCGGCGTCGGTGCCAAAGACAGGTCGATGATGCCGAACGGCACGCCAAGCCTGCGGGAGGCTTCCTGGGCCACCAGCTGGCCGACGCGCGTGATCTTGAATGCGGTGCGTTTGATGGTTTCGCACAGGAATTCAAAATCCTTGCCTTTGGCTGCATCGAGTGCACGGGAGACCACGCCCGGACCGGAAACGCCCACGTTGATCACGGCATCGCCTTCGGTCACGCCATGGAAGCCGCCCGCCATGAACGGGTTATCGTCTGGCACGTTGCAGAACGCCACGAATTTCACGCAACCGTAGGAGTCATTGTCCGCGGTGCGTTCGGCGATGTCCTTAATAATATGACCGAGCAGTTCCACTGCATTCATATCGATGCCGGTTTTGGTGGAACCCACGTTCACCGACGAGCAGACGATATCCGTTTCGGAAAGCGCCTGAGGCAGGGAGCGGATCAGCAATTCCTCGGCGGGGGTCATCGCCTTGGAGACGAGCGCCGAATAGCCGCCAATCAGGTCCACGCCGACTTCCTTGGCTGCCTTGTCCAGCGAATGAGCAATCGCAACAAAATCTTCCGAAGTCTTACAACAGCTCGCACCCACCAAGGAAATAGGAGTGACGGTGATGCGCTTGTTGACGATCGGAATGCCGTAATCGCTTTCGATGGCCCGGCCGGTGGAAACCAAGTCCTTGGCATACGTGGTGATTTTGCGGTAGATGTTATCGCAGGTCTTCTCAACGGTGTCCGCCGCACAGTCAAGCAGGGAGATGCCCATGGTGATGGTGCGCACGTCGAGCTTCTCCTGCTCGATCATCTGATTGGTCTCGTGGACCTCCATGATATTCAGCATGGTGTTTCCTTCCGATGATCCGATGAGATCAAATTCGGTGCATCTTGGTGAAGATTTCCTCGCGCTGACAACGGATGCGCACGCCAATGTCATCGCCAAGATCTTCAAGGTTGCCAACCATAGCGCTGAATTCCTTGTCCGCCTTGGAATAGTCCACAATCATCATCATGTTGAAGAAACCATCGATGATGGTCTGCGAAATATCGAGTACATTCACATTGTGATTGGAAAGGTAGGTGCAGACTCGTGCGATGATGCCGACGGTATCCTGGCCTACGACGGTGATGATGGCCTTGTTCATGGCGCTCCCTGATTGAAAACTGGTCGGAAATGAACTTGCGAACATATTCGAACATATGAAAAACGGGTGCTCCCCAGTATAGAGGAACACCCGTTACGTCTTATCGTCTATCTCAGGCGGCCAGTTTCTCGATATCCACATGCACCGGCACAAGCTGAGGTTCTTCCTTCTTCTCCTTGAGCAGGAAGGAGCACGCCAGCACCACTACGACCAGCACCATACCGAACAGGTATCCGTATCGAGAACCATCCACAAAGCCCTGTGCAGGATTCACGCCGCCAGCCGCTGCATAGTTTGTCTGGCCAAGACCCAACAAACAGGTGGCTACAGCGGTGGCGATGGCGCCGCACACCTGCTGCATGGTGTTCATGATCGTACTGCCATCCGCAGCCATGTGGCCAGGCAGCGACTTAAGCGCCGCGGACTGAGAGGACTGCTGGATGAACGGGATGCCAATCATCACGATGATGTGCGCGGCGAGGAACAAAATGACCGGCGTCGAAACACCAATCGCGAAGAACAGCGCGCCACCAATGATGGTCAGCACCGAGCCAATCCAGACCAGCTTCCTCGCACCATGACGGTCGAACATACGGCCTGCGGCAAGCGTGCATAGCGCGTTGATTACACCACCTGGCAGCATGAGCAGTCCGGCTACGGTGGAGCTCAGCCCCATGCCGCGCTGCAGTTCCTGCGGCACCAGATACATGAATGCCAGCGTGCAGGAGAAGGAGCAGCTGATCATGATGGCCGGCGTGCGGAACGCAGCAATGCCGAGGGCGCGCAAATCAAGCAGCGGATCGGCGATGTGCAACTGTCGGTAGGCGTAGAACGCCAACACCAGCACGCCGATGGCTAGCAGGCCGATAACCATCGGGCTGAATCCCATGTCGCTGATCAGGCTCACACCGGCGACGAGGCAGCCGAAGCCGATGGCCGAGGTGATGATAGACAGTGCGTCAACATTCGGACGGGTGCGTTCGATGGGCGTAACGAAGAACAGCGCTGTGCACACAATGGCCACAAGAGCTGCGAAAGCGAACAACGCGAAAATCGCACGCCATGAAAACGCACCGATAAGTGCGCCTGCGATGGTCGGTCCGATAACCGGGGCGAACATGATGACGAGCCCTGCCACACCGTTGGCCGCACCGATCTTGCGCAGCGGAAAAACACGCATGATGGCTGCATACATAGTGGGCAGCACGATGCCGGTGCTGATTCCCTGCATGATACGGCCCGCCAGCAGCACAGGGAAGCTTGGGGCGATGGTGCAGATCACGGCGCCGACGAGGAAACAAGCCAGTGCGAACAGCACCAGCGTCTTGGCCTTAATCCACTTGAGCATGAAGCCGACGCACGGCAGCACCACGCCGATGGCCAGCATGTAACCGACGACCATCCACTGTGCGGTGCCGGATGAGATGCCGAAATCATTCATCAGGTCGGGCAGGGTGATGTTCATGGATGTTTCCGAAAGCATGCCCAGGAACACGCTGATATACAAGCCAAGCATGACCTTGTGCGGATGGTCGAAGTGCTGGGGCTTGCCCGGAACGAATGCGGAATCGTTGAGTTGCGCATTACGAATGGTTGCCTTGTTTGCGGTTGTCTGTTTCTCGGACAACGGAATCCTCTTCTTGTATCTCTTTGTCTGTTGCCGCTGCGCAGCGCACGTCCTGACATACTGCCGCACACCGTTATCGCTCGCGATGATTCACGCGAGCTCACAGTGTGCGACTTCATTGGCGAGCGCCGAAAGCCCCTAACGTCCGGGCCACATTCGGCAACAAAAAATCGCATGCCATCCGGCAAGTAATACGCCGGTTGGCATGCGATTATTCAAAACAAGACGTCACCGTAATACGTTTTTCAATTTTTCGTAAGTACGGCCGCGCGTGTCGCAGACGTCAGGCTTCACGGCTGGCGCTCGACGACGCCACTGCGTCCTGCAATTGCGGACGGCCTACGGCCGACTCAGCATTACCTCGGACTCACCTACCGGTTCGCCCTCGGCTGCAGTTGATGGACAGTCCACCGGACTGCCCATCGCGTCTTCGGCTACTTTCACGCTTCGCGTGACGCCGAAGGCGCGGCAACTGCAGCCAGAGCCCTCGGCGCGTGGAAGCCTTGCTTTTCGAATTCGTCGGCGATGGCTTGGGCGACCTCGTGGCTGCGACCCTTGTCCACCAAGGCGATGATGGAGCCGCCGAAGCCGCCGCCGGTCATACGAGCGCCGTATGCGCCATTGTGGCGAGCCACATCCACGGCCACGTCAAGCTCCGGCACGGTGACCTCGTAATCGGCAGCCAGCGAGTCATGGGAAGCGTTGAAGAGACGGCCTGCGGCTTCGATGTCACCCTTTGCGAAGGCGTGCACGAAGGAGCGCACGCGTTCGATTTCGGTGACCACGTGGCGCACGCGCTTCTTCATGGTCTCATCCGGCAGTGCGTCCAGGGTTTCCTTGAGCGCCTGGAACGGGTCATCGGCCCTGGCGATTCCATCGGCGGCAACGCGCAGATTGGCCACGCCGAGAATCTTGGCGGCCTCCTCGCAGGTGGCGCGGCGCTGGGCGTACTGGCCATCGTTCAACTGGTGAGGTGCCTGGGTGTCGACCACGAGCAGCTCGAGACCGTACTTGTCGAGATCGAATTCCTGCTGGGAGACGTTTTCCAGCGGGGTCAGCTCCGGGCGGCAGTCGAGCAGCAGAGCATGACCTGCGGTGCAGCGCATCGAAGCGTTCTGGTCGAGGCCACCGGTGGAGGCGCCGGCCATCTCGTTTTCGGACTTGATGGCGGCGTTGATCAGGGTTACGCGGCCGGCGTCGGAACCGCCGTAGCCGAGACCGTACACGTCATCCAAGGCCAGTGCGGTGGAGCAGGTCATGGCGGCGGAGGAGCTCAAGCCACTTCCCAGCGGTACGCAGGAGACGAAGGCGGCATCGAAGCCCTTGACCTTATCGAAGCCGGCTTCGCGCAGCGCCCAGGCCACACCGGTCGGGTAAGCGGACCAGCCGTCCACGCCACGGGCCTTGAGGCCTTCCAAATCGGCTTCGGCGACCTTGTCCGGAGCCACATCGGAAACCACGCGCACCTTGGTGTCCTTACGTGGGGAAAGGGCGATGAACGTGCGGTGAGGCAGTGCGATTGGCAGGCACAGGCCGGCGTTGTAATCAGTGTGCTCGCCGATTAGGTTCACGCGGCCCGGAGCGGCCCAAACGCCTTCCGGTTCCACGCCGTAGGTCTTGGCGAACAGGGCCTTGGCCTGCTTCACACCGTCCTCATGGGAGATCGGTTCAATGAATTCAACAGCAGTCATTGGTGTTATTTCTTTCTTTCGGTCTTTCAGTCGGAGATGTCCACGTCGCCGAGCTCGTGGAAGCGCTTGGCGATGAGTTCCGGCGTGGTGTCGGAGATCCATGCGGCCATGCCGGATTCCGAACCTGCCAGGTACTTGATCTTGTTGGCTGCGCGGCGGAAGGAGAAGAACTGCAGGTTCAGGCGGTAGTTCTCGCGGCGCGGATCGTGGATCGGAGCCTGGTGCCATGCGGAGATGTATGGCAGATCCATGCCCTTGCCGTCGCCCTTGTCGAAGAACGCGTTGCCGCGCTTCAACAGGTGGGAGTACATGGAGGCGAGATCCCAGCGTTCCTGGTCGTTGAGCTGGTCGAGAGTCAGTACATCGCGCACCGGGGCAACATGAACCTCAAGAGGCCAGCGAGCGGCGGCCGGCACGTAGGCCACCCAGCTGTGGTTGCGCATCACGATGCGTTCGCCGGCTTCGAGCTCGGCGTTCATGATGTCCTTCAGCAGGTTGCCGCCGGTCTTCTCGTGGTAGGCCTCAGTATGCTTGAGTTCCTTCTCCATCTTCGGAGCGATGAACGGGTAGCAGTAGACCTGACCGTGCGGGTGAGCCAGGGAGACGCCGATCTCAGCACCGTGGTTCTCGAATGGGAAGATCTGCTCGATGCCTTCCATCTTGGAGATTTCAGCAGTGCGGAAAGCCCAAGCCTCCACAACAGTGCGCAGACGGGAGACCGGAAGGTCAGCCGGCAGACCGTCCTCGTTCGGATCGAAGCAGATCACTTCGCAACGACCGGCGGCCGGCTTCTGCTCCCACAGCGGGTTGCCGTCCACGAACTTCACGGAATCGTCCTCGCCAGGCACGCGAACCATCGACGGGAAGCGGTTTTCGAACACCACCACGTTGTAATCAGTGTCCGGAACCTCGCCATCCTGGTAGGGATCGCCGGGCTTGCGGGCGGCCAGCGGGTTGCCCTTGGCGGTGGCGCCGGGACCAGCGGTGATCGGACGGTTCATACGGGCGGTGGCCATCGGAATCCAGTCGCCGGTCAGCGGGTCGCGGCGCATCTGCGGGGCAGCGTACGGCACTTCATTGCCGTCGGCGTCCAGATGCGGGGAGAAACGGTAATCCAGCGGGCGCGGATCCTTCAACTCGCGGGTCTTCTTGCCGGACACATATTCCGGATCATCATCCAGGTAGAAGAAGTCGCGTCCATCGGCCAGCTTGGTCGGCGTGATGCGGATGTGCTCCTTCGCGTATTCACCCGGTTCGTAGTTGGCAAACTCTGCCATCTTCACTCACTTTCCTCATTGGTCTCGCTCTGGTGTGCCAGCACGAGTTCCTTGACCAAATCCTTTGTTTTGGCGGCGGAATCGGGGTCGAGCCCGTCGTCGGTGATGACCGTGTCCACTTGGTCGAAGCGCGCGAACAAAGACAGCGACGTGCAGCTCCACTTGGTGTGATCGGTCAAAACTATGGTTCGATCGGCGATGTCCATCATCGCCATATCGGTTGCGGCTTCCAGTGAATTCGGCATCAGGAAGCCGCGTGGAATCGACACTGAATGGGTGCCGAGGAATACAGTGTTCACTCGCAAGGATGCGACGACTTTGTCGGCAATCGGGCCAACGAGGGAATTCGAACGAGTGATAACGCCGCCGGTGACGATCACTTCCACATCCTTGGATTCAAGCGCCTGAACCAGTTCGGCCACAGGAATCGAGTTGGTGAGAATGGTGATGCCGCTAGACTGCTGGGATTCGAGCAGATGCTGGGCGAATACGTAAGCTGTGGTGCCGCCGCCGATGGCGATTACATCTCCAGGCGCCACGTATTTCACTGCCTCTTGGGCAATGGCGTCTTTCAGGCCAATGTCCATTTGAGACTTCACAGAGAACAGGGGCTCGCTCAACAAAGTGCTGGTGGTTACGGCACCGCCGTGAACACGCTTGAGCAAGCCCTTATCAGCCAGCTCGGCAATATCACGGCGGATAGTCATCGCCGAAACTCCCAGCTCCTTGGATAGCGCGGTGATGCGCACTGCACCGCGGGTGCGCAACCTGCTCAGAATGAGGTGCTGACGTTGTGACGAAATCATACGAACATTATCGCACACAAAAGCTCACAAACAAAACCGTGTTGAGCGTTTTTCAGCCAATCTTCGCGTTCGATTTCGTTCAAATGGTCGATTTGCTTACTTTCACAGCATCCAGTGCACTCAAATCGCTCAAAATCGAACATTTCTTTCCCCTGCCTTCAGCTCACCAAATTCTCGAAATCAGGGTTTTCTATGAGAATTTACCGCGCCACGACTATCCGTAAGCCGCTCACAGCCAACCACAACAACGTGAAACATGCCGTGAAACACAATTACGCACCATCGTCGCAGCCGAGGCAACAGGAAAAAACCTCATCGCAAACGGTAGTCATCAACCACCAATGAGTGAGAGAATAGGCACTATGACTTACGTTATCGATAACTTCTGGCATGATGCAGTCAACAAGGCGACCACCGACCTGTTCACCTTCGGATACAAGCACATCATCAAGCCGAATTTCGTGTTCAATCACCGCCCGGACGAAGCCCATGATCAGATGATCGAGTTCTGCCATGTGGTGCGCAACATCCCACCGCTGCTGTTCGCTGAGCGTATGATGCTCGACTATACCGACCCCATTCTGGAAACCAATGTCATGGGCGTTGGATTCTCCAACCCGTTTGGTCTTTCCGCAGGCCTTGATAAGAACTGCGACATGCCCGTGGTGCTCGACAACGCCGGCTTTGGCTTCGAAACCGTGGGATCCACCACCGCTCGCCCCTGCCCAGGCAATCCAAAGCCCTGGTTCCATCGTCTGCCCGAATACGATTCGATGATGGTGCACGTGGGTCTGGCCAATATCGGCTCGGACAAGGTGATCGAGCGCGCCGAAAAGGCTTGGACCAATGCCAATCAGATGCAAATTTCCGTTTCCATTGCCCGCACCAATGATGAACTGTGCGGCGATCTGGATGAAGGCATTGAGGATTACTGCATCTCCATGCGTCGCGCCGCCGGCCGCACGGCGATGGTGGAGGTGAATGTCTCCTGCCCTAACACCCATGTGGGCGAACCGTTCACCGCCTCCCCCGAGGCGCTGGATAAGCTCTTCACCGCACTGGACAAGATCGACCGTCCGCAGCCCACGCTGGTCAAGATGCCACTCAACAAGCCATGGGCGGAGTATAAGGAACTGCTTGACGTGCTGGCCGAACACAACGTGCAGGGGCTCTCGCTTGCCAATCTGCAGAAGGATCGCACCGGGCTTGAGATTCCGCGCGACTGGGAGGGCGGGCTTTCCGGCGGTCCATGCACCACCGCCAGCAACACATTGGTGCGCAAGGTGTATCAGGAGTATGGCGATCGATTCACGCTTGCTGGCATCGGCGGCATCTTCACCCCGGAGCAGGCCTACGAGCGCATTCGCTCCGGCGCAAGCCTCATCATGTTCATCAGTTCGTTGATGTACCGCGGCCCGCAGCAGATCACCGTGTTGAAGCGCGGCCTCGCGCAGCTGCTGCGCCGCGACGGATTCGAACACGTCTCCGATGCCGTCGGCGTAGACGTGCGGTAGCCAAACACCATAACGAGCTATGCCGATCGCCGTGTAGAATCCGGCACAACAGAATCCGGCACAGCAAAACATGACAATGGGGGTGTTCCACTATTCCACAGTGGAACACCCCCATCTCAGACGCCGACAACAGATAGATCGGCTGATGTAGCTTAGTTAATCGACGGAGCCCATCAGTACGCGCCGCGAATGTATTGCGGCTGATACGGAGCTTCAGTAGCGGGAATGCCGAGCTTGTTGGCGGCGCGCAACGGCCAGTACGGATCGCGCAGTGCAGCGCGACCGATCTCCACAGCATCCGCTTCGCCACGGGCCACAATCTTATTGGCCTGCTTCGGCTTGGTAATCAGACCCACTGCGGTGGTAGGAACCTCAGCCTTCGCACGTACCTGCTCGGCGAATGGCACCTGATAGTTCGCCTTCACCGGGATGGAGACACCGGCCATAATGCCGCCGGTGGAAACATCCACCAAGTCGACGCCATGCTCCTTGAGCATCTTGGAGACCACGATGGTCTGATCCAAGTCCCAGCCGCCGGCAGCCCAGTCGGTGGCGGAGATGCGCACCAGCACCGGCATACCTTCCGGCACGGTGGCGCGCACGGCGTCCACCACTTCCAGCAGGAAGCGGGCGCGCCCTTCCAGATCACCGCCGTATTCGTCCGCACGCTCGTTGCACAGCGGATCCAGGAACTCGGAAATCAGATAGCCGTGAGCCGCATGGATCTCGATGGCCTGGAATCCGGCTGCAACGGCACGGCCGGCGGCAGCTGCAAACGCGCCCACAATGCCATGAATCTCATCCACGGAAAGCTCACGAGGCGTATTGAGCCCGCCGAATGCAATCGGAGATGGCGCAACGGTAGACCAACCGCCAGCTTCCTCAGGTACGCTCTGACCTTCATAGCCCACTGCGAAACAACCAGTGGAAGCCTTGCGGCCGGCGTGGTTGAGCTGCACGGCGGGCACGGCACCGGCATTGCGAATGCCGTCAACAATCCAACGCCATGCATCGATCTGACCGTCTTCCCACAGGCCCACATCGCATGGGGAAATACGGCCTTCAGGTGCCACGGCGGTCGCCTCGGCAATAATCATGCCGAATCCGCCGAAAGCGCGGGAAACATAATGCTGGTAATGGAATGGCGTGGGCTTGCCGTCGCGGGCGAGCGCGGAGTACGTGCACATCGGCGGCAGCCAGATGCGATTGCGCACCGTCACATCACGCAGCCCCATCGGAGTGAACAGTCCAATACGATTCTTCTTTGCTTCTTTGGCCACGCTCTTGCCTTTCTTTTCGGCCTTGTCGGTCTTCTTTCCGCTACTCTTGCCGGTTTTGCCACCGGATTTCCTGCCATCGGCGTCCAATTTGGATTCCGCTGGATCCGGACCTGATGAAGCCAACGTCACCGCCTTCAGCTCAGGCACATCGAATCCCCTGAAATCGAAATTCTCATGCTTCAGCTCACCGCTGTTCATGAATCCCCTCCAATGATTCCCCTCCAATGGGCGGCTGGTTACCATGCATTCGCCATGCAGCTGATGTACATGACATGCAGATGGCCGGCCCGCAGTATTTTGTTATGTATCCTGCTCAATTGTAAAACGGGCGCCGCCTCATTAAGGCGACGCCCGCTAACTATGTAGTCAAAGGATTCACAATCAATGATGATTGCTCATGACCGTGCTCCTCTGTGTCACTGACCACTTTGGTTCTGGTTCGTGCTGTTTCCACTTTGGTTGTTCGTGGAATTGTTGGAATTATTGGTGGTGGACTTCTGCGTGCTGTAGGCACGGCCACCAATACCCAATGTGGTGCCGCTGGCCGTATACTTCGACGCAGGCTGACCATAATCATTGTCAATCGGCAACTGCTTCTTGTCCGCATATGCATTCAGGAAGTTACGAGCCGCCGGCGCGGCAATGGTGGAACCATCCCAGTAGCTGTTGTACACACCGTTGATACGAATGTTGGCAATACGATGCGTGTATGGGTTCTGAGCATCACCAACCACTGCGAATGTTGCAATCTGGTTAGGAATGAACGTGCCAGCAGACACAGCCAAATCCTCGCTCGTACCGGTCTTACCGAAGGACTTTCGTCCATTGTTCAGCTTGAATGATCCACCTGCACCATCGGCTCTGGTCACGCCTTGGTTCAGTGTGTAGGCAAGCGTCTGGATAATATCCTTGTCAACGGCCTGATGGCAGTTGGCGGAGGGCACCTTCAGATCATGGCCATCGCCATCGGTCACCTTGGAGATGGCAATCGGATTGCACTGCACACCGTTGGAGGCGTACACGGCAAAGATGGATGCCATGGTCAGCGGAGAGACGTTGACGGAACCAATCATCATGGACGGGGTGAACGACGAGGTCTTATCGATGGTCTCACCGGTTTTTGCGTCATGATAACCAAGCTCGGTGGCCGTATCCGCCACCTTGCACAGCTTCATGATAGAGCCCATAGAAGCCTGCGTGGTGTTGTGGGAACGAACCAGGCCCAGGAACGGGCTTTCAGGATTCGTCGTGCCACCGAATGCGTTCTGCACCTTCCAGGAATCAGCACCGCCCGTATACCGGTCGCATGCGAAATCGGTGGTCGGGTAGCTCGTCGTAGTTTGAAGATTGTCGTTGATGGAATGTCCCGCTTCCATCCAGGCAATCAGATTAATCGGTTTCCATGAAGATCCGATAGTCCAGCCGGAGCCGCCGCCGTCCGCAAGATCAACGGCATAGTTCTGGCTGGTCTTGGTCTCATCATTGGCGGCCGCAGGCGTGGCATCATAGTAACGGTTCAGACCAAAGCCCAGCACTTCACCGGTGCCTGGTTTAACTGCCGCCATGGCGATTTCCATTCCACTGGAATCGTTCGGCGGAATCGTGCCACGCGCTGTCTCCATCAGCATGGAGTTCGCATCCAAATCAAGTGTGGTCACAATCTTCAAGCCGCCTTCCTGCAGCAGCTTGTAACGATCGGCCTGAGTCTTGCCGAACTCTTCGGAGTTCTGGATGCGGTGCACCACGTAATCGCAGAAGAACGCGTAATCCCCGGTATCCTGGCAGCCCACGTTCACGGTCTGCACCTTCAGGGTGTCCTTCAGCGGGATAGCTTTGTCTTTCTTGGCTTCGGCCTGGGAGATATAACCCTCCTGAGCCATCAAATCGAGCACGATATTGCGCTGCTTCTGACTTTCCTCCTGGTTGGCTTCAACCAGCGGATCATACTTATTGGGGTTCTTAGTGATGGAAGCAATTGTAGCGGCCTGAATCGGCGTCAATTCAGAAGCAGAAACGCTGAAGTAGCGCTGTGCTGCGGTTTCCACGCCATAAAGGTTGCTACCGAACTGGGCGATGTTCAGATAACCCTGCAGAATCTCGGCCTTGGAGTACTTCTTCTCCATCTGCACGGCAATGAGCATCTCACGAATCTTACGAGCCACGGTATCTTCAGTGGCATGGTACTGGGCGATGGAATCATCATCTTCAATTGCCTGCATCAGCAGCACATTCTTGACATACTGCTGGGTCAGGGAAGAACCACCCTGCTGCGAACCGTGCACCAGATAGGTCTGCACGAACGCACGCATCACGCCCTGCACATCCACGCCGGCGTGGCTCCAGAAACGGCGGTCCTCTCGCGCCACCACTGCCTGCTGCATGGCTTTGGAAATCTTCTTCAGCGGAACCACAATACGGTTCTGGTTGTAGAACGTGGCGATAACCGTAGTGCCATCGTTCGCATACATAGTCGACTTCTGCGGCAAATTAGTCACGTCGAAGTCCACGTTCTCCACCTTCAGCGAGGGGATAACGGCCTTGGCGGCCTGGTTCGCGCCGATCACACCAGGCACGAACAATACGCTGGCCACTACGCCGCCGGATACGGCAAGCATGATGTAGGCCAGCAGGAGAACAAGCACACGACGAACTGTCAAGGACTTCTTTTTGGGCATGGGCCCCATTCTAAATGGCCCGGCGTACCAATCCAGTGTCGAGTCCGTTACAACAGCCAATCATCACAAGAATCGCACTAGCGTAATGTTTGCTGAATGCTGGCCGAATGCGCAACTATCGCCGCGAGCGCCGAATCAGCATGCCCGGCTGGAAAATGATGATCGAGCGACCATCGCGCGCAATCCACCCGCGGTTGGAAAAGTCCATCAGCGCCTTGTTCACGGTCTCGCGGCTGGAACCCACCAGCTGGGCCAGCTCCTCCTGCGTCAGGTCATGCGGCACTTTGAGTCCCTGCTCCACCGGTTCGCCGAAGCGGGATCCCAGGTTCAGCAGAGTTTTGGCAAGGCGTGCGGGCACATCCATGAACACCAGATCGGAGATGCGTTCGTTGTTGGCGCGCTGGCGGTTGGCCATCACCTGCAGCATGTCGATGGCCACGCGCGGGTGCTCATCCAGCCAAGAAAACAGCGCATCATGTTCCAGCCACACCACGCGGGTTCCGTTGCCCATGGCCACGGCAGAGGCGGTACGCGGACCACCGTGCGGGTCGAATACCGGAATCTCGCCGAGCACTTCGCCGGGAGCATGGATGGAAAGCAGCTGCACGCGATCATCCGCAGAGGTGCGAATCAATTTGACACGTCCCCGCTCAAGCAGATACATGCGTTGATCGGTATCGCCTTCGGAGAAGATATAGTCGCCTTTATCGAACACGGCTCGTTTGAGATGTGGAATCAGCTCCTCCGCCTCAGCGGGGGAAACCTGCTTGAACAGCGCAGTTTGCAGCAGAATGTTCTCCTCATCGGAAAACATGTTCGGAGTATCCACACTCATCGCACCGTCCTTATGCTCATAGCCGGCGTCGGCCACTCGTCATATTGTAACGCGCCTCACACATTCCGTCAGGATTTTGTTCGCGTTCACAATAAGTCGCATCCATTGTCTGCGTTTTGGTCCGCGCCGCCTCTTAGCTGGTTTCCTCGCTCGCGTCTTACGCCAACCATTGCAGCATATGGCCGATGATCGCCTCCCTGCTCAACCCGGTCTGGCTTTTCAGCGGATCGACACGTTTTTGCGCTGATTTCACGGCTTTGTCGGAGAATTTCTCACGGCTCGTATTGAGCACCTGGCTCATCTTGGCGGCATCAATGTCATACGCCATAGTCACGTGGTGCAGTACCGCGCCCGATGCTGCATCATTCGCGTTCTTGCCACGCGCCGCCCGATGCATCGGAAAACGCCGTTGCGCCGCTCCCCCGATCTTGCCGTATTGCGAAGCGATGTCATTGAGCCCGGCAAACCGCACATCCAGACCAAGTTCGCGAAGCGCCTCCACCAACCACCAGTCGCAGAGCTTGTAGGACTCTTCGATACTGACCCCCTGTACGAATTCCAATGGGGCATACAGCGAATACGTGATCGTATTGCCCGGTTCGATGAACATGGCACCGCCGCCTGTGCACCTGCGCACCACATCAAAACCGAGTTCTTTTGCCACATCAAGGTTCACCTCATCCCGCGTTGACTGGAACCGGCCAATTACCACCGCCGGTCCGGTCCACTCCCAGATACGCAGGGTCGGTGAGCGCTTGCCTTCCGCCACTTCGCGCGCCCAGGATTCATCAATTCGCATTTGTTCGTCCGGTGTGCGCGGATGATCGTGGAGCACAATCAAGTCGCGCTTGAGCCGCTGCCATCGCTCGGCATAGTCATCAGGTGCCATGCCGGCACTGTTATGAGGATGCTTGTTATTGTTGACTGATTCCTTATATATAAGGTCCCGGTCAATCGCACGGGCAAAAGCGGTTTCTATTGCTATTGCATCGGTGCCGATGAGCTGGCAATCAGAGCAGGCGTCAATAATCGGCTGAATCGGGCGCCTAGTAATCAACGCCCGCGCAATGGCATCAAGATATTGCGCCGCGGATGCGTCGGATGCGGATTCGACGAAGAAATCACCGTCCAGTTGGCAGGATTGCGCGGTTCCATCCGCGGCAAGCGTCACGTTCACCGCGACAAGCTTGCCGCCTGGCGTCTTGCATTCCCCACGCTTCACAATCCCCGTCATGTCCTCACCATAGCAGCACACCCACTACACGCCAACGCACCCAGCACCAGTCATTTTGACTGTAGGTTTTTGAACGTTGACTGACGGATATTCAACACCGACTGTAGGGAATTACACAAAAACTGTAGGATTTCTAACGAAAAACGTTAGAAATCCTACAGTCAGTGTTCAAAAACCTACAGTCAGTGTTCAAAAACCTACAGTCAGTGTTCAAAAACCTACAGTCGGTATGAGAAATCCTACAGTCAACGTTCAAAAACCGACAGTCAAGGTGTGGCTACATCACATCGCTCACATGCGGTTCAGAATATCCTGACCGACCTGGTCGGTGGAGCGAACGGTGGAGCCGAGCTCCTCGATGTCCGCTTCGACGGCCTTGTGAATCTTCTTAGCCGCATCGTCGAAGCCGAGATGCTCAAGCAGCATGGCGGCGGAGAGAATGGCGGCGGTCGGATTGGCCTTGTTCTGGCCGGCGATATCCGGAGCGGAACCGTGGATCGGCTCGAACATGGACGGATATTCGTCGGAAGCGTTGATGCAGCCGGAAGCGGAGTAACCCACGCCGCCCACCACGGCACCAGCCTCATCGGTGATGATGTCGCCGAAGAGGTTGTCAGTCAGAATCACGTCGAAGCGGGACGGGTCGGAGACCAGGAAGATGGTGGTGGCGTCAATGTGCAGGTAGTCGTGGGACACCTCAGGGTATTCCTCGGCAACCTTGTTCACGATGCGCTGCCACATGTCGCCGGCGTTGACCAACACGTTCTTCTTGTGCACAAGCGTCACGTGCTTCTTGCGCTTCATGGCGAGCTTGAATGCGTAACGTACCACGCGCTCCACGCCATACGCGGTGTTGATGGAGACCTCGGTGGCCACCTCGTTCGGGGTGCCACGGCGGACGGCACCGCCTGCACCGCAGTACAGGCCTTCAGTGCCTTCGCGCACCACCACGAAGTCGATGTCGCCAGGGTTGGCGAGAGGTGAAGTCACACCTTTGTAAAGCTTAGAGGGGCGCAGGTTCACGTACTGGTCGAGGTCGAAACGAAGCTTCAGCAACAGGCCACGTTCAAGGATGCCGGCCTTGATACGTGGGTCGCCCACGGCACCAAGCAGAATGGCGTCGTTGGCCTTGATGCGCTCCTCTTCCTCCTCGGGAAGAATGGCGCCATCGCGCAGATAGCGTTCAGCACCGAGGTCAAAATGTTCGTATTCGAAGTCAGCCACGCCTTCAGCGGCTTTTTCCAAGGCCTTCTGTGCCCATGGGGTGACTTCCTTGCCAATGCCGTCTCCGGGAATGACGGCGATCTTGTATGTCTTTGCCATGCAATCGGAGCCTACTCGCGTGCCCACGTGCCGGTTATCTCCCGCTCAGCACGTGGACACATTAATGGACCCGGCGCACACACTCAGCACAACACTCGGCACATCACACCTAACGCGTGATGTGCATGACGGCCAGACACCAGGCATTTTCGTAGGAGACTTCCTCCCACTGCTTGTAACGCCCCGAAATGCCGCCATGGCCGGCTTCCACCTCGATTTTCGCCACGGCATCCACGCCGGCGGCCTGCAATCGAGCCAGCCATTTGAGCGGCTCGACGTACAGCACGCGGGTGTCGTTCATCGATGTGGTGATGAAGATACGCGGGAAATCCTTGGCGTCGCCTAAAACTTCCGGCGCATTCTCATACGGCGTGTACGACTTCATGTACTCGTACACATCCGCATCATGCAGAGGATCGCCCCATTCGTCCCATTCGGTGACGGTCAGCGGCAAATCCGGATCCAGAATCGAAGTCAATGCGTCCACAAACGGCACATCCGCTTCAATACCCGCGAAACACTCCGGCGCCATATTGGCCACCGCACCCATCAACAGGCCGCCCGCGGAACCGCCATTGGCCACCGTGCGCCGTGGGTCGGCCAGATGCGCAGCTTGCAGTGCCCGCGTGGCATCCACGAAGTCCTCGAACGAATGCTTCTTATTGAGCCTGCGCCCCTGCTCATACCATGCGCGGCCCATTTCGCCACCGCCACGAATATGCGGCACCGCATAGAGCACGCCGCGATCGAGCATGCTCAGTCGGGCCACCGAGAAGCCTGGATCGGAGGCAATCTCATATGCGCCATACCCGGTGATGAACATCGGTGAATCCTGTGCCGGGAAATCGCGACGCCACACCAACGACACCGGGATCCGCTCTCCGTCGCGCGCGGTAATCCATACGCGGCGCTCCATGTAATCGCGCGGATCGAAGTCACCCAGCACCTTGCCACGTTTGAGCAAGGTATCGCGCCCGGTTGCCGGATCGATTTCATGCAGTTCGCCAGGCCGGGTGTAACTGGAGAACGAATACCTCATACGAGGCGCCTCATATGAAGGGTTGCCACCGGTACCGATGCTGTACAGACGACGGGTCTCGCCTGGCAGATGATCATCGCTCGCGCCATCGAATGAGGAAGTGTGGTCCTGTGGGAATTCTTGCGGAGCCGCCGGCGGAACACCGGCACCATCAGCGTCGCCCCCAACGTTGTCTTCGGTCCACAGTCGTTCGCCATGATCGCCGGTGCTATCCGCACGATCGGCGGCAACCATATCCCAATCGTTGTCCAAAGGAGGCGGCAGCAGCTCAGTGAATCGCCAAGGCCGCCCGGCCAAAAAGTCAGCGGCAGCGGCCTGCTTGGTGGTGTACGCCACATGCGTCTGCCCATCAGCGCGGTAGCTCAACGCCACGAAATACTTATGCAACGCGATGCCTTCAATGCCGAGACCATGTGCACCCTGCAGAATCACCGGGTTGACCGGATTGAAGTACGCCTCGGTAATCGGCCGGTCAGGTTCGCCATGCTCACAGCCATAGGGCGAACCGGCAGCCACACAGACGCCTTCACCGAGGCGATATGGCGGCTTGTGTGCGCGCATATCAATAACGTCGATTTCGAAATTCGGATTGTCGGCGTTGTGGTAGACCACGGCCAGTGGCACATCTTCGCCGTGCTCGCCCGCTCCTTCAAAGCAGGCGAAGCTCACATCGTATTCCACGCCGTCTTTACGGGGAATGAACGCCTGGAATTCACCTTCCGGTGTAGCCACCGGCAGCATCAGCACTTCGGTGGTGGTTTTCGAACCGGTACCGATCACAATGCTGCGTTCGTCGAAGCTGATGCCCGCGCCCACCCAGAAGCGCTCGTCGGCCTCGCGATACACGCAGACGTCCGATTCGACCGGCGTACCCACATGGTGGCGCCAGATGGCGCATGGGCGCCATGAGTCATCGACCTCGGTCCAGAACACCCACTGGCCGTCCGGCGTGAAGCACGCGCCACCGATGCCCTTGAACAGTTCCGGCAACTCCACGGGCCGCCCCTGATCAAGGGTGGCGTCAAGGTCTCGGATGCGGAAGTCATACCGTTCGTCGCCGGTCACGTCCACGCCATAGAGCATCCAGCGGCCATCGTGGCTTAGGTCCAAGCCGCCCAGGCGGAAGAAGTCGTGTCCCTCGGATTCCGCGTTCGCGTCGAATACCACCTGTTCGCCAGGCATGGAACCGGGCGCACCCTGCGGGTCGACCTCCGGCGGATCCCAATCATCCTCTCCGCGCACGGGCATGCGGCATTGCACACCGTATTGCTTGCCCTGCTGGGTACGGGTGAAATACCAGTAGTCATTGATGCGCGTGGGCACGGACATGTCCGTCTCTTCCACGTGCGCCTTGAGCTCTTCGAACAGCGTGCCACGCAGTCCGGCCAGGTGTGCCATGCGCGCTTCACAGTATTTGTTCTGTGCCGCAACATAATCCTGAACTTCAGCGGATTCCTTGTCGCGCATCCATTCGTAGTTATCGATAAACACGTCGCCGTGGAATTCACGGCGCTTCGGTTCCCGCTTGGCCACGGGCGGCTTCATTGCAACGCTCTGCTCGGTCGTATCAGTCATATCACGCGATTGTACGCGCCGGTAAGGGACTTACGACGCCTTTACCGCTACTTCGCGTGCTCGCGCAGGTATGGCAGCATGGTTTTGAGCAGGTTCGCGCCTGTGGTGCCGGTGAACACCGGAACTTCGGTGACCGGCATGGGCTGCGTGGAGGTGAGCCCCGCCACTGATGCCAGACCAGGGCTCTCCTTGGGGCTCAGCTGGCGGATGGCGATGGCCAACACACGCCCGGGATACCGTTTGACGATGGTGGCGTAGGTCGTGGGATCCTTTTGCCCGTCATCGCCGACGAGAATGAACTTCATGTCCGGGAAATCGGCCATCAGCTGTTCGGCGAACTCCAGTTTGTGCTGTGGGCCGGTGGGTACGAAGGTTTTCGGCCGCGGGTCGAGATCGCGCAGCAGCAGCGGCCCCTCAGGAAAACCATGGTCGGTGATGAAGTTGCGAATCGAACTTTCCACATTCCACGGCGAGGTGGAGAGATAGAAGAACGGGGCATCCGGGAACAGGTCCGAAATGCGGGCGAACAGCACGCTCATACCCGGCACGGAAGCTTTTTTCTTGGGATTCAAAAACAGCAGGTTGTATGCGGCCTTCCACAACACCGGCGCCTGGGTAATCATGATGGTGTCATCCACGTCAGAGATGATGCCGACTTTGGCGCTGGATGGAATCGTATACAGGTTGGCGCTCACCGGCTTACGTTTGTTTACCGTGTAGGAGACACGATGGATGCCGGGAGTCAGTCGATGCTCGGCCACCAGATCGAGGTAACCGGCGGAATCGGAAATAGCGTATTCGCCGCTCAGATCACGGGTGCGATCCACTTTGTCATAGACTTCCGAGGCTCCCACCTGCACGGTGTTGAGCGGCGTATCGTCGATGCTCGCCTGCACATGCGTGCGCGGTGCCGGTATGGTAAGCATGCCGCGGATGCCGCGAATCAGCTCGCCCGACTGACCATGTTCAGGCGCATAGACCGTACGGCAGATCAGTCGCGAGTAGTCGCCGGTGCCATAGCCGACGTATGGTTCGACGCGGGGGAACCAGCCCAGCTGGCGCGCAACCGCAGCAGAAATGCGCGACCATATGCTGAATGTATTGGTGATTGCGCGGCGAGTGAAGCGAACCAATGGCGGCTTGAATTCGATTCGCTCACGTTTGGAAGCCGTATCGAATGTAGTGACGGCTTTGCGGGCCGGGATAGGCACAGTCGGCATGTCGTCTGCGACTGTGGCATTGGATTCGGGCTCAGACTCGCCGGAGCGCGCGGATTCGCCGGAGCGGTGCAGCAGATGCAACGCTTCCAGACGCTTGCTTGCGGCTTCAAAATCCTCGCGTGGGCTTCTCATGCACCCCACTATAGGCCATGCATGCTATGAGCCGGCTAAGAGCCAGGCTCATAGCAGACAAACAGGATCTTTAGCGAATGATTTTGGCGTATTCTTCGGCGGTGAGCAGATCAGGTTCGTCATCGTCGAGTTCGACCTTCAGAATCCAGCCTTCGCCATATGGGTCACCGTTGATGACGGAGGGATCGTCTGCGACATCGCGGTTCACATACTTCACCGTGCCGGCTACCGGGCTGATCATGGGCTGCACGGCCTTGGAGGATTCGAGCTCCACGATCTCGTCGCCGGCCTCCACACGGGAGCCGGGTTCGGGAAGGTCCACGAATACCAGTTCGCCGAGCTGGTCGGCGGCGAATTCGGTGATGCCCAAAATGGCGAGGTCATCATCCGACCGATCCACCCACACATGCTCGTCGGAGTATTCGAGGTGCTCGGGAATATCGAGGTTCAGCGGCTGTTCGGTTTCGTCGTTTTCATTCATAATGGTCAGCCTAACAATCAGTACTGATAGGTAATCGCCGGATCGCCCGTAGTCGGGGTCTGGTCCAGTTTCAAATTCGCCGCCCCCTGCGTGGTGGTGACATCATATTCCACGGTGATTGAAACCTCGGGCGCTATGGAGAGATCCGCCATATAGGCCATATGATTAGGCGCCTGTACCGCGGTGAACTTCGAACCATTGGAGGAAGCGATATTGGATATTTCTCCACCGGCCGGCGTATAGAGCATCACACGATCCAGCGCCACGCCATTCTTGGCGTTCGCGGTCACATATTCAGGCAATGAAGAAGCTTGCGAGGCCTTAAGCGTATTGGTCAGCGTGTACGACACGTGGTACGTGTTGTCCCCCGTCTTCTTCACCGTGGAATTGCGCTTGATGTACCAATCCATCTTTGAAGCCTGCATCTGGTTGAGATACACGCCCGTCACCGGGTTCTGGGCATCATTGGTGATTTCACCGGTCAGCCCTGCGCTGCGCAATGCCGCCAAATCCTCATCGTGGAACGACCAGAAATAGAGGTGGCGCTGCTGGGCCATGGTCATCATGGTTTTGGCCACGGTCATGAGCTTCTGCGTGTTCATATCGCTGAACAAATGATCCACCGTCTGTGCAGCCGTCTCACTGAAATACTTATCCTGCTCGGAGACCGCAAGATCCTTGTATACCGTGCTTAACAGGAATTCCGCGGTATTGCTGCCGTTCAAGACTCGCCCATCGGAAAGGGTCACGTCACCAGTGGCGCCAATCAGGGCCTGCAAAGCCACCGGGTCAAGCGACATCACACCATCGGAGTCTCCGCCGAAGGATGCCGCCTTCCAGAACTTCTGTGCCATGGTGGCCACACGCGGGAAGTCCGGAGTGGAGCTCACATTGTGCACATATTGGCCGAGATACAAACCGTTGTACAACGTGCTGTCGCCCTGCTCATTGGCATCTGCCGCCGCAACATTAGTCGGGAATTCCGCATCCGCATGGAACGTGCCTACAGTGATTTTGCCATTGTCCGCGCTTACCGAGCCCGCGGATCCGACCAAGCCGCCAGAGCCACGAATCTCGGAATTGGTCTGGGCGAGCAGCACATAATTGCGTGCGCCATTGGCTCCCAGGAAGTTCGGCATCATATTGAGCAGTCCTGAAAGACTTTCCGTGGCCTGAGCCATGGTGGACATTTTGTCACGCCCCTGGTCGAGAGCGTTCTTCACCATGGGGATTTTCGGCTCCGGAAGTGACTCTATGGTCTTTGCCTGCTTCTGCATGGACTGATTCACAGTGGACATTTGCTTGGCCGCCGCGATAATGGGCTCCATGTTGAGCTGTCCATCACCACTGGATAGATTGGCATCAGACAGTCCTGTCACCGTCTTGCTGAGCGCAGGCAATGTGGTTTGAGCGAAATCATCCAACGTATCAATGGTTGTGCGTACAGTCGCCACATCGCCGCCAACCTGCGGCAGCTTCTCCGCGAATCCCCATAACGGGCCGCTGACTTCCTGCTTGGCGGCTGCCGTCTCCTGCTGGATATAACTCACATCGCTGAGTGATTTGACCATTTCGTCAGTCGAGCCACTGCTGATGACCTTGGCTTGGCTAATCACATTATTGAGATGCGTTTTCGCACGCATCGCCGATTGATAGAACTGGAATCCGACAATGCCAGCGGCACCGACCATCACAAGCAGCAGCGCCACAATTATCAAACAGGTATTTCGTACTACATGACTTTTTTTCTGAATCACTCGAGCATGCGACGGCATACGCCTATCTCCTTACTTCCGCTGCAGCTTATCAGTCTATTGACGTCTATTGCACGTGACAAAAATACTAGGCCCAGTATGACCAGTGTTTCCTGATCCTCGGCTCTCAGACAGCACTTCTTAACAAGAGGAACATATTAAAGCCATGCTCTTACAGCTCACGGCCGAGCCACTCCTCGATCATGTATCGCGCGATGGTGGCACGCCCCGGAGCCGCCATGCGTCCGGAGATCAGCTCAGCGGTGTATTCGTCGCGCGTCACCCAACGCGCGATCACGGTTTCCTCACCATCCACATGTACGTCGGTGGTGATGGCATGCGCTTTGAACGCCATCATCAATGATGCGGGGAATGGCCATGGCTGGGAGCCGAGGTAGCGCACTTCGCCCAGTTTGATGCCGGTTTCCTCCATGGCTTCTCGTCGGGCGGCATGTTCAAGGTTCTCCCCCGCTTCCACGAATCCGGCGGACACCGAATACAGTCGTTCGTCCTTCCATGCCGCGTTGTGCTGCAATAGTAAGCGATCCTGACCATCTACGATGGCGGTGATCACCGCAGGTTCGACGCGCGGGAACAGAATGCGATTGCCGTCCGCAGCATTGGAACAGCGCTGCGCCCAGCCGGCGAGCGCGGCCTCGACCGGAGCGCCGCAAGTCGGGCAGAACCGCTGGCGGGAATGCCAGATGCTCAAGGTGATGGCACTGGTAGCCTGTCCGGCTTCGCGCGCATTGGCGTGCGGCGCGAAGCCGCGCAGATCGACCCAATCGAATCGTGTGACGGCTTGCTGCAGCAATGTCGGCTTGGGCGCGGGTTTCTTGTCGCTCTGCAGATCGACCGATTCATCAAATGCATCGTCAGCGCCCTGCCCTGCGGAATCCGGCACGCTGAGCGCTCCATCAACAGTGCCATAATCCTGCGTGCCCAGTACGCCGGTGGTTGCGTTGGATTTGCCGTTGGCAGTAGCAGTCGGCATTTCACAGCCGGCGAATCCCGCGGAGGATGCTTGGGTACCGGCGGCATTGGCTGCGGCACTGCCGACTTCGGGAACACGGGAGATGTCTACCGCGACCACTGATTCGCCGCGAACTCCACCGTACGAGCCGAGGAACATGGCCACAGCCTGCGGGTAACGCTGAAGTTCAGCGGAAATATAGCCGCCAGGCAGGGTTGCGAGCCTCATTTTGACGTTTTCATAGTCCACAAGATCACCCTGGCCGCGCGGTACGGCGATATGCCCGCCGCGGGTCAAAATCACCTTGGTATTGGCGTCTTGCAGCAGTTCGTCAATCAGGCCCGGCTCACTGCGACGATCCACCTGATAGTCGATGTCGCCCTGTGCCAGCGGCAGGAAAGGCAACGCACGCGTGAGTGCAAGCGGGGAGAAATGTATATCTGCAGCCATGAGAAAGTCCCTTGTACTGGTTTACCGAGCCTTACCGAGCCGCCTGCACGCGGCGAACGAGCGAAAGTAGCGCACGGGCAACGGTTTCCGGGTGTTCCACGGCGCTGAAATGCCCGCAATCGGGGATGTCCACGAATTCGGCGCCGGCGATGCGTGCGGCCAGAGGCTTCATCACGCTGGGGTTGCTGGTGGGGTCGAGTTCTCCGGAGATCACGACGGTGGGCGCGCTGATCGTTTCCGGCACCGCGTCCATGTCCGGGCGGCCGTAGGTCATGCGCTGACGCCATGCCAGACCAGCTGGGGCCTGTTCTTCAATCCAATGGGTCATGGTTGTGATGAATTCCGGAGTCTTCTTCACGGTGGAGTCCCCTTCGGACGGCTTGGCGAAATGCATCACCGGTTCCACCGAGTCGGTCTGTTCCGCGGCATCGGCCATGGCGAGACGACCCTCGCCGCCGGTGCCATCGGATGCGGCCATCGTGTCGCACAAGGCCAGTCCGGCCACGGTCTGCGGATGGCGACGCTGTATATCCATCGCCACATAGCCGCCCATGGAAAGGCCGACCCAAATGGCTTGGTCATAGCCAGCAGACTTCACTAAGTCCACATAGGCGTCCGCCAGACGATCGAGCGCCTCCGTGTATGCGCCATTGGCCATCTGCGGGCCGGAATCCTCGGCACTGGGCACCGGGGACTCACCGGAGCCGGCCATGTCCGGAGCCCAAATCGGAAATGGCGGCACATCGTTCAAATATGAGAGGTCCGCAAGCGCTTTGGCGCAGACATCCCACATGCGGTGGTCCACCGGGTAGGCGTTCATCAGCACCACCGGCACGCCTTCGCCGTCACGATAGATATGATTTGCTAATTCGATTGCCATATTGATGTAACACTTCCCTTATTCAGTCACACAATTCAGTCACACACCGGCCCAGGCGAGCGCCTGGCGCACGATGCGGCCGTGACCATTGACCATCTGATCGACGAATTTATCCATCATGTCGCTCTTGGGATCGACCCATTCCACGTCGAGCGTCTCATCCTGCGGCTTGCAGTCGCCGGCGATGGCCACCACATAGCACAACGCAATCGCATGCTGGCGGGGGTCATAGTATTCGCTTAGGCCCGGGGTCGGGAAGAATTCGGCCACGGTGAACGGCTGCAGCGATGCCGGCAGCAATGGCAGCGCGATATCGCCCAGATCCTTGGCCACATTGCGGGCGATTGCTTCACGCAACGTCTCATGGAACAGCACACGGCCGGTAATCACCGTACGCTCGATCGAGCCATCGTCGGAAACTCGCAGCAGCGAACCGACCTGCGCGATGCGGCCCATGTCATCAGTGCGAACCGGCACGATCTCCACATAGGCGATGGGCATTTGGTGACGGGCGCGATTGATGTCCGCAGGCCCCAACCACCCTGGCGGATTGCCATGGCCTGAACCACCTCCGTGGATGAAGTCCTCAGGGGTGATGTTGTCGAATTCACCGCGTTTGCGATTGGCATCATAGTCGCCCTCACCGGGCACTTCATCATTCATGACTGGCATGCTTCCCATTATCGCGCGCGGAAGTCGGGTTTCCTTCACCTTCCAGCGAAATATGGGCAAACATTATGGACGAGCGTTTGGCTTGTGGCGCAAAACACGGCAAATGTTGGGTGGTGCTGACAAGCTGGTGCGCAGATACATAAACATCTGTACTTTCGCCCATTAAAGGAGACTCATATGGCGACCAAGGCCATTACTTCAGCGGATTTCGAGAAGACCATCACCGACAATGAGATCGTCTTCGTGGACTTCTGGGCCACCTGGTGCGGACCGTGCCGCGCGTTCGGCCCGATTTTCGAAGCGGCTTCCGACAAGCCGGAGAACAAGGACATCGCCTTTGTGAAGGTCGATATCGACGCGAACCAGGATCTCGCTCAGGCCGCCGGCATCCAGGCGGTACCTACGCTGATGATCGCCAAGCAGGGCGAAGTGATCTTCCAGCAGGCCGGCGCTTTGCAAGCCGCCGATCTGGATGATCTGATTGGCCAGGCCAAGGCGCTCGACCTCGCCACTGCCAAGGCCCAGGCTGCAGCCCAGTCCGCTGAGTGATTCGCCGTCAAACAGCATCACTATATTTGGTGGACTTGCACTGACACAACCACTACATATGCCGACTCTTGCGGTTCGCCGCAGGGTCGGCTTTTGTATTTCATCCAGTGCTCCGCCTATGATGTAGGGCAGTGTGTGCAGCTCAACGCTATGTAATCTGCACGATTTATGTGGTTCATAGAGTGACATATAAGAACTGAATCTGCAGTGCAGTGAGCTGCGAATCAATCCAAGGAGCGTAATGACGAGACACGCGAAGAAGACCTCCCCGCTGAAGTCCCTGAGCTTAAGCAAACGTCAGTGGGCCAAGATCGGTGCAGTAATCACCGCTGGTGGTCTTATCGCCGGTGCCGGGTTCCTGTCCCGCAACTTCTACCAGTCGGACACCGTACAGCCTTCTACCCATATCACCGCGTTTTCCGCCACCGACTCCGCGGCATCCCGTTCCGAAACCCGTGGCGCTCTCAACGCAGCCGATAAGAACACCACCTACGTCACTGTGAAGATCAATGGCGATTCCCGCGTGGTGCTCGGCGAGAAGAACGAGATGAAGACCGTGAAGGCCGTGCTGGATACCGGCAACATCACCCTTGACCCGGCGGACACCGTAAGCCCGTCGCTCACCAGCAAGGTGACCGAGTCCACGGTGATCACCATCGAGCGGGCCGGCGCCGATGTGGAAACCAACGATACGGACATTCCGTTCAACGAAGTCCGCAAGGAAACCTCTGACCTGCCCAAGGGCACTGAAAAGGTGGAGACCGAGGGCCAGAACGGTGTAATGGAGACTACGTCTCTGGTCACTCGCGCAGGCGGCAAAGTGGTTTCCTCCAACGTATTCACGTCCTGGGTCAAGAAGGCACCTGTAGATAAGGTGATTCTGGTGGGCACCGGTTCCACCGCTTCCAGCTCATCTTCATCGTCCAGCTCCTCTTCCTCCAGCCTCGGCACCACCGTGCCGGTGGGCGAGATGCAGACTTGGGCCCACGATTACCTGATTTCCAACGGCTATTCCGAAAGCGACTTCACCGCAGCCAACTTCATCATCAATCATGAATCCGGTTGGAGCCCCACCGCCGCCAATCCGTCCGGCGCCTACGGCTTGCCCCAGGCCCTGCCCGGAAGCAAGATGGCTTCCGCCGGCGCCGATTGGGCCACCAATTATCAGACTCAATTCAAATGGTTCATCAGCTACTGCAATAGCCGCTACGGCTCCATCGCCGCAGCCTATAGCCATTGGCAGCAGTACAAGAGCTACTGAGAGCTGCAATTCCAACTTCCAAGACCCCGCTGATATGCGGGGTCTTCTTGTCGGGCAGAGTTCCTCGGGCAGTGCTAGATTTGAATTCATCTGTGAGATTTTCCAAAGAGTTAGGGAAGAACATTGACCATCGCTGATTTGCTGCAGATTCTTCGCAAGCATATCGTGGCCGCGATTATCTCATTCGTAGTAGTTTTCGCCGCCGTCGCAGCCGTTACCTTCATCATGCCGCCGAAGTACACGGCCACCGCCGAGGTGTTCGCCACCTACACCGGCCAGTCCGGTGAAGCCCAGAGCACCAACGATATGAGCTCCGGTACCAACTACCTGAACACCCAGATCAAGACGTATCCGGAACTGGTAAAGACCGAAGCCGTGCTGCAGCCGGTCATCGAAGATCTCGGTTTGGATATGACCACTGCTGACCTCGCTCAGGTTGTCACCGCCACCAACCCGACCAACACCTTTATGGTGGACATTTCCGCCGAGGTCGGCGACCCGCAGCAGGCGGCGGACATTGCCAATAGCGTTTCCCGCAATTTGGCCAAGCAGATTTCCTCTGATCTGTACAACAGCACCGGCAAGGCTCCCATCAAGCTCACCGTGGTGCAGAAGGCGCAGGTGCCGACCGGCCAGAGCTCCCCTAACATCCCGCTGTATCTGGCTGCCGGTTTGGTGCTCGGCGTGATTGTCGCCGTGGGCGTCGCCCTGCTCAAGGATATTCTCAACACCAAGGTGGATACCACCGAGGATGTGCGCGAGGCGCTGCACGCTTCCTCCCTTGGCACTGTGCCGTCTTCCGCCATGCTGGATGACAGCCGCCCGGTCGTGGTGGCACAGCCTGCTGGCAGCGAAGCCGAAGAGTTCCGCCGTATTCGCACGAACCTTTCCTTCCTCACCACCACCGCCACCGAAGGCCACGGCCGACTGCTGGTCATCACTTCCACCGACCCGTCTGAAGGTAAGACCACCGTCTCTTCCAATGTTGCCGCTGCCCTGGCCGAAGAGGGCAAGAGCGTGCTGCTCATCGATGCTGATCTTCGCCACCCCTCCGTGGCCCATAAGTTCGGCATTGAAGGCCATGTGGGTCTGTCTCATGTGCTTTCCCGCCAGGCTTCCCCGGCCGATGTCATCCAGAAGTATTGGAAGGCGAATCTGCACATTCTGCCGGCCGGCAAGCGCCCGGCCAACGCCAGCATCCTGCTGAACTCCGACATTATGCGCGAACTGGTCGAGCAAGCCCTGACTCAGTACAACTATGTGATCATCGATACCGCTCCGCTTTCCGTGTCCAGCGACGCCGTGGTGTTCGGCCGCATGGCAGGCGGTCTGGTGCTGGTCACCGGTAAGGGCGTTGTGGAGAAGAAGGAGCTGGAAGGCACCGCCACCGCACTGAAGACTGCTGAGGTTCCGGTGCTGGGTTACATCTTCAACTTCGCCGATCCGAAGAAGATTCATTCCAAGAATTACTACTATTACTACTACGAGAATGGCGAGAAGCGTAATTCTCGCAAGGGTAAGAAGCATAAGTAAGTTATGATGAAATCCGCATAGAAAAAACCCGCGCATGTTAGCGCGGGTTTTTTCTTTACTCTATCCACCTTAAGCGAATGGAATAATCACTCAGCCGTCTCAGACTCAGTCTCAACAGCTTTCTTACGGCCACGACGCCTCATAGTGCCGGCCACTGCATCTTCGATATTGAAAATCACCGTCTTGTCTTCCGGGTAAGCCGCGCCCTTCACCGACTGATAGGCGATTTCACCTTCCGGAGCTTCCGCCAAAGTGAAATGCTCAAGCAGCGCGGCAACCAACGTAGCATCCTTCAGGCTTACGGAAGCGGTCTGCTTCTCCTCGGACTTGCTGAACTTCAATGCATTCGTGGCCTTGGCCGTGGTAGGAGTCACAGCAATCTGCTTGGTCTTTTCATTGATAAGAACCTTCACGTACGCCGGGTAGCCGAGCTCGGCAGCCGTAGCCTTATTGAACTTCACCGCCGATGCGGTAACGGTCATAACCGTCTTGCCGACTGGCTTGGTCAGATTAATCTCCTCAAAACCTTGAAGCAAGGATGCCATTATTTCCTCCTATATATACAATTTTCCGACATATTAGAAGATAAATTATTCTAATAAATTCCATTTTATTATAACCTACTACTGCCGTAATTACTAATATAATTATTTATCCGCTTTTATTGATTTACTAGTTTCTTTATGCCATATAAGTTTTCGATATAGAAAATCAATAGAAATCAGCAAAGTCGGTCCGGTATTGTCTCGCGCATCAAGCCTGCACTCCCCTGATGTTTTACCATCGCCATACCTCGATTAGTAAAGAAATCTAGTATGTTATCCCATATCACTTGTTCAAGTCTCATCGCTGAATAGACTGACATTCTGGAATATTGTGAGTAAGCCATCGTAAGAAACGAGAAGAGACATGGGTTCAGAAGAACATCCTGAATTGAATGCTGATACCCCGAAGGAACCGGCTCCCCGGGATATTGTTGACACCTTCTGGGACATCCCACCAATTTCTTTTGATGAGAACGCCAAACCTGCCACAGCCACTCCATCAGGCGACGACGCAGCATCCAAGCTCAAACAGGAACCGGCTTCTTTCGCATCCCCCAGCTTCGACGATATTCTTCAATGGCCTTCTACCGGAACCGCAGCACCGGCAAACAATAATCAGCCTATTGATGCGCCAAGTTTCCCAGCCACGGGAAACAGCAATGACGGAGCGGCCAGCACGAATTTTGCCGAAGTCTCCGGCAAGAGTAATGGTTCCGCCGACAAGACACAGGCTGTTCCGCCCCTGTTCGCTCCGGTTTCATCCACGCCCAACACCACCTCCGCTCGCAAAACCGACGATTTGGATATTGATTTCAGCGCCATTGAGCAAAAGCCCGCTCCCGTTGAAGAGCCAAAGCCATCGGCAGCCGCTGAACATGCCACAACCAAGCAGGGGAATAATAAAACAAAGATCATTGCCACTGCAGTGGTTGCCGCATTGGTGGTCTCCGGAGCTGCGGTCGCCGGAGGCCTATGGTGGCGCACGCAGCAGGACGATCAGGAAGCACAACGCTTGCATCAAAGTGCCTTGACTCAGTGCACTACTGCGGTTAGCGATTACACTACTGCACAAAAGGCACTGACCAAGGCCTTGTCTGATGCGAAAAGCGCTCAGTCGATTACCGCCGACCAGGTAGCAGATGCCGCCACCGTGGATACGTTGAGCAAGGCCGTTGCCGCGGTGAAGAATGCGGAGACCATCGAATGCAAGTCTTCAGCGTCCACTCAGCAATTGCAGCAGTTTGCTCAAAACGCTAAGGATCAGACCAAGACCGCGAAGAGCAACACCAAGGCCATTACCGATGCCGTGCAAGCTGTCAATACCAGCAAGAGCGCCAAGGATGTGGCCAATGTACAGCAGACGCTGCAGGACAAGGTTTCTGAAGCACAGACCCTATTGACTAACAGCTGGGGCCTTGTTGAGAACAACCAGACGCGTATCGATCTGGAAGCCGCCATCAATAACGCCAACACCGTCCTTGCCCAGCAGACCAATGACACTCAAGCCATGCAGGATGCGGTAACTGCGCTGGATACCGCCACCCAGGAGGTCAACACTTCCATGGCCAACTACTCCGCAGCCGTGGCAGCGCAGCAGCAGTATGCTCAACGACGTAGTACAACTACCCCTGACTCCACCACAGACGACACCAGCGGTGATGAAGAAACCACAACGACTCCACAAACAACTCCACAAACAACTCCACAAACAACTCCACAAACAACTCCAGAATCCTGAAATATGGAGCTTCGCAAAAACCTGACTTCCCTCTGTCAGTGCAGTTGCTGAGGGGGAGCCAACCTCAGCAAAATAATGCCGGTGCCATTCACATCGATGGCACCGGCACATTTTCATTTTAACGAGATGATTACTTACTTCCCTTGCGTCTCATGCTTATACTGCGCGAAAATCCTCACTCCATAAGCCAACGCGCACAAGCCTGCAATAGCGGCCAATAGCACAGCCGTGCTCACACCAGTGGAGGCCAGCACACCAGTCGGCTGCGCAGTGGCGTTGGTCGTGGCAGCAGCACCATTGCTGTCATTGCCGCCATTTGTAGCGGTTTGCTTTACCGTACCCGCATTGGTCTTATCAGCGTTCTGCTTGCTGCTATCGTTTGTCGTTCCAGCGGAAGTGCTGTCTTTACTTGTAGAGTCATTGCTCGAATCGCTATTGTTCCCGCTATTCGAAGCATTATCGTCACCCTTCGAATTGCCGGAAAGCGCTCCCAGAATATCGTTATTCCATTTCTGCAGGGCGGACAGGAAATCCTCATGGTCCTGCTTGAGCTGATCATGGTCATCTTTCAGATTCTGATGAATCTGGTCAAGATGCTTCTGCGTATCCTGAGCATCCTGATGTAAGGTGTCATGCGTGTCTTGCAAACGGTCATGGGCATTGTCAACAGCACCCTTGATATCATCATGAGTCTGTTGCGCATCCTGCCAAGCCTGCTCGTTGTGTTGGCGGATATCGTTCGCATCATCATGCGCCTGCTGATGCAGGTCTTCCGCATGCTGCTTCGCGGTATCGATGTCTTGCTTGATCTGACCGTTCGTTTGATGAATGTGGTTCAGGGCGTTGCTCACATCTTCCGGCACCGTGCCGCTGATGTTGGTCTGGCCTTCAATGTCGATAGTGGTGTCCGCGAATGCGCTTGCCGGAAGCGCTCCTGCAAATCCAAATACACCAGCCGCCGCAGCTATTGCCGCGATAATCTTCTTCTTACGCATTCTCATCACCCCGCGCTGTTTCAACGATCCAGCCTATCTGGCATCCGCGGTATACGGGCACTTCTCCCCCGCTACACCGTTCACCGAGCATCTTAGGTCGATGAGCCTCAAACGTATATCGACAGTTATAGGTCAAGATGCCTAATTTTAAAAAGCTAGCAACAAATAAATTGAATAATTCTCATACTTTTTCATATAGCACCTTGCCTTCGCGGTTAATCTGCGTTCTCAGGGATTCGGAAATGGGCGCGTCCAAGTTAATCACATCCACCTTCAGCAGCGACCAAAGATCATCCTGAAGATGTCTCTCCAATCCGTCGAAATCGGAACAGCCAGCCACAGCAAGGTCTATGTCGCTTTTCGGCCGATTGGTGCCCTTCGCACGCGAGCCGAACAACACTACCTTACGCGCGTTGAATTCCGCGGCGAACAGACGGATCTGGGCATATACATCTTCAATGGGAACCCTCATTGCCGCCTCCAGACCGCACATAACCCGCGATACGACTTGCCGTTATCGCCATCATACGACCGGTAGGGATAAACGCGTGCATGGCTATATAGAGAGTGCTTCTCTCAGTCGCCCGGAAGCCTGCACCTTCATCGGGCGCGCACTGGTTCTGGCGGCGAGCCCGGCATCCAGCAGCTCTCCGATATACTTTCTCGCGCTCTGTTTGGAGAGCCCAAGATGATATGCGGCATCGTCCAACGACAGATATTTCGACGAATCGAACAGTTCCTCCTGCACAATGGAATACAGCAGATCAATAGCATTGGGCGACAACCCGTGTTGTTCAGCAATCCGCTTGCAGATATCGCTGCTCTTGCCAAGCCGATCCACCTTTTCGCCCAGCTCGTCAATCAATTCACTTTGCGCCTTTTGAATGAAACCAAGCATCGTGTTCACGAAAAATGTGAGTTCCCCGCAGTTCAGCTTATCCTCTGCTTCCGTGAATGCCTTGTAATAGGCATTCTTGTTCTCCGCAATGATTCTTGATAGCGATAGCACGGTCGGCATAGTGAGATCGTGATTCAAGTACAAGGCAAGCAGGTAACGGCCTGTTCTGCCGTTGCCATCGTAAAACGGGTGCACGTATTCGAATAGAAAATGGGACATAATTGCGGCCAGCACATGCGGTATCTCATCGGATTCGACCAGATGAATCATGTCAGCAAGCAAGGCACTGATGTTTCCTTCGCCTTTGACACCGCTATGAATTGGCGTTCCATGCGGGCCAAGCACTTCCACATCGCTTTTCCGGAAGAGCTCACCGTCCGGCTTGTCCTTTTGAGCAATCTCATCCAATGCCACTTTGTCATATATGTCGCGAATATCCGCGATTCCCAACGGCAGCGTGGCGTCTTTGTCAGTGAGGTTCAGGTAGAGTTTCGCAAACTCACTGAATCTCGCCTTGGATTTATCGCCCTCTGCCCTAGCTTTTTCCGCGGTCTCCACCGCACGCTTGATTTCCTTACGCGTGCTGCGCACACCTTCCATCTCATTGGTGGCGAGTAGCTCCTCGCTGATGGAATGCCTGATGTAGTCCCAACGCATCACCCCCGGTATCTGGTTCCACAGCTTTGACACGAGCCGCTCAGCGAGGAGTATGCGTTCCATAAGCAAGGTTGTTTCCCGCGGCATGGCGGTAAACAATTCCCCCAATGGAGTGATGATTCCCGTACGGAACGTGGAATCGGCATCGAGACGTTGCCGGGCAAGCCGTTCATGGTTGTTATACGAATCATTCGATCTATCGGCATGGAATAGCCGCGCCAAACTTCTATATTTCATCCCCATAATGCCGATTGTCTTCCTCAGAAAGATGTTTAGTTATAGAAACTATAACTAAATATCGGAATTTGGTCAATGGATTGTATGTAGATGATAATAAATATACTTTTGCGTCATAAATTAACCATGTTGTGATTACCTTAATCGTGATATGGTTAAGTGTGGCATTGTTATTTGGTGATATGAAGGAGCTGGAATGTTCATCGCGCGTGAGCATGAGTTGCAAACACTGGAACGACTGTATGCCAGCGATTCCTTTGAAATGGTGGTGCTGTATGGCCGACGGCGCGTGGGCAAGACCGCTTTGATTGACGAATTCGTCAAGGATAAAGACACCTTATATTTCACCGCGATACAGCAAAGCGCGAAGCTGAATCTCGAGGACTTCTCCCGCACGGCACTGAGATTCTTCGGCATGCCTGATTCAATGCCAGCGTTCGGCAGTTGGTCTTCCGCGCTACGATTCGTGGCGCAGCAAGCCGCTGAATCCAAGCGCCGCTTCGTATTCGTATTCGATGAATTCCCGTATGCGGCAGCTGCTGAGCCGTCGCTGCCATCCATCATGCAAATCGCCATCGATCACGGGCTGCTGAGCACGAATGTGACCATGATTCTCTCCGGAAGCAATGAAGGATTCATGGAAAACGATGTACTGGGCCGCAAGAGCCCACTGTACGGTCGACGCACCGCGCAGATCAGGCTCCTGCCGTTCGATTACGTGGATGCGGCCAAGTTCCTGCCCTCTACCGACCCATATGACCTAGTGAACTATTACGCCGCATTCGGCGGCACACCGTATTATCTGGCCCGCATCAACGAATCGGAAGGCTTCGAGGCCAATGTGTTGCAACTCATGTTCGACAATCTCGGGCCTCTTCGCGAGGAGCCGATGATGATGCTGCGCCAGGAGCTCCGTGAGCCTGCAGCATATTACTCCGTGCTGCAATCCATAGCCGCCGGTAATTCTTCACCGAAGCTCATCGCCGAACACGCCGGCGTGGACTCCGATGGGGTCAGTAATTATCTGAAGACGCTAACGTCTTTACGCATCATCGAGCGCATGGTGCCGTTTGGCGACAATCCCGAGAAATCACGCAAGGGTATGTATGTAATCGCAGATCCGTTCTTTGCATACTGGTTCCGATTCGTTGGGCGCAATATGAGCATCATCGAAACCGGAATCAGCGAGCGGGTCGCTCGAAAACTCGCTTTCGGGCCGGCATTCGAGACTTACGTAGGCCAGCAATTCGAGACCATTTGCCGGCAATGGCTTGTACGCGCCAACGCGAACGACATGCTCCCCTTCATCGCGACGCAGTTCGGCAAATGGTGGGGTAACGATCCAATAGCACGAGAGCAGACCGACATCGATGTGATCGCCGCGAATCCGCAAGACAAGCAGCTACTTCTCGGCGAATGCAAATGGCGGAATGCCTTCAACGAGACGGAAGCCTTGGAACGATTGCACCGCCGCGCAGCACTCATCCATGGATATTTGCCAGGCAATACGAAATTCATGCTCTTCACCAAGAACCCCGTGAGCGAAGCCACCCGGAACCGCTACCTACACGACGACTCCACCGAACTTATCACCGCGGAAAGCATGTACACGCGTTAGTACATTACAGGGTCGCCGGCGTCTCGATCCGCCATACCATTGCCGAACCATGCACCGTAAGGTCATGCAAAAGTGGGGCGGCGGAACCGTTGAAGTTCCGCCGCCCCACTGTTTTATGTGCGATTTACGCGCAGACTATTTGCTTCCCTGAGAATCAGTATTCGTTGGGGATGAGCACTACCTTGCCGTCGGCCACGTCTTTGAGGTGTTTGCCGTAGGGGCTCTTGCCGTAGCGCTGGGCGGATTCGAGGAGCTCTTCCTTGCTAATCCAGCCGTTCTCGTACGCGATCTCCTCGACGATGGCGATGGGCAGACCCTGGGCGCGCTGCACGGTGCGCACGAACTCGCCCGCCTCGTACAGGGAGTCCATGGTGCCGGTGTCCAGCCAGGCGTAGCCGCGGCCAAGCGTACGCACGTTGAGGGAGCCGTCCTCGAGGTACATCTTGTTGAGGTCGGTGATCTCCAGCTCGCCACGGGCGGAGGGCTTGACCTGCTTGGCGAACTCGGTGACACGCTCATCATAGAAGTACAGGCCCGTCACCGCGTAATGCGACTTCGGCTGAGCAGGCTTCTCCTCGATGGACACAGCTTTCTTGTTCTCGTCGAACTCCACCACGCCATAGCGCTCAGGATCATCCACATAGTAGCCGAAGACGGAAGCGCCCTCGCCGTTCTCCGCCTTGGCGACGGCCTTGCGCAGCGTGGCGCCCAAGCCGTTGCCGTAGAAGATGTTGTCACCGAGGACAAGGGCGCAGGGTTCGCCGTCGATGAATTCCTCGCCGAGGATGAACGCCTGGGCCAGGCCGTCCGGGCTGGGCTGCACCTTGTAGCTGAAATGCACACCATAATGAGAGCCGTCACCGAGGAGCTTCTCGAAGTTGGGCAGGTCCTTCGGCGTAGAGATGATCAGGATGTCACGGATGCCCGCGAGCATCAGCACGCTCAGCGGGTAGTAGATCATCGGCTTATCATACACCGGCAGCAACTGCTTCGACGTCACCGTCGTCAACGGGTAAAGACGGGTACCGGAACCGCCTGCAAGAATGATGCCCTTCATTGTCTGTTCTCCTTACTTGGACAGTTCCTTGGCCACGTAGGTTTTGAGGGTTTCCTCCCAGTCGGCGGGCGTGTAGCCGGCCTCGCCGATCTTCGTGAGATTCAAGGCGCTGTGGGTGGGGCGCGGGCTGACCGGGTTCTTCGCGTTGGCGAAGTACTCGGCCGTCGAAATCGGCTTGACCTTGCTTCCGTTGCCGTTCGTCAGGTCGAACACCTCAGCGGCGATTTCCGCCCAGGATTTCACCGCTCCGGAACCCGTCAGATTGTAGGTGCCGTACGGGGCGTGGGAATCGAGCAGATGGAAGATGGCCTCGGCCATATCCTTGGTGAACGTGAGACGACCAAATTGGTCGTTCACCACGGTCACCTGGTCCAGCTTGTCCTCCGGATCATTGACGCGGTTGGACAGCGTCATCATGGTCTTCACGAAATTATGCCCCTCACCGATCACCCAGGAGGAACGCAAAATGTAATGCTCGGGAGCGTTCGCCACCGCGATATCACCCGCCGCCTTCGTCTGACCGTACACACCCAACGGGGCGAACGCCTCCGTCTCCGTATGCTCCTCGGCGGTGCCGTCGAACACATAATCCGAGCTCACATGCACCAGCGTGATGTGATGCTCCCTCGCCACCCTGGCCAGCAATGCCGGGCCCTGCGCGTTCGCCTTCCACGCGACAGGACGCCCCTCCGGGGTCTCGGCCCTGTCCACGGCCGTGTAGGCGCCAGCGTTGATGATCGTCCCGTACAGGCTCCAATCATACCTGTCGTACGCAGCAGGGTCGGAGAAATCGAACTCGTCGATATCCGTATACTCGAAGCCCTCCAAGTGATGCGCCTCCGCGTAGGCGCGGATCGCATGGCCCAACTGGCCGTTGCAGCCCGTCACCAAAGTGCGCTTCGGAGCCATCGGCTTCGCATCCCTCAACATCGGATGATGCAAATCGGCCTCGCTGCGCTCCGACTCCTCCAACGGAATCGGCCACTCGATAGCCAGCTCCGGGTCCGCGAGGTTCACGAACGTATAGGTTTTCTTCTGCTCCAGGCTCCAATGCGCGTTCACCAAGTACGTGTACACGGTCCCATCGGCCAACGCCTGGAAGCTGTTGCCCACGCCACGCGGCACATAGATCGCCTTCGACGGGTCCAACCGGGTCGTAAACACCTGACCGAAGGATTCGCCCGGCCTGAGATCCACCCACGCGCCGAAGATCTCACCCGCCGCGATCGAAATGTACTTGTCCCACGGCTCCGCATGAATGCCACGCGTCACACCCTTCGTCGCATTAAACGAGATGTTGTTCTGCACCGGACCGAAATCAGGCAGACCCAGCTTCAGCATCTTTTGACGCTGCCAATTCTCCTTGAACCAACCACGATTATCACCATGCACCGGCAGATCAAACACCAGCAAACCCGGAATATTCGTCCTGGCGACCCTCAAATCCTTCTCAAACTCAAACGACATGATCGAAAACTCCTTACCTCATTCCCTTTACGAAACCTGAAAACCCCGTGAGCGACACCATACGGGAATCGGGAACACACGCCCCGAGCCCATAGACGCGAAGGGAGGGGCCCCGGGAACACCCCGGCAATCCCCTCCCGACGGTTCACTGTCCCTGCCGCTTGTACCTGGCCTCGGTGGCGGCCTTCGCAGGCTCCCACCAGGCACGGTTCTCCGTATACCATTCGATGGTCTGCTCCAGGCCGGATTCGAAGTCGGTGTGCTTGGGCTTCCAGCCGAGCTCGGTCTGCAGCTTGGTGGAGTCGATCGCGTAACGGCGATCGTGGCCCGGACGATCCTTCACCCAGTCGAACGCGTCCTCGCTCTGGCCCATCATCCTCAAAATCATGCGCAGCACGGTGATGTTGTTCTTCTCCCCGTTCGCGCCGATCAGGTAGGTCTCGCCGATACGCCCCTTGGTCAGGATCGTCCACACGCCCGTGGAATGGTCGTCCGTGTGGATCCAGTCACGCACGTTCTCGCCCTTGCCGTACAGCTTCGGACGCATGCCGTCCAGGATGTTCGTGATCTGACGCGGAATGAACTTCTCCACATGCTGATACGGGCCATAGTTATTGCTGCAGTTCGAAATCGTGGCGCGGATGCCGAACGTGCGATGCCACGCACGCACCAACAGGTCCGAGCTCGCCTTCGTCGACGAATACGGGCTGGACGGATGATACGGGGTCTCCTCCGTGAACTTCGCCGGATCATCCAGGGCCAGGTCACCGTACACCTCGTCCGTGCTCACGTGATGATAACGCACATCATACTTGCGGGCGGCTTCCAGGAGACGGAACGTGCCCTCCACGTTCGTCCTCAGGAACGGCTCCGGGTTCGCGATGCTGTTGTCGTTGTGCGATTCCGCAGCGTAATGCACGATCGCGTCATGCCCCGGCACGATCTTGTCCAGCAATTCCGCGTCACAGATGTTGCCATGCACGAACTCCACCCGATCACCAAGAATGTTCTTGATGTTCTCCAGATTGCCCGCATACGTCAACGCATCCAACACCGTCACATGCACGTCCGGATGGTTGTTATACACGTAATGGACGAAATTCGAACCGATGAAACCACAGCCACCGGTCACAATAATGTTATGAGGAGTAAATTCTTCAGACATAGTTCCTTATCCTACTGCGGCGCATTCCTCGAGGCCCAATAAGTTCAAACACTGTATATACGTTCTTCACACACACGTTATGCACATTTAGCCGACGCAGCCGCTCTCCTCTCCCCTCCCATTTCTCAAGCAATCGCGGTCTGATATCCCCAATAGCCGATAAGGGCGGTTATGTCAGATTTCCTGTGTTCCTGTTTGGTGTTTTTTGTGGGGGTCTGGCGTGAGTTC
>NZ_PEBJ01000004.1 GCF_002802915.1 Bifidobacterium felsineum
GCATCTAATTTCTTCTATTAAAAATGAGTACTCGTATTCGTTCTTTGAAGTTTAATGCGGTGATGAACATGATTCTCGTGTCGTCGTCGTTCATCTTCCCGCTGATCACGGTGCCCTACGTGTCCCGCGTCCTCAACCCCTCGGGCATGGGCGCGGTGGCCTTCGCCCAGAGCATCGTCTCCTACTTCTCACTGGCCGCGCTCCTGGGCATCTCCACATACGGGGTACGCGCCTGCGCCCAGGTCAGGGGCGACCCGGAGGAGCTCTCCCGCACCGTCGAGGAGCTCCTCGTCATCCTCGCCGCCTCCACCACCCTGACCTTCGCCGCATACCTGCTCGCACTGCAATTCGTGCCACGACTGGCCGGCGACAAGCCCCTCTTCCTCATCTTCGGAACCGCCCTGTGGCTCGCGTCCTTCGGCGTGGAATGGTTCTACCAGGCCATCGAGCAATACGGGTACATCACCATCCGCAGCATCGCCGTCAAACTCATCGGACTCATCCTGATGTTCGCGTTCGTCCACCAGGCATCCGACTACCACGTCTACGGCATGATCGTCGTGTTCACCGGATACGGGGCCAACATCCTCAACATGCTCCGACTGCGCGCATTCATCAGATTCACGCCGCTGAACCAGCTGAACATCACACGGCATTTCAAGCCCATGGCCTCGTTCCTCGTCTCCAGCGTCTCCTCCGGCATGTACGCGCAGGCCGACATGGTCCTCCTCGGATTCCTCGCCACCAACCACGTCGTCGGCATCTACCAACTCGTCGCCAAGATCAAGACCATGCTCGTCATGGCCATCAACTCCGTCGTCAACGTCATGCTCCCCAGACTCTCCTACTACGCCAGGAACTCCCGGGAGAAATACCACGACCTGCTCGTCAAGAACATCGACTTCGTGCTCCTGTTCGCCTCCGCCGGCATCGCCTGCGCCGCACTCTGCGCCGACGCCATCATCGACATCCTCGGCGGCAGCCAATACAGGAGCGCCGCCCTGCCCCTCCTATGCATCCTGCCAGCACTCCTGTTCGTCTCCCTGAACACCGTCCTGTCCCAATACCTCATCTCCTCCGGGCACGAGAGGCAATACGCCATCGTCAACTTCACGGGACTCGTCTCCTCGATCCTCTACTGCCTCATCCTCATCCCACCGTTCGGAGCCACGGGAGCCGCCCTCAGCTGCAGCCTCTGCGAACTCACCGCGCTGCTCATCCGCTGCTGGTACGCACGCGACTTCATCACAACCATCCGCAAGGACCTGCAAATCATCCCCGCACCCATCGCAGCTGCAACCGCCACGGGCATCATCCTCCTCATACGCATCGCATGGTGGCCGACGCGCCCCCTCCCACAGATCATCGCGACCGGAACCGTCTTCACCATCCTCTACACCGCGATGCTCCTGCTCCTCAAAGAAAGAACAACCATTTCAATCATGAGAAAAATCACCTACAAACATTATTAATCATCACACTCATGAACTTGTAGAAATCACTGCTAGTAAATCTAGTTCAGCAAACGCTATGAACAGAATCCTCCTGTCTCTTACGCGAACACCATAGCAGCACTTGGAACATCACTTATAATTATCGAATGAGTTCAAATGAAATTGATAGCATTGCCGCAGAATCCAGTAAAGCTATAAGCTCTGTTGCCCAAAGCATTAATCTATTGTTCCCCGGCATTCGTCGTTCTAGTCTACGTCGAGCCGAATCAAAGGATTATGCTTGCGGGATTGCAGATTTAAATCATGTGCTCACAGAATCTGGAATTTCAAAAGAAATTATTGACGTAATAATTCTCTCTTATACTATAAAGACAAAACACCTCGATAATCTTGCTGAAGTACTCGAATTAGCCAGCACAACACATCTTGGGGGAAAACCGACACCAGATAATACAAAATTACCAGAGTCCGATTGGTGTGACTTATTCACCGAAAAAGCCTCACACGCCTATGATGAAAAAGCAAAAATGATGTGGGCAAAATTATTGGCAGAAGAAATCAACCAGCCCGGCCTATTCTCCAAACGGACGTTACGTGTACTAGGCGATCTCAGCTCAGATGAGGCAAAATTATTCGAGCAATTATGTGCATGGAGTGTTGAACTCCCGACACCAGAGGGAACATGGCTTCCCATACCACTGCTCGCTACAAATAGTGAGGAAAAATATGCGGGAGGTCTTTCCTGGCACGATGTTGCCTCATTAGAAGATGCAGGGCTTGTCACACAATCGTCAGCACATGGTCTTATTGCACACCTTGAACCGAAGGCTGAAGGTAAGATACAAGTCAACGGACATGTAATAATGATTACAAACCATTTCGCATATGCTGTTGAGTTTCGTCCAGACTGTTCATTCACTAAAACAGGCTGTGAACTTTTAACGTTATGCGATATAGGGGTGGCACCAGTGAATTGGGCAGAACTGATAGAATCCAGAATGACCCCTTGGCGAGCAGCGCAAATGCAAACATTGCATTAACGCACTTTGCGTTCTATGTCCTATAGACAGAAACGAAATTATATCTTATCGTTCCAAGAAGTCAAAACCCAGAATTCGTTTTTTGCAAAAATCTTTTTGCCTATGTTGGTTGGCTCTTTCGTACAAGGCCAACCAACAACCCCGCTACGCACACAGCCAGTCGATTACGTTGGTGATGGTAATGCCTTCCGAGGTAACGCCACTGCTGTACCAGTCAAGCGTAAGTACAAGTCTCGGGAAAGCACTATCGAGATTCTGCAACGGCGCGAGTTCGCGTTGACGAGTATGTGCCTCCGTCATATTGAGCGTGACCTGGATATATTGTTTTTCCGCATTGCGTTGCGCAACAAAATCAATCTCTCCGCCAGGCAAAGCGCCGATACTAACTCTGTATCCACGGCGCTTCAGCTCCATGAATACAATGCCTTCCAATTGAGCACCACGATCCGATCCATTAAACCCAGAAGTCAGATTACGAAGCCCGTTATCCACCGGATAGTACTTTCGTTGCGGGCGCAGTAGTTCTTTGCCACGTATGCGAGACTGCTCCGCAGCGTATACGATGAATGCCTTCTCCAAGGCATCTATTTGGTTATCCACGGTGGCGTACGTTACATTTAACCCCGTGCTTTTCAGTGTCTTTACCACGTTGTTCACAGAAAACAGGCTTCCTGAAGTCGAGAATAAGTAACGGGAAAGCTTCTCCAAAGTCGCCAAATCACGAACGCCGTAACGCCGAGCCACGTCTTTAACCACCACGGATTCGTATACTGCAGTGAGAATTTCCGTGGCCTTTGCTTCATCCGGCAAACCTGTTGCGAACAAACCAGGCATACCACCAAACATCATGTACTGAGCAAACAGTGAATCCACCGAATCGCTTGCACCTTGGAATTGCCTATATTCTCGATATTCGGCAAAAGACAGCGGATACACCGGTATGGCAACATATCGCCCAGCCAAATATGTGGCGAGCTCCCCAGATAGCAACCATGCATTCGATCCGGTGATATACACATCTGTATCTTGTCTGGTGTGCAATCGGCGAACCACTTCTTCCCAACCCGGTACATCCTGTATCTCATCAAGGAAAACATAAAACGACCCCGGCTGGGCTTGCGCAATGGCATGGGTCAAATCGGACTGCAAATCTTTGGCCTCGTAGCCAATTGGCACGTCGAACGCATCAAATCTCTTTGCAAAGATGTTCGACTTCGGCACTCCGCTTTGTTCGACGAGCTCAGCGTATTTTGCCAACAGAGTGCTTTTGCCGCAACGCCTCACGCCTGTGAGCACCTTGACTTCAGGAGAATCACGGTGTTTCAACAATGAAGCAATTAACTTTTCACGTTTAATAAAATTCATACGCTTTCACCTCTCTGATTTCTAGTATACTCGAAATCAGAGAGGTGAAAGCATTGCGATTTTCAGTAAATCAAAAAATCGGAGCGCATTCCGGCAGACAAGGACGAATATCCACTTAGCGACCAGCTTTTACTGCGGCCCGCCCGCAATCGAACCCAGCGGCCGCACTTTAATGGCGGCCACGGCCCACAGAAGCAGCGGTAAGGCATAGAAGGCGTAGCCTTCGAACTGGATGTAGAGATACACCACGAGCAGGAACCAGCAGACGGTGGTCTTGTTCCAGGCATGGTTGCGGCTCACATGCCATAGCACCATCACCACCAGAAGCACCGAGGCGATCAAGCCGAATTCCACGAAGAAACTGGTGTAGGCGCTCATCGTGAACATGTTCATCGGCGTTACCTGCGCATACCAGCCCTTGGGAGCGGAAGCATTCAATCCCAGACGTTCCAGCGCGCGCACGGCGGCGTCGGCACCTTGATGCGTGGCATCGGAGAGGTTGCCGGCACCATAGCCGAGCAGCAACTGCTGCGGATGCTTCAACGCGCCGGCACCAGGACCGAGCGACTGCCAAAGCCTGGCGTAGAACGAACCGTCACCGTCAAAACCAAGCTCGGCGATGGAACTCAGGCGATGGTTCACGGCCACGCTCAGCGCACCCACTCCCCCGGTGACCACCAACTCACCGAATGCAATCAGCCTGCCCTTCCATGTGCGCCAACCATTCGCCTCGATAATCACAAAGACCAGCGCAATGATTGAATCGAGAATGATGCGCACACCGGCACCCATCAACACCGAACCGGCGGCGAACACAACAATCAGCACGCGCAAACGATTCACGCGTTTGCGGTCGCGCCCACGCACCAGCCAGACCAACGGCAGCAGCACACCGAACAGATGCATGCCGATGTAGCTTGGTTCGGCGAACAGGAACTGCGGGCGTCCGCCACCCCACTTGGAGGTACTGCTGATGTACTGGCGGCTCATCAAACGAATGAAGAAGTCACGAACCGTGGTCCATTCAAGCATGATGGAGAGTCGCTGCACCACGCCTACCAGGAACGCAAACCAGTAGACCAGAATCAGCAAATCCAACATGCGGCGCCACGAGAGGCGTTTGACGCTCAGAGCGATGTCCAACGAGACCAGACAGGCCAGCGCACCGAATACGCCGGAGAACGAAATCATGGCCGGCAAGCGGTGGAAACCGACCAGCTGCCAGTCAAGCAGGGAAAGCACCACGAGCAGCACGGGGAACAGGAAGAATACACGGAATCGATGCCAGACCTGCGGTAGAGCACGCCAGTTCGCCACTGCGTATGCCAGGAACAACCATGGTGAAAGCGGCGTCCAGAACGGCATATACGGGCCCGCCACCGTGCCATCAATGGGCAGCATGGCCAGTGCAGCGTAGAAGATGAAGTCGGAAGCATCGGCAAGAATCGGCCGATCATCGTCCAGCGTAACGCCTGCTTTGCTGAAGTCTGCTTGTATTATGTCTGAATTTGTCACTCGTCAGTCCCACCGTTCACAGTTGACTATCCTCAGAGAACTCGCAGGCGCCAACTATAGCGCTGGAAACGTATCACAGAGTGACGGGCTTGTGGGAGAGACGTAAAAATTAGGCTCTGTTAAACCAGCTTTGACATAGTGATTTCATGTCCAATACTGTAGTTACACTGAGATTACAGTATTGGAGGTGGTAGCGATGGGGCTCGTCGACGAAGTGCGCAACCGGCTCAGGGACATGAACCCGGTCGAGCGCGAGAACGCGGTACGTGAGCTGCGCGAGGTCATCTACGAGGACGCCTACGAGAGCATCGCCGACCACGACGATATTCTGGCGTGCCCGCGCTGCGGCTCCTTCTCCATCATGAAGAGGGGACACAATCCAAACGGCGCCCAGCGCTGGCAGTGCAGGGATTGCAAACGCACGTTCTCGCAGGTCCGTGACACGTTGATCGGACGGTCGAAGCTGCCGGTCGCCAAGTGGATGATGTACGTGGAGTGCTTCGTGGACTATCTCGCCCTGCGTGAGTGCGCGAAGCGTTGCGAAGTATCGCTGCGCACCGCATGGCTCATGCGCCGCCGCCTGCTCAAATGCCTCGAACGGTATCTGCCGAAGTTCACGGCCGGCGCGGGCGTGTCCGTCCAGTTGGACGAGACGCATCTGCGTGAGAGCTTCAAAGGCAACCACAGGAAGGGGAGGTTCGTACTGCCCATCGAGGAGGCTCCCTGCACAAGCGGGGACTGAGCAAGGAGTAGATCTGCGTGATGACCGGCGTCACCGACTCGAACACGGCGTTCGCCGTGCTGAGCGGCCGCGGCATCATCTCCAAGCGGCGAGCCATCGAATCGCTCGCCGGGCGTATCGGCCGTGGCGCTCACGTCATGGCGGACGAGGCCGCCACCTATCCCGGCGCGATGGACGTGTTGGGTGCCGTGTTTCGAGCGGGTGGATGCGAAGTCGCATCGCATCAATCGGATCAATATGCTCCACTCGAACCTCGACGGTTTCCTCGCAGGATTCAAGGGCGTGAGTACGAAGCATCTGCAAAGCTATCTGACGTGGTTCCTGTGGCGGCATTCGTTCCGCGACGACAGGGACGGCAGCATCATCCGTCAGGTGGACGCGCAGCCGTGTCCCGGCGTGACCCGCGACTGGAACGGCGTCATGCCGCCATACATGGAGTTATTGGGGCATGGCCGCATAACGATGCAAGTACACTGTACATATCCGATATCGCAAGGAAAGGAGGAACGGCATGGCGAACACACCGACCACGACCATGCGCCTCGACCCCGAATTGAAGGACCAGGCCATGAAGGTGCTGGAACCATTGGGCTTGAACATGACCGGAGCCGTCACCATCTTCCTCAAAGCCGTAGTCAGGGAGAACGGACTGCCGTTCGATATGAAGATGGGAAGCGAGGGCAAGGAAGAATGAACCGCCATCAGATAGTTGAAACGATTGGCGCGGAATATCATCGCGCGAATATAGAGGAAGACGAGTGGAGTTATGCCAAAGACGCGGGCACACTCGGTGATCTCGCTCAAGCGCTTGGTGGGCACAAACCATTACATTTCAAACTCGATCGTCGCTTCATTCTTGAAGACGATACGGGAACCTATGCCGTTCTTGTCGAGACGAAACAGAACTTCGTAAAAGACGACGAGAACCAATTACGAGCCTACGTCGAAGAAGAATATGCGCTGCATCGTGGAACCAAGGTTATAGCCATACTTGCGAACACCAATGATGATCGAATTCGCGTCTGGAAATCGGAAGTCGATGACGAACATCTCCTTTCCAACGAAACGGTACTTGATGACATGTCGCACTATCGGCACCTGTTTTCAATCGAAAGACAAAATAATCGAGAAGAAGTTATGCGTAACACCTACGCTTTGAACGAACTGCTGCACCGAAAAGGCGTGAAGGAACGCAATCGATCACAATTCGTAGGAACGTGTCTTCTTTATGTCAAAGATGAGGTGTCGAAACGTTGCCACGGTGGCCGAATCACCAAGCAAATGAATGAGGATCTTTGCAATCGATGGAACCAGTTCTCCGCAAAACAGATGCGCGAGGGAATCAGCGAGGTTCTTGGTAACTTGCTTGATGGGTCAAAAAACAAGACAAAGAAGATTCAGCTTCTTAATCGAGATGTCCTTGACGACCAACACGTAAGGTCACTATCCATTTCCGATTGGGTAGAGGTTCTGTCGTTTATTCTCATGCGGATTTACCGTTACATTGACTCTGACTCATCAGAGGGTCAGGATATTCTCAATCTGTTTTTCATTACGTTTAACAAATATGTAGGAAAAGCAGACAAGAATCAAGCCTTCACCCCAGACCACATTACTGATTTCATGACGAAGCTCACTGAAGTCACATTTAAGGACGTCGTTCTCGACGAATGTTGCGGCTCGGGTTCGTTCCTTGTACAGGCGATGGTGACGGAACTTGCCGCAGCACGACGGGGACATACCGACAAGGAATACAAGAAACTTGCCGATGATATTAAACAGAAGCATATTTTCGGTATCGAGTCTGAAGAAAAAGCCTATGGATTATCTACAACGAACATGCTTATACACGGGGATGGAAACAGCAATGTTGAATTCGGATCATGCTTCGACAAAAGACAATTCATTGCCGAAGCCCATCCGACCGTCATCCTCATGAATCCCCCTTACAACGCGCTGCCCAAAGATATCCCCGCTGAGTATAAGAACGATTGGAACGCGAAGGAGAAAAGCGGCAAGTCCGAACCCACCAAAGGGTTCGTCTTCGTGAAATATCTCTCAGATATCGCCAAAAGAGAAGACTGGGATGGTGTTCGTCTCGCGGTGTTATTGCCGATGTCAGCCGCAATCGGGACCGGCAAGCGCCTTTCAGGAATGAAGGAAACGCTTCTACATGACAACACCTTGGAAGCTGTGTTTTCACTCCCCGCGGAGATATTCTATCCGGGTGCCTCAGTGCAGGCATGCTGCATGCTATTTACACTCAACCGTTCCCATTACGATGCTGAGGGCATTCCCCGCAAGCAGACTTTCTTCGGTTATTACAAGAACGATGGATTCATCAAACGCAAGAACCTCGGACGCGTTGAACAGTTCGACGTCGAGGGGCATAGCCTATGGAAGAAGATCGAAAAAGAATGGCTCACTCTTTACCGGAATAAGACTGTGAAAATCGGACTTTCGGCTATGAAAAACGTTACTGGAGCGGATGAATGGCTTGCCGAAGCATATATGGAAACCGATTATTCGACATTAACCGAAGCTGATTTTCGTCATACCATTAACGACTATCTCTCCTATCTTGTAAAAAGTGGCCATATTTATGAAAATGCTCCAAACTGGGAATGGATGGGGAACTATATTAAGGCTCTTTGCTCCGAATTATCAAACCGCTCTCGTCGTTCATCAGTATCTTCTTTGAAAATTGATGATTGGGCCCGATTCAAGGTCAGCGACGTATTCATCATCCGCAACGGAGCCGGTATTACTCAAGATGAAATCGATGAACATCCCGGTAGTTTTCCGGCAGTGCAGAGCGGCGAAAACGACAATGGTGTGATGGGACTGATAGATGAATCATATGTTCGTCAATGCGACTATACGTATACACAACAACCTTGTTTGACAGTCGCCCGGTCCGGTACGGCTGGGTGTGTCCATTTTTTTGGATCTGGATGTGTAGTCGGAGATAGCGCCAAAATTCTGCAATTGAAAGAGAGGCAAGGAGAGTATGTATATCTCTTCTTACACACTATCCTTTCGCATCTTCGATATAAATACTCTTATGGGCGCAAAGTCACTGAAGGCAAATATGGCGATGAGATAATCTGGCTACCTGTCACACACGAAGGACACCCGGATTGGCGCACAATGGAGCAATATATCAAGGCATTATCCGAGCAATGAGCTTCATATCAGTTTATGGGCCTTTAATTCTTTCAACAGCCCATAAACTGATATGGCCATATAAATGGCGAATAGTTGCCCTGTCAATTCTGGTTTAACAGAGCCAAAAATTAAGCGAACAGGCTCACACGGTATAAGCGAACTGACGCGTGATTTGGGGACGCACGGGGGCCTCCTCCACGCGGTAATGCTTGCGCATACTGGTCAGGATCGTACGCAGCGCCTTGTTCGTCTGCTCAGCGGCAAGACGGAATTTCGCATACTCCTTACCATGCGGATCCTCGATATCATCCGGAGTGGGAAGCATCGGTCGAATAATGGACGAGGAATCGATTACCGACTGCAATCGTTCCTGGATAGTCAGACCTTTGACCAGACCATTGCGAGCGCAGTACTCGCACATATTAGCAAAATCATTGAGCAGGAACGTATAACGAACCGCAGTAGGGGCCAGCGTCACAATATCCTTGCGCTGGTCCTTTTCAAAGCACAGAATCAAATCCGCTGATTTGGCCATCTGCTGCGTAAGCCTGCGGGAGCGGAACCCGCTCGGCTCGATGTTCACACTTCGCATCAACGAGGCGCTGGAGGGGTCCATCTGATGCATGGGCAAACCGTGCGTGCCGGCGCTGGAGACCTGGACCGTGGTGCCGGCAAGGTATTTGGTCAGAAGCAGCTCTCCCATGGGGGAACGACAGATATTGCCGGTGCAGACGAACATAATATGCATGGGGTCAATCTCTCATTCTCTCGACGCCGCTTTGCGGTTTTGGTAATCGCTGTCTAACTGGCCATTCTACTCAAAAGTTACGGACGAATGGCGTGCACCCAAATCTAATGAGAAAACTATAGGGGGGAAAGGATTAAGTGATATGGTGTCAGAAGCATCGAATTGTATGTTTGGGGTGCGGTTTATCCCCGAGAGAGAAGAGAAGGAAGAGTTCTCGGTATGTCGGAAGGTACGAGCTTAGCGTCACCAAGCTTGGACGAGAACAAGGGCACGGATACCGTGAACATGTCGCAGGTAAGAATCAGCGCGAGCCGTGCATCAAATGCCCATCATGACCACATTGGTTCTGGAGCCGGCAGCGCCCCTACATTCTTTGACGGCACATATTTCTCTTCCGCACCGGAGGGGAACGTTTCTCCTTCCGATAACGCCGCGCATGTGGTGACGGGATATTCGGTTCCGGCCTGGCGCTACCTCTATAACGGCACGTTGATTGCACTGGACCTGCTGATGACCATCATCGCCACGTGTCTGGTGTTCCTTCTGAGGCCATCTTCGTATATCTACGTGCAGAATATCGGTCCGGGCCAATACGGCATGATCAGCTTCCTCGCGTTGGCTTGTGTCTCCTGGGTTATCAGCCTGTATGCAGCACGCAGCTACGAACGCCACACGATGGGCGAAGGCTACGCCTTGTACGCCAAGCTGCTCAACGCCGCATTCATCGACTTCATCATGCTGTGCACGCTGGGGTATCTCTTCCATCTCAATGTGCCCCGTTCTCTGAATGTTTTCATTCCTTTGATTTCACTGGTGCTCGTAATTCTGGAACGGTGGCTGATGCGCCGCGCTCTGCATCGCAACCACATGAAGGGTGAATTCAACTACCCGACTGTGGTGGTGGGGTCTCCCGAAGGGATTCATAAAACTCTGCAGCAGTTGGATCAGTCTCGCAACCTCGGTTACGCTCCGATTGCGGTTTGCCCAATCGAATCGGTTGAGAACGAGGAGGATCCGAATCAGCCGCAGCATCTGATTGCGGTGCCGTTCACCCCGCTCAATGATGCCGAAGCTCGTCTGAAGGTGCTGTCGCTGAATTCCCATCTGCCGCAGACCGCCAAGCGCATGAAGGCGCGTACGGTGCTCGTCACCGATGTGCTTACGCGCGACTCGGAAACAATGCGCACACTGTCTTTGGCGGTGGAATCCATGGGCATCGAGCTCGCCATGACCACTTCGGTGGCCGATCTGAGCGGCGCCGATTTGCATTTCCGCAATGACCCAAGCATACCAATCGTCACCGCGCAGCTTTCGCAGTACTCCACCATTACCCGCATCCTGAAGCGTCTGTGCGATATCGTGCTTTCCTCGGTGGCCATCATCCTGAGCTCGCCGATTATGCTGTGGGTGGCTTACAAGGTGAAGCGTGAGGATGGCGGCCCGGTGTTCTATTCGCAAACTCGCGTGGGCATTTACGGCAAGCCGTTCACCATGTACAAATTCCGTTCCATGCGCACCGACGCCGATAAGATCAAGGCTCAGCTAGCCAAGGAACGCGGCATCGAAGACCGGTTCATCTTCAAGCTCAAGGATGATCCGCGTGTGACCAAGATCGGACACTTCATTCGCAAGACCTCGCTGGATGAGTTTCCACAGTTCTTCAATGTGTTCAAGGGCGATATGAGCTTGGTGGGACCGCGCCCGCCGCTGCCGGAAGAAGTGGCGAAATACAATATGCTGTATTCCACCCGTCTGCTGGTCAAGCCCGGCATCACCGGCCCATGGCAGATTTCCGGTCGTAGTGATCTTTCGCAGGAGCAGTCGGAATATGCGGATGTCTCGTATATTCAGGATTGGTCGATCACCGGCGATATCGCGATTCTGTTCAAGACCGTGGGAGCGGTGCTGAAGGGTACTGGATCGTACTAGTCTGCGGCCTGCTATTCAGCAGTTAACAGGGAGAAAGGGATAGGGGCTTTATGTCGTGTCGGCATAAAGCCCCTTTGTGCGTCTGTTCGTCTGTTCATGCTTGGGATGCATTTCGCACCCCATATTGCGCACCGCGCACCGCTTCACCTGATCCGCATCAATCCGCATCAATCCGCATTAATCGCAGTGAGCTGAAGCCTGGAACAGACGGGGGATGGGAGTAAGCTTTCCTCGGATTGATATGCGAATCCATCGATGGATGTATCGGCAACAGAATGGGGTTTGTGTGGCCGGAACTAGCGGAATCAAGAATCGTACCAGTGAACTGCAGCGAGCGTTGAGCCAAGCGGAATCATATGTAGACGGCAAACTGAGCCGGGCCGCATTCGTATCCATCGCCATTCTTACCTTCATCACTTTCGTCGGCAATTTCGCGCAGTTGCAGTTGAGTTCGGCGCTGCCGATCATCGTCTCCGAGTTCGGTATTTCGGTGACCACTGGCCAGTGGCTCACCTCCGTGTTCCAGCTGGTGATGGGCGTTATGGTGCCGCTCACCGCGTTCCTGACCCGTAGATTCTCCACTCGCCAGATCGTGATCACCTCCATGGCGGTGTTCACGCTGGGCTCCGTCATGTCGTGGTTGGCGCCGAACTTCATCTGGGTGTTGGCCGGGCGTGTGCTCGAGGCGGCCGGCACGGGCGTGATGTGGCCGGTGCTGCAAATCACCGTGTTCTCCATTTACCCGTTGTCGCGGCGAGGCTTCGCCATGGGCACCGTGGGCATGGCCATGAGCGTGGCTCCGGCCATCGGTCCGGTTTTGGGCGGTTGGCAGACCGATGCGAACGGCTGGCGATCCATCTTCTTGTCCTTGAGCATTATCGGAGTGCTTTCGTTGCTTGCCGCCGTGTTCTGGCTGCACAATTTCGGCGCGCATGACCCGTCCGCACGTGCGGACTTCTTCTCCGTGTCGTTGTCGGTGATTGGTTTCGGTGGGCTGATGTTCGGCTTCACCAATTCGGAGGCCTACGGATTTGCGGCTCCGGTGGTGTGGGGGCCGATGATCGTTGGTCTGATTGGCATCGTGTGGTTTGTGGCGCGTAACCTGCGGCATGCCCGTCGATACCGCGAGGCCAAGGCTGCGGGCGTGAAGCCGCTCCCCCAGCCGGCGTTGCTTGACCTGCATGTGCTGAAGAACCGCTCATTCACCGTGGGCACCATCACAGCCTCGCTGGCGTTCTTCGCGTTCAGCTCGATTCTGGTGATTATGCCGCTCTACATTCAGACCGACCGTGGCTACACTGCCACGATGAGCGGCCTGATTATGCTGCCCGGCGCCATCGGGCAGTGTGTCTCTCAGTTCTTCGGCGGACGGGCGATGGATCGTTTCGGCGCTCGGCCGGTGGCGCTATTCGGCTCCAGTGTGCTCGCGCTAGGCACCATTGGCATGTCGCTGATATCCATGGACACGTGGATCTGGTGGGTGTCAATCTGCCAGTTCGTGCGCCAGATCGGCATGGGCTTCCTGCTGATGCCAATCACCACATGGTCGCTGAACTGCCTGAACGGACCGGATGAGGTTTCGGCCGGCTCGTCAGTAACCAACACCGCACGCCAGATCGCGGGCGCAGTGGGCGCTCCAGTACTTGTGATTCTGATGGAGACATTTGCCGCATGGAATCACGCTTCGGGAGCCTCCACTGTCGCCGCCTCGATTTTCGGCATTCAATGGGCATTGCGCATTTCCGCCGGCATTTGCTTCGTAATGGTGCTGATGGTGGCATTCGGCGTGCGTGGAGACGGAGCCGGGCACATGCGCGACGCCGTATCGCTCCACGTGCTGCGTCAGCGGCTGAAGCGCGGCTAGCAGAACTACTTTTATTTGCTTCTCTCCCTCAGTCAGCTTCGCTGACAGCTCCCTCATCAGAGGGAGCCAGTTGTGCACGGCCTACGCCTTGCCGAGGATGGTGAGGACGATGAGGAGCACGTTGAGCGCGATGATCAGGGCAGCCACGACGATGAAGATGGCGTGCTTGATCGGGCCGTCCACCCACTTGCCCATCAGCTCCTTGTTGTGCGTGTAGCGCATCAGCGGGATGATGGCGAATGGAATGCCCACGGAAAGAATCACCTGACCAATCACCAGAGCCTCCGTGGGGTTTGGCGCGAACCACAGCACAATCAAACCTGGCACCAGCGTCACCACGCGGCAGGCCCACATTGGTGCCTTGATGCGCAGCAGACCGTGCATGATCTCGGAACCGGCGTACGTGCCCACCGAAGTGGAGCTCAGTGAAGAGGCGAGCAAGCCGATGGAGAAGATCGTGCCGATCACCGGGCCAAGCACGGAAACAATCGCATGCTGGGCACCTTCAATCGAGTCGGTGCCTTTCATGCCATACAAAGAATTGGCGGCCAGAATCAGTAGGCTCAGATTCACCGTACCGGCAAGCACCAACGCCCAGAACACGTCAACCTTGGAGCCGTCGAGCAGGCGTTTGACGGAAGGCTTGGTCTGCCCGCCGGCGTAATGATCGTTGACCAATGTGGAATGTAGGTAAATCGCGTGGGGCATCACCGTGGCGCCCAGCATGGAAGAAGCCATCAGCACTGAGTCCGTGGTGGTGAAGTGTGGGATCAGGCCGCCTGCCACGTCAGCGGGATTCGGTGGTGCAATGAACAGGCCGGCGATGAATCCGAACGTAATCACCAGCAGCAGGGCGATTACCATTTTTTCGAATAAACGGTGGGTTTTGCCGCCTTCGAACAGCAGCAGCACAGTGGAGACCGCGCCAATCACCACGCCGCCGACGAACAGCGGCAGACCGAACAGCAGGTTCAGCGCGATGGCACCGCCGATCAGCTCAGCCAAATCAGTGGCGATGGCGATGACCTCGGCCTGCATGAAGAACATGAATCGACCGGCATCATGCATGCGTTCGCCAAGGAGTTCCGGCAAGGACTTGCCAGTCACAATGCCAAGCTTGGCGGACTGATATTGAATGAGCACGCTCATCGCGTTGGCGAGCACTAGCACCCAGACCAACAGGTAGCCGTAGCGCGCGCCTGAGGTGACGTTGGCGGCCACATTGCCGGGATCCACATAGGCCACAGCGGCCACGAACGCAGGGCCCAGAATGCCTGCGAGCGCGTGACCATGATGAGCCACCGTCTTACCGCCACGACCTTGCGCGCGGGCGGCGGCGCGTTCCTTGTCGATTTCCGCATCCCCGCGCTCGATGCTGGCCGCGGTTTCCGCATCCACGATATTGAGCTCGGGATGCTTGGCGGTGAGTCGCTCCTGTTCGGGGTGGATGGTGCGGCGCTTGTCGATGGTGTGCATACGGCCATAACCGCGGCCATGGGTGTTGCTGGCAATGGTGGGGTCGTTCGTACGCGGCATGTGTTGGTTTGTCGCATGCCTATTGCCGGATGCAGGTGATGCAGATGATGCAGATGCATTGGCGGAATCCGTGGAATTATTCGTGTTCTCGTTGGCGCTCATGTATTCGTTTGTGCCTCTCTTGTATACCGGCCCCTGTTATAGCGTCACCATGTTTCTGAGTCAATTAATAAGTCATTCGGATATATCGTCTAGACAGCAGTTCACTGACTATTCATCGGTTGGAATGGCCTGTCCGGGGCAGGTGTGGAGTACGGCGAGCATCGCGTCTTTTTCCTGGCTGGTCACGGTGAGCTTGTATTTGTCTTTGACTCCGATTTGCCGGGCCACGTAATCGCATCGATACGCGGTATTGGTGGGCAGCCAGTAGGCGGCGGAGGCGGAACCCTTCTCCTGATTGGCAGGACCGTCCACGGCGAGCAGATTGTACAGGTCGTTACCGAATTGGTGGCGTTCGGCGGTGGACCAGTCGCGTGCGCCGGATTGCCACGCGTTTTCGAGGGCGACCACATGGTCAATCTGCACTTTGGCACTGGTGGTGCGGCCGCGCACGAACTGAATGGTCTGGCCGGTGTAGGGGTCTTGCAATGTGCCGGATGCCACTTCGCATGAACCGGCGTATTTGTAGTGCACGTCGGTCAGGTCGCGGGCGAGCACGTCTTCGCGGGCATCGCAGCCGTTGCCGTCGGCATCGGTTTCGCGGAAGCCGAAGGAGTCGCGGTCGTAGCCGGCAGCGTTTTGATTGTCGTCTACGGTCAGCTGGTTCAGAGTATCCGCGGCCGAGCCAGTAGCTGTGTAATTACCGGTGATTTTGCCTGCGGTGGGGCTCACTTGGGGCAACAATAATCCTGCCGTGACGCCGACAATGGCGGCGATCACCAGCAGGATCAGGATGCGTTCCAGTGGGTTCGAAGCGTTGAATCCGCGGCGAAAATGCGCGGAACTTGGACGAGAGCGGCGGTACGAGGTGCGGCGTGGCATAGGAATAAAGGATAGTGTATGTATGAGGCGGCTCTTGTATGCGATGAGGTCTCTCCCCTAGTCAGCCCTTCGGCTGACAGCCCCCTCGTCAGAGGGGGCCGAAGCCGCAACAGAACAGCAAGACGGTCAAGAACTTCAACAGTCCTCGTCAGAGGGGCCGCCTGAAAATCAGGCGTAGGTGAAGGTGGCGGGATCGTGACCGGCGCGGGTCGGACCATCCAAAGCATCGATGGCCGCATGCTCGTCGGCGGTCAGTTCGAAACCGAAGAGGTCCAGGTTCTCCTTTTGACGAGAAGCATGCACGGACTTCGGAATGATGATCGTGCCGTTTTCGATATGCCAGCGCAGAATCACTTGGGCCGGGCTCACCTGATGCGCCTCGGCGATGCGCTCAATCGTGCCGTTGCCGGCGTTGAGGTCGGCGCCGCGGGCCATCGGCGAATAGGCTTCCACGGCGATGCCGTGTTCCTTGCAGTAGGCCACCACTTCGCGCTGCTGCCAGGTGGGATGCAGTTCGATCTGGTTTACGGCCGGCCAGGAACCGGTCTCCTCGTAGAGTCGCTTCAAATCGGCGGGCATGAAGTTGCACACGCCAAGCGTGCGGGCTCGGCCTTCCTCGCGCAGTTTCATGAACGCCTTCCAGGTGTCGGCGCTGCGCCAGTCGAACGGGGTGGGCCAGTGGATCATGTACATGTCCACGTAATCGAGCTGAAGCTTGCTCAGGGAGTCGTCGAACGCCTTGAGCGCGGAATCATAGCCCTGCTGGGAGTCGCGCAACTTGGTGGTGACCCACAAGGTCTCGCGCGCGGCGCCCTTGTTGTATCCGGTGGCGGCGAGTGCACGGCCCACGCCGGCCTCATTGTTGTACCCGGCCGCGCCATCGATGTGACGGTAGCCGGCCTCCAGCGCGGATTCAACCACTGGAGTCACGCCATCATCATCGATGCGCAGCACGCCGAGACCGACCTGCGGAATCGAATGACCGTCTTTCAATGCAATATCCGGTACGTTGGCGGGATTGATGTGCCCATTGGTCATGACGATGCTCCTTCAATTACTGATGACTACACGCCACTGTACACGGCTTGACCGCCCATCGGAAAAGATTAAACAGTTCTTCCGCGAACCCTGCAGGCCGCGCACGATATGGACATCGTCACATCCTAATAACTACGTAGTCAGTAACTGTATGTGTCATCATGCATAATGCTGCCGGCAACGCTGGAGGCGCCAACCACGCCGCGCGCGAAAATATCGTTCAATAATTATCCAATTATTTATGATATTTCCCGGCTAAAACTACGCGCTCCAACTAGTATGGGCTCATGTCCCCCACGCTGTATTGAGAGGAAGGCACATGGCGGGTCTGTTTCAGGATGCCACAAAACAATCAAATCCGCTGGGCACCGCTATCCGTACGCAAGGTTCCGGCAAATACACGTTTGGTTTGGCATTGAGCGCAGGCTTGGCAGGACTTCTCTACGGCTATGACACTGTTTCCATTTCCGGCGCAATCGAATTCCTGCGCGCACGTTACGGTTTGAGCACGGTGATGGAGGGCTTCGTGATCTCCTCCATCATGATCGGCGCCATCGCAGGCGCCGCGGCAGCCGGATTCCTTTCCGATAAGTTCGGCAGGCGACGCATTCTGATTATCGGCGGTGGGTTCTTCTTCGTGGCCGCCATCTGGAGCGCGCTGACCGTGGGCCCTATCGATTTGATTATTTCCCGTATGATCGGCGGCTACGGCATCGGCTTGACTGCGGCCTTGGCGGTGACGTACATCACCGAATCGGCACCGACCAATATTCGCGGGCTCCTGTCGTTCTCCTATCAGATGCTCGCCGTGTGCGGCATCTTTCTGACCAACGTCATCAACTACATTATCGCTTCGTATGGCTCGCATTCCTGGGATGTGAACGTCGGCTGGCGATGGATGCTTGGATTGGGCGCTATTCCCGCGGCCGCGTTCCTGCTGGCTATGCTGTGCTCCCCGGAAAGCCCTCGCTTCCTGATCCAGGTCGGCCGGACCGAGGAAGGGTTCGCCGTGCTTGAGCACATTCTCGGCACCGAACGCGCACGTCTGCGCACGGACGACATCAGCGCATCCGTGAAACTTGAACATGAGATGTCGAAGGAATTCCACGACCTGTTCCGTCCGGGGCTCCGCAAGGCACTGGTTATTGGCATTTTCCTCGCGGTGTTCAACCAGTTCATCGGCATGAACGCCATTTCCTATTACGGACCGGTGATGTTCGCCGATCTTGGCTTTGGCGGCGATACCGAATTCCTTGCCTCGGCAAGCGTGGGCGGTGTGGAGCTGGTGGCCACGGTGATCGGCATGTATCTGATCGACATGTTCGGCCGCAAACGCCTGATGGAAATCGGCACCGGACTGATGTGCATATTCGCCATGTGCATCGCCGCAGCCTATGCCATGGGCAGCTCGCTGCTCACCTTGATATTCGTGATGGCATTCACCGCATCGTTTGCGTTCTCGATGGGGCCGATTCCGTGGATTGTGATTCCCGAACTGTTCCCGACATATCTGCGCGGCCGTGCGACCGGTTTGTGCGTCATGTGCCTATTGTTCGCCAATTGGATCATCGCCCAGTTCACGCCGATGATGATCGACGGTTGGGGAGGTGGCATCTCGTTCCTTATTTTCAGCGCGCTGGATCTGGTGTGCTTGATGGGCATTATTGCGTTGGTGCCGGAGACCATGGGCCGCACGCTTGAGGAAATCGAGCATCTATGGCAGCCGAAAACCGATATGGCGGCCGCGAAATACGCGCTGAGCTCAGCGGATGCGAATATTCGCCATGCCGAGGCCACCTTGAGGCGTGTGGAGAATGAACGGTTGCAGGCCATGGGCATTATGACCATGGCCGAGCGCTCCCGTATTGCCGCACAAAAGAAGGTCTTTGAGCTCGAAGCCGAACAACGCGCACGCGAATCGCAGCGTGAAACGGCGGCCGCGGCGGCCGAAGCCGCAGCTGAAGCAGCTGAGGAACCGGAATCCGTGCGTGAGGTCGGCATGAGTGAGACGCAACTGCCGCCTGTGCCCATGCCCGATATTGCGTGGCCAATGGCCGTCAGCAGCCCGGAAACCGGCATCGCAGCCATGGAGGCATCCCCATCCATTGATGGGGTGTTGCCGACCGAACAGGGACCTGGGCAAACCTACCGGACCGAGGACGAGCGAGAGGCACAGGCAATCGACCGTGCCCTCGACTCGCTGGATTCGTTTATTAAGGAGTAGTCGGACCGGGAATTATCGGGCCACTTTGCGCCTCACACTGTAAGCACCTGATCAGCGATGCGCATGGCGGATTCCCGGTGAGACACCAGCACCACAGCGGCGGACTTAGCGGAGTTGGTGCTGAGATCATGAATCGAACGCAGGATAATCGCCTCGTTCAACGCATCCAAACGACTGGTGGGCTCATCAAAGAGAATGAGATCAGCGTCCCGTAGGAATACGCGCGCCAGTCCGATGCGCTGGCGTTCGCCTTCCGAAAGGCGATCGCCAAGCTCGCCGACCTCGGTGGCGAGTCCATTTGGCAAGGAATCAATCAGATCCAATACCGATGCTTTGCCCAGGGCCTCGCGCAGGCGGGCGTCAGAAACAGTAGCGGCTTCGGATTCCGGTAAAGCGATCAGCAGATTATCTCGAATCGTACCGTCGAACAGATGCGTGTCCTGGCTCATCATGGCCTGGATACGGCGGCGATAATGGGCATCCACTTGAGGCAATGGCGTGCCGGAAAGCAGTACTTGGCCGGATTGCGGATCCCAGTAGCGCATCAGCAGCTTCAGCATCGTGGATTTGCCGCGGCCGGATGGGCCTTGGACGCCGAGGATACCGTGGCGCGGGATTCTGAGAGAGAAGTCGGTGAGAATCGGCTTGGATGCTGCGGATGCAGGCGCTGCAGCAACACCAGGGTAGGCAAAGGTCACATGGTCGAGCCTCATGCCTTGGAAAGCCGGTGTTGCGGTACCGGTTTCGGTGATTGCGGGAGTTTCATCCATGATGCCGAAGAGTCGGCGGGCGGCGGCAAACGTTTGGGTGAGGTTCGCCGGCAGCGCACTCAGCGCCAAAGTTGGGCCGAAGGAGCTGGTGAACAGCACGAATGCCGCGATAAGAGCCGGAATCTGAATCGGTTTGGCAGCGGCAAGTGTGAGCACGATGGCGATGGCCGCTGTGTTCAGCAGGAAGACTAGCAGTCCACCGATGCCGGCGAAGCGGCCGTTGACGCGGCTCAGTTTGGCGTGGTCGCGCCAAAGTGCACGGGTACGGTCTTCGATGGCGCGAGCGCGCTCCTCGCCGCGACCGAAACGGATGATTTCGTCGATGCCGCGCATATCGTCGAGCATCACGTCATCGAGTTTACCGGCGGCTCCGCGGATGGCCGGGCCGAGATTGTGCACGCCAGTGGCGAAGAACTTCGGGATGATTACGCCGACCACCAGGTGCGCGACGATGAGTGCGAGCGCCATCCACGGGTTCAGAGTCGCGGCAATGATCGTGTAGACGATGGTGGTGGTCACCGCGATGGCCACTGGGCTGATGGTGTGTGCGAAGAAGATTTCTAGCAGTTCCACGTCGGTGGTGAGCATGGCGATGAGGTCGCCTTTGCCCTTGCCGGCGAGCTTGGCCGGGGCGAGGCGGCGAAGTGCCGCGAATGCCTTGGAACGGAAGAGCGCGAGCAGGTGGAAGGCCACGTTGTGGTTGAGGTACTGCTCAACGTATCGGGTGATGCCTCTGAGGAGCGCGCAGACAACCATACCGATGACTGCCGGGGCAACGCCCATGCCCCAGACCGGGTGGCCGGCGATGGCGAATGCGGCGACTATGCCGAACACCGGCAGGAAGGTTGCAGCCAGATGGCCGATGGAGCCGGAGACGGTGGCGGCCACCATCAAGCGGGTGAGCGGCGCGGCGACCTTGAGTAGGCGCTTGACGGTTTGGAAGGTGGTGAGCTGGGCGGTGTGCGCTGCGGGAGATTCGGATGTGGCTGAAACTGAAGAGGATTCAGGCAATGATACGGGTTGTGCATCCGTATCGCGGGAGGTCTCTCCCCTACCCGGTCTACGACCAGGAGCCCCCTCGTCAGAGGGGGCCGCAATAACTGCCGACGCAGCCGTCACCAATCCTGAGTCTTCGCCATCGGAGGGGACCGCGGTAGTTGTTGGCGCTACGCCTTCTTCTACCTCCCTCTGATGAGGGAGGTGGCTCGGCGCAGCCGGGACGGAGGGAGAGACCACGGAGTCATGTTCGGCAAAGTGCTCGATATCGGCTTGCGTGGTGAAGAGTGCGGCGTAGCGACCGTCCGCCGCCATAAGCGAGTCATGCGTGCCGGTTTCGGCAACATGAGCGTGATCGAGCACTACAACCTGGTCGGCATGCTCGGCATTGGCCATGCGATGCGTGATCATGATGACCGTCTTGCCGCGGGATTCCGCCAGTTCGCGGATGGTGGCGAGGATCAGTTCCTCGGATTCCACGTCGACGCTACTGGTGGCTTCGTCAAATACGAATACCGATGAATCGTGCAGCAGCGCACGAGCGATGGCGATGCGTTGACGCTGTCCACCGGACAGGTTGGCTGCATCCGGTTCGATCACCATGTCAAGTCCGGCCGGCTGAGTGCGCACGAAGTCGGCAATGCGCGCCTGTTCGAGGGCTCGCCACAGTTGCGATTCCACAGCATCTGGGGTACGTCCGCTATCAGCGGCACTGTCCACTGTCTGGGGCAATGCCATCATCAGGTTGTCGCGCAACGTGCCGGAGAACAGGTGGCTACTGGCACCGATCAGCGTGACGTTACGTGCGAGCGTATCGCCGGAAAGCTCGCGGACTTCTCGGCCACTCAGCGTCAGCGAACCTTGGTAGCCGGTCAATGTACCGGCGAGCAAAGCGGCGGCTGTGGATTTGCCGGAACCTGAGACACCAACGATGGCAGTGAGCTGACTTGGCCGAGCGGTAAAGGATACGTCCGCGAGCGCTTCGGTTCCGTCTTCATAGGCAAAGGATACATCGGCGAAACCAACCTCGAACGCAGCACTATCAGCCGAAGCGCTGGCCGTGTTCGGCAGTACGGCGGTGCCATGCGTCGGCTCTGGTGCATCCAGCAGTGCGAAAATACGTTTCGTGGAGGTCATTCCATTCATGGCCACATGGAAGAACGAGCCGAGCTGACGCATCGGGATGAAGAATTCGGCGGACAGCAGCACAATGAACAGCAAGCCGGTCAAGGTCAGAGGGAATCCGATACCGAACGGCAGCAGGTACTGCAGACCATAGGCAACATATTTCAGCGGATTGGGCAGTTCGCTGGCGAGGTATGCCATCGACAAACCAGTATCAAACACATGGGCATGCGCATAACGCCAAAGCGCCACACCAATGCCGGCGGCCGCGCCACCATAGGCCACCACGTCCATGGCGGTCAGCGAGCGCAGCTGAATCTGCAGCACACGCATGGTCATCACACGGAAGTTCTCGGCCTTCTTGTCCATTTCGGCGGCCGCCCGGTCGTCGGCGTCGAAGTTCTTCAGGGTTTCAAGGCCCTGGAGGTTGTCGAGGAAGGCCGCGCCCATGTCGGTGTAGCGACCCCAGTATTTCTTGAAGGCGCGGGCTGCGGTCATCGAGACCATGCCGGTCACGATGATGATCAGCGGCGCACAAATGAGCATGGTCAGCGCGGCCGGCATATCAATCGGCGCGATGGCCACGAACAATGTGAGCGGCGCAAGAATCGCATAGAACAGCTGTGGCAGGAAAAGCTCGAAGAAGCTTTGAATTTGTTCCACGCCTTCGCCGGCGGATTGCACCACGTCCGCGGTTTTGACCCGACTGGCATAGGAGGGGCCGAGCGCCAGCATCTTTCGATACAGCTTGGAGCGCAAAGCCAGTTTGACGCGTTCGGCGGCTTCGGTGCCGAGGCGTGTGGCATGCGTGGTGGTGGTGTATCGCACGGCGGCGCAGAATAGTGCGAGGAGCACGTAGAACATGATGTCACCGGCCATTGGAAGCACACTGCCGCCGGTTACGTCTTGCAGCGGCGTGGGGCATGGCCATGCGTCTGGTGATGTGTTATCACATTGGTAGAGCGGTGGATCAACCGCGGTCAACGCATTGCTGAGCAGCATGACCAGTGACAGCACGAACCCGATATTGGCAAGCAATCCCACCCACATCAGAACCACTTTGCCGGCCACGAGCTTCCCGAGACCGGGCGTTAGTTGAAATAGTCGCTTATCGAACATGCTTCCCCTCAATGTGTGTCACGCAATCCTCTTCACCGTAATGGAAAAGACCGGCACACGCCAGCCTTGCCGATAGCGAAATTGGTCACAGAGTTATTTATGTGGCTATCTCCTTTACAAGGGGTTGATTGGAGGCTTTGGAAACATCTATCTGCTTTATGAGGGGTTCCTCATTGACGTAACCGCGACTAGAAGCAACTCCTTGCCACCGTCATTTCGCCATTTTGGAGACTGGTCTACTTAGGAAGGAACCCCTCATAAAGCAGATAGATCTTCCGCCAGGTCCAAATCAACCCCTTGTAAGCGAGATAGCCATTATTGTGAACGTCTCACCCGCGCGTATGGGGTGCGATGCTGACGCTACGAGCCGCGGCAAGCAGATTCTGAGCATATTGAGGGCCGGGATTGGTGAAAAACACAGCGGTCGGCTTATGCACGATGCTGTTGCCGCCACACATCACCATGATGTCGTCACAAAGTGCGTTGGCGACTCCGAGATCATGGGTGATGAGTATCAAACTCAAGCCTTGGGATTGGCGTAGCGTTGCCAGCAGGTCCAATATTTCGTGCTGGACCGAAACGTCCAGTGCGCTGGTGGGTTCGTCGGCAATCAGCACGTCCGGATTCACAGCGAGCGCACGGGCAATGGCGATGCGTTGGCGTTGGCCGCCCGAGAACGCTTGAGGGCGGCGGGAGAGGATATCGGCATCCTCCAGCCCGACCATGCTCAGCAGTTCAAGGCAACGGCGGGTAATGATTTCACGGGAAGGCCTCGCCCCTCTTGCGCCAAGTGTGTGGTGCAACAGCATGCCTTCGGAAAGAATGCGATAGACGCTGTGACTTGGGTTCAATGAGGAATCAGGATTCTGGAACACCATTTGGATACGGCGGCGTTGTTCGCGGGTGCGTCGAATCGGTGCAAGAGGCTGCCCATCAAGTAATACTTGGCCTTCCACAGGGGCGATCAGCCCGGAGGCCACGCGTGCGAGCGTGGATTTGCCTGCGCCGGACTCCCCCACGACGCCTATGGCTCCGCCTCGCGGCAGGCTCAGTGATACATGGTCTACTGCAGTGAAATCGCCATATCGCACGGTGATATTGCGTAGCTCGAACAATGCCGGTGATGCGTGCTGTGTCATTGGTCTTGTTCTCCCGGAATCGGCAGGATAGCGTTGACCAACCGCCTGGTGTATTCCTGCTGCGGATTATTGAGAATGTCCTGAGTTGCTCCGGTTTCCACGATGCGTCCATGCTGCATCACCATCAGTCGATCACACAGGCGCGCGGCAACTCCTAGATTATGGGTGACGAACAACATAGTGAGTCCGAGACGCTGCCGCAAATCGGCGAGTAGGTCGAGGATCTGCAGCTGCACGGTGACGTCCAATGCGGTGGTCGGTTCGTCACACAGCAGAATATCCGGCTTGGTGGCGAGTGCGATGGCGATGCCGACGCGCTGGCATTGTCCTCCGGAAAGCTGGCCCGGATAACGATCGGATGAGCGCAAGGACTCCGGTAAGCCGAGGCTGATTAAGAGGTCGGCGGCTCGGGTTTTCGACTCACGGCTGGGTATGCGCTGGTTATATCGCAATACTTCGGCCACTTGTTTGACCACTCCAGTCAACGGGTCGAGCGAAAACACTGGATCCTGGAAAATCATGGCGAGACGCGGATTGTGAGAATCGTCTCGGAGAGGTACTCCCTCAGTCCGTGCAGCGGCATCAACGGGTGCGATGGCGATGGCCTTTGCATCGTCTAAGTCCACACCTTCAGGGAGCAGGCCCATAATCGCGCGCAACGTGAGGCTTTTGCCGGAACCGGATTCGCCGACGAGCCCCACGGTCTCGCCGGGATTCGCATCGAAAGAGACACCATCGACAAGCGTACGGCCGCTGGCCGAAGCATGAATACGGAGATTATTGACCCGGATAATCGGGCCGGTATTGGAGTTGGCTTCGCTCATGCCCGTCTCCTTGCGTCATTGAGGCCGTCGCCGATGAGTGCCAATGCGATGCCGACCAGTACCACAGCGGCACCAGGCAACGTGGATACCCACCAACGAGTAGCGAGGAAGGACTGACCATCCGCGATCATCGTGCCCCAATCCGGGGTGGGTGGCGTGACGCCGAGGCCCAGATAGCCAAGCGTCACGATGGCCACGAGTAGAGCCACCATATCGCTGACCAGTACGATCACCGCTTGGGAAAGCACATTCGGCAGCATTTGGCGCAACAGAATCGATGTGTTGGAAAAGCCCATCACGCGAGCGCTTTCCACCCATTCCTCCTCGGCAAGCGAAGCTGTGGCACCTTTGACCGTGCGCGCGAAAATAATCCATCCCATAATCAGGAAGGTCAGGAAAATACCAGTGATTCCGGTGCCGGTCACGAATGCGACTACAGCCACCAGCAGATAGAACGGGAATGCGATCAGCGCATCAGAAAATAAAGTAATAATACGGTTCGGCCAACCGCCGTAGTACCCGGCGATAAGACCGGCGAGCGTACCGATAACGAATGGCAGCAGTTCCACGCCAACCATCAAAGCCAAATCGACTCGGCCTGCTGCCGCCACGCGTACCAAGAGGTCGCGGCCGAGCTGGTCGGTGCCAAACGGGTGCGCAAATGACGGCGGTTGCAGCATGGAGGAGATATCCTCTGCCGTGGGATCATACGGGGAGAGCAACGGAATGATCAGTACTGCCAGCACGATGGCGGCGAGTAGTGCGATACCGGCAATCAATGTGCGGGGTAAGCGCGATTGCTTCATGCCATTCCCCCAGCCGATGCATGTTCAGCTCTGCCGCGCACACGGTAGTCGATGAGTCCACCAGCGATTTCAACAATCACGGAGATCAGCACCACGCCGAGCGCGCAATAGATGGCTATGGCTTGAATCAGTGGAAAATCACGGGCGGTGATGGCGCCGAACAAGAGCGAACCCACGCCTTTCAATCCGAATACCTGCTCGACCACCAACGTGCCGCCGACGAGGAATGAGATTTTCATGCCATAGAGTTGCAGTGCCGGCAATAACGCATTGCGGAGCACATGCCGTCGAATCACGCGCTCGGGCAAGTGGGCGGCATGAAGCGTCACTACGAAGTCGGCACCGAGTACCTCCAGAATCCGGGTGCGCAGCGAGCGGACGATAAACGGGGTTTGCGCGAGTGCGATAGTCAACGATGGTAATGCCATCGAGTACAGCATGCCGTCGATTCCGGGCTGTGTGCCGCCGACCGGAAAGATTTTGAACGTCACCGCGAAGAGCAGCACGAACACCAGTCCCACCCAGAATTCCGGCATGCCAAGGGTGATGGTGGGCACGATGCGCACGAGTTGATCGACCCAGCTGCCCTTGTGCATGGCGGCGGTCATGGCGAGGGGCAGGGAAATCGCCACGACCAGTATGGCAGAGCAGCAAATCAGCCATAGGGAGACCGGTAGACGGTCGAGCACCAGCGCCCGCGAGGAGACGTTATAGGCGATGGATTGGCCGGTGTCGCCGGTGGTGAGCAGGGTGGCGATGAACGAGGTGAACTGCTTGCCGATGGGTTGGTCGAGACCGAGGCGATGATGTATGTCCGCGATTTGCTCGGGGCGGGCTTTGATGCCCAACACCATTTGCGCGGGGTCGCCGGGCACGAGGCGGACGATCAGGAAGACGCCTATGGTGACGAGCACCAGTACGAGGATCATATGAACGACAATGCCGCCCAGCCATTTGGCTAAGGCGGCAGGTCGTGATGTGGTCATAGTGGTTATTATGTCACCGTTTGAGGCTTATTTTTTCGAAATGTATCCCGGCTTCGTGAAAATAAGCCACTGACGCTGGCTCAGCGGCCCAAAATTTCGAAATAAACCCTAACTTCGTGAATCTGAACCACTGACCGACTCTCAGTGGCGTATATTTTCGAAATATCCTCTAATCCCGTGAAAATAAGCCACTGAGTCGGTGTCAGTGGCTTATTTTCACGAACTATGGGTTTCCTCCGAAAATATCGGACGCTCAGCCGATCTTGACATCCTGGAAGCGCACGGAGTTGTTCGGCAGCACTTCGAGACCGGTCACGTTCTTGCGAACGGCCTTGACGATCTGCGGGGAGTACAACGGAATGTACGGCACTTCGTCCGCCAGGGTCTGTTGGATCTTCTCGTAGAGGGCGGCGCGCTCGTCACCGTCCGGCGTCACCTGGGCCTTCTTGAGCTCAGCGGTGACTTCCGGGTTGGAGTAGCTGGTCCAGTAGGACTTGCTGAAGCCGTCCGGGTCGGCCTGGAAGTCGATGATCGAATCGGCATCCGGGTAGTCGGCCTGTGCGGAGTTAATCATGATCTGGTAGTCGAATGCCTTGAAGCGTGAGCGGAAGGTGGCGATGTCCACGGACTCGATCTCGAGCTTCACGCCGATCTTGGCGGCTGCGGACTGCAGCAGCTGAGCGGCCTGGGAGTAGGCGTTGTTGCCGGAGGCGAGCAGAATCTTGGCATCGAAGCCGCTCGGATACTTGGACTGAGAGAGCTCTTCCTTGGCCTTGGCGAGGTCGTTGTCCACCGGCTTGATGGAATCCTGGGTGCTGTATTCGATGGCCTTCGGCAGCACGGTCTTGGCAGTGTCGGCGTGGCCGAAGGAGACGGCCTTGGTCACGTCGGAGCGGTTCAGGGCGTAGGCCAGAGCACGGCGCACGTGGACGTCGGAGAAGTGCTCGTCGGCGGTGTTGAAGAAGAAGGTGTGGGTCACCCAGCTGCCGGCGGTCTCGACCTTGGTGTCGTTGCCGTTTTCGAGTTCGTCGAGGTTCTCGAGGGCTGGATCTTCGATGCCGTCCACTTGGCCGGTCTTGAGCTGGTTGACGGCCTGGGTGCCGTCTTCCACGAGTTTGTAGACGAGCTTGGTGATGCCCGGCTTGCCCTTCTGCCAGTAGTTCTCGTTCTTGGTGAAGGTCAGGTCGCCGGACTTGTCCCATTTGGAGACGACGAACGGACCAGTGCCCACCGGGTTAGCGAAGAAATCGTCTTCGGACTTACCACCGAAGTCCTTCGGCACGATGCCGTTGGAGAAGTTGGCGAGCTCGGCGAGCAGCGGGGTGTACGGGCTGTTGAGCTTAATCTCCACGGTCTTATCGTCCGGAGCGGTGACGGATGCGATGTCTGCGGTGAGCGGCAGGGCGGCGTCCTTCTCGGCCTGGTGCTGTTCGATGGAGAACACGGCGTCTTCAGCGGTGACGTTCTTGCCGTTGGAGAACTTGAGGCCGTCGCGCAGGGTGAAGGTGTAGGTCAAGCCATCGTCGGAGATCTTGTGGGACTTGGCCAGCCAGTCGATGATCTTGCCGTTCTTGTCGAAGCTGACGAGCGGCTCGAAGATCTTGTCGATGGCGAACGCGTTGTTGGAGGTGATTTCGGTCCACAGGTTGAGCGAGGTCACGGCTGCGGAGCGCGCGTAGGTGAATGTGGTCTGGTCGCCGGAAGCGCTGGTGCCAGCCGTGGTGGAGCCGCCGGTCTGCGAGCAGGCGGCGAGCGAGATGGCGAGCACGGCGGCGGTTGCGGCCGTCAGAGCCGTGCGAAGGGCACTGAACGTGCGAGTCTTCTTCATTTCGATGTTCCTCTTCTTGAATCCTCTGTTTTGCCTGTTATGGCTCAGGCATTGGTGCGATTACGCGAACGAGCGCGTGCAGCTGACGCATCAACCTGAAATACAAAAGCGCAGTCCATCCTAGGATGGGCTGCGCTCTGCCGCAATCGCCGTCTTATGTAGAGGCTATCGGCATTGGTTACTACCGGTTATTAGGCAGGTAGTTTGCGGATTACTACTTCGTCGACTCGACCGCCGTACGCGACATAGTCGATGCCGCAAAAGGGCTTGGAAGATGATTTATGGCGACGATGATGCGTAATCAGGAATCGGAGTGTCGAAAATCCGGAATAGTAATAGTAAAATCTCGGAATAGGAATGTAGAAAATCCGGAATAGAGGGAAACGGCTATGCTGATCAACCGCACGATGTCAACGAAAATACGGTCTCTTGCCACGCAATTCCCCATCATTACTCTGACAGGCGCCCGGCAGAGCGGCAAGACTACGCTTTCGCAAGAACTGTTCAAGGATTTTGAGCATGTCACGCTCGAAGATCCAGCCATGCGGGATCTCGCTACCCACGATATGCGTTCGTTCCTCAACCGATACAACAACCATGTCATCTTTGATGAGGCACAACGAGTTCCCGAATTATTCTCAGCATTGCAAGGCATAGTGGACGACCGCAATGAAAACGGCCAATTTGTGCTTACAGGTTCGCAGAATTTCTTACTGATGAAGACCATTTCGCAATCCTTGGCGGGCAGGGTGGCCGTCATGTATCTGCTGCCGCTTTCTTACTCCGAGCTGACCGACGCTGGGCTGAAGCCAGGCAGCATGGATGATTGGATATGGCGCGGTGGATATCCGCGTGTGTACGCCAATGGCATCAGCCCGCTCGATTTCTATCCCAGCTATATCGACACCTACGTCGAGCGCGATGTGCGCAACGAGTTAGGCGTGCGCAAGCTCAGTCTCTTTCGTCGCTTTCTTACGCAATGCGCCACACGCGTTGGAGAGGTGGTCAACTATGAGAGTCTTGCACGCGATAGTGGCGTCGACGGCAAGACCGCTGAGGAATGGCTGTCGATTCTGGAAACCAGTTTCATTGCCTTTCGCCTATACCCGTATTACAACAACTTCGGCAAGCGAATGGTCAAAAGCCCGAAGCTGTACTTTTATGACACCGGCCTCGCGGCGAATCTTCTCGAGCTCGAATCTGCCGATGAGATCATGACCAGCGCATATCGCGGCAACCTATTCGAGAACGCGGTCGCAGTCGAAATCATCAAGCAATACCATGCGCGTGGTCGTAGACCGCGCCTGTATTATTGGCGGGACTACACCAAGCAAGAAATTGACTTCATTGTAGAAAAAGGCGGCAGAATCCGATACGCAATCGAGGTCAAGGCTTCGGCGAGTTTTGACTCGCATGCTTTCGCAACCATGGATAAGTTATCGCCGGTATTAGGTCTGACAAAGGAGCAGCGCGTCGTCATCTACGGAGGAGATGAGATGTATGACACACGATTTGGCAGAACAATGCCAATAAGCGAACTGAATGGACTTGTCGCCTGAACACACGGGGGTATCCGCCTGGACGACTGTTCAGCCAATAGAGTCCACGAAACGGCGTCCTTGCTACAGGATGTACACGCCGACCATGGCTACGCGGTTCGCTGCAATACAAGTGAAGTGCCGCACCTATTATGAGTACGGCACTTCACATACCTACTTTATTTGTGTATCAGCTATTGCACTCAAGCAATAGTCTCTTTTCATCACTTCACGCCACGGCGGCGTCGGCGATGGCACGGCGCTTGGCCAGCTCAGCGCGAATAGCAGGCTCGTTCTTCTCGAAGCGACGGTAGAAGAGCATGATGAAGATGCAGATCGCGTAGACGATGATCGGCAGCCAGATGAAGCAGAACTGGATGGCGCTCAGAGCCTGGGCGCTCTGCTGCTGGTTGGCGACATAGCCTGCGGCGGCCATGATCTTGGAAGGAATCAGGTTGCCGAGGCCGGAGCCGAACTGGATGCAGAAGGAGGCACCGACTGCGGAGAGCAGACCGGCGGCGCGGATGCCATTCTTCCATTCGCCGTAATCAACCGTATCGGCCAGCATGGCGAACGGCATGGCGAGGGCCATGGCGGCACCGAGGATGGAGATGGCCCAGAACACCACGAACAGGGCGAAGCTGTGGGATGCGGTGAGCAACAGGAGCTGGCCGATGATGGCCATGACCATGCCGAGGATCATAGTGTCGGTCTTGCCGGCCTTGCCGAAGCGCTTGGAGATAATCGGGATGAGGAAGGTGGTCACAAGGCCGAGGATCTGCATGCCGTTGAGCACGGTGGCGAGGTTCTCATTGTTCAGGTTGTACTTGGCGTAGTACACGGCCACGGACATGCGGTCTTCCTGGGCGATCCAGAAGATCACGAAGGCGATGATCAGCGTGATCCACGGCCAGTTGCCCTTGATGGCGTGCAGGCTTTCCTTGAACGGCAGTGGGTTCTGGGTCTTCGGATCGTAGTTGTGCTCGCGGATGTTGCGGAAGGCGAACCAGAGCAGTGCCACGGCGATGATGCCATAGACGGCGAAGGTGAACATGAAGCCGACCTTCTGGTTGGCGTGACCGGTGATGGCCTTGCCGGCCCAGTTGACCAGCGGCAGGGTGCACACGGCGGTGATGAAGGTGCCGAACAGGCCACCGGACAGACGGAAGGTGTTGGCCTTCACACGCTCGGCCGGGTCAGGGGTGAGGTTGGAGAGAATGGCGGTAATAGGAGTCTGGATGCCGGTGTACACGAGGCCTGCGGCCAGGATGTAGGTGATGGTGGCGTAGACGACCTTGCCGAACGGCGGCAAATCAGGAGCGGTGAACGCCAGGAACACGGTGATGGCGAACGGCACAGCCATCCACAGGAAGAACGGACGGGACTGGCCCCACTTGGTCTTGGTGTGGTCGACGATGGAGCCCCACACCGGAGCGGAGATGCAGTCGCCGATACGGGCGATCAGCAAAATCCAGCCTGCTGCGGCCGCGGTGATGCCGAACACATCGGTGTAGAAGAACATGATGTAGGTGCCGAGCGAGGAATACAGCAGGTTGCCTGCCATATCGGTGCTCAGGTAGGAGACCTTCTCCTTGAGCGGCAGCGTGCCGTCGAAGGCTTCCTCGGCTTCGGTTTCTTTCGCCCTGCCGGCGGCGGTGGCCACCTGGCCAGTCAAAGCAACAGACATAACTCTTCCTCTCTTACGCCTGTTCGGATGTGTGCATGTTCGCAATTGTTTGGATTGTTTGCTTTATCGGTAATGTTTGCGCTATCACCGATTGCCGAATGGTATGTTACGACGACATTTTTGATAAAAACGCTGAAAATTTTCGGTTTGCGCGAATCGTTGCAGAACCGTTATCGATAAGCCCGAAAATGGCTTAATCGTTATCATTGCGAGACCGTTTTGTTATTAAATCGTATCTTTTCTCAACGGATTTTATCCATACAATCATGCGAAAAATTTCGCTTATCTGAACCTGACCGCACCCATCACATGATGTGTGACATGCGCTACACCTTGTAGACAACCCACAAAAGAGAGCGCACGACTTTTCTATCGCGCACAACGCACCTTACACTACGCCAGCGTAACCTCAACTAACAGAATGACAGGAAATGTCAACGTACTATGACTTTTCCGATGGCCGTCCACCCATGGCACTGCCGAGTTGCGGCTCGGCAGCAGCCAACGAAACCCAAGACTTAGCCAACCGCAAGGCACTTTTAGCAGCACGCCGGGCCCACCGGCACGGCATGAAAGAACAGGTACCAATGCTCACCGAATACACCACCCCCGGCGAATCCATTGCATTACGCGACAATCAGACCATCTATTCGCTACTCACCGACCGCATCGCCCGTACCGGCGAGGATACGGTCATTGCCGCCAAGAAACTGGGCCCTGGCCGCTGGCAGGATGTAACCACCGGCGAGTTCCATAAGCGCGTGGTCTCCGCCGCCAAAGGCCTGATTGCCCTCGGCATCAACAAGGGTGACGCCGTGACCATCTTCTCCTCCACCCGCCTCGAGTGGGGCATTCTCGACTTTGCCCTGGCCGCCGTGGGTGCGGTGAGTGTGCCGATCTACGACACCGATTCCGCGTCCCAGGCTCAGCGCATTATGAATGACTCCGCGGTCAAACTTGCCGTAGCCGATAATCGCGAGCGCTTCGACCGCCTTGATTCCGTCAAGGACCACTGCCCCACGCTCCGCCAGATCCTGATGTTCGACGGCAATGCGCTTGGCGCTTTGGAGGGCTTGGGCGTCACCGTGTCCGATGAGGAGCTCGAGGAACGCGTGGCTTCGGTGCATATCGACGATCTGGCCACGATTGTGTATACGTCCGGCTCCACCGGCAACCCGAAGGGCGCTGAGCTGACGCATAAGAACTTCGTTTCCATTACGATTGCGGCTTCTCAGGCGTTGCATGAGGTGATTCTTGACGATCATCCGCGTCTGCTGCTGTTCCTGCCGCTCGCCCACTGCTTCGCCCGCTTCATCCAGTACGCTTCCGTTGCATCCGATGATGGCGTGGTCGGCTATCTACCGGATACCAAGTCCCTGCTTCCCGACCTGCGTTCCTTTGAACCGACCTATTTGCTTGGTGTACCGCGCGTATTCGAAAAGGTGTACAACGCGGCATCCCGCAAGGCCGGTACCGGCTGGAAGGGCCGTCTGTTCCTGAAGGCCGCCGAAGCCGCACGTGATTGGAGCCGCAAGGAGCAGGCCGGCGAAAAGCATACGCTGGCTGAGATCGCCGAACATGCCAAGTATGAGACGCTGGTCTACCGCACGGTTCGTGGCGCTCTAGGCCCGAAAATCAAGTACGTGGCCTGCGGTGGTGCTCCGTTGTCTTTGGACTTGGCGCACTTCTACAACGGCATTGGCCTGCCGATGATCCAGGGCTATGGCATGACCGAGACCGCCGCACCGTTCGCCGCCACACGTGTGACCGACAATGCGATCGGCACGGTTGGTCAACCGGCACCTGGCTCTTCGGTTCGCATTTCCGATGAGGGTGAGCTGCAGGTCAAGGGCCCGAATGTGTTCCGCGGCTACCATAATCTGCCGGAGAAGACCGCTGAGGCGTTCACCGCTGACGGCTGGCTCAGGACGGGCGACTTGGCTGAGATTGACGATGAGGGTCGCATTGTCATCACCGGCCGTATCAAGGACATCATTATTACGGCCGGCGGCAAGAACGTCTCCCCGATTCCGCTTGAGGAGGAGATTACCAAATGCCCGATTGTGGAGCATTGTGTGGTGGTGGGCGATCGTCGCCCGTTCATCGGTGCGTTGGTGACGCTCGACCCGGAGTCGCTGGCGGCTTGGCTGCCGGCTCACGGCTTGTCCGCCGATACGCCGGTGGATCGCTTGGCTGTGAACGCGGCGGTGCGCGAGGAGATTCAGCAGTACGTGGATAAGGCGAACTCTACGGTCTCCCGTGCTGAATCCGTGCGCAAGTTCGCAGTGCTCGATACGCAGTTCACGCAGGAAAACAAGTGCCTGACCCCGTCTTTGAAAGTGGTACGTCCGGCGGTAAACCGCGTGTTCGCCGATGTGATTGACCGCGAAATCTACAACGGCAAGCGCTGATTGCAGCATACATGATCTTGGGGCTCTTCGGAGCCCCTTTTTGTTTGCCATGATGCAAAGTAATGCAAAACGCAAAAAGACCGCTCCGGTTTCCCGAAGCGGCCCTAGGCAGTTTCACTGGTTAAGAATCAGTGACGGTTGTCGAGGCGGTGATACATCTCGGACAGCTGCAGTTCCTTCTCGAACTGGCGAGCGGTGGTCTTGTCGTCGATGACGGCGAGCTCGACACCGGCGATGCGGGCGAAGTCTTCCCAAGCCTCGCGACCAACGGAGGTGGTCATGCAGGTGTGGTGAGAGCCACCGGCGGTGATCCAGCACTGGACAGCGGTCTTCAGGTCAGGCTGCGGCTTCCAGACGGCGCGAGCGCACGGAAGCTCCTTCAGGGAGCCCTGCGGCTCGACAACGTCGACGACGTCCATGAGCAGGCGGAAGCGTTCGCGCTCGTCGGCCATGGAGACCACGACGGCGTCCTTCTTCGGCTTGCCGGAGAAGACCAGGCGGACCGGGTCGGCTTTGCCGCCGATGCCCAGCGGGTGAATCTCCAACTTCGGCTTGGCGATGGTGCCGATGGCCGGGGAGACCTCGAGCATGTGGGAGCCCATGTCGAGCTCGTTGCCCTCGGTGAAGTTGTAGGAGTAGTCCTCCATCAGGGAGGCGCCACCCTCGAGGCCGTAGCCCATCACAGCGCCGATGCGGACGAGGACGGCGGTCTTCCAATCGCCTTCAGCGGAGAAGCCCCAGCCGTACTCGGACGGGAAGCGCTGCGGGCCAACGCCCGGCAGCTGCGGCAGAGCGCCGAGGTCTTCGAAGTTGTCGACGCCGGCGGTGCAGCCGTTGGCGCGCATCATGTTGACCATGGCAGCCTCTTCCTTGGCTGCGATGAACAGGGAGTCGTACTTGGCATCCAGCAGAGCCGGGTCAACGTCGTACTTGGCCTTGTAGTCCTCGATGATTTCCTTAACCTGATCGTCCTTGACGGCGTCGTATGCGGCGACGAGCTCGTTGACGGCCCAGGTGTTGATGGAAGCGCCGAACACGCGCTCGGCTTCGGTCTTGTCGCCTTCGGTGACGGCAACGTTACGCATGTTGTCGCCCCAGCGCATGACCTTCATGTTGTTGGAGGCATCCCAGCCGGCGCAAGCGCGAGCCCAGGTGCCGACCTTCTCAGCGACTTCCGGATCGGTGTAGTGGCCGACGACAATCTTGCGCGGAATGCCGAGGCGGGAGACGATGTAACCGAACTCACGGTCGCCGTGTGCGGCCTGGTTCAGGTTCATGAAGTCCATGTCGATGGTCTCCCACGGAATCTCCTTGTGGTGCTGGGTGGCCAGCTGCAACAGCGGCTTGGTCAGCACTTCGAGGCCACGGATCCACATCTTGGCCGGGGAGAAGGTGTGGCACCAGGTGATGACGCCGATAACATTCGGGTTGGCGGAGGCTTCGACCATGAACTGCTTGACGCCGTCGGAGGACTTCAGGGTCGGCTTCAGGACGATCTTGGCCGGGATCTTGCCGGTCTTGTTCAGGTAGTCGACCATTTCAGCGGAGTGCTCAGCGACCTGACGCAGAGCTTCCTCGCCGTACAGGTCCTGGGAACCGACGCCGAACCAGATTTCCTTGCCCTCAAAGGGGTTTTCCATTGCCATAATGGCTCCTTTTATTTACTTCGTTGTGTACGAGGATTTGGATGTAAGTTTTGGGAGGCTTCTTACGAAGCCTGCTGTTTTTCCACTTCTCTCCCTCAGTCAGCCTTCGGCTGCCAGCTCCCTCATCAGAGGGAGCCGAGAGAAGCAGTGCTGGAAGCACTGGGCCGGCGTGTGTGTCCGCAAGGCGCACCGAGGGAAGGCGTACAAAGGTACGTCGACCGAGGAGCAACGCCGCGGACACTCCGCCGGATCAGTGCTGACCGTAGACGTTCTGGTAGCGGTCGTTCAGCTTATCGATATCGGCCTGGTCGATCTCGATGATGTCGCCGAGCTGCTTGGCGGCCCACATGGTGTGAGCGACTTCCTCGGTCATGGCAGCGGCCTTGACAGCGCCTTCTGCATCCTTGCCGATGGTGAAGGGTCCGTGGTTCTGCATGAGGACAGCCGGAGACTTCGGGTACTTCTTGAGGGTCTCGACAACGCCCTTGCCGATGGCCTCAGAGCCGATGAGGCGGAACGGACCAACCGGGACCGGGCCACCGAACTCGTCGCCCATCATGGTCAGGCCGCAAGGAATGTTCTGGCCGGTAGCAGCCCATGCGGTGGCGTAGGTGGAGTGGGTGTGCACAACACCGTAGACGTCAGGCATGTTGCGGTAGATGTAGGCGTGGGAAGCGGTGTCGGAGGACGGGGCTTCGGTGCCGTCGACAACGTTGCCGTCAAGATCAACGACGACCATGGAGTTCGGGGTCAGGTTCTCGTAGCGAACGCCAGAGGGCTTGATGACGAACAGGTCGGCGGTGTGCAGGCGCTGGGAGACGTTGCCTGCGGTCCAGACGACCAGGTTCCACTTGATCAGCTGCTGGTGCAGGTTGGAGACGACCTCACGAACCTGCTTGACCTCGGCGCGAACCTCGGGGCCGTAATCAGCCAAAGTTGCCATTGTTGGTTTTCCTTTCCACTTAGTTGGAAGCTTGTTGCAAACTTACTTGTCTTCGAGGTTGATGGACTCGATGGCGGTGTGCTCGATCGGCAGACCCTTGGAGAAGCGAGCGAAGAAGTCCTCGAAGCCGATGACGTCGGAGGCCACCGGGGTCTCGGTGACAGACTGGGCGTCCTTGAAGACGCAACCATCGAGGTAGTCGGCCAGGTTGGAGTGGTCTTCGTTGGTGTTCCACAGGTAGTTGGCGAGCACTGCCATGCCCCATGCGCCGCCTTCCGCAGCGGTGGACATGACCTTAATCGGGGTGTTGAAGGCGGCGGCCAGAATCTTCTGGGCGACCTTCGGGGTAGTGAAGATGCCGCCGTGACCCACGAGGGAATCAATCTGCACGTGCTCCTGCTTGGTCATCACATCCATACCGATCTTGACCGGGGAGAATGCGGAGAAGAGCTGTGCGCGCATGAAGTTGCCAAGGGTCATGTGAGCCTCAGGGCTGCGGGCGAACAGCGGGCGGCCTTCGGGCAGACCGGCCAGAAACTCGCCGGAACGGAACGGGTAGTTCAGCAGGCCGCCGCAGTTGGCGTCAACATCGTCGGCAATGGCTGCACGGAACAGGGTGCCGTACAGGGTGCCGGCGTCGACCGGCTGGCCGATGGCCTTGGCGAACTGGCCGAACAGACCAACCCAAGCGTTCAGGTCGGAGGTGAAGTTGTTGGCATGGCTCATGCCGGCTAAATCGCCGGCTGGGGTGGTGACCAGGTCGACTTCCGGGTGCAGGGCCTTGAGCTTGTGCTCGAGCACGACCATGGCGAAGATGGAGGTACCGGCGGAGACGTTACCAGTGCGCACGCGCACGGAGTTGGTGGCCACCATGCCGGTGCCAGCGTCGCCTTCCGGCGGTGCAAGCACGATACCGGGCTTCAGGGTGCCGGACGGATCGAGCAATTTGGCGCCTTCTTCGGTCAGCTCGCCAGCCGGGGTGCCGGCCACAAGCGGGGTCGGCAGCAGGTTCTCGAGCTTCCAAGGCTGTGCGGCAACCTCAGGCAGGGCGTCGAACTTCTCGATGAATTCGGTTTCGTAGGTGTGGGTGGTCGGGTCGATCGGGAACATGCCGGAGGCATCGCCGACGCCAAGCACCTTCTTGCCGGTGAGCTTCCAGTGCACGTAACCGGCCAAAGTGGTGAAGTAGGCGACCTTGCCGACGTGCTCTTCCTTGTTGAGCACGGCCTGGTAGAGGTGAGCAATGGACCAACGCTCAGGAATGTTGTACTGGAACAGCTCGGAAAGCTTCTGGTGAGCTTCGGAGGTGTTGGTGTTCTGCCACGTGCGGAACGGGACGAGCAGCTCGCCGTTCTCGTCGAAGGCGAGGTAGCCGTGCATCATGGCGGAGAAGCCGATGTGGCCGATGTGGGTGAGCTTCTCACCGTATGCGGTCTCGACATCGTTGGCCATGGATGCGTAAGCGTGCTGCAAACCACCCCAGATCTCTTCGGTGGAGTAGCTCCACAGGCCATCCTCGAGGTGGGAAGCCCAGCTGTAGTCGCCGGAAGCGATGGTGTGGAAGGTGTCGTCAATCAGAACGGCCTTGATTCGGGTGGAACCGAACTCAATGCCCAGCGTGGTCTTACCCGCGCGGATCTTCTCGGCGATGCTAGCGACCTGCTCGGCCGCATTGTCGATAACTGCCATATCTATCCTTACCCTGTGGAGCGCCGGGGTTTGCTCCCCTTCCTTGGGGCGTTTTTGTTAGCGCTCACAATTTCCGAAAATCATTGTACCTATAACCGAGGTTCGACACAACTTATAGCGTTGCTCGCTTTATAACGAATCGATAACAGCGAGCGAAATGCCGGTCTACGGTTACCTGCGCGGGGCTGGACCCAGGGAGCTGCGGCTCATCACTTTGGCGGGAATCAGGCCCACGCCATGCTGATTCGTCAGGAATACCGGCTCGGAGCCCTCCCCCAGCAGCCGCAGCGTCTCGCGCATCGCCACGCCGCCCAGCGCCTCGAAATCAGGGTGCACGGTGGTCAGCGGCGGGTAGAGATTATCCATGCCCGGCATGTCGTCGAAGCCCACCACGCTGATATCCTGCGGAATCCGCAGCTTATGCTCGTGCAGTGAGCGGATGATGCCGACCGCCTGGCTATCGTTGGCAGATACCACTGCGGTAGGCAATGGCGCGCCCTTCATACCGTATTCATCCAGCAGATGATTCATCTGCGCGTACGATTCGTCCGAATCCCAGGTATGGCAGCGCACGATCTGGGAATCGATGGAATGCATGGCAGAGAGTTTGCGCCACGCATCCAGACGGGTGTGCGCGTCGCGCCATTCGTTCGGACCGGCGAAATACAAGGCTGACTTATGCCCGTATTCGCTCATCAGCCCCACGACTTTGGCCATCGCATCCCACTGGTCGATGCCCACGATGGCGGTGCGGCGCTTGTTGTCCGCGGAAATCAGGCTCAGCCCCTCGCGCACGGTCATCTGCCCGTGCGTGGAGGTGACGATGACGCGCGGCTGGCTGACCTTGGCCCGGCAGGCAGCGGCGAACATCACATCCGTGGGGGTCAGGAAGATAAAGGCGTCCACGTTCTGTTCGATGAACGTATCACAAAGGTTATCGAATTCGGCTTGGGTGCACAGCGCCTCGTGCACCATCATCACGCTCATGAACAAGCCGTGTTCGCGTGCGATGGATTCGATGGACGCGATGGCGGAGATCGGGCCGAAGAATTTCATGCCGCCCGCGATAAGTCCAATCGTGCGGGAGCGGCGGGAAGCCAAGGCACGCGCGGAATTGGACGGGCGGTAACCAAGCTGATCGACCGCGGCCTGCACTTTGGCTCGAGTGGCGTCGGAGACATCGGGGGAATTGTTGATGACACGGGAAACGGTCTGGTGGCTGACACCCGCCAGCTTGGCCACTTCAAACATGGACGGACGTTTACTTGGTCTGCGGCTGTTCACCATACCACCTGAACCTTTCCGCTTGCGGTCGGCATCCGTTGCCAGACCGTTGAATGAACTCCTTTACCATTGACTTTAGCGCGTTTTTGCAAACCGGCGTTAACGCTCACATCGCCGTGTCGCAATGATTCTTGATTGGCAAAAGCGCGACGCAATCAGGTCAGATGCCAGCTGATGCGATGCAGCGGGCTCGGGCCATGCTCGGCAATGGCTGCGCGATGCGTCGCGGAGCCATACCCCTTGTTATGCTCCCATTCATATGGTGCATATGCCGGATTGCTGCCGGCGAGGTCGACCATCAGTCGGTCTCGGGTGACTTTGGCGATTACCGCGGCGGTGGCTACAGTGGCGCAATGCTGGTCACCTTTGACTTTGGTGGTAACCGCGGCCGGAATCGGCACATCTGGGGCATCAAAAGTACCTAATGCTTTGGTGATGTAGTCGCTTGGACCATCGAGGATTGCGCCGACGCGCAGCTGCCCGGCACCGTCCAAACCGAGTTGTCGTTCGACTTGGTCGAGCGCGCGTAAGGCCGCAATGCCGAGGGCATAGGAAATGCCCCAATCGTCGATTTCGGCATTGCTTGCCTGGCCGACCGCCCAGGCGGCGCACCAATCGCACAGTTCATCGTAAATGGCTTCACGGCGATACTCGGTGAGCATCTTGGAATCAGCCACGCCTGCGGGCACATCGAGCGCGTCAACAGCACCGTCCGCAGACAGGTCATGAGCCCAGATCGCAGCGCATCCGACCATCACCGGTCCGGCGAGCGCGCCGCGGCCGACCTCGTCGAATCCGACGATCAGGTCATAGCCTTGGGAGGCAAGGCTTCGTTCAAGGTCGAGTGTTGGTGTGATTTTCGGCATGATTCAAGAGGCGGAGGCGTTGCGGTTGGGAACATTGGCGAAGACGTCATGGTGGGCGTCGAGCACACCGATGCGATCCAGCGGCCAGTACGTGACCAGACCTGTACCGACGATATCGGAAATAGGCACCAGACCGTGGTCACCATCGTCTTGATGGTAGCGGGAATCGGCTGAATTGGCGCGATTGTCGCCCATCACGAACACATGGCCTTCGGTCACGGTCACCGAGAACGGGAAGGCGCTGGGATCGACGCCAGGGCGAATGTACGAGGACTCATTGATCGCCACGCCATTGATGGTGATGGGCTGGCCCGCACCTTTGCATTCCACAACATCGCCGGGCAGTCCAATCAGACGTTTGATGAGGAATCCGCCGCCGAGTCCACTGCTTTGTTCGGCGCTCAGCCAATTGTTCGGATCTTTGAAGACCACCACATCACCGCGCTGCAAATCAAAGTATTTCGGCGTGAGTTTGCTGGCCACCACGCGGTCCCCGGGCACAATCGTATCCATCATGGAGCGTGAGGGGATTTCATAGAATCCCAGAAGGAATATGCGAACCAGTATCACGATCAGGACCGGTACACCGCACCAGAGGAAGAAATCGCGCACAGTGAAGCGGTCGTTGGATTGTTCGTTTCGTCTGGCATGCCGTTTTGCCGCCGTACCGCCTGCAACTGCCGAAGTAGTGGCCGCAACCGCGGCAATCGGAGCGGCGGGAGGTACGGGAGTCACGTCAACCCCATGATCAGCGACCTGCACGGTGCGCAAATCGCGTGCCGAGGATTCGGCATTCGCATCGGCGTCGGCAGTGGCGCGGCCGCCATCGACTTCAGCGAGCTGCTGCGATCCGACCTCGGGAACTTCAGCAATTACGGAAATCGGAAGTGGTTCGTTCTCCTGATCATCCTGCATTTGCGTATCCTCCGTGGTTCAGACTGCTGCCTGCATAGTCTGCGGCCGACATATAAACGGGCTCCATCTTACTTGCCCAATACGAATTCAGCCCGGAACCACGAATGATTCCGGGCTGAATTTCACGGTTTATTCGCGCGACCTTACAGTCGCAAGCTGCAACAAACCTACCGACGAACTCACTTAGCGGAGTTGTCGCGGCGCTCGACGATACGAGCGGCCTTGCCGCGCAGAGCACGCAGGTAGTACAGCTTGGCGCGGCGCACACGGCCCTTACGCACGAGCTTGATGGACTCGATGGACGGGGAGTGAACCGGGAAACGACGCTCCACACCGGTGCCGAAGCTGATCTTGCGGACCACGAAGGTCTCACGAACGCCAGCACCCTGACGAGCGATCACCACGCCGGTGAAGGTCTGGATACGGGAGTTGTTGCCTTCCTTGATCTTCACGTTCACGTCGACGGTGTCGCCGGGACGGAAGGCCGGGATTTCCTCAGCCGGCTTCATGTGCTTGGCGTCAAAAGCCTCAATAGCGTTAACCATTGTTGTTCCTTCAGTGCTGCCGCATATCAGCCCCAGGTCAAGGATCACTGCCCGTGTTGTTGCATTGCCGGGCGTAATCGCTCACGTATATCCCTTGGGTTTGCCCTTGGGAAGCCTGTCAATCCGCCGAAAGTCAAGTCCGGCTGGACCCTTGGAGAAGCCGGCTTATGCGGCGGCCTGCTTCTCGACACAGCAAAGCAAAAGTCTACGGCAGCTTATGGACGTGCGTCCATCCCCGCACAGTTCGGCGGCGGTGCTCGAACTGTGCGGGATAATCGCACATAATCACTCAAACAAACAATGGCGAAATCATTGCGATTCCGCCATTTGTTCTATCCCGCTGTGCGATTTACCGTCTACAATCCGCGCACGATTCTTATTGAGAACCGTTCGCTGCGGAGTTGGTTATCGTTCAATCGACTCATTGACCTGCTGGATGGACTTCAGAGCGGATTCCACCGTGGCATCGCCGGTGTAGATGTTCTGCATCTGCACGCCAATCTCATCATTCAGCTCCTGGGAAGTGAGCTTGCGTTGGAGCTTGGATTCGGCCTGGCCCTTGGTTACCAAATCAATGCTGGTCTTCGCGGATTCGGTGGCGTCAGACGGCACTTCGACCTTCATATCCTTATCTACCGGCGCACCCTGCAGAGTATTGATCCATTCCTGCTGGCCCTCACCAGTGGTCATGAACTCGATGAACTTCATCGCGGCCTCCTGCTTCTTGGAGTCCTTGTTCACCGCCAAGCCAAAGTCCACGCCGGTGGTCGGACCGGTGGCCTTGTCGCCGACTGTCGGGAATTCCATCATGCCCAGCTCATCCTTCTCTACTGCGGTACCTTTGGTTTCATCGTTGGGCAGTACGGCGGAAACATGCCAGGAGCCAGTCGGGAAGAACGCGGTCTTACGAGCGTAGAAGTAGTTATCGCGGGCATCCGGGTAGGTGGCCGTTCCCACGGCACCATCCTGGAACAGACCATCATCGATCATCTGCTTCCAGGCCTTCATGGTCTTGACGAAGGTCTCATCAGTGAACTTGGCCTTGCCGTCGGCAGCCTTGTACACATCACCTTCCCCATACTGATTGGATAGCCACACGAAGATATCATCCAAATGCCAGCCATCCTTCGCGCCGAGTGCCATTGGCATCAGCCCCTTAGAAACCAGCGTCTTGTTGGCCTCCACCAGCTCGTCGTAGGTGGTCGGCACCTTGACGCCGTTCTCGTCCAGCAAGGTCTTGTTGTACAGAATGTACTCGGAGCCGGAGGTGATGGTCGGCATGGCCACCATCTTGCCATCCGAGTTGGTGGTCTGCTCGACAGCACCTTCAGCGACCTTGGAGTCCCAGCCTGGCATGTATTTGTCGGCCAGATCCTTCATATCCTCGGCGAATCGGCCGTACTGTTCCACTGTGGATCCAGCCTGCACACCGAACACATCCGGGCCTTCGCCACCAGCCATCGAAGTCTGCAGCTTCTTCTGGTAATCAGCCATTTCGGAAGTACGCCACCAATCAATCTTGATGTTCGGATACTTCTTCTCGAATGCGGCGTAAATGCTCTTCCACTGAGCATCAGTGGGCTGCCAAGTCCAGAAAGTCAGGGTTACCGGATTGTCTGCAGTGCCCAATCCTTCGTCGGAACTGGAACCCGAACCGGAGCCGCAACCTGCCAGCAGACCTGCTGACATAGCCAGCGCACCTATTGCAGCGATTGTCTTCTTCATGTTGAACATGATGTTCTCCTTATTTCTCTTGTTTCACACCGTTGTGGAAAGCGGAATTGATGATGTTTGTTGTAATGACGAGTTGAAGGAATAGAGGGACGTATCACGGCTGACGCTTAGGCGAGGAGGAACCCGACCAGCCGTGATGCGATGATTTAAGCGATGGCTTTACGCTCCTTTCCTATTAGCGGACACGAGAGCGGTCCTCGTATATCCGGTCAAAGCAGTGCGGTCAAGCGTGATGCAAGCCTGCTGCAATCCATCTTCGCCAAGCGGCACTTGCCAGCTCTTGCCACGGACATGAATGCGCAGCAGGCTGTTCAGTGATTCGATGCGAACAGTGACTATCGCTCGACCAAACTGGTCGCGGCGAATCTGATCGTTCAGCTCACGCAAGCGTTCCGGCTGAACGACGGCATCCAACGCGGTGCCATCATGCATGAGCTCGACTCCGGCCGTGGTGATGGACAGGCGGTAATCGCCCATGGCGATCAGTGTCTGGCCTCGATCCGTTTGCGAAGCGAAATCCAGAACGAAACGATTGCCATGCAGCGGTGCGCGCAGCGTGATATCGGCGGGTTTGACGCCGTGCGGTCGCACGCCATCGCTGATGGTCAGCAATCCGCTCGACTGAATCTCACGACCGAAGTCGCGCAAGCGGGCGCCCCACAGATCCACGTGTTCGGTGGCCACATATGCGCTGAACGCCGCAGCCGTACGCAAGGCGAACAGGCCAGCACGCCCGGGCCGGTCACTTATCGTGCAGGATTCGAAGACACGACCGTCGATGGTGACATCCAGCCGGCAGTAACGCCGTTCAACGCGGTAGTCATGCCAGGCTACGAAATCGAACCCCTCGAACCCAGTACGAACAACACGTTCGGAAGCGACACCACCAATCACATCAATGACTGAGACAAGGCGGCGACCCGCATCAATTTCGACTTTGGTGAGATTGTGGTCATCCGTATAACGGACTATGAGACCGAACCTGGCACCCAGCGGAGTCACTGGCGCTTTGGCCCATACATCCAACACCTGCGTGGCGGATGGCTCACCGGCCACCGCAAGGAATGTACCGGATTCGTCGGCGATCAGGGCTGCGGAGGCGGCCTCATCTGAACTTGCACCGGCCGAGGCATGCGCGGCACCGGAAATCAAGGTCCACTGATCCGCCAGCCCCTGCGCAAAGTCATCCTGTATGTTGCCGCTCAGTGGAGCATCCTGCTCATCAGCGGTAGGACCAAGCGTGTCAAGCCCGTTTTCCGCGTAATAGAGCGGATCGATACGCATCACACGCTGTTCAGTGCCCACATACAGCTCATCAGCGGCATTGCGGCCGTGGTACACAATCCAATCATCAATGGCGTTGGGAGCTTTGACGATGGAATTATGCCCGGTGCCTTCCACTTGCGGGCTGCGAATCAGCAGTGGGTCAAAACTGGAACTGTTGAGATGTTTGGTCCAATCGAGGGTATCGACGTGCGCTTGTGCTGGATCGGAAGGCAGCGGAGCGGTGGAGTAGCCGACAAAGTAATCCTCGTGCTCATAGGCATTGGCGGAATAGGTGATGAAGGCGCGGTCGCGGTAGGTGAAATACGTGGCGCCTTCCACGGTATGCCAATCGCGGCCATCACCGAAACGGTTGCGGGCGAAGATCTCCTCATCCATCGTGGGCACAATAAGCGGACGCGGCTTATCTTCACGAACAAACGGGGTGACCAGTCGATCAATCATCACCGAGGTACCTGGCCGGTCCTCGGATAGGCCAGTGACCTGATTGTCTGCGTAGAGCAGATACAGTTGGCCATCATCGCCCCAGACTACCTGGGAATCGATGGCGAAGGTGTTGAACAGCTCCGCGCGCTTCTCGAATGGGCCAAGCGGATCGACGCTGGTGGCCACGCGCATGATTTCGTTGTGGGTGTCCACCTCGTTCTCTGGCATGTTCGAGAAATACATGTGGAATACGCCGTTGATGAGAATTACGGAGGGTGCCCAATAGTTTTTGCGCCCGACCTCGGTGTAGCAATACCCACGTGAGGTCCAGTGAACAAGATCGGGAGAAGTGGAAACCAAGATACCGTGCTCGTCGGTGGCATAGCAGTAATACAGACTGCGATAGCGAATGACGAACGGGTCCGGGGCGGTATGGATGTTGCCATCCGCATACGGAGTCGGGTTCACATATGTGCGACCGGTCAGCGGGGCGATTGTTGCGAACATCTTACTCACCTCAGCTCTTGACGGCGCCGGCGGTGATGCCGGACTGCAGCCATTTCTGGCTAATCAGGTAGACGATGATGGATGGGATGGTCATGAGAATCAGGGCCGCGTATTCCTGCGCCACCATCTCCGGAGTCTGGCTGCGGGTTTCCATGAAGTAGGTGGAGGCCAGCGTGACCGTGTACTTGGATTCATCGCGGATGAGCAGCAACGGAATCAGGTACTCGTTCCAGGAGTAGACGAATGTGAGCACGCCTGTGGTGGCGATCATTGGGGTGGAGATCGGCATCAGGATGCGCAGGTAGATGCGCCAGGTGGAGCAGCCATCCACTCGTGCAGCTTCGATGATCTCGTTGGGGATACCGTCGAAGTAGTTGCGCCAGAGCAAGAGCATCTGCAGGGCGTTGAAGGCCACAAGCGGAATGATCATGCCGAGGTAGGTGTTCGTCAGGCCGAAGGTCTTGATGGTGAAGAACAACGGCATGGTCACCGATGCGATTGGTACCGCCATGCAGGCGAGCATCAGTACGTAGATAACGTTCTGACCGATGAACTTCATCTTCGAGAAGGCGAAGCCTGCAAGCGAGGTGATGAACACTACAACGATTGCGGTGACCAGTGCGATGAACAACGAGTTGAACACCACACGGAAATAATGCACATCCGGATTGGCGATTACCGAATGGTAGCTGGCGAAACCACCGACCTGCAGTGACTTGGTGATAGCCGTAACGATGGGGAACAGCCAGATGGCCAGGAAGAAGAAGAGGACCACGTACATGATGATCGTGGTGCTGAGTTTGCGCTTCATGGTACCGTCCTTTCTTTACTTGTTGGCCTTGTTGTTGACGATGACTTGGATGATGGAAAGCACCACGGCGATGATGAGCACCATAACGCCGATGGCTGCGGACAGACCGCCATTGAATTGCTGCACGCCGGCCTTGTACAGGTAGGTGTTCAGGAACTCGGTGGATCGACCAGGGCCGCCGCCGGTGGTCTGGATGACGATATCGAATGTCTTCAGCGAACCGACGATGCCAAGCAGAATCAAGGTGTTGGTGGTGCCGGACAGGTTCGGAATGGTGATGCGGAAAAGCGTGTTCCAGAATCCGCAGCCATCGATTTTTGCGGCTTCATAGATGTCTTCGGATATGGACATGAGGCCGGCGTAGTAGATGATCATCGAGAAGCCCATCCATTCGAAGATGTTGATGGCGCAGATCGAGTACAACGCGATTTTCGGGTCACCCAGCCAGCTTTGCGCGAGGAAATCCAGATGCAGGAAGCGGAAAGCCTCATTGATGGCGCCGACATTCGGATCCATGATGATGCGGAAGATGGCTGCGATGATGACAGGTGCCATAGCGATAGGCATGAAGAAAATGGCTTTGAAGAGGTTCGAGCCACGTAAGCGCTCTTTAAGAATCACTGCGAGGAGCAGACCCAGGCCGGCCTGGATGACCACAGTGACCACCATGAAGATGATGTTGTTCTTCAAGGCTGTCCAGAACACCGAACCGGGAGCAAGCAGCTTCGCATAATTTTTCAGTCCGATGAAGTCCATCTCGTCAGAGATGCCATCCCAGTCGGTAAATGAAGTAGCCACGGTGAAACCGATGCAGTAGTAGATGAATACACCGGACAGAATGACCAGTGGCGCGATGAACAGGTATGGACGTAGCTTGCTTTGCCAGGAGTTCATGGATTCGCCGCTCTTTGAGGCGCGGCGCCGCTCCGACTTCGCTGCGTTCACCGCCTCTCCCCTGCGGCTTGTTGCCGTTCCCGCTTTCACGGAAACGCTTTCAGCGCTTGCCGTCATAGTAACCTCCCTTGGTTCTCTCACAGGCTTTGTGAAACGTTTCAGAAAATGCGCGAAATAAACGCCGCAACAACCTCGCGGCCCTATCTCGCGAAACCTATCCGACGCTTCTGCGCACCGGTTTTCTAGAACGTTTCAGATTTCTTTGTTGGTAACGATTCTATAACAATTCAGAAGATTGTCAATTTACCGGTTTTCACACCCTTGGACACATTGGAATTGTTGGCGACACGCCGCACTGCGTCTCTCTTATTCAGCGTCTCATCCGTGCATTACAGGCAACCCGGTCTACGTAAACAGGCTCGAAATTTCAGGGAGCCGCGCATCTTTACATTACAGGCGTCCTAGTCTGCGCGAACCGACCAGGAATTTCGGGAACCACGAATCTTTGGTGACCTCGCCAACCGCTGCGTCTGCGGAAGAAGACCCACATGCCACAGCATGCGTCGCCTCACCGTGCCGTGAACCGCTACACCTGCGGAGAAGATGCGCGATATTTCAGCTGGAACCCCACATCGATACGACTCCTCGGCGCACGTGCCCTATTGTTGAGCTGATCAAGAATCGATTCAATCGCCAACTTGGCGATTTTCGCACGCCCCGGATCCACTGTGGTCAATGACGGAATGGTGTACTTTGCTTCATCAATATCATCGAAGCCCACCACACGAACGCTTTCCGGCACGCGCACGCGCATCTCGCGCAGCTGACTAATCACACCCATGGCAAGCAAATCATTCAACGCGAAAATACCATCCGGCCGAATGCCTTGCGCATACATGTCACGTACGGCTTTGGCCCCTTCCGCACTGGTCCATTCACCGATTTCGCGAACCAGTTCACCCCGCACGGACTGGCCATGATCGGCCAACGCATTCACATAACCTTTGGTACGCATCGAGCGGGATGACGGAACGGAATCATCCAAAGTTCCACCGACTACCGCAATCGTGCGGCAGCCCGCCTTCAGCAAATGCTCAGTTGCCGCCCTGGCTGCGGTCTCATTAGCCATCACCACATGCGGAGCCGGAGCACCGAACAGACGCTCGCCCAATACCACCAGAGGATAATCACCCTCAAGTTCGGGAATATCCTCCGTGCGTAACTGCGTGGGGCTCAGAATCAGACCATCGGTCATATTGCTGGCCATGGCACGAGCACTCTCGATTTCCCGCTGGCGATCATTACCCGTCGATTCGATAATCACCCGATATCCGTATTCGCGGGCCTGCTTGATGGTCTCTTCCGCGAGTTCAGCAAAATAAATCTGATTCAAATCAGGCAATGATAGCGAGATCAATCCAGTACGCCCGGAACGCAGGTTTCGAGCCTGTTGGTTGGTTACATAACCCAACTCATCTATGGCCTTCTGGATCCGCTCACGCGTGGACGGCCTCATATATGGGTAATCATTGAGATAATTCGAGACCGACGCCACCGAAACATGCGCGCACTTCGCCACATCATGAAGCGTCGCTTTGCGTGAGCCTGCGACCATCGAACTACCCCTTCACCCGGTTTCTGAAATATTTCAGATGCGGTTCCAGCATAGCCTATGGCATCGCGCCCGTACACAGTTCGGTGGCATCACTCGAACTGTGCGCGGAAAACGCACATAAGCAATCAAACGAACAATGGCGGAATCATTGCGATCCCGCCATTTTCTTATGTTCTGCTGTGCAATCGCCGCCTAACTCTAACGTTTCAATCAATCTTAGGGTTCACCACGATCGGTGAATATTCTGCTTATGTAAATCAAAGATTTTGATCTATGTAAATCGATGAGTATAATGTATGTAAATCATCAATTAGAACTTATGCAAATCGACTACTAACAATGCGTCGATTATGCTCGCCCTCCACAGCTCAATGTCACTAGGAGGCGGATATAGGAGCAGTCCATGATTCCTCGCGCACTTACTGCAAAACTGCTTTCCTTGGCGAAGCTTTTCCACGCGATCACGTTGACTGGGCCACGGCAAAGCGGTAAATCCACCCTTGTAAAAGAGACGTTCCCGGATTACCGTTACGTCTCGCTCGAGAATGAGGATATACGCGAGCTCGCATTGGATGATCCACGAGCTTTCCTCTCCAGATACGACAATCATGTGATTCTGGACGAAGTACAACGCGTCCCCGAACTATTTTCCTATCTTCAAGGCGTGATTGATCAACGCAATGAGCCCGGCCAATACATCCTTTCCGGATCACAGAATTTCCTACTCATGCAACGTGTCTCCCAATCGCTGGCCGGACGCGTCGCCGTGCTTCATCTGCTTCCTTTGTCCTATGCGGAAATCACCGCCTCCGGGCAAATTCCGGATACCATCGATAACTTTCTCTTCAACGGCTGCTATCCCCGTCCCGTGTCAATGGGCATTGATCCGGCCGACTTCTTCCCCAGCTATGTGGAGACCTATATAGACCGTGATGTCCGTACCGAACTCGGAGTCAGGAAAATACCTGAGTTCAACACGTTCCTCACGCTGTGCGCCACCCGCGTTGGCGAAGTCCTCAACATCACCAGCCTCGCCAATGATTGCGGAATCAGCGTCGAAACCGCCCGAGATTGGCTATCCGTTTTGGAAACAAGCTTCATCATCTTTCGACTGCACCCTTACCACAGAAACTACGGGAAGCGACTCATCAAAGCACCGAAACTCTACTTCTACGACACCGGACTCGCCGCGAACCTGCTGGGCATGGACTCCTCCAGCCAACTGCTCACCAGCCAATATCGAGGTAACCTGTACGAGAACGTCATCGCCGTCGAAATCATCAAACAGTACCAAGCAATCGGTCGCGAACCGAAACTCTTCTACTGGAGGGACAGCAATCAGAAGGAAATCGATTTCATCATTGAAAAGGGCGGACATCCCCAGTACGCCATCGAAGTGAAATCATCCACTACCTACAAGCCGAAGGCATTTGAAAACCTCGAGGACCTCGCCCCAGCAATGGGACTCGACTCCGACCACCGATACGTTGTCTACGGAGGCAACGAGACTTTCAGCACCCGGCACGGTCAAGTCATCGGCATCAGCGACATCGACAGGCTTGTCCCGGAGCCTGCACAGTTTGGCGGCGGTGCTCAAACTGTGCGGGGAAATCGCACATAAGCAATCAAACGAACAATGGCGAAATCATTGCGATTCCGCCATTTTTTTATGCTCTGCTGTGCGGTTCGCCGCCTAAAATCCCCGCACATTTCTTAATGAGAATGATTCGCTGCGGGGTCTATCCTTAAATCATGAACACACCAATGCCCCGGCTCGGTATGGGCACATGGCACTTAGCCGAAGGCCGGCACCCAGAAACCCAGGAGATCGCCGCGCTTCGCGCTGGTCTTGATGCAGGCATCACTCTGATTGATACCGCGGAAATGTATGCCGATGGGCGCGCGGAATCGCTGGTAGGCCGCGCGATTGCCGGCTACGACCGCTCCCGACTGTTCATCGTCTCCAAGGTATATCCGCATAACGCAGGCCGGCGGCATCTGCGCCGCAGTCTGGAGGCGTCGCTCAAGCGGCTCGGCACGGATTATTTGGACATGTATCTGCTGCATTGGCGCGGCTCGGTGCCGCTGGCAGAAACCGTAGAATGCATGGAACAGGCCAAGGACGATGGTCTCATTCGCAACTGGGGCGTATCCAACTTCGATACGAACGATATGCGCGAACTGTTCGCAACACCGGGCGGCGAGGCCTGTGCGGTCAATCAGGATCTCTATCATCTCGGTTCGCGCGGCGTGGAATACGACCTGCTGCCTTGGATGGACGCGCATGGCTTGCCGCTGATGGCATATTGCCCGTTGGCGCAGGCCGGCACATTGCGCCGCGGTCTGCTGGAATCGCCGGCTGTACGTACCGTCGCGTCCGACCACGGTGTCGAGCCAATCCAAGTGCTGCTGGCGTTCGTGCTGCACCGGCCCGACACCATCGCGATTCCTTGCAGCGGCAATGCCGAGCATGTGCGGGCCAACCTTCAGGCCCGCGATCTCAAGCTTTCCGCCGACGAGCTTGCATTGCTCGATCAGGCTTTCCCCGCCCCCACCAGCAAGCAACCGCTTGATATGGAGTAGGCGGCGGAGATCAAAGAATCAGCTCTGCATCAGCTTAACTACAGCTGCGCGGATAGCCGGCTCGGCGACGACTGGATCGCTAATGGTTGTCACCGACTGTTCGATTGGGCACATGCCGGTGCCGGTTCGATTGAGAATCATCGGCACTAGGGTGCCGTACGAAGCTTCGATACCGTTGCCCTGCAAGGTCGCTAGCCCTGCTTCGCTCATTGTCTCGGCATAGACGGCTTTAGCTCCGAGTTTGGCGTAGAGCAGTGCGGCGCCTTTGCCGACCACGCGGTCGGCGGCAGAGTAGCCAGCCAAGCTTTGCCCGGAGGCAAGCCATTGCAGCAGTGGACGCACTCCTCTGCCAGTGCCGGTCAGGGTTTCGGCGTCACTGCGGCAGGCCACGCATCCAAGTGCCGGGTCAGATTGCAGCAAAGCTTTCGCACGTTCAATATCAGACATCATTAATCAGTCGTGTCTGCGATCCACGACGAACATAATCACCGGGATTGCAATCCACTGCAGGACCAAGCCCGGCAGACCGGTCACAACTGCGGCTGCAACCGAGGCAACGGACATCTGGGCATTGCCGAGCAGATAAACAGCCACAGCAATCGCAATGGCATCAACCACACGGCCGGCAACCTGCGCACCGAGCAGTTTCATCAGCCAAGCGATGGGCGAAGGAATGGAGTTTGGCAGAGCCACTCCGCGCAATATTCCCGCGAACAGACCGTACGCTGCAAGCTCGATGACCATGAACGGCACCATCGGCGCCATTGGCATGCCGGTCAAGGCAAAGCTGATGATTGGAGCAAAAGCACCGGTTGCCGCGCCGGCATAAGGGCCAGCGAGCAATCCGACCAGCAGCACCGGCAGATGCATTGGCAACAGCGTCTGGCCAAGCGCAGTTCCCAAACCAAGCGCGGCACCGGCTACATGGAAAATCTGCGGCAACGCCACAGCGGCGATGACGGCGAGCGCGGCGGCTGCGGATTGGAATCTGACGGATGGCAGTGCGTAGGTGCGTACTGCAGTTGCATTGGTTTGCATAATGAAAACTCCTTTTTAGCGCTCTTACCGCTGATCAAGATCGATGAGATGGTAGTCACGCGAACCGAGGCCCATCTCCACGGCATGCTCGATGGTGTGGATACCGTGGCGGGATTCGATGCGTTCGATGAGCGGTTCCTTGTTGTCATGAGAAACGTAGACCATGTCCACGCAGGCCTGATCCACGGCCACCGGGTCGAGCGAGGCGCAGATGCCGATATCTGCCATGACGGGCGGGTGCGGGTTGCCATCGCAGTCGCAGTCCACAGAGAGATTGTTCATCACATTGATGAAGAACATATTGCCTTTGAGCGCATTGAACACGGCGGTTGCGGCTTCGGCCATTGCCTCGAGGAAGGAGTCCTGATCACCGCTGAACGGGTTAGGCAAGATCTCATCCTGACCGGAGTGCAGACGTTTCTTGCCGTTCGAGGAGGCCATGCCAATGGAGATGTTTTTGAGTGCGCCGCCGAAGCCGCCCATCATATGGCCTTTGAAGTGGGAGAGCACGGCGTAGTAGTCGTAGTTCGGGAAATGGGAGCCGACGATGTCACCGGTGATGCGCTTGCCGCCCTCGACTGGGATGGTGATTTCGCCTTCCTCGTCTTGGATGTCGCAAGGGGCGATGTCAAGGAAACCGTGGTCTTTGATGGTCTGCCAATGGTGTGCGGAGATATCGCGCGTGCCAGGATAGGCGGTGTTGCACTCCACAATGGTGCCGTTCAGATGCTGTACCAGGTCCTTGATGAGCGCCGGCTGGAGGTAGTGCGTATTGCCGCCTTCGCCGGAGCTGAGTTTGACGGCAACTTTGCCTTGCGGGCGAGCGCCGAGCGCCTCGTACACGCGCATCAGGCCGGCCGGGCTGATATCTCGCGTGAAATAGACGTTGGCCGCCATCGGATAGTCGGTATCGTGATTATGCGTGTCCACCATGTACTGCCTCCTTGCAGGTATGTTTTCAAGGGTACACCTCGCATATAAAAAGCCCGGCAGCATGACACTGCCGGGCTTGGTCTCTCCCTCAGTCACCTATCGGTGACAGCTCCCTCATCTTCAGGGAGCCAAAAAGGAGCACAGCGAAATCAGAACTCGCGACGTGAGCAGTCGCAAGACTGCTCACCAAACAACACAGCTGCGGTCGCAAGAACCGTGAGTTCTGATTGGAACGCAAGTGGAGATCAGAACTCACGGTTCTTGCGGTAGAACTCAATCAGGGACTGGGTGGAGGCATCCTGGGCGGCCAGAGCCTCGTCATCCTTGGAGATGGCCGGGGTGATCTGCTTGGCCAGCTGCTTGCCGAGCTCGACGCCCCACTGATCGTAGGAGTCGAGGCCCCACACGGTGCCCTCAACGAAGGTGATGTGCTCGTACAGGGCGATCAGCTCACCGAGGGAGAACGGGGTCAGAGCAACGCCGAAGATGGAGGTGGTCGGACGGTTGCCGGTGAACACGCGGGCCGGGACGATCTCTTCCGGAGTGCCCTCAGCGCGGACCTCATCGGCGGTCTTGCCGAAGGCGAGGGCCTTGGTCTGAGCCAGGTAGTTGCCGAGGAACAGCTCGTGCACGTCCTGGTCGCCGTCCTTGGTCGGGTTCGGGGTGTTGACGAACGCGATGAAGTCGGCCGGGATGAGCTGAGTACCCTGGTGAATCAGCTGGTAGAAGGCGTGCTGGCCGTTGGTGCCGGGCTCGCCCCAGAAGATCTCACCGGTTTCGGTGGTGACCGGGGTGCCGTCCCAACGCACGGACTTGCCGTTGGATTCCATGGTCAGCTGCTGCAGGTAGGCCGGGAAGCGGTGCAGGTACTGGTCGTACGGCAGCACGGCGTGGGAAGCGGCCTTGAAGAAGTTGCGGTACCAAACGTTCAGCATGCCGAGCAGCACGACGACGTTCTTCTCGAACGGGGTCTTGGCGAAGTATTCGTCGATCTCGTGGAAGCCGTGCAGGAACTCCTCAAAGCGAGCCGGGCCGAAGACCACAGCCAGGGAGGTGCCGACGGCGGAGTCGACGGAGTAACGGCCGCCGACCCAGTTCCAGAAGCCAAAAGCGTTGGCCGGGTCGATGCCGAACTCCTCAACCTTCTCCAGGTTGGTGGAGACGGCCACAAAGTGCTTCTTGATGGCCTCAGCACGCTGAGCCTCGTCGCCCTCGGCGATGGCGCCATTGGCGGTGAGCTCCTCGAGCAGCCAGGTGCGGGCTTCGCGAGCGTTGGTCAGGGTCTCCAGAGTGGTGAAGGTCTTGGAGACGATGATGAACAGGGTGGTCTCCGGGTCGAGGCCCTTGGTCTTCTCAGCCAGATCGTTCGGATCGATGTTGGAGATGTAACGGGCGGAGATGCCGGCGTCGGCGTACGGCTTCAAGGCTTCGTAAGCCATGACGGGGCCCAGGTCGGAGCCACCGATGCCGATGTTGACCACGGTCTCGATCTTGCGGCCGGTCACGCCGGTCCACTTGCCGGAGCGAACGTCGTCGGCGAAAGCGTAGATCTTGTCGAGGGTCTCGCGCACGTCCTTGACGGTGTCCTGACCGTCGACGATGTACTTGCCCTCGTCCTCAACCGGACGGCGCAGTGCGGTGTGCAGCACGGCACGGTCTTCGGTGTTGTTGATGTGCACGCCGGTGTACATGGCCTTGATGCGGTCGCCGAGCTTGACCTCGTCGGCGAGGAAGGTGAACAGGCGCAGGGTTTCCGGCTTGATCAGGTTCTTGGACAGGTCGAAGTGCAGGTCGCCTGCGTCGAAGCTCAGCTCCTTGACGCGGTCGGGATCTTCAGCGAACCACTTCTTGAGGTCGATGCCTTCGGCCTGAAGTTCGTCATAATGCTTCTGCAGCGCAACCCATGCAGGGGTCTTGGTGGCGTCAACAGGAGGATTGATTGCCATTGGAATTTTCCTTTCCTCGGTGACTGGAGCACCCTCGCACACAGTTCGGATATGCCCCGTATCACCAAACAGAATACTCACAAATTCGGACATGAACAGAACAAAAACAGTCAGTGTCGCAGAGTCGAACTACGTTGCCCACTCCAGAAACCTACTTATAGTTACCATCCGGTCACTCTCCGGCCGCGATTCGCTCGGCGTTTCTCGAATCACCTTATCCACACATCAAGCACGCCAGCCATCAGCACGGAACCCTACAAAAACCCTACAGTTTTCCAGAGAACCTTCACTCAGCTCGATATAACTCAATACGGGAACCGGCATCAAGCTGACGCCGATTCCCGACGTTCTTGACGTTCATGACGTCGCACAAACACGTCCGATTGGCGTTTTTCCACAGCGTGCTTTATACTCATTATCTTGTGCGCGCGGTTAGCGAATGCTTTCCGCGAGACAAGCCACTTTAGCTCAGTCGGTAGAGCGGCTCACTCGTAATGAGCAGGTCGTCAGTTCGATTCTGACAAGTGGCTCGACTGCCCTAGGTAGGTTCGTCCGCCTAGGGTTTTGCATATCGGGTTGTTTCAATCGATGCATGCGATATGCAATAACGCGCGAGTGGCGGAATTGGTAGACGCGCAGGATTTAGGTTCCTGTGTCTTTGACGTGTGGGTTCAAGTCCCATCTCGCGCACCCTCTTATACGGCTCGAAACGGCTTGATACCAACGTTTATGAGCCGCTTCCCACGCCGAAGGCTCGGGAAAATATACCAAAAATACGACGGAATACACCACACAGCAATCCACTCAGGCATTCCCGTATACCCCATATGACTGTAGGTTTTTTAACGAAATATGTTGAAAAACCTACAGTCAACGTCAAAGAACCTACAGTTGAGCACTGTCCGCGGTGTGAGAAATTCCTCGACACCATATCTTCCACGTCCGGCACGGCGAGGATAGTAAAACCCGTACGCGAATCGAGGGAGAGAAGCTGTGTCTGCCATACTTACGCCAGTCGGCCTGCTACTGATCATTCTTGCCGGCTACCTGTTTCGGCGTTTTGGCCTCTTCGGACAGAAGGATTACCGGGTCCTGCAAACCGCGGAATTCAACATCGTGCTGCCCGGCGCCATCGTCTACTCGTTCGCCACGAATCCGCATGACATTTCACTGCTGTGGATCTCACTGTTCGCATTCTTCTGCTCGTTCATTCCCGTGGTGTGCATTTTCATCGCCACGAGGAAGCGCAACGTCACCGATCGTGCATTCCTGATGCTCAACGGCGCGGGATTCAATCTTGGCTGCTTCTGCTTCCCGGTCGTGCAATCATTCTGGGGAGCGGGAGCCGTAGTGCCAGCCGCTATGTTCGATATCGGCAACTGCATTATGGTGGCCGCCGGCACCAATGTGCTCACCCAACAACTGCTGCATATCCAACCCGGCAAGACACTGGCCGAGCAGCACGCCGGCTCAGCGCCAACGCTACCGTACGAAAAGCCCAAGGATCGCGACGCCAAACGACTGGCCCGCCACGCACTTGTGCGCACCATCGCCAAAAGCTTCTTCGGGTCTGTGCCATTCGACACCTATCTGCTGATGATTGCGCTCACGATTGTGAACGTAAAAATTCCGGGATGGATCGCCACCCTCTGCGAGCCTCTCAGTGGCGCAAACGCTCTGATGTCGATGCTGATGGTGGGCATGCTTATGGATCTGCCTCAATCCAAGCACGATGTGCGCGAGGTGTTGGCCGTAGTGGCTTGGCGACTGCCGTTCAGCATCGTCTTCGCCCTTGCCGCATGGTTCCTGCTGCCATTCAGCGCATCCATCCGAGCCGTGGCGGTGATTGCCAGCCTCGCCCCGATCGCCATCTTCTCTACACTGTTCACCGATAAAGTGCTCGGCAACGCCAAACTTGCCGGATTCTCGCTGGCGCTGACGGCGATCATCGCGCTGGTGCTTATGGCTATCGCGCATGCGTTGATGGGCGTGTAAGCATATTCAACTCTGCTCTTCCTTTCGTGCGCACCATCGAAACAGGGGTCTGGTACTTGTCAAAACCGGCAAATACCAGACCCCTGCATAAGCAAATTCAGTCAATCATCGATTCAATAGCTTATGCGCCAAACGGCTCACCGCGCACATGAACGGATTGACGTTCAACGTGAACTCTCCTGGCAGCTCTTCGACATAACCATTGAATCCCTGCTTGAATTCCAGCACACCGCGGCCTTCATCGTCAGGATTATCGAATACGCCGGAGATGCCGTAGAAGTTATAGCGGGTGATGCCCAATTCCAAGCATTGCGTCATTGCCACATGCTGAATCAATGCAGAAGCATAGAACGGCTTATATTTTTCGATGCTTCCCGAGAATAGGTACACGCGCTCCTGCGGATGATCCACGAACATGGATGCCGCTGCGGGGAGGACATCCCCATCCTTCGCGAACTCAGCGGCCTCGGCCAAACGCTTTTCAGCTGCCGCCAGATTGCGCTGCTCCTCACCCAACTGGCGTTCGGTCTTGGTCGTCGGATGCTCATCATATTTGGCCTGCAGATTGGCCACTTTCGCCTGCAATGCTTCACGCTTGTGCTCCATATCGGCCACATATTCAGCGATATGAATCTCAGCCAGCAAATAGTGGACATCATTGCCGAACGCATGCTTGAACTGATGGAAATACTGTTCATCACGGGCAGCGAAATTACGGCGATTCGCAGTCTGACGTTCGATCTCCGAAAACACGTTCAGCTCATCTTCGCCAATCTCGCGAACATGAACGCCCATTGAAGACGCTCGCTTCACGCTCCACTGAGTACGTTTGTCATATGACTTCAGCAATGCTTTCTCATCTGCGATACCCGTAAGATCCTTGACATACACCCAACGATTAATCACAGAACCATAGCCACGCGTAAAACCAGCATGCTGCCAGCCCAGAGCCTTGTAGTTCTTCACCAGAACATCATCAGCATCGGCGACTGGCTTGCCTTCGGAATCACGCTTGCAATATACAGTGCATGGCCAAGCCGTCACCTTGATGGCCTTATGTCTACGAGCCGAATCTCGAATAGCGTCGGTCATGGTTCTCAGCACATCGGAATCATCCGAATCACATAGCGGGCCAAGCCACACGGAGCCTTCCAGACCGAACCGGCTGCGCGTATATACGATTTCGGTCGCGCCAACTAGCTCTTCACCACGCCAAACACCCATATAATCGGCAATTCGGCCAGTGTTAGTCACGTGACGGGCCATATTGAGGGACTGCTGAAAATTACCTTGAGGATACGCGCGCGAGAACGAATCCAACTGTTCACCACTAATGGGCGAGTATCGAAGCGACCCATTATTGTTCGCTGTCATCGACATTGTCCTTTACTTATCTATCTTCACCATTGTTCGAATCGCATCCGATGTTAGGACCACGACCTACTTCAACAGTGCTTCAATCTCAGGCACCAAGGCCTTGAGCGCCTTGCCACGGTGCGAAATCGCGTTCTTTTCGGCCGGGGTCATTTCGGCGCTGGTCAGCGGTTCGCCTTCATGATCAGGCTCGATGCTGGCACGGCCAGCCGGCTGATCATTCGGCACGAACAGCGGATCATAGCCAAAACCATGCTCGCCGCGAGGCTTGCGAATGATGCGACCGACCATATCGCCAAGCTTGACTACTTCGGATTTGATGGCATAACGGCCAGCCACCGGGGCGCCCTGAGCTCCAGCAGCTGCCGACGCAGCCTGATCGCCGCCGGTCACATCGATGCCCGCCTCGGTATCTGGCACAACCAGTGCCGCCGCACAACGGAATCGAGCAGTGCGCTTATCGTCAGGAATATCTTCGATCTGGGCAAGCAGCAGCGCATTGTTGGCCTTGTCATGACCATGCGCGCCGGCCCAGCGAGCAGACAGGATGCCGGGAGCGTTGCCCATTACGTCCACGATCAAGCCGGAATCGTCGGCAATGGCAGGCAAACCGGTACGGCTGGCCACATCGCGTGCTTTGAGCAGCGCATTCTCCTCAAAAGTCACACCGGTTTCCACCGGGTCGGGCAGATGCAGGCTGCCGGCGGAGACCAGCTCGATGTTGGCGGCATCCGCGCCTAGATCCTCTTCAAGGATGCGGCGGATTTCCACCAGCTTGCCTTCGTTATGCGTGGCGACGACGAGTTTCATTGGGTGTTCTCCTTGTGCAATTCGCGAGTTCAGTCGGCGGTCAGTCCAGGGCCAGGGCGGCACGCTGGGCGGCCTGCAGTTCCTTGTTTCCCTTTTCGGCAAGGTCAAGCAGGGTACCGAGTTCGGCGCGGTTGAACGGGCGGTGTTCGGCGGTGCCCTGAATCTCGATAAACGTGCCGGAGCCGGTCATGGCCACATTCATATCGGTCATGGCCTGGCTGTCTTCGATGTACGGCAGGTCGAGCATCGGCGTGCCGTTGATCACGCCCACGGACACAGCGGAGACATAATCCTTCAGCACCTTGGCGGCGGACTTGATGTGATGGTTTTTCTCAGCCCAGTTGACCGCATCGACCAGCGCCACATATGCGCCAGTCACGGAAGCGGTACGGGTGCCGCCATCGGCCTGGAGCACGTCGCAGTCCAGCTGGATCTGGTTCTCGCCCAGCGCCTTCATATCGACGACGCCGCGCAGGCAACGGCCGATGAGTCGGCTGATTTCCATGGTGCGACCACCGAGTTTGCCCTTGACGGATTCGCGATCGGTACGCTCGGAGGTGGCACGCGGCAGCATCGCGTATTCGGCAGTGACCCAGCCGAGACCGGAGTCCTTGCGCCAACGCGGCACTCCCGGGGTGAAGGTGGCGGTGCACATTACGCGCGTGTTGCCGCATTCGATGAGCACTGAGCCTTCCGGGGCGTCGGTGAAGTGACGTGTGATGCGAACCGGGCGCAGCTCGTCCACAGCGCGACCGTCCGCACGAATAATCTGATGATTGGGAATCAAATCTTTAATTTCAGCCATGAGGCCCAGCATACGCCACCCGGTTCACGCATGAACTGCGCAGGCTGAGCGAACCATGCGAATCGTAAGACGCCTAGCCGAGCAGGGCTTTCCTGGGGAGCGCACGGTCAAACACCCACACCACAAAGGAGAGCACCACGAACGCGAGCGCCAGTTTGCCGCAGCTCATCGCGAATCCCTGCCAGCCCAGCGTGTTCAGGTTGATGAATTCGTATGGGTATGGGCTTCCGCCGGCAGCCGGCCCGGAGTTGGGCCACAGCGCGGCCCTTATCAGCACGAATGCCAGATACAGCGGGAAGTACAGCAGCCACGAGAACATGTAATGCCAGCGGAATCGGCGATGCGGATCGAACAGCAGAAAATCAATCACCGCCATAATCGGCGCGATTTTATGCAGCATCGTATTGGTCATGATGCCGATGACTTGCGGCACATAGGCAGGGTTGTCGGGCGGCATCAACAAGAACGCGACCAATGCGGTCACGATGGCGTACAGCGTGACGCAACCTTTGAGCCAAGCGGGCGGCTGTATGCCTTTGAGCAGCGTGGCCGCTCCAGCCCAGAGCATCACAATGCCGAGCACGAAGCCTGTTTGGAAGGTGAAATACACCCAATACTGCGGCTTGGACCAGGCCTCATACGTGCCCACGAAGCAGAATCCCGCAATGGCCAGCCGCCATAATGCCACAATGAATCTCATATTTTCTGAGTCTACCCACTGCGCCAGCCTCGCCGACGGGTATATCGTTGAGCCGATCATGCTGAATTCCCTGAAATGCGTCTGGCATGGTTGCCGCGCAGGACTACACTTATAGTCAGTTTTACCATTAGTAGGAAAACCAACCAGCAGGAAAGGCCCGATTCGATAATGGTCGATTATTCGCCGGCTCTGATGACCGACATGTACGAATACACAATGCTCGATGCCGCGCTTAAGGACGGCACCGCGAATCGCAAGTGCGTGTTTGAAGTGTTTACGCGCCACCTGCCCGAAGGCCGCCGTTATGGCGTGGTGGCTGGCACCGGCCGTATTCTGGATGAGCTTGAACGCTTCCACTTGGACGATGAGGACCTGAAGTTCCTCGCCGACCGCCATGTGGTGAGCCCTGAAACCATCAAGTGGCTGGAGAATTTCCGCTTCTCCGGTTCCATCAAGGGCTACCGCGAAGGCGAGATGTTCTTCCCGAACTCCCCGATTCTGCAGGTCGAGGGCACGTTCGGCGAATGCACACTGCTGGAGACGCTGATCCTGTCGATTCTTAACTATGATTCCGCCGTGGCTTCCGCCGCATCCCGCATGGTGTCCGCCGCCAAGGACCGCCCGTGCATGGATATGGGCGGCCGTCGCACCAACGAATGGGCTGCGGTTGCCGCCGCGCGCGCCGCAGTAGTGGGCGGCTTCAAGGGCACTGCAAACCTGCTCGCCGCGCAGCTCTATGGTTTGAAGGCCATCGGCACTGCCGCGCATTGCTTCACTTTGGTGCATGACTCCGAACGCGATGCGTTCGAATCGCAGATCGCCGCACTCGGCAAGAACACCACACTGCTGGTGGATACCTACAACATCGAGGAAGCCGTCAAGACCGCCGTCGAGGTGGCTGGTCCGGAACTCGGCGGCATTCGCATCGACTCTGGCGATTTGGCTGCGATGGCACAGCGCGTGCGCAATCAGTTGGATGCGCTGGGAGCCACGAACACCACGATTACCGTGACCAATGATCTGGATGAGTATGCACTGGCCGCACTACAGACCGCGCCTGTGGATTCCTATGGCGTGGGTACGATGCTGGTCACCGGTTCCGGCGCACCCACCTGCGCGATGGTGTACAAACTCACCGAACGCGAGGGAGCGGATGGCACGATGCAGCCCGTGGCCAAGAAGTCGAAGGATAAGGCCACGGTACCGGGCCGCAAGCTGGCGTATCGCTCGTATGAATATTCGCTCGCCGAAGCCGAGCATGTGATCTCGGGTTCCGAGGAAAAGCTCGCTGGATTCACGCCGGAACCGGAATGGAAGAACCTGTTGGTGAACTTCGTCGATCACGGCAAGGCCGACTCCCAGTGGCAGGGCCATGACGCCATCATGGCCGCACACGACTACCGCGCCAAGGCTTTGGCCGAGCTGCCGATCACCGCACAGAGCCTGATGAAGGGCGAGCCGGTGATTCCTACGGAAACCACAGTCCTGTGATTTCCGTAGGAATCCGTCGCGGCACAGCCGCTCCCCGGCCGCAACAACGGACAGGCTCCGCCTGAGCACTGTTAGCTCGCTATCGTTCGCACCTCGCCTACAAATAACCCACCGGGTTATTTGCTTTGCGGCTCGGCCATACAGACACCCCACTGGGCTGTCTGCTTAACGGTTCGGCTACTGAAACCACAGTTCTGTGATTTCCGTATGATTCAGCAATCAATCGAATAGACGCGGGTTTTGTAGTTCAGCCAATCCGGCAGGGGCTCACCCGCGTCTATCGCACGCTTGATATCGCCGTAATAATGGAGCTTACGCTGCACGTGGATGGCCGCCTCATTGAGCGCGCGGCGTTGCTCATCCAAGGCTTTACGCCGGGATTCCAAAAGCTCCAAAATCTCATTGATATGCTCCGGCTCATTGGACTCATATACGAAGAACTTCTTCAAATCATCAATGGTCATGCCAGCGTTTTTGAAGCAGCAAATCGCGCGCAGACGGTCAATATGGCAGTCCTCGTACACGCGCTGGCCGGTTTCCGTGCGCCCAACGTTGGTGAGCAATCCCTGATCCTCGTAGTAACGCAGCGTGGACGGCTGCATATGAAACTGTGTGGCCACTTGCCGAATCGTGTATGACATCTGCTTCTCCTTAGCTTTTGCGCAAAACATCTTGGCGACACGCCGACGTACCGCCGAACATTTGCATTCAAGTTCACTTGAACTGGAACCATAATAACCGATAACGAAACCACATGCCCCAAACAGGCATCGGAACAACGCGCCACAGGAGGCACCATGTTCGAACCAACCGCCACTTACCCCCCAAACCCGCATCGCTATGACACGATGACCTACAACCGTGCAGGAAACTCCGGTCTGAAGCTGCCGGCAGTCTCCCTCGGATTCTGGCACAACTTCGGCGACATCACGCCGTTCGAACAGATGAAATCGCTGGTGTTCACCGCGTTCGACAACGGCATCACCCACTTCGACCTGGCCAACAACTACGGCCCTGAACCCGGTCAGGCAGAGAAGAACTGCGGTCTGCTGCTCGCCAAGTATTTCAAGCATCACCGCGATGAACTGATCATCTCCACCAAGGCCGGCTACGAGATGTGGGCCGGACCATACGGCGACCTCGGCAGCCGCAAGTACCTGCTCGCCTCACTTGACCAGTCGCTCGAACGTCTCGGTCTTGATTACGTGGACATCTTCTACCATCACCACCCGGATCCGGAGACCCCGCTCGAGGAGACGATGGGCGCACTGGCCCAGGCCGTGAACTCCGGCAAGGCGCTGTACGTGGGCCTGTCCAACTACGACGGACCGACGATGGAGAAGGCCGCTGCAATCCTCAAGGAATTGCATGTGCCGTTCATCATCAACCAGAACAAGTACAACATCCTCGACCGCACGGTGGAACATAACGGTTTGAAGGAGACCGCATACAAGCTCGGCAAAGGCCTCATCACCTTCTGCCCGCTGGAGCAGGGCCTGTTGACCAACCGTTATCTGAACGGCATCCCCGCCGACAGCCGAATCGCCCACGATCCGCGATTCCTCAACGATTCCGCGCTCACCGACAAGCTGCACAAACAGGTGGTGGATCTGAACAATCTGGCGGCCGAACGCGGCCAGTCGCTTGCAGAGATGAGCCTGGCATGGCTGCTGCACGACGGCAAGGTGACTTCCGTGCTGGCCGGCGCTTCCAAGCCGCAGCAGATCCTGGACAACATCGGCGCGCTGAAGAACACGCATTTCAGCGACGAAGAGCTCAAGCTGATCGACGAAATCTCCGCTCGCTGAAACGCGCACGACCCCACGTAAGGCCGGGTTTTCAGCTCAACCAGCTGTAAATCCGGCAAAATACAGGCTGAAAAGGACGAAAACGCCAATTCGCAGCGCCAAATAGGACAAAGAACGCATTCAAAACGTCCATTTGGCGCTGCGAATTGAGGGAAACGTCCTTTTCGGCCCGTATTTCAGGCCATCATCTCGTCATAGATGCGCTTGCAATCCGGGCAGACCGGGTACTTGGACGGATCATGCTTCGGCACCCACACCTTGCCGCACAGAGCCACGACCGGGCGTCCGGTCGCGCGGGACTCGGCGATACGGTCGCGAGACACGTAATGCGCGAACCGATCGGCGTCACCGCCATCATCGCGGACCGGAGACTCCTCAACCTGCGGGCGCTCCAACACCGAAGTTCCCGCGGACTGATCCGGATTCCTCAGCGGCTCGGCATCATCGACAAAGCTTGCAAAGTTCACACTCAGGCTCATGACGTACTTCTTTCCTTGGCGTACTGTGGCAAACAGCGTCCGTCATCGACGGATATCCGCATTCCATCATAGATTCCCGCTGTTACTGGCTGACGATGTAGTCTAGAAGTCATGACTATCGCAGTATGCCCCGGCTCGTTCGACCCCGTAACCGCCGGCCACTTGGATGTAATCGAGCGCTCGGCGCGATTTTTCGATGAGGTTCACGTAGTGGTGGCTGTCAACGCCGCGAAAACACCGATGTTTTCCGAAGCCACCAGAGTCAATGTGATTCGCCATGCCTTGAAGGAGGCCGGCTGCACCAATGTGGCCGTCGCCTCGACCGAGGGGCTTATCACGGACTATTGCAAGAAGGTTGGCGCCAGCGTCATCGTCAAAGGTCTGCGCCAGAACGGTGATTACGAGGCCGAACTCGGCATGGCTTTGGTCAACCGCAAACTTGCCGGCATCGAAACATTGTTCCTGCCGGCCGACCCGATTCTTGAACATATCTCCAGTTCCATTGTCAAAGACGTGGCACGGCACGGCGGTGACGTGACGGGCATGGTGCCCGATTGCGTCGTTCCGATGCTGGCCGAGGCCTTGGCAGAGGAAAGTCAGAAGAAGGACTGATGACTAGATGACTATGAGTGACGACCACCCCACCGGATACGTTGACCTGACCAAGCCGGAGCAGACCCCGGCTGCAACCAGCGCAGCACCGCAGGAGTCTGACGCCGCAACTGGCGCGGCACCGGCAACGGCAAGCCAGGCCCCTCTGCCTCCCACTGAGGCTGCCTCCATTGTGATGCCGGCCGCCACTTCTCGCGCGCCGCATGCCGACCACCCTGAGACTGCGGCTCCGGCATCAGCCGGCGAGAATGCAGGTTCCGGTAAGTCGCGATTCAACATGGATGCGCTTCCTGATTTGCGCGAAACGCTGAACCCCGATTCTTCCACGGAAAAGAGCCGCGAGGAATTCACCACTGTGTATGACGTCATCGATCAGATTGACGCCATGCTCGCCGAAGCCAAAACCAGCTTTTTGACACCCGGCATGGTGCGCGTGGATCGCGAAGAGCTCACTGCGCAGCTCAACGAATTGAAGAAGCTGCTGCCAGTGCAGCTGGAGCGCGCTTCGGCCTTGATGCGCGAAGCTGAACGCCGCCTGGAATCGGCGCAGACACAGGCCAACGCCGTAGTGGCATCCGCGCAAAGCCGTGCGGCGGACATGATCAAGGAAGCCAACGAGCAGGCGCAATTCCTGGCCGGCCAGGAGAACGTGACCGAACTGGCCCGTCAGAAGGCCCGCACGATTCTGGAGCAGGCACAGAATAAGTCAGACCACCTGACCCAAGGCGCCGACCAGTACTGCACCACTGTGATGGAAGGCCTCTCCCAGCAGCTCACAAAGCTCAATCAGGACGTTCAGGCTGGGCTTAACGTACTGAATGAGCGCCAGCGCGCGGCATCCGAAAAGATGCCGAACATCACGCTGAATGATTATCCTGAAGCGCAGTAAGCAGTAACGTACAGCAGCACAGCACGAAAGGCATACAACCATATGGCACGAGTTGAGGATTCCCCGTGGGCGATTTCGGTGGCGCAGATCGCCTCCCGAGCCGGCCAGTCCAAGTCGGTTGACGCCGACTTCCCGGCACCGAGCGGCATCGGCGACAATATCGTCGGCATCAAGGAAGGCGCACCTGTCCACGTCACAGGCCAGTTCGATTCGATTGTGGATGGTCTGATTTTCACCGGCCGGCTCGTCGCACCGTTCGTCAGCGAATGCACCCGCTGTTTGAAACCGATTGACGAGGATTGGCCGGTGAATGTCACCGTGTTCTTCCCGTACGAATCCGCAGCGGACAAGAATACGGCTCGCGGAGGCAAGGGTAAGGGCGGCAAGGCCGCCAAGGATGAGGAAGTGGAGATCCTGGCCGGCGAGGATGAGTCCGAAGATACCTATCCGCTGCTGGAAAACGGCGCTTTTGCGGACATCGAGGCGATGATTCGCGACACGCTGGTGGAATCTCTGCCGCTGCAGCCGCTGTGCAAGCCGGATTGCAAGGGATTATGCTCCCAGTGCGGCGTGGATCTGAACGAAAATCCCGACCACCATCATGAGTCCACGGATATTCGTTTCGCCGGCCTGGCGGCGCTGAAAGCCCAGCTGGAGGCTGAACAAGGCAAGTAGTAAAGCCTGTACTACCTAAAAACAGGCGTGTTTGGTGTTTGTACGAGCCATGCGTTAAAATAACGGACGCTTAAGCTCAATTGTTCGAACGAAACAGAGGATACTCAAATGGCACTGCCTAAGTACAAGACCTCTCGCGCCAACACGCACTCGCGTCGCGCGAACTGGAAGGCCACCGCTGCTGCAACCGTGAACTGCCCGAACTGTGGCGCTCCGGCCCTGCCGCACATGGCTTGCCCGGCATGCGGCAACTACCGTGGCCGCACCTACCGCTCCGCCATCCAGCCGGCTCACACCAAGTGAACCCTGCGATAACGGCTTAATGAAGACCCTGCCATCGACGGGTGGCAGGGTCTTCGCATATCAATCATCGCGAAGGATTGCGCATCACTATGACTGGAACATCAACTGAAGCATCAGCCGAACATCATGTGCGAGTAAGCACTCAGGATGCCGACTACACGCCGGCCAGCGAATTGCTGGAGGCCCTAGGCACCACCATTAGCCCCGATCTGCTCGTGCAAGCTTTGACCCACCGCTCCTTCTCCCACGAAAACCCGGGCGCGCTCAACTACGAACGTCTCGAATTCCTAGGCGACGCCGTACTGGAGCTCGTCTCCACCGAAACATTGTTCAAAATCCACCCGGATATGACCGAAGGCCAGCTGGCCAAAATGCGCGCCAAGGCCGTTTCCGAGGACGCGCTGAGCGCCATCGCCAAAACCAAGCTCAAGGTCGGCCCCTACATTCTGCTGGGCCACGGCGAGGCCGAGCAGGGCGGCGCCGAGAAGAACTCCATTCTATGCGACATCGTCGAGTCGCTGATCGGCGCCACCTTCCTGGAGCACGGCATTGACGAGGCGCGCAAGGTGGTGCACCGACTGATCGACGATACGCTTGCCGAAGTGGCCACCGAAGGCCCGGCATTGGATTGGAAGACCTCCCTGACCGTCAAGGCGCATGAAATCGGCAAGCCAGAGCCGATTTACCACATGGAAGTCTCCGGCCCGGAATACGCCCAGGTGTTCACCGCCAAAGTCAGCCTTGGTGATAATGACCAGATCATCGGTATCGGCAAAGGCTCCAGCAAGCGCAAGGCGCAGCTGGCTGCCGCGGAAGCCGGCTGGAAGGCGCTTGACGCTCTCAAGAAGCGGACTAAGTAAGCCCGCTGTCAGCGATACGAATAGACTGATACCAACTAAATACCACAACATGAGCAGCGAGCCGCATGCTGAGCCACAAGCCCAGAAATCGGCCGGAATCAGATGAGCTCGACCCCGGCTCATTCCACTGCCGAGCGGTTCGACGCGGTTAATCGCGGTTAATTATGAGGTGAGAGGAATCATGGCTTTACCCACGCCTTTGCAGGCTTTCAGCGGTGTGCCCAAAACCACTGCGGCCACGGATAAGCAGACCATTGTCGACGGCGAAAAGATGACCGGTGCAGAGGCACTGGTTCGCTCGCTGGAGGACTTGGGCGTTGAAGATGTGTTCGGCATCCCCGGCGGCGCGATTCTGCCGGTCTACCATCAGATCAACGCCAACACGAAGTTCCGTTTCGTGCTGATGCGCCATGAGCAGGCCGCCGGCCATGCCGCCGAAGGCTATGCGATCGCCACTGGCAAGGTGGGCGTGTGCATTGTGACGTCCGGCCCGGGTGCCACCAACGTGGTCACCGCCATTGCGGACGCCAACATGGATTCCATACCGATGGTGGTCATCACCGGTCAGGTGGGCGTGAATGCCATCGGCACCGACGCCTTCCAGGAAGCCGATATCGTGGGTATCACCTACCCGGTGTCCAAGCATTCCTTCCTGGTGACCCGCGCTCAGGATATTCCGCGTGTGCTCTCCGAGGCCTACCACATCGCCAGCACCGGCCGCCCTGGCCCGGTTGTGGTCGATCTGACCAAGACCGCCCAGACCGGTGAGATGTATTATTCCTGGCCGCAGCGCATGATTCTGCCCGGCTACAATCCCACTACCAAGGCGCATGGCCGTGTGCTCTCGGATGCGGCGAAGCTGTTCTCCAAGTCCTATCGCCCGGTGCTGTATGTGGGCGGCGGCGCGGCCCGCTCCAACGCCGGCGCACAGGTCAAGGCTCTGGCCGATCTGACCGGCGCCCCTGTGGTCACCACCTTGCCTGCCCGCGGCATCATTCCGGACACTGATCCGAAGAACCTCGGCATGCTGGGTATGCACGGTACGATTGCAGCCACCGGCGCTGTGCAGCGCGCTGATCTTTTGGTGGCCATCGGTGCTCGCTTTGATGATCGCGTGACCGGTAAGCTTGATGCCTTCGCACCGACCGCGCGCGTGATTCACATTGATATCGATCCGGCTGAAATCGGCAAGAACCGTCAGCCTGACGTACCGATCGTGGGCGATGTTGCCACGGTACTCGATGATCTGATTCCGGAGATCGAACGTACGCAGGCCATTGTGGGCAAGCCGAACCTGAAGCCATGGTGGGATGCCATCGACGGCTGGCGTGAGAAGTACCCGATGACTTGGGATGAGCCTACCGATGGCTCCCTGGCTCCGCAGTGGGTGATCAAGCAACTGTCCGAGCTTGCGGATCCCTCCACCATCTGGGTCACCGGCGTGGGCCAGCACCAGATGTGGGCCTCCCAGTTCATCGATTTCGAGAACCAGCATTCCTGGATTTCCTCCGGCGGCCTCGGCACGATGGGATACGGCCTGCCGGCCGCCATCGGTGCTTCCGTGGGTTCCGCCCGCGAGTTCGACGGCAAGAAGCCGGTGTGGCTGATTGATGGCGATGGCTCATTCCAGATGACTTCCGAAGAGCTGGCCGCCGCATTCCTCGACCACGCTCCGGTGAAGATCGCAATCCTCAACAATTCCGTGTATGGCATGGTCCGCCAGTGGCAGACGCTGTTCTACAACCATCACTATTCACAGACCAACCTGAAGGATGGCGAGGCTCACGGCACCGAAGGCGAGGCACAGCTGACTGCCGGAGACGCTCCGCTCGAGGTTCCGGACTTCATCAAGCTGGCCGAGGCCTACGGCTGCGTTGGCATCCGCGCCTTTACCGAGGATGAGGCGATCGCCGCCATCAAGAAGGCCAACGAGATCAACGATCGCCCGGTGCTGATTGACTTCCGCGTGTGGAAGGACGCCATGGTCTGGCCGATGGTCGCCGCTGGCGCTTCTAACGACGAAGTGACCTATATGCCCGGTATCAAGCCGCTGATCGGCGGCACGCCGGCTCCGGGAACCGGTGCCGATGATGCCGATTCCGCTGACTCTGCTGTGAACGAGCACTGAGGGGAGAAGATTTACGATGGCCATTTATCCTGCATCCCAGCCGGGTTCTGAGCGTCATACCCTGTCCGTGCTGGTGGAGAACCGCCCGGGCGTGCTGGCTCGTATCGCCGGCCTGTTCGCCCGCCGTGCGTTCAACATCAATTCCCTATCCGTCTCCCCCACCGAGCGCCCGGATATCTCCCGCGTGACCGTGACTGCTGACGTGGAGGCTGTGCCACTGGAGCAGATCATCAAGCAGCTCAACAAGCTGCTGCATGTGCTGAAGATCGTGGAGCTGGATCCAAATTCCACCGTGGAGCGTGAACTGGTGCTCATCAAGGTGGCGGCGAACCAGTCCAACCGTTCCGACGTGCTCGAAATCGTGCGCCTGTTCCGCGTGCGCGTGGTGGATGTGAACCCTGAGTCGCTGACCATTGAGGCCACCGGCGCTGAGGGCAAGATCGACGCGTTGCTGGGTCTTTTGGAGCACTACGGCGTCATTGAGCTCGTGCGTTCCGGTGCCGTGGCCGTGACCCGCGGCCCGCGCGCCCTAAGCGAAAAGGTGATCGGCTCCGAAGTCACCGGTCGCTGATTCGGTCAGTCAGACACAGGCCAATACGAATCAATAACCTCACGAAACTTACGCCGACAAGGAATTAGCGTAAGTTTCGTGAGGTTTTTCTATTGTTTGATCTGCTTGCATTATGCATGCAGACTATGCTATCATAATGACAGCAACAAGGAGGTTCATCATGGCAACCCTGACCATTCGAAAGATTCCCGACGAACAAATTCACCAACTCAAAGAGGTGGCTGAAAAGAACAATCGCTCCATGGAATCTCAGGTTCGATCCATTCTCGAAGAATGGCTGGCCGGCACAGTCGCACACGAGATGACAAGAAAAACCAATTTCTATGATGAAATCCGCGAATTCATGGACCGTATAGATTTCGAAGGGCTCAAAGAAGGAGAGCTCTCATTGCCTGAGCGAAATCCCGATGATTCTCGGCCGCCAGTGTCTTTTAAAGAGTATTAGCCATGATTATCCTAGACACCAACGTCATCAGCGAAATCATCAAAAAGCAACCAGACGAACACGTTGCCGCTTGGCTAAAGAATCAGGATACAAGCAATTTGGCAACCACCGCCATTACCGTCGCCGAACTGTTAGCCGGGGTAAAACATATGACTGAAGGAAGAAGACGAAAGTACACAGACATAACCATCAAAATGGAGCTCATGACATTAGCGGATCGAACATTCGCGTTTGATACACAAGCAGCCACCAACTATGCTTCTGTTCTCATCAAACGCGAACATATGGGCAGGCCTACAAGCATTCAAGATGCCATGATTGCTGCGATTGCTCACTCCTGGGGAGCCGCTGTGGCCACTCGCAATACCAAGGATTTCGAAGGCACCGGCGTCGAACTCATCAATCCTTGGGAATACACCAAGTAATGCCTCGCTCAACGTACGCTAGCGAGCGCGTGTGGTCGCGCGCAGCCGCTCGCGACCACATCATTGCGTATTGAACCCTGCTCAGATGAGTCCCGGGCTGGCATTGTCGGCTTGGCTTATGCAGCCATCGACCAAAGGCTGATGCCGCTGGATATGCTGCAAGACTTCGCCAATCGGCAGAATCGATAGGCTATTCCCCGAAAAATGTACACTGAGTCGCTATCAGCGTACGTTTTTCAGGAAATAGCTGCGCGCTAGCCTAATTGTTCGGAGAGTTCCATCCACTCTGCAGTCAGGTCATCGGATTCAGTGTTGATGGCGTTGAGCTGCTCGTTGAGCTTGTTGAGGCCCTCGTAGTCGGACGGATCATGGGCGGCCATCTTCGCCTCGAGATCAGCCTTCTGCTCTTCAAGCTTGGCGAGCTTGCGCTCGATGGCATTCACGCGCTTGGATGCCTCATGGAAGGCCTTGCCGGTGAGCTTCGGCGTGGAATCCTCACCGTTATTGGCTCCCTCTGATGAGGGAGCTGTCTGCACAGCAGACTGAGGGAGAGAAGCAGAAGAATTGACGGCAGTCGCCTTGTTCTTTCCGGACTTCGCCGAACCGCTGCCCGTGCCCGCGAAACCGGGATTGTCAGCGGGCAATCCCTTGCCGTTCTTGATGTCCTCGACCATATCGAGGTAATCCTGCACGCCACCAGGCAGGTGACGCACTTTGCCGCCGAGCAGGGCGAACTGCTGGTCGGTGACGCGTTCGAGCAGATAGCGGTCATGGGAGACCACGATTAGCGTGCCCGGCCAGGTATCCAGCAGATCCTCCATCACGGCGAGCATATCGGTGTCCAGATCGTTGCCGGGCTCGTCCATGATGAGTACATTCGGTTCGTCAAGCAGAATCAGCAGCAGTTGCATGCGGCGCTTCTGGCCACCGGAGAGATCGCGGATCGGCGTCATGAGTTGGGCGGATTCGAAGCCGAGACGCTCCATCAGCTGGCCCGGCGTCACTTCCTTGCCGTCCACGATGTAGCTCGGCTTATAGCGGGAGAGCACTTCCTTGATCTTGTACTTGCCGAGCTTCTCCAGCTCATCGAGACGCTGCGAAAGCACCGCGAACTTCACCGTTTTGCCGATGTTCACATGGCCTGCGGTCGGAGTGAGCGTACCATCGATCAACTTGAGCAGCGTAGATTTGCCGGCACCATTCGCACCGACGATGCCGAAACGGTCGCCCGGGCCAATCAGCCACGTCACATCGTCCAAGATCTCACGGCCGGAAACCGTCACCTTGCGAGCTGCCGAGGTTGCGCTGTCTGCAGCAGTGTCATCATCCGCATCCGCTCCGCCGATGGTCTCGCCACCGGTGTTCATACGGCGAACCTCACGATCGTCAGTGAGCTGCGGATTAGTGCCCTCAGCCTCGGCCTTCTTGCGTGCTTCCTCCGCAGCCTCGACGGCTTCCGGCACGCCGGCATCCACCAGGCGCGGGTCGGTCATGTCGGTGACCGCCACCTCAACGGAACCGTGCAGCTGCGGCTCGGCGTACATGGCGTTGACCACGTCCACGCGGGAGGCGGATGCGGAAAGCGCCGCAACATCAGGGTCGATATCGGCCATGCCCTGCGGCTTTTCGAAGATCTGCGTTACATCGACCAGATCGACCACCTGCTTGCCAAGGCGGGAAGTGGCCATCTGCTTCAACTCAAGCGTGTTACGCATCGGCGGCACATCGGCGATCAACTCACGCGCGGCCTTCACATGGAATTTCTGTTTGGTGGAGCGGGCGCGAGCGCCGCGGGAGAGCCATGCGAGCTCCTTACGGGCCAGATTGCGACGCTTGGTTTCGCGCACGTCGGCCTGACGATCACGCTCCACACGCTGGAGCATGTATGCGGAATAGCCGCCCTCGAATGGTTCGATCACACCGTCGTGGACCTCCCACATCGATTCACAGACTTCGTCCAGGAACCAGCGATCGTGGGTGACGAGCAACAGCGCCCCCTGGCCTTTGGACCAACGGTTCTTCAGATGTTCGGCCAGCCAGTGGATGGTGACCACATCGAGATGGTTGGTGGGCTCGTCGAGCGCGAGGATGTCCCAATCCTTGAGCAGCAGGCGGGCCAAATCGGCGCGGCGGCGCTGACCACCGGACAGTGAGCCGACCTTGGCGTCAAGGCTCATGCCGCCGAGCAGCGCTTCGACGATTTCGCGAGAGGTATTATCGGATGCCCATTCGTAATCCGCGCGGCCTTCGAGAGCGGCTTCGCGAATGGTGGCGTTATCGTCAAGCGGATCGCGCTGGTCGAGCATACCGAACGTCAAACCGCCACGCTTGGTCACGCGGCCGGAATCCGGCTCTTGCGTACCGCGGAACAGGTGCAACAATGTGGACTTGCCGTCGCCATTTCGGCCGACGATGCCGATGCGGTCACCTTCGAAAACACCTTGTGTGACATCAGTAAAGATGGTTTTGGTGGCGAAAGCAAGCGAAACGTGTTCAAGTCCAATATCGTAAGTCGGCATGATTCACCAATGTAGCGTCATGCTTGCCCAGCGGCGGGCTTCTTACCGACGCAAACTACTTAGCCAGCGTTTGTGCGTACGAGTTGCAGCGGGCTGCGAAGCTGGAGAATACCTGCTCAGCGAGCGGCTGCAGCAGCGGATCATATTGGGCGAACTGCTCGCGCAGCTCGGATTTCGAGCCGCCGGCGGCCTTCAAATCCTTGACCATACTGGGCTCTTCCAGCCATTCATCCAGCAGAGAGCCGCACACTTCGAGATGGAATTGCAATCCCAACGCCGAGCCGAGGCGGAATGCCTGCACCTTAGTACCGGCCGAACGGGCGAGTAACTCGCCGCCTTCCGGCAATCCCACCACATCGTTATGCCAGTGCAGCACGTTCAGCTGCTTATCCCACATGGAGAAGTAATCATGCTTTTCCACGCGCTTGATTGGCGCGAAACCGATTTCAGGCGCATCGCCTTTGCGCAGCTGCGCGCCCAGCGCCGTCGCGATGATCTGATGGCCAAGGCACACGCCGAGCAGCGGTTTGCCGGAGGCCACGGCGGCTTTGGCGAGTTTGGCCTCGGTTTTGAGCCCTGGATACTTGTCGTAGTCGAGCGCGCCCATCGGCCCACCCATAATCACCACGCCTGCAAGTTCGCCGAAATCAGGGAGGTCGGGCTTCTTCTTTTTGGTGATGTTCATCGTCACCGTTTGGATGCCGAGATCCTCGAGGTTCGACAGGATACGCCCGGGGCGTTCCCACGGAACATGTTGCAAAATGAGCACTTGTGGTGTGACCATGACTCCCATTGTGGCACGAGCGTTTCCCGTTTACGTTAATTCGGTGGTGTCGGCTACGTATTATCGCGCGTGTATCCGCTTAGCATTCAGTCCATTTTTGTAGCTGATGCAGCCGCCATGTCTGGCTTGTTCCCTACGCTTGGAGGCTATGGGAAACAGCCAAGAACCGCATGATTTCAACATTTCCGTTATGCCTTCGAGCCTTACGCCCGTACACGTGGCCAAGGCCGCCGAGGGCTTGAACCTGTACGACACCGCTTCGCATCAGGTCAGCCACTTCGTGCCGCTCAAGCCCGGCCGCGTGGGCATCTACGTGTGTGGCGCCACCGTGCAGTCTTCCCCGCACATTGGTCATATTCGTGCTGCGGTGGCATTCGATGTGATTCGCCGCTGGTTCCTGAAGCTCGGCTATCAGGTGACGTTTGTGCGCAACGTGACCGATATCGACGACAAGATTCTTGACAAGGCCGCTGCGGCGGGCCAGCGCTGGTGGGCCCGCGCCTACTACTACGAGCGCGAATTCACTGAGGCGTACAACACGCTGGGCGTGCTGCCACCTACTGTTGAGCCGCGCGCGACCGGCCACATGTCGGACATGATCGATCTGATTCAGCGCATCATCGACAATGGCCACGGCTATGTTGTGCTGGATGATGAAGGCAAGCCCACCGGCAACGTGTACTTCGATGTGGCTTCCTGGCCGCATTACGGCGAGCTGACCCACCAGAAGCAGACCGCCGAGGTGGATGAGGCTGCAGCCGTGGCCGATCGCATGGGCCCGTCCGTGGATGCCACCGGTGCCGACAAGTACAACCCGGTCGATCCGGCCGACGCCTCGCCTGACAAGCATGATCCGCGCGACTTCGCCCTGTGGAAGGCCCCGAAGGACACCGATCCCGAGGACGCCCGCTGGTCCACGCCGTTCGGCGTTGGCCGCCCGGGCTGGCATATCGAATGCTCTGCCATGTCTCACCGTTATTTGGGCGATGGCTTCGATATTCACGGCGGCGGCTTGGATTTGCGCTTCCCGCATCACGAGAATGAGATGGCGCAGACCCGCGCTGCCGGCTACCCGTCCGCGGCTCGTTGGATGCATTCCGCTTGGGTGACCGCCAAGGGCGAGAAGATGTCGAAGTCGCTGGGCACCGGCCTGTCCGTGCCTTCCGTACTGGCTGAGCATTCCGCTTGGGTGGTTCGTTATGCCCTTGGTTCCATGCAGTACCGTTCAATGCTGGAATGGTCCGACCAGGCGCTGGTCGAAGCCCAAGCCGCATATGACCGTGTTTCGAACTTCATCGAGCGCGCAGGCGTGGTACTCGGCGAGCAGCCGACCCGCAACGAGGTCGTGGCCGTGTCCGCCGACGAACTGCCGGCTGATTTTGTGGCTGCGCTGAATGACGATATCAACGTTTCCGGCGCCACTGCCGCGATCTTCACCGCCATTCGCTCCGGCAATACGCTGCTTTCCAAGCTGGCCGACCGTGTGGATTCCGAGGCCGCCAAGGCCGAAGTGCGTGAAACTCTGGTTTCCGTGCGTGCCATGCTCGATACTTTGGGTTTGGATCCGCTGGCCGAGCCGTGGCTGTCCGATGGCGCTGCGGGCGGCGCTGGGGCCGGGGCCGGTGAATCTCCTGAGCACACGGCGCTTGAGGCGTTGATCTCCGAGCAGCTTGAGGCACGTCAGGCAGCACGCAAGGCGCGCGACTTCGCCAAGGCTGATGCGATTCGCGACGCACTGAGCGCCGCCGGCATCGCCATCGAGGACGGCCCACAGGGTTCTACGTGGAGCCTGAAGTAGTTTCCGGCGCTATCTTGTGGATGTCCTATGGCGGGACGTGGTACGTTGTCGCAAAATAAACGATTCTGCGACAACGTACCACCAGATTTTGCCACAACAGTGCGGCACCTCTCGTTTTTATGATGACGTACCACACTTTTTGGCTCAAGATGGAAAGCCACCAAAAAAACGAAGTGGTACGTCATCACACAATAAGCAATATTGCGATGACGTACCACAATAATCAATAAATCAACCAGCAATCAGTCGAATACGAAGTCCACATCGACGATATGCAGACGCTTGGTGAGTGCTTTCTCCAGCGAGCGCTTGCATCCCACGAGATTCGCCACGTCAATGGTCTCTCCAGTGCCGGCCAAGTACACATCGACCGTGTAGTTCATGCCGGTTTTGAAAATCAGCGTCTGCTCATATTCGGTATTGGCCGGCAAATGCTGCTGCGCGGTCGCTTCCACGAACGCATTGGTCTCGTCGTCATCATGGATGCCGCCGATTAGCTCGATGAATGCATCCTTCAGCACACTGAACGGCTCTTTGATGGTAAGCGCCACCAAGACCACGGTGATGAAGAAATCACCGGTGTAGTGCAGGAAGTCCAGCGGACCGCCAGCAGGCAGCACCATCAGGAATACCGCCACCGCACCGATGCCGAATGACATCGCGCCATCAACCAGCGTGCTTTTGCATTCCGCGGTGAGCATGGTGCTGGCGTTGCGAATCGCCCGGTTCTCCCGGCGGTAGTACATAAACAGGCCGAAGCAGATCAGCACGGTCACGACTTCATAAATCACTACCGGTCCGGTGACGATGCGTTCGCCGTCGCCAAGCACGAAGTAGTCGTAGGCCACTTGGCAGACGTCAATCAGCGAATACACCAGCAAGGACATGGTAAAGATGGCTTTGCAAATCGCGTAGATCGGCTCCAACGCGAACATGCCATTGGGGAACCGTTCAGTGGTGCGCACGGTTCGAGTGGAAAGATAGACCGCCACAAGACCCGAAAGCACGGATATGGCGGTGAAGGAGAAATCGAGAAACATGGCCTTCAGGCCGGTCATGAAGAACACGGCCATACCGGCGGCGACCTGAATGATGTTGACGACAATGCCAACAATCAGGGCTTTGCGTTCGATGGTTTTCGTTTGGGGCATCGGTGGTCCTTCCGTATTGCACGGCATGTCTGCGTTGGCCCGCTACTTCACTGGCCGATCTGAGAGCTTGAGCTCGCTCATGTCAGTCGGCTCGATTCGCGAGGGCGCACGGCAGTCTGCGTATAGGGCGGTGTCCAAGGATTTTCAAAACTGCATAAGCATTCCAAAAAACACTGGATTTTTGCCATTCCATAGTACCGGACACCCCTCGATCGGCATGGGACCAGTTGTGCCGTGAGCGGACGGATCTCCCGCCCTGTTTCCCGGCGCCTCCCCGAGCGTACTTTTGCACGAAAAGAACGTATACAAGCAATAAAAGGGCCTTTTAGCACCCGTTTCGCGCGAAAAGAACGTATGAGCGTCTCAAACAAGCCTATCTGCGTACTTTTCGCACGAAAAGTGTGTATGTATGCGCGGCAGGATTGCGGCACGGCGCAATTTCCCGCGTGACGGCTAGACTGTTGCCCATTATGGCAGCTTTTTCTTCTTTAACTGACAGGCTCTCGAATGCGTTCAAGCATTTGAAGAGCAAGGGCAAACTTTCCGAAGCGGACATCGACGGCACCATCCGCGAAATCCGCCGCGCACTGCTCGACGCCGATGTGGCGCTCGAAGTGGTCCGTTCGTTTACTGGCAAGGTGCGTGAGCGTGCGCTCGGCACCGAGGTTTCCGAGGCGCTGAATCCTGCACAGCAGGTGGTGAAGATCGTCAACGAAGAGCTCACCGATGTGCTCGGCCAGGGCGTGGATCGCCCGTTGAACTTCGCCAAGAACCCGCCGACGATTATCATGCTCGCTGGTCTTCAGGGCGCTGGTAAGACCACGCTGGCCGGCAAGCTCGGCTATTGGCTGAAGGATTCCGGCCATACGCCGCTGCTGGTGGCCGCCGATTTGCAGCGTCCGAATGCCGTGACCCAGCTGCAGGTGGTTGGCGAGCGCGCCGGTGTGCCGGTGTATGCGCCTGAGAAGGGCGTGCAGTCCGATGGCGGCGAGGCTGTCGCCGCTCCGGGCCAGGTGTCCGGCGACCCGGTGAAGGTGGCACGCGACTCCATCGCCTTCGCCAAGCAGAAGCTGTATGACACGGTGATCATCGATACCGCAGGTCGTTTGGGCGTTGACGAAGAGCTGATGAAGCAGGCCCGCGATATTCGCGACGCCGTGCAGCCGAACGAGATCTTGTTCGTCATCGACGCGATGATTGGCCAGGACGCCGTCAAGACCGCCAAGGCCTTCGATGAAGGCGTGGACTTCACCGGCGTGGTGCTCTCCAAGCTCGATGGCGACGCCCGCGGTGGTGCAGCCTTGTCCGTGGCGTCCGTGATCGGCAAGCCGATCCTGTTCGCCTCCACCGGCGAAGGCCTGAAGGACTTTGAGGTCTTCCACCCGGATCGTATGGCTTCCCGCATCCTCGACATGGGTGACATCATGACCCTGATCGAGCAGGCGCAGAAGCAGTTCGACGAGGAGGAGGCCCGCAAGGCCGCCGAGAAGATCTCCGAAGGCTCCTTCGGTCTCGATGACTTCCTCGCTCAGCTGCAGCAGGTGCGCAAGCTCGGTTCGATGAAGTCGCTGCTCGGCATGATTCCGGGCATGGCTCAGCATCGCAAGGAGCTGGAGCAGTTCGATGAGAAAGAAATCGACCGCACCGAGGCCATCATCCGCTCGATGACCCCGGCCGAGCGCCGCGATCCGTCGATCATCAACGGTTCTCGCCGCGCCCGCATCGCCTACGGTTCCGGCGTTACGGTTTCCCAGGTCAATGCTTTGCTGCAGCGCTTCGAGCAGGCCGCGAAAATGATGAAGCGCATGGCCAACCGCTCCGGCATGGGCGGCGGCATCCCAGGCTTCGGCGGCCCGGCCATGGGCGGCAACAAGAAGAAGGGCAAGGGCAAGAACAAGAAGAAGGGCGGCAGGTCCGGCAACCCGATGAAGCGCGAGGCCGAGGAGAAGGCATTGCGCGATAAGCTGGCCGGCAAGTCCTCCGGCTCCGGTTCCACCGGCGGCTCGGCGTTCGCCAAGAAGCCGCAGAATCCGGCCCTGCCCGCAGGCCTTGAGCAGATGATGAACAATGCCGAGGGCGACGGCATGGAACTGCCGCCGAATCTTGGTGGCGGCCTCAGCGGTCTGTTCGGTCGCTGATTCTCAGCTGATTCCCGGCTCCCTTCCACGGAGGGGAGCCTATTTTTGTACTTCAGTAATTCGGTACGTCAGTTCAGTACTTAAGGAGTTGATCCATGACTACATGGTTCGCGGTGGTAGTCATCCTCGCATGGCTATGGCTGGGATTGTCCGCGCTGCCGGCAGGGCTTGAAGCGCACATGCCAATGCCGTATATGATTGCGCTCACGCCATTCCTGTGGATTCCGCTGGTGGCTTTGGCTGGTGTGGCGGCATGGCAGCACCATTGGGGAGCTGTTTGCCTGTTGCTGGTCACTGCTCTGATGACCAGTTCCCAGCGCATCAGCTATTGGGGTACCGGGCTCAAGGCCACCGACTCAAAGCGTGAAACATCACGTGAAACAGACTGGGCTAACCATGAAACCTCCCGTGAAACATTGCCGAACCAGTTCACAGTGATGACATTGAACTGCCGATACGGGCGTGCGGACGCCAAGAGCATCGTGGCTGCAGTGCGCGAAAGCCGTATCGCTGTGTTGGCGCTGCAGGAAGTTTCCGACGATCTCATCTCCCGTTTGGATGCCGCGGGCATCGCTGATCTGCTCCCCTACCGTCAATCCGGCGAACCTCAGGACACGGATAATGGCGGCTACAATGTGCTGTTTTCCCGTTACGAACCGGCTGCGGCAGTACCGAATGTGGTGTCGATTCCTGCTGCCGACGTGCCGGCGATGACGCTGAAACTCGCCGATGATTCCGAGGCGGCTGCCAAGACCGACGATTCGCAAGCGCGACATTCCAACCGCACGGTCACATTCTGCTCGGCACATCCGAAGTCCCCGATGCGCGGCTGCGCTGATTGGTCCGCCGGAATCCTGGGACTCGGCGCACTGGCTCAGGCCTCATCCATCGGCGACCGCAATATCGCCGTGGTGCTGGGTGACTTGAACTCCAGCACCGATCATCCAAGCTTCCGCGCACTGCTCAAGGCCGGTTTCAAAGATGCGAGCCTGACCCAGGCAGCAGGCCCGACCCTGACTTTCCCCCGCTGGATCAAATGGCCGCGCATCGAACTGGATCATGTACTGTTCACCGCTGGACTGAAACCCTCCAACGTGAAGGCGTTCGAAATCAAAGACACCGACCATCTCGCCCTCACCGCCACGCTCACTGTGCGCTGATGCGACGCGACAAATTCAGGCGTGTTTCCCGTCCGGGGCTTGGCGCTATAATGGGCCAGTTATTCACGCGCGCGTGGCGCCCTCTACACCCCGCACCGTGAGGACACGTGGGTTCCGGCGAGCCGTGCCCCACACAGCACACCGAGAAACCACAAACCTAGCATTTACAAGGAGAGCCATTTTGGCAACCAAGATTCGTCTGAAGCGAATGGGCAAGAAGTTCTACGCCTTCTACCGCGTGGTGGTCGTTGATTCCCGCAAGAAGCGCGACGGCAAGGTCATCGAGGAGATCGGTACCTACAACCCGAACACCCAGCCCTCCACCATCGAGATCAAGTCTGAGCGTGCTCAGTACTGGCTCGGCGTCGGCGCTCAGCCGTCTGAGCCGGTCTTCAAGCTGCTGAACATCACTGGCGACTGGCAGAAGTTCAAGGGCCTCGAAGGTGCTGAAGGCACCCTGAAGACCGTTGAGGCTGGCCCGGACGCCGCTGCTCGCGTTGAGGCTGTGGAGAACGAAGCTCAGAAGCTGAAGGCTGCAAAGTCTGAAGCTGAAGCCAAGGCTAAGGCCGAGGCTGAAGCCGCTGCCGCCGCTGAGGAGGCCCCGGCCGAGGACGCCGCTGCTGAAGAAGCTCCGGCTGAAGCCTGATTCGAGAAAGGCTCGCAATGCTTGCACAGGCTGTGGAACACCTCATCAAGAACATCGTTGATTTTCCGGACGATGTTTCCGTCAAGTCCCATGAGAATGCGCGCGGCGAACTGCTTCGCGTGCGCGTGAATCCGGAGGACATTGGCCGTGTGATTGGCCGTTCCGGCCGCACCGCCAATGCGATTCGCACGGTGATTCAGGCACTGTCTGACCACAAGGTGCGCGTCGATATCATGGACGTCCGTCGATAAGGAATAGTTCACAGCATGGCACAGCAAGACATGCACGACGACCCTCAGCAGCTCGAGTTGCTGAGGGTCGCTCGTATTGGTAAGGCACAAGGCTTGAAGGGCGAGGTCACCGTTCGCCTGTACACCGACGATCCGGAATGGCGGTTTGAGCCGGGTTCCGTGCTCTACGATCAGAGCGGCGAAACCGAGTACGTCGTCGAGAACTCCCGCACGTTCAAGGACCGTTGGATCATCAAGTTCGAAGGTGCCGACGATCGTACCGCCGCCGAAGCGTTGAACGGCATCGAACTCTATGGCGAGGCCGATGACCCGGATGAGATGCTGGAGGCCGACGAATGGTATCCGAAGGACCTCATCGGTCTTGAGGCCCGTCTGGCTGAAGACAATGGCTTGGGGCTCCCGGCCGGCCAGGTGGTCGGCAAGGTGGTCGACGTGGTCGACTCCCCCGCCCAGTCATTGTTGAAGATTCGTTTGACTGAGCCGGTGGTGACCGGGCAGAACTCAAAGGGCGAGGATGTGGTCGAGAAGACCGCACTGGTCCCCTTCGTGGAGCAGCTGGTTCCTGACATCGACCTGGATGAGCAGTACCTCACGCTCGATCCGCCTGGCGGTCTGATTCCTGGACTATGAAAAGTAAGGCTGGAAGGAAGTGTTTTGATCACTTCCTTCCAGCCTTATTTTTCGGCGAAAAGGGCACGCCACCGCTGCAATGGTGTGCCCCGAATTATTTAGGCCGCAGGAAAATCTTCCTCGGCAATCATGCGCATCCAGATATTCAGATGCCAGTCCTGATCATTGGCCAGTGGATCGGCCTGATGCATGGCCCTCCCGTCCACATTGGAGGGGAACACGTACGCGCAGGTGGCAGAACCATCCTCTCCATAGTTCGCCATATTCGCTTCGAAAATGGCTTTGGCCAGCGCATCGGTTTCCTTGCTGCGATGCGATTGCGGCAGTCGCGCCAGTACCTCCGCAGTCAACGTGGACCAGTAATGCGGGAATACATCGCCAAATTGACGATTGATTCCGAACCAGTAACCATCCCAATGACGGATAGACACACCATAGAGACGCGAATCCGGTTGGGGGCCGCTGAACGAGAGCAGCCACTGCAAACGCTCCAATGCTCCATCCAGATATTCCACACGGCCGGTGATGCGGTGAGCCTCCAACAGCAGGCTCACCAACGGAGCGGTGATGGATTGCTCATAGGAGACCTCATGGTAAGGCAGATTGCTACCAAGCTTGAGGAAGTAATCGGCACTGGCCACCACACGGGAACGCAACCGTCCGGCATCCTCGCTTCGGCCCATGCCATCCAACACACGAGCCAGCGCGGCACTACTCTCGGCAAATTCAATGCTGAGGAAGTGCTCACCCCCGATTTCGGCCGCACGGTCGAGAATCTTCAGCGCCATGTCGATATCATGCTCATCGTGGGTCGCGTGGTAATGCTCAGTGTAGAAGCTCACCATCCACGGGCAGTCATAGAGACGGCCACCGAACTCGGATTTCGGCAATCCCGATCCGCGGCGAATTGCACCGGTTCCATCGATAAGCTCCGCTTCGGCGAAATCCCGCCAATGATCCGCTGCCTGCTGGGCCAGTTCACGCAAAGACTCATCCAAGAGCCCAAGGTTCAGCGAGCGCTGCAGCAGCACCGGCATCGCGATACGTTCGGAGCCGTCCGACCAGTCGTTCCAGCTGGCATCGATGAAATGCAGACCGTTGCGCACATCGGTGGCCACGATAGCTCCAGCAAGCGCACCTTCACGCTCACTGGCCACTTGATGCTTCAGAATGTAACGTGCACGGTCATTGACTGTGTCTCTGAGCGACTTGTGGAACAACACTTCCGTATGAGCGCGGGCGTCACCATCCACAAGCGCCAACTGATAGGTTCCTGCATGGTCTGCGGTAAGCGTGGCACCGGTTGGCGTTTTCTGCACGATAAGCCCGGCACTGATGGCCTCGACCGTACGATCAGTGGTCACGGTGACAGGTTGGCCGATGGTGGCGCTCATCGACGAGAATGCAGCCGGAGCGTCAGTATCATTCAGGAACGACTGCTCGTCCGCATACCATCCCAGTTCCCAAGACAGCACATAGGATTCGCCAGGTTCAAGAACAATGCTGGGCTGCCCGCCAAAAGAATCCGGATTGATGGCTCGGTCGGTGACTTGCAACACAATATGCCCACGAATATCCGAATAGGTGACTTGGTTACGCGATTGAATGGAGTAGGCATTAATCGCACCTTCGCGCACCACCAATCCAAGGCAATTGCCCTGCCCGTTCATCGGCTTGGCCAGCACCCAGCTCCAGTCGCCTCCTGCGAATATATGCGTATTCACGCATTCATGCAGAGATTTTGAGGCCCCCGGATACCGGTCGTTGAACGGTGTCTGAATGCCAAGACCAGTGATCACTACCGTCTGGTTGGTCACATTTCGCCATTCATAGCGCTCAACCAGTCGTTCGCCGCCAATGCGAGTCACGTCCAGAGCCAGACCGGTGCCGATAATGGCGAAAATCTGATGCTCTTCACCACCGGAGACCTCATACTGGTGCGGTTTGTTCCATTGTGCGCCACCTAATGAAGTGATGGCGTAGCCACTGCCCCAATACTGGTCTGAGGTATGCCATGAGACGCTGTCATCCAAAAGGTAATGGCGTTGAGGGTTATCGTCGTTGACGAAAGCCACTGGAGCTCCTGTTGCCTGATCGAGCAACACACGTCCGTTGCCCAATTTCAACGCGGTTCCAGCGTATCCAGTCACCAAGGAGGCAGCTTGGGCCTCCATCTTCGAACGTTCTATCGCAGCTTGCTGCGCTACGGTCAATGTTGCAGACATAACGAGCTATTCCTTTCAGCCCTTGACGGAGCCTGCGACAAGTCCGGATACGATCCACTTCTGGCAGAAGCAGAAGAAGATGAATACCGGGACCAACGCAATCACCGTAATGGTCATAAACAGCGGCCAATTGGTGGAGAATTGCTGTACGGCGTTGTATACCTGCAACACCACAGTCTGGTTTTCCGTGGAGCTCAGGAACACGCTCGGCAGAAGGAAGTCATTCCACGTACCCATCACCTGGAACACGACCACCGTGGTCAGAATCGGGGTTATGAGCGGCAGCACAATCCGGTAATAGATGCGCCAGGGGCCGGCACCATCGATTTTCGCGGCTTCAAACAGCTCCTGCGGCAGCGACTTCATGTATCCGACGATGAGGAAGTAGCAGAACACGCTGGAGCCCATGTACAGCACAATCAAGCCGAGCAGTGAATCCACAAGGCCGAAATCGGATTCCATGCGGTACAAGGGCAGCATGGTGGCCTGTGCTGGGATGGCGAAAGTGACCATCAGCACACCGCCGACGATGGCAGTGAATTTCGACTTCTTATAAATCACACCGAAGGCGGCCATGGAGCCGATAAGCACCTGCAGTGCCACAGCGACCACAGTGACGATCAACGTATTGATGAATGCACGGACGATGGTGCCGTCCGCAAAAGCTTCTTTATAGTTGTCGAATGTCCATTGTGCAGGGAATCCAAGCGGATTCTTAATCATATCGATTGAGGTTTTGAACGAGCTGATCAGCACGTAGTACAGCGGCACTGCGCAAATCAAGGCCAGCGCAAGAACCACGATGGTACGAACGATTTTCTTGGCGAGTTCACGCTGAGACGGTGTCATTGGAACCTCTTTTCCACGGCGTTAGCGATGCCGGTCTGCGCGGCGATGACAAGAATGCAGGCAAGAGTGAAGAGCACGGAGAGTGCGGAGCCTAGACCATATTGGCTTTGGCCGATACCCTTGAGAATGATGGCCTGAGACAGGGTGTTCGTGGAGTATCCGGGGCCGCCGCCGGTCAATGTGTACGGCAGATCGTAAATCTTCAGGCCACCGGTCATCAGCAGGAACATGGAGACCACGATGCCGGGGATAAGCTGCGGCAGCGTGATGTGGAAGAACTGCTGACGGCTGTTGGCTCCATCCACACGAGCCTGCTCGTACAGGTCAGCGGGAATGGTTTGCAGGTAGGCGAGATACAGGGTGGCATGCCAGCCGACTTGCATCCATACAGCTACGAAAATCACACAGAATCGAGCCCAATTATCGTCAGCCAGCCATGGCACATTCGGAATACCGAATACGGCGAGCACCTTGTTCATCACGCCGGAGCCGAGCGGAGAGAAAATGTACTGCCAGATCAGACCGATGATGGCCTGAGCCGGAACACCGAGGAAGAAGAACAGGGAGCGGGCGAAGCTGCGACCCCACATGGCTTTGTTCAGCGTTACCGCCAGCGGAATGGCAAAGCATGTGACCAGAAGTGTGGTGGCGAAGGCATACAGCAAGGTGAATCCAAGAGCGGAGAGCAGGGATGGATCCTTAAAGATCGCCACATAATTGCTTGCGCCGACAAAGTTGAATGTTGTGGAGTAGCCGTCGTAATCGGTGAGCGAATAGAAGAACGACTGTACCAGCGGAATAAGTGTCAGAATCGCGAAAACGATGATGATTGGCAGAAGGAACCAGAATGAGGATAGGTTTTCTGCCCAAAGGGATGACGATGCATGCTTGTGTTTCGTGGTTGCGGTGGAAGCATGCCCTATGGTTGCAGCGGTCATGGGAATCCTTTGGAAGCAAGACAAATGAATCGAAGAGGCCGTGCCTACCGCCGAATCGGCAATCGGCACGGCCTTACTGAAGGAGAGAGGAGATGAAGAAGAGAAATCGATACGATCAGTGGCTGGGATTTACTTCAACGTCGCCCACTTTGCGTCCAGAGCCTTGGCGGCGTCCTTGGCGGAAATCTGCCCCTGAACCAGCTTCTGCTGCTGAGCGATATCCTCAGTGGACATCACAGTCGGGGACTTCGGCCAGTTGACCCAGTAGAACTTGTTCTTCTTGAAGTAGTTATCGACAACATCCTTCAGGGCGTCTGGAGTCTCCGCAGTGTACTTGCTGGAGAGGGAGAGCGTGCCTGCGGCGGTGGTGAATGCCTTCAGGCCTTCTTCGCTGTTCAGGTAGGCGAGGAACTTCTTGGCTGCGGCCTTCTCCTGATCAGAAGCCTTGGCGGAGATGGCGAAGCCCTGATCAGGGCCACCATTGATCCACTGGCCATCTTCCTTGCTGTAAGCCGGGAACGGGGCAACACCGAAGTTGATGCCGGACTTCTCAAGATCAGGCAGATCCCATGGGCCTGAACGCATCACACCAAGGTTGCCGCTGACGAACTCCTGCTTGACTTGATCGGCAGACAAGCCAACGGACTTCTGCGGAATCACGCCAGCTTTGGCGGCATCTTCCCACTTCTTGAAGACCGGGGTCCAATCCTTGGCAAAGGTGGACTTGCCGTTCCAGATGTCTTCGTCCAGATCGCCGGTCTTGCCCTGTTCACCGTAGTAGCTGGCCAGCAGACCGGTGAAGGAGCCGGCAATCTGGGTATTGAAGTCTTCCAGGAATGCGGTGCTGCCGGAATCGTTAATCTTCTTGCCCATTTCGATGAATTCGTCCCATGTCTTCGGGAATTCATCGTATCCGGCCTTCTTCAGAATGTCCTTGTTGTAGAAGAATGCGCCCACCCATGCGGAGACGGGCATGCCGTAGGTCTTGCCATCCTGCTGGAACAGCGCGAAGTTGGTCTCATCAATGCCATCCAGGAAGTCCTCGCCGGTAAGGTCCATCGCAGCACCGGACTTCATGACATCGGTACGATTATCCATCGTCAGATTGAAGATGGTCGGCGGCTTGCCACCGGCAAGACGGGTTTGCAACGTGGAAATGTACTGGGCTGGATCCTGACCGTACTGAATATCGAGCTTGATATCCGGGTTCTTCTTCTCGAAGCCCTTGACGACTTCGCCGATCTGAGAATCTTTAAAGTATGAGTAGAACGTGATCTTGGTTTTGCCGGAGCCACCCGCGGTACCGGAACCACATGCCGCCATCGGCACCACCATAGCTGCCGCAGCCGTCAGCGCCACTGCCGTTTTCAGGGCAACCTTCTTTGTGAAACCCTTCATAACCTTTTCCTTTCAATCGGTTATACGCTTCAACATTGATGCGTATAAATAAAGATATCACCGATATCCGCAGTGGCAACTTCGGCGTGTTGAAGCGCATAAACTATAGTTCGGCACAATAAAAGGCGGCACATGACATGCCGCCTTGAGTATTACGACCCCAGCCGTCGGTCATGCCGCCGGCACAGGCCTTACGCCTTGCGTCTCTACGAGCGAACGGTGATCCTCGGAGCAACAAATCGCGAACCGGTCACCACTTGGCCATCGATCTGATCGAACAACATGGCCACCGCCTGACGAGACACCAAGTCAGGCACCGGATCGATGTTATCCACCGGAATGCGCAGCGTATCTTCAAAACCATCCACATACACTGCGACCAAATAGAAATCCTTGCCGGGGCGAATGCCCAATTCAACGCACAGCTCCAGCAGCGACTGCAACGCATGAGGGGTACGCACCGCCACACCACCGTGGCATTTCGCGATATCAAGCAGTATGTCTTTCACCGCCCATATGCCACGCCATCCCCGCTCGGGAGGTATGAATAGCTCAAACCCCACTCCGAGAACCTGAGCGACCACACGCGCTTCGCTGCCAAACAGCTTCGAGAAGGCGAAACGATCGGAACTCCTGCCCCAATCGCCGATCACCGCGATTTTATGCGCACCTTCCTCCACCAAACGATTGACCGCCAGCTGGGCTACGCGACGATAATCCACGTCAATACATGGCAGACCATAGGAATTTTCCGTGGTGCCAATCAGCACCACCGGTATCTTCAAATCAGCGATACCTTCCAGACGGTCGTCATGCCATTCGATATCGAACACCAGCACGCCATCCACCAAACCCTGACGAGCCATGCGCCGAAGGCCCTCGATACCTTCATCAGCCGGTACCAACATCACGCTGGATCCACGTTTGCGCGCCTCCTCCATAATCACCACAAGGAACGGCCGGAGCTCGGCGAGATCAGTGTTCTCGTCCATGCGCACCAGCACGCCGATAACCCCAACCTTGCCACCCGCAAGAGAACGAGCGTTGATATTGGGCACATAACCAAGCTCATCCATCGCCTCGCGAACGCGTTTTTTAGTGGCTTCGGAAATAGGACGGCTACCGCTCATCACATATGAGACCGTGGCTTGGGAGACCCCAGCTCGCTTGGCCACATCTTTCGCGGTAACCATACACACCCCACTGTTCACATCGATGGTTATTGAATAATTCAATAACCAGTTTATTGAAGCGCATAAACAAATATTGCAGGCAACACGCTTCATATAGATATTTCAAAGCCACTAATAGAGCAAAAGGGCGTGCTGAACCACTGTCAGCATACCCTTTTGCAGAAAAATAAACTATCCGAATCAGCCGAGCTTGGCGAGCTCTTCGGGGCTGAGCTCCAATTGGTCGGCCTTCAGGGAATCAAGGATGGTTTCGGGGCGGTGGGCGCCCGGAATCACGAACATGTGGTTGCCCTTGGCAAGTTCCCAAGCCAATACCACCTGCTGATAGCTCACGCCGTGGGCGGCGGCCACTTCGCGGAATGGGTCGAACTTGGACTCATCGTAAGGGTGGCGGTATCCGCCGAGCGGGCTCCAGCACACGAAGGCGAGACCGAGCTTGGCGCAGTAGTCGAGCGTGTCCTGAGTCTCCAGGTGAATCGGCGAGTACTGGTTCTGCACGGCCACCAACTTGTCACCCAAAATCGAACGTGCGATATCAATCTGCTCAATCGAGGCGTTGGATACGCCGGCCACTCGGGCCACACCCTCATCCACCAGCTGCTTCAGGGCTTCAATGGACTCGTTGTACGGCACTTCCGGATCATGGCGGTGCAGGTACAGCAGATCGATGGTATCCACGCCGAGCGCCATGGCGGACTGCTTGCCGTATTCGATTAGATGCTCGGGCTTACCGTCACGCGGCCACAACGGCTCGCCATTCTCACCCCACACGCGGCGCAGGCCGATCTTGGTGGCCACGGTGACTTCATTGCGAGGCCCCTTCCACGTGGCCAAAGCCTCGCGCACCAACTTCTCACCGGTCTGCTCCTCCTCGCCCGGCGTGTAGTAGGCCCAGGCGGTGTCGATGTGGCGGCAACCGGCATCCAATGAAGCATGCAGGGTTTCGAGGCCCACTTCATGACCACGATTGTTTTCGATGGTCAGCGGCATTTCACCGTGCCCAATGGCGGTGGTGGAGAACGGACCAAGATTACGGAACAATGCCATGATGACTCCTTCAATCTATGCGACGGATAATGCAGGTTCTACTGGTAACTATAAGCCGTAAGCTTCTTCTCACAAGCATTCCAATGTGAATATGTCAATGCGACATATTCCGTAACGGCCGCACAATATGCTTCACCACCCACGCTTTGGCCCGATGCAGCAGTCTGAACAACGGATCCATATGGCCACGCCACCGATAGCGCAACCCGGCGAATGCCATATAAACCTTTACATGGCGGCACAGCAATGCACAGTATGCCGCTATACATGACGAGATATAGGGTCGAATACGCGGCAGCAAATCATCCAACTCGGCCAATAGCCAGTTCACGCGTTGCGGGTACGCCTCTCTGCTTTCCTCTTTCCGCTGCCGATACACCGTTCCTATCAGTTTCAGGAACAGTTCCGTTAGAGTATTGGCATATCCCCGTAATATCGAGTCATATCCATGATCCAGATAAAAACGAATCTCCGTGAGATATACCTGCGCAAGGTCTAATTTGCGGACATCATTAATGGCGTGGGTTATGCCATCGGGATTATTGTCATAGCAATACAGCGATTTTCCCAATCCAACGACGATATTCGCTTCATGGAAGAAACGGAAAAACGTATACCGATCTTCATATAAAAGATTGTCGGGGAAACGCACTGTTCTGCATAAATCGATGCGATACAGACGATTCCAGGCGACTGTATATACGCTGTTGATAATGTCCGCATGATTAAGATATTCACGGCCATTGCACACGCCACCATACGGTAATGATTGCGATGTATTACCGCTCATTGAGACATTGGAATATCCGCAAATCACCATATCGGCTTGATACCGCACAGCGGCATCAACCATGCTGCCCACATATTCCGGCATAAGCCAATCATCGCTATCGACAAAACAAACAAACACCCCATGCGCGTGATCGACGCCGACATTCCGCGCGGCGGATAGCCCCTGATTACGCTGATGAATCACCTTGATGCGTGGATCACGAGCATCCAATGCATCGCACAGCCGCGATGAACCATCAGTTGATCCATCATCGATAAGAATGATTTCCAAGTGCTGATATGTCTGATGCAGAATACTGTTCACGCAACGGTCAAGCGTGCGCGCCACGTTGTAGACCGGCACAATGACACTGACCACCGGCGCGGCCGCGTCAGCATTGCAATACGTTCCTCCGTCAGCACCGTTACTCATGATCGCCCTTTCGCCATGCACAAACGCTGCTGAAGCATCGCAATCACACGACGGCGCTCATCAGAGCGAAGCAGAACAAGCCAATCGGCAACGGCAACAAGCGCCATGCACACCATGCTCATTACCGCAAACGTCACCCATCCGCGTACCGAAAACCATTGCCCCACAATCAACCGGAATAAGGCGGCCACCACCAAAGCCAACGCCGTGGCCCCGAATTGGCGAATATACAACGGAATAAAATATCCGCGTTGAAGCTCAAGACATCGAGCCGCATAGCCTGCCACGAATATCACATTCGTACCGATATCGAATACCGGTTGCATAACGGCAATCGCGATAATCGCCCATCGAGGAAGCAGCAGCGCAAAGCCACACATCGACATCAGGCAGAGCACCCCGGAGGCAAGCCATACCAACGAATAGGTACGTAGCTTATTGAGCATGAGCGGCAGATTCTGCAAGGTCATGGAGATGCCGGACGTAAGGAATCCGGCGGATGAACACACCATCAGCACATAGAGCAGCGAGTCATCCTGCCCCGGCTGCCAAAGCCGGAGAAAATCCCATCCCATAACCACCGTGGTCACAAAAGCGAGGTCGGCGAAAAATCCGCAGATATGCATGCAATACACTAATTCGCGAATCAGCAGATCGATGCGACGCTGCGCATAATATTGCATCTGCGGTGCCGAAAAAATATAAGAGATACGGCCTATAAGCCCATTCAGCACTGATGGAATTGTTTGCGCGACAGACAGCATGCCCATCAAATACGGGCCGGTGATGAGATTCGCAATGAGCAGTCGTACGCCGCTGCTCATGATCTGCTGCATTTTGATCACAACATTCCATATGCCGGCGGCAATCATTTCCGTTAACGGTTTCCAGGAAACGAAACGTATATTGAATTTCAGATCAGGCAGAATGCGGCGCTTACCGTACCAGGAGAGCACTGCAACCGTAAGGCTCATAACGCATCCGGCCACTCCAACATACACGATATTCGCCGGGAATAATCCAAACAATGCGAGCAGCATTGCCAGACGGGCAAGCGTGCCTATGAGATTAATCAGGCTGGTGATATACAACCTGTTGCCGATGAACATGGCCACGCCATACACGGAACTTACCGCGGAAACGACGAATACGAGAAGCGAGCAGGCAAACAATGCCTTGACATCACCAAGAAGAGCGGAGGGAATGCGGATGAACAGCTCCAACATGGTCAGCGGCGGAATCGTCACAGCGATTACCACTAAGGACATGGCTATATTTGCGATAATCGTCGATGAATAATAGCGCAACGCCTGCTTGGCATCGCCTCGATGGTAGGCGACGGTGATGAATCGCGAAGCGACTGAATTCAGGGCTATGGTCAGCAGAGACGCGTAATCCATAAGGCTATTGACCAGGCCCGTGAACCCGTAGGCCTCCACTCCCACTTTGGCGACCACATATGGAGGCAGCACCATTCCGATGGCGATACTCACGGCAAATGTGGCAATGGTAGCCGACATGTTCAGCATGGTCTGCCAATGAGTATTCTGGCCCGTCATGATTGCGCCTTACTTGGCAGAAGACCTAGCCGATGAATGCAGATAGTTCATCAGTTGCGCCACTGTTTCCTCATCGCTGTGCGCGATGGTCTTCAGATGCTCACTGATCTTCTCCCTCCGCTCCGGTGATGAGGCCAACGAAAGTATTGCTTCAGCGAAGGCCTCGGGATTCAATGGGCATAATACGCCGGTCACGCCATGTTCGATCTGTTCGCTCATTGCCGGTATATCCGTAGCGATTACCGGTTTATGCAGCACCAACGCCTCTTGCACGGCGAGCCCGAATCCTTCGCTTCTGGAAGGTTGCACATAGAGGTCCGCATGTTTGACATATGGCATGGGGTTTGCCATATCGCCGCACAGTATAAAGGAATCTTCCAGATGCAACCGATGTATTCTGCGTTCCAGCGGTTTTCTGTAGTATCCTCCTCCTATCACATACCAGGTGAAAGCAAGACCACGGTCACGCAGCAACGCTGCTGCATCAATCGCGATATCCAATCCTTTGATTTTGTCCAGTCTGGCAACGGTCACGATATGCAAATCATTCGCATCGCGCCACCGAGGCGTATATTGGGTTGCCCGTTGCCTAATGCCGTCCGCGTCAATGAGGTTGTACAGCACTTGGGTCTTATTGGCATATTGAGGCCATTTCGTATCGACGGCCTCTTTCAACTCATGTGAAACGCAGAATATGGTGTCGAAATCCGGAATTAAATCGCGAAATGCAAAGCCCAAACGGAGATGTGCATGAAGCCATATCGCTTTTAATGGAGCTGATAGAGACGATGCAACAGTCATCGATATGCCCGGTCCCGTAAAACCCAATACAGCATCAAAAGCATCCTGTGGCAGTCCCGTTACATGACGCATGGCATAGGCGTCTGACCACCACGATGGCCGAACGCCGAATAGCATTGCCGCTGCTTTAATGCAACGACGAATCAGTATGAAGGTCCGCGGCGTTGCCTGCCAATTGAGCCCGGACATCATGCCGGAAAACCATGTATCGGAGTGCAGGTAGTGTACTTGCACTCCCTCCGGTATCAGATCCCGAACTGCATGCTGCTCATCGGTGCATATGATCACATCAATCTTGTGACCATAGTCACGCAGGATTTTCAGCAGCCGGGACAAAGCGGATTCGGCGCCGCCTCTAACGTTCAGCGTGCAGCATACTGCGATACGCATGGCATCACCTTGTGCTGCATTGAAAGGGGCGCTAAGCGATACCCCCCCCCGATAGATTTGAACGTCACTGTTCATAACAACCACCATCCCGAATAAGGGGTAAGAAAATCATTATACCTTACCCCCCTTCAACCGTTATAGTACGGGGGTGTTAACAGTAATGGGTGCCCTCCCGTCAGAGAAGGCACCCATTACTTACTCTCGCGGCTTATGCGCGGTCTATCGGGTTACTTGCAATGCTGGCCGTGGAAGGCGGCCTTACTGGTCACCATACCCCCTTCGCGCTTGCGCCGAATGGCGACGAGCATCAGACCACCGCCAAGCAGAACCAATGCAAATGCCGCAATGGTCGCCGTATCGGAACCGGTATCAGACAGCGGTGGCGTGTAGGTGTTCTCGAATGCCGGAGCCGCATGGTTGAGGCCAAGCAGGCCGGAGGAATATGCAACCGCAGCGGTCAGCGTGCCGTTCAGATCGTCGACCACAGTGACCTTGGCTGTGTACACGGTCTTGTCGTACGAGATGCCTTGTGCATCGCCGGCGGTTTCGCGAATCGTGTACTGGTACTCTCCGGCCTTATCGAACGCAATCGGAGCGAAGGCGATGGTGCCGTGAGCGGTGTTCTTCACCTGCTGGAGCGTCTTGCCATCGGCGTCGCGCAGTTCGAACGTGAACTCGCCGTCCTTCAGAGCACGGCCCTTCAGCGTCTTGGTGGCGTTGAAGGTGAACTTGGCGGGAGCAGGCGTATAGACGTTGGCGAATACCGCGTCCTTATCGCTCACTTCAGTCAAGCCCGGCTGGCCAGTGCCGTCAGCAGGTGTAGTGCGCACGATCCGATGTGTGGCGCTCATCGTGCCGTCGTGGTTGTCCACCACGGTGACGGCGACCGCATAGACCGTATCGTCATAGGTCACGCCTCCCAGGTTGCCGGCAGCCTCGCGCACGGTGTACGCGTAGGTGCCAGGCTTGGCATAGGTGATCTTGCCGAATGCGATCTTGCCATCCTTGCCGTTCGTCACGGTCTCGACGCCGTTCTTCGCGCCTTCCGGCATCGGGGCACCAGCAGCACCTGCGAGGGCGAAGGTGAATTCGCCATCGTTCAGGTTGCGACCGGTCAGCGTCTTCGTGAAGTTGAAGGAGTCGGTCGCCTTGCCTGCGGCATAGGTGTTCGCAAAGTCGAACAACGCGCCTGAGGCTGGGTCGGTGGTGGCGCTCATCGTGCCATCGCCGTTGTCCTTGATGGTTACGGTGAAGGTGCGAGTGAGGTTGGCATCGTTGGTGACACCTGCCACCTTGCCGGATTCGGTGACTGTGTAGGTGAACTTGCGTTCGGCCTGACCGTTCAGGTCGGCGAACTTGTATGTCACCTTGCCGAAGTCAACATTGCCGGCTGCGTCATTAGTGACTTCCGCCTTGCCTGGCAGCGGAGCCGGCTTGGAGGAATCCGCGGCATCCACGCCGGTGAGGGCAAAGGTGAACTTGCCCTTGAGCTGGGCAAGCGTGGTGGCGTAGTCACCGGCATCGAGCAGCTTCACGCCCTTGAACTCAATCGGAGCGGAGTCCGTGGTGGTGTAGTTGTTCTCGAAGGTGAGACCGTTGTTCTGGTCAAGACCGTTTGTGGTGAGCGTGAGCTTGCCGTTGTGGTCCTTGTCTTCCACGTTCACAGTGAACGTGCTGGTGCGGGTCACGGCACTCACGCCACCGGGCAAATCGGTTTCGGATTCGACGACCGTGTACGTGTGGTTGCCGAGGTTGGCGAGCGTGTAGCTCAGCGGTTTGTCGAAGGTGATCTTGCCAGAGGCGTCATTGGTGCCAGTGGCGACTGGAGTACCAGTGGCATCAGTGCCTTCGTAGACGTTGAAGGTGAACACATCGTTGGCGGTCAGCGCACGACCTTCAAGTGTCTTGGTGCCGGTGAGCGTGAGCTGGGCCGCGGCGGCATACGCGTTCTCGAAGGAGAACAGCTTCGCTGCATCACCTGGCTCAGTGGTCACCTTGAGAGTGCCGGTACCGTTGTCGGTCACCGTGACTGCGAAGGTCTTGGTTGTGGCAGCATCATTGGTAACGCCATCCGCAGCGCCGCTTTCCGCAACCTCATAGGTGAAGGTCTTGGAACGGGTACCGTCGGCCGTCGGCGTGGCATTGGCCAAATCGGCAAGCGTGTAGTGCAGCGCGCCAAAGTTCACAGTGCCAGCCGTGGTGTTCTTCGTTACCAGCGAATCCTTAGTCTCAAGCTTTCCGGAATCGCCTGCAACGCGGATGGGAGCACCATCCTTGCCGGTGAGCGTGAACGAGAACCTGCCGCCGAATTCGGCCGTGTAGTCCTTATCGTCGTCGCCCTTCACCAGCTTCGTACCAGCGATGGCAATCGAACCGACTGCGTCATAGGAATTGGTGAATATGGCCACCGGATCGCCGCCGGCATTCACCGTCTTCGCACTTCCATTTTGCTGGGAGACCAATTCCATGACAACCGCGGAGTGCAGCTTCCCCTTGCCGTTATCGGTTACGGTGACCGTGGCACGATACCAGTCAGTGGAGTAGGAGATGCCAGACAGCGGATGCTCAGGCGTGACTTCGCTGATGTTGTACCTGTAGACGCCAGCCTTCTCGTAAGTCATTTGGCCGAAACCGAATGCATTACCATCAGTGACGTCATGCGTGAGTACACCATTCTGGGCACCGGCAGGCATTGGCACATCATTCTTGGTCACGCTCGTGCCGCTGTCGGTGAGCGTACCGTCCACTGCCTCGAGCTTGAACGTGAATGCATCACCGTTTCGCCAGTCGCGGCCTTCGAGCTGCTTCTGAGCACGCAGCTCGGCCGTGCCACGCGTAACAGTCGGTGACGGTGGCGTGTATGTGTTGGTGAACGCCGCGTCCTTGTCTTTCACCGGAGTGGAACCAGTTGCTGTTGTGCGCATGATTTGATGCGTGGCGCTCATCGTGCCGTCGTGGTTGTCCACCACGGTGACGGCAACGGCGTACACGGTATCGTCATAGGTCACGCCGTTCAGATTGCCGGCGACTTCACGCACGGTGTACGCGTAGGTGCCGGGCTTGGCATAGGTGATCTTGCCGAATGCGACCTTGCCATCCTTGCCGTTCGCGACGGTCTTCACACCATTCTCCGCACCTTCCGGCATCGGGGCACCAGCAGCGCCTGTGAGGGTGAACGAGAATTCACCGTCGTTCAGGTTGCGGCCGGTCAGCGTCTTCGTGAAGTTGAAGGAGTCGGTCGCAGTGCCGCCGGAGTATGTATTCGTGAAGGAGAACAGTGCTCCGGAAGCCGGGTCGGTTGTGGCGCTTAGGGTGCCATCGCCGTTGTCGTGCAGGGTCACGGTGAACGTGCACGTGGTCTTCGCGTCGTTCGTTACGCCCGCGACATCACCGGATTCGGTGACGACATACGTGAACGTGCGTTCGGCCTGTCCACCAAGATCGGCGAAGTGGTACACCATCTTGCCGAAGTCGACATTGCCGGCCTCATCGTTCTTCGCGGTCAGCTCGGTCTTATTTGCAGAGGTCTGCCCATCCTCGCTGAGCACATGAAGTGGCGCACCATCCTGCCCCTTGAGCGTGAAGGTGAACTTGCCCTTGAGCTGGGCGAGCGTGGTGGCGTAATCACCATCGTCGAGCAGCTTCACGCCCTTGAACTCAATCGGAGTGGAGTCCGTAGTGGCGTAGTTGTTCTCGAAGGTAAGGCTGTCGTCTGCGCCGAGACCAGACGCCTTCACATCCAGCGTGCCGTTGTGTTTCGTGTCTGCAACGTTCACGGTGAACGTGTGGGTACGGGTCACAGCGCTCACACCACCGGGCAGGTCGGTTTCGGATTCGATGACCGTGTATGTGTGGTTGCCGAGATCCTTGAGTGTGTAACTCAGCGGCTTGTCGAAAGTAATCTTGCCGGAGGCGTCATTGGTACCAGTGGCGACTGGAGTACCAGTGGCATCAGTGCCTTCGTAGACGTTGAACGTGAACTTGTCGTTCTCGTTCAGAGCACGGCCCGTGAGCTTCTTGATGCCGGTGAGCGTGAACTGGGCCGCAGCGGCATACGTGTTCTCAAAGGAGAACAATTTCGCTGCATTACCCGGCTCGGTGGTCACCTTGAGCGCTCCGGTACCATTGTCTGCCACGGTAACCGTGAAGGTCTTGGTCGCGGCAGCATCATTGGTAACGCCATTCGCAGTACCGCTTTCCGCAACCTCATAGGTGAAGGTCTTGGAACGTGTGCCGTTGGCGTCGGCAGCGGCATCCTTCAGATCAGTCAGCGTGTAGTGGAGGCTGCCGAAGGATACTGTACCGTCCGCATTGTTGGTAGCGGTCAGCTCGTTCTTGTTCTGAAGCTTGCCCGCATCCTCGACGCGAATCGGGGCACCATCCTTGCCAGTGAGCGTGAACGTGAACTTCTTCGCGAAGTTCGCGGTTTGGTCGCTGCCATCATCACCAGTGACCTTCTTGGCACCGGCGACAGCGGTCTGACCGTCTGCATCATTGTAGGTGTTGGTGATTCGAGCTAATGGCTCGCCATTCTGAGCCTTGGTTTCGACGGCCTTACCCTGTTTGGCGGCAGGATCGACCTTGGAAACCAGTTCCATGGCAACCTTGGAGCTCAGCTGACCCTTGCCATTATCGGTTACGGTGACCGTGGCACGGTAGAGATCGGTGGAGTAGGACACGCCGGGCAATGGATTGCCAGGCGTGACCTCGCTGATGTTGTACACATAGGTGCCGGCCTTGGTGTACGTGATATCGCCGAAGTTGAACTCATTGCCGTTAGTTACGGTCTTGGTAAGTTCTCCATTCGTCGCACCGGCAGGCATTGGAATGCCGGCCTTGGCCACATCAGCCTTGTTTGCAGCAATCTTGCCGCTGACGGCTTCGAGCTTGAAATCGAAGCTGTCAGAGCCATCCGTGGCCCAATCGCGACCGTCGAGCACCTTTTGCGCGTACAGGTCAGCCGTTGCAGGAGCTGGCGTGTACACGTTGTTGAAGGCGGCTTCCTCGGAGTCGGCGTCGGTGGATGTATTCGGATTGCCGTCACTAACCTTATAGCTGACCGCAAGAGAGCCCTTGCCCGTATCGGTTACGGTCACTTCGACTGTGCGAGTGGTGGCATCGTAGGTGATGCCATCCTTTGTGTAGCCTGCAGCAACCGGGTTACCGTCAGCATCCAGCTCGGCAACCGTATAGGTCAGGTTCCAAGTCTTGGTGGCGGCAGTGTAGATCGCATAACCATCGTTCACGGCTTGTGCAAGCGAGGCAGGCGTGTAGTTGATGCGGTCGAAGGTGATGTGACCAGCAGTGTCGCCACTGAGCGGGGCAATGTTCTTCTTGGTCTGGATTGGCGTGCCGGTAGCGTTACCGCCTTGGTACAGGCCGAAGCTGAACTTGCCAGCGGTGAGCTTTGGCGCGGCAACACCGTCTGCGGCAGTGAGCTTCTTGTGCAGCTGGAAGAACGTGTAGCCAGCTGGCGCATAGATGTTGGTGAAGGTTGACTTATCTGTAGCTGCCTTGTCCGAATCGGTCAGAGCATCGGCATTGTCATAAGCAGGGGTGGCAGTAAGCGTACCGTCACCATTGTCCTTCACCGTAACGGTCACATAACCGACGTGCTCGTCCTTCTGCGTTCCGGTCTTGACGTTGCCCGTCTCGGTGACCGCGAACTTGAAGGTTCCCGGCTTGGTGAAGCGAACGCCATCGAAGTTGAAAGCGGCAGGCTGACTATCCTGTGCCTTCGCAACAGTAGTTTCCAACTCGTCAGCAGACGGGTCCGAACCAAGGACAATGGAATCGTCCTTGAGACCGGCACGAGCAGCCTTAGCCTCGGTAGTATCGTCTTGTGCGGCGGCAAGACGGAACGTGAACGTCTCGTTCGAATCTATGTCGCGGCCGGTCAGCGTCTTCTGTCCAGCAATATTTGCCTCAACTGGAGCGAGCTCATAGGTGTTGGAGAACACCGGGCGGCCGCTATCAAGCTTGGAAGCATCGATCTTGCTACCGTTTTCGTCCAGCACGTTGACCTGGTATCCCAGTACCTGCTTGCCGTCCTTGTCGGTGGTCATGGCCACAGGAACCTGCACGATGTAGGTGGTGCGATCATAGGTCATGCCGTTCAACGTGGCGGTCTTGCCATCGGCACTTGGCACGGCACCAACCGGTACGTTTTCGTTCAGGATGTACGTGTAGGTCTTGCCGTCATCGCGAGCGCTGGTGAGCTTGATTTCAGGGAATGAAGCAACACCGGCCTTGGTCACGTTGGCGACCACGGAATTACCTGTAGCACTCGTCGGGAGCGGGGCACCGTCCTTTGCAGTAAGCGTGAAGGAGAACTTGCCATTGATCAGTGGGTTGGAGCCCGTCTTATCCATGTACTTCTTCATGACCAGTAGGCCGAAGTTGGCCTCTTCCGGCTTGAAGATATTGGTCACCGCGGCCACATTGCTCTTGACTACTGCATTGTCTGCCGCAGTACCGTTATCGTTCTGCGCCTTGGTCATGGTGACGCCATCATTGCTGAGCTTGCCGTTGCCATCATCCTTAATAGTGACGGTAACGTTATACAGCGCGTTGGAGTAATCCACACCGGGCAAAGCCTGCTCGCCATTGTTGCCGGTAGGCGTGTATTCGAACACGGTGTAGTGGTATTCGCCGGCCTTGGTGTAAGTGATACTGCCGAATGCGTGTTCGTTGGCATCAGTCACATTGAGTTTGGCGTAGCCATTGGTTACGCCGGCTGGAAGCGGAGCATCTTCGGTTGGCGCTGCGGGCTGCAGACGGAATTCGAACGAATCACCGTCACGCCACGGGCGTCCGTCAAGCGTCTTTTTCACCTTGATGGCATTGCTGACCGTGGTTTCGGTGGGCTTATAGATGTTTTCGAACGTCCAGTCACCGTGATTTTCAGTGATGCCGGACACTTCAGCCTGGCCGCCCTTGATTTCAAGGACGCCAGTCGCCTTCCGATCCACGGTGAATTTCACGTTGGCAGTGCGGGTATCAACGGTCACGCCGTTGCCGCCCTTGCTGGTTTCCTTCACCGTGTAGGCGTAGGTGCCGGGCTCGGAGAACGTGAAGTCGCCGAACGTGAACTTGGAGATGCTGCCGTCTGCACCATCGCCGGTTTTCTTGGCGGTGGCAGTGGTGGCCTTCGGCATGGCTGCCTTGAGCTCGTCAGCAGTCACATCCTTGCTGTTCGTCGTATCCGGGGACAGCTGGAATCCGAACGCATCAGCATCAGTCCATGCGCGGCCGGTCAGCTGCTTGCCGAGGGTTACGGATCCCTTCACTGCAACGGGCTTGCGCTCATCGTACACGTTGAACGAAGTGCTGTCTGAAACCGGCAGACCGAATCCCCTGGCCCTGGCGAGCGCAGCAGCAGCCTCATTATCATCAGTACCGGGAAGCATGAAGTAATGCGGGCTAGCGTCCAGCTTGTATTCGGTGACCGTGCCGTCGTCGGCTTTGAAGGTCGGAGCCTTGGTTTCCACGAAGTAGTAGAGCGTATTGGTTTCCAACGGCTGGTCAGTCGAGCCAAACTGAGCATGTCCGGAAGTGTCGGTGGTGACATTGCCACCGACCTGGGCTGACGCCTTTTGCACCTGTTCGAACGCGACTGCGTTGCCGGAAAGCTTGTTCATATCCACCTTGTACAGCGCGAATTTCGCGCCGGACAGATAGCGGGACAGGTCCGCGGAATCAGCCTTGGTGATGGAAATCGAGCCCGCGGCGCCGTCGGTGCCGGAGGTCGGGTTGGTAACCTCCCAGTCATTCTTGTTGATGTCTTGCCCGTTGACAACACCTTCAAGCGTGACGGTATTGGTGAGATTCACCTTGTCGCCAGGCTTGCCGTTTGGCTTCACATCGTACGTTACGGTAACGGGCGTGGAGTCCGGCAGGGTGAGTGTGAGCTTGCTGGAGGGCTTGCCTTCCACGGTCACGTTCTCTACCTTGGCGGGCACAATGAGCGTGGCACCAGTGTTGGAGTCCGTAATCTTGAGCGACGCCGGAATGAACGTGCCTTCAGGATCCATCACATCAGACAGAGTGACGGTATCGGAATCCTTGATAAGATCAGCGCTTTCCGGATTCACCTTGATGGTGTAACGCACGCGGTTGAGGTCCTTGACCTGCGCTGCGGACTTGTCGATAACCTTGCTGCTGCCGCTGACGGTGTCGGAATCTTCACCGAAATGAATGCTACCGGAATCAGCTGCGGCCTTATTCGTAAAGGAGACCTCGCTACCGGTGCCCTTGGCCGCGGTCTGGTAGGTGAGCTTGGCATACGCCTTGTCGGAACCGTCTTGCTGCTCAACAGCATTCGTAGGAATGGTAAAGGTGAGTTGGCCATTGGCGTTCATTACGCCATCAAGTTCACCCTTCTTTGAGCCAGGCTTACTGCCGGCCTTCACTGTATACTCGCCGGATCCGGGTACATAACTCATACCTTGCGGCAAAGTATCGGTCACGACAATCGGATTGCCAAGTGTATCGACCTTGCCGATACCGCCATCGCCCTTATTGACATCGACCTGCCAGTCGGCCACCCAAGCACCCTTGGTGTGTCGGCAGGGTCAATCTGGCTCCAGTCGAAGTCCTTGTCCCACTTCATCGAGCCGGTCTTATTGACCAGATTCGTGTTCTCGATGTCGTAGGAGTTGCTGGCTGAAGTGGTTTTGCCGTTGTACTTCACTTTGGCGGTGTTCTTATAGACGCCCGGCGTCTTGTCGCTTACGGTCCAGTACTTCACCTGCACATCGGACTTACCAATGGCAGCCTTGATGGCATTGCTGGACTTGAATGTGATTTTGAATGCGTCCGCACCGTACTTATCGAGCGAATAGTCGGTACCTTCGGTGAGCGTCTTGTCGCCAATAGTGAGCACAGGTTTACGGTCCTGATCGAAACCAAAACCACCGTCCTTGGACCCATCGGCGTTCGACGCCTTGTCAAATTCAAGCTTTTCGTCAGTAAACTGCACACTGGTTGGATCAGTATTTGCAGCCATTAGCGAGAACTTCACCAAAGAGGTCCATTCGGCCTTGCCGTCCGTGGCAGCTGTGGAGGAATCCACGTCTTTGGTGACGTATGTGTTTTTGTCTTCCGGCTGTTCCGGGCCCTTTGGGGTGTAGGAACCATCGTCACTGCCACCGGGGTGGTTCTCGTCTGGAGGCGTGACTTCAGCGTGGTTGTTCACCTTGGCAGTGGAATTCTCATCATTGAGCGCAGTGTGGTATTCGATGGTGTATTGCTGCGCGCCGGCATCGTCCGGGAATGTGTAATTGAAGCTATCGGCCGAGCCATTCAGCTCACCAGTGGCTACAACCTTGCCCTTGGCATCCTTCACGGTGTACGAGCCAATGTAATGCTGGCCGCCCTGCAGTTGATCCGTGAACTTATAGCCGCCCATGTCGGCTTTGAGACTGCCGGTGTTGAGCTTGACGGTCCACTTGATATCGGAAGCAGTGCCGGAGCCGTTGGACTTCTGCACCATCTTGTAGCTGAAGTTCGGGGTGACGTCGGCCTCACCAGGATTATCGGAGCCATCCCAGGTCCAGTTAGCAACGTTCTGAGCGTTATCAAGCTTCTTGCCCTGGGCGAGCAGTTGCTTCGCGGCATCGGTGAGCTGCGCCTTGTAAGTGAGCTGGTAGCCGTCCTTATCCGCTTTAGCCAGATCGCCAAGGGTAATGGTAGCCTTCTGGCCACTGACGACCGCATTCACAGGCTTGCCGTCAAGTTGGAAGGAGCCATCGACAAACGTGAAGTTGGAGCCCATCGTATCGGTGACAACCATGTTCTGCACGGCGAACTGCGGCTTCAACGTCACAGTGAAGGTCACGGTACCGTCATCGTTCAGTTCGTAATCCTTCTGACCGCTCACCTTGGACTTGTCGATGGTGATGGTGATATCACCGCCACCACCCGGGAACGTGATGTGCTCCTTGTTGTCATTTCCACCAGCATCTTCGTTGAGCGTGAAATCAAAGCTCACAAATGATGTGATGTTAGAGGGATGCTGCGTCAGCCAGTCTTCATTCCAGGTAGCGGTAACCTCGCCATTGTTAATCGACCACGTGCCGGCCACATTGCCTTCACTGTCATACAGCGTGGAGCTCTTCACATCTTTGACGTTGATGTTATCGGGGAACTTGTAGGAACGCGTTGGGCTGTCAAGCGTAGGCTTCTCGGCGTCGGAGAAGTCGAAGCTGATTTGCCCGTAGAACGTCTGGCCAATCGCGACAGGCTGATTCGGATCATACAGCTGTGTATGGTTCTTGTCTTTGTACACCTTGACTGTCACGCCGCTGGTAACCTGCACGGCCGGGGCGTCCGGGTTATATGCAGTTTCAGCCGCATTGGCCACAGGAGTGAGATTCACACCCGTTACCAACATGGCTATTGTGGCCAATATAGCCACCAGCACTCGTCCGATTGCATTATTCGACAGGCGAAGCATTCTGATCCCCTTGTTTCTCCTCCAACAAGTAGGTCCGCCGAGATGAACCGCCATCCTGTGACACGCACGTATCGCGCACAGAACTCCCTTCAGGCCTCATAGGGCGCAGAATACCCCCGACCACGGAACAAATCGCCGACTGCAAACGTTGCAAAATCAACGATGCAAACGATTGCAAATCGTTAACCGAGTTAAAGCACACCCCCGTTTGCCTTATCGCAGTACGGAATCACACCATTATGTGAACGAACTCGCTACTGTGATGAATCTGACATAACTACGCAGCCAAGTACGACACGCCATCAAGATGAGGGAATAGGCAGGCCCTCTGCGCGCATTTGCAATGGTGTTCCTCAGAAACGAAACGCTGAAAATATCGCAGGCGTCTTAACGGCCCCCGAAGCTGCCGCCACCGGAACCTCCGGAAGAACCACCGAAGCCCCCGCCACCAGAGAAGCTGCCACTGGAGCTGAAATCACCACTGCTCGACGAACTTGAAGGCGCGGCGGCATCGATGGTGGAAGTGATGTCCGCGAATCCGGAGGAAAGTTGCGAGCCAAGGTCGCTGAAGCTCGGCACATACGAGGAGCCGCCAAACTGACCAGCGAGACCACCGCCCTGTATACCGGCCTGGGTTCCATAGCCATAGCGGGCATCGTCATCCCAGCTGTGTGAACGATAGGACCAGTAGAGCGTGGAATCGGAGGCGTTGTCGTCGAGCCAACGCGGATCGGTCACCTGCGGATACGCCTTGGCCAGCTCGGCGGCCACGCGGTCGCTGATGCCGAATGCGGCGGCGTACACCATATACCAATCCCACATGGCCAAGTCGGCGGTACCGCGGTCGGTAAAGCTGGAGAAATCCTGCATGTAATGCTTGAGACCCAGGCATTTACCGGCGATTTCCTGGCCCTGTGCAGTCAGTTCCTTTGCCGCACTGCCTGCTATGGAGAACATGCCGACGAAGAAAATCGGCATACCGATGATTACACCGACCATCGCATAGCCCAAAATCGCATTGCTCATCATAGAGCCGAAACCGATGAGTCCCGCGAAAATACCAGCCACAATCGCCTGCCAGCCGCGCGAACGCGAGGCGTTCAGACGCGCGTATTCGATATCGCAAGCGCCAGTGAACTTGTCGAGCTCCAGATAGCCGTCTTCCCAATCCTTGCAGGCCCGCTTCATTTGACCGAAGTCGAATACCGGGGAGCCGACGCGTTTGGAGATTACAATCATGAGGTTCAGCAGCGCATTCTCGGACTCGCTTAAACCCAGCTGCCCGACGTTCGGCACGCCATCGATGGATTCCGGCAGAATCACAACGGTGCGCGTAATGCGAGCGGCTCGGCGTTTGCCTGCATCGGCATCAATCATGTGGCTCAGCCCAGCCGGCGTGGCTTTGCTCATATCGATGCCGCGATACATGTCTGAAGGTCCCGGGTAGATGGCGATGGCTTTCTTGACGGCGAGCGACAGCATTGTTGCCGTAAGCTCGCGGTTCATTGGGCGCGAATGCTTAGGCGGCTCCACCACTTCGATGAGTCGAGCAGCCGAAGCCGGGCTGATGCCAGGCTGGTCGCGCCAGTACTCAATAGGTCCGCGGTATTTCGAGTTCCTATTGCTTCTGATCACGGCCACAATGCCCCATGCGCAGAAGATGAGACCGAGCACCACCGTCGCAATCCAAATGCCCAGACGCACGCGAGCCATCGTGCGCTGCTTATCGCGCCACTGCTGCTCCTGCTGATATTCGCTTTGCTTCAACGCGTCCAAGTGGTCTCCGGATAGATGGCGGGCGATGCCGGTGTCGTTTGGGGTCGCTTTGAATGCGGCGACCACGTCAAGATAGTCACCGGAGTGCACATTGTAGGCTTTAAATTTCAGGCTACCATCTGCTGCTCGGCGGGTTTCCGACGTGCGTTCGGTGTGCAGCCAGCCCCATGAAGTGTCTGAGGTGATGCCGTCCGGGAAATACACGGTGCCGCTCACTGTGCCAATCGGCACAGGATTGGATTTACCGAACGGCTCCCACTGCAAGCTTGCGATGTCATCCCACTGAGTAGCCACATCATGCAACGTAAAGGAAACATCGAATTTCAGCGAATCCGCGGACTCGGTGGCGGGGATGTTCCAACCGATTTCCACGGTTTTCTGGGTGGCGTCGGCACTGCCCGGCGTGGTGACGGTGAGCGCATCTTCTCCAGGGGTGTAGGGGTGGGCGTTGTTCTCGCCAGCGGTTACGTCCGCGATGTACCAATGGCCGGCGTAATCGGAATTCCATGCGTCATCGCTCGGCACCTCGTTCGGCATCGTCAATTCGGACTGTTCCTGGTATGTGGTGCCATCAGTGACATTGCGTACGTAGATATCACTGATATCGGTGAGATTGTCGCTACGCAGCGTGTATTGCTGATAGAGCTGCTTCCAAGGCTTGGTGTCGCCGTTATCGTCTTTGCGCTTCAGCAGCTTCATATCGATATGCTGCGTAACTTTGAGGTCGCCTTCAGTGGTGAAGGTGGCGTCATAGTCAAGTGTGCGATAGCTCAGGTCGGAGACGACTCCAGCGGCCATGGTCGTGCCGAAGGCGAACACTATGAACATGCCACTGACCATCAGCGTGATAACCACACTGATGATAGTGGCCCGAATCAATCTCTTTCTCATCAGAACTTCACCTGTGGCGCCTCGCGTGCAGACTCATCAACCTGGAAGTACTGCGCCTGTTCGAAATGGAACAGGCCAGCGATAATGTTGGTCGGCACGGTTTCGATGGCGGTGTTGAGCTTCAACACTACATCGTTATAGAACTGACGGGCGTATGCGATCTTATTCTCCAGTTCCTTGAGCTGACCCTGCAGATTCATGAAGTTCTGATTGGCTTGCAGCTGCGGGTAGGCCTCTGCAGTGGCCTGCAGATTGAGCAATGCGTGGGAAAGCTGGTTTTCCGCGGCGGTACGCTGCGCAATCGTAGCATTCGGATCATTCGCGGCAGCCACGGCACCGGCTCGAGCCTGAGTCACCTGCGTGAACACTTGGGATTCATGTGAAGCGTATCCCTTAACGGTTTCCACCAAATTCGGAATCAGATCGGCGCGCTGCTTCAACTGCACATCAATTTGCGCCCAGCCGTTCTTCACACGGTTCTTCAGTGTCACCAATCCGTTGTAGGCGCTGATACCCCAACCAATCACGCCCACGATAAGAACGACAATAACAATGCCAATGATTGCTCCAATGCTCATAACTGCCCCCTTGCTGGCCCGGGCGGGCTTTGCGATCTTGACTGCCATTCTTCCACTACCTCGCACAAAAAGCGAGGACGACAGATGAACTTTTGAAGGCGAAGACGGGGATTGTTGATTCAGCAAGCATTCAGGAACGTTCCAGTCAAGTGCAACGTAGTTTGTCAGTAGCGCCCAGCCTCACACCAGCGCGCAATCATCATGGACGCCGATAGTTAGGGGCAGAAGTTCCGCGCGAGGCCGGCTGCCTTGCGGGGAACTTGCGAACAAAACACAGTTCCGCGGCGCTGGATTTTTCGGTGCCGCGCAATCTTTCAAGGACCTCTTATGTTTGTGTTGAACAACGCCTGGAAAACCGTGATACGGAACAAAGGCCGCAATATTTTGATTGTGCTGATCGTGGCGATCATCGCCGCAGCAGCCACCATCGGACTCGCCATTCGCAACGCGGCAAGCACCGCGCGCGAAACCGGATTGGCGAACACCTCCGTGACCGCCACCATCAGCGTGGACCGCAGCAAGCTGATGGAGCAGGCGCGCGAATCGCAATCCAGTTCTTCGGATTCTTCCGATTCCTCAGATTCTTCGGATTCTGGGGATTCCGCACCTGATTTTGACTCGATGCGCAGCGCCTTGGAGGGCAGCAGCCTGACGTTGGCCGACTATCAGAAGTATGAGAAGGCCTCCAGCGTTTCGGTGAGCTCGTATTACTCCGAAAGCACCGGCGTCTCCGGCACCGATTCGTTTCAGCCGGTGGAGTCCAGCACGGCGAATGCCGCGAATTCCTCTTCTTCTAATTCGTCGTCTTCGTCCTCCTCCGATTCCTCCACTTCCGGAGACGGCCAGCAAGGTCCCGGCGGCGGTCAAGGAGGCGGCATGGGCGGCGGTCCCGGCAACATGATGACCTCCGGCGACTTCACCCTGACCGGCTTCTCCTCGGATACCGCCATCGCCAACGCATCCAACGGTTCGTTCACGATGTCCAGCGGCGAGGTGTTCGGCTACGGCGAGTCCGATAACGGCAAAGTCATCATCTCCAAAACCCTGGCCGACTTCAACAATCTCTCCGTGGGCGACACCATCACCGTGACCAATCCAAGCGACACCTCGCTCACCTACACGCTGACCATCTGCGGCATCTACGAGAACTCCACCTCCAGCAACACCAACGCGATGGGCCCGATGGGTGGCACTTCGCAGGACGCGGATAATGCGATCTACACCTCTGTTTCTACGCTGAAGTCGCTGGGGCTCGACTCCGACACCACCGCGAACGACGACAACGACAACACCGCAACCCAGCTCAACTACACCTACGTGCTCGCCAATGCAGATGATTACGAGACCTTCGCCTCCGATGTGAAGGCCGCTGGCTTGGACGACACCTACACCGTGCAGTCCGCGGACGTGGAACAGTACGAATCCAGCCTGGTGCCGCTCGATAATCTCGCGAAGTTCGCACTGACCTTGCTGATTGTGGTGCTCGTGGTGGGTGCCGTGGTGCTCGTGGTGCTCAATTTGTTCAATATCCGCGAGCGCAAGTATGAGGTCGGCGTGCTGACCGCCATCGGCGTGAAGAAAGCCAAGGTCGCGGCACAGTTCGTGATTGAGCTGCTGATCGTGACGATGTGCGGCATCGCACTTGGCGTAGCCGGCGGCGCGGTGGCTTCCGTACCGGTGTCGAACCAACTGCTGGCATCGCAGGTTTCCGCGCAGGAATCCGAGGCATCGAGCCAACAGCAGCAGTTTGGCCGCGCGGCGGATATGGGCGGCGGACCGAGCGGCGAGCAGTCCGACTCGAGCTCTTCGGATTCGAACAGCTCGTCCTCCTCTGACTCCAATTCCACAGACGCCACCAAGAGCAATAACACTCAACCTTCGCAGCAGGGCGGACCGGGCGGCATGCGTCAGGCCGTTGACTATGTCAGCGAAATCAACGCCACCGTGAACTTGGCGGTGGTCGGGCAGCTGATTCTCATCGGCCTTGGCCTGACGCTTATCTCCGCACTGGTCGGCATCGTGTTCGTTATGCGCTACGAACCGCTGCAGATTCTTGCCGATCGTTCGTGAACCTGAAGGAAATCATCATGGATACTGCAATTGAAACCACTACTGAATCTGCGACTTCCGCAGAAGTCCCCGCTACCAAACCTGCCTTGGAGCTGGAGCACGTCTCCTACTCGTACACCAAGGGCGGTAAGCGCGTGCTCATCGACAAGAACTACGTGTTCCGCACCGGTCGGGTCATTTCGATTACCGGCCCGTCCGGCGCAGGCAAGACCACGCTGCTCTCGCTGCTGTCCGGACTGACCACACCGACCAAGGGCCGCGTGCTGCACAATGGTGAAGATCTGGCCAAGGCGGACCGTTATCGTTTCCGCAGTCACGATATCGGCGTGATCTTCCAGAGCTTCAATCTCTTGCCGGCGCTGACCGTGGCGGAGAACATCATTCTCTCGATGGACGCCTCCGGCAAGACCTTCGATAAGCCAAAGAAGGAAATCGCCGCCGAGCTCATTGAAAAAGTGCGACTGCAGCCGGAGTACTTGAACGAACGCATCCTGCATCTTTCCGGCGGCGAGCAGCAACGCGTGGCCATTGCACGCGCACTGAGCTACGACCCGCAGATCATTCTGGCTGACGAGCCCACCGGTAATCTCGACCTTGCCACGCAGGACGACATTATGGCAATTTTCAAGGATTTGGCGCATAACGAGGGCAAATGCGTGATTATCGTGACGCACAGCCCTGAAGTCGCCGCCCAATCCGACGAAGTCTTCCAGCTCGCCCCGCTTCGCGAGCGGTGACATGCGCATCGTTGAGTGGGATGGAACCGCAATTTTGCCCATATTGCGGTTGTATCCCACTGAGCACTGGGACGCAACTGGATTCCATCCCCTATTGCAATTGCGTCCCAATCCTTCAAATCACAAATCCTTGAAATTCCGCCATTTTGGGTGGAAGGCCCAAATCCACACTCGAAAGGCGAATGGGATGGAACCGCAAAATCGTCTTCTTTGCAGTTCCATCCCGCTATTTCCTCGCTTCCAATTCTCGCCAATCAATAGTCCGAGGCAATGGAGCCAACTGATCCAAAGACAACGCCTTTAAGCGGAACGTAAATTGAGCCCCACGCAAAGCCAGTGCACGACCTACACGAAAAGCGAATTCGGCTTTTGCATAATCATCCGCAAGGCTGGCGGCTGTCGCCACGAATACAATCCAACCACGTCCTTGTAGTTTTCCTCGCTTTTCTTGATCTCGCCGCCATTGCACCTTGTCGGTTCGATGATGATCACCGTCGTATTCGACGGCAACTTTATATTGAGGCCAAGCGAGGTCCAAAGTAATTGGAGAGCCGGAAGTAAACAAAATCTTGGGAACAACATAGTTGACTGATGCTTTGGGAATGCCATGGGACTGAAGCGACAGCCTCTTCTCGGATTCCTTTGGCGAATCCGCGCCGGGGCTCATCAGCATCAAAGCGCGCACGCATGACATCCGCCCGCTGAATTTCGGCATACGTTCCACTGACAATACAAAATCCCGATATATCGAAGAGCCGTCGCGATTTTGCGCCAAAAGAGGCTGACGGTGGACGGCAGTAATAATGGCATCACCGAGAATTATCAGCGACCGCAAGGAAACATGACTTGCGAGTTGTGCCCAGACATGGAAAAGATCCAGTGCTAGTACATGCTGATTAATCCGCACCTTTTTGGCTTGCGGGATTGGTTTCCATATATGCGAGCACAATGTGGAGGCATGTGCCCGGACTCTTCGGGTCTTCATGCTGGATACCGTATGCAATTTGGACATATCAAGGTCACAATCTTCGGGCAAAGGCACGGACTGCAACATCAATGACGTCGTCATGCCAAATAGCAGCGTGCGTCCTAGTTGCTGCGCTTCGCTAGTGCAGCGTTCAATTATTGCTTGCCGGCGTTCGGTAAGATCACTCTGCATCGAGGATGAAGGCATTACGGTATTCATATCGCAACGGTAACGATTGTCATCGTGCAAGGAAAGCTAAATCAAGGTATGTGGTTCGAGCTTCTTCGACATGCCGTGGGTTATGCACAACAAATGTGGATAAGTGATTATTTGTGGCAGGGTGGTAGCGCAGTAGGTGCAGTAGCTCAGTAGGTGCGGACAGTAGCGCGGCGGTGCAGTAGGACAGTAGCGCGGTGGTGTAGTAGGCGCTGATCAAATCCGCTCATCAAAGGCCTCTCGATATGGTGAGTGGGCACGATACGCGTGCGCTGCTATGGAAACAGTGGGACGCAACTGCAATTTTGCCCTTATTACGGTTACATCCCAATGGGGTCGGGGATGCAACCGCAATTCATCCCTTATTGCAATTGCGTCCCAATCCTTCAAATAACAAATCCTTGAAATTCCGCCATTTTTGGCGAAAGACCCAAATCCGCATTCGAAAGGCAAATGGGATGGAACCGCAAAATCGCTTCTTTTGCAGTTGCGTCCCTGGGGGCAAGAGTCGCCTCTGTCACAAGGCTGAAACGCGAAGGGGACAGCCCAATCAGGCTGTCCCCTAGCTGAGACGAGTACGCATCAACATGCGTGAGTGATTTCAGCGGATGCCGTAATCACTGCGAAAGGTCTTTCCGAGGATCTCAGTCCTCGAACGGATCGAAGTCGCGACGGACGCGACGACGCGGACGCTCGGAACGCTCTTCGCGATCGGCGCGGTAGTCGTCGTAGTTGTCGTCGGTGGCGTAGCGCGGGTTGCGGTCGGAGCCGCGGCCACGGCCACCACGGCCGGAGGAACGACGGTCATCGCGATCGAAACGATCACCACGATCGGAGGAGCGACGGCGACGCGGACGATCATCATCACGATCATCACGATCATCGCGATCGAAACCGCGGCCGCGGCCATTACGGCCACCACGACGATCGTCATCACGATCATCATCACGATCGAAGTCGCGATCATCACGGTCAGCGGAGCGACGGCGGCGCGGACGATCATCGTAATCGTCATCGAAGTCGCGGTCATCGTGGTCGACCGGGCGACGGCGGCGCGGACGATCATCATCACGATCGTCACGGTCGAAATCATGGTCATCGCGATCGAAGTCGCGACCGCCACGGCCGCCACGGCGGCGATCATCGCGGGAACCACGGGAGCTGCCACGGCGATCATCACGGTCGCCGCGCTCGGAACGAGAACCGCCGCGGGAACCGGCGTTGTTGTCCTGATCTTCGAAGCCCGGGATGGCTAGGGAAATCTTGCCACGATCGTCGACGCCCTGCACGACGACCTCGACGTTGTCGCCTTCCTTGAGCACGTCCTCCACGGAGTCGATGCGCTCACCGTTGGCGAGGTTGCGGATCTGGGAGATGTGCAGCAGGCCGTCGGTGCCCGGGGTGAGGTTCACGAAAGCACCGAAGGACGTGGTCTTGACGACCTTGCCGTTGTAGGTCTCGCCGGCCTGAGGCACGTGCGGGTTGGCGATGGAGTCGATGATCTGCTTGGCCTTCTCAGCGGCCTCGCCACCCTCGGAGGAGATGAAGACGGTACCGTCATCCTCAATGGCGATCTCAGCACCAGTATCTTCCTGGATCTGGTTGATCATCTTGCCCTTCGGGCCGATGACCTCACCGATCTTCTCAACCGGAACGGTGGTGGTGATGATGCGCGGAGCGTATTCGCTCATCTCAGCCGGACCGTCGATGCACTCGTTGATGACCTCGAGGATGGTGGTGCGAGCTTCCTTAGCCTGCTGCAGAGCGGCAGCCAGGATGTCAGCCGGAATACCGTCGAGCTTGGTGTCGAGCTGCAGGGCGGTGATGAACTCGGAGGTGCCAGCCACCTTGAAGTCCATGTCGCCGAAGGCATCCTCAGCGCCCAGAATATCGGTCAGGGTCTTGTAGATGTGCTTGCCATCAACATCACCGGAGACCAGGCCCATGGCGATGCCGGCAACCGGAGCCTTCAGCGGCACACCGGCAGCGAGCAGGGACAGGGTGGAGGCGCACACGGAACCCATGGAGGTGGAACCGTTGGAGCCAATGGCCTCGGAGACCTGGCGAATGGCGTACGGGAACTCTTCGCGGCTCGGGAGCACCGGCACAAGAGCCTTCTCGGCGAGGGCGCCGTGGCCGATTTCGCGGCGCTTCGGGGAGCCGACGCGGCCGGTCTCACCGGTGGAGTACGGCGGCATCTCGTAGTTGTGCATGTAGCGCTTGGACTGCGGGCCGGACAGTGCGTCGATCTGCTGCTCCATCTTGAGCATGTTCAGAGTGGTGACGCCCAGAATCTGGGTTTCGCCGCGCTGGAACAGGGCGGAGCCGTGCACGCGAGGCACGATGTCCACTTCGGCGGACAGGGTACGGATGTCGCGCAGGCCACGGCCGTCGATGCGGTAGTCCTGGGTCAGGATGCGGCGGCGCACGATCTGGCGCTGCAGCTCCTTGAAAGCGTTGCCGAGTTCCTTGTCCTTCTCGGCGTCATCCAGCTCCGGGAACTCGTTGGCGAGCACCTCGCGCACGTGTTCCTTGATCTCGTGGATGCGGTCCTGACGCGGCAGCTTCTCGGCGATGGAGAGGGCCTCGTCCAGATCCTTGTGAGCGATTTCGTCGATACGGGAGTACAGCTCGTCGGTGTACTCTGGGAAGAGCTCGAATTCCTTGGTTTCCTTGGCGGCCTTCTCCTTGAGCTCGTTCTGAGCCTCGCAGATCACCTTGATGAACGGCTTGGCGGCCTCGAGGCCCTGAGCCACAACGGTCTCGTCCGGCTTGGTCTGGCCCTCGTCGTAGATCAAGTGCCATGCGTTCTTGCCGGCACCGGCTTCGATCATGGCGATGGCGACGTCGCCGTTCTCAATCACGCGGCCAGCGACCACGATCTCGAACACAGCGCGTTCACGCTCGCTCCAGCGCGGGAAGGCGACCCACTGGCCGTCGATCAGAGCCAGACGCACACCGGAAACCGGGCCGGAGAACGGCAGACCGGAGATCATGGTGGAGGCGGAAGCGGCGTTCAGGGCGATGACGTCGTAAGCATCATCCGGGTTCACAGCAAGCACAGTCTCGACAACCTGCACTTCGTTGCGCAGAGTGTGCGGGAACAGCGGGCGCAGCGGGCGGTCGATGATACGGCAGGCGAGGATGGCCTCGGAGCTCGGGCGGCCTTCACGGCGGAAGAAGGAGCCCGGGATCTTGCCGGCTGCGTACATCTTCTCTTCCACGTCGACGGTCAGCGGGAAGAAGTCGTAGTTCTCCTTCGGGCTGGAGCCAGCGGTGGTGGTGGACAGAATCATCGAATCGTCGTCGAGGTAGGCGGCCACAGCACCATCGGCCTGCTGTGCAAGGCGGCCGGTCTCGAAGCGCAGCGTGCGCTTACCGAACGATCCATTGTCGATTACGGCCTCAACGGCCTTGATTTCGGGACCCTCCATAGGGTTCCTCCTTTTTACTTATCTGTTATTCCTACATACAGTTGCGGCTTCAAAGCCGCATGTCCTCTTCAGCGGACGTCACATACCTTGTTTCGGCTGGCCCCTTGGCCACCGTTTCCTCGTGTCAACCCATTCATTCGGGTTCTCTTTTCGGCCTTACCTATCTGAACATCGGCACTTGGCTTGACTTGTTTGAACGTAGCGCAGTGCTTGTTTGCGGCCTATCCTCTAACCCTCTTGCTGTTGTTGCCGTTGGCTGGCGATATGCAAAACGCCCGAGCACCATTTTAGGCACTCGGGCGGAAGTCTGAAATTATCGACGCAGACCCAGACGCTCGATGAGGGAGCGGTAACGGTTGATGTCAACGCCCTTGAGGTAGTCAAGCAGACGACGACGATCACCAATCATGAGCTGCATACCACGACGGGAGTGATGGTCGTGCTTGTGCTGCTTCAGGTGCTCGGTCAGGTCGGAGATACGCTTGGACAGGAGGGCAACCTGAACCTCGGGGGAACCGGTGTCACCTTCGTGCGTTGCGTACTCGTTGATAATCTGGGTCTTCTCTTCAGCCGTCAGTGCCACGGCATCCTCCTTAATTGTGTCGTTGCGCGGTGTTCCGTGCGGGCTCGCTCGAAACGCTCTCTATCCGCGGGCGAAATCACGCCAAATGGATACTTTACGGCAGGGTGCGGACTGCGCAAGTACTCACACTGCAGTCAGCAGACCGCCGAACAGTACGACGAACAATGCCAACGCCTCAATCGCAAAGTACAGAATGAAGCTTGCCCAGCTTTTTGTGAGTACGTTGAGCGGCGAGCTTTTCTTGATGATGACCAGCAGTCCCACGAAAATCACGGCGTATACGGCGATGCCGATGGCAGCAGCCAGAATGCCGAGATTTGCGGCGTTGGCCAAGGCCGACTGATCGCCATACACCACATAAGTGGAGTACCAGAAGTTCAGGTTGAGCATGCTCAGGCCCGCGATGAATTGCTCAAAGGCGAGGCCTAGCACGAATACAATCAGCCATGGCCAGGATGGCGAGACGACCACCGCCATAGCCAGACCCACATAGGTGATTACCACGGCCACCCAGCCGATCAACGCGATGCCCTGCGGCGCGACGCCATTGAACATGGAGATGATGGCGTCGGTATTGTTGACAGCCAGCGTGCGGCCGAACCAATACGGTGCGATGATCGCCGCCAGCACGCCCACGATGATGGCCGCCCAGCGCACCGGATGCGAGCGCCGACGTTCGATGTCCGCCAACGACAGGTCGCTGACCGGAATCGAAGCCTCGGGGTGCTTGGACACCTCAACGGTCTCCACTTTGCCGCCCACCACTTCGATAGCCTCGTTGGGTTCCTTGTTCATGCACCGCCTCACCCATTATTCGTTGCAGTTTGATTGCGGTGACTATCTTAGCGTGCCGTCAGTCCAGCCGGCGCTGATACCGTCCAGCTCATTCCGCAGACGAAGCAGTATTATCTGCATTATCTGTGGTGTTGTTTACAGCTGATCCGCTGGCTTGTTTCTTATTCTGCTCCGTATGCAGCAACGCTTCCAGCATGTCTACTTGACGCTCCAGTTCATCGATGCGTCGAACTTGCTGAGAAATCAGTAAGTCACGCAAATCGCTGTTTGGAATATCGTTATCGAGACTGCTTGCGCCACGTATTGCCCGGAAAACTGGCGATGAGGATTCCCCCCCCCCCAGGGCCATTTTTAGGGTTTGACGTATCCGATCCTGCCTGCAGTATCTCGTCCTGCTGTTCACGCCAACGCGCAATACACTGCTCGATACGCTTATAGCCGATTAGCGCGGGGTCAAGCCCAGCTTCTCGGAACATGCGCACAGGCGACGTCCCCCTGATTGTAATGAATTATGCAGTACCGCTTGAATTCATCGGTATAGGTTATGCGTTTCGAGGTGGCTCCCGCTACCGACGGCAAAGACTTCAGATACTCAATTTCCTCGGGGCTAAATACCCCGCCGCCACCACTGGCCATTATCATCCCTTACTTGCACTCGGAAGGCTACGAATAAACAGCACGTGCCACAGTTCGGGATAGTAGTCAGTAGGTTACAGACCGTTGTAACCCCGTGAAGAGGCAGTTTTATCCCCGATTTTCCTTGGCGAGGAGCACTGACGCAGTGTGATTAATGCGAAATAGAGCACAAATAAGGAAATCGAGTGCCACGCAACTGCAAAAACAGCCAAAATGCGGTTGCGGGGCACTCTGCACTAGTGAAAATAATCAATTTCTGCCGAAAACCGTGCCGCACAAATGCAATTCAAGCGATTTTGCACTCGCGTGCCACAAACGAGTGCCACGCAACTGCAAAATTGGGGATTTTGCAGTTGCGGGGCACGAATCGCATTATGAAAGAATCCCCTCAATCGCATGTTTTACAAACAAGTGTTCAGTTCCCTTATACGGTGCAGGCTGATCCCATCCGGCGGCAATCGCAGAACGGCCCTGCGCTACTTTGCTATGAGTAGAGGGAGAAGTCGCATACCCGTTATTATCCACGGGTAAAGAGGCAATGCCATTGATATCGACAGGCAAATTGGTCGATAAGAAATCTCCCTCCTTGCGCCGAACAATTGGCCATCCTTCTCCAGTCAGTTTCCACCCAGCCGTACGGTACTTTTCAATAGCGGCATTAGACGGGTGCCCATACTGACTATTGCCCTTGGTCGTTGTTCCGAATGAAAACAGCAATCGAGCGTATTCATCCGCACGACGAGTGGGAGGCTTATTACTCGATGCGGATAATCTTGCACCATGATGGGATGCCGTCATTGCAACAATTTCACCGTACTGTCTAATGAATTTAAGGAAGGACTTTTTACTCGATGCCTGGAAAGACAGAACCGAAGGCTTTCCAGCTTTCAATGTGCCTACTTGCAGCTGGTTGAATTCCCTTTGCACTGTATGATAGCCTGCATCAGCCACAAGTAGCCAAACAGCCTTCTTAGAGGAATTCGCCACAGCAATTACAACCCCAACATCATTGGTGCTTTTAATAGATTGATTCTTATTACCCGGCTTTGTATGAGCCGTTTCACAAATAATAAGCTTTTCCTGATCATTCGATGCATTGCTCGAGTTATTCAGGTCAACAACACATAGTGCCGGCAACGTCGAACTCAAATTGTAAACATTCGCACCATTGTTAACGCCAATTGTACCCATTAATTTTGCATAGCTGGCTTGTCCTTTTTTCGTGGCAGGCTGCTGGGGGACAATCCATGAAAGACTTAGTAACTTAGGTTCCGCGCTAATTCCTAACCAATGATCTTCATCCCAACTAGACAAAATGATAAGAGGTTCATTACAAGTACAATATTTAGGTTTTTTAGTTTCATTACTGCCCAATCCAACATCAAAATACGCACAAGGCACACCATTCGCATCAAGCAAACCAACGCACTGCCCTTGTCCGACGTCAAATACCACCATTTGTTCAACGGCAGGCAGCCCGCTCAATAATTGAGCTACCTGTTGATCTGACGCAGTCGGCACAGCAGGAGCAGGCACAGCATGTCCTCCACCAGCATTATTCCCATTAACGGCCATACGCAGCACCGAACCATGTCTCGTCAGCAATGTCTCAACATTCTGTGAACCATTCTCACCATCAATAGCATTGCTAGTATTCACAGCCTTCACGATGCGTGAGGAAACGTTCTCAGATTTATTCTCGCTATCCTCGCTGTTTCCAATATCAATACGAGTGACATATGGTGTTGGATCCATTAGCCATGACAGTCGATTAGACAGCTGAACAGGCAAACGGTATATTCCAACAGGAGCGAGTGGAAGCTTCTCCCTTCCTTTTGGATTAGTCCCAACAAAATACTGTTGAACCTGTGCAAGCCCCAAATGCACTGCATACTTACTATTGATGATCCCATGATTTAGATACGTATAGTCTGGGCTCTGCACTGTGCGCAACCCGCTACTATCACCAATGCACTCGTTGGAGTACTTAGCTCTATCCTTACGAGATAAATCGGCCACAGGAAGATAATTAGTGCAGATTATAAACCAACGGCTACGCACATCCTTGCGCCGCGCCCAGACCGGCATGCTTTGAGGCGAATCAGGAACCACATCAATGGTGTAAATATCTACATCATCAAATGCATTCGGACGGATATCTCCACCGACTACAGCCTTATGCTGCCGATCAATGTTACGGCGGCGTCCCCAATACGTTCGATAGTAATTATCAGCTCCTGGATAATCACGATTTAAGGAGACATCCACATTCGTAATCTCGCTCAGCTGGCTTCTTTTAATTAACCTTTTTTCTGTCTCAGACTGCTGCGCCGGAATAGCCTGACAAAATGCTGGCGACTTTGCATCAATTGCCATAAATATCATATGCAAAGTATCATCATCATCGATTTCACTATGATCATATGCAGCAAAGAAACAATGCTTCGCTATCACCTTATTGACATATGTAATAAGATTGCTTTTCCACATGCGATAGCTTTTTAATAAAGTTCTAGGATCTTCGTTCTGCAAAGGAGCAATAATATCTATGTCATCTGTTGCAATATGAAGAGCGTATGCAATCCGACTTATTATTTGAGAATCATCAGATTCCGGATCATCGCTAAATGTGCTTAAGGCATCCTGATATATGATTTCTCCAGGATATATTTTCGCTGGAGCAGGATACGATCGATAGCATTCATGCAACAATCTACATGCTTCAGTAGCACTCATATTGATTTCATGCATCATGAATTTCCCCTTCTATGAATCATGTTTATATAAGCAAAAAGCCGGCCTGATTTCTCAGGTCGACTTCGGTATTACTCAATTACGAGCAAGTGTCAAGCTCAGGCTTCAAGAGCGTGCTTGGTGGAATGGGACTTGGCGAACACGGTCACGCCGGCGCCAGCAAGCAGAGCGGCGATGACCACGAACAGTGCGGTACCGGCAGCACCGGTGAGCGGCAGCTGCGTAATGGACTTGACGTTCTTCACGGTAGTGAGCTTGTTCGGATCGGTGGACGGAGTGACCAGTCCGAGCTTGTCCTTGGAGAAGGTCGCGGAGCCGTCCTTGTTGATGGTGACCTCAAACGTCGGAAGGAACTGGCTGGAGTAGCCGTTGGGGGCAACGACCTCTTCAACGGTGTACGTGCCTGCAGGCAGACCCTGGAACGACACCACACCCTTGGTGAGGTTGCCATCGGCATTAGTCAGCGTCTTGCTGTCGAAGCGGGTGGCCTGATCCTTGGTAACGAAACCCCAATGGCCGGTGGTCTCCCAGTCGTTCACCTTGTCGAACCACTTGTAGTAGTTCATAGCCTGACCGTTGCCAGTGACACCATCCTTGGTGCTGAGTACAAACTGTGCACCATTCAAACCGAGCACATCGGAATCGACGCCAATCTTCTGGAACTTGACTTCGGTGGTATTGAGCTTGTTCGGAGTGCCATCGACCCAGTTCTGGTTGTCGTTGCCCACGGAAACCGTGTTGGTCACGCCATCGAAAGCGGCATCTTCGGTGACAGTAGCGGTATAGCGAACGACCAAAGTCTGCCCATCCTTGCCAGCTACGTTGTTGACCTTGATGACGGTAGTGGTGCCCTTGGTCTGGCCTCCAGTCTGGGAGTAGAGGACGTAGTCCGTGTCGGCCGTGAGCCTGGTTTCGTTACCATCGAGCTTGCCATTGTTGTTGGCATCGTAGAACACAGTGAAATCGTTGGCAGAGGCCGGCACCGCCAGACCCTTGGAAGCCACATCCTTGATGTACAGGGACAGCGGGTGGTCGGCATCATAGTTCCTCGTATCGGCAATCTGCTCGCTGATGGTGTAGTTCACAGTGTCGCCATAGCCGACGGTACCCTGATCGTCCTTGTCAGACGTCTTGGTTGGCACGTTGTTGTCGGCGTGCTTGGCGTTGACCTGACCGGTCACAAGAATCAGACCACCATTCGGGTCACTAGGATTCTTCTGAGTCAGGTCAGTGTTAACCACCGGGAATTCATAGTTCGTATTGTTATCGACGATGGTTGCCACGATGGCGGAGGCACCACCGGACACGGTCTTGCCGTCCTTGTCAGTGGTGGTATCGGTCACGAGGTACCAGCCCTGTGGCACGTCGAGCGTCACAGTCTTATCCGCAGCGTTCGCAGCGGCACCGGCAACGGAACCAGCGGTTTCATCCTGCGCCTTCGCCACAGCAGTCAGCTTGTTGGCGAAGTCACGAAGCTGATCCTGGCCGAGCGTGCTTACGAACGCCGCAGCGTTGTCCTCATAATAAGTCTACCACTTCGAGTCATACTGACCATCCTGCTTGACGTTCTTGGCAACGTTCTTGATCGTGTTGTTGAAGCCGCCGATGGTCAGCTGATCGCGCCAACCGCTTGCGGTGGTCACTTCAACTTGATCCTGCGTGGTGCCCTTAATCAGCTTCAAATCAGCGAACTTGTACGCGGTGTAAGTGTGGCCTGCCTGCGAATTGTTCACTTTGATGCCAGGGTTGGTGGCCGCATTAGCGGTGGTGGCGCCGAAGGCCAGGCCACCGAGCAGGGTGGCCATAGCGGCAACGCCCGCGAAAAGCTTCCTCATCTTCATGAGAAATCCTCTCTTCCTTATTACTTCTTTTGCTGGTGGAGTGCTCCATCAGCAGGTTTGTTCTTGCAATCGCGGAGGCTCCAGCCCCCCAAACATGAGGCCTTCGCGATCCGCAAATCTGTAATGTGGCGGGGAACTCAGCGATCCGGCTATTGCCTCAGACCAGCTGCCGCTTGCGCCAGATGATGTGTCCGGCCGCCGCGACAAGCATCGCGAAGCCCAGACCACCGGCACCTGCGATCAGCCATTGACGGCCCATGGTGCCACCGGTAAGCGGCAACCGGGAAACTGCCAGAAGCTTGTTGGTGATCTTGCCGGCGTTCACCGTGAATTCCGGATCAGTGGAAGAATCACCTGCCGGCAGCACCTTGACGTCATAGGTCTGGGCGGACTTGGCATAACCGTTCGGCGCTTTGGTCTCTTCGAGCGTGTATTCGCCCCACTTGAGGCCGGTGACCTTGAGATTGTCAGGATTGCCGGCAGCGGCATCGTCGGTGCCGTCATCCATCACGGTCTTGCTGTCGAAACCTGCTGCAGCAGCATCCTTAGCGGTGAGAGTCCATTCGGAGCCAGGCAAAGTCTTGGACTGGTTGCTCTGATCGACCTTCTGCCATTGGATGGCACCCGGCTTGGCGGTGTTGGTCACTGTGCAGGTGACGTTCGCACCTTGCTGCAGGTTCATGGTCTGCGTGCCGTCTGTACGTTTGGTGACTTTGACAGCATTGCCTTGCTCGTCCACGCATGACCAATCGCCGGCGGAATATCCGCCGAAGTACTGGTACGTGGAGTTTTCATTAGGCGCCTCGCCCAGGGTGTAGGTTCCGGGGGCAAGCAGGGTCTTAGCTATGGACTGCTTCGTCACTGTGCTTTCAGTAGTGACATCGCCGGCCGGCACAGCCGATTGGATGCCGTATGTTCCACTGTTCTTCGTCGCGGACAGCGACCAGTCGGACGGCTTCGCGCCAAATGAACCGGCGTTCGTATTGTCTACGGCCTTCGTAAGCGTCAGGCTTGGCACATTGACCTGAATGACCGGGCGGTCATAGGCGGCACTTTTCTGCTCACTGACCACAGGATCCTGTCCCTCGACCTGCGTCACTGTTTTGTAGAGAACGTTTGCGGTAGTGGAACCATCGGCGTTATCCGCATTCGAGTAGAAACCAGGCTTGCCGGAGCTGGTGGTGTTGCCTTCCGCATCGGTGCCTTGGTCGCCAATGCTTGGATATTGGCCGGAATGGTCGATGAAGTATTGGTACGCCTCGTCAGAAGGCTTGAGTTTGATCGAAACCGTGTAGGTGACGTTTGGACTGAGCACAGTGCCCTGCGGGAAGTTCAATTCCAGCTGCTTGGTTTGCTGATTATAGGTTGGCTGCATCGTTTGGGCAGCTGCATCCGTCGTCGTCACATCGTCGCCATTTACATCGCGAGCGGAAGCCTCTATTGATACGCCTGTGCCGCCAAGATTGTCAGTGCTCACCGCATAGCCGGACAAGGTGTCCTTGATGAGCACATCCTGATACTTCGAATTAGTGATGATATGTTGGATGATGGCATCAAAGGCATTCGCCAGCTTTGTGGCATCGGTGCCGTCGAAGAAGGTGCCTTTTGGCTCAATCGTATCGGCGAAATCCTTCATCTTCGTGTTGGCTTCGGAACCCGTGCTCACCGCATATAACACTGCGCCATTGCGCCTGCCCGCGGCGCTGACGGCAGCATTGAAATTGTAATTCTTGTAGTCGTGATCAGGCAGACCCGTTCCGTAAACATGTTCCACAGGCCTATGATTTTTGCCGTCGTAGTAATCACAATCGCCATATGTAGACTTACCTTCGGCTACCATGCCGCAATCCGTATTCATGGAACTGTTGCGGAACGTTGGAGCACCATCGGAGACGAACACAATGTACTTATGTGCACCAGTGCGATTGGTTTGCAGCAGATTTGCATTGTCGAGGGCTGCTTCCCAATTCGTACCACCACCATTCTCATAGCTCACGTCCATGGAATCGAATGAGTTAATGACATCCTGAGCCGAGGTGCTCCATTGGCCACCGCCGAGGTTCTCAATTGTTGATTTGGTGTCGAAATCAACCACAGACATCTGCACCTGCTGATCAACAGGCAATGCAGCATTGTCGACAGTCAAGAGTTTCTGAGCCAGAGACGATGCCGCAGCTTTCGCGATATCCCAACGAGAGGGGTTTGCATACGCTTTGCACTCCCACGCCTTTGTAATTTCGTTATATTCCGAATCGGTGCACGATGACATACTGCCGGAGCTATCCATCACCAGCACCACGTCGGCGGGCTCGCGTTTCTCTTCGGTGCTGGCACGGGAGGCACCGGTCACGTCCAGGCTCAGCCAGTAAGTGCCGTCATTGTTGTACTTGATGTATTTGCGATGGGCGGGAGCACCGAGATCAGTGTCAGCGGCAGCCTTCTCGTCAGCGGCTGGACGCAGCGCGGCGGCTTCGGCAGTCTCTTTAGTCTGCTTCTGCGTAAACGAATCACCAGTCTTGACTAACGATTGACCAGCTGCCTGATTAGCCAAAGCTGGTGAACTCACAGCAGCCAAAACACCTGCCATCGCTACAGCGACAACGATGGCCGCAAGCCGTTTGCCGCCTTTCGCAGCCATGGCCAAAACAGCGTTAAGCCATTGCGCAATCTTCTTCATCGAGCTCTCCTCGCCAAACACGTTCGGCATGTGCTGCGCAGATACATCGCGGCACACTACATGCCTTTGTGAGCGAGGCTAATTGCGGCTTTGCAATGATGCGTACACCCCAATAGGAGGTATAGATATCCCCCTTGTAATCTATAAAGATTGCAATAAAGCCGAAGTCATACCCTCGATATTCGAGGATGAATAATATCGAAACTGTCTACATCATGACATCAGGCGGCTTGTAAATTCATTGTTGAGCTTGAATGCACGATGGCGATCAGTTGCAGTGCGGCAACAACGATAAAGGCCGGAAACCCATGAAATCCATGAGTTTCCGGCCTTATCAGCTGGAGCGGATGACGGGAATCGAACCCGCGTAATCAGTTTGGAAGACTGAGGCTCTACCATTGAGCTACATCCGCGTGTAGGGCGTCGCTTTTGGCGACTTGAGACATTATACACAAATCACCGAAAGCGGCAAGCCCATGTGAGCAGCGTCTACATCACAGGTGGATGGAGCGGGCCTCGTACGGGGCGAGGTCGGCCTCGAGCGACTCCTTGATCACGGCGTCGCCCTGCTCATCGGCACCCGGGTTCAGGTGGACGTGCTGCTCGAGTTCGGAGAAGTTGAACAGGCCGACCAGCACAGCGTCATCGACTTTGCGGACCACGGCGAGCACGGCGTCGTTGAAAGTGTCCCAAGTGGAGACCCAGGCGTCCGGGGCGAAGCAGGGGTCGTGGCGCTCTTCGCGCAGGCCTTCCATGCCCTTGAACAGTCGATTCTGGAGCGTGCCGGCCTTCTTGCGCAGTGCGGCCTTGTCCCAATCGAACTTGCTGCGGTGCAAGTTGCGGCTGTCCTCCACGCGATCGGGATCATCCTTGTAATCCCAGCCATTGAGCTGACCGATCTCGTCACCGCAGTTGAGCATCGGGAATCCACGCAGGAATGCCATGGTCTGGTGCATCAGCAGGTCGCGCTTGATGGAGGTCTCGTACAGCGGCTTGTCGTGGGTGATGATGGCCTTTTCGATGCCGGTGAGAGATGCAGTGGTACCGCAGCTGCGGGCGTCGCGGGTGGCTTCGTCGTAGTTGTAGAGCTCGCCCATCGACCAGCTGCCGGGAACCGCACCCTCGTAGAAGTGGTACAGGAATTCCTTGTGCTTGAGCGGGTCGATGTCGAGGTAGCGTTCCACATCCTCGTCAAGACCCCAGCCGATGTCGTCATGGCAGCGCAGGTAGTTGACGAACCAGCAGTTGTCGGGCAGGGCGTCGAACTGGTCAATCTGGTTCTTGAGCAGGCGCACGTCGCGGCTGGCGAGCGCACTCCACAGGTTCACCATGATGGAGACGTTGTAGAGCATGTGGCACTCGGGGGCTTCTGGGGTGCCGAAGTAGGCGGCGAGCTCCTTGGGGGCCATCACCACTTCGCCCTTCAAGACGACCGCCGGGCAGACGCATTCCAAAATGATGCGCAGCATGCGCACGATGGTGTGCACCTGCGGCAGGTTACGGCAGTTGGTGCCGAGCTCCTTCCAGATGTACGGCACAGCGTCGATGCGGAAGACCTCCACACCGAGGTTGGCGAGATGCATCACGGAGCCCATCATGGCGACGAGCACCTTGGGGTTGCGGTAGTTCAGATCCCACTGGAACGGGTAGAACTGGGTCATGACCCACTTGCCCATCTGCTCGTTATAGGTGAAGTTGCCGGGGGCGGTGTTCGGGAAGACCTGCGGCACGTGGGCGTCGTACTCGTCCGGAACCGTGCGGTCGTCGTAGCAGAAGTAGTAGTCCTGGTACTCCGGGTCACCGGCCTGAGCGGCCTTGGCCCAGCGATGGGTGGAGGCGGTGTGGTTCATCACGAAGTCGATGCACAGGCTGATGCCGGCGCGGCGCAGCTTCTTGGCGAGCGCGGCGAGGTCCTCATTGGCGCCGAGCTTCGGATCCACGTTGTCGAAGTCCTCGACCGCGTAGCCGCCATCGTTGTTCGGGTGCGGCATCTGCAGCAGCGGCATCAGGTGAAGATAGGTGAGCTTCTGCTCCTTCAGGTATGGGATCTTGTCAGCGAGTTTCTTGAGGTCGCCGGCGAAGAGGTCGGTGTACATGGTCATGCCGAACATGTCGCCGCGCTTGTACCATTCGGGATCGGCTTCGCGGGTCTTGTCGAGGCGCTTCAGGTCGGTCGGGCGGTCGGCGTAGGCGGTGGCCATGGATTCGAGGAGCGCATTGAAGTCTTCGGTGGCGGTTGCGCGCTCGCCATACAGGCTCATGAAGAGGCTTTCGAGCTCGGCCTTGTGGGCTTCGAGGCGGGAAAGGAAGACCGGGCTTGGGGTGTGGCGCTTCGGCTTGGTTGCAGTCGCACGCTTTGTTGCCGATCGCGTAGTCGCCTTATCTGATTTTGCAGTCTTGGTCTTGGCTGCGGTGGTTGCTTCTTCTACCGATTGGTTACCCTGAGCCATCGGAAACTCCTTCGTCCCATTCTTTTGCCCGCGTCAACCGTTTGACGTTGATGCCTATAGTATCGAACCGGTTCGACATCGGCACATGCGACACACCGGGGAATTTCAAGGTTTCAGCGGCACACGCATCAATCGGAAAGCACGACCACAGCCGAGGCGATCGGGCCATCATGACTTAAGGAAATATGGACGACGGGAATCGAACCCGTGTAATTAGTTTGGAAGACCTGCGCGACTTCGCCTGCCAGCATCACATGCGGCACTCCGCGCGAATCATCGAGGATTTCCACTTCACGCCACGGGAAATCATCCAACGTAAATGGGTAGGGCTTCTCCCCCAGTGCCTCACACCATGCTTTGAGGAACGCTTCCTTGCCGGCCCACTTGACGGCCAGATGCACGGCCTCGCCATCGTTTTTCACGCGCGCACGTTCGGCAGCTTGGCGCAGCTCGCGCACGGAGAACAGCGCACGCATGCAGGTGCCCGGCTCGGTGAGCTGCTCGGCGAATGCGGCGATGTCGACTACGTCGTGACCCAACCCATAAATGCTCATATCTTTATTGTCTCAGCCAGTTATATCTTTCGTAGGACTAAGCGGCACCTTCGCAGCGATATATCGCGTATCTCGGTTACGAGGGGTTGATTTGCGGGTTGCCGGAGGTCTATCTGCGTTACGAGGGGTACCTATCCGAGTAGCGACAGCCCCAAAACGGCGGAATGACGTTGCAGGAACGCCATTAATACTCGCGATCTCGCGGATTAGGAACCCCTCGTAACGCAGATAGATGTTCCCGAAAGTGGAAATCAACCCCTTGTAACGCAGAAAGGGTTGGAGCACACGGAAATCCGTGTGCTCCAACCCTTTTGTGACTCTACTACCCCTCAGTCGGCTGCGCCGCCAGCCCCCTGACAAGGGAAGCCGAGTAAAAAGGTCAGGCTTCGTAGAAGCCGTCGGCGCCGAGACGGGCGTCGGGTTGAGCCGTTAAGCGGGATGCCCAGTGGGCATCCCGTAGGCGAAGTGAGCGGGGCACACCACAGGTGCCCCGCGAAGGAATCCTGATGGGAGCCGACTGAGTCAGGCTTCGTAGTAGCCGGACTCATCAAGGCGAGCATCAGGATTCAGGAGCATCGCCTTTTCGACTTCATGGTGGTCGTAGCCACGATGGTCCTCGTGGAAGCGACGGTTGTCGATCGGCTCATAGAGCGCGGCGCGACCCATCATGCCTTCCTCGAGGTGGCGCTGGCCGGCGGCGAGGCGCTCGTTGGCGCGTTCACGCCACTTGGCCAGAGCCTCTTCACCATCGGTCTTGGCCACGGCGGCCTCGAAGGCACCGGGGTGGACCAGTGCCACGAAGCCGGAGACATGTCCGAAGCCGAGCGAGGTGGCGAGGCCGGCCTTGACCGGGTGGCCAGCGGTCTCTCGACCGAACTGGTCTTCACCGCCACCGATACGCAGCGGCTTACGCAACCACACCATATGGTCGTCGCGTTGTAGCTTCGGGTCGACGCAGTCGAGCGACGCGTTCGCCGGAATCACACCGGACTTGAACAACTGAGTCAAGCCGTTGACCTGGAAGATGCAGGCACCGCCCTTGGCGTGGCCGGTGAGCGTCTTCTGGGAGATGACGAACAGCGGGTTGCCGTCCGTGCGGCCAATGGCATGGGCCAGCGTGTTGTGCAGCTCAGATTCGTTCGGATCGTTGGCGTTCGTGGAGGTGTCGTGCTTGGAAACCACGGCGATATCGTCCGCGGAAACACCCAGCGCTGCCAGATCATGCACCAGCTTGGACTTGCGTCCGCCGAGGCCTGCAGCCAAAGCGCCGAGACCTGGAGCCGGGATCGAGGTGTGTGCACCGTCGGCATAGCTGTGGATGAAGCCGACCACAGCTGCTACCGGCAGGCCCAGCTTCAGCGCGATATCGCCACGGGTCACGAGGATCGTGCCGCCACCCTGGGATTCCAGGAAGCCGCCACGGCGACGGTCATTCGCACGGCTGAAGAAGCGCGCGTCGATGCCCTTACCGTACATTTCGGCGGAGTTGGCGGTGGCGTTCATGTTGCCGAAGCCGATCACGGATTCCACACCGATGTCGTCAATCGCACCGGTGACCACGAAGTCAGCCTTGCCGAGGGCGATTTTATCAACGCCCTCTTCCAAGGAGACTGCGGCGGTGGCACAGGCGGAAACCGGCTGAATCATGTTGCCGTAGCCGCCGATGTAGGACTGCATCACGTGCGCGGCCACCACGTTCGGCAGGGCTTCCTGCAGGATGTCGGTCGGAATCTCGTGGTTCAGGAAGCGGTCGAGGTAGAGCTTGCGCATCGAGGCCATGCCGCCGAAGCCGGTGCCCTGTGTGGATGCGACCAGCGACGGATGGATCGACTGCAGAATCTCGGCCGGGGTGAAGCCTGCGTTGAGGTAGGCGTCCACCGTAGTGACGATGTTCCACAGTGCGATCTTGTCCACGTCGCCGACCATCGAAGCCGGGATGCCCCAGCGGGTCGGGTCGAAGCCCTTCGGGAACTGGCCGCCGACCGTGCGGGTCATCGTGGCGCGGCGAGGCACGCGAATCATCGAGCCGGCGTGGCGGGTCACATTCCATTCGCCGGATTCGACGTCCGGAGCGATGGTGGTGTGCTTGGCGTCCAACTTGACGTACTCTTCAGCGACTTCGCGGCTCGGCACGGAGAAGGTGACGTCGTGGTCCAGGAAGACCTCGGCCTCCTCCTCGTCGGCACCATCCTTGTAGTCGTTGCCCATGCCTTCCTCGAACGGACGGATGCCGGAGCGGGCCACAACCTCGTCGTGATAACGCTCAGCGATGTCCTCTTCGGGCACCAGATTGCCGTCGGTGTCGTACCAGCCTGGCTTCGGGCTATCCTGCCAAGTCAGCAGGCCCATGTTCCAAGCCAGTTCGAGGATTGCACCAGCACTCAGGTCGACTTCGCCGTCCGAATGGATGCCCAGCTCGGCTTCGGCACGCGTGCGGCCGGAACCCCACGGACCAAGTTCACCGATGGACACGATGACGATTTCGTCTTCCGGCTTCGCGGTGACACCCTGCCAGTCGGCAAGGTTGACTGCGGCCTGCTTGGTGACGATTGGCGTAGGCAGGGCCTTCAATACGGAGCCTGCGGCGCTGTGCTCATCCTTCTCAGAAGATGCAGTGTTGGCGGCAGTCAACTCTTTTTCTGCATCGGCTTGAGCCTCCGCGCGAAGGGCCTTGATGTCGATGGGCTCGGAGCCGAGGCCACCGGTCAGGTCCACATCGAGCGGCGCCTTGACGGCTTCCGCACGAGATTCCGCGGTGCACAGGTCGAGCAGCTTGGCGGCGATCTGAGCAGTGGAATAGGTGTGGATGCCGTGACGTTCCACCACGTTGACCAGTGGATCGTTGCCGCCCATCAGGCCGGTGCCACGCACCCAGCCGATCTTCGGATGGGCGAAGGTCACGCGGCCGGCCCAAGCATCGCGCTCGGCGCGGGCACGGTTGACCACGGCATCGAAGGCGGACTTGACTTCGCCGTAGGCACCGTCACCGCCGAAAACGCCGCGGTTCGGGGAGCCGGGCAGCACCACATGCAGCTTGTGCTGCACGTTGGTGTCGGCACCGATCTTGGCCAGGCCTGCGATTGCGCGTTCCACGCCCCAGAGCATGAGTCGCGCCTGGGATTCGAACAGGTCGCCGGCGTCCGCCAAGGTGCCGTGCACCGGCGGAGCGGCAAATGGGAAGAACAGAGTCGGTTCCCACGCGGGCTTCAGGATGGTCGTGGTGGCACCGGAGGTCTTCTTCTGTTCGTGGCCCACCCAGTCGACCAGCGCGTCCACATCGCGATAGCTGGAGAGGTTGGCCGGAACCAACCACAGCTTGGCGTTGCCGGTGGCGTGCTCACGGTACGCCTGCTTGGCCCATGCCTTGACGGACGGCTTGAAGCTATGAGAGGTTGCCACCACGGTGGCACCGCCGGCAAGCAGGCCTTCCACCACCTGAGCGGCGATGGAGTTCGGGCTTACGCCGGTCACGATGGCGATGTCGTTGGCGAAGCGAGAGACGGCAGCGTCGGCAGCAATTGATTCGAGAGCCTCGGACGCGACCTTCTGGAAGGCGGCCTTGAGCTCGTCATTGTCTGCACGGTCAGCGAACCAAGTAGCTTCGTCGGCGATGGTCTTGCCGAGGCCGATGAAGCTGCCGGCGAGCGCGGAGGCATCACGGTTGTAGTAAGCGCGCGCCAAATCCTCGCGGGCAGAGGCCCAACGATCGTCGAAGAGAATGGCCTTGTTGGCATCGAAGCGCGGCTCGACCTGCTTCGGCCAATCGGAGCCGAGCTCGGCTTCGACGGCAGCCACCACAGCGGCGTTCTCGTCGTCACCCTCCTCGGGAACCGGAGCGGCCACACCTAGTTCGTTCAGCACGAACCGTGCGGTGGCGGCGAGTACACCGTTGGAACCGGTGACCTTTTCGGCGAACGCGTCAAGGGCCGCGGAATCAACCACAGCGCCACCGGCCGCACCGCCAGCGGACGGCAGGGCAACGGAAACACCCTTGAGCTGGGCGACAGCCTGCACGGCGGCATCGATGAGCTTATCGGCTTCGGCCTTGGACTGCACGGCTGCGGTCGGCAGCTTGGCCAAGTCGCCGCCACGGGAGCTGGCACCCTCACGGGTATCGAGCAGCAGTGCGGCGAGCACGCTGGCCACCCAGCCTTCGCCGAGCTGCCAGACGTTGGTCACACGGTCGCGAATGTACTGCTGCTTGACGCCGGCGGCGCCGAACAGCGAGCGCAGACGGTCACGCAGAGCCTCGGAGAGCACGGCACCGAACGGCTTGTAGTTCGGAGCGGCCTTGTTGACGATTTGTGCAAGCTGTACCAGCGTTGCTTCGGCGGCACCGTCCACGCTGGCCACACCCAGCTCGGAGCTGATGTCCATGAGCAGCTGGTTACGGCGAGAGGAGACGCCGTTGGTCAGGGTATCGGTGGTGTCGGTGCTGCCGATCTGGTCGAGGCGCACCTTGGCGGAGTAGGCCATGAGCACGCCGATGGCGTCGGAGGCCTTGAAAGGCAGGTCGGCGACTGCGGCGCCGGATGGAGCACTGACGGCAGGAGCGGCAACAGCAGGCGCAGGAGTCGCAGCGGCAGCATTTTCCTCAACAGTAGGAGCCTGAGCGGAGGCGACGCCGGAGCCAAGCTTGGCGACGGCGGATCCACCGGCAGGGGCGGTCTCGACCGGAGCCGGAGCCGCGGTCTCGGCCTCATCATCATCGGGCACCAGCGAGTCCGAATCCGTCATATAGACGCGGCCTTCGTCGCGACCCACGTTGTAGACCACGGTGTCGGTGCCGGCGAATTCAGGCAAGCGCAGCGTCTTGGCACCGAGGTTGGCCAGCGTCGGCGCATTGCCGAGGCCGACTTCCACGTATTCCTCAACGCCGAGTCCGCCTTGTTCCTTCTTGCCGAACAGCAGGGCCTGGGTTTCAATCCAACGCACCGGGGAGGCGAACTGCCAGGAGAGCAGTTCGGTCAGGAGCAGTCGGCCGAGCTTCTGATCGTCGGCGGCATAGGAATCCCATACAGCCGGGTCATCGAGGGCAGCCTTGATGCGCTCGGACGGCACGACTTCGAGAATCTTCGCCGCGAATTCCTTGGTCATTTCGAACGGCACGGCCACCAGGTTCGGAATGTAGCGGCCAACCAGACGGCCACGGTAGTCGATGTATTGCGGCAGCAATGCGTCGAGCTTGTCACGGAACTCCGGCACACCCTTACGAAGCAGCGTGGAGTGGAACGGCACGTCGATGCCCGGCACCAGCATGAACGCCGGCTTGCCGCCGTATTCGGCCACGCGACGGGCGGCATCGGCCTTCAGCGCCTTGAGTCCGGCGATCGTGCCGGCGATGGCGTACTGCTGGCCGGCGAGGTTGTAGTTCACGATCTGCAGGAATTCGCCGCTCTTCTTGGCCACGGATTCCACGTATTCCTTCACATGGGCATCGTCCACACCGAACTGGTTCGGGCGCAGGGCTCCCATGCGGTAGTTGGAGCGGCCCTGTGCATCGCGATCGATCAGGTGATGCATCGTGGAGCCACGGTGGAACACGAGTTCGAGCACGGTTTCCAGCGGAATCACACCGGCGAATGCGGAGAGTGCATTGTATTCGCCAAGCGAGTGGCCGGCGAAGTAGGCGGGCCAGATGTCGGCACCGGCTTCGCGCAGACGTGCGGTCTGTGCGAATGCCACGGTGGCGAGCGCCACCTGGGTGAACTGGGTCAGGTTGAGCAGCCCTTCAGGGTGACGGTAGGTGACGCCGTTGGCGGTCAGTTCCTTCGGGTTATCGCGTACCAGGCCGATGATCGAAAAGCCGAGCTTGGAGCGGGTGAGCTTATCGGCACGCTCCCACACATCGCGTGCGGCGGCGGACTTGGCGCGCTCGTCGAGGACCATGCCCTGCTTCTGAATGCCCTGGCCGGGGTAGACGAAGGCGGCGCGAGGTGCGCGCACCAGTGCGGTGCCACGGGAAACCAACTGGCCATCGATACGGCAGGTGACTTCAAGGGTCATGCCGCCATGGCTTACCTTGCCGACGCGTTCCACGGAGATTTCCACCTGATCGTTCAGCTGGACCATGCCGTACATGTTGTAGGTCCAGCCGGCGATCTCGTAGTGCGCACCCTTCTCGTCAGTGGCCTGCACCGCATGCTGGGCGGCGGCGGACAACCACATGCCGTGCACGAGCGGAGCCTTCAGGCCGGAGATGCGAGCGCCACGGGTGGAGGTGTGGATCGGGTTGAAATCGCCGGAAGTGCGGGCGAATGCGGTCATGTCGCCGGGGGCGGTGACCTTGACGCGACGCAGCAGGCGCCTCGGCGTGGGCTCAATTTCATCGTGCTGGGCGTCACCAAATTCCGGCGCATCGGCCGGCAGCGCGTCGGAGTAGACGCGGCCACGAATGGCGAAACGCTCGGTTTCACGGGCGAGCAAGGTGCCGTCGGCGGCGGTGTGGGTCACATGAATGGTGACCACGCGGCCGGATGCGGATTCGAAGTAATCCTCAGCCCAGGAAGTCAGCGCAACGGTTTCGCCGACGTGGCGCAGCAGCTCGTCTTCATCAACCTCAAGTTCGATGAGATGGTCGAGATGCACGGCGTTGAGCAGGCCTTCGATCACCGGATACCCGTTGACGGATACGGAACCGAGTGCCGCGTAGATCGCCGGCCAAGCTGGGCCGACCAGTGCGTCAGGCGCGATGCGGCTCGGCTGCAGCGAAGTCGGCAGTGCACCACCGGTGGCTGCCTCATGGTCGAAGCCGAGGTTGGCGGACAAGGTGTAAGTGGTGTGTGCTTCGCCGAACACGCGATCGGCAGCCGGCACGATCTCCGGCATCGCGGTGAGCTTGTCGCCGGTGATGGCGGTGTTGCCGATGCCGGCGGTGGCGGCGAGCATCGCGTAGACGTCCGGGATCAGGCGCTCGCGGTCCACGACCGGCACACGGCCCGGTTCAGCGCCATCCACGATCAGCGGGATGACGATGTCGCGCACGGCGTGCTTGGAGGTGCCGCCGTCCGGGTCGTTGTCCCAGAAGGTATCGAGATGGATGTCGAGATCGTACTTGCCGGCTGCGGCATCAAATGCGCGAATCTCATAGTTCTTGTCGCCCAAGGCAGTGCCGTAGGCAGGATTGTCGGTGATGTGGCCGACCCAGGAGATGTTCGGGGACTTGCGGATGAAGTCCTCGGCGGACGTCGCTTCGCCGAGCGCAGCAAAATCAGCGGACTCAGACTCAGTCGAAGCCTCTGCGTCCTTGGCACGCTCAATCGCGGCCTGCTCGAAACGGCCGAGAATCGAGGCCACAGGCTCGTCCACGGTGGTGATGCCGGCCACGGAGATCGGGCCGGGGATGGCGCGCACGGAATCGGCGGAATAACGCGCGTCTTCGGACTGCCAGAGTTGATCCTGGCCCCACCAGCGCAGCAGATCATGGTCGATGACCGGTACGAACGGCATTGGCTTCGGGTACTCGCGCACGAGCACCGGGAACCAGGCCACATCCGCGGGGACGACTTTGAGCTCGGCGACGCGCGGGTAAACTTCGGCGAGCTTGGCGATGGCGGCGGTCGGGTCGGCGGCCACGTCCGCGCGGGTCAGCAGACCTGCAGCGGCCGCCTCTTCGGCGGAAACATCGGCTGCAGCGAACAGCTTGGAGACGAATTCACCGGAATCCGTATCGCTGACGCGGGCTTCGATGCGCTCGAGCAAGTGCTGGAAGCGATTGGCATACGTCGGATCGACCCATGGGAAGGCGAGCTTGGCGAAACGCTGCGCCCATTCGAGGTAGGTCATGGAGGCCAGATCGCCGAAGTATGGCTTGGCGGTCTTATCGAGTGCCTCAATGATTTCGGCACGACGGGAATCCAGTTCCTCCGGGTGCTTCATCACGCGCACAAGCAGTCGGCCGCATTCGGCGGAGGCGTTTTCAAGCTCGTAGATATCGGCATGCAGGTGGCTCAGGCCAGAGGAGACACCGCCCACGGACTTGCCGGACGGCACCCAGTGCGCAGCCTGCGGCGCGAACACATCAGCGGAAGCGGCGGCATCAGAGCCATCGCCAGCGGCCGCAGCGCCGGTAATGCCAGGCGTCTTGACCAGCAGCTGCTTGACTTCAGGGCTGGTGTGCGCCTCCTTGGCGGTCATGACGGCGGTACCCACAAGCACGCCATCCACCGGCATATCCGGCAGACCATAGGCGCGGGCCCACTGGCCGGAAATGTAGTCGGCGGCACGTTCCGGAGTGCCGATGCCGCCACCGGCCACAAGCACCAGATTTTCGCAGGCGCGCACGTCGGCGTAAGTAGCGGCCAGCAGATCGTCCAGTGCCTCCCAGCTGTGGTGACCACCGGCTTCACCGCCTTCCACCTGAATCATGATGGTGGCGGGCGCCACAGCCTTGGCGATGGCAACCACCTGGCGAATCTGGTCCACAGTACCGGGCTTGAAGCTCACGTATGGCAGGCCGTCGGCGTGCAGCTGCTTAATCAGCGTCACGGCCTCATCCAGCTCAGGAATGCCGGCGGAGATCACCACACCATCAAATGGAGCGCCGGATGCGCGCTTCTTCGGCACGATGCGGGAGGAGCCGAACTGCAGGTTCCACAGGTAACGGTCCATGAACATGGCGTTGAATTCCACCGTGCGACCTTCTTCTAGCTGCTCTTCGAGAGCGGCCACATGGCGGTCGAACACTTCGGCGGTCACCTGACCGCCACCGGCGAGCTCGGCCCAGTAGCCGGCGTTGGCCGCCGCGGCCACGATCTCCGGATCCACGGTGGTTGGTGTCATGCCCGGCAGCAATACCGGCGGCTTGCCGGTGAGGCGGGAGAACTTGGTGACGAGCTTGTCACCGGCCGGCGTGCTGATCACACGCGGAGCAAACGCCTTCCAGTTCTGTGTGCGTTCCGGCTCGCTCTCCAGCGTGGAAAGCGCGGCACGCTCGGCCAGCGTGGTAGCTTCCACCACACCAACGCCAGTGCCCTGCACCACATTGCCGATGAGCTTGCCGAGCGTATTGCCCGGGCCCAAGTCCACAATCCACAGCTTGGCCGGGTCCTCCGCAGTCTCCAGCAGATGCTTAACGCGGGCGTTCCAGTCCACGTGATTGATGAGCACTTCCTCGGCGAGCGCGCGGGTGCGATTCTGATCGAATCCGCAGGCGGCCGCCCATGCCACAGTCTGTTCCACGGCTTCGGCCATCAGCGGCGAATGGAATGGCAGGGTGACTTCGAGGTATTCCAGCGTCGGGTTGAACACAGTGCCGCCATGCAGCTTCTGCTCGCGCAGCTTGGCTTGATGCTTGTGTTCGCGCTCGGTTTCCACGGCGAACGCGGCCAGATCCTCCGGGTATCCGGACAGCACATAATGGTTGGCGGAGTTGGTGACGGCGATGGAAATCGGCCCGCGGGCGCGGCCGGATTCGGCCACGCGTGCGATCAATGCCTCGACCTGTGCCTTATTGGCGCCCTTGACGGAGAGCATCGGGCTGGCCTCACCATACTTGGGTGCGAGGCCCAACGCGCGCACGCGGCGGGTGCCGGCAGCGCCAATCAAGGCCGCAGTGGCCAGGATTTCGTTGAGCGCATCGGCTGCCGCCTCAACGGAACCGGCCTCTTCGATGGCACGGGCCATGTGCACGGCAAGCACACCCTGGGAATGGCCGAGTACGGCGACCGGCTTGGCGGCAGACAGGCTGTAGCCGAGGTGCTCAAGGTCGAGCAATGCGCCGAGCTGGGTCAACGCGATGCCTTCCACGGAGGCGGTGGCATCAGCAGCCGCACCGAGTCGAGCTGGATTCGGTGCGAAGGCGAACAGATCGACCGGCCGACCGGTGGTGGCCAGCAGATCGGCGGCGACTGGGGTGAGCAGTCGGCCTGCGGCTTCGGCGTGCGCGTGCAGCGCATCGGCGAGGCTGGGATCGGTGGTCTGGTCGGCGAGCGCGACCGGCCACGGGGTGGACTGTCCGGCGAAGGCGAGCGCGTGCGGCTCGGCGGCCAGGCGATTGAGGAAGAAGGTGGTCATTGCTGTTTCCTTGGATTGATGGGTTGGATTGGACGTTTACAGCGGTTGGTTGCCGTGGTGTTTGGTGGTATGTTTCACACGCCGTTTGGTGGCCAGTGTGGCAAGTGATTCGATGATGACCTCACGCGTCTGTTCGGGGTCGATCATCGCGTCGATCTGGCCAATTTCGAGCGAAAGGTTGGCGTTGACCGTGCTGGTTTCGTAATCCTTGATGTATTTGGCTCTCAGCGCTTCCACATCAAGTCCAGCGGCCTTGGCTTTGGCCAGATCGTGGCGGTGGATGATGTTCACCGCGCCTGCCGCGCCAAGCACGGCAATCTGGGAGCTTGGCCATGCGAAGTTCAGGTCGGCGCCGATGGCTTTGGATCCCATCACGATGTATGCGCCGCCGAATGCTTTGCGCAGCACCACGGTGACCAGCGGCACTTGTGCGTTGGCGTAGGCGTAAATCACTTTGGCGCCGCGGCGGATGATGCCCGCGTGCTCCTGATCGGAGCCTGGCTTGTATCCGGGTACATCCACGAGCGTGATCACCGGCAGGTTGAAGGCGTCGCACAGGCGTACGAATCGTGCGACTTTTTCGGAGGAATCCACATCGAGGATGCCGGCTCGCACATTCGGCTGGTTTGCCACGATGCCCACCGGCTTGCCTTCGATGCAGGCGAATCCCACGAGTGCTGAAGCGCCGAAGAGTTCTTGCACTTGCACGAATTCGCCGTAGTCGGTGATGCAGCGGATCACGTCGAGCATGTCGTAGGGCTGGCGTTCGTTGGCGGGCACGATGGCGGCGAGCCGCTTGGCGGTGTCGCGCTCGGCTCGGGTGGCGGCATACGCGTAGGTCGGCGGCTGGCTTTCCGAGTTGGATGGCAGGTAGGCGAGCACTGTGCGCGCGTAGTCGATGGCGTCGGACTCGTCTTCGCCTAGATAGTGGGCAACGCCGGAGACCTTGTTATGCACTTCGCCGCCGCCGAGGTCGGCCATCGAAATGGTCTCGCCGGTGGCCGCTTTGACCACGTCCGGGCCGGTGACGAACATATTCGAGTTCTCGCGGGTCATGATGATGAGATCGGTCAGAGCCGGGCAGTAGACGGCACCACCGGCGCAGGGGCCGAGAATCAGGCTCAGCTGCGGCACGAATCCGCTGGCTTCGCAGGTTTTGCGGAAGATGCGGCCGTACTGGGTGAGCGCGGCGACGCCTTCCTGGATGCGAGCGCCGCCGGAATCCACAATGGCCACGATCGGCACTTTGAGGTCGATGGCCATGTCCATCAATCGGCAGATCTTCTCGCCTTCCGCAGTGCCCAGGGTGCCGCCTTTGACGGAGAAGTCCTGCGCATAGACGGCGACTTTGCGGCCATAAACGAGACCGAAACCGGTGATGACCGCAGCTCCGGCGTTACCGCCGGCGATGTTGCCGCCTTGGAATCGGCCGATCTCCTCGAAGGAGCCGGTGTCGAAGAGCAGGTCGAGGCGTTCGCGCGCGGTTTTCTTGCCTTTGGCGTGCTGCTTGTCACGGGCGCGATCTTCGGCTGCACGGGCGAGTTCGGCGGCACGCACCACGGCGGCGCGCAACGGCTGGTGAGCGGACGGCTGGGCGGCGCTGGCACTTGTGGAGGCTTCCGCGGCCTGCACGGCTTTGACGGCCGGCGAATCCATGATGTCAGTCATTCTTGCCGCCTTCCTTCACCTTGCTGGTCACATCAAGCGTGACCAATGTGTCGCCGGCCTCCACGCCATCGGCGGGGCTGACGAAGATCTTCTTGACTTCGCCGGCCGCTGGCGCGTACACGTAGTTCTCCATCTTCATGGATTCGAGCACCACCAAGAGGTCACCCTTGGCCACCTGCTGACCTTCGGAAACGTTGATGCGCGTCACCACGGCCTGCATCGGGGAGGCGATGATGCCGGATTTGGCGCCACCGTTGACTTTGTTTGCGCTGGAATCGACGTTGTGCAGTCCGGCACCACGCAGCGGCTGGGTCGGGCGCTTGGCATTGCGGGCGCGAGCGGAACCGGTCAGATTCTCCACGATGTCGAGCGGCACGGTGAGCTTGACGCGGCGGTCGTTCATTTCGATGACGAACGTCTCGGACTTGGTCTTGTCCGTGTCGTCAGAGGCAGCCGCCCCCGGAGTGCCGGCGACCGTGGCACCCAGCGATGCGGGCTGGCCGGCACGCGCGGAATTTGGTTCACGATTGAGATACGTGCGTTCCAGCCACTTGGTGGTCACGGCGAACGGGTGGCCATGTTCAGCAGTGAAATCGTCGTTGCGGAAGATCTCCTTGTACAGCGAGATCGGCGTCGGCACGCCTTCGATCACCAGTTCATCGAGCACGCGGCGCACGCGGGCCACGGCGTCGAGGCGATTCTGTGCGGTGACGATCACCTTGCCCATCATCGAATCGAATTTCGGGGAGATGGTGTCACCTTGCTCCACGCCGGTGTCGATGCGCACGCCCGGGCCTGCCGGCCATTGGATCTTTTCGAGTGTGCCGGAACCCGGGGTCAGGTTGGTTGCCGGGTCCTCGCTGGTGATGCGCAGTTCAAAGCTGTGCCCGCGCGGCTCGGGCGCGCGAGTCAGTTCGCCGCCCGAAGCAATCACCAGTTGTTCGCGCACCAAGTCGAGTCCGCTGACTTCCTCGGATACCGTGTGCTCCACCTGCAGACGAGGATTGACCTCCAGGAAGTACACCTTGCCATTCGGCGTCACCATGAATTCGCAGGTGCCAAGGCCCACATAATCCACGGTGGTGAACAACCTGCGAGAGTACTCCTCCAGCGTGGAGACGACCTCTTCGGTCAGGAATGGCGCCGGCGCTTCCTCCACGAGTTTCTGGTTGCGGCGCTGCAGCGAGCAGTCACGCGTGGAGTACACGGTGAAGTTGCCGTGCGAATCGCGGCCGGATTGGGTTTCCACATGGCGGGCCTTGTCCACGAATTTTTCGATGAAGTATTCGTTGAGGTCGCCGCCCTGCAGTGCGTCATGATTCGTGTAGAAGCGGCGCAGCTCCTCATCGTCATGCACCACGGTGATGCCGTGGCCACCGCCGCCATCCGTGCGCTTCATCATGATCGGGTAGCCGTGGGTGTGCGCGAAGTCGAGCAGCGTGCGCACATCGGTCACCGGCTCGGAGATGCCGGGCACCGGCGGCACTTTGGCGCGCAATGCCACGCGACGGGCGGTGATCTTGTCGCCAAGATCCACCAACGCGGTGTGATGCGGCCCCACCCAAATCGCGCCTGCGTCCTCGACTTTCTGCGCGAAGCTCGGCACCTCGGAGAGGAAGCCGTAACCCGGGTGCACGGCGTTCGCTCCGGAGCGATGAAGGATGTCGATGAGCAGATCCTCGTTGAGGTACGTGTCCTTGTAGGTGTCGCCCGAGAGCAGGTAGGCTTCGTCCGCCATGTCCACGTAGCGGCTGTTGCGGTCCTGTTCGGCATACACGGCAACCGTGGAGATCCCCATCTCCTTGGCGGTGCGCACCACGCGAAGGGCGATTTCACCTCGGTTCGCGATCAGTATTTTTTTGACACTTTGAGTCATATCGTCAGATTGTCCTCGCGGTCGCCGTCTTCGGCAATCGGCATCCGAACAAAAGCTTTCACCCGGTTTTGTAGAGCCCAAACAAACGTTCGCGTAGGTTCCGCTTACGTAACCGGTAAGTTGAGATGCCGAAAAACCTTGAAATCGCAACGTTTTTGCGGTACATCAATCGCATAATTACCAAGTTGACACTAATGATTTATTCGTCAATTATCGACAAAGACATTTCCGGAAATTTGTATCTTGATACGAAACCGCACGAAATCGCACACCCGTACGATGGCAATCACAGTTGGGAAGGCTCCTCGCTATCGTGCCGGCGGTTTCACCCGTAGAAATCCGCCGGCACGACGATTCAGGGAAATCACCATCATCAATGCGCAATCATGAGCGGCATACGCCGTTCAACGCAACCGCAGCGCACACTAAGGGGAATATCATGCAGACTTCGCATACCACCGCATCCACCACCGTCACCGGTTCATTGGCACGCCGCGCGCTTGCCGCATCCTGGAAGCCGGTGTTGTTCGCCGTACTGCTGTGGCTGTCCGCCGCTGCCGGCGAAATCCCGATTCCAGGCACTCCGGTGCCAATCACCTTGCAGACGTTCGTGGTAATGCTCGCCGGTCTGATGCTGACTTGGCGTCAAGCCGGCTCCGCACTGGCGCTGTATATCGCCGCTGGTGCCATCGGACTGCCGGTATTCGCCGGAGGTGCTTCCACGATGGCATTGGTCGGCCCGAGCGCCGGATTCATCTTCGGCTTCCTGCCGGGTGTGGTGGCAATCGCACTACTGCGAGGCAAGGCTGATACCTCTTCCGCCGCACGCGTTGCACTGACCTTCGGCCGCTACCTGTTTGCCGCCATCATCGGCGGCGTCGCCGTGGTGTACGCGTTCGGATTCCTCGTCCAGTCAGCACTGACCGGTGCCCCGATCGCCGCCGTGGCCCTGGCATCCATGGGCTTCGTCGCCGGCGACGCCGTCAAGGCCGTAGTCGCCGCACTGGCCGCCGCAGGACTGACCAAACTCAGCCGCTGAGCGTCCATAATTCGGGTAAACATCCCATCTCACCCAATTTATGGACACTGAACTTCAATAAACGTCCAAAAAATGGGGAATTACGCCACTCGTCCGGATTTATGGACACTGACATGAGGTAAGTGTCCATAAATCCGGATGTTCAGCATTTCTACCCGAATTATGGACACCGGCGAGGGGCAGAATCATATTCGTATTCGATGGCTTTCAGTAGTTTGCAGACGAAAGCCAGTGGACCGGAAGCGGAGAACGAAGGAACAGGGGGCCAAGGTCAGAAAACGAAACGAGGACGGGTCAACGGGGACGGATTACAGCACACCGACGTCCGCAGTGTGCACCATGTGATCCACACCGTCTGAAGTGCGCAGCACCAAAGAGGCATCGTCATCGAGACCGATAGCCTCACCGGTCAGCGTGGAACCATCGGTGAAATGCGCCTCGACCTCACGGCCGCTGGCCCAGCAGATGGTCTTCATCTCATCGCGCAGCAATTCAGCCTGACCTTGCGGATCCGCCACAAACTTCGCCAAACGAATCCCCAGCCCCTCGACCGAGCGTGCCGCCACCGCATCCTGCATCGCATCGAACGACGGCAGTCCAGTGGCATGCAGCTGCAATGACGTGGACTTCGACGTAGGCAATCGACTGGGATCGAGTGCCAGATTCAATCCGACGCCGAACACCAATGCCACATCATCGTCAGCCCCATCGGCAGCACCGCCCTCAGCACCAGGAAGCATCACCACTTCAGACAAGAGGCCGCCGAGCTTCAAACCGTGGCAGAACACATCGTTCGGCCACTTCAGCTCCAGGAAATGCGCCGAATCGACCATTGAGGCACCATATTCCTCAATCATGCCGTTAAGCGCATCGATTGTGGTCAGTCCGGCGATCATCTGCAGCCAACCGTTCACGGACGGGTCCAGCGCAACAGCACGAGGGATGCGCACGACGTAGGAAATCGTCGAGCAGCGGCCCGGCTGACTGATCCATGTGTGCCCATTGCGTCCTCGCCCGGCCACTTGGCGGTCGGCCACCACCACGGCAACAGACAGTCGCTCGGCGTCTGGCCCGGCAGCCGAAGACGGCAACGCCAGCGAACCATCCGCAATCATCTGGGCGGCCAACGCATTGGTGGAATCGGTCTCGGCAACGCTGACGATACGATTCGCAATGGCCTCGGTTTTAGGCAACTGAGGTTTCGTAGTCTGTAGTGCAAGCATCATGGGCAAAACGTTACCGCATTATGGATGCCAAAGAGCCCAACAATCCCACGAAAAAACGGCTTAAAATTAAGGTTTTTGCCCACCATCACCATGTGAACGTTCACACGTGGGCAAAGTCACAGCCACACGCCCAATGCACCCTTATTTATAACTTTATAAATAAGTGCTATGCTGAAGCAGTACCAAAGACGCACGATGCGGCAACAGAGACGACACAACGCCGCAGCAGCAATGACGCAGCCGAAAGGAACACTATGCGATACGGTCATTTTGACGACGCAGCCCGCGAGTATGTCATCGAGACTCCCGCCACCCCACTGCCCTGGATCAACTACCTCGGCAATGAAGACTTTTTCTCGCTGATTTCCAACACCGCCGGCGGCTACTCCTTCTACAAGGACGCCAAGTTGCGCCGCATCACCCGCTACCGTTACAACGGCGTTCCTGCCGACAACGGCGCACGCAACTACTACGTGAGCATTATGAGCGGCGAAGGAACCGACGCAACCCCGGTTGAGACCTTCTCTCCCACCTTCCTTCCGACCAAGACCCCGCTGGATTCCTACCAGTGTCGCCATGGCATCGGATACACCGTGTTCGAAGCCGCAAAGTCCGGCATCAAGACCACGCTGACCGCATTCGTGCCACTGCACACCAACGCGGAAATTAACCGTTTCGATGTAACCAACACCACCGATTTCACCAAGACCATCGATATCACCGGCGCAGTGGAATGGTGCCTATGGAATGCCGTGGATGATTCCACGAACTTCCAGCGCAACCTGTCCACCGGCGAAGTTGAAATCGAGCAGCGCGAAGATGCAACCTTGCTCTACCACAAGACCGAGTTCAAGGAGCGCCGCAACCATTACGCATTCTGGTCCGTGAACACGCCGACCATCGGCTTCGATACCGACCGTGCGACCTTCCTGGGTCAGTTCAACGGCTGGGATACTCCACAGGTCATCGCCGAAGGCCACGCCCACGACTCCTATGCACATGGCTGGTCGCCGATTGCCGCAAACCGCGTGCGTCTGACCCTTCAGCCCGGCGAAACCCGCTCGCTAGTGTTCATGCTCGGCTACATTGAAGTCCCCACCGATCAAAAGTGGGAGGATCCGAACGACCCCGCCAAGGTGGGCATCATCAACAAGCAGTCCGCTCATGACCTTTACGAGCGCTTCGCCACCGTCGAACAGATCGAAGCTGCACTGGCCGAACTCAAGGATTACTGGAACCAGCTGCTGAGCATCTACACCGTTGAATCCGGTGACGAACGACTGGACCGCATGGTCAACATCTGGCATCAGTACCAGTGCATGGTCACGTTCAACATGTCCCGCTCCGCCTCCTACTGGGAGTCCGGCACCGGCCGCGGCATGGGCTTCCGCGATTCCAACCAGGACCTGCTCGGCTTCGTGCACCTCGTGCCCGAACGCGCCCGCGAGCGCATCATCGACATCGCCTCCACCCAGATGGAGGACGGTTCCGCCTGGCATCAGTACCAGCCGCTCACCAAGAAGGGCAACGCCGATATCGGCGGTGGCTTCAACGATGATCCGCTGTGGCTCATCGCCGGCACCTACGCTTACCTTGCCGAAACCGGCGACACCAGCATTCTCACCGAACCGGTGCCGTTCAACAACGTCGAGGGCTCCGAAGCTCCGCTGCTCGAGCACCTGCGCCGCTCCGCCAATTACACGATGACCCATCTCGGCCCGCACAAGCTGCCGCTGATCGGCCGTGCGGATTGGAATGACTGTCTGAACCTCAACTGCTTCTCCGCCACCCCGGGCGAAAGCTTCCAGACCGTGGAAAACAACGACACCGGCATCGCCGAGAGCGTGTTCATCGGCGGCATGTTCGTGCTCTACGGCGGTCAATACGCCGATATTCTTGAGCATTATGGCACCGACTGCGGCATGTCCTCCAGCGAGACCAGCGCTGAGGTTGCCCATGTGCACGAGGCAATCAAGGATATGACCGAGGCCGTCAAGACTGCCGGCTGGGATGGCGAATGGTTCGTCCGCGCCTACGATGCTTACTCTCGTCCGGTTGGTTCCCACACCGATAACGAGGGCCAGATCTTCATCGAACCGCAGGGCATGTGCGTTATGGCCGGCATTGGTCTCGACGATGGTAAGGCCCAGGCTGCGCTCACTTCAGTGCGCGATCGTCTGACCTGCGAGTGGGGTACTGCGATCCTTGCCCCCGCCTACTCCACCTACCGTATCGAATTGGGTGAGATTTCCACCTATCCGCGCGGCTACAAGGAGAACGGCGGCATCTTCTGCCACAACAATCCGTGGATTTCCATCGCCAACGCCGTTGCCGGCAATGACGATGAAGCGTTCGCCGTCTACCGCCGCAACTGCCCGGCTTGGCTGGAGGATAAGTCCGACATTCGCAAGGTTGAGCCGTACGTGTACTGCCAGATGGTAGCCGGCCCTGAAGCTGCTGTACCCGGTGAAGGCAAGAACTCCTGGCTCACCGGCACCGCTGCTTGGACGTTCGTGGATGTGTCCCAGTATCTGCTCGGCATTCGCCCGACTTTGGACGGTCTCGCCATCGAGCCGCATCTGCCCGCCGAGTACACGAACCTCAACGTCACCCGCAAGTATCAGGGCAAGACCTATCACATTGCTTTGGAACGCACCGGCGAGCGCACGCTCAAGGTAAACGGACAGCCCGTTGATGGCACTCTGGTGCGAGCGTCCGCCCAGGATGCCGATGACGTCGAGGTCACCGTCACCTTCTAGTCCACTGATTTCACTGATTATTTTGGGGTTGGCTTCTACCGCTCGGAGAAGCCAACCCCACGTCTGACGCAAAGGATTGCCATGCAATACATTGATCGCGCCATCGAAGGCATCGATGGCACCACTGCACAATTCGTCGGCTATGTTATTGATAATTCCCCGGAAGTCGACCCGAATCGCAAGCGCCCGGCTGTGCTGATCATTCCGGGCGGAGGCTATGAAATGACTTCCGACCGCGAAGCCGAGCCCATCGCGTTGAAGTTCGTCGGCGCTGGTTATAACGCGTTCGTGCTGCGTTACTCCTGCAAGCCCAGCGTGTATCCGACCGCCTTGTGCGAAGCCGCCGAAGCCATGCGCCTCATCCGTTCTCATGCCAGCGAATGGCATACCGACCCTGATCGTATTGCCGTGGCCGGTTTCTCCGCAGGCGGGCATCTTGCCGCCAATCTCGCCACCTCCGCAGGCGATGACGACGAGCAGGCCAACGGTTATGACCCGGATGAGGTTCGCCCGAACGCGCTGATTCTTGGCTACCCGGTCATCACTTCCGGCGAATATGCACATCGCGGCAGCTTCGATGCGCTGCTCGGCGACGGTCGCAACACCGATACCGCATGGCTTGAGAAGCTTTCCGTTGAGCAGCATATCGATGCCAAGACGCCACCGGTCTTCCTCTGGCATACCGTCACTGACGATTGCGTGCCCGTGGAGAACAGTCTCATGCTCATCTCAGCATGCAAAGCCGCCCAAGTGCCGGTTGAAGCACACCTCTTCCCCGAAGGCGGTCATGGACTTGCGCTCGGCACCATCGAAACCGCATGGGAAGCGAACCCGGCCTGCGTATTCGAATGCGTTCAGGTCTGGCCCGAGCTTGCTATCAGCTGGATGAAACGACTGTTCGAATAGCACCCGATAGCGTACACTATGGAAGCATTGTGAGCGCACACATTTGCGTTGGAGGGAGGTCATCAATGCCCGTTGCAGCATGGGAACAATTCTTGCAGGATCAGAACAGCTGGCCTGCGGCGTCCAGAACCACCCGCCAAGCCGTGGTCCGCGACACCACGTCCGGCACCACCTTCGAAAAGCGCAAGCGCATGAGCCCTGAGGAACGGCATCTGCAGATCATGCAGGCCGCCGTCAAGGTCATTGCCTCCAAGGGCTTCTGGGGTATGTCGTTGCAGGATATCGCCGATGAAATCGGCATTACCGAAGCGGCACTGTATCATTACATTCGTTCAAAGAACGAACTGCTCAATATGGTGCTTGCCGAGGGTTACGATACGCCCGAAGCCGACGAATACAATGCTTCCACTGCCACCGTGACCGATTTCGATGGTCATTTCTGCTACTGCTTCCCGCGCTACTGCATCAATGTAGTCCTGTACAACCTGCAACGCCCGGAAATGGTGCAATTGTTCTCCATGCTTAACGGCGAGGCTTTAAATCCCGCGCATCCCGCCCACCGATTCTTCATCGGCCGGCATTTGCGCAATTGGGAACAGATTGGTTCGATGAATTGGATTCTGCCGCCCGGATACGATGAGGAGCGACTCTACCATCTCTATACGCTGTCGATGTCTGCGATGGATGGCCTGCAGTATCGTTGGCTTGCCGATCATTCCGTCAATCTGTTGGAGGAATGGATGGCATTCTCCGAAGAGATCTTTCCGGAGAATGTTTGGAAAGGCTTCCGAGACCCGTCCGAATACGACCCTGCAAGCGGCCAATGCTTGCAGGAGTTCACGCTCGCCGCGAGGGAACTGTAAAAAAAGCTTTGCCACGCACGTAATGGAATGAGCGGTACCGGTCTCACATAGCCGGTACCGCTCATTCCATTACGCGCGCATATGCGCGCATTCCCCCTACTTCTGCAGCTCGGTCACAAACGCATAGTAGGCACCAATCAGTCCGGCGTAACTCACGTTCCGGCAGCGCTTGATGGGGGTTGCAAAGTCCTTCCAATATGGAATCGCATCCAAGGCCTGCTCCACCAGCGGCATGAACGCCGTTTCCTGGCATACCGCTCCGCCCAGCAATACGCATTCAGGGTCGAGCGATACCACCACGTTATAGATGCCTACGGCGATGTATTGCGCCCATTCCTCTACGATGCCACGCACTTCCGGGTCATTCATACGGCGCAGTAGGCTGGAAGGCACTACGATTTCGGCCGGTCCTCCGAACTTCTCCGCATAACGTTCACTCAACCGATCCGTGGCCGAGTATTCATGCAGCGATCGTGCACCTTCCGTCTGATAGTTCGTGATCATCATGCCGAGCTCACCGGCACGCCAATCACGACCGCGGCGAATATGCCCATCCAAAAACAGCGCGCCACCCACACCGGCATCGGTAATGGTGAACACTACGAAATCATCGAGTTTGCGTGCGTTGCCGGCATATCGTTCGGCAATGGCTGCACAATTCGCATCATTCTCCACCCAAATCGGCAGATCATCGCCGAGTCTGCGGTGCAGTTCCTTGCCTACATTCTGCTTATACAAAGCATTGATTGCACCACCAGTAATGGTGCGCTGCTTCTTGACGTCAACGAATCCGGGCAGGCTCAATGAGATGCCATCAATCGGTTCCTGCTGTTGGCGCACAACATTGGCAATGCCATCGAATAAGGCTTCGGAATCTTCCTTAGGCGTGGCAAAAGCGGCCGGCACATCCTGAATACCGTCAGTCACCACGGCATGACGAATAAACCTGTACCCCACATCAAATGTCAGCACGCGCGTGCTTTCCATATGCCCTCCTCGGCTGTTCCGGCTACTCCTTTCGCCTCGTTGACGCTTCCACACCAGCATGAAACGGAGCAATACCGGTAGTTTAACAGGCCTTGCTATTCGTATTGATGAACGAATCAACAAGGCCTGCGATGTTTATGTTGTGCAGCCGCACGACCCTTAGTGCGCGGCCACAATGACTTGATACGGGTCCAGTGTGCAGCCAGCTTCCAACACGGCACCACCCGCCAGCAAGTCGGCGGCACCGGACAGGGCCGGCAACGTAACCTGCTGCTCACGGTCGGTCAGGTTGATGACGAAGGTGAACACTCGGCCATCATCCGCGTATCGTTCGGCGACTTCGACGCCATCCGGAGTGGAAACCGAAACCAGACCGGCCGCTTCCACTATCGGCTGCACCAACGCATCCATGCCGGGCTCGCTGAGCGGAGTGCCCACATAGTAAGCCTCGCCCTTGCCGAACGTGTTCACGGTAACGGCTGGCGTGCCGGCATAGAATTCGTTGCCGCCATAGGTGGCGAGCGCACGGGCACCTTCCAAATGCATGATGCTGGCAACGATTTCGCCGTTTGCCTCGACCGCATCGGCAGTCGAGTCGGCAGGCGAACCGAACGACACCGGAATCGTCTCCCCCGGCGCCATCGCGTCGATTTCCTCGGCCCACACACCGGCGAGCGTACGGAATGGGCCAGGGTAGCCGTCTGGAATCACCAGATCATGCTCGTCGTGAATACCGGACATGTAGCCGGTGATGAATCGCCCGCCATCGTGCACATATGCTTCAACGGCTTCGGCTACGCCGGGCTTGACCATGATCAGCGTCGGCGCCGCCACAATGGCGTAGCGGGCGAGTTCAGCTGCTGGCGTGGTGCTGGGAATGATATCCACGGCGAGTCCGCGACGGTTGAATGCACGGTAGAAGCGGTGGACTTCGTCCGGGTAGGAGAAGCCTGCGATGGGCCCCACGCAACCTTCCAACGACCAGTAGCTTTCCCAGTCGAACATAACGGCCACATGTGCGCGAACTTCGGAGCCCATGATGTGAGGTGCGACTTTGGCGAGCGCTTCGCCGAGCGCCGCAGTCTCACGGAAGACTCGGGATTCTTCAGTGCCATCATGCGCAATCACGGCACCATGGAAGCGTTCGCAGCCGCCCAGAGACTGCCGCATCTGGAAGAACTGCACTGTATCCGCGCCATGCGCCACAGCCTGCCAACTCAACGCGGCAACCTCGCCGGGGCGCTTGACTTTGCAGTAGGGGAACCAGTTCTGCTGGTTCGGTGTCTGTTCCATCAGCATGAACGGCTTACCGCCGCCCACGCCACGCATCAGATCGTGGTTCAAGGCCACGCGACTTGCCGGCATACCCATACCCGGGTAGTTATCCCAGCTGATTACGTCCATTTCCGACCCCCATGTGAAGTAGTCGAGGTCCTTGAAGGTGCCCATGAGGTTGGTGGTGATCGGTGTCACAGAGTCGAACTGACGCACGGCATCGCGCTCGTTCGTGAAGCAAGCGAGCTGGGATTCGTTCTGGAATCGGCGATAGTCGATGAGCAAACCGGAAATTACGCATTTGCGAGGATCCCAATCGGATCCGATGCCATCACCGTAGCCGACCGGCGGCACAATATCCGCCCAATCCACAATGGTGTGGCTCCAGAAGTTCGCGCACCATGCTTTGTTGAGTGCCTCGAGGGTGCCGTACTTGGCTTTGAGCCATACGCGGAACGCTTCAGCGCATGCCTCGCAGTAGCACAGGCCGCCGCCTCCACCGTATTCGTTGCCGATATGCCAGGCCTTCAAGCCTGCAGTGCCGGCATATCGTTCGGCTATTTTGCCGGCGAGCTTGCCGGAAACCGCACGGAAGTAGGTGCTGTTTGGGCAGAAGTTATGACGTCCGCCGAACACATGGCGCCGGCCTTCGAATGTGGTGCGGATGATTTCAGGATGTTCGCGCACCATCCATGCAGGCAGTGCGGCAGTGCCGGTGGCGAACACGATGTTGAAGCGATGCTTGACTAGGAGCGCCACGATTTTGTCGAGCATGGTGAAATCGTAGGTCTCCTCGCCGGACTGCAGCAGCGTCCAGGAGAAGACGTTGATGGTCGCCTCATTGATGTGCGCGTCCTCGAGCATGGCGAGATCGTGTTCCCATGTTTCTTCAGGCCACTGCTCGGGGTTCCAGTCGCCGCCGAAGAGGAACGTGTCAAATAAAGGTGTCATCTGATGCTCCTTTGCGGTGTTATTCCGCCGCTATTGCTGCACGCTGTAATGCACGTTGTTGAAGGTGATGTTGCCTTGGCCGTGCGCATAGACGCCGAGCAGGATGCCGGTGAAGCCGCCCGCATTGGTGAAGCTCAGCAGTTTGCCCGGCACATGGCCGAGCAACTGCTCGCCGCCCGCGAATGCGCTGGTGTTGGCCACGGCGAAGTCGTATCCGGATTCGTCGCCGCGCACAATCAAGCGCAACTTGGCGCTTGCCGGTACAGCTACTGTGCCCACCACCGTGGCAAGTCCGGCGTTGTGGGCGGTGGCTTTGACGCGGATCAATCCATTGGCGTCGGAAGCGCGCACTGCGATGGTCAGGTAGTGATGGCTGTTGGCGTATACGGCAACGCCTGCTTCGCCAAGGGATAATGCGCGGGCGTCCGCCAATGTTGCGCCGAATTCGAAACGCAGGTCGGTCTGACGGGTGCCGATCATCGGCGCACCGTGGGTCAGATCGAATGATTGTGCGGCCGCGTGCACGGTGATGGTCGCGTTATTGGTGGTAGCCGGTGCCATGGCATGTCCGGACGATACGATGTACTGCTTGTCCGAATCGATGCCGGGAGTAATCCATTCAACGTCTGATTCCAATGAATCATTATGACCATTGAGGTCGCAGTCATATGACTGATCAGCCAGCTCGGGCCAGCCATCCTTCCAATCGAACCAGACGGCGTACGGTTCGCGACCAACCCAGCCCTGGGCTGGATATTCATTGTTGTTGCGAGTGCCATGGAACACCATCAGCGTGCGATTAGCCTCGAAGTGCGCGCAATCGCAGTGGCCGATGGCCTGCAAAGTCAGGTGGGTGGAACGATTGGTGATCAGCGGATTGCCCGGGTACATCTCATACGGGCCTTCCGGCGAATCCGAGCGCGCGATATTCTCCATATGCCCGGATTCGGTGCCGCCTTCCGCCCACATCAGGTAGTAGGTGCCGCCGCGCTTATACATGTGCGGACCCTCCGGATTGGAGCCGGTGATGCCGCCGCAGATGCGCTTGCGCTTGGTCAGCACCGTTCCGGTGGCGACGTCGATTTTTGACAGGTAGATGCCTGCAGGTTCGCGTTCGCCGTTCTCATCCGGTTCTCCACCTTCGTTACCGCAGATATAGGCGGTGCCATCGTCGTCAAAGAACAGACTCGGGTCAATGCCGGGCCAGCCTTCCACCCAGATGGGATCCGACCAGCCAGAGTGCGGATCGGTTGAGGTAAGAATCATGTTGCCGGTGTTCACGTTGGTCACGATGAGGTAATACGTGCCATCGTGGTAACGCAAGGTCGGCGCGTATATGCCCTGGCTGTTGTCCATCGTCTTGTACGGGAACTGTTCGGGGCGGTTCATCGCGTCACCGATCTTGTGCCAATGTTCGCCGTCTTCGGATTCGAAGACCGGGAGCCCCGGGAAGAACTCGAATGAGCTATTGACCATCAGGTACGTGCCCTGCGGGGTTTCACAGATGGTGGGGTCCGGGTGGAATCCGGAGGCGATGCGCCGTGCCGGCTTGACGTTGAACAGGGTCATGATTCTTACCTTTATTGCAAAGTCTTTGAGGCTCCCCTTGAGTCGGCTACGGCGGCTCAAGGGGAGCCAATAATAATTGGGACTCAGAAGGCCAGCGGATCGGAGCCGGGGCGAACCAGTACAGGCAGAGTGTGGTAGTCGTACTGTTCGGTGTACCAGCGGCCCGGCTCGTAGGTCTTGCCGGTCAGCAGGTTGGCCCATGCCTCACCAGCGTGGTCACCGCCAGCATCCGGCACGTAGAAGCGAGCGGTGCCGTCTTCGGAGAACACCGGTGCCACGAGCAGGTCGTCGCCCAGCATGTACTGGGTGTCGATGTCTTCGCAGGCCGGGTCGGCAGGGAACTCAAGCACCATTGCGCGCATCATCGGCACGCCGGTCTCATGGGTCTCCTTGGCCATAGCTTCCAGATACGGCTTGAGCTTGAGCTTGAGTTCGGTGAACTCACGGGAGACTTCCACGGCCTCGTCGCCGTACAGCCACGGCACCTTGTATTCGGTGGAACCATGGTAGCGGGAGTGGGAGGAGAGCAGACCGAACTGGGTCCAACGCTTGAACAGATCCGGGGTCGGCTTGTCTTCGAAGCCGGCAATGTCATGGCTCCAGTAACCGAAGCCGGACATGCCGAAGCTCAGGCCGGCGCGCAGGGATTCGGCCATAGACGGATAGTTGGAGGAGCAGTCGCCACCCCAGTGCACCGGGAACTGCTGGCCGCCCACGGTGGCGGAACGAGCGAACAGGATCGCCTCGTCCTTGCCCTTGGTTTCCACCAGCACGTCGTACACGGCCTTGTTGTACAGGTAGGTGTAGTAGTTGTGCATCAGCTCGGGGTCGGAGCCATCGTAGTACTGCACGCCTTCGGTGGGGATACGCTCGCCGAAGTCGGTCTTGAAGCAGTCGACGCCCTGGGCCACAAGGTGCTTGAGCTTGTCCTGGTACCACTTGGTGGCTTCAGGGTTGGTGAAGTCGACGATGGCCATGCCGGCCTGCCACTTATCCCACTGCCAGACTTCGCCGTTGGCATCCTTGATGAAGTAGCCCTTCTTGGCGCCTTCCTCGAACAGCGGGGACTTCTGGCCGATGTAGCTGTTGATCCACACGCACACCTTCAGACCGCGCTCATGCAGTTTGGCGAGCAGACCTTCCGGATCGGGGAACTTGGTCTCATCCCACTCGAAGTTGCACCATTCGAGTTCCTTCATCCAACGGCAGTCGAAGTGGAACACGGACAGCGGAATGTTGCGCTTGGCCATGCCATCGACGAATTCCATCACGGTCTTCTCGTCGTAGTCGGTGGTGAAGGAGGTAGAGAGCCACAGGCCGTAGCTCCAATCCGGCACCAGCGGCGGCTTGCCGGTCAGGTCGGTGTAGGTGTTGAGAATGCCCTTCAAATCCTTGCCACCGATCACCGAGTAGCTCATCTCTTCGCCGGGCACGGAGAACTGCACGCGGGAGACCTTCTCGGAGCCGACTTCGAAGCTGACCTTGCCGGGGTTGTCGACGTAGAGGCCGTAGCCTTTGTTGGACAGGTAGAACGGAATATTCTTGTATGCCTGCTCAGTGCCGGTGCCGCCGTCTTCATTCCAGATGTCAACGGTCTGGCCGTTCTTGACGAAGTTGGTGAAGCGTTCGCCCAGGCCGTAGATCTTCTCGCTGACGCCGAGATCCAGCTGCTCGGAAACGTGCAGACGGCCTTCCGGATCGGTGACGAGGCCCTTGGCGCGCCAGCCTGAGTGGGCGATGACCTTGCCGTCATAGATGTACTTGAAGTCGATGGTTTCGCCCTTGGAGATTTCCAACGTCAGCTTGCCGGAAGTGAAGGACCACTTGTCGTCATCCTCGGCGATGGTGACGGACGGGTCGGACTCATTGAGCGCGAACTTCGGGCAGTGGCTGCGATTCTTCTTGAAGTTGATGAGCCTGGTGGTGATGATGTCTTCGCGCGGGCTGGTGACTTCGATGGTCAGGATGCCGCCGTCCAGGGTCTGGCCAGGGTGATGAATCGGCACACCGAACGGGCAGAACAGGGTGAGCTTCTTCTCTTCGACGTTCGCCGTGTATACATTGGCCGCGTACTTGACGTCGAAGCCGTCTTTGACAAGCCATCCACCATTGAGGAACTTCATTGTTACGTCTCCTTCATTGCGAGTACGTTGTGTTGAAATTTATCTTATTTATAAGTCTATAAATAACCAATTTCGACACGCCAGTGCTGTACTAACTGCCGCATAAATACCGCAATACAACGCAAAAGGCCTGCCGCAGATTGCATTAAGCAATCCACAGCAGGCCTTGAAATTGCTGAGGTTTCAGGCAGTGATAGCCATACCGTCTTTCGATTGATCGGAATCCGCAGCCTCACAGGCCGCAAGGAATCCAGTCAGTCGGATGTCCGCCACCGATTCGCCAACGTATACATGGGCGGCCGGCGCAAGGGCATATGCTCCCGACTCGTTGGACCAGTAGCGCAGCGCACGTGCCGCATCCAGCACCAGCTCAATCTGGCGGCTTTCGCCCGGCTGCAGTTCAACCTTCGTAAATCCGCGCAATTCCTTGATCGGGCGGCTTTCGCCGGTACCCTCCAGACCGAAGTACACCTGTGGCACGGCCTTGCCGGCTCGCTTGCCGGTATTGGTCACCGTGAAGGCCAGACGAACCTCGTCATCCACGAGTCGCACATCGCATGCGCTGTAATCGAACGTGGTATATCCCAGTCCATGGCCGAACGGGAAGAGCACCGGTACATGCTCGGTCTCGTAATGGCGGTACCCCACGAAGATATCCTCGTCATAGCGCACATGGAGGCCGGGGCCGAAGGTGCCGATGGAATGTGCGGGGCTGTCTTCCAGAGCCATCGGGAACGTTTCGGGCAGGTGTCCGCTCGGGTTCACACGGCCGAGTAGGGTCTCGGCGAGCGCGGTGCCGGATTCGCATCCGTTGTACCAGTTCCAGACAATCGCGCGGGCGCAATCGGCCCATGGCATAGCTACCGGGGAGCCGGCCACGAACACCAGAATCGTGTTCGGATTGACTTCGAGCAATGCTTCGATCAATGCATCCTGACCGTAAGGCAGCTGCAGGTTCTCACGGTCGCGGCCTTCGAGATCGTATTCGTGATCGAGTCCACCTACGAAAATCACCGGATCGCCGGAGGCTGCGTATTCTCGAGCCAGGGATACGGCTTCTTCGCGTAGGTGGGCGGCGCGCTCGGCATCGTCGGCAGCAGAGTCAACCGAGTTCTCCAAGCTGTCTTCCTGCCAGGAATCATCCTGTACCACCTGCTTGGCGTCGTAGCCGAGTGCGTATTCGATCTCCACGTTGCCGCCGAGCTGGCCATTCAGACCCAAGATCGGCGTCACTTCGTGCAGCGCCTTGATGACCGCGCTGCCACCGCCGCTGGAGTGAATGCGGTCGGCGTTCGCGCCAACGACCAGTACGCGGCGCATCGAATGTTCGTCGAGTGGAAGCAGCGTATGGCCTTGGTCATCGGCCTCGTTCTTCAGCAACACGATGGATTCGCGGGCCACATCCAGTGCAGCCTGAGCGTGTGCGAGCGTGGCATAGGAGCCGGGCTTGCGGGCGGTGTTTTCCGCACCATGCTCACCATGCTCACCATATGCCGGCAGCATGTGCAACGCATCCATGACGGCAAGCACGCGCAACACCTTGGCATCGATGTCCACTTCGTCGACCTCGCCGTTCTGCACGGCCTTGCGCAGCGGATTCGCGAAGTAGTACTCATCGAAGTTCGGTGTTACGGACATCTCCACATCCAGGCCCACGCGAGCGCTGGCCACCGTGCGCTTGACGGCGCTCCAGTCAGAGACCACGAAGCCGCGGAAGCCCCATTCGCCGCGCAGAATATCGTCCAGCAGGCGCTTGGATTCGCAGCACTGCTCGCCGTTGACGAGGTTGTATGCACCCATCAGAGAGAGCACGCCGCCGCGCTTAACCACATCTTCGAATGCCGGCAGGTAGATTTCGCGCAATGCTCGTTCGCTGATGGTCTCGTCGACTTCCAAGCGATCGGTTTCCTGGCTGTTGGCCGCATAATGCTTGGCGCAGGCGGCCACATCGGACTCCTGCACACCTTTGACGAAGGCCACGCCCTGCTCGCCGGTCAGATAAGGGTCTTCACTCATGTATTCGAAGTTACGGCCGCACAGCGGGCTGCGCTTGATGTTGATGGAGGGGCCGAGAATCACATCCTTACCGCGCCCTCGAGCCTCAGCACCCAATACCTGACCGGCCTTATGCGCCAGATCACGGTTCCAAGTGGATGCCACTGCGGAGCCGGAAGGCAGGTAGGTCACGCGATCGCGCGTGTTGTAGAGCGGAGCCCAATTGTCGTTGTGCAGCTCCTCGCGCGGACCCATCGGGCCGTCATCCATCTTGAACGGCGGAATGCCCAGCCTCGGCACACCTTCGGTGCGGAAAAGGCCGGCAGCGTGAATCATATCGACTTTTTCATCCAGCGTAAGCTCGGCGAGCAGCGTGCGTGCTGCGGCAACGTTGGCTTCGGTAATGGCAGTCATGATGGTCTTTCTTTCGGTATTGCTTGGGTTCCAGCATCGATGCCGCAACCCAAGCTGCAGTGCTTATTGAACGGTGATTTTGAATCCGATGGGCAGGTTTGCGGCAAATCCCGGACGCTGTACCGGCACGATGATCAGCCCGCTGTTGGTGCGCTCGTACGATACAGGTCCTGCACCAAGCTGTTCGACCGTGTCGATCACGCCGTTGAAGGGCGGTTTGACGCCGTCGTGATATGCGGCGAACGTGGTGCAGGTCACCGATTCGGCGTTGGCCGGGTTGAGGCAGAACGCATAAATCGCACCGTTCTTTGTAGTGAATCGCCAGTCCGCTGCCGTGTATTCAGTTGCCTGCTGATCGGCGAACATACCAGAGCCGGCCACGGTCGGACCCTCCTGCGTGATGCGCCATGGACGGGTGCCATAGATGCCTTCGCCGTTGGCCGCCATCCATGCACCCATTGTTTCCAGCAGTTCGCGATCATGGTCCGCAATCGAACCGTCTGCGCGAGGGCCGACGTTCAGCAGGAGATTGCCGTTCTTGCTTACCGCGTCCAGCAGCGCGATCACCAGCTCATCCACGCCCTTGTATTCCAGAGACGTGGTGTAGCACCAGGAGTTACGCGCGATGGCGGTATCGGTTTGCCAGACGAACGGCGTTGCATCGGCGTAGCCGCCGCGTTCAACGTCGACGATGCCGGAGCCCCATGCCATGCCGTCGTATTTGTAGCAGATGGACGTCGGCTTGCCCCATTCGGCACCGCGGTTGTAATAGAATGCGGCCAATTTGCGCATGTACGGCTTGAATGATTCATGCTGTACCCACCAGTCGAAATACAGCAGTTCAGGTTGGTAATTATCGATGATTTCGCATACGCGCAGCAGCCAGTCTTCAAGGTATTCGGCAGTGGGATGCGGGTCGGAGTGGATGTCGAACTCGTTGCGTTCGGGCATGGCCGGCCAGTAGAAGCCGCCCTTGGTATCCGCTTCGGCACCTTGCACATCGGAGTCGAAATCTCGGCCGTGGCTCATGAACCACCAGTGTTCGGCACGATGGTTGGACGCGGCAAAGTGCAGCCCATGCTTCAACGTCGCTTCGCGCAGCTCTCCGATGATGTCGCGATGTGGGCCAGTTTCCACCGTGTTCCAGTGCGAAAGTTCGCTGCGATACATCTGGTAGCCGTCATGATGTTCGGAAACCGGGAAGTAGTAGCGGGCGCCGGCTTTGGCGAACAGGTCAAGCCATTCATCCGCATTGAATCGTTCGGCGGTGAACATCGGGATAAAGTCTTTGTACCCGAATTCGGCTTGCGGTCCGAAGACCTCGCGATGATGATCGAATTCCGGGTAGCCTTCGATATACATGTTGCGCGAATACCATTCATTGCGGTATTCAGGCACAGTGTAGAGGCCCCAGTGGGTGAAGATGCCGAATTTGGCATCCGGGAACCATGCCGGCACGGGAGCCTGAGCAAGCGATTGCCACGTATCTGAATACGGGCCTGCGGCAATCACTTGATCGATGGTGTGCAGATCAATCATCGAATGTGCTCCTATTCCAATCGAAACCTACAGCCTGGCACCATGAACGGGCGATAATCATCGCGCCGCGCTCGTATGGGTGCACACGATCCTGGCTGGCCAGGCAGCCATGCAGTTGGGTCAGCCAGTGGTCCACGGCCGCTTGCGTATCCACGAAGATTGCGCTGTGCTTTTCGGCCACACGCTTCGAAGCCGCGGCGAATTCCTCGATTTTGGCGCGCATCTGGTCTTGCGGATTCGGCTCGAACATGAACGGACGCATGACGATGATGCCTTTGAGCTCCGGCAGGGCTTCCTTGGTGCGTTCGAGCAGCTCATCGTAGATGCGCTCGAAATCCTCCACGGTGTTGAGTCGCGCCTGCCAGAGCGGTCCGTCAAAGTATCGCCATGCATCATTGACGCCGACCATCACGGAAACATAGTCCGGCTTCAGATCGATGACATCCTGCTGCCAGCGTTCGGATAATGCCACGATATCGTCGCCGCTGATGCCGGAATTGATGGTGCACAATGCACGATCAGGGTAGACGGCGGTAAGCAGGTTATGCAGAGCGTTCACGTAGCCGGTGCCGTAACCCCAACCGCCCGGGATGGCGGTACGGTCGCGGCCGGCATCGGTGATGGAATCACCCATGAACACGATGCGGGAATGTTTCGGGAAAATCAGCATGATGATCGCTTTCGGATATGAGATTGCGCGGTGGCCCGGAAGGAGCTGGGCCGCCGCGCAATGCGAGGAAAGGGCTGTTACCAGTGATAAGGATCACTTCGGCAGTCTCTCAGCGGAGGCTGCCGAAGAGGGGAATCACTTGGATGCTTCGTACTGCTTGACGACTTCCTGGCGAGCCTTGATCCAGTCCTTGGCGTTCTGCTGATCAACCTTGAGCACGCTGTCGTAACCGAGATCCTTGACCTGCTGACGAGCGTCCTTGAGCACCTTGGTGAACTCGGAGTCGGACTTGGCCACGAGGGCGTTCCAGGAAGCGTTGACGACCTCAGTCTTGATGGAGCTGCGGGTTGCGGAGACGGTGGACTCTTCCTGCGGAGTGGTGTAGGAGGCACCCGGAGCCACAGCGAGCAGGTTGTTCTTCTGGAGGTAGTCGATGTCGCTGGTGGCGCCGCCCATGTGCTCGGACCAATCCTGGAACAGAGCGGAGGTGTCGGCCTCGGACTCCCACAGCTGCGGGTTGAAGGCAGCACCGGTCTTGGAGTCAATGTCGTTCTGCTGCACGGCCTTGAAGTTCAGCAGGGAGAAGCCGGTGTCGTAGGTGCCGCCGCCAAGCTTGTCGGAGATCTTGAGGTTGGCGTGGTCGCCGTTCATGGCCTGCTTGCCGAAGTCGGTGAGCTGAGGCTTGCCGTCCTCGCCTTCGGTCCAGCAGCCGAGTTCCTTCGGGCATGCGGCGCCACCGGCGTTGGAAGCGGCGGCGTACACGCCGTCGGAGGAGTACAGCCAATCGATGAACTTGGCGATGCGTTCCTTGTACTTGGACTTGGAGCCGATGGCGATGATGGTGGTGCCGTCACCATCCGGGGTGAAACCGGTGGAGTAGACCTTCATGGTCTGCAGCGGGGCGAGCATGAAGCCCACGCCCTTGGCCTTGTTCTCATCGGAGTTCATACGCGGCTTGCCCAGCCAGCTGAAGATGGAGACGAGGGTCTTGCCGTTGGTCACCTTGTTCTGCATGGTGTCCCAATCCTGGGTGGTGGATTCAGGATCCACGAGACCCATCTGATCGGCCTTGTTGAGGAATTCGAGAGCCTGCTCGTAGACGCCGCCTTCCTTGGTGGCCGGCTGCACGTCCTTGCCGTCAGCGCTCACGAACACGGAGCCCTGGCCCTGGTAGCCAAGCCAGTTGACGATGGCGGAGGCGTTGTTCATCACATCGCCATCCCAATCCTTGAACAGGGAGAAGGCGTAGATGTCGTTCTGGCCGGTTTCCTTGCGGGCCAGATCCTGCATATCCTTCAGCACGTCGAGGAAGGAATCCAGGTCCTTGATTTCAGGGTAGCCGAGCTCCTTGTAGTACTCCCAGCGGATGTACGGAGCGGAAGTAGGCTCCATGCCTTCGCTCGGGCTGGACGGGTCGGAGGAGGAAACGCCCTGCGGAATACCCCACACGCCGTCCTTGCCGGCCTGCTTGGTCACGGAATCCACAGCGTTCTGGTATTTCTTGACGTTGGTCATCTTGCTGTAGTACGGCGTCATGTCGGTCACCAGGTTGGCCTTGACCAGCTTCTCCAAACGGCCGTTGCCGGTGCCGGTGATAATCAGGTCGCCCAGGGAGCCGGAAGCTGCACGGGTATCGAACACGGTGTCACCGCCGGAGACGTTCGGAGCGATGATGTTGAGCTTCAGGTTGAACTTATCCTTGACGATCTTGGCGAACCAGCCCTTTTATTCGCCCTGCTGGTTGGCCAGGGAATCGAACACATCGATGGTGACCAGCGAGCCATCATCCTTGGCGTCAGCTGCGGTGTCACCACCGCAAGCGGCCAACGAGAACGTCATCGCCGCGGCCAGGCCAACGGCCAGTACCGAGGTGAGCTTCTTCTTGAGTTCCATAACGGAAACCTCCTTGTTTCTTTTTTCCTTGTGCTGTCTTGAAAAGTTTGATTGTGTAGTTGAGGACCTCAGTCCTGCAAGAACGGACCTCGCTCCGCTCGGACTCAATCCGACCTTCACCGGGACTATCGCCCCGGCTCAGGCTGAGGTCAGTCGGAAGCCCACCGGGCTTCCTTGATGACCTCAGCCCTTAACCGCGCCGAGCATCATGCCCTTGACGAAGAAGCGCTGGAAGAACGGGTAGACGAACATAATCGGCAGCACCACGATGACGGAGACGGTCATACGAATCGAGGTCGGGGTGGCTGCGGAGGCCAGGGCGGCAACGTTGGCGGCGTTCGCCTTAGCGGCGTTGGCCAAGGCGCTGGCCTGGTTGATGTACGTGTACAGCAGGTACTGCAGGGAGTAGAGCTTGTCGTCGGTCATGTAGATCAGGGTGTCCTGGAAGGAGTTCCACTGGCCGACTGCGGAGAAGATGGCGACCGTGGCCAAGATCGGCGTGCACATCGGCAGCACGATCTTGCCGAAGATCGTCAGGGTGCCGGCGCCATCCATCTCGGCGGCCTCCTGCAGGGAGTTCGGAATCGACTCGATGTAGGTCTTCACCAGGATGATGTTGAACGGCTGCACCACTGCCGGCAGGATGTAGACCCAGAAGTTGTTGGTCAGACCGAGGTTCTTCATCGTGATGAACATCGGAATCAGGCCGGCGTTGAAGTACATCGTGATAACCACGAAGCGGTACCAGAACGAACGGGCCCACATCTTCTTCTGTGTGAACATGAAGCCCAGGTAGGCGCTGGCGAGCACGGTCAGCACCGTACCGATCACGGTACGGGCCAGAGAGATCCATGCCGCGCGGCCGAGGCCGGAGAGCGCCAGCACATCCTTGTAGTTCTGCAGATGGAAGCCCTTGAACCACCAGGTCACCTCGCCCGCCGCAGACAGGTTGTTATCGGACAGCGAGTTGATGATCAAGTAGTAGAACGGGTAGGTGCAGATCAGTGCGAACACTGAAAGCAGCACGATGTTGAATACGTTGTAGACTTTCTCACCTGTGGTGCGACGCATCGCCGGCGAGACGCTTGACTTCTGCTTTGCCATGATTGTTCCTTAATAAATCTCGCGTGACTTTGCTTGGCCGATCAGACGATGCCCTCGCCGCGGGTGCGCTTGGACAGCCAGTTGACGATGAAGAGCAGGGCGACGGAGACCAGCGACTTCAGGATGGAGATCGCGGTACCCAGCGACAGGCTGGAGTTGCCGAGGCCGACGTTGTAGACGTACAGGTCGAGCACTTCGATCCACTTCTGGTTGAAGTTGTTCTGGAACACGTAGTACTGGTCCATGCCGTTGTTCAGGAAGTTGGAGATGGAGAGCATGAGCAGCACGAAGTAGGTCGGCAACAGCTGCGGAATGGTCACATGCCAGATCTGCTGGAAGCGGTTGGCGCCGTCCACCTGTGCGGCTTCATACAGTTCCTGATCGATGCCGGCAATGCCTGCGAGGTACATGATGGAGCCCCAGCCGAGGCCCTTCCACAAGTTCCACAGCAGCATCTTGAGCCAGATGTGATCGCCGGAATCAAGGAACTTGATTGGCTCGGTGATCAGGTGCAGGTTCTGCAGCAGCTCGTTGATCATGCCGGAGGAGGAGAACATCGCGAAGGCGATGGAGTAGACCAGCACCCAGGAGATGAAGTTCGGCAGCGTGGTGAGCGTCTGAATCAGGTTCTTGAACCACTTCGCGCGAATCTCGTTCAGGGCGATGGCGAAGATCACCGGGAAGAACGAGGTCAGGATGTTCAGGCCGGACATCGCGAAGGTGTTCATCAACACCTGACCGATCTTGGCCAGCTGAGCCGGGTTCTGCACGAGCAGCTCAAACCACTGCAGACCCACGAACTCGCTTTCGGACAGCGGAATCGGCGGCTGGTAATCATAGAAGGCGTAAATCCAGCCGAACAGCGGCAGGTAGCTGAAGAGCACCACCATAACCAACAGGGGTGCGACCAGCAGGAACAGCTTCAATCCGTGGCGCTTGTTGTAGTCGGCACCAGGAAGCATCTTCTTCGCCTTGTTGGCGGCACGACGATCACGACGGCTACGCGCCGGCTTGGCGTCGGCAGCTGCGACGTTATCCGAGGCAAACCCGACTTCGCCGTCTGCGGTTGCAACGTTCTGCATCTTGTCTCCTTTGAAGCAATGCAGTGAAGACCATCATGGGTGCGACCCGTTTCGCAACCCGTTGTCTTCTTTTCTCTTGTTTATAAGTTTATAAATAAGATTTTTTCTGTCAACCGCACCTACGTCCCTTAAGGCCATTCAGCGCATTTGCAACACCGGAAAATCGTTGGAAAATCGCGGAATTCGACCAATAGAATTTTTATTTATATACTTATAAATAAGCGTGTCGCAATCGGTGAAACATCACCTAGGAATAGGAGGAACGATGAAGTTCAATACCAATGCGCCCTTCTGGCGGTTCATGGATACTCTGGTGCATTTCACCGCATTGAATCTGTTGTATCTACTGACGATGATCCCCGTCATCACCATTGGCCCTGCTCGTGCGGCGCTGTACAGCACACTGTTTGCATACGACGAAAACGATGACATCAGCCTCACCCGCGAATACCTGCGCCGCTTCAAGCGGGAGTTCAAGCACGGGCTGATCTCCGGCATTATTATCATGGTGCTTGCGGCGGCCATCATCTTCGGCCTTGCCTTCTGGGCTGCCTGGAACACCAACGCCTCCTATATTCCGTTGATTGTGCTCATTATGGCGGCAGTCATTGTGACGCTCACCGCCGAATATCTCTTCCCGATGCAGGCCCGTTTCGAAAATCCTTTGGGCACGCAGTGGAAGTTGGCGGCGATGTTCCCCTGGCGTGCGTTCCCCTGCACCTTAGCGCTGCTCGGCATTGATGTAGTGCTGCTCGCGGTGGCCTATTTCATCCCGTTCATTCGCGTACTTGTACTGATTTTCGGCGTGGCCTGGGGCGCTTACGCGAAGTCCTTGGTCTTCCTCTGGGGCTTCAAGCGGTATGGCGGTATGGGTCCGGTGGAGCGGCCTACTTATATCAACGCACACGACTAGCCTTGCCGTTCGCGTGTGCGGCTACCATTGACTGACATGACGTCACCAGCCATATCCAAGCCTGCCGCCGTCGCGGAACCCATCGTATCCGCGACGAACTCACGCTCCCATACGCAGCTCGCCCGCCTTGGCACCATCGCCCGGTGGACATTAGCGGTGTTGGCTTGCTTGTGGCTGTCTTTGTGCACCGCCGTCGGCCCGCTGTATTGGGATTTCGAGACCGGCACCATCGCGCACTGGAACTGGGCGAACACCGCAATTTTCATCGGCTCGTTCGTCATATATCTCGGCATTATCGTCATTCTGGTGCGACTCGCGAAAATCGGACGCATACTGCCCGCCAAACTCAGCAAACGATGGAGCGCGGCCGATCAGCGGTTCTTCGCAAGCGCTGGCAGTGTCGAGAGCACAGCTGATAGTGCAACGGCCGCCAAGTCAGAAGCCGGCAATCCTAAGGGCAAAATCCGATTTCGCATCTCTCCGCACCTTATCGTCTCATCGGTAGCGCGGGCGCTGTTGTTCTGCAATCGCTGGATCGTGCGCGGCACGAACCGATTCTGGAAACTGCTGCTGGTGTTCTTCATCGGCTGGCTGTGGATTCCCACTACGCTGCTCGCCGCATTCGGCGCTGATGTCCGCTCGCAGATCCGCGAATTCAGCTGGGCCTGGAACCAGTGGACGGGATTGAAGCAGCCCTACATCGGATTCTTCTCGTTCGTGCCGATGGACATCTACCCCACCGCGCACTATATGTGGCCCTCCAATCCCACGTATCTGACCGACCAGCACAATATCGTGCTGACATTGATCTATGGTGCGACAGCCTCATTCTCGCGCTATGTGACCGGTTCGAACGATGCCGGCATCGTGGTGCTCGCCGCCCTGCAGATGCTGTTCGCGGTGTTCTGCTGCGCCGCCACCGCCCATCGCTTCCTGAACCGACCGTGGATGAATGCAACCGCAGCCGCGGATTCGGCAACGCCTCAGCAGGCCGGCGGCTTGGCGCGATTCCTGATTCTCCTGTTCTTTATGGTGTGCCCGCTGGCCGTATTCTCCACGATTTCGCTGACCAAATCACCCCTGTTCGCGTTCGCGTTCGTCTGGTGGTTCGGCATCTGGTATGAGCTCACGCAAACATGGAAGCCCTCGGTCAAGCTGCCCCGCCACAGCTTCATCGCCTTTATCGTGTCTACTTCAGTGATGCTGATTTCCGCCAAATACGCGTGGTACATCATCGCACTGCAAATCGTGCTGGCCATCATCGCCGACCGCCGCCGCTGGGCCACCTATGTCGCCGCGCTGCTCATCCCCACCGTGCTGATTCACGGCGGCATCGCCTATGCCATTTCTTCGAATATGATTATCGGCGGCGACCCGATCGAAAGCCGGGGCGTGCAGCTGCAGATGATCGCGCGCGTGGCGCAACGCAATCCTGATGGCATCTCAGACGAGGCCATGAAGAACCTCTCCCCTGTGTTCAATAAGGATCAAATGGCCGACGCCTATTCCCAGCAGGATGCCGACCCGGTGAAATCCTCCGGCATTCAGGCCAAAAAGGTGAGCTATAAGTGGCGTACGGTGACTCCGGACGACATGGCGAACTTCAATAAGGCGTGGCTGGATATCGTCAAAGACAATCCTGTGATCGCATTCGACGCACTGATGGCCAAATGCTTCGGCTACTTCAATGTGACCGATCAGCCGTATGTATCCATGGGCTACTACGTGTCCAGCGACTATGTGCAGAAGAACTCGGTGTGGATCAAATCGTATAACCATGATTGGCGCGAGCATATCGCCGCTTTCGCCAAGTCCTGGGGCTTGATTCCGGTGCTGGGCTGGCCGACGCATGGTAATTTCTACGTGGTGTTGACGCTGCTGTTTGGTGCTGCTGAAGTGATTCGACGCCGTTGGCTCACCTTGATGACGCATATTCCGCTGCTGTTGTTGATGGGCGTAATGATTACCGCGCCGGCCAACAATTTCGAGCGGCACATGTTGCCTGTGGCGTTCGTATTCGGCTTTGTCGTGCTCACCTACTGGCGTGAATCACGCGCTGAGTTGGCTAAGGCAACCGATCATCGGTAACCCCCAGCATCAAGGTTTACACTATTGGGTATGCCTTCAGACTTTCTTGATCTTCTCGCCGCCGATGCAGCCGATGCCAATGACGTTTCTGCTGTGGACCGGATCCGCAAGGTTCTTTTCGAATGTCTGTTTAACCAGCTTTCCGACCAGCGCATAACCTCATTGTTCACGTTGCTCGGCTTCGATGGCGAGTTCGATTGCTATGCCATCGCCGGTTACCCTGCGCGTTCTTCGGCACGAACGCGCAAGTCCATCGAAAAAATCGTTTCCGATTTTGCCGGAGATTGTTTGACGGCCGAGCATGCCATGGGTAATCCAGTCGTGCCGAATGCGGATGATAGCGGACGCGCGAATAAGTCCAATACCGTGGTCGTGGCCCTGATCCGCCCGGTTGGGGCCGCTACGCCTGAGGTGATTTGCAATACGATTGCGTCGGAGTTCGACGATACACGCCCGCTGTCATTAGGGCCGCAGCGCAGTGGCGCGGAAGGCGCGATGAAGTCGGTTCGTACCGCTCTCTACTGCCTGCAGGCTGCGCCCGCTCTGGCTGCCGCTGTTCCGCAACTGCCACGTCCACTCCGCAACGACGATGCCTTGCCTGAGCGTGCGATGATTGGCGATCCTGATGCGCGTGAAGAGCTTGTACACGTGGTGTATGGCAGCCTGGCAGCTGCGGGACCTGACGATCCGACATTGCTAACAGTATCGACATTCCTGAAGTACGGAGGCTCACTGGAAACGGCCGCCAAGGAGCTCAATGTGCATCCGAATACGATTCGATACCGCTTGAAGCGTGCAGCCGAATCGACAGGTTGGGATGCGACTGACCCGCGCGAGGCATTCGTGCTCTCCTGTGCGATTGCGTTGGGTCATATGGCCGCGTAGCAGTATTACTAAAATGCCGAGGCTCTCTATGGAATTTATACTCCATAGAGAGCCTCGGCATTAGTAGTGTCTCTCTTCATTCGACACTGCGTTCAAAGAACAAAAAAGTCCGACATCGATTGATGTCGGACTTTAAAAGTTAAATGCGGCGGTGTGCTACTCTCCCACACTCTGTCGGGTGCAGTACCATCGCCGTGCCAGGCCTTAGCTTCCGGGTTCG
>NZ_PEBJ01000005.1 GCF_002802915.1 Bifidobacterium felsineum
AGATGATGGACTGGCAATCATTGACTATAAAGAAGTAGTACAAACACGCTCTTGAGTTCTCAAACCACCACCACACAATCATCGAGAAGCTCTCTGAACCAGAGAACCACTCGCTGAGCGGCAGCAAGAGATAAACTTACACGGTCATCGTGATTCGCGCAAATCAGGGCGCATGAGACCCCTAGGAATCGGCATCATGACGCGGTTCCTTCGGCGTGTCGCAAACAGCTCTAAAACGATGTTCTGATATCAGAATATCCCTTTTCGCATTGCTGCGAAGTAACAGAATCATCTATTCATCGGAGTGTCGCCGAAATTCATCTCTGATTCAACTAAAAAAGGGACCTTCCCAGTAGGAAGGTCCCTTAGTAGCTTTCAGCTTATTCAGCTAGCCTCGCTCAGGCCAGGGTGTTCGGGTCAACCGGAACGCCCGGGTTCATCGTGGAGGTGATGGTTGCCTTGGTCAGGTAACGGCCCTTCACGGTGGTCGGCTTCAGACGCTTGACTTCGTCGGCCACGGCCTTGAAGTTCTCGTCCAGATCGGACTCATCGAAGCTCAGCTTGCCGATGAGGAAGCTCAGGTTGCCGTTCTTGTCGACACGGAACTCGATCTTGCCGCCCTTGATGTCCTTGACAGCCTTGGTGACATCCATGGTCACGGTGCCGGTCTTCGGGTTCGGCATGAGGCCACGCGGACCGAGCACACGGCCCAGACGGCCGACCTTGCCCATCATGTCCGGGGTGGCGACCACGGCGTCGAAGTCGAGGAAGCCGCCCTGAACCTTTGCGATCAGGTCGTCATCACCGACGATGTCAGCGCCGGCCTCGGTAGCTTCGGTAGCCTTCGGGCCACGAGCGAACACGAGGACCTTAGCGGTCTTACCAGTGCCGTGAGGCAGGTTGACGGTACCACGCACGAGCTGGTCAGCCTTGCGCGGGTCAACGCTCAGACGGAACACAGCTTCGACGGTCTGGTCGAAGTTGTAGGAGGGCATGCTCTTCAGGAGAGCGATGGCCTCGTTGGCGGTGTAGAGGTTGTTGCGATCGACGCGCTCAGCGGCTTCGCGGTACTTCTTGGAACGCTTTACCATCTGTCTATCTCCTTATCAGTCCGTAACCGTGATGCCCATCGAGCGAGCAGTGCCCTCGATGATCTTCATGCCGGCCTCGATGTCGCGAGCAGACAGATCTTCCATCTTGATCTCAGCGATTTCGCGGACCTGCGCCTTGGTGACAGAGCCGACCTTGTGGGTCAGCGGGTTCTCGGTGCCCTTCTCGATGCCAGCGGCCTTCTTCAGCAGAGCTGCGGCCGGCGGGGTCTTGAGAACGAAGGTGAAGGAGCGATCCTCGTAAACGGTGATCTCGACAGGGATGACCTGACCCATCTTGTCCTGCGTCTGGGCATTGTAAGCCTTGCAGAAGTCCATGATGTTCACGCCATGGGAACCCAGAGCCGGACCCAGCGGCGGGGCCGGGTTGGCCTTGCCTGCCTGAATCTGCAGCTTGATCAGCGCTGAGACTTTCTTCTTGGGAGCCATAATATGGTTCTTCTTTCTATAACGCGGTTCAAATGGTGGCCGAATCTATTCTCAGTCGCCCATCGCGCACGGTCTTGACTCATTTTTTATCCGTGTGTGATTGAGGCTGCTGGTCCGAGACCGGTCTCCTCCCGCAACTTATAATTGCTGTGCTGTGCTAGCGGGTCTTCCCTCCAGACACAAGCTTTCCTATTATGCGAGCCTGTTTGGACAAAAAACAAACAGTATTGCGGCCAATCACCACTTTGCGCTGCACATCAGGAGTCGCCGTCGACGTGGCGCTCTAGCAGGCGCATGCGTTGCTCGAGGCGGATGATGTGCTGCTCGAGGTTGTAGATGTCCTGCTCGGCATGCTGGGCCTGGCGTTCAAGATTGCGAACATGCTGGGCAAGCCCATCGGTGACGCGTTGGTATTCGGCCAGACGTTCAAGATCGCCGAGTTTCGCCGAAGCCAGATCGCCAACGGATTTGGCACCTTCTTCACGCCAGCGAGCCGCAGCGCGTTCGATGCGCTTGGCTCCGATCAGGCTGGGCGGCAATCCGGCATCGCGGAAAATTTCCGTGGGAGAGTCTCCGGCCATATCACGGCGAAGAAACTCGTCCCGAAACGCATCGGTGTAGCGGATGCGGGTCGAGCTTGCCGAGGATACCGCAATCAGCGAATTCAAATACTGGATTTCCTTGCTATCAAATTTACGACTGGCCATCTGTGGCACCTTCACTCACAACATCGTGATGGGTAGTACTGATTGCATGCCGGCGTCGCCATGCGTGCAGTACCGCGAGCAGCACTGCGATAGTGATGACTGCTGCGGTAAGGCTTATCCAGCGAATCCAACGGCTGCTGCCCGGGCTGGGCAAGAGGGAACCTGCTGAGGCAACGTTGTTTTCGGGGACATATTTGGTGCGTTCCCCGGTGATCAGCAGGCGGTGCGTATTGATTCCGTATGGTGTGCAGGTGACCAGTGTGACCAAGTCACGCCCTGGTATCGCGCGCAATTCCTCCAGTTGGTCTGGCAGCACGGTTTGTATCTGCACCACCCGGTAGGCGAGGTTCTTGCCCAGCACGTTGATGGTGAAGATATCTCCGTTGGAGAGCTCGTCCAGTCGGGTGAACAGTTCCGCACTGGGCAGTCCGCGGTGACCGGTCAGCACTGGCCGCAATCCTTCCCCGCCGATGGGCAGAGCGGTTTGGCGCATATGGCCCACGCCTTTAGCCAAGGTGTCTTCATCGGTACCGTGGTAGATGGGCAGACGAAGATTGATTTTCGGGATACTGAGGTAACCCATCACGCCGTCGCCGTCCGGGTTCAGCACTTCCGTGTAATTGTCGGGCAGCGCGTACCCCGAGCCGGGAACGAATGGATCATGCACCGGGTCGCCTTTGAGGCTCTCGTTGTATTTGCGCGCGTCGGCAAACATGGCGTCGCGCTTTGCCTGGTCAAGCTGGGAGACGGACTGGGTGTAGGAGCTCACGACGTTCTCATGCTGCCGGTTCGCCAGCATATCGGCGATGGTCGGGTAGGCGATGGTGAGCACGCCCGCCAGCACCAGAATGACTGCGATGAGGCCAGTCAGTCGGTCGACGAAGCGACTATGCCGCGCATGAGAACCTCGCACCATACCCCCTCCTTCACGGCAAACGAATACGAGCAATCAGAGAAAAATACATAAGAAGGGGAGCTCATCGCCCATGGCCATAAGCTCCCCTTCAGTCGGCAATCGCCTTAGGCACGCTTGCGGCGAATGGCCATCAGCAGGCCACCCGCAATCAGAAGCACGCCTGCTGCGGTCAGCACCACCGTGCCGACGCCACCGGTGTTCGGCAGGCCGGGCACGTTCTCCACCTTCATGGAGTGGTAGCCGTCGTTGGCGGTCGAGGACTGCTCGACGCCGGTGTGCTCCACCGTGCTGGAGCCCGTCTTATCCTTGATGGTGAATTCGATCGGGGCGATGGCACCGTAGCCAGCCGGACGCTTCGACTCGGTGAGCACGTAGTCGCCCTCGTCCAGACCGTCCACCTTCAGCTTGCCGTTCGCATCAACAGCAAGATCCGTGATGGTAGCGGTTTCATTCTTCGCAGGCAGACGGTAATGGCCGTCAGCCTTCTTGATCAGCTTCAGCGTATCGTCGGCACCCTTCTTCTTCAGGGTGAACTCCACGCCGGTCAGGGCTTCTTCCTTGCCGTTGACCTTGTGATACTTGAACACGTCCAGGCCGTAGGAGAACACCTTGACCTTGTCTTCGTGGGTCTTGTAGGTGTTGTCGCCGTACGGGTTGTTCGAGTAGATCAGGGTCACCGTGTTCGGGTTGCCGCCAGGTCCGATGACGGCCTTCTCGTTCACGGTCGCGTTGTAGTCCACGTGCACCTTGGCGTACTGCTTGATCTGGTCGTAGTTGAAGTTCACCAGGAAGGAGACCGCTGCATTGTTGTCAGGGCGCTGAGCACCGGTCGTGGTCAGCGTGTAGGCGGCATCAGCACCTGTGCCGGACAACAGAACTTCGGCACCTTTTTCAGGAGCGCCGTACACCTTGATGGAGCTGGCATCCAGGGTGAGGCCGTCGGAAAGCTTATCGCCCAGGTAGAACTGCTTGTTCTCAGCGTTGGCAGGGAAGGTCGGCACCTTGGCGCGCAGGTCGAAGTTCACCGTGTCGCCGATGCCAGCGGAATCGGTACCCTTGTCGAGCACATCCTTGCCGGATACGTGATCGTTATTCTCTTCGTTGACGCTCTTGTCGATGTCCACGTTGTCGCGCTTCACCTGAAGCGTGCCGTCTTCGACCTTCCAGGTATTCGTCTTTTCATCCAGGTTCGGCCAGATGGAGGCGACCGATGCGCGGTACACGTACTCGCCGCCGGTCACCAGCACCAGGTAGGAGCCCATCCTGAGGTTACTGAGCGTCACGGAAGCCGTATTATCGGTACCAGCGGTACCGCCAGTGGAAGTTTCCGTACCGGCCGCAGTCAGCGAGCTCGCCTGAGTGGACAGCTTGTCGTAGAAAGTGGCCAAATTATTGGCATCCGCCTTCAAATAGGCTTCCGTCACCGCATTATTCGAGCTGTCGATATACGACGCGAAGTTCGTCTTGATGTACTGCTGCACATCGGAATTCCAGGTGTAACGAGGCGACGCCGGCTCACCAGTCTTGTCATTCCAGTTCACATCAATGACCTTGTAGGCCTTGACGGCCACACCATTTTCCAGACCGGTCATCGTCAGCGAACCAGTCGACGCCGAAGTCACCCCATCGGCGGCGTACGCGTGCGGAGCCTGCAGGCCCAGCATGCCGACCAGCATTGCCAGCACCGCCACAACAGCGGCCCAGCATTTAGTTATGGAACGAGACATAATCCCTCTCCTTCTCATTGATCTTTTCTTGCATTAGGTAAATAACGGATTTGTTCACTGCTACTTGAGCCATGTGTCTAGCGGCACCGCCTCCTCGACTCGACCGACAACACCGTTACGCCGGCCAGCAACAAGCCGAAACCAGCCAACGAAGAGATCAGCCATCCGCGCCCGCCGGTAGACGGCACTGCGATGGTCTTGTAATTAGGCACTGCAAGCATCGAATTGCTTGCACGAGTGGACGCAGGAGACACGGAGGCGGCAGAACGCGCGGTCTGGAAGAACGCGGGCGCTTCGCCCACTGCTTCCACCTTCGGCTCGACGGTGTCTCTGTCGGCGTACGTCACGCGCCACTGACCGGAGGGCTTCGCATATCCGGCAGGCGAGGCGACCTCCACCAAGCGGTATTCGCCCGGCTTGGTCAGGTCGTTGAAAGTGACCAAGCCATCGGCACCACTGGTCACATCCGAGCCCAGCTGCTTCCAGGCGTCGCCCGGATTGTCCGGATTGATCACATCGTTGGCGGACGTACCAGTGCCGCACTTGCCGGCACCAGCCTTGCATTCGAACAGACGGAATGTGGCACCAGCCAAAGCCTTCGACGTTTCATCCCCATCCCGCTTAGCAAACGAGAGTGACCCCTTGACTTCTTGTGGCCCACGCTTGTTGGTCACGGTGGGCGCGGTACCGGTCAGGTACGAATCGTCCACCACCACCTTGTTCACCGGCTCCAAACGCAGAATCGGAGAGACATTCTCAAGGTTCTTATTGGAAATCTGAGTGTTCACCCATGCAACAGCATCCGACAAACTCACACCAGAAGACGCAGAACCCCCATATTCCACCTTCCCGTTCGTGGAGGCTAGTGCATCATCCTTCGTCTGGTATCCAATTACCTGATACTTATATGTATCCGGTACGGAATCCGCACCATCGACGGTGATACGGTCACGATTCGTGGCGAATACATCACCGCCATAATCCTCAGCCTTCGACGTATCCAACTTGGTATTGTCATCCAAAAGAAGGTTCTGGCCCAAACGTGCATCATTCCAATTCAGGCCCTGACGAGACTTCTCGTTTGACTTCAGCCCAACCTGATTCGGCAACGTAGCTTTGGATTCACCGACGCCACCTGACACTTTCAAGCCAGAAGGCACATCAGTCGGCGTCGAGACGGTTACCTCATGCTCTGTCGTGGAGTCCAACTCGTAATCAGACGGTGCCTGAATTTCGCGGTAATAGTATGTACCCGGTTCCAAATCAGGTACGTTCACCTCGCCCTTGGCATCAGAAGTGACCTGAATCTTACCGGTAGCCCATTGAATATTGCCATTCTGATCGAATTGGATATTCCCATTGGTACGTCGCGCTTGACGCGGCGCAATTTCATTGCCCGACCTGTCCTTCTGATACACCTCAAATACTGCGCCGGGAAGCCCTTTCGATGAATCGTTCTCATCGACCTTCTTGAAACGGAAACCAGACAACGCAGTCGGCGATTCCACGCCTATTGGAGTCAAATACGTGATATTCAGACGGAAGAAATAATCAATCGAAAAACTTTGAAGAGCAGTGTTGGAATAGTAATCATATAAACGGCTGAATGCGATTTTTTCCTGATAGTTACCGTCAGATCCGTTCTCAGGAATGGCGATATTAATCCGGTTCGACTCCGTAGTCACCACATTTGTCGGGTCACCCTCACTATTGCTGCTACTAACACCGGCATTTTTATCAAACGTCGGTTTCACATACGGCATGCTGCATCCGGTGTAGTACTCAAGATTGGTACATAGCCAGTCCGGCAGATTGATTTTGCTATTGAAATCGATTTTCTCACTAGCATCATTGAGATCACCCGTATACCAGTGCATCAACGTATCAATCGTCACGTTCGTGCTACCAGTGCTGCGTACCTTGTATCCCTCATATGGGTAATATTGAGTACTACTGAAATTCCTCAGCTGTGCCTGTACACGCGGTAAATTGAAGTTGAAAGCATTCTGTTTCTTTGGCAACGTCAAAAGCGGCATATACACCGAACGAGAAGATGGCGTGACAGGCGTGTAATACGCCGGAATTGAATGCTCATTTGTATCGCGCCCACCTGATTTTTGCGCAATCGCATCATAGGCATCTTCCAGGAATTGAAGCCCGGTAAAAATACCCGAATCTTCAATCAGAATGCTGCCCTGGAATGAGTGCAACAAATCCATACCGTACAATGGGCCGTCCAGTGGTTTTGACAGCACAATGTAATAATTCGTTCCGCGGTAATATGCTGAGTATCCAAAGAACCAGACCACATCAGCCGCTGTTTCCACTGGCACTTCTTCAGTAGCGTCATCATCCATATATGTCAGTGTGAAATCCTGACCCCATGCGGATATGGTCCGCCAAACCGCATCCGGCCATACGGTGCCGCCAGCCGGCCCGTCATAATCTGCTGGCTTGGTGAAATTCGCATAAATATACTGCTTCACATCATCAGCAGTCACACCTTTTGGGTACACCGTTAGAGCTCTACCCAAAGCATCGCCGCGAGATGTATCAATCGATGTATCTACTGGATTATTGGGATTGGCAGCTCCCCACCATGCTTGACGTGCGGCCATCAAATCCTTGCGGGCTTGGGCTTTTTCGGCTTCGGTCATGGTGGGCACCGTGCTGGCATCCGGCAGGGCGTCAAACATTTCCTGGGCGGTGGCCGCCTGAGCCTTCTCAGCGCCGAACAGATTCCACTGGCCCTGGGGCAACGCCATCGCCAGCAGCATTGCCACTGCGAGCAGTAGGCCCAGCAGCATTTGCCATACATGACGTAGCCAACGACTGCCTACTCGAGTATTTGAATTTTGAGTCCCCCGAATCATCATGACGTCTCGCTTCTCTCACACCGTTCGACAAAAGTAGCCAGCACACATGCACCGGCCGCGGGCCACAAGTGCAAGCGGCAGACACACCCCTCAATCCCTCTGCAACTCTTGCGTCATCGAAAGAGGCAGCGTGCCGGCATATGCCAACGCCTGTGATCTAAGGGCAACGAATACCCCCCCCCATGACAGAATTACCCCCTATTTATTGGGGTGTTCAGGCAGTAGTCGGGTACAGATGTATTGAGACCTCATCGTCTCAACAATTACGGAAATACTGTGCTATGCACACTTTCGCATCATCGGCAACATCGCCGCGTGCAGCCCCACACTTCCCCACACATACCCCCCTATATCAGAGAAGCGTGACGCCAATCCATCGAGGCCAAAACATCTCAGCAATCATAGCTGCACCACCATTGATAACGGCATCATGCATTTCTTCGTGCAAGAATCAGCAATAAAAAAAGGCCCGACCAAAGTCGGACCTTAACAACGTTTTTCAAACACTGACGTGCAATGATGTGTGCGGCTTCAAGGCGCACCGAAGGAAGCGGTACAAAGGTACCGCGACTGAGGAGCAACGCAGAAGACGCTCCATCATTGTGCGTCAGGCACTGAAATTCGATGGCGTGTGCGGTTAACGAGGCGCACCGAGGGAAGGCGTACGAAGGTACGTCGACCGAGGAGCAACGAAGTTAACGCTCCGCCAGCGGATTTCAGTCGAGCTTTTTGACTTGGCTGAAGCCCAGCTCCACTGGCGTATCGCGACCGAAGATGGACACCAGCACGGTGAGCTTCTGGGTGGTGGGCTCGACCTCGGAGACCACGGCTTCCATGGTGGCGAATGGGCCGTCGGTGACGGTGACCTGATCGCCAACGGCGTAGGAGACCTCGACCTTGCGCTTCTTGGCGGCGGCAGGCTTATCGCCGGCAGCCTTGAGAGCTTCGGAAGCGATCATCGGGGCCATCATCTGGACGACTTCCTTGCGGGAGAGCGGAGCCGGGTCCTTGGTCGGGCCGACGAAGCCGGTGACGCCTTCGGTCTCGCGAACGATGCGGCGAGCGTTCTCGTCAGGCCACATGCGAATGAGCACGTAGCCGGGAACACGCACACGGGTGATGACCTTCTTGCCCTTCTCGGTGTGCTTCTCGACTTCTTCCATCGGAACCTCGACCTGGAAAATCTGATCTTCCATGCCGAAGGAAGCCACACGGGATTCGATGTTGGTCTTCACACGCTTCTCGTAGCCGGAGTAGGTGTGCAGCACGTACCACTTGCCATCAAGGGAGCGCAGGGACTTGGAGAACTCTTCAACGGCCTGCTGACCGGCATCAGTGCCTTCAGCTTCTTCGGACTCGTTGACTTCGGTTTCCTCGTCCTCATCCAGAGCGACGGGAGCCTCATCGGCAGTCTCAACGGATGCGACCGGAGCCGGCTGCTCAACTGGAGCTTCAGCTTCGAAAGCAGCTTCAGGAGCTTCGGCTGCAGCAGGTGCCTCAGCAGCGGATTCCTCGTTCGGCAGAACGGCGTCGAGGTTCTCGAGATTCAGTTCGTCACTCATGCGTGTGTTTCACCTTAGGTTGTTGGAAATCAGCCAAACAGCCACAGAGTCGACTTGCCCAGACCGAAGTCCATGCCAGTGACCAGGGCCATCAGCAGCAGCACGAAGATGAACACAGCCAGAGACCAGAAGAACAATTCCTTGGCAGTAGGAGTAACGACCTTGCGAAGCTCGTCGATGATCTGCTTGATGAACAGACCGATACGCATGAAGACATTCGGCTTGACTACCTTTTCATTCTTGCTCGTCTTAGCCATTCCGTACCTCGCGTCAGCTGCTTGATTATTAGAAAGACTTGGCAGGGAAGGCGGGACTCGAACCCACAACCTACGGTTTTGGAGACCGTTGCGCTACCAATTGCGCCACTTCCCTAGGTGTCATCCACCTCAGCTGGCGTTCTGTAGAGAACGCTTCGCCATGGCGAAAACCGCCAAGTCGATATAGTAACGGCTGAGGTGGATTAACGCAAATCGCGTGTCGCGAATAGTGGACTACTGCTCGGCCCATTCCTTCATGCGCTTCATGCCTTCGGCCAGGTCGGCGTCGGCGAGGGCGTAGGAGAAGCGGAGGTAGCCAGGGGCGCCGAAGGCCTCACCGGGCACGGCTGCCACATGGGCTTCGTCGAGTAGCGCGGCGGCGAAATCGGCGGAAGTCTTGGCGACGGTACCGTTCGGGCCGAGCGGCTTGCCCAGCAGCGCGGTGATATCCGCGAACGCATAGAACGCGCCGGTCGGCGTCGGGCAGTGCACGCCCTCGATATCGTTGAGCGCTGCCACAATGGCCTTGCGGCGCACATCGAAGGCCTCGCGCATCTTGTGCACCTCGTCCAGCGGGCCGGCCACAGCGGCCAGCGCGGCACGCTGGGAGATATTCGCCACGTTGGAGGTCATGTGGCCCTGCAGCTTGGTGGCGGCCTTGGCCACTTCAACCGGAGCGACCATCCAGCCCACGCGCCAACCCGGCATGGCGTAGGTCTTGGCCACGCCGTTGAGCACCAGCAGCTGGTTACGGCACTCAGGCACAGCCGCGCCGATGTAGGTGGTGTGCGCATCGTCGTAGTTCAGGTGCTCGTAGATCTCATCGGAAATAATCCAAATGTGATGCTCAACAGCCCAGCGGCCGATGGCCTCCACGGTTTCCGGCTTCCATACGGCACCGGTCGGGTTGTTCGGAGAGTTCACGATGATGGCCTTGGTGCGCTCGGTGCGAGCGGCTTCCAGAGCCTCAAGAGACGGCTCGAAGTTCACATCGGCGCCAGCGAACACCTCGACCGGCACGCCACCGGCCAGCTTCACGGCCTCCGGGTAGCTGGTCCAGTACGGCGTCGGGATAATGACCTCATCGCCAGGGTTCAGCAAGATCTGGAAGGATTCGTACACGGCCTGCTTGCCGCCGTTGGTCACCACCACCTGATCAGCGGTGGCTTCATAGCCGGAATCACGCAGCACCTTGGCCGCGATGGCCTCACGCAGCTCCGGCAGACCCGGGGTGGGCGTGTACTTGTAGTTCTTCGGATCGAGGCAAGCGTCGGCGGCTGCCTTGACCACGTTGGCGGGGGTCGGGAAGTTCGGCTCGCCAGCGCCAAAACCAATGACATCGAGGCCGGCGGCCTTCATTGCCTTGGCCTTGGAATCGACGGCAAGGGTGGCACTTGGGGCCACGGTGTTAATACGGTCGGAAAGTGTTTGCCATTCAGCCATAGTCATGGTTCACACGATAGCCCGAACGCACGATGTTGCCAAGGGTGAGTGCGTGATAGCCAGTCACCCTCCCACGGTGTTGTACATACTCCATCGTGTGGTAACCCTCATTATTCACATTGGCGGAATAACGCCATTTTAAGAGACTGCATTATGAGCGATTTGCCACACCGTGGAGGAAATGTCACACCAGCACGAGATTGTCTCGGTGCACCAGCGGGTGCGCGTACTCGGGGCCGAGGAATCGCTTGAGCTGTGCGGTGTTGCGGCCGAGCATCTGCGGAATCTCTTCGGAATCGAATCCGGCGAGGCCACGGGCCAGATGCGTGCCAGCTTCGTCATCGATCCATACCGGGTCGCCTGCGGAGAAGTCTCCTCGGGCTTCGAGCGCGCCGGCCGCCAACAGCGAGGCTCGACCACCGCGGATGGCCTTGGCGGCTCCGGCATCAACCACGATAGTGCCGCGCGGTTCGGCGGCAAAGCCAATCCACAGGCGGCGCGAAGAGCCTCGTGCCTTCACGGGCGCGAAGACCGTGCCCACCGGGTCGCCCATCATGGCCGGACCAGCATTTGCCGCACAGGTCAACACGGTCGGAATGCCGGAGACGGCGGCCACACGTGCAGCCTCCAGTTTGGTGACCATGCCGCCGGTGCCCACCTTAGAGCCGGAACCGGAAACGGTGATGTCGTCCAGCGCATCAATCACATTGGGCACATAGTCCACGCGACGCGACCCTGGATCAGAGGGCGGTGCCGTGTAGAGCGCATCCACATCGGTGAGCAGCACCAGTGCTTCCGCGCGAACCAGATTGGCGATCAGCGCGGAAAGCCGGTCATTGTCGCCGAATCGAATCTCATTGGATGCCAGCGAATCGTTTTCGTTGATGATCGGCACCACACCAAGGTCAAGCAGACGGTCCAGCGTGCGCTGCACATTGCGGTATTGCGTGGCGCGAATCGTATCTTCAGCAGTAATCAGAATCTGGCCTACGTGAATGCCGAACCGGCCGAATGCGGTCTCATACCGGGCCATCAGCAGACCCTGGCCGACTGCCGCCGTGGCCTGCTGCGTGGCCACATCGGTAGGGCGAGCGTCGAATCCGAGCGGGCCAAAGCCGGCCGCAATAGCACCGGATGAGACCAGTACCACGCGGCCGCCCATCAGTCGCACCTGAGCCAAGGCCGCGGCCAGCGCGTCAAGCTTGGCGGGGTCGAGGTGCCCGCTCGGCTGAGTGAGCGAGCTGGAGCCCACTTTGACCACGATGGTGCCGGCCTCAGCAATACTTCTACGAACCTCGGCTTGACTCGGTGTGCTCATAATGCTCCCCTGACTGGCTCCCATTGCTATTGTGCGATGCACAGCTCGGCGCGCATCGCACGGCAATACCAGTCTAGTTGCCTAGTTGTTATCGGTTTCGCCCTCGCCGGGCTCGCCGCTGGGCTCCTCGCCGCGGCCGAAGAGGCTGGTCTCATCGTGACGGTCATCATCGATGGACGGATCGGCCCAGTGGCCGGCGGCTCGTTCGGCCATCATGGCTTCGCGCACTGCGGCTCGGGCATCCATCATCTCGTGGTACTGGGCACGGCGTTCCGAGTTGGAGCGGCGGCGGGCGCGCGAATCCTGCTCCTCGAGTCGCAGATCCTTGCCTCGAGCGCCCAAGTTGGAGCCGTCGAGGTTCTCAGCGCCGGCGGAGATGGTCGGATCCCAATCGAATTCGACCATGCGGGCACCGCGGCCGATGCGAATTTCATCGCCCGGGTGGGCGCCCTTGCGGCGCAGCTCGTCTTCCACACCCAGCTTGGCCAAGCGGTCGGCCAGGTAGCCCACGGCTTCGTCGTTGTCGAAGTTGGTCTGCATCACCCAGCGTTCCGGCTTGGTGCCGAGCACCTCGTAGAACACCTCGCCATCGCCGAGTTCGCGGCGTTCCACGGTGAAGTCCAGCTGCGTGCCGTTCTTGCCGGCCGCATTGCGGCGCTGACGTCGGCCGGTTTCGAGCGGGTTGATGACCACGCGGGCCTCTTCCTCGGCCTGCTCGCGGTTGGCCACCTCCTCGCGCATCTCCTTGACCAGGCCGGACAGCGCGAAGTTCAGTTCCTTCAGACCGGCGTGGGAGGCGGTGGAAATCTCATAGACCTTGAGACCGAGCTTCTCGAACTCCGGCTTGACGAAATCAGCGAGCTCCTTAGCTTCGGGCACATCAATCTTGTTCAGGATGATGATGCGCGGGCGTTCCGGAATCGGGATCGCGCCGAGCGGCAGCTCCAGCTTGTCCGCGTAGAGGGCGAGCTCCTTTTCGAGCGCCTCGTAGTCGGACATCGGGTCGCGGTTGGGCTCAAGCGTGGCGCAGTCAATCACATGGGCGATGATTTCCGTGCGCTCGATGTGGCGTAGGAATTCCAGGCCCAGGCCCTTGCCTTCGGAGGCGCCTGGGATCAGGCCCGGCACGTCGGCGATGGTGTAGCGGGAGTCGCCGGCGATGACCACGCCGAGATTCGGCACCAGCGTGGTGAACGGGTAATCGGCGATCTTCGGCTTGGCCGAGCTCATCGCGGCGATCAGGCTGGACTTGCCGGCGGATGGGAAGCCCACCAGAGCCACGTCGGCGATGGACTTCAGCTCGAGAATCACATCGCGCTCCTCGCCGGGCTCGCCGAGCAAGGCGAAACCGGGGGCGCGGCGGGTCTTGTTGGCCAGTGCGATGTTGCCGAGGCCGCCATTGCCGCCTTCCGCGGCGACGAAGCGGTCGCCTTCGTGGCGCAAATCGGTGAGCTGCTCGCCGGGGTGCTTCGGCTTGCCCTGTGCGCCGCGGGCCTCGAAAATCACCGTGCCGCATGGCACCGGCAGAATCAGGTCGGCGCCCTTGGAGCCGTCTTTGTTGTCGCCCAGTCCCATCGTGCCGCTGCCTGCGGTGCGATGAGGGATGAAACGGTAGTCCAACAGGCTGGTTGCATTGCGGGTCGCCTCGAAAATCACGGAACCGCCGTCGCCGCCATTGCCGCCATTCGGGCCGGCCAGCGGCTTGTACTTCTCACGGCGGATGCCTGCCGAGCCATTGCCGCCGTCTCCGCCCTTGACATGGACGGTCACTCTATCCACAAAATCACTCATAGCATTCCACTCTACCGATTGGGGGTGATGGGCCGGTGCGCTCAACTGGCGCGCGGCATCGACGGCCGGCAAGCGAGCCAGTTTCCAGCCTAGCCAGCCACTACTTACGGGCTGAAATGGACGTTCTTGACTATTCGAAGCGCGAAATAGGACACTTCGGGGCTCCAAAACGTCCCTTTGGCGCTTCGAATCACCGGAAACGTCCATTCCAGCCCGCATTTTCACCGGCTGCACCCTACCCGACTCGTTACAGGCAACGCCCCATACGCTTGAGGCTTAACGCAAGCGTCTACACTTGATGCATGGGGACACATCATTCGCTTGAAATACTCTTCGATGCCGCGCAACAGGAGCGTAGGTGTGCAGTGCCGCACACTGACACGGACGTCAAAGCGGTTGCACGCCGTGTGCACGCAGGAACAATAAAGCGTGTGTATCGCGGCCTTTACGCACGACAACAGTATTGGGATTCACTCAATCCTCATGACCAAATCCGCCACATCGTACGCTCTTTGGCTCAGCAGCACCCAGACTGGGTTTTCTGCGGGCCAACCGCCGCGATTATGCACGGACTAGATTGCTCGTATCGTTTTCTTCTGCCAATATGCATCGTCGCCAAACCGGGCACCCATATTCGCAATACCGCGCAATTGGCTCATCATGCGATGGCATATCCCGAAACAGCTGTTATTGACGGAGTTCCCGTTACTGTGCCGCTCCGCACTCTCTTCGACTGCGCGGCCAAACTACCGTTACGCTTCTCTCTGAGCATTCTCGATTCGGCCTTACGCAAGCAAGTTGTGCAACGACCAGTGTTGGAGGCGTATCCCCATACGGTGAAATACGTTAGGAATCGCAAAGCTGCTTTACGCGCATTCTCTCTCGCCGACGCGCGCAGCGAGAACGGCGGGGAATCCGAAGCGCGTGGGGTGTTAACGGAAATCGGCTATCCGGTTCATGACCTTCAAACTGTTTTCCCATGCCTAACGTACTCCTCGCGAAACCATCGTGTTGACTTTCTTTGGGTTCGCGAAGACGGCACGAAAATCGCCGGCGAGTTCGACGGCGTTCGCAAATATGTGGATCCGGAAATGACCTCGAGGCGGGATATCCGCGCAGTCGTAACGCAGGAACGCGAGCGCGAACACTGTCTAGAACGGCAGAACGTCGATGTTGTACGCATGTTTTACGACGAGCTCAACAGGCCAAATCAGTTGGTCGCAAAGCTTCGCGCCAAACGCGTCCCGCATGCTTGAATGCAGGCGAGCGGAGTTTCGAATACTGCGCCTCGGTCTGTTTGCACCAACGCGCCCCGTTCAACCGCCATGCTGCTCGTCTTTCGGGTTCAGACGTTCGCTGTGCACGCCTGCTCCACCCTAATTACGGGCTGAAATGGACGTTTCCGGCGATTCGCAGCGCGAAATAGGACACTTGGGGGCTTCAAAACGTCCATTCGGCGCTTCGAATTGCGCGAAACGTCCATTTTAACCCGTATTTGGCAGCTCCTCAAAGAGAAAATGCACGCTCAAGCACAGACGCTCGCCCGAATGTCCACACAACCCGCCCCTGCACCGTTCCCCCCGACTGCCGCATCGGCACAAAACGCAAAAGACCGCACTGGCGCTTGGGTAAGCGTACAGTGCGGTCTAGCTGCTCCCAGCTCAGCTGCGGCGGCGGACGGTCAGGACAGCTCCGGCGGCGACGGCCAGAACCAGGACGGCCACACCTGCCACAGCCACACTGGAGCCGGTGGCTGCCAGAGACTTCTTAGCGGCAGGCTTCTTGTTATTGCCCTTATTCGTGCTCGGCTGAGTAGGCTGTGGGTTCTGCTGGGAGGAGGCCGGGACCGTGAACGAATCCCACACCAGCGGCAACGTCGCGTCATATGGCTTGAACACGATGCGGTGCTTGCCTGCGGCAAGGTTCGCCGGCAGCGTCACCTCAAGGGTGCCCTGATCAGACACGGTCGCGCCCACGGCCAAGGTGACCGGCGTGGAGTACACGTACACGTCACCTTGCTTGCCCACGTATTCGGACGGCAGCTGCAAGGTCAGCTTCTCACCGGGCTTCGCGGTAGACGGCTTGACCAGATCGGCATCCTGCGTATCGACGGTCAGATCCTTGTCCGCGTCCGGAGCTACGGCTTTCACCGTCACCACGCGCGTGGCGGTGGCCGTATTGCCGGCCTTGTCCTTGACCGTGTAGGTCAGCGTGGTCCTGCCTGGTTTGGAGGTATCAACGGCGGACGGAGCGACCGTAATGCTCTTGGTCACGTCGCCATCAACCGCATCCTTCGCAGAAATGCCGGCCAGCGGATCGAACGTGCCCCCTTGCTCAACCGTCACATCCGAAACACCCGAGAACACCGGAGCGGCGGTATCCGGAGCGGGAGCCTCGCTACGATCAAGCTCGATGGTGCCAATCTCCTGCGGCGCTACATCCCAGTTGATATAACCGACATACACGTTGAAGTACTTGACCTCAGGATTTGCGTATGCAGCATCCACGAACTTGGCAAGGTCAGCATCGTCATACGTGCCGTTTCCCAAAGCGAACGGCTTTGAATTTCCGCCCTCGCCGACGTAAAGCCAATTATTGTAATTGGCTACCCACAAATCACCAGAAGCTGCTACAGTCCCGTCGCGCATCAGGCAGGACTGGCCATATGCGCCATTGCCAAGATCATGCAAGGGAGAGTCACACGCTGAAATGTACAAAGCACCGCGGAAGCTTCCGCCCCAGCCGGTAGTCGTAATGGACAAATCTTTGAAATCGGCCTTACGAACCGTTGTCTGCTGAACCTTACCGAACTGCTTCTTAGTCTGCCACTGGGCATATAGCACTCCGCCTTCAGGGTACTTCAGCTTGCCGCTCGGCAATGTCGGAGCCTGATCGACCACGATTGCACTTTGCGGGTCTGCAGACGTTGACTTAAAGAAGTACCAATCGCCGGTGCCATCCGCCTTAGTGTTCCATCCGTAGAAATTTCCGCTAGGAACCAGTGTATTGGCATAGGCGTAATCGGTGGAGTTCAAATCGGGCGTCCAAGCGTCGCCATCGCGAACGCCGTTAATGGCTTCCTTGACGTATCCGTACTCTTGGCCGACGTTACGTCCCCAAACAACTTTTACCGCGCCATCAGTTTCGGCGGCATTGGCGGTGGCCACCATGCCGGTCAATAGCATTGCCAAAGCGGCGAACACGCCTATCAGACGAAGCCACAGTGGTTTATTGTTGCGATTGTTCATCGCACTCTCAATTCTCTCGAATCATTCGTCCACGAACCACTCGACGACTTGAAAACCAACGCTACTTAGGGGGAAGGACGGTTATTTGGACATTCCCGTATTGAATGATGAACGCAATCGGAAACGTGTACCGGTAGAGCGCCCCTACTTGCCGTTCCCGAAGAGCAAGCGACGCGCGAATACGGGCTGAAATGGACGTTTCCGGCGATTCGCAGCGCGAAATAGGACACTTTGGGGCTTCAAAACGTCCATTCGGCGCTTCGAATTGCGCGAAACGTCCATTTCAGCCCGTATTTGAGGCAAAGCACAGTCGGTTCAGGCCCGCTCCGCTGGACACGGCAGACGGCGCACACATATGCAAAAACCGCACCGGCGCTTGGAGAAGCGCACAGTGCGGTTTTCTTGAAAGTCTGCTAGAAGTCTAGCGAATCGCTCAGGCGGCGATCACGTCGACGACCTTGCGGTCGCGGCGGACAGCGAACTTCACGGAGCCGTCAGCAAGAGCGAACAGCGTGTGATCCTTGCCCATGCCGACGTTCTGGCCCGGGTGGAAGTTGGTGCCACGCTGACGAACGATGATGTTGCCGGCCACGACAGCTTCACCGCCGAACTTCTTCACGCCGAGGTACTGAGGCGACGAATCGCGACCGTTACGAGAGCTGGACGCACCCTTCTTATGTGCCATGATTCATGGTCCTTTCTATGACTCAGGCGATCGCCGTGACCTTGACGGCGGTCAGCTTCTGGCGGTGGCCCTTACGACGAGCAACACCGGTCTTGTTCTTGTACTTCTGGATGTTGATCTTCGGACCCTTGGCCTCGTCGTCAACGACTTCAGCCTTGACGGAGACAGCAGCCAGATCCTTGGCGCCGAGGGTAACCTTGGTGCCGTCAACCAGAAGAGCAACCGGGAACTCCACGGTGTCGCCCTTCTTGGCGTCGAGACGATTCACGAGGATGGTATCGCCAACCTCGACCTTTTCCTGATGGCCACCGGCCTTCACAATCGCGTACATAGTAATTCCTTTTATGTTTTGGAAAGCTTCCTTGCCCAACGCGCACCGAGCCTGCGGTCAGACACCGAGTTTCGAATCTACACCTACACGCGGACTAAATCAACTGATTTTGTCCAGCGTGTCAAGCACGACACACCCGAAGTGGCGCGGAAAAGCGCCATCCCGGGGGTTGAAGTCTCATGCTGTGCTATAGAGCCTCGCCCGAGCTATGCTCGTTCACTCCTCATCGGCGTTGTTCGCAGCCACTGCGGCGGCCGCAATCTGCGCCAACTTGGCCTTGACGTCGGCACTGGATCCCGCCGGTTCAGGAGCGGGAGCAGTACCACGGCCGTGCTTGTTGGTCTTGACGAACGGGTCGCCACCGCGAAGCGCGTACGGGTCATCGTAATCAGCCGAAACGGTCGGCTGATCGTGCAGGATAAAGCCTCGGCCCTTGCAGGTCGGGCATTCCTCGGAGAAGGCCTCGACCAAGCCCTGGCCGATGCGCTTGCGCGTCATCTGCACCAAGCCCAGCGACGTGACTTCGGCCACCTGATGCTTGGTACGGTCACGCGCCAGACATTCCACCAAGCGGCGCAGCACCAGGTCGCGGTTGGCGGGCATCACCATGTCGACGTAATCGATCATGACCATGCCGCCGATATCGCGCAAACGCAACTGGCGCGCAATCTCTTCGGAAGCCTCCAGGTTGCATCGGGTCACGGTTTCCTCAAGGGACTTGCCGCGGCCGATGAAGCGGCCGGTGTTCACATCGATGGTGGTCATTGCCTCGGTACGGTCGATGACGATCGAGCCGCCTGACGGCAGGTAGACCTGACGCTCCATACCCTTCCTGAGCTGGGAGTCGATCTGCCACTTGTCGAACACGTCCTTGCCCTCATGCTCGGCCGGGTCCCACTTCTCCAGCTTGTCCTTCAGGTCGGGGGCCATCGTGTCGAGGTACTCCTCGATACGGTCGTACACCTTATCGCCCTCGACGATGAGCTTGTTGAAGTCATCGTTGAAGATGTCACGCACCACGCGGATGGCCACGTCCGGCTCGCCCTGCAGCAGCTTCGGGCGCTTGCCATGCCAGAATTCCTCACGCTTGGCGTTGATGCGCTCCCACTGGCGGACCAGGGATTCGAGATCCTTGACGATGGCCTCTTCGGAAGCGCCTTCAGCAGCCGTGCGGATAATCACGCCCATGTCCTTCGGCGCAATCTTGGAAACGATGTTCTTCAGGCGGCTGCGTTCACGTTCGGACAGCTTGCGGCTCACGCCAGTCATGCCGCCGGACGGCACGAGCACCAGGAAGCGGCCGGCAAGTGTGACCTGCGAAGTCAGTCGCGCACCCTTGTGGCCAATCGGATCCTTGGTGACCTGCACCAGCACCGGATCGCCGGACTTAAATGCGAGCTCGATGCGGCGAGGCTGGCCCTCGAGGCGAGCGGCATCCCAGTTGACTTCGCCGGCGTAGAGCACGCCGTTGCGGGCCTGGCCGATATCCACGAAGGCGGCCTCCATGCTCGGCAGCACGTTCTGCACGCGGCCGAGGTAGATGTTGCCCACGGTCTGCACTTCCTGGATGTCGGAAACATAGTGCTCCACGAGCACGTTGTCTTCGACCACGGAAATCTGGGTGTGATGTTCGCGTTCGCGCACCACCATCAGGCGGTCCACGTTCTCACGGCGGGCGAGGAAGTCCTGTTCCATCAACTGGCTCTGGCGGCTGCGTTCGCGGCGATTATCGCGGCGGCGCTGCTTCTTGGCCTCGAGTCGGGTCGATCCCTCGACATCGGTGATCTCGTCGATGTACTGCTGCTTGCGGGAGCGGCGGATGACCGGCTCTTCGGCCGGCGCTTCTTCTCCAGCCTCCGCGTTCTTGCTGCCACGGCGACGGCGACGGCGACGCGTGATGGTCTGCTCGCCATCGTCTTCCTGAGCGTCGTGCTCGTCACGAGTGCGGCGGGCATCGCCGTCCTCTTCGCTGTTGTCAGCGGAATCGCCATCGGCTGCCGATGCCTCGACGCGCGAGCCACGGCGGCGACGACGGCGGGAACGGGTGCGCGTGGAGTCCATGGACTCCTCATCACCATCGTTCTCCTCTTCGGCAATCGGAGCATAGGAGATATCGTCCAGCTCGAGGTCTTCCTCAATCTGTTCGACCTCTGCTGCGGCACGACGCTCTTGTGCATTCAGGCGACGGGAGCGACGCGAACGACGAGAATCATCCGTGGATTCGGTATCCGTATCAGACTGGGCTTGAGCGTCGTTGGCGTTAGTGTTGCCGCTGCCGGCAGCATCGGCATTACGGCGACGGCCGTTGCGGTCCGCAGAAGCCTCGCGGTCGGCGTCGCGGGCGTCGCGATCGTCGCGATCGTCACGAGAGCGGCGGCGAGAACGAGTCGGGCGCTCTTCGAAGTCGGCATCATCGTCGAAGCGACGAGAGCGAGCACGGCGACGGAGGCGGGGCTCGTCATCGTCGTCATCCTCATCATCATTGTGGCTGTTGTAGCGCGTTGCGGGCAAAACCGGTTCCTGGAAAAGCAACGAGGTCATCGGCTTGCCGCGGCGCACCGCATCATGCCCTTCAGGCAACGAATCGACGGCATCCAGCAGACGCTCGTCTGAATCATCATCAGTGAATGCATCAGTGCGGCGACGGCGACGAACCGGACGCTCCTCGAAATCCGCCTCATCATCGTCGTCAATATGACGGGCACGCGAGCGGCGACGAACCGGGCGGCGATCATCCTCGTCATCAAAGGCCACATTTGCGCGGGAGCCGGCAGCAGTCTTCACTGCATCAGCGGATGCTTCCGCAGAATCTGCAGCAGTATCAGATTTGGATTCAGACGGCAACGCGGGAGCTTCGAACAGCGGAGCGGAGTGGTCCTGAACCTGCAGTTCCAGCGATGCGCCGGCGGCACCGGTACCACGCACTACGCGGCGGCCACCACGACGGCGACGCGTCACCGGAGTCGCAGCAGACGCTGCAGCAGGCACAGCATTGCTCGCCGTACTCTGAGAGCCGGCATTGGATACGGTTGAATTATCGGTTTCGCCGTTGACGAAACCTTCAGGGTTTTCAGTGGGCACAATGCTCCTCGCGGCGCGCTGCATCGCGACGCCATCCAGGCCTATACGCTTCGCTCACACCATGCTCTCACCATGGCCGCGCGAAAACGCGCTCCGCGTAAAGGCAACTTCGTCTCAAGTCTGTCCTGCAAATGGCGGACACCGGCGCTTGCGTTGTCTCTTTCTCGAGAGCCGCAAGGGGATCGACGCCATTTCGCACGCTGATGGTCATGCAGAACCACCGTCTTTCAGTATGCCACACTTTTTGGCAACGACGTGCGCAGGGGGGGCACACGTGAGTCAGACCAGCCAGTCCAGCAGCAGATCCGCGAGCGCCGCCAAATCGGACTCAGGGACCTGTTCATCATGCTTATGAGCGAGCAGTGGATCACCGGCGCCCAAGTTCACCGCCGGAATGCCGAGCTGGGAGAAGCGTGCCACGTCGGTCCAACCGAGCTTGGCCAGCGGATCGTGCCCCGTGCGCTCCTTGACCAGTCGCACCAGATCCTGCGCAAGCGGCGCGGTAAGGCCCGGGCGAGCGGAGGGTGATTCGTCCTTCATTTCGATGCCGTAGCCTTCGAATACGCCGCCGGTGGCAGTGTGCTCGCCATTGCCGAGTTCGGCCCCCGCATCCGCACCCATCATCAGTGCCTTGGCTTCTTCGAGCGACTTGTCCGGAGCGAAACGGTAGTTCACATGCACGCGGCATTCATCCGGAATGACGTTGGTGCCTTTGCCGCCGGAAATCAATGTGGCGTTGAGACCCTCGCGGTAGTTGAGACCATCCACATTCACCGTGGCCGGTTCGTAGGCGTTGAGTCGGTTCAAAATCTCGGCCGCCTTGTGGATGGCGTTCTCCCCCATCCATGCGCGGGCGGAATGCGCGGCGACACCGTGGGTAATCACGTCGAAGCGAATCGTGCCGTTGCAGCCGCCTTCGATGCCACAGCTGGTGGGCTCGCCGATGATGGCGAAATCGCCTTGGATCCAGTCGGGGTGCGCTTCAACCACTTTTCGCAGACCGTTCTTTTCGGCAGCGACTTCCTCGTGATCATAGAACACATAGGTGAGGTCGACCTTGGGATCGCTCTCCACCGTGCGGCCGTCGAGTACGGCGGCAAGGTAGAGCATGACCGCGTCGGATGCCTTCATATCCGTGGCACCACGGCCCCACAGCACGCGCTCGTTCGGGTGGGCCTTGGCGATGTCTTGGCGAATCAGCGGGTCTCCGGGCTCGAGCCAGCGGGGCGGGAAGTTGTCGATAACCGGCACGGTATCGATGTGTCCGGCGAGAATCACACGGCTTGGCTTGTCGAAGTCGGTGGAGGCCACCACGGTATCGCCGTGACGGCGGACGATCAGGTGGGATTGAGTCTTCAGGAAGGCTTCAATCTCATCGGCGAGAGGGCCTTCGCTATCGGAGACGGAGAAGTTCTCCATAATCTGGGTCAGCAGGCTTGCGAGCTGCTCGTTTTTGGAGGTGGTGCGGTTCAATTCAAGCGTCATGTGTATCAGCGTACCGCGCGTGGCGGCGAGTGGCCCGAATGGTCTCGGGTAGCGCCAGAAATTCCGGAAATCAATGGCTTCGTCCCGAAATTCTGACGCTGAGCCGCCGTCAGTGACAGAATTTCGGGAGCATAGGGCCATCTTCCGGAATTTCGGACACTGAACAGACATAAGCGTACGAAATTCGGGGCGAAGCCGCTGATCCCCTGAAATTCTGACGCTCAGTATGCGGCGTTCACGGCGAAGTGCACACGAAGCTCCCATACGGCACGCCACAAACCTTCGCGTCCGCGATATGGCCCGCACCGTGAGATTTGAGCACCATATACAGCCAGCTGTGCCACACTAGGTGCGATAGAGGGAGGCATCAGCAACAATATGACCGGTTTGATTAGTGCCATGCAGGGTTTCTGCGTTATCGGCATCGTGATTTTCGTGGGATATGTGGCGGCCCGCATGCGCATCGGCGGCCCTTCCGCGCAAATGGTGCTGAACCGCTTCTCATTCTTTGTCTCCAGCCCGTGCCTGATGTTCGCGATCCTCTCCAAGGAACCTATTTTCGACATCTTCCACCCGTCGATCATCGTGGCGTTCCTTTCCGCCATGCTGGTGGGCATTGTGTTCCTTGTGCTCAATCAGATGTTCTTCCATCTGAAGGCTCCGGACGCCACCATCGGCGCGCTGAACTCCCTGTATCTGAACTCCAACAATATCGGCCTGCCGGTCGCCACCTACATTCTGGGCAATGGTGCGCTGGTCGCCCCGATTCTGGTGATGCAGCAGGCACTGTTCACGCCGATTGGGCTCACGGTTCTGGACGTAACGACCAAGGGCAAGGTATCAGTCAAGGAAATCGCCAAACAGCCGCTGCATCAGCCGCTGCTCATCGGTTCGCTGCTGGGTATTGTGGTCTCTGCGTTGAACGCCAAGCTTGGCTGGTTCCCGGTGCCGAACTTCATCTATGACCCAATCAATATGATTGGCGAATCCGCAGTGCCGATGATTCTGATGGCATTCGGCATGTCACTGCACGGCACCAAACCGCTGCAAAAGAAGGGCGATATTCCAGCCATCTTTACCGTGGCAGTCTTGAAAAACATTGTGATGCCGATTATCGCGTTCCTGCTCGCCTACTTCATGATGGGCTTCCGTGGGCCGGAACTGTACGCCTGCGTGGTGCTCGCCGCACTGCCGACCGGCCAGAACGTTTACAATTACGCGGCCCGCTACAACGTGGGTCTCACCTTCGCGCGCGACGGCATTCTGTTCAGTACGATGACCAGCCCGGTGTTCATTGCGATTATCGCATTCCTGCTGAGCTAAACCCCGCAGCGAATGATTCTCAATAAGAAACGTGCGGGGAATACGCACACTTCCGCACAAATCGCGCAGTCACGATTTCGCGCCAGTCCGCCATTTCGCGAAGATCCATGTGTGATTCTCCCGCACGAATCCCCGCACACTTCTTATTGAGAATCATTCGCTGCGGGATTCCATTCGCGATAATCGCGGATAGCACAGTCATACAGTCCGCAGCCGGTCATATCCACGCGCGCATGGCCGGTGACGGCAACGACATAAGCCCCAGATGCGCGCGCAGCGGTAAGTCCCGGCAGGGAATCCTCGAAAATGACGCAATCATGAGGGTCGGCACCAGCCATTCGAGCGGCATGTAAGTAAGGTTCTGGGCTTGGCTTCGGCGGCAGATAATCATTCCCGCTGATTGCGCCAACAAATGCGCCGGCTGGCGCTTGCCCCAGCACATTATCCGCGATGACGCGCGGCGAGCCGGTCACTAGTATGGAGGGAATTCTCTCAGCGGCCAACCAGGTCAGCAGTTCACGCGCACCTTCCACCCATGGCAGATGTTCCGATTCCATACGCATGACTTCGTCAGTCAGCCTCTGCACAATCTCGTCGGCGGGCAAGGCAACCCCGCGCTCATGCAACAACCGGATCAGCACCGGCAATGAAGCGCCCTGCATCGCTTTGGCGAGCGCATCATCCCAAGTGCCGCCATATGATTCCAGCAATGTGCGCTCGGCAGTCACCCAGTATGGGTCGGAGTCGATCAGTGTGCCGTCCAGGTCCCAGAGCACCGCTTTGGACTTACGGAATATGTCAACACCATGATTCATGGAAGCCACTCCCCTTCTCCTAGCCTTGCCGGCAATAATGATGGGATTGGCCCGGCATACGCCGAGGACCAATCCCATCATCGCGCGACTACCCGGCAATCATGCCGCCTGCAACACAGTCTGATATACCGGCTGCAACTCGACAGATTCCAATCCCGCCTGCTGCCCATCAACGTTCTCCATGCGAGCCGCCATTGCGGACTCCACGTTCACGTTGGCACCTTCCTTAATTGGCGTAATGGTGAGCACCAACTGCCCCCGATGGTCTTCGAGCAGCTGCACGTATTCCTTGAGACCAATCTCCCACACATCGCCGTTGCAGAAGTTATCGTCCACCAGCGTGCTGCCACACCACAGCCAACCAATATCACCGGAATAGCGCACGCGCAGTCGCATATCGGCAACACCATCGGCGGCGAGCAAATCGTCGGGCAAATCGATCACATATCGGGTGTCAGAGAGCTTCTGCACGCTCGGGCTCACGGAAACTGGCTTGTACTGGACGCTCTGCTCGACAAGGAACTCGGCTGGGTATGAGGTCACAGGAACGGTGGCTTCGGTGGATTCCACAATGATGTGACCATCCAGTTCGTAGACGGCAGCGCCATTGTTGGTAATGCTCGGATGAGCAGCATCCTGGGAGACCGCATCGCCGGCGAAGACCAAGGCGGTGCCGTCGGCCACCACGGTCATTGAATCGGCTTTTGCACGGCTCACACAGATGATATCCACGGTGTGGCCTCTGCCATCCGAGGCCGGGAAGGTTTCCATCTTCGCTTCAGCCGGCACATGGTGCACGGTGCCGTCCACGAAGCGGAACCAGCAGTCGTCCATGCCGTCGGGCTTCAAAAAGACGAAGGTACGATGATCAGCACCTGCCGGGGCGATCACAGTAACCGGCTGAGCGGTGGCGGCGGTAAGCGTCACACCGTCGAGATCCATGTTGAACGGCAGGATGCAGTTCTCATCGGAGGCCAGACCAATGCCGTCGAATGTCACGGTTTCGCCGGAAGCCAAGGTGACCGACACCGATTCGCCATGCTTGGCCGGCATGCTGGCGTGATCCTGGAAGTTGTTGAGGAACACGAAGCCACGCTCACCATCGGTACGCACACACCAGCGCAGCGACTCCATATCGGTCGGCGCAATCGACTCCTGACCTTCCGGCGCGGCCACACCGAGCGGGCACAGTCGGTCGGCGAACGCCAAGGCGAAGTAGTGCACGGCCTTCATACGACGGTAGGATTCGCGCGTCTGGCCGAATTCGCCAAGCGCAGCCTGGAAGTCGTAGGAAATCTTCGGCAGCTGGCTTTCGTTCAGGTAAATGCCGTCGCCGATCGGGTTGGAACCGCCCTGGAACATGTAGTAGCCGAGGAAGTTGCAGCCGGATGCCATCTTGATGTTAGACATGGCGTCCACCGACTTCATCGGCAGCACGAAGCGGTAGTTGTAGGAGCTGAACATGCCGCCGCCCATCTCGCAGCAGGCGTAGGGCTTGGTTTCCGGCTCATAGGTGGGTGCGAATTCCTCGCCGCGTGGGCAGTCGTTGGAGTGGAAGTTGCGGTACACGTATTCGTCGGTGACCGGATGCTCGCCGGGGCCAGCATAGAACAGCCACGGACGATAGGCGTAGCCGCCCCATAATGGCAGCACGTCATCCGGCACCGGGGAGCCGCCCCAACCGGTGTTGGTGTAGAACGGCACCGAAATGCCCTCCTCTTCGGCGATGCGGCGCAGCGCATGCACGTAGGCGAAGCCGTCATGGCCGCCGGGCACCCATTCGTTGGTGATGCCGGTGGTCATCTCCCACGGGGAGGAGGAGTGCATGTATTCGTTGTCAAGCTGAGCGGCGACAATCGGGCCGCCATCCTTGAAATACAGGCCGTCGAGCTGAGCGGCGACGTGCGCGTAGAGATCGCGGACTTTGTCGAGGAAGCCGGGGTCCACGGAACGCACTTCGTAGGGCTTGCCGTACATCCAGTCCGGGATACCGCCGTTACGCACTTCGCCGTGATCGAACGGTCCGAGACGCACAATGACCTTGAGCCCGTGCTTGGCGCACAGTTTGATGAATCGACGGATATTGCGGCGACCGTTGAAATTCCACTGGTTCTCATGCTCTTCATGATGATTCCAGAACACGTAGGTGGCGATGACGTTCACGCCGCCGGCCGCCATTTTGGCGAGCTGCTCATCCCAACGGGAGGGGTTCATGCGCGAGTAGTGGAATTCGCCGCAGACGCCGTAGAACAGCTTGCCGTCGAAGGTCATGTAGTAGTTGGTGAAATCCACTGCGGTGCCGTCCGGCGCCACGCCCCAATCATTGCGGGTGATGGAGAACGGTGTGATGGCCTTCGGTTTGAAACCGGTCAGGTCAAGCGTGTGATTCATGGGATTACCTTTCGAAAAACATGAGGTATTGCAATGTGGAAGAGAGGAGGCCGGGTGTTTGGTAAGTGACGAAGTACCATACACCCGGCAAAGGTGGAGCATTTAGCCTTTAACGGATCCGGCAACCAGGCCAGCGACGATCCACTTTTGGCAGAAGATGAAGAAGACGAATACAGGGATCAGGGCGATGGTGGTGATGGTCATGAACAGTGGCCAATTGGTGCTGAACTGGCCCATGGCGTTGAACACCTGCAGCACCAGCGTCTGTTTCTCAGTCGAGGAGATGTAGATGTTCGGGGTCATGAAGTCATTCCATGTCCACATGGTTTCAAACACCACCACGGTGATCAAGATTGGGCGAATCAACGGCAGTACGATCTGCCAGAAGATACGGAACGGACCTGCGCCATCCAAGCGTGCGGCTTCGAACAGTTCGCCGGGAAGCCCGCGCATGTACTGCACAATCAGGAAGTAGCAGAACGTGGCACCGCCCAGGTAGAGCACAATCAGGCCCAGCAGGCTGTCCACCAAGCCGAACTGCGCTTCCATTTTGTACTGCGGAATCAGCAGCGTCTGACCGGGGATCACGAACGAGAGCATCAGGAAGGCGCCAATGCCAGCCGTAAGCTTGCTACGCTTCTGCACCATGCCATAAGCGGCGAGCGCGCCGATGATCACCATGAAGAACACGCCCACTACAGTCACAATCAACGTATTAATCGTGGCCTGAACTATCGGCAGATTCTCCATCGCATAGGTGTAGTTCTCCAGCGTGAAGTGCGTGGGCAGGCCGAACGGGTCGGCGGCCATGTCACCGGAGTTTTTGAATGTGTTGATCACCACAACGTACAGCGGCACCGCGCAGATCAGGGCAATGGCGATGACCACAACCGAACGGATGGCGGAGCGAATGCGTTCGCGCTGGCTCAAGGACAATCCACGGGCGGCCGGCGCGGAACCGGGCTCGGTAGCACCGGCAACAGCCGCGGCAGGAGAAGTGTGCTGCGTTGTCATGACAGCCTCTTTTCAATCAGCGAAGTGACAATTTGCTGCAGTGCCACGAGAACCACGCAGCACAGGAAGAACATCACACCAAGTGCGGAACCGATGCCGTAGCGGCCAGAACCGATGCCGGTGACAATGATGGATTGGGTAACGGTGTAGGTGGCATTGCCAGGACCACCGGTGGTCAAAGTGAATGGCAGATCGTAGACCTTAAGGCCACCGGTCAGGAGCATGAAGATGGAGACGCCCATGGCGGGAACCATCTGCGGCAGCGTGATGTGCACGAATTGTTGGCCGCGGGTGGCACCATCCACCGAAGCCTGTTCATAGAGGTCGGCTGGAATGGCTTGCAGGTAGGCCAGGTACAGGGTGGCATGCCAGCCGACCTGCGCCCAGACGGCGATGAAGATCACGCAGAATTTGGCGAGCGCCGGGTCGGAGAGCCACGGGACCGGGCTCACACCGAGCTTGCCGAGGAACGTGTTGACGGCACCGGTGCCAAGCGGGGAGAAGATGTACTGCCACACCAGGCCGAGCACAGCCATCGATGGCACCGAGAAGAAGAAGAACAGGGAGCGCGCAAAGTTGCGTCCGAAGAACTTCCGGTTCAGGGTGACGGCCAGCGGTAAGGCGATGGCGGTGATCAGCACGGTGGTGGCCACAGTGTACAGCAGCGTGAAACCGAGACCGGCGAGCAGGGTCTGGTCTTGGAAGATCGCCTGGTAGTTGGCGATTCCCACGAACTTGGCGTTGGCGAAATCGTAGCCGTCGTAGTCGGTAAGGCTGAAGACGATGCTCTGGAGGAATGGGATCAGTACGATGATGATGTACACCGCGAGCAGCGGCAGCAGGAATCGCACGGAGGTGAGATTCTCCATGAGATTGCGGCGCTTGCGATCGCGGGTGTGTGAAGCTTCGAAGTCCTGGGCTGAGCCGGCAATGGCTCGGGCCGGGGCCGCGCCCGCCTCAGGAAGGGCGGACGCGGTGACTATTGCGGTTGCCTGTGACATGTCATTCACCTTCAGGACAGTGTCTTGAGCTTGGTGTCCAGGTTGGCGGTGGCCTGAGCCGGAGTGATGGAACCGAGCGCCACCTGCTGCAGCTGGGCGAAGGTTTCGGCGCGCAGTGCGCTGCGTCCGCTGGCCGGCCAACCGAGCGTGTTCAGATACACGTTGCCGGTCTTCAGGTAGAGGTCGTACGGCTCTTTGAAGGTCTCGTCGATGTCCGGCGTGTAGTTCTTGGTGGACGGAATCAGACCGATGTTGTCTTGGATAAGCTTCAGGCCTTCCTTGGAGGAGAGGAAGTCGAGGAAGGATTCAGCGGCCTTGAGCTTAGCTCCATCGATCTTGCCATTGATGGCGTAACCGGAGTCGGCGGCACCCGGGGCGTATGGCGTATCGCCCTTGTGCAGCATCGGCATCCTGCCGAATGCGAAGTTGATGCCCGCGTCCTTGAACGTGTTCACATCCCAGTATCCGGACGGCATAACGGCCAGGCGGCCTGCTGCGAATTCGGAGCGAACCTGATCATCCGCAAGACCAGTGACTTCGGAACCCATCACGCCTGCGCTGAAGAGCTTGGCCCACTGCTTGTAGTACTTGGTGTAGCTCTTGGCAAAGGTGGAGTCACCGTCGCCAATCTGCTGGTCGACGCTCTTGGACTGCTTGGAGGAATCGTAACCGATCCAGCCTTCCACCAGAGCGCCGAGGCCTGCCTTGGGCTCCAGGTAGGGCTTCTCCACACCAGCATCCTTCAGAGCCTTGAGCATGTCGATGAATTCATCCCAAGTCTCAGGAATGGAATCGTAGCCGGCCTTGGCGAGCAGGTCTTTGTTGTAAGCGTAAGCGTTGGTCCATGCGGTGATCGACATGGCGTATACCTTGCCGTTCACGCTGGCCTGCGCCTTGTTCGTGTCGCCGATGCGGCTCATGAACGATTCGTTAGTCAGATCCTTGGCTGCTCCGTTCTTCACCAGATCGCTCAGCTGCTCAGGTGGCGCCACGTACACGTCGGCAAGCTGGCCGCCGGAGATACGGGTCTGCAGCGTCTGCTGATAGCCTGCCTGAGAACCGTTGGTGGTGCTGAACTTGATCTTGATGTCCGGGTTCTTCTTTTCGAATGCGTCAATCACCGGCTGGTAGACGTCCTGCGTATTGTTCGCAAAGAACGTGAGCTCAGTCTTGCCGGAGGCGCTGCCTGATCCGCAACCTGCGAGGGAGGCAATCATGGCAATCGCGGCACCGGCGCCGACGATGGTCTGCCAGGTATTCTTCATGATGGTTCCTTTCATCAGAGCATGCTTGCGCCAAGCCTGTGAGTCGGGGGATTCGGCGCACATCACGCTAAAGGTGTGTGGCAAAGCGACGGATGAACTGCTTCGTTCTCGTTGTCGCTTTGTTGTTATTGATTTCATACTATTGCGCTATTTGCTTGATTTACCGGCATAAATTGCGCGCCAATATGAAATTATTGCTATTGGTTATAGGTGATTGTTGGGCATATTATTGCTGCTCTGATTGCCGCTTATGGCAATCAGCCGCGCAACATTTTCGGCCGTTCGCGCGAGGTTGCGCGGCCCTGCGGCAAGCGCCTGTTCCAAGGTTGTTGCTCCAGGAACGATGCCGAATATCGCATCGATGCCAAGGTCGTAGAGCGGGCCGATATCGCCGCCAACGTGCCCGGCAAGGGCGATGACGCCAATGCTTGGATTGCCTTGGCGCACGGCCTTGGCGACTCCCATCGGCGTTTTGCCATATTGGGTTTGCGCGTCGATGCCACCTTCACCGGTGATGCAGTAGTCCGCATCGGCGGCCCGTTGTGCAAGCCGTACGGTTTGTGCAACGATTTCCACACCGGATTTCATCTGCGCGTTGGTGAACGCCAGGAGCCCTGCACCAAGTCCACCGGCTGCGCCCGCACCCGGCATTTGTGCCACGTCACGGCCTAGTTGGCTGTTGATGATGGCGGCATAGTGGGCAAGGCTGGCATCGAGTTGGCTGACCATCGCCGGCGTGGCGCCTTTTTGCGGGCCGAACACGGCTGACGCGCCTTGCGGCCCGGTGAGCGGATTATCCACGTCGGAGGCGATGAGGATTTCCGTGGATTCTAGGCGCGGGTCGAGCCCGGCGGTATCGATGACGCTCAATTGGCTGAGCGCACCTCCCCCGCGCTTGATGGCATTGCCGCGGGCGTCAAGGAATCTGACGCCCAAGGCTTCGGCCATACCTGCACCGCCATCGTTGGTGGCCGAGCCACCGATTCCGATGATGATGCGGCGGGCGCCATCATCGAGGGCTGCGCGAATGAGCTGACCGGTACCGTAGGTGGTGGCGATCAGCGGATTTTCGGTGGACTCGTCTACGAAGCCGATACCTGAAGCCGCAGCCATTTCGATGACTGCGGTCGATGCGTCACCGGTAGCGTCGCCGTCAGCACCCAGCAATCCGTAGGTTGCAAGCGCCGGCCGCTGCAGCGGGTCGAGCACTTCGGCTTGGCGCAGTGCACCGCCGGTGGCATCCACCAGCGCTTGCACTGTGCCTTCGCCACCATCCGCCATCGGCACCATCTCGTATTCGGCATCAGGGAACACTGTGGCAAGCCCGGAGCGAATGGCTTCGGCCGCCTCACGGGCGGTCATACAGTTTTTGAACGAATCAGGGGCGATTGCGAACTTCACCTGAGCACCTCCCTTGCACTGCTTCCCTTGTTGTTGGACGGTACCAGTATCGCCGATGTCGCATGGTACATACAACCATCTTTAGGCCATGAATACTGAACAATTAGCCGATTATCATAGTATGCGTAACATATAGAGTCGCGATATAGCAATCAGGCAAAGGAGCCGCAGATGGATATCGATCCGCGCATCGCCTCCACCATCGTGGAGAACATCAAAGGCGCATTGAGCCACGACATCAACTTCTTCGACACCAACGGTCATATCATCGCCAGCACCGATCCAGCGCGCGTGGACACCGATCATGAAGCCGCGCGCATCGCCGCTCGCACCGGGCAGAGCGTGGCGGTGGATGCCGAGCACCCATTCGCCGGCGCGCGCGACGGCATCAATGTGCCAGTGATGCAAGGCGACGCGGTAATCGCCGTCATCGGCATCACCGGCGAACGCGCCGAGGTGGAGCCGTTCGGCAATGTCATCAAGAAAATGACCGAAATCCTGGTACGCGAGAATCTTGAACAGGTTTCCCGATTCGACAGGCGCATGATGGCCGCGAACCTGACGAACCTGCTTATCGCACCGCAGCCGGATACCGGGCTTATCGATTATCTGACGGACACGCTAAACGTGGATCTCACCGTGCCGCGCGTGGTGGTTGTGGGGCGGCTGCATATGCCGCAGAAGCTACGCAACGAGACCGTACAGCGCGTTGGCATTGCGCAAGATAACACCTACGACATAGTTGACCGGCTTATGGCGAATCAACCGCACAGCCTGTATTCGATTTATGGTGGCGAATTTCGTTTGATTCTCGCCGCGAACGGCAATGCTACGGATCCTGACACTTCAGCACAGTGGGAGGTGCTCAATCGGATTGCACAGGCGGTGTCACAATCCACTGGCTACCCGTTGGTGTTTGGCATCAGCGAGCCGGTGCACGCCATCGCCGACTACCGAGAGGCGTATCTGCAGGCCCGCAGTGCCGAACTTTGGCTGGCATTTCTGCATCAACAGCATAATGCTGAGACTCAGGCCGAAATCGAACATACCGCCGATGCCAATCACCCACGCACACTTGAGTATGACGATACCGCACTGGGTATGGCGTTGTGCGCGATCAAAGACACCACCGCCGAACGGTTTTCGAATCGAGTATTAAGCGGGCTCACCGAGGAGGAGAAGGACGAGGCAGCTGTATTGTTCGATGCCTATACGCGGCACAACGGCAGCATCGGACACACCGCCGAGGAACTATTTCTGCATAAGAACACCGTGCAGAATCGGCTAAATAAAATCGCCCGCGCAACCGGCTACAATCCGCGCGATTTAAGCGATTACACGTTACTGGCTTTAGCATTCGCACTGCGACGACTGCTGAAGTTCTGGTGGACCACGCCGTGACTTCAATATATTGAATATATTGCTGCATAAGGAAGCGCCGGCTTCCGGAAGAGGGAGAAGCCGGCGCGGAGCGGACCAAAGAGGTCACAGGATGTGACGATTCATCACCTCATCAGTGAAGAGGTTGGCCTGGATGTGGCTGGGGTCTGCAGCCAGGGCTTCAGTGAGGAAGCGCTCGGCTTCCTCATGTTCGCCTCGGCCGATGTTCGCGAGTCCCATCAGGTATTCGCAGTGGACACGGTTCATCTTCGTGTAGTCGTTTTCGAAGATAAGGAAGTCCGGCAGCGAGACGGCGAAGTAGTCGATCTTGACCTGATCGTCGAGGTGCTGCTCACCGTAGTCCAGCAGACGGTAGAAGCGGGCGTTGGCCGGACCTTCCTCGCCGAGCGCCTTGTGGGCGAGGCCCTGGAACAGAATCATTTCGGCGGGCTGGTCGTTGTAGTACATCGCACCCTTCACCTCGTCCGGGCCGATGGTGGCCTGACGGAATTCGGCGCGAGCCGCCTCCTCGTTGCCGAGCTGGCGTTCCACCACACCGAGGTAGTAGTGGATGTCGTTGTCCTTCTGGCCTTCGAGCTTGCCTTCGCCGAGGTTCTGCGGGTAGACGAGCGTCTTGACCAGCAGATCCTTGGCCTTGGCCCAGTCGCCGGCCGCCATAGCATCCTTGGCAAGCAGGGTCAGTGCGATGCGATACTGGCCGGTAATCTTGCCTTCGCCACCCTCCCACGGGTGGAAGCGACGCTGGCCCATCAGCTCGTAGGCCTTGGCGTAGTTGCCGGTCAGGTTGAGCACGGTCAGGTATTCGATGAACAGGTCGTCGCGCTTGGCCACCACGTCGAGATGTTTCTCAAACTCGGTGAGGCGCTGGGCGTAGGTCCAGCCGATCTTGCGGTGCAGCTGGTCGGTTTCCAGGAACACACGGGCATCGGATTCGTCGAGCGCGTAGGCTTGCTCGATTTCGACCTTGGCGGCAGCCGCGTCGCCGCGCTTGTTGTAGTAGGCAAGCGCCAAGTTGCGGTGTACGGTCGGGAATTCCGGATCGCGGTCGCGCGACTGTTCCCACAGTGCGATGGCCTTGTCTGCCTGCACTTTATCGTAGTAGAGGCAGCCGAGGTAGTACGGAGCCTTGGCGCCATCGACTACCTCGATGGCCTTCTCGAGCGGCGCGATATCCTCCAGCTTGTTCGGGAAGCAGTAGTCGCTCGGCGCGGCCTCGGCGGCTTCGAACGCGGCCTTGGATTCCGTCTCGCGGCCGAGTTCAGCAAGATAGTAGCCTTCATAGTACTTGACCATCGGCTTCGACTGATCAGCCTTGGCGAGCAGAGCCAGCGCTTCCTCGTACGCACCGAACAGCGCGTAGTCGCGAGCGGCCTGCAGGTAGTTTTCGAAGAAACCGCGCATCAGGCGTTCCAGTTCGGCCGCCTCTCCCCCGGCGAGCACTCGCTCATAACCGGAGACGAAATCGAACTCATCGATGGTAAGGTTCTCGGCGAGCGCCGCCGCAGCTTCATCCGCGCGGCCGAGCTTGCGCAGCACGTAAGCCTTCAGACCGCGGGCCTTGATGTTCATCGTGTTGCGGGTCAGCGCATTGTTCACATACTCCAGCGCATCCGTGAAGTCGCCCCGGCGGGCAGCAATGGCGGCCATGTAGAAGAAGGCGCGCTCCTTCTGCGTATCATCCCAGGTTGCCTTGAAGAAGGCGTCGAATGCCTCGTCGTACTTATCCTGCAGGAACAGGACCAAGCCGAGGTTGTAGTGCGGCTCGGAGTCATACGGCTGGGTGTTGTGCTTGGTCAGACGCTTGATTGCCGTACGGAAGTGGGCTTCGGCGCACTTGAATACACCGCGGCGCAACTGCAGACGGCCGTATGCATTGTTGATGCGGGCGTCTTGCGGGTCGCGCTTCAGGCCTTCGAGATAGTACGGGTCAGGCATGTAGGTGGCGTGACGGTACTGCTCCAAGTGCAGACCGGCGAGCAGCAGCTCCTCGTTGGTGGCGATCTTTGCGGGCTCGTCAGCGGCCTTGGCCGGCTCGGGCAGTTTGTCGATCTTCTTTGGTTGTGGGGTGTAGTCGATGAGTACGGTGCCGTTGGCGTCCGCTACGGTTGCGGTGATGTCGGTGGCCGGAGCCTCACCGGTTTCGAATTCGGCGCGAACGATATCGTTTGGGCTGATGGTGCCGGTGTAGGAATACAGCGTCTTGCCGCTCTTAGTGGTCACGGTTACGGTGGCGTTCTCGTACACACTGGTGGCGTACACGGTTACACGACCCTGACCGGCCTTCAGACCCTGTGCTTCGATGCCTTCGATCTCACCTGCGGCACCAAATGTATCTTCCGGACCGATTTCCAGGTTCACCGCGGCCTTGATGGACGCGTTCTTGACCTGCCCCACAGCCTTGTATGGCATGAAGTACTGGGTGAAGGTCTTGCCTTCGTAAGGCTTCAACCAAGTGAAGTCAGGCTGGTTGTCGGTGAAGACGCCGGTCATCAGCTCCACGTAAGGGCCGTTCGCATCGGTCAGATTGCGATCCCAGGCGCGGCCGAAGTCGCCGTTGCCCCAAGTCCACTGCTTCTTGCCGGGGCTGACGTGGTGGTCGGCCACATGCAGGATGCCTGCGCCCACGCCGAAATCATAGCCGCCGACGAAGTTGTAGTCGGAATGTGCGGCCATGTAGCTGGTCGGCACCGGCACGTTCTTGTAGCGGCCGATATCCACGCCGCGCGAATAGTCATGCTTGTAGTAGGTACCGGTGGCGATCGGATACCGGGAGACGTCGCGCTTGCCGTGGTCCATGACTGCGGTCACATCCGGCGGCATCACGGTTTTGGTGTGCTCGTTGACCGGCACGGCCGGGTTGGCCCACCACAGGAAGGTCTGTGGCAGTGCGGTACCGTTGTACAACTGAGCGGTGATTTCGATGTAGGCCTTCCCCGGGTGCAGGGCGATGGTGGTGACCACCTGGGTGCCGTACATCTGATCGGTGTCGTGGCACAGCACGGCCTTGCCGCCGTCCGGCAGGTCCTTGATGTCGTAATCCACCGGCGAGTAGGTGGTCGGACGGTGGTGCTGCGGCCAGTTGAATTCGATGCCGCCCGAGATCCACGGGCCGGTCAGGCCCACGAGCGCCGGCTTAATCACATCGTTGCGGTAGACGAAGTCATAATTATTGGTTTTGTCCTTGGCGTACTGGATGCGACCGCCGAGTTCGGGAAGCACAGTGATTTCAAGGTATTCGTTCTCGATGATCACGGCTTTGTAGGCCTTGTCATGCTTCTCATCGCTGATGGTTTCGATCACCGGGTATGGGTAGACGCGGCCAGAGCTGCCCTGGTAGACGCGCTTTTCGATGAACTGCGGGTTCTTGTCCGCAGCTCCGATCCCGTAGGTCGGAATGGTGATGACGGTGTCTTGAATGGTAACGGCCATGATTGCTCCACTTCGTTGTAGTGTTTACCGTTGTTGCGTTCTTCTTGGTTCTTGCGAACCACAATCTTTTGATTGATTGCCTTTAGTCTATGGCCGAAAATAGTGTTGACATCTAGAGTAATTGTTCTTCAATATGAAATAATTGCTATTCGAAAGCTGATGTTGGATACGACTGCTCGACACAGCTTGGCGCAAGGAGGCGGCAATGAAACCGGCGGAACATGGCATCCGGAACGAAGGCTCGGAATTCTATATCTATACGCCCAGCAAAACGGCGTTGCGCACGTTCCTGCATCCGCTGCGTGCGGGATTCTTCCACTACGAGGCCGGCTACCGGCAGGAGCGCAGCTCGTTCGACAGTTTCCTAATCATGGCGATCCGCTCCGGTTCGTTCGATGTGGTGTCGAAGTTCGGCGAGAGTGCACAGCATGCTTCCGCCGGCGACTTTGTGCTGGTTGACTGCTATGCCCATCATTCCTACAGCACATCCGAAGACAGTGACGTGCTGTGGCTGCATTTCGACGGCCCTACCGCACGCGCCTATTACGAGCTGATTCACGAGCGGCTTGGCTCGGTGTTTTCCTTGCGTGAACCAGGGTATGCAATCACGCAGCTGACGAAAATCTATGAGACCTTCCATATGGCCGCACGTATTTCGGAACCGTTGATGGCGAAGTACATTACGGACGTGCTTACCGAGTTTGCATTGGGCGCGGATGATGCGGCATCCGCTCCAGTTGGTGCCGCAGGTTCTGGAGCCGCACGCGGTGGTTCGGCGACATTGGCTGGCGGCGGAGCGTCGGGGCTTGCCGCCCGCCGCGGACCGCACGCCATTGAAAGCGTACTGGCCTATATCGCCAATCATTTGAACGAGCCGCTCACCGTGAGAGAGTTGGCCGGACTGGTTTATATGAGTGAGTACCACTTCATTCGCGTCTTTAAAAAAGAGACCGGGTACACACCTTATGCCTACGTGCTGGACGCCCGCATGCATGCGGCAAAATATCGCCTCATTAATTCGGATATTTCACTGCGGCAGCTCTGTGAGGAGTGCGGATTCACCGATACCAGCTCGTTCTGCGCCGCATTCAAGCGCAAAAACGGCGTCTCCCCCATGGAATTCCGCAAGCAAAGCGAAATTCGACGAAGCTAATGTCTACGCGCCCAATGCGGATAGCTTCAAACTATCTGCAGTTGAATTCCTCGGTCAACTCGTTGAGACGGGCGGCGAAGCGGGGCCAGTCGGTTTTCATGGCGGTCAGGAGCTTGCGGTCGGGCACGTCGTCGATCGGAACCCAGCAGATTTCCATGCTCTCATCATCATTGGCTTTGGGGTCAACGTGGTGGCCGGGCTTTTCGAACGCGAATACCGTGGCGTATGCCCAGTTGCCGTGATCCTCACGGTAAGAGCCGACCACTTCGATGTCCTCAGGCGTGATGTTCGCCTCTTCATAGCTTTCGCGCAGTGCGCCCTCAATCGGCGACTCACCATCTGCCGTGGCACCGCCGGGGATGCCCCACGTGCCGCCTTCCGCGCTCCATGCCGCGCGATGCTGCATCACCACGTGAGTGACCTTGCCGGTAGTCGGGTCGCGGCGTGCCAGCAAAATGCCCGAAGCACCATTCGTGCCCCAATGCTTGCGACCGCATGCGCAGTCCACCCAGCCATCACCGGGCTGATGTACATTTTCCACAGGTGGCAGATTGTCCTTTCCCGCCATGGCGATGCCGGCAGCATCCGCGGATTCCGGCGCGATTTCGCCGCGTTGTACGTTCCACAAATCGGTCCATTCGACGCCCAGTTCGGCGGCGAGCTTACGCAGCAGCGGCAGGCTGATGCCGATGATGCCGTGCGGGTCGCCTTCAATGCCGTCGATGAACGCGCCGCCGAAGCCTTCCAGCGTGAACGAGCCAGCCACTTCCAACGGCTCACGGGTGGCGATGTAGCGCTCGATGTCCTTGTCTGAGAAGTCTCCGAAGTGCACGATGGCATGACTGGCACCACGTGCCACGCGACCGGTGGCGAAGTCGATGATGCAATGGCCAGTCCACAGTTCGCCACTATTGCCGCGCATCTTACGCAGACGTTCGCGTGCAACTTCGGCGCTGTGCGGCTTGCCGTAGCATTCGCCGTCCATCAGGAACATCGAATCGCAACCGATAATCAGTGGACCGACCGTGGATCGCGTGAGTCCCGGCTGTAGAGCGATGATGTTGGAAATCGGCTCGGTCACGGTCGGCATATCCACGCCGGAGAAGTCGCGGGTGGTGGCGATGCGGTCGGAAGAATAATCAATAGAAGCATTCAAGGCAGCGTCGGCATCTGGAGCTGCCTCAGCGTCCTCAGCCTGTACTTCCGCAGCCCTGAGTGGGTAAGCGATCACACGATTGCCGGTTGCTGCGGCCGCGGTATCGGCTACATCACGATATGCGCGATGTACAGCTTGCGCCTTGGCCTCGGCCAGAATCATCACCCGCTGTTCCACAGTCAGATCATCAACAGTAACCCCGGTCTTGGCGGCCGCGGCTTCAAGCGCTGCCGGCTCGTCCACATGGGAAACGCGAATCGTGGGGCAAATGCCAGCCGCATACAGCACATCGCGGCGCGGCTTGGACTGAGACGCAAGAATCAGCGGAATAGACATATACCCTCCTGGCTTCGGTTACTACCTTGCATTGTATGGATGGGCGCGGGCATTGCGGAACGTACGCCCACCGCAAGCAGAACCCACTCGCACCCACAAAAGACACCAAGTATGCGCCCAAACCATGGTTCCGCATACATAATGAGGATTTTCATACCAAAACAGACACTATGTATGCGGATGCTTCGTCCAGCCGCATACATAGTGTTTGTTTAACGATAAAGTCACGCTCATGGTGACTACAGAACCGCTACCGAATGGTTAGCGGCGTTCGATTTCGACGCCCTTGGTGTTGATGGGCAGGTGCAGTACACGCCAGTGGCCGGACGCCAGCTGAGTGGCGGCCACCTGGTCGATTGCCTCGCGCGCGTTGCCGTAGTGCAGCACGAGCACGCACGGGCCGGCACCGGAAACGGCGGCGGCGTAGCCCTTGGCACGGAACATGTCAATCAATTCGGATGACGGCGGCATCAGCGGGGTGCGATATGGCTGGTGCAGTCGATCCTGCGTGGCGGTAAACAGCAGCGCATTGGCCTGTGCCGCCGCGGTGGCGAATGCGGCCGGAGTCACTTGAGCGGCATTCGCGGTGCCCGCGCCCGCAACACCGGCAGCAGCACCGCCCAGCGCATCGGCACCGCCCTGAGCCTCGGCCTGTGCCAACACCACCGGGTTCATCGCAGCCGGCAGCAGCCCCACGCGGGAGACGTTGTACACCGCATCCTTATGCGGCACTTCCTTAGGCAGCGCCTGACGTGCCTTTTCAGTGGACAGCTCATAGTCCGGTACGAATACGGCCGCAGTGATGGCCGGGTCGACCGGATAGTTGACGGTATGAAAACCGCCGTGCAGCGGTTCGCCGCCGGGGATGGCCACCGAGCCAACGCCCTCGGCCGTGGCGAAATCCCAAGAGACCGTGAGTCCGCCGAATACGGCCGGAGCCACATTGTCCGGGTGACCTTCGATCTGTGCGGCCATATCGAAGATGGCCGGGCGGTTCAGCTCACCGGGCTGCGCGAAAGCGGCCGCGGCCGCGATACCGGCAACGATGGCTTCGGCGGAGGAGCCCATGCCGCGAGCCTGCGGAATGTTGTTGGTGGCTTCAAGCGTGAAGCCGACACGGCCCAGACCGAACGTGGCGCAGGCGCGGCGGAACGTGGAGACCACCAGATGCGTTTCGTCGCGTGGCAGCGTATCCTCGCCCTCACCGTGGATGAACACGTGGGCGATGCCGTCCGTCGGATCCGGATTCAGCGTGAACGTGAGCTCGTCATGGTAATCGAGCGCCAAGCCCACGGTGTCGAAACCGGAACCAAGGTTGGCGGACGTGGCCGGCACGCGAACGCGCACCTGTGAACAGATTGGATTCATTGGTCTCTCCCTCAGCCAACTTCGTTGGCGGCTCCCTCATCAGAGGGAGCCATTGCTATCAGCGCCAGCAATCACACTCCATACAACGTTTATCGCTGCTCGCTGCTACTGAAGGCCCACTGGGCTTTCAGTCAGTCCAGCACGCGCAGGATGGACGGTTCGCCGGTCACGAAGTCAAGCGCCTGCACGGCCTTAACGGTCTCACGCAGCGTCTCTTCGTCGGTCAGGTGGGTCACCACACGCAGCTGCTGGATCTCGCCGTCGTAACCGGGGTCGGTCATCGTGGGCTTCAAATCCTGGTTCACGCCGTTGATGGAGACGCCGTTCTTGGCGAACTCGGCGGCGATGGCAGCCAGCACGCCCGGCTTGTCGTGGATCAGGAAGCGCACGGCGAATGCGGCCTTGGATGCATTGATCGGAGCCTTAGGCAGGTCCTTGTACAGCGGAATGGACGGGCCCGTGCAACCGGCTGCAATGTGTCGAGCTTCGGTCACCACATCGCCCACCACGGCGGAAGCGGTCGGAGCGCCACCGGCACCGCGGCCGTAGAACATCAGATCATCGGCGGCTTCGGCCTTGACGAAGATCGCGTTGAACGAACCATGTACCGAGGCAAGCGGGTGGGTTTCCGGAATCAGCGCCGGGTAGACGCGTGCGGAAACGCCAGCCTCACCGTTCTCCACCACGGCAAGCAGCTTGATGACCTTGCCTTCAGCGGTGGCTGCGGCGATGTCGTCGGCGGTGATCTTGGTGATGCCTTCGACGGACACATCGTCGATGGTCACCGGGGTATGGAAGCCGAGCGTGGCCATGATGGCGGCCTTGTTCGCGGCATCGTAACCTTCGATGTCGCCGGTCGGGTCGGCTTCGGCATAGCCCTTGGCCTGAGCGTCCTTCAACACATCGTCGAACTGGAGACCCTTGGTGGTCATCTCGTCGAGGATGTAGTTGGTGGTGCCGTTGACGATGCCCAACATGCTGGTCACCTTGTCGCCCACGAGGGATTCGCGCAGCGGACGCAGGAACGGGATAGCACCACCCACAGCAGCCTCGAAGTAGATGTCAACACCCTTGGCCTCAGCCGCAGCGTAGATTTCCGGACCATACTTGGCCAGCAGCGCCTTGTTCGCGGTGACCACGGATGCGCCGGATTCGATGGCGGCGAGCACGAACTTGCGAGCCACGGTGGTGCCGCCAATCAATTCGATGACGATATCCGAGTTGGTGGCCACGCTCATCGTATCGGTGGTGACGATGGACTGGTCGATCCACGGGAACTTCTCAGTTTCCTTCGGGTCGAGGCATGCCACACCGGTCAGCTCGATCGGACGACCGATACGAGCGGAAAGCTCGTCCTTCTGCTCAACGATCAAGCGGGCGGTCTGGGAGCCGACCGTGCCAGCGCCCAGCAGGCCTACGCGAATCGGGGTTTCGTTCTGTTCTGCCACTTCAAATCCTTCCAAAACAAGCTGCTATATCCCACGGCCATTGTACGGATTGATTGCTACAGCGGCCGGGAATCGTCCATTCGCCTCGGGCTTCGGTCTCACTCGCTGACGTCAAGGTCCAGCAGGTCGTCGATGGTCTGACGGCGGAGCATCACATGCGCACCGGCCTCGGAAACACCCACAACAGCCGGGATCAGCGCCTGGTTGTAGTTGGAGGCCATCGTGCGGCCGTATGCACCAGTCACCGGCACTGCGAGAATGTCGCCGCGCTTCAGATCGGCAGGCAGACGCACCTCATGTACCACGATGTCACCGGATTCGCAGTGCATGCCGCACACGCGGGCCAGCATCGTCTCATCGGAGCCCTTGCGATTCGCCAGTCGAGCGGTGTAGTCGGCACCATAGAGCGCCGGACGAATGTTGTCGGACATGCCGCCATCCACGGACACATACACGCGTTCGCTGATCGGATTGCCTGCGGAATCCTTGGCATCGCTCAGGTGCACATGCTTGATGGTGCCCACGCGGTACAAGGTCACGCCGGCCGGAGCCACGATATATCGGCCCGGTTCGAAGCTGATCGCGGGTGCGGGCATGCCGAGCGCACGGTTGGTGGAGGCCACGGCGTCGGCAAGACGGGCGAGCTCCACGTCAATATCCATCGAATCCTCGCCGTCCGTGTACGCCACGGAGTAGCCGCCGCCCAGGTCGATTTCCGGCAGCGTGAACGCATCGGTGGCGTACAGGGTCTTGCGCAGCAGCATCATGCGCTTGCCGGCTTGGATGAAGGCGTCCGCGTCGTGGATGTTGGAGCCGATGTGCGAATGCGCGCCCACCAGTTCGAGCACATCCTGATTGGTCAGAATGGTCTTGAGCACGGCGATGGCCGGACCGTCCGCGATGGCGGTCATCGCTTCGGCCAGCGCCTTGTCTTTGTCGGAAACCTGCTCGTGGGAGAGGTCGTACGGGTACTTCAAGTCGTACTGCAGCTTGCGTTCGCCTTTATGCCCGACTGCGCCGGCTGCCTCGGCAGCATCGGCAGCAGCATCTGTATGCTCAGCGAATCGAGCGTTAGTGACTGCTGGAGTCACGTCCGCGAGATTCTTGAGCGCAGTATCCAGTACTGCGGCATCAGCACCGGCTGGCAGCAGCGGTACGCCGAACTTCTGGTCCTCGTGCGCAGTGGAAATATATTCATGACCGCCCGCGTGCACGCCTACGGTGACGCGCAGCATCACACGCGCACGCTTGCCGAGTTTGCGAGCGATGGCGGCGATGCGCTCAGGTTCCTCGGGCTCGTCGACCACGATTTTGGCGAAGCCCTGTTCAATCGCCAGTGCGATTTCCTCGTCGGACTTGTTATTGCCATGCAGCACCAGTCGACGGCCGGGAGCGCCTGCGGCGAGGGCGATTTTCATCTCGCCCATCGTGCAGGTGTCCACATACATGCCAGCCGCAAGCACGAGTCGCACGATTTCCTTGGAGAGGAAGGCTTTACCGGCGAAGCTCACGTGCGTGGTGGAGTTATTGAAGGCGTTGGCTGCCGCGCGTACAAAGTGATGTGCGCGTTCATTCACCTCATCGGTGTCGATGAGGTAGAGCGGTGAGCCGAACTCGCCCAACAGCGATTCGGCGGTGCGGCCATGGAATTCAATGGCACCGTTAGCGTTGACGGCCGTAGCAGCCGGCCAAATTGGAGTAATAGGCATAATTAATCACATCTTCTCGGGACGGACAGTCCTGTGGACTGTCCATAGCAGCGAACAGCGATAGCGTCGTGAGCGTCGCGGAATACTGCGATGGCCGTCAGGCCATCACATCTTCTCAGGGGCGGAAACACCAAGCAGGTCAAGGCCAGCGGCAATCACGTTGCGCACGGCATCGTTGAGCTTCAGACGAGCAGCAGCACGAGCCGGCTCTGGAGCCTTGGCGATACGCACGGCTTCAGCGTCGTCACCGCGGGTTTCCGGATCGGTCAGAGTCATCGGCACCACGCGCTCGACGTTGTACCACTTGTGGTAGGCGGCTGCCAGATCCTCAAGGTAGTGGGCCACGCGGTGCGGAGCGCGAGCGTCACCGGCCAGAGTCACCAGTGCCGGCCACTGGGCGAGCGCGGCGAGTACCTCGCCGTCAGCCTCGGTATCAAGCAGGCTCAGATCAGCGCCGTCGTACGAAATGCCTGCTGCCTCGGCGTTGCGGTCCACGTTGCAGGAGCGGGCGTGCGCATACTGCACGTAGTACACCGGGTTGTCATTGGAGTGAGAGGCGAGCAGGTTCAGATCGATGTCCACCGGGGAGTTGTAGTCGGTGCGAGCCAGCGAGTAGCGGGAGGCGTCCACGCCGATGGCCTCGACCAGGTCGTCGATGGTGACGACGTTGCCGGCGCGCTTCGACATGCGCACGGCCTTGCCGTCCTTCAAGACGTTAACCAGCTGACCGATCAGGATCTGCATGTTCTCGCCGGGCTTGTCGCCGAAGGCAGCGCACATGGCCATCATTCGGCCGATGTAGCCGTGGTGGTCGGCGCCGAGCATGTAAATCGCCACGTCGGCCGGATCGGTGGCGCGATGGCGCTTGTTCCAGTAGTAGGCGATATCGGCGGCGAAGTAGGCGAATTCACCGTTGGACTTCAGAATCACACGGTCCTTGTCGTCGCCGTGCTTGGTGGATTCGAACCAAGTGGCGCCATCCTTTTCGTAGATGTCGCCGCGTTCGCGCAGCACTTCGATGGCGCGATCAACTTCGCCGTCCTGGTACAGGCTGTTCTCGTGGAACCAGACGTCGAAGTGCACGCGGAAGTCCTTCATGGACTTGCGGATTTCGTCGAACATCATCGGCACAGCGCGCTTGCGGAACTCCTCGCGCACTTCGGAATCGGACTCGCCAATCGGCTCGCCATCAGCGTTCAGGCCCTGGTCCTCATGCTGCAGAGCGGTCAGATCCACACCGTCGGCCTTGGCTTCGGCCTCGACGCGGCGGGCGATCTCGTCGATGTACGCGCCCTTGTAGCCGTCGAACGGGGTTTCGGTCTGATAACCGGCCTCGCCCAAGTTGTTGTCATGCGCCCAGGCGGCAACCAGCGACTTGGCGAAGCGGTTGATCTGCTCGCCGTGATCGTTGAAGTAGTATTCGCGCACCACCTTGGCACCGTTGGCTTCGAGCACGCGGGCCATCGAGTCGCCGGTAGCGGCCCAACGGGTGCCGCCGATATGAATCGGACCGGTGGGGTTGGCGGAAACGAACTCGAGGTTCAGGGTCTTGCCGGACAGGTGATTGTTGCGGCCGTACGTGGAGATGCCGCGCTCGTCGGCGGGTGCGCTCAGCACCTGATCGACCACGGCTGCGGCGGAGGCGGAATCAAGAGTAATGTTGATGAAGCCGGGGCCAGCCACTTCCACGGACTTGATGCCATCGGCTTCGGCGAGCGCGGCGGCGAACGGCTCGGCCAGGTCGCGCGGCTTCATGCCGGCCTTCTTGGCCAGCTGCATGGCGATGTTGGAGGCCCAGTCGCCGTGTGCGCGGTCCTTCGGGCGCATCACGGTCAGCTTTTCGACGGGCGGAATCAGCTCGTCGGTCAACGTACCGGCCTGACCAGCTGCGACGAGGTTGTGGGCAATCTTGGAAATCAGTTCACTTAACGCTTCAGGGCTCATTCTTCTAAGGATACCGAGAACACAGACAGTGCCCGCACCCCTCAGTCGAATGAATAAGAACACTCAGACTCATCGCTGCCTCATGAACGAACCGAGCAAGCCAACAGCGCAACAGTCGCCTTTGAACTGTTCCTTATTCGCCGTGCCATTCCTTCGCTTATACATACCGCCTCATTATCGCCTTTCCCGAGCCATTGCACCGAGCAGAGGCTCGCCGCACCCATATACATACCGACCGACGGTATGTATAGTGCGAGCCAGAACAACACAATAGAGGAGGTTGCATATGGCGCGTAACGCACATCCGGAGGTCACCGAGCGGCGCATTTTGGAGGCCGCGCGCGACCTGTTCATGGAACAGGGCTACGAGAAAACCTCCATCCAAAACATCGTGGACCGTCTCGGCAACCTTTCCAAAGGCGCGATCTATCATCACTTCAAATCCAAAGAAGCCATTCTCGACCGGCTCAATAGCGCGGATTGGGACTACAGCCAAGGCGAGCGCGACCATATCATGGCCCGCGACGATCTCAACGGGCTGCAGAAGTTACGCGCGCTGTTCACCGTCGCCATCAACAATGAAGAGCACCGGAAGCTCAATGAAGCGGGGCTTCCCTTCCTCGACGACCCCACCACGCTTGCGTCGAACCTCAATTTCTGGGCCACCGAACTGCCCAAGCATTGGTTGCCGATTATCGAGGAAGGCATGCGCGACGGCTCCATCCCCACCGAATATCCGCAGGAAGCCGCCGAGCTCATCTCACTACTCGCCAACTACTGGCTGCTCACCCGCTTCTACCCGGCCAATCGAGCGCAATTACATCATCGCATCCAGTGCCTTGCCACAATGCTCAGCGCCATCAACATTCCGGTCTTCGACGATGAGCTCATCGACCAAACTTGTGACTTCTACGCCCAATTCGATAAGCAGGACCCTCATGACTGATCCCAACATCCCACGCCACTCCCCTTTCTCCCGCATTCACCGCACTTTTCGCACGAAAAGTACGTTTCAGACCCCTAAATCCAGCCCGAAACAACCGAATCGCGCGAAAAGTACGCTTAAGGGTCGCACACCCCACCCAGAAGCGCACGAATCGCGCGAAAAGTGCGCCTCCACGCTTTTTAGCCGCGACTTCATCCTTCTCGTCGCCGGCCAGGGCATTTCGCTGTTCGGCAACCTGATGCTGCGCTTCGCGATGGCCATGTGGGTCTTGGATGAAACCGGTTCCGCCACCGTGTTCGCCTCGATTCTGGCCATCTCCGTCGTGCCGACCATCATCCTCTCCCCCTTCGGTGGCGTGCTGGCCGACCGCATGAACCGCCGCACCATCATGGTGGCGCTCGACGCCATTTCAGCCGTACTCGTGTTGGCGAGCGCCATCGTCTTCGTCTCCATCGGTTTCAGCCTCGTGGCCATCGGCACGATGCAAGTGCTGCTCGCCATACTCGGTGCGTTCGAAACCCCGACCGTACAAGCCGCACTCCCCCAAATGTTCCGCGAACACGGGCAAAGTACATTGCGCCAGGCGATGGCGGTCGTCAATCAGGTGCAGCAACTCGGCTCGCTACTGCCGAGTTTCCTTGGCGGCGTGCTGTATTCACTGACCGGCATCCAACCAATGATGACTATCGCCATCGTGAGCTTCGCCGGTGCCGCCACGCTCGAATGCTTTATTCGGCTGGCTGCGCCCGACCGCGGCGACGAAGAGCTGCCGACACCGCTCGAAGATCTCAAGTCCGGCATCCGATTCCTTATCAAGGATCGTCCGAATGTGTTCGCGCTGCTATTGTTCGCCGCAGGATTGAACTTCGTTATTATCGGCAACTCCGCAGTCGGATTCCCCTATGTGATTCGCACTGTGCTCGGCTTTGACGCCACAGTATATGGTGTCGCCGATGGTTTGGTTGGCGTTTCCGGGGTGGTTGGCGCGTTTGTCGCCGGCTTCCTTGCCGCGAAACTTACGATGCGCATATTCCCGTTGTCTATGGTCGCTCTGGCATTGTCGCTGCTGCCGCAAGGCTTGGTATTCCTACTGCCTGTGTCCGCTTGGGTGAAGCTGATTGTGCTGGTTGGCTTCACGTTCGGCACGATGATCGCCAGCTGTTTCTCGAATCTGATTGCACTGCCCACCATTCAGCTCAATACGCCGGACGCGATGACCGGCAAGGTGATGTCGATGGTGGCCGCCATCAGCATGTGTGCGCAACCATTGGGCCAGATGGCATACGGCTGGGCGTTCGATCATATGCCGGCAGCTGCAGTGCTGCTGATTTCAGCGGGATTGCTTGGAATTGGGGCTGTGGTTTCAGTAAGGCTCGCCAAGCAATTCGCTGACTGAATACAATTGTGGCTCTCTTCTTTCGAAGAGAGCCACGGAATCAATTCAGCCCCATGTATTAGTCGAAATCAGCGCCGAGGGCTTCAAGCTTGCCACGGAAGTCAGCGTAGCCGCGGTCGATCAGGCTGATGCCCTGCACGTTGGACGGGCCCTTGGCCGCAAGCGCTGCAATCAGATGGCTGAAGCCGCCGCGCAGATCCGGCACGTCGATGTCGCGACCGGTCAGCGGGGTCGGCCCGAAGATCACGGCGGAGTGCTTGTAGTTGCGCTGCTGGAAGCGGCACGGCAGGGAGCCGAGGCACTCGCGGTACAGCTGGATGGTGGCACCCATCTGCACGAGCGGCTTGGTGAAGCCGAAACGGTTCTCATACACGGTCTCGTGCACAATCGACAGGCCGTTCGCCTGGGTCAGTGCCACGACGAGCGGCTGCTGCCAGTCGGTCATGAAACCAGGGTGCACATCGGTTTCGATGGCCACCGGGTGCAGGTCGCCGCCCGGATGCCAGAAGCGGATACCCTTGTCGGTCACATCGAACTCGCCACCGACCTTGCGGAACACGTTGAGGAAGGTCATCATCTCCGGCTGGGTAGCGCCCTTGACGAAAATGTCACCATGGGTGGCGAGCGCGGCGGATGCCCAGGAGGCGGCCTCGATGCGGTCGGTCAGCGAGGTATGCGTGAAGCCCTTAAGCTCCTTGACGCCCTCGATGCGGAACGTACGGTCCACGTCCACGGAGATGATCGCACCCATCTTCTGTAGCACGGCCACCAAGTCCATGATCTCAGGCTCAATCGCGGCGCCGGAAAGCTCGGTCTTGCCCTCGGCTAGCACGGCAGCAAGCAGCGTCTGCTCGGTAGCGCCCACGGACGGGTACGGCAGGTGGATCTTCGCGCCGTGAAGGCCGTCGGGGGCGGTGATATGGATGCCGTCCTTGTGCTCCTTATCCACCGTGGCACCGAGCTTGCGCAAGGTCTCCAGATGGAAGTCAATCGGGCGGCCACCAATCGCGCAACCGCCGAGCGCCGGAATGAACGCTTCGCCCAGACGGTGCACGAGCGGGCCAGAGAACAGGATCGGAATACGGGAGGAACCGGACAGCGTGTCCACGTCGGCCACATCGGCCAGCTGCACGTGGGAGGCGTCGATGGTCACGATACCGTTCGCGCCATCCACGTCCACGTCTACGCCGTGCAAACGCAGCAGGTCAGACACCACGTGCACGTCGCGAATCTCCGGCACATTCTTCAGCACGGACTTGCCAGGCGCGAGCAAAGCGGCCACCATGGCCTTGCTCACGAAGTTCTTCGCGCCACGCACCTTGATGGTGCCGTTCAGCGGCTTGCCGCCCTCAACATGCAGCACATCATTCGTATTCTCAGCCACGCCACTCTCCTATATACATAACGTCGGTCATGCGGTTCAAAATCGCTAGAGTCTAGTTTGCCATAACCCATGTGCGCACTCGGTGAAATGCGCCTGAAGCCAAACTTTGCAGAGCTTTCGTGAACATCTGCCTTCGATGCCGGCAACGCCCACGAACATTACCAACCGACATCACAAATGTAATCTACGTCACATGTATCGTCGCAGCATTCTCCAGCCCCCTACGCTACGATTCGATGCAGGGCAATTGACGCCTAGGCCACAAGCAAAGGAGCATTTATGACCACCGTCGCCGTTATCGGTTGCACGCATGCCGGCACATTCGCCGCCACTTCCATTCTCACCGAGCATCCGGATTGGACCGTTCACGTTTTTGAGCGCAATGGTACGCTCTCCTTCCTTTCCTGCGGCATCGCATTGTGGGTTGGCGACCATGTCTCTGACCCGAAGAAGATGTTCTATTCCTCCCCTGAGGCTCTGGCCAAGGCCGGCGCGACCATGCACATGCGCACCGACGTGACTTCCGTGGACCCGGTGGGCAAGACGCTTACCTATCGTTCGCTGGAGGGCGGTGCGGATGATGCCGACGCACCTGAGGAGACGCTTGCCTTCGACAAGCTCGTCGTGACCACCGGTTCCCGCCCTGTGATTCCGCCGATTCCCGGCATCGACAGCCCGCACGTATTGCTGTGCAAGAACTGGGATCATGCCATCGCCATCAAGGAGAAGGCGAAGCTCGCCAAGTCCGCGGTGGTGATCGGCTCCGGCTACATCGGCGCTGAAATTGCCGAGCAGTTCAGTCTGACCGGCGTCAAGACCACGCTGGTGGACGGCCTTGACCGCCCGCTGGCCAACAATTTCGATAAGTCCATCACCGATCAGGTCGCTGCTGCATTCGAAGAGCACGGCGTGACGCTGGCTCTCGGTCAGAAGGTCGTGGAATTCCGCGACAATCCGGACAACACCGTGACCGTGGTCACCGAAAAGGGTGAATACGCAGCAGAAATGGCTATTTTGGCTGTGGGATTCCTGCCGAACACCGACCTGCTCAAGGGCAAGGTGGATATGCTGCCGAACGGCGCCATCATCGTTGATGATTACATGCAGGCCTCCGTGCCGAATGTGTATGCCGCCGGCGACTCCGCCACCGTGTTCTATAACCCAACCGGCAAGCATGATTACATTCCGCTGGCCACCAACGCGGTTCGACAGGGTCTGCTCGTTGGCCGCAATATCGACAAGCCCACCGTGAAGTACATGGGTACGCAGGCCACATCCGCTGTGCAGCTCTATGACCTGTCGCTGGCCGCTTCGGGCCTTACCAAGGCCGGCGCTGAGCGCCGTGGCTTGACCGTAAACGAGACCGAGCTCACTGAGGATTATCGCCCGGACTTCATGCTCACCACCACCCCGGTCACCTCGATTCTGACCTGGGATCAGGAGACCCGCCAGGTCAAGGGCGGCCAGTTCTGCTCCAAGGCTGATATCTCCGGTGCCGCAAACGTGATTTCCATGGCGATTCAGGCCGGCTTTACCATCGACCAGTTGGCCAACGTGGACTTCCTGTTCCAGCCCAACTTCGATAAGCCCGTCTATTACGTTGGTGCCGTGGCCATGAAGGCCGCTGCCGAAGCGTGATTCACGCGAAGGACTCACTCAGCACTGTTCATATCCCCTTGGAAAGGGCATATCTCGTTTACGAGGGGTCGATTCCCGGGTCACCGGAACATCTATCTGCGTTACAAGGGGTTGTTGTCCAAGTAGCAACAACCCCAAAATGGCGAAATGACGTTGTGAGAATACGGATTCTATTCACAGTTTCGCGTCAAAGGCACCCCTTGTAACGCAGATAGATGTTCCGACATTGCTAAATCAACCCCTTGTAAACGAGTTTGCCCCGACTATAGTTCTTTCAGTCGGGGCAAACCATAGAAGATTGCGCATCCTGCAATCAAATCCACATTCAAGGCCTATAGACTTGCCTTAATCTTGTGAGCCAATTCAGCATCCCACATGGCCCCGGTGGCGGACATCACCGAATCCGCACCGGCTGCCTTATAGGCTGCATAATCCTCGGGCGAAACCACGCCGCCCACACCGTTGATTGCGAAATCAAGCCCCAGACGTTCACGCAGTGCAGCCAATCGACGTACCATCTCCAGACCTGCTCCACGAATTGCGCTACCGCATACGCCCGAGCGATCGCGACCGGCACCGGGCAGCGCCTGATTCCCATCCTTGTCCACCAAACGCGCGGAAATCGTGTTAATCGTGCTGAAGCCCTGAACCGTGCCACGGCCCACGGTGGAACGCACCATCAGTTCAAGATCATCATCGCTGGGAATGAACGCCAGTTTGATCATCAGCGGGGTATCACCAATCTCGTTCTTCACCGCTTCAGTGATACGGCCCACAAGCAGCGGATTGTGGCACAGCAAACGGTTATGTCCCTCGTTTGGGCAGCTGGTGTTCATCACCATCAGCTTTGCACCGGTTTCCTTGACCAAACGTGCGGTGGTTGCATGATCGGCAATATAGTCTTCCTCGCTCATACCTTCGACGCGGGAGCCCTGGAAGCTTGGCACCAGCACTTGACCGGGGGCGGCAGCAGCGATGGCGGCACGCATGTCCGGCTGCCATACGTCGGGCTCCTGGGAGGGCACGCCAAAACTATTGGAGATGGAAATCGGCTGCTCATAATTGGTATCGGCCAGTACGCCCTCATCTAGTTCGGCACTGCCAGGGGTCAGCGAACCGTCTGTAGAAGCAGGGTGCACGGCCAGCACGTTCGGGAACGGATTGCAACCCCACGCACGCGAGCGCACGGTCTTATAAGTAGCCAAGTCAAAACCCATACGGAAAGCCGCCGTGGTGTAGCGACTATTAAGCAGAGGACCTGCCGGAATGCCGAATGCCAGATTCACCGGTTGCCCGAGGAACGATCCGCCGGTCTTTCCGGATTCCTCTTCGACTGCAGTACCGGATTTCAGCGTTTCGGCAAACGCTCCGAACGGGCCCTGCGCGTAATTGTCTTCGTACGTACGATTCACATCGTAAAACGGCTCAAAATCACTCATATTCCAACGATAAGCCATGCCGCGAACGTCTCTGCCGCCGTCATCCGCTTGACTGTAGGATTTCCAACACTGACTGTAGGTTTTTGAACGAAATACGTTAGAAACCCGACAGTTGATGTTCAAAAACCTACAGTCAATCCAGTGAACCGACAGCTCTTGAGCCTCGGGCCACGCCTCAAAAAATCAGGTCTCGCTAAGAAGCCAACGCTTCCGTAAGCAGCAACGCGGCCATGCCGAGGTTCACCATCACAAATGCGATGAACACCGGGGACGACCACCCGACGTAAGTATCCGGAATACTGCGATTCTGCATGCGATACTGCTTCAGTCCGCGACCATAGAGCGCCAGCGCCATCACAGCGCCAACGACGCCGATCGCCGTAAGCACTATCGTGTACACCGCGTATTGCGAATCGTTGAGTTGCCCAGCAAACCATGTATCGATAACGCCGGAAAGAATAGCGTTGTTGAAGATATGCAGAGCAATCGCCCAGACCAGTGAATATTCCATAGCGATAAAACCGAGAATCAAACCGAACAGAAAAGCAAACGTGCCCTGCACGAAGTCGTCATGGAACAGGCCGAATGCGAGGGCCGAGGTGACGATGGCGAAATTCTTGCCGAGCGGCTTGAGCTCCTTCATCAGTACGCCACGGAACATCACCTCTTCGCAAATCGGCCCGAATAGGCCGACGTATAGCCACATGGTCACGGTATTGGAGGATTCGTCGAGGCTTTCAGACGTGGGTGAAACCAGGTCGCCCCCGAACATGGAGACACCCATTTGAGCCAAGGTGACCACACTTTGCACACCCAGGCCGAGCAGGATGAATATCAGGAACCATTGCGCCCGCATGCGCCCGCCGCCATATTGGCTGATCCGCCCGAGCTGATTCGGCTCGCCATATGTATCCCGATGCAGGCCGCCGAGCCAGAATTCGCGGGTCAGAATGTCGCGGTTACGCATGATCAGCAGGAATCCCATGGCGAACACCAGCGAAGTCAGGCTGATGATACCGTCACCTCTCGTGGAATCCGACCAGCTGGGCATGATAACGCCAAGCGCAATGACGGCCACGATGCTGCCCACATACATCATGGCTTCATAGATGAAGGCAAGTCCCATAGCACGATTGACCACGCGTCTGCGCCAGGTTTTCCACAATTGACGTGGGTTGATCGCCATGACCGGAGGCTGCGGGGGCGCATATACGTAGGGCTGTGACTGAGGCTGAGGTTGCAACCTTGGATAAGTCAGAGGATAGGGCGCAGCATATTGCGGTGTGGCAGGCCGTGCAGGAGTCGGCTGCGGCTGGAATTGATTTTGTGCCATTGGGTACTGTGGCTGTGCAGCGGCATAGTGATGCGGTTGAGGCAACGCGGCCGGCTGAGTAGTCGAGTATGGCGGCATCGCGTATGGCAACGGCTGAGCTTGCGCCGCCTGTTGCGGCACCTCTATCCGAGACGATGCGGCATATGGCTGCGGTTGCGGAACCGGTTGGTACTGCGGCTGTGGCTGAACTTGTGAAGCCACATACTGCGGCTGCTGCAAGTACTGCGGATGTTGAAATGGATATTGGGGAGCCGGAGCCATAGGGACCGGAGGCATCGACATCGTCTGCTGTGCCGAATACTGCGATTGCGGCTGGGACACCTGTGACTGTGATTGAGGCACCTTCACCTGCTGATCGTTGTACCCCGACTGTGACTGCGGTTGATGCGCCTGCTCATATGTCTGCTGCTGTTCAAGTGGCTGCCGTCCCTGCGGCTGCCCCGGTTGCTGCTCATTCATGCTCATGCTGCTCAACCTATCCGCCATTCCTGAACAAAATGTGATGATGTCCACAAACATTGACGAATACAATCAACCTGCCGCATCACATACAAATCCATGGATGGCCGATAAATGCTACTCAATGCATAAGGCGGGTTGCAGTTCAGACTAGTCCGAACTGCAACCCGCCTTATGTCGAGCATATAGCAATCATGAGCTCATAGCGCAGTAACCGTCATATGATTCATGCGCTTCGAGCATTCACTACAGAGTGCGCTTGTTCTTGGAGATGACCAGCACACCTACGGCCAGAGCAAGAAGCACAACTGCAGCTACAGCAACAGTCGCGATATTCGAACCGGTGGCGGTCAAATCGCTCTTGTTAGCATTCTCATCCGCGGTCTTGTTCTGCTCAACGGTTGTTTGCTTGGCAGACACCGTCACCTTGGCGACAACCGTGTATTCCACGTCATCGGTCGGGTTGACCTTGCCGGCGATCTTGAAGGAACCAACCTTGTTGAGCAGCTTGGCGTCATAGCTATCCCACGTCACGGCGGTGGCAACCTTGTCGCCATTGGACCACACCACATCAAGCTGTTCGGGAAGATCGAGCTTGCCACCCACCTGAATCGCCTGAATGATGGTATCGTCCACTACCTTGACCGGTACCGCTGGGTTCACGGTTACCTGAATGGCAACAGTCTTGCCCTTCACGGTGCCATTTACGGTGAACAGGCCACCCTCACGCTTGGTATAGCCAGTGAACTTCTCCCAAGTGATGTTCTCGGTGGAGTCTGCGCCGCCGTCGCTCCAGGTGAGCTTGGCGTTCTTCGGGAACTGTGTGGACGGATTCTTGCCGGAATCCGTAGTGATGACAGTCTTACCGTTGACCACAGCATTGGTTACTACAGCACTGTGCACAGTGACGATAGCTTCGACACCGCTGTTCCAGCCCTGCACCGAACCCTTTACCTTCACGGTCTTGTCGACACCGGAACGGTTGAAGAAGTCCACGCCGTCAGTCTTCCAGGTCACAGCCACCTGAGAGGTGGAACCGTTGGACCAATGAGCGGTGACAGTGGACGGAAGCGCAGCAGCGGTACCTGCTTCAGTGGAAACACCTTCCGGAGCATCCACACCAGTGAGAGTTGCCGCAACTACGCGGATACGTACGCTAACAGGCAAGCCCTTCACTGTGCCATTAACCACGATAGGTGCATCTTCAGGGGTGACCTGATCATATACGGAGTCAGCCGGCTTGGTCCAGGAAACTTGTTCATTCGTGGTCTGACCATTACTCCAAGTGACCTTGACAGCAGCTGGCAGTGTAGGCACCAGCTTGACCGGGGTACTGAGATCGGCAGGGTTCTCAACCGTTTCGGCAGAAGCCGCTTCAACAGTGACGGAGAATGGAATATCTTTCGCCCATCCATCAGTACGACCTATAGCGGTAATCGTATGCTCGGCGATGTCGTGGTTCCATCCGTCAGGTAGGGTCAGCACAACATCGCGAACCTCGGTTGCACCATCATTCCAAGTTACCGTCACCTTGCCGGTAACGCTTGGCTTGGGGTCGGTGTCTTTGGCGGTCGGAATGCTGATTGCATCGGTCGATGGAGCAACAGCAGTAATCGCACGCGGCTTGACGGTAACGTTCAGCGTTACCGTAGCGGCCTTGCCGTTAATGGTGACGCCCTGTACTGTACCGGTCACCGGCACAGTACCAGCATTGCTGACGTCAATATCCGCAGGCCAAGCGATATCCACGGTCTTAGTGGAACCGTTGGAGTACGTGACGACAGCCTTCACACCACTGAGATCTGGCGCATGCGTGGCGATGGTCTCAACCTCGGCCTTGGTCGAAGCAACCTTAATCGCAATCGGATCAGTCACGGTGACTGGAACCGTAACCGTACCGGTCTGACCTTCCACGTTCACCGTGCCGGTAGCGTTGAATGCGCCAACTTCGGCATACGCGGAATCGGCAATCTTGTTCCAATTGACTGTCACATTGCTCTTGGTGCCAGTGTTGTTAGACCAGGTGATGGTCACAGTCTTCGGAAGCTTGTCAGCCGGGTTCACACCAGCCGGAACAGACGCACCGGCAAGAGTCTGCGGTTCGATGATGGCATGCTTTACGGTAATGGTGAGAGTCACGGTCTTGTCGGCCTGACCGTTCACGGTACCCTTCAGCGTAATGGTGCCACCCTGGTAGTTCTTCCAAGTCTCCGGCAACTCTTCCCACGCAACGGATACATTCTGCTTCTTCTGACCATTATCAAAATCAGCCTGAACCGTGCTGGGCAGCTTAGAAGTCGGGTTGACGCCAGCTTCGGTAGCAATCGGAGCCGGATTGTAAGCCTTGTCAACCTTTGCGGCTACGACTTCGACTTCCCAAGTCACCTGCTTGCCTTCAGCGGTACCAGTGAAGGTCTGCTTGCCAATGGCATCAAAGGATGCATCAGCCGGATTCTTGCCATTATTCCAAGTGATAGTGGCATCGGTGGTATCGCCGTTAGACCAGTGTGCCTTGACCTTAGTCGGAACTGTCGGCTTGGTTCCCTTACTGATGGAAGCCTTGGCAGGCTGATCAACTGTGGATACGGTAGCCGGCTTTACAGTGATGGTAGCGGTCACGGTTTTGCCGGTCTTACCGACAGTGCCCGTAAGCGTGTACGGCTGAGGAGCGCGCTGCTTGTAGGTATCGTTGGATTCCCACTTAATGGCAACGTTCTTGTCTTCACTGCCGTTCGACCATGCAACGGTGGCGGTTTTCGGCAGCTTGCTCTCCGGGTTAGTACCGGAAGGCGTAGTCACTGCAGTAGCGCCATCGGCAGTAGCGCCGGTAATAGTGGCCGCCTTGACGGTAAGCTCCAGTGAGGCTTTCAATTGAGTACCGGCAACCGTACCGGTCAGAGTCAGCGTATGCTGCTTGCGTTCTTTATTCCAGTCGTTCGGAACACTCCACGTCACAGCAGCCTGACCCGTGGAGCCATCGGTATACTTCACGCCCACAGTGGTCGGCAGACCAGCAGGAGTACCCGTGCCGGACTCCACCGTCTTTGCGGAAGGATTGATAACCGACTGAATGCTGCGCAATCCGGCAAGAGCTTCTTCAACACTCTGAGTATTGCCCTTAGCATTCCAGCTATTGCCGACCTCAAGCACGGATACCAAAGCGCCTTTCCACCTGCCGCTGGAAACCTTTGCCACACCGAATCCGGCAATATCAGCATAAGGATTTACCTCTGTGAGGTAATGGCCATAGCCTTGACGCTCTTGCGACAGGATATCGGCATCCGTCCAACCCGGATATTGCTTACGAAGCTCTTCGAGATTATTCTCAGCATTCAATTCGCTATACCAGGCAGCAACCGGTGCCATATTCGGGTCATAATCAGGGTATCCAATCGCCAACGCTTCTGGACCAAAAGTAAACGTCCCCGGCTGAACTCCTGGCGCGTATGTCAAAGTATCAACTGCCCAGCTAGGACGACCATTAGCCGTATTGGCATGACCATCGAGCGGGCTTTCAGTATCGCTCACACTCTCAGCACGCTTCGCCAACTCGTTGGCACGTGTCTGAGCCCAAGACATCAGCTGATCATTAACCTTAAGCGCCGAAACTGCGCTACCGTCAGCAGCCTTGCCGTCAACGTAACTCGATGGGTAATTGGCATGCTCATCAGCATTAATTGCGTCGATAATCTGCTGTGCAGTCAACGGACGACGATCCGTACGTGCACGCAGCGTATTCAAATCCTGCACATATTCCAAGGCCTGAATCACATTAGCCGTTGCTGTGGCTTCCGAGCCCACGCTAGAATAATCCACCGCCTGTGCAGGCAGGGCACAGAACAGCATGGCGAGGCTCGCCACGGCAGCTATTACTCCACCCAATCGTTGTGTGATGTTCTTCGACATCGTCTCTCTCCAACCTATGTCACGATTATCTCGGCCAGTATACCGAGGCATCTTTGCATATGGGACCAAGTATAAGGCCGACTGTTGATGTAGGGAAAAAATATTCCCTCCCTCGAAAAGTCCTTTATCCTAAGAATAGAATCCTCTCATTGGACGCATTCATGTTCAGTGCAGTGGAAATACACCAACGCAGGGGGGGAAAGTCACGATGGATGATCATCACACGGTTCGACCGGCGCTGCATGGGGATCAGTCCGGTACTGGCTCACAAGAGACCACAGCTTTTGCCGATGGCTCCAGTGACTCGGCCGTAAACGGCAATACCGAAACAGCATCTCACGCCACCAATAATCAGGATTGGCATCCACTACCATCGCGCGTCCGTACTGTCTGGCTAATCAACGAATCAATCCAGTGCATTATTTGGCTGGCAGTCTGTGCCGTGGTCGCAGCCATATGTATGGCAAACGACTGGTGGGGGTTCTGGCAACGATTGATTGTCACACTGGCCGCAGCATACTCGATACTGGATCTCGCTTCGCAGCCATTGCAGACCAAGTATTTGTATGCATTCACCCGATTCCGCATCGGCGAGCGCGATCTTGCCACGCGCAAAGGATGGCTGTTCCGTCGCTCCACCACTACGCCGTATACGCGTGTACAACATGTGGATACCAAGCAGAACCCAGTGCAGCGTCACTTTGGCCTGACCACCGTAGTGGTGCATACCGCAGCCGACGAACATGAGATCGCCGCGCTGGACACCGCACAGGCCGAGCGGTTGGTGTCGTTGATCACCGAGCGAGTGGCCGCAGCCAAGGATGATCTGTGATGAACACCGAAAACACCAATTGGCGCAGGCTACACCCAGCTTCTCTAATCATCGGCGTGGTGGAAACCGCCAAAGGCGTCATCGGACTGTTCTTCGCACTGCTGTTCATTGCACGCAGGGAGCTGTCTGCCATAACCATCGCACTGATATTTCTCAGCGTGCTGTGCGTCGCGCTCTGCCAGCCCGTCATCAATTGGTTGACCACCCGATATCAGTTGGGGCCTGACAAGCTTGCGTTCAAATCGGGGTTGTTCTTTCGCAAGAATCGAACGATTAGCTATGGTTCGATTCATGCCATCAATAGCTCGCAACCTATCTATTTGCAACCGTTTGGAGTAGTACGACTTACTGTTTCGGCAGCAGGTGCAGCAGATACCGATATTCGATTGGATGCAGTGCCAGCTGCATTGCAACTTGAATTGGAACATCTGCGCGCATTGTCGCAGCCCACGGCGGCAGATTCGAACGTCACCTTGGCAAAGGCTCCACAGGCTCCAGCGCCAACAACCAGCCACCCATCGCAAACACCTCTATTTCGCGCCTCGGTAAGCGATATCCTGCTGTTCGCCATTACGGACATCGGATTTCTGGCCGCAGCGCTTGTAGTGTATGGCTTTGTGCAGCAGGTTCAGGATGTGTTACCGCGCAGCATGATGCATGAGGCCGAGCGCTCAGTACAGACCGCGCTCACCGGTGGGCTACTTTCGGTCATCGTACTGATAGTGGCATGCGTGATGCTGCTGATGGCGGTGAGCATCGTCACCTCGCTGCTGAGATTCTATGGATTCGAGGTATGGCGTCGCGGTGACGATTTGGTGGTGGTTCGTGGATTATTCACTCGGCATACCACGACCATTCCGGTCAGTCGTATTCAGACGGTGACCATCCACCAGTCGATGTTGCGTCGGCCATTCCATCTTTGTTCGGTTGGATTGGGGCTGAGCTCCTCAACCGCCAACAATGAAAGCAAGGAAAGTGGGACTTCAGCGGCGCAAATTTTGCCAGTAATCAGTACCCGGCGCGTGTATGTGGTGTTGCACGAGATATTGCCGGAGTGGGGTCTGCCGGAAGTGTCTGCTGCGCTTGGGCAGCGCTGGTTTGCATCGTCATCGCACGCACAGCAAAGCGCGAGGGCTGTTACATATGTGCCGCAACTGCGCTATACCGGGCGCGATCTGCTGCGTTATTACCTCACACTGCCGGTGATTGCATCATTGGCGATCACTGTTGCAGTTTGGTTGGGTTCCGATACGCATGCCGCAGTGGCATTGCGCACTTGGTGCGCCGTTCCGGGCTTAGGTTGGCCTTGGTGGCTGATGATTGTGCCGATCGCACTGGGATTGTGGTGGATGGTGTGCCGTTTGCTCAAAGCTCAGAATGAAGGATTCGCACTACTCGGCGCCAATGATTCCGACGCCTATTGTTCATCGCGCATTCTTGTTACTGGAGCGCTTCGGCTCACCAGATTCGTTTTGGTGACGCGCAAGGCACGGGTGCAATCGATCACGCGGTACACGGCATTGTGGCGCGAGTCGCGCGGCATCGAACGTGTGCAGATGTCATTGTTTGTAATGAATGGCATCAATGAATTACGATTCATGTTCCTGCATCGCGCCGATGCCGAGGTGCTACAGCAGTGGATGGAATGACTGTGGGCTCTTCCCGAGAGAAGAGCCCACATGGGATACATCAAATAATGCCGCGATCAGCTAGTGGTCCAGCCCAGCTGCCGTCATCTTCCGGTTCGCGAGCGGACTGGATTTGTTCTTCGGGCCAGTGCTTGGCAGGAATGGTCTTGGGCTTGAATGGGAACTTTTCGGCGCGCATCTTCTCGTAGGCGGCGATATCGTCCTCATGCTGCAGCGTCAGGTCAATGTCGTCGTAGCCGTTCATCAGACGCCAACGGGTGTAGTCGTTAACCTCGAACGGGAGGGTCACGTCACCGCAGGTCACAGTACGGGTTTCCAGAGAAACCGTCATTTCACGGCCGGGCTCCTCTTCGAGCAGCTTCCACAGCAGATCGACGGATTCCTGCGGCATAATCGCAGCCAGCACACCGTTCTTGGCGGTGTTGCCGTAGAAGATGTCAGCAAAGCTCGGTGCAATCACCACACGGAAGCCGTAATCATGCAAGGCCCACACGGCGTGTTCACGGGAGGAACCGATGCCGAACTCCGGGCCGGCCACCAGAATCTGGCCCTTGCCGGCGTATTCCGGCTGATTCAGCACGAAATTCGGGTCGCGGCGCCATGCGTAGAACAGGGCGTCATCGAAGCCGGACTTGGTCACGCGTTTCAGGAACACGGCCGGAATAATCTGATCGGTATCCACATTGGAGCGGCGCAGTGGCACGCCCACGCCGGTCAAAGTAGTGAGTTTTTCCATAATCTAACGTCCTTTACAGATCAGCCGGGCTGGAAATCGTACCGCGGATAGCGGTGGCGGCGGCAACGGCCGGCGAGGCCAGATGCGTGCGAGAGCCCTTGCCCTGACGGCCTTCGAAGTTACGGTTCGACGTTGAAATCGAGCGCTCATTCGGCACCAGCTTGTCGGGGTTCATACCCAGGCACATCGAGCAGCCGGCGTTACGCCATTCGGCACCGAAGTCCTTGAACACCTTGTCAAGGCCCTCCTTCTCCGCTTCCAGACGCACGCGGGAGGATGCTGGCACGACCAGCACACGGTGAATCGAATCGGCCTTGTGATGGCCCTTCATGATTGCAGCGGCCTGGCGCAGATCGTCAATGCGACCGTTGGTGCAGGAGCCAATGAACACGGTATCCACAGCGATGTCCTTGATCGGCATGCCGGGCTTCAGACCCATGTACTTAATCGCACGCTCGGCGGCGGAACGCTCAGTAGCGTCGGCAATCTTGGCCGGGTCCGGCACGTCAGCGGTAATCGGCAGACCTTGGCCAGGGTTGGTACCCCATGTCACATACGGCCCAAGCTTAGTGGCGTCGATATCCACCACCTTGTCGAATACAGCGTCATCATCGGTCTTGAGCGTCTTCCAATACGCCACGGCCTTGTCCCACATCTCACCTTCCGGAGCATGCGGACGACCCTTCAGATATTCGAACGTGGTCTCATCAGGCGCAATCATGCCAGCGCGGGCGCCAGCCTCGATGGACATGTTGCACACGGTCATGCGCTCGTCCATCGTGAGGTTGCGGATGGCCTCGCCGCGGTACTCGATCACGTAGCCCTGGCCGCCGCCGGTACCGATCTTGGCGATAATCGCCAGAATAATATCCTTGGCGGTGGCGTCGGCCGGCAGCTTGCCGTTGACGTTGATAGCCATGGTCTTGAACGGCTTCAGACTCAGAGTCTGTGTGGCCATCACATGCTCGACCTCGGAGGTACCGATGCCGAACGCCAAAGCGCCGAACGCACCATGAGTAGAGGTATGCGAATCGCCGCACACGATGGTCATACCCGGCTGGGTCAGGCCCAGAATCGGGGCGAACGCGTGCACGATGCCCTGGTCGGCATCGCCCAGCGGGTGCAGTCGCACGCCGAATTCCTTGCAGTTCTTCTCCAAGGTACTCAGCTGCAGGGCGCTTGTCTTATCCGGGTTCGGACGATCGATATCCACGGTTGGGGTGTTGTGATCCTCGGTGGCGATGAGCTGATCGACGTGGCGCGGCTTACGACCGGCCAAACGCAGGCCTTCGAATGCCTGCGGACTGGTGACCTCGTGCATGAGCATCAAATCGATGTACAGCAGATCGGGAGCGCCGTCGCCGCCCTTGCGCACCAGATGATCGGCCCAGACCTTCTCGGCCAGTGTCGTTCCCATAGTGTTCCTCCAAAAAATTCTGCGCGAAGTATTGTGTTCGCGCCTTGTTCGTGGTATAAGCCTATGTGGTCATGTTGGGCTCGGCATTGCTCAGGCCGGATATTGAGATAACCGCGTTAATACTTGTTTTCGCCATACTGCACGCTGTCCGTGGATACCTTATATACTGTGTCAAGTTGTGCGTATGCAGTAATTTCTAACATCGTGGATGATGTTTTGAACAGCGACCACCAAGTGAGACACTTCCTCGATTTGGTATTTCACTATGTGAGATGGCATAATCACATGTATTATGACTGATTCCCAAGAAGAACCTTTAGAAGACGGCGCTACCGTGCCCGAGCCGCTTGAGACCACCCCCGCAGCAGCATCTGCTCCTGCATCCGACGGGGAGATTCATTCCGGCGTTGGCGTGCTTGATAAAACCGTGAAAATTCTTGACGCACTCGAGTCCGGACCGTCCACGCTCGGCCAGCTCGTGGCCGCTACCGGTCTGGCCCGACCGACCGCGCACCGCTTGGCTATTGCACTTGAGCGCCATCGCTTCGTGCTGCGTGATCAGCATGGCCGCTTCGTACTGGGCTCCCGTTTCGCCGAGCTCGCCGCCGCAGCCGGCGAGGATCGCCTGCTGACCGCCGCCGGCCCGATTCTGCAGACCTTACTCGACCGCACCGGCGAATCCGCACAGATCTACCGCCGCCAGGGCGATCAGCGCGTGTGCATCGCCGCCGTGGAGCGCGTCTCCGGTCTGCGCGATTCGATTCCGGTAGGTGCCATGCTTTCCATGGAAGCCGGCTCGGCCGCTCAGATTCTGCTGGCATGGGAGGATTCCGAACGCTTGCATCAGGGTCTGCGTCACGCCAAGTTCACCGCCACCAAGTTAGCCGCCGTCCGCAAGCGTGGCTGGTCCGAGTCCGTGAACGAACGCGAAGAGGGCGTGTGCTCCATCTCTGCTCCGATTCGCAACGCCTCTGGCCAGGTCATCGCCGCCATCTCCATCTCCGGCCCGACCGGCCGTATGGGCGCAGCCCCCGGCCGCCGCTATGCGCCGCTGGTCATGGCCGCCGGCAAATATCTGACCGAAGCACTGGTTAAGGCCGTTCGCTAATCCGCTCAGCAAACAACCAGCTTTACTTTCAAGGGCTGCTCACTGAAATATCCCCAGTGAACAGCCCTTTCTGTTACATATTTGACTATATGGCTGTGCCAACCATCTTTCATATCCTCAACTGTAGGTTTTTGAATACCGGCTGGCGGTTTTTCAATCCTGACTGTAGGTTTTTGAACACCGACTGTAGGATTCCTAACGTATTTCGTTCAAAAACCTACAGTCTTTATTTAAATTCCTACAGTCTTTGTTCAAAAACCTACAGTCCATTCTTTCCAGGCTAAACGACTGCAAGATGTCACAGATCGTGACTCACGGCAAGTTGATGGCGATGTCGTGGAACACGTCAGCCACCTTGCTCCAAATCGATGGCTTCCGCAGCAAATCGTCCCCCTCGCCTTCACCGGGCACACTCTGGTTCAGCGCATAGGTGTACGCCTGCTTGGAACTGGGCTTGCCAACCAGCTCGCCGAACTCCAGCAGCTGCGTACGCGGCTCATATGGGTGACGGATATCAAACTCAATCAGTCGTGTCGCACGCTTCGCCGGCGCCGGGCCATAGGTATTAAAACCACAGGTTGGAGTGGCCATTAGCGTGATCCCCTGATGCTTCCCCACGAATCCATTGCGATGATCATGGCCTGCAGCCACAGCAAAGTAGCCACCGGTATCGCGCAGAATCGCAAATTCATCTGATTGATCGGGGCACGAGATGCCCTCGCCGAGATAACTGCCCGGCTGCGTGCGTTCCTCGTCGAGAATGTAATAGGTATTGGCATGATTGCGATATCCTTGCATCGCATAAGCCGTATTGGCCGGCACCGGCTTGAGCACATCGTAGTATTCGGGCAACGGCATGTGTTGGAATACCATCGATTGCACTGCACCATCTTGGTCACTCCGCTCGCCCTGGTTACTGAGCAATCCCGGCACTTTGCGCAGAAAATCAAGCGCGCACTCAGAAGGTACACCGAAGCCGCCACCGCGTGCATAATCACCAGAATCAAGAATCACCAAGCCAAACACATTGCGATTGTTCTCCACATCACGCACCGGTAGAGCCAATGTGCCCGGTTCGCAATCGTATATGGTTTGATCAGGCAACAACGTATCGGCGGCATTGATGCAGCCAGGAAACTCACGGTAGATGGCCTCAAGCTCGGCATTGCTCAGCCCACACTGGAAATCGTGATTGCCATAGGTCACCACCCACGGCACTTTGCGCACCTCCAATGGAGCCACCAGCTGGGCAGTCGCCTCACGCACCATGGTGCGAGTTTTCTCAAGTGCACTTTCGCTGATGGACTCCTCGCTCCAGCGGCGCTTGCGGAACGTCCCTGCAAACGAGGGCCCGAATCCGGCAATCTGATTGCCGGAAAAAATCACGAGGTCAGGGCGCGTGGCATCAAGGCTCGCTTCGAGCAACGCGATCGTGTCTTTGGCGATTTTCGGACCGTCCTGAATATCCGCGACCTGCAGCACACGGAATTTGCCAGACGTATGGAATTGCAGCCGGCCAAGCCGCGCGGAGATAGAAACCGGGCGGTCATCACCGGCTTCGGCCGGCTTGATACGGGGTCTGAAACCCTCGGGAGCTCGCTGTGTTTCCGTCATGCACACCACTGTACACATGCAATCTTGAAACAGGCGGCGGTCACGCAGGCAAAACAGGTTGTGAACAGACACTATGTACGCGCTCTGACGTATCCGCCGCGCAGTTACAGCCGGAAATGAGGCTCCAATCGGCAGTATGTGCGCGAGGCCTTCGTTGCACCGCGCAGATACTGCCGATTAGCGGCCCAATACAGGCAGTAACTGCGCGAGAGGTACGGACGGACGCGCAGTTACAGTCCGTTATGACCATCACCCAGGGCCCATCACCTGTGATTGAGCAAAAGAAAAGGCCCACCGAAGTGGGCCTTTTCTACAAGTTCAACCTCGCGAGCAGAATCTCTGCACAACATCATCGTTGCAACGGTAAGTCTTTCCAATGCCCGTCCAACGTAACAGTCCTCGTGACCATACACTATTTGTGGGCTCTGCTCTGTTCAGTTGTTCTTGTAGTTCATAATCTATTCACGTAGCCTCGATACCGCAAGCCGAGCACCACGGTTGTTCGGTTTTTATCGCAACTGTTCAATCGAACTTAGATATATCCAATAAACGAATGCTTGCGTTCGATTCGAACCCGTACGATGTTTGCTTCCGTGCGATTGCAGTCTTCCACCGGCGTGTCGCACACAACTTCAACACCAACATGAACGGAGTCTGAACTCTGGCGCGTAACCCCGGAATCCGGCCACACCAAAGCCTACGATGTAAGCTATGGCACAGATATTTGACGCACCCTCAAAGGCAATTCTGCGCAGCCAAATCGCAGAGCATATTGCCGAAACAGATAAGAACGACCGCCGCGTCGATAAGGAAGGCGAAGCCCCACTGCCCAAGGATCGCTTCTTCGACCGCGAACTGAGCTGGCTCAAGTTCAACCAGCGCGTACTCGAGCTGGCAGAAGATGAAGATGTGCCGCTGCTTGAGCGCGCCAACTTCTCCGCGATCTTCGCCTCGAACCTGGATGAGTTCTTCATGGTCCGCGTAGCAGGCCTGAAGCGCCGTATCGATTCCGGCATCGCCGTGCCCTCCGCCGCGGGCCTGAGCCCACGCCAGCTGCTGCGCGCCATCAGCGAGACCGCGCATCGTCTGCAGGACGAGCACGCACACTACACCATCAACACCATTCTCCCTGAGCTGGAGAAGGAGCACATCGTCCTGCTGACTTGGGATAAGCTCACCCCATCCGAGCAGGAGCGTCTCTCCCGCTACTACCGCCAGCAGGTCTTCCCGGTGCTGACCCCGCTCGCAGTGGATCCGGCCCACCCGTTCCCCTACATCTCCGGCGGTTCCATCAACCTCGCCGTGATCGTGGAGAACCCGGCATCCGGCAAGTCCCACTTCGCCCGCGTCAAGATTCCTGGCAACTTGCCGCGCCTGGTTCCGGTGGACGACATGACCGACGAAGAGTCCAAGGATGAGCGTTACGGCTTCATCACCATGGAGAAGCTCATCGCCGCACACCTCGAATCCCTGTTCCCGGGCATGATCATCAAGGAAGCCCGTTCCTTCCGCGTGACCCGTAACGAAGACATCGACGTGGAAGAGGACGACGCCGAGAACCTGCTCAACGCCATGGAGAAGGAACTGCTGCGTCGTCGCTTTGGACCGCCGATCCGCCTCGAAATCACCGATACCACGAGCCCGTTCCTCTCCCAGCTGCTCGCCGACCAGCTCGGCGTGAGCCAGGACGAGGTCTACCGTCTGCCCAGCCCGCTGGACCTGACCGTGCTCTTCGAACTCGGTGGCGTGGATCGCCCGGATTTGAAGAACCGCCCGTTCGTGCCGACTACGAACCGCCAGATCGCAGAAGTCGAATCCTCCCGCGCACAGGACATCTTCGCCGCCATCCGCGAGCGCGATATCCTGCTGCATCACCCCTACGATTCCTTCTCCACCTCGGTTCAGGCCTTTCTGGCACAAGCTGCGGCGGATCCTAAGGTCCTGGCTATCAAGCAGACGCTCTACCGAACCAGCTCCAACTCCCCGATCATCGACGCACTGATCGATGCCGCACACGCTGGCAAGCAGGTGCTCGCACTGGTGGAGATCAAGGCTCGTTTCGATGAGGATGCCAACATCGCCTGGGCCCGCAAGCTCGAACGCGCAGGTGTGCACGTGGTGTACGGCATCGTGGGCCTCAAGACGCACTGCAAGCTCATCGAAGTCGTGCGTCAGGAAGCCGACGGTCTGCGCCGCTACTGCCACGTGGGTACCGGTAACTACAACCCGAAGACCGCACGTCTGTACACCGATTTGGGTCTGCTGACCTGCGACCCGGTGGTCGGCCAGGATTTGACCCGCCTGTTCAACCAGCTTTCCGGCTACGCTCCGAAGTCCAGCTTCCACCGCCTGCTGGTTGCCCCTCGTACCGTGCGCACTGGTCTGATTCAGCGCATCCGCCGCGAGGAGGATGCCGCTCGCGCCGGCAAGGAAGCATGGATCAAGATCAAGGTCAACTCCATCGTCGATGAGAAGACCATTGATGCCCTGTACCGCGCTTCTCAGGCCGGTGTGAAGATCGACATCGTCGAACGTGGTATTTGCGCGCTGAAGCCTGGTGTTCCGGGACTGTCCGAGAACATCCGCGTGCGCTCGATTCTCGGCCGCTTCCTCGAGCACTCCCGCATCTACGCCTTCTGCAACGCCGATGGCCCGCAGATCGGCGAAGGCCCGGCTTCCGGCCCTGAGGTGTACATCGGTTCCGCTGATCTAATGCACCGCAACCTCGACCGTCGTGTGGAGGCTCTGGTGCGTATCACCGCTCCGGAGCAGATCGACGAGCTCATCAAGTATGTGGACCTGCAGATGGCCGACTCCACCGTGAGCTGGCACATGCAGCCGGACGGCACCTATGTACTGCACACCAAGGATGACGAGGGTCGCCCGCTAGTGGACAGCCAGGAGTACCTGATTCGCAAGCACTCCCGCCGCCGCGCCGCCCACAACTGACATGCCCCGCGCATGCACACCCATGTGTGAACGCTAACACAAAAACACTGGTAGACTGTTAGCGGACAGATAGTGATTGATGCCCGGTTTCCTGCACTCCCGCAGGAAACCGGGCATCGTCGTTTTGTAAGCACAAACTACGTAGCGGCAGCAGATTTGCCCTACAATAACCAGTGATGGGTAGCAATAATATGAGGCATGTCACCGAAGCCGCCGGCGGAATCATCTACCGGTGGAAGACCGCCGAGAGCTCTGCCACGCAAACGCTCAGCACCCGGGAACAATCCGAATCCGACGAATCCTACGATGCCGCGAACGCGCAGGCGCTGTCGGATTCATCGCACAACGTACTCAGTCAAATCGAACTGTGCATAGTGCACCGTCCGAAGTATGACGATTGGAGCTGGCCGAAGGGCAAGCTCGATCCCAATGAATCGCATAGGCATGCTGCCGTGCGAGAGATGGGCGAGGAAAGCGGACTGCCAGTAGCGCTTGGCGCATATTTGGGTGAGGTCACCTATCCCATCTCCGAAGAAGGCGCCAAGCACCGGCATACCAAGAACATCTCCGAAGATGGCAAGCATGTACTGTTCTGGATGGCGCATCCGATCAGCGCAGTCGATAATCTGCGCCGCACGCATGCATTCGGCCCGGTGCACCGCGCGGACGAAGGCGAAATCGACGAGGTGCTCTGGCTCACCCCACTTGAGGCACGCAAAAAACTGACGCATTCCACGGATAAGGACGTCCTGGCGCTGTTTGTCGACCGGGTGCAGGAAGGCGCGCTCAAGGCGCAACCGGTGATCATCGTGCGCCACGGCAAAGCCGAGGCCCGCAAAATGTGGAAGGGCACGGACGCCAATCGTCCGATCACCCCGCGCGGCGCAGCGGCCGCTTATGCGCTGAATCCCGAGCTCGCATGTTTCAATCCCATTCGTTTGGCCACTTCGCCATGGATTCGCTGCCAGCAGACGTTGGAAACCTTCGCTTGGGAAACCAACAGCGAAATGGTCAAGCTGAACGAGCTCACCGAAGATGCTTTTGCTGCCAATCCGGAGGGCGCGTGGGAGTGCACGCTCAGCGAAATCGACTTCGCTCTTGAACGCGAGCAGGGCACAGTGATCTGCATGCACCGGCCGGTGATCGGCGGCATGTTCGAGCATTTGCGCGGCATGTGCCGGCCGGCGGCGCTCGGCAAGCGGCTTATCGCGAAAACGCCGTTCATGCCCACCGGCACAGCGGTAGCATTATTCGTTGTCAGTACTCCGGATGGTCCGGAAATCATCGATATTCAGAAGGTTCAACCGCTTGTCTACTAGGCCTGCTTTCCCCGACTCATCCAATTCATCCGCGGCTGCGGCAGCGGCTCATGCCGCCGCGCATGGTGGGTCTGGCTTAGGACCGGGATTCGGTTCATTGCGTGCAGCCGGTGTTGCGTTCAGCCCGGCCCGCATGGGTTCGGCGCGCCCATCGCGCCCGGCTCAGCTCGACCCGGCAGTGGCCGACGGGTTGGCCGGCGGCATGGATCCACAGGCCCTCAGCGAGATGAGTCATCTCTCTGCTGCAGCATTGCTGGATCGTGTGCGTCATAGCGAAGATCCGGAAGTCGTGCAGCGCGTGCTGACTTTGGTGGAAACCGTCGGCGTAGACGAAATCGCGGAGCTCTGGAGCGACGCCGAACCGGATTCGCTGCCAGGTGTGCTGTGGCGACTGTATATGCTGCGCACATGGATGCGCAATAATCGTGATTCGATTGCACAGCTGTGGCGGCTCGGGGAGCCGGTGGCCACTACGGCATCGGCGATTGCCGGCGTAGACCAGGCACCTACCGAAGATGACATCGTACGATTGGCTGATTCGATTCTCTCCGGTGCATTCGTGGGTGATTTCGCCGTGGCTCTGGAGCGTGCGGCAGCGTTTACCGATGTGGTGGCGCTCGGGCTGCGGGTGGCTGCCAAGCGGAGCGCCGCCGTCGGCGAAGAATTGTCCGCAAAGCAGGCCGCAGGGTCAGCACCGAGCTCGGGGACAACGCATCCCGCGACTCGAGCGGCCCGTCTGCTGCATACATCGGCGAATCTGATGACCACCGCGCGCACATTCGAGCAAGGCGCGCATCTCTGGCGCCGCGGGCGACTGGAGTAGTGGCAGCCGGCGTGCCAATATCAGTCGGCACGCTATACTAGGGATTCGCGTCGGGCCGTGCTTAAGCCCCGGGCTCCATTTTTTGCCGCCGCGAGCGGCCCTTGCGCCGACAGGCGCTTTCGCGGCTCGACGCTTCATTTTCCATCATCCAAGCAATTCCGCAAGTGCCGCGAGCCCCTCCGGTCCTGCAATTAAGGACTTCGCTTACGCGAAGACTCAACATCACCTTCGCTCGGCTATTGCCTCGCTCAGGCTGTCGCTACGGACAGCACACCGTGCTGTCCGCTTAACGCTCCAGCCCTTGCGCCGACAGGCGCTTTCGCGGCTCGACGCTTTCACACTTCTCCGGCACCCTTACCTCACCAAACGTACGCTTACGGTCACTCAGCGTACGTTTGCTGAGGTAAAGGCGGCTAATTCCTCAACCTTCATTGCCTCATCCTGCATCGCGCATGATCTGCAAACCTTGGGCAAGCGGCGAGTCAACCGGCGACGAGGACCCATCAGGGTCCAAGTCGAGCAACAACGCAAGTACCGATACGCTGGAGGCTGCGGACCATGCCTGCGGATGGCAGGCAGCCGGGTACGGCGCAGGCCCACTCTCTCCCGCATCACCGGAATACAGCTCGGGAATCTGATAATCGAATGCGGCGGCAGCACGCACCAATCCCTCAGCCACCTGCAAAGCTTCGGCAACATAGCCCTCCGCGCGCAGACCATTCATCACAATGGCGCTGTCGTGCGCCCACACCGAGCCGCAATGGTAGCTTTCAGGCCAATAACCGCCGGCAAGTGCGCTCATCGTGCGCACGCCATAGCCGGAAAGCATGTCATTGCTGGCCAACCGCTTGACCACCGCAGCCACACCTTCGGGATCCAGGATTCCGGTACCGAGCAGGTGGCCGATGTTGCTGGTCAGCGAATCGACCGGGCGCTTATCCTTGTCCAGCGCAATGGCGGGATAGCGTCCTCGGCCATCATCCACCCAGAACAGCTCGTTGAATCGGGTCTTGAGCTGGGCGGCCCACTCGCGCCACGCATCAGCGCCAGGGCGACCGAAACGCTCCAACAAATCCGCACCAATCACGGCAGCCTGGTAAGCATATCCCTGCACCTCGCACAGGGCGATGGGCCCCTCGGCGATGCGCCCGTCATTCCAACGCACGGAATCGCCGGAATCCTTCCAGCCCTGATTGCTCAGACCATGACCGGAACGGTCGATGTATTCCAGGAAACCATCACCATCGCAGTCACCCCAGTCGCGCAGCCAAGCGAGCGCAGCCTCAAGGTTGGGCAGCAGCGCGCGTACCTCTTCCTCAGGCGCACCCCAGCGCAATGCTTCGCCGAGCAGGATGATCCATAGCGGCGTGGCATCAATAGTGCCGTAATACAGCGGCGGTAGGCGCATGCCATCATCGAATGCTCCGGTCTGCACCAACGTCTCCGCGCGCAATTCGTGCATAATCTTGCCGGGGTCCGCGTTGGTCTGCGCATTCGACTCTTGGGCTTGGAAATGCGCGAGCGTGCGCAACGTGCCCATGGCGGTACGGGTGGTCAACGGCAGCATGAACCGCGCGGCCCACAACGAATCGCGTCCGAACAGCGTAAAGAACCAGGGGGCGCCGGCGGCCAGGAACTCATCGTCCGGCAGCGCGGGGATGGCCATGCGCAAACCGGAGAGATCGCGCAGCGAGGTGTTAACCCAGTCGGCCACACGGCTGTCCGCGGCCTCAACCGCAACATTGGCCCACGGACTTACAGAAGCGGCGGCGGTCACCGCATTGGCCTTGGCATCCACGGCGATGTTCAGTCCAACCGTGGCGCTGCCGCGCGCAGGCACCGTCAGATGCCAGCGCAAGGTGCAGTCAAGCCCATCCACATCGATCACAGGAACACCGGCATTCGTATCATCCGCAGTCACATCAACGATGATGTTGCCGTATGCAACCTGCACGGCGGGGGCTTCGCCATTGACTGGTCGCGTAATCGCAATCTGTCCGCCTGCCGCAGCCGTGGACGGTGTGCCACCTTTGATTTCCTGCATTGTGGCCATGTCGAATCGCAGCGTTACGGCAAAGTCCAGTTCGATAGGTTCGGTGATCACGCTGGCGATTGCGTATCGCTCGGCAAATGTCGTCGGCGTAAGTTCGCGGGTTTCGCTGACGCGCACGGATGGGTCCACGGTCGGACCTTCGACATTGCGGGCCACCAGCGAGGTAATACTGCGACCGGCGGCGGTGGAACGCCAGGAAATTGGCGTGAGAGCCTCGCTGTTCACACGGGTTACAATGCGCGAGAGGATGCGGGTATCGCCTACGTAGTAGCCGGCCAGGCTGGCTGCGCCGGCATGAGCGGCGGATGCGTCCACCGTACCGTCGGCTTCGGCCCAGAGCTGGGCTGGCGCAGTGAGGATCGGACGCATGTCGTGCATCCACGGCTGGCGGATCTGCTGGGATGTAGTCATAGTTGGTTCTCCAAAAAATTGAGCAAAGAATCGAGGTATTGATTGGGCTCTCGCCGGCCGGCGTCACTCCTTCACGGAGCCTTCGGAACTGTTCATAATCTGCTTCTGGAAGACGAAGAACAGCACAGCCACAGGGATGGTCATGACCACGGCGGCCGCCAGTTTGACCGGATACTGGTTGCCTTGCGAGAGCTGGCCGCTGGCAAGCGACGCCACACCCTTGGTCAAGGTGGTCAAAGACGAGGACTGCGTGGAGACGATGAAATGGGAGAGTTCATTCCACGATCCTTGGAAAGACAGGATCGAGATGGTCACCAGCGCCGGGCGGGCCATCGGCAGCACAATCGACCAGAAGATGCGGAAGGTACCCGCACGGTCAATCATCGCCTGCTCTTCCACGGATCGGGGAATCGATTCGAAGAAGTTCTTCATGATGAACACGCCTGCCGCATCAATCAGCAGCGGCAGAATCATGCCGGCGTAGCTGTCGTAGATTCCCAGGGATTTGATGATGAGGAACTTGGGGATGAGGAGCACCACCATCGGCACGCTCATCACCGCCAGCAGCAGGTTGAAGATAAGGTTGCGACCGCGGAATTCGATACGCGCGAGCGCATAGCCGGCCAGCGAATCGAAGAAGACACGGCCAAGCGTCACCACAATCGTGACGATGAACGAGTTCTTGAACCAGACCGGGAAGTCCGAATTGAGGAACAATTTCTGATATGCGGCGGTGGTCCAGATCTCCGGCACCAGCGAGATCGGGTTGGCTGTGGCGTCTGCATCGGTTTTGAAAGAGGTGGCCACCTGCGTGATGAACGGCATGATGTAGATCAGCGCCAGCACAATCAGGATAAGGTATAGGATGATGCCGCTATCGCGGAATCGCTTGAACCAGGAACCTTGGGTCTTATGCATCTCAACGCTCCTTTCCAACAACAGTTGCGTCTACCGCTTCGGCTATCCCAGCAGCGGCCTTGCCCGAGCGGCCCGCGCCCAGCGACATGACTTCGGCTTTGGTCATGGATCGGGCCTCGGCCTTCATCGCCTCATACTCGGCGAGTTTACGGCGGGACAGTTTCTTGTCTTTCATCACCCAACGCTGAATCCAGGTCATCACGATGATGATGACGAACAGGATGAAGGAGATTGCGGCGCCACGCCCCCATTCCTGGCTGTTGAATGCGGCACTGTACGAAAGGTATGCGGTGGTGAGCGTGGTCTTTGCCGGGCCGCCCTGTGTGCCGGTGTAGATCTGGTCGAACACCTGCCAGGTGCCGATGATGCCCAGCGTCACCACGGTGAAAATCGTGGGCTTCAATTGCGGTACGGTGACTTTCCACATGCGCTGCCACGGTGTGGCGCCATCCATGATCGCGGCCTCCTCGGTGGCCTCGCCGATGCTCTGCAAGGCGGCGATGAACATCAGCATGTAGGTGCCGGAGGTGGTGAAGATGACCATGAGGATGATGGCAAACATCGCCACGGACGGGCCGGCCAGCCAGTCCCATGCGCTAACGCCCAGGAAACTGTGCTCGGTGAGCACTGCAGGCCCGTTCTTAATGCCGAACGCACCGAGAAGGATATGGATGATGCCCTGCGGATCATTGAACCAGTTCGGACCGTTCACGCCGAACCATTTCAGTATGGCGTTAATCGGGCCTGCGGCGTTGAAGAGGAACAGCCACAGCACGGTGATGGCCACAGAGCTGGTGACCGAGGGGAAGTAGAAGGCCGTACGGAAGAAGCTGCGGGCCTTCAGGATCTTGCGGTTCAACATCACCGCGAGAGCCAAGGAAAGCAGCGTCTGCAGCGGCACGACGATCAATGTGTACCATGCGTTGTTGCGCAGTGCCGTGCCGAAATCGCTTTGGGCGAGGCCCGGCTTGGCAAGCACGTCAGCGTAGTTCTCGCCGGCCACGAAGTTCACGTTGCCTCCGAACGGGGTGCCGCGGCCGGTCCAGTCGGACACGCTCACCCACAGGGCCATGAGGATGGGGATGAACATAAACACACCGAGGATCACGATCATCGGCAGGCAGAACAGCCAACCGGAAATCTCCTGGCCTTTGCGGTCGATGTGCTGGCGTTCGATTTTCCGCGCCCGCCCCTTGCGCGGGGTTGCCGCCGGTGATGCAGACATGCTTCAACTCCTTTGTTGATTGGGGTCTCAATGATTGGCTCCCCTGTTTCCTTGCCGGAAAGAGGGGAGCCAATCACGCGGGATTACTGCAGAATGGCTTCCAGGTTGGTCTGGGTCTTGTCCAGGATCGTCTTGGGATCGCCGGTCTTCAGACCTTCGAGCTGGGCGTTGAAGTCGGTCACCACGTCGGCGGCGCCCTTGGCTGTGGGCACGGTCACGGAGTAATCAAGACCATCCATGAAGGTGGCGAGCTCCGGGAATTCGCCCTTCCAGGTGTCCGCAAGGGTCTTGGTGGCGGGCATGATGCCGAACGCCTTGGCGAAGCCCATCACCACGTCATCGCTGGTCAGGTATTCGACCAAGTCGATGGCGCCTTGCTGGTTCTTGCTGTCGGCCGCGATGCCCCAGCCGTTGGTGAAGTGCATGGTGCCCTTACCGGCCGGGCCTTCGGGCAGGGCCACCACCTTGTACTTGACGTCCGGGTAGTCGGCGGACAGGCCACCGGTGATCCAGTTGCCTTCGATGGTCATGGCTGCCTTCTTGGAACCGAAGGCCTCACCACCCCAACCGGTGCCGAGATCGGAGGCGTACTTGACGGTGCCGGTGTCCAGCAGATCCTTGACTTCCGTCAGACCTTTGAGGCTTTCGCTGCTGTTGGCGATGGCCGTGGAACCGTCGTCGCTGACCAGGCCGCCGCCGGCCTGCTTGAGGAACACGCCGATGCGGGCATACTCACCGTTGAAGGCCAGACCGACGTGATCGTTGTTGGTAAGCTTCTTGGCCACATCCGCCAGCTCGTCCCAAGTAGTCGGATAATCCGCGTCGGTCAGACCGGCCTCGGACCACATGTCGGTATTGATGACCAGCTGCAGCGTGGACACGTCCTTAGGCGCGGCATAGAGCTTGCCGTCATAGGTGAAGGTCTGCAGGAGGTTGTCGTAGAAGTCGCTCTTGTTCTTGAGCTGGTCGCCGTAGGCCAGCAAGGAGCCGTTGGAGGCGTATCCAGCGAGCTGCTCGGGCGCCAGATAGAACACGTCCGCAGGGTCGCCGCCGGCGAAGCCCTGGGAGAGCTGCTGGGCCAGATCGTTGGCCACCTGCACGGTGGCCTTGGTGCCGGACTTCTTGGACCATGCGGCCACGGCGTCCTTGACGGCCTTGGTTTCGGTATCGCCGGAAGAGCCGATCAGTACGGTGAGCTCCTGTGAGCTGTCGCTGGTGGGCTTATCCGAGCTGGCGGTATCGTCAAAACCGCTGCCGCCGCCACAGCCGGCCAGCAGGGTCATTACGGCCACCGAGGCCGCGGCGAGCGCCGTGAGCTTGTTCCTGTTCCTCATCGTCGAGTCCTTTCTTCCGAGCGTCATGCACGTCCATGTCGTCATCGCCATTGTTCGTTTACCCCCATTAGAACGTTCAAATTATTTCCCGCAGTATCACCTATAGCTTTTCAAGCTATACAAATCAATACTCGGGAAATCTATAGATCAGCATCTCCTTTGGTTACCGACCGATAGGATTTTTACGTTCTAATAAGTGGTTATATAATAAACAACAACAATAAGATCTGTCAAATCCGGTACGATCATTGGAACGAACCAATCACCGCAGCCAAACGGCAGGCACTGACGCCCCGGCTTTGCAGCAAAGCCAATTGCACGAAGGAACACAGCATGGTCAGCATCAAAGACGTTGCCAAAGACGCCGGTGTCTCGCCGCAAACCGTATCCAATTGCATCAATAACCCCGCCATCGTCAAACCAGCCACCCGCAAGCTGGTCGAGACCTCAATCGCCCGGTTGAATTACACGCCCAACGCCTCCGCGCGCCGCCTGCGCACCCAACGCAGCAACACCATCGGCATCGGCATCGCACCGGTCAGCTATTCGCAGGTCTACGACCGGTTCCTGCACGCGCTCGTCACCGAGGCGGACGCCAACGGCATCCGCGTAATCCTCTACAAAACCGATTCCCAGCAGGACGAGATCCGTCAGTTCGACGCCCTGCGTTCCCGAGGCGACGTGGATTCCTTCGTGCTCACGGACACCACGCACGACGACCCGCGATTGGCCTGGCTCCACGAGCATCATCAGCCGTTCGTGTTGTTCGGCCGCCCTTGGGGAGCCCGCATCATGAACGATCCGGCCACGCCGTGGGTGGACGTGGACGGCCACTATGGCATCGCCGAAATGACCCAACACCTCATCCTGCACGGGCGCAAACACATCGGATTTATCGGCTGGCCCGGCATTTCAGGTACCGGCATGGACCGATATCAAGGCTGGCGAAGCAGCATGCTGGACGCGCGCATGGCCAACGCGGATGAGCTCGATCAGTTGTACGAAGAAGCCAAGAACGACATTCTCTCCGGCCAAACCGCCTGCATCGAGCTGCTGGACCGACGCCCTGACATCGACGCCATCGTATGCGTCAGCGATACGCTCGCCATCGGCGCCGCCACCGTACTACCGAACGATACGGATATCATCATCACCGGCTTCGATGACACAGTCTCCGCACGCTCGATGGGACTGTCCAGCATCGCACAGCCGCTAATCGAAAGCGCACGGCACATCGTGCGCATCACCCAAGAGCAGCTCGCGGGATCGGCGCCCGCGTCGGCTGGCGGCGGCCCGCATAGACCCGGTGCTGCCCCCCATGCCTCGACCGATGACCAGCACGTACTGCTCAAGCCCACTTTGGTGATTCGGTAATTTACCGAATCGGCGCTTTCACACTGCTCCGGCACCCTCACCTCAGCAAACGTACGCTGAATGGCCGTCACCGTACGAAAAGTGAGGGAACATGAGTCCTTACCTCAGCAAACGTACGCTTACGGTCACTCAGCGTACGTTTGCTGAGGTGGATGGGATGAGATGGATGAGGTGAGGTGAGAGATACCTCACAGAATCGTCGGTTTTCAGCGGGCTTTCAGAAATTGTTTACTCAGCCGCCAGCATTGGGCGGATATCTTCGTGTGGTAGCAGGGGATTTTCATGCGCGCATCGGCATGCGGTATTCCACCGATGCGCCACCACACCAATACGAAATAAAAACATTCCAGGAGTGACCATGAAAACTGTGACGCGCGGCATCATCGCCGCAGTGGCCGGACTGGCCATCATCGGCGATGCATTCCTACTTTTCGTCAAGCCTCATTTTGTGCAGCAGCCAGCCGCCAGCGGCACCGCTCTGGCATCCGGGAGCAGCGACTCCTCAAGCTCAGGATCCAATAAAAGCGACGACAGCAATTCCTCGGCCAACTCCGATTCCGATTCCAGCTCTACAAGCAGCTCAGACTCCAGCTCAGCAAACGACTCCGGTTTCACCGACGGTACCTACACCGGTGTCGCCACCCAGAACCAGTACGGCGAAGTGCAGCTGCAGATTACGGTTTCCGGCGGCAAAATCACCACCATCACCACACTCAAGGCACCGTCCACCGGCCGCTCGCAGCAAGTAAACGCGCAAGCGATTCCGGCGCTTACCGAACGCGCCATCACTGCGCAAAGCTCGGAAATCCAGTTTGTCTCTGGCGCTACGGAAACCTCCACGGCTTTCGTCAATTCGCTGCAGGATACCATCAACCAATCGCTAAACGCCGGCAAGTAAGCAGCAGCACAACGGCAAAGCATCGAAAGGAATCATCGTGACCGTCATACAAGCGCGCGTCATCCACGCGATGACCATTCCGTTTACCGTGCAATTAGCGGGCAATGCCCAGCAAGCCGTACAGCTCACCACGGTTATTGACGAAGTCACACCCAGCATCGCCGACTACCTGCATCACATCGAAGCCACGTTTTCGCCATTTCGCGCCGATTCCCAAGTCTCTGCAGCCCGCCGAGGCGACTGGAGTGCATTGCTCAGCACGCAAACTGCGCATAACAATGCGCATGATGTTTCACAAGGCGTTTCACGCGGCGCTTCACACCAACTTCCACACACCGATTTCGCGGAAATCTACGCCCTCGTCCAGCAAGCCAAAGAACTGACACACGGGCATTTCGACCCGATGCACGCGGGCCAATACGACCCCACCGGCATCGTCAAAGGTTGGGCCATCGAACAGGCACATCAGCGCTTCCTGATGCCGCTAATCAACACCGGCGTATGCGAAGCAGCGGCTCTTGGCGGTGGCGGTGATATCCAAACCGCAGTAGCCAGCAACAGTGACTTCACTTGGCATATCGGCGTGCAGGATCCCGCCAACCCCAACGCCACACTGCGCACCATCACCCTGCGCAATGGTGCAGTCGCCACATCAGGCACCAGCAAACGCGGCGAGCACATCACCCGCAGCGCGCACGACCTTGCCCAAGCCACCGTGGTGGACGACCACCTCACTTTTGCCGACATGTGGGCCACCACGGCAATCAGTGCAGGCGAACAGACCTTCCGCGGCATCGTCGCCAGCAATCCCGTCGCACAGTCAAATCTCATGGCTGTATTCGTGCGCCCGGATGGCAGCGTCACCCAATTCATGCCCGGCTCCGGCGACGACAAACCTCTCAGCCATACACACTAAGGAATCATCAGGAATCACTATGAAACATATTTCCTCGCATATCGCCTTGGCATGGGCCGTGGTGCTGTTCATCGTCCCACTGCCCTTCCTGGCCACGCTCGTCTCCGGCTTCCCGGCACTCTATAGCAGCTCGATGTTTGGCGCGGAAATCGGCGTCATCGCCTATACCTGGATGCTCACCGCCGTGTATCTCGCATGCCGCCCGCGCTGGGTGGATCGCACGGTCGGATTGCCGCATATGTACATGATTCATGGCGTGCTGGCGATTCTGGCCATCGCCTTCGCCTTCGTGCATCAGGCCCTGCTGCCCGGTGCGGGCGAGCTTATCGGACTCACCGGCCACTTGGGACTGTATCTGTTTATGGCGGTGGCGGTGTGGTCGCTGGTGTTTATGGCCGGTTGGCTTACCGCGCATGTGCCGGTTCTTGCAACAATCAAGCGTGCGCTTGAGCAGGTATTCCGCCATGAGATGAGTGTGTGGCTGCATCGATTGAACATCGTGGCCATCGTGCTGATTGTGATTCATGTGCATGTGATCGATTACATTGCGTCCATCAAGCCGTTCATCTTCCTGTTCGATGCGGCCACAATCATTGTGTTCGCCTACTACATCTGGAGCAGTGTGAATCGTGAGGCATTTGCGATTCGCGGCCGCGTGGTGTCCGTGCGCCCTCTGGCCGATCGCGTCACTGAGCTGACCGTAGCGATTGACGGCACTGCAGGCACGCCCGCCAACGCCCACGCCAACGCCGGCCAGAGCACCGCGAACATTCGCTGGAATCCCGGTGATTTCGCATTCATCGCTTTCCCCGGTAAACATGGCATGCATGAATTCCATCCGTTCTCGCTTACGAATTCCTACCCCGCGCCCGCAAGTGCCTCATTCGCCGCTTCCACTGCGACAGATGCCAATACGTCTGTGCACACCACGTCGGTGGCAGGCACCACCATCACCATGCCGCATCCCGACTCCCCCACGATGGCATTCGCCATTCGTGCGGACGGCGATTTCACCGCACGCATCGCCTCGCTCAAGCCCGGCGATGCCGTACGCATCGTGCCGCCGTACGGCCGCTATGCCGAGTTCATTCGGGAGCACGACAGCCATGCGACCACCAAGGCCGACCAAATCGCTATGCAGCAGGGGCGCAACGTTGCTGCGGCAAGAAGACAACGCACGCCGCTGGTACTGATTGGCGGCGGCATCGGCATCACGCCACTGCTCGGCGTACTCACCGCGTATGCGGACGGCAATCGTCCGGTCGATTTCCTGTACACCGTGCGATCCGAACGCGATTTCATCTACCGCGATGAACTGGAGCAGTTCGGTCGCACTACACCGGCCACGCGCGTACGGCTACAGGCCGGACGGGCCGACGAAGCGACCATTGTGCCAATGATCCGCCCCGGTGCCGCGTATCTCATCGCCGGGCCTCAGCCGATGATGGAGGCCGTGCGCGAGGTGCTGTTCAAGCATGGCGTGCACGCGGACGATATCTATTACGAGCCGTTCGCGATGTGACCGCAACATCGATGACGGTATCATTCGCGTCGATGGCCTACAGTTTTGGCCGACAACTACCGTACTGACGCTGATTCGGCGGGTCGGCAATCATGGACTACGCTTAGGAATTATGGAACTTCACGTTTTGAATCATCCGCTGGTCGAGCACAAGCTCACCGTGCTGCGCGACAAGAACACCCCCTCCTCCACTTTCCGCGAGCTCGTCTCCGAGCTTGTGATGCTTGAGGCCTACGAAGCTACCCGCGACTTGACCGTCGTAGCTGCGCCGATTGAAACCCCGGTCGCTCCAATGACCGGTAAGAAACTCGCCGAACCGCGCCCGATTATCGTGCCGGTGCTGCGCGCAGGTCTCGGCATGCTCGACGGCATGACCCGCCTGATTCCGACCGCTGAAGTCGGTTTCCTCGGCATGAAGCGTGACGAGGAACACCCCACCCAGCAGATCACTTACGCGAACCGTTTGCCTGATGATCTCTCCGGCCGCCAGTGCTTCCTGATCGACCCGATGCTCGCCACCGGCGGCACTCTGGTCGCCGCCACGCATTATCTGGCCGAGCGCGGCGCCAAGGATGTGACCGCAATCAACATCATCGCCGCCCCTGAAGGCATCAAGTACGTTGAGGAGCACATCGACCCATCTATCGACTTCAAGGTCGTGGTGTGCGCGGTCGACGAGAAGCTCAACGACAAGTGCTACATCGTGCCGGGGTTGGGCGACGCCGGCGATCGCCTCTACGGAGTAATTGATTAATGGAGTGTCCTCGGCGCTGAGCCGTTAAACGGAAAGTCCTGTGGACTTTCCGTAGGCGAAGTGAGCGGCTGTGCCGCGAAGGCTGTGCGTTGAGCACAGCTCCTCAGTCGCGGTACCTTTGTACCGCTTCCTTCGATGCGCCTTGAGGACACACGCATTAATCAATTCCTCGTTATGAAAAACCGTATGCGCCTTCGGCTTCGAACGTCGGCCTCCGCACACATCAGTCGACTCCGCTACGTGATTGGTTAACGCTTCCCCTAGTTCACATCTGACTTGACTCCCCTCACTGAGGGGAGTCTCCTGTTTTCAAGGACTGTATGCAAATAGACATTATTGCGCCGGGGCGTGTGAAGGAACGATACCTTCGCGATGCCATCGACGAGTATTCCAAACGTCTTTCCCGCTATTGCAAGCTCAATATCATCGAAGTGGCGGACGAGAAGACTCCAGAGCACGCCTCGGAAGGCGTCGAACGGCAAATCAAAGCCAAGGAAGGAGAACGTATCGCCAAACATTTGCGCGATAATGCCTACGTGGTCGCGCTGGCCATCGAAGGCAAGCAGCTCACCAGCGAGGAACTTGCCGCCAAAATCAACGACTTAGGACTGCGCGGCACCAGCCATATCCAACTGATCATCGGCGGCTCCATCGGCCTTGATGATGCAATTTTGCGCCGCGCCGACTTCAAACTCAGCTTCTCGAAAATGACGTTCCCGCATCAGCTGATGCGCGTGATTCTGCTTGAGCAGATCTACCGCGCCTACAAAATCAACGCCGGTGAGCCGTACCACAAGTGATCCCACGGTGTGGCAATTCCTCCACCGTGTGGTTTTGCAGGGCAGTAGCATAACGCCATTTTGTCGGAATAAAGCCATTCTGCATTACCGCAACGTGGAGGATTTGTCACACGGTGGAAGTGTGCTTGTGGTAGCAAGCACTATGAATCACTGCGCGTCAGGAACAAACGCCTCAAAGATGTGGCGGTCGAAGTACTGATCGCACTGGGCCAGCTCATCACTGCTGCGCACGGTCCAAGACACCGGCATAGCACCCATCGCACGAGCCAGACGAACCTGCGGAGACGCGCCACCGGTCCAGTCATAAGCCACAAAATCAGGACGAGACAGCCAATCGAACGCCAGCAGACCCGCCGCCCATTCCACCGGGCCATCCTTAGTCAACTTGGCCGGCCAGCTCAACTGGCCACGGCATACCTCCGGGTGATGCTCCTTGTACCAGTTCACAGCACCAGGGTGGAAGGACTCAATCACATACGGGCCGTCATACGATTCCAGCAACGCGTGGCCCTTCTCCATCAGCTCTTCAGTGCGAGCGTCCCAAGCTCTGTTGTTGCTGAACTTGTATTCCACAATCAACGGAGCACGGCCGGCAACCACCTTGAGCACGTCGGAGAACAGCGGCACATGCTGGTAGTAGCCGTCCGGTGCAGTGGACGGCGTGACCACCAGCGGCGGATTCGCGTCTGCGCCCGGCAACGGCTTGGCCTTCAAATCACCAGGCTTGGAGCCTGGGAACAGCGGGATACGAGTCAGCTCATCGTAAGTAAGATCCTCGATGCGGCGCGGATCGCCGGCCACGCGCAGCAAATCGGCGTCGTGGACCACAACCACTTGGCCGTCAAGCGTCAACTGCAAATCAAGTTCGATGCCATAGCCCGCTTCGCAAGCGGCAGCGAATGCAGCCAAAGAATTCTCAGGCGCAATCGGACCGGACACATCCGGGTTGCCATAGCCGGCCTTCATAGCCATACGACGGGCCAGCGCCACGTAATCGGCATTCTCGGCGATGGAGTTGCTTGCGCTATCAGCTTCGGCACTGATGGGATTATCGCCGGAGTAATCCTCTACATCGCTCGGATTGACAAGGCCGGAACCGGCATCATGCAGGCCGCGGTGCGCGTACCAGACCTCAGGAATGGACGGCACGAAGTTGCGGCGTTTGTCATTGAAGGTTCGTGGAGCCACAGCCCATGCGGCGGCGCCGGCAGCTGCAACGCCTGCCAGCACAACATTTCTCAACAGTTTTGAAGACATAGGAATCCTTCCCGTTAGTGGTATCAGATTACCGCGGTACAGGTGCCTCGTGAGGCTGGCTGTCCATGAACTTCTTGTGAAAGTGACTGTGAAATTGACTCAGCGGCTTACAGCGCGTCCGCCAGCCACTGCGGAGTGTTGGGGTCCGTGGGATCCAGCGCGCGATCGGGATGATTGGCTCGCAACGGATTCCAGCTGAAATCATCCAAAAGCCCGGATGCAGCGACCGGTTCGGAAGTCGGGCGCAGTCGCAGCAGCCAGGCACAGAAGCCAATGATTTGCTCAGGCGTGACTCCACGGGCGCGCAAGGCTCCCATGTCCAGCGACCTTTCGCGCTTGGCGAGGCGGCGGCCGGCCGCGTTGTCAATCAGCGGCAGATGTGCATATTCAGGATCGGCAATCGCAGTGCCACATTCCGGCTCGAATCCACCTGCCAGTAGACACTGCCGAATCCACATCTGCAGTGCGGTGGATCGCAGCAAATCACGCCCGCGAACAACATCGTCAACGCCCATGTCCAAGTCGTCAACGACTACGACGAGCTGGTAGCCGAATAATCCGTCTGCGCGACGAATTACGGAATCGCCGACTTCGCGCGGCAAATCATATTGCTGCGGTCCGTAAACGCAATCATCGAAATACACATTACGGTCTGGTGAGCTTGGCGGCATGGCAATGCGCATGGAATGCTGGTCGCCGCGAGCCAGGCGCGCCTGCACTTCCTTGGGTTGTTCGTGCAGCAGTCGGCGGCACGTTCCGGGGTACACCATGAACCCGTCGCCCTCATTGGGCGCAGATGCGGCGCGAATATCAGTACGCGAGCAGAAGCATGGGTAGAGCACGCCTTGCGAGCGCAAGCATTCCAACGCGTATTCATAGCGCTCGGTGCGGCAGGACTGATACATCGGTGAGGCGGCATTATCCCAATCGAATCCCAGCCAACGCAGGTCATCCATCATCAGCTGGTCCGCGCCTGCAATCACACGCGGCTTGTCCACATCCTCGACGCGCAGCAGCATGCGGTCGCCTTGGGAACGAGCGGAAAGCCATGCTGCCAACATGGCATACACGTTGCCAATATGCATGCGACCCGAAGGCGTAGGCGCGAATCGTCCGGTCACGGCAATCCCTCTCTCATGCGAAGCGTTTTCGAATCCCCGACCACAGTATTCATAGGCTCGTACTGGCCGACGCATTGCGGGAATACATGCTATCTCGTTTGGCAGGGGTACATTTCGCACTCTTCAAACATCTATCTGCGTTGTAAGGGGTACCGCAACCATAGAATCTCATCTATCAACACCGTCGCCTTAACGTCATTTCGCCATTAGGGGACGATGAATACTTAAGGCAGTACCCCTTGCAACGCAGATAGATATTCTTACAACACGAAAAGTACCCCTGCCAAGCGAGATATCGCACAGCACATGAAAAAATGGTGGCTGCGGCAACCCGCAACCACCATTCTGAGGACTTATGTCAGCGTCACTTGTCTTCGGAGACGTTGCCGACCTTGACGTCCGGGTCATCGCCGATGATCTGATCGCTGGCCCATGCGGAGAGCTCCAAGTGCTCGCCGCCGGTCTGGTCAACCAGCACGGTGTCGCCATCGTGGACCTTGCCGGCCAGCAGCATACGTGCCAGCTGGTCGCCAACCTCGGTCTGCACCAAGCGGCGCAGCGGACGAGCGCCATACGCCGGGTCGTAGCCGGTGTTGGCGAGCCATTCGCGAGCCGAATCGGTCACGTCGAGCGTGATACGACGATCGGTCAGGCGCTGGGCCACGCTGTTGACCTGGATGTCCACAATGCCGCCCAGCTCCTCGCGGGTGAGCGGATGGAACATCACGATGTCGTCCAGACGGTTGAGGAACTCCGGCTTGAAGTTCATATGGACCGCGTCCATCACGGCCTTCTTCTTGGCGTCCGCGTCCAGGTCTTCGTTCACGAGGAACTGCGAGCCCAGGTTGGAGGTCATGATCAGGATCGTGTTCTTGAAGTCCACGGTCCTGCCCTGGCCATCGGTCAAGCGGCCATCATCGAGCACCTGCAGCAGCACGTCGAAGATCTCCGGGTTGGCCTTCTCAACCTCATCGAACAACACGACGGAGTATGGACGACGACGCACGGCCTCGGTCAGCTGACCGCCCTGCTCGTAACCCACGTAACCAGGCGCGGCACCGATCAGACGAGACACGGACGCCTTCTCCATGTACTCGGACATGTCGATACGCACCATGGCCTTCTCGTCGTCGAACAGGAAGTCCGCGAGCGCCTTGGCCAGCTCGGTCTTGCCCACACCGGTCGGACCGAGGAACAGGAACGAACCTGTCGGGCGGTTCGGGTCGGAGATGCCGGCACGCGAACGACGCACAGCGTCAGACACAGCCTGAATGGCCTCTTTCTGGCCAATCACGCGCTTGCCGAGGTAGTCCTCCATGTGCAGGAGCTTCTCGTTCTCGCCCTGCATCAAACGGCCCACAGGGATGCCTGTCCAGTCGGACACGATCTCAGCCACGGAGTCGGCGTCCACACGGTCCGGGACCATCGGCTCCTGAGCCGGGTCGGTGGAACCAGTACCCTTGGATTCGGCGTCCGCGTTCTCGGCAGCGGCAAGTTCCTTCTGGATGGAAGGAATCTCACCGTAGAGGATCTTGGAGGCTTCGGCTAGGTTGCCTTCACGGGTGAACTTGTCCGCCTGCACCCTGAGGTCATCGAGCTTGGCACGCAGGTCTCCCACCTTGTTGTGGCCGGCCTGTTCCGCATCCCAACGCGCCTTGAGACCGCTGAGCTTCTCACGGGTGTCCGCGAGTTCGGCCTGCAGCTTGCCCAAGCGCTCCTTGGATGCTGGATCCTCAGCCTTCTTGAGCTGCATCTCCTCCATCTCAAGACGAGTCACCTTGCGCTGAAGCTCATCGATCTCCTCCGGGGAGGAATCAAGTTCCATACGCAGGTGTGCGGCGGCCTCATCGACCAAATCGATGGCCTTATCAGGCAGCTGACGGCCGGAAATGTAACGGTTGGACAGCGTTGCGGCGGCGACCAGCGCATCATCACCGATGGTGACCTTGTGGTGCGCCTCGTAGCGCTGCTTCAGACCACGCAGAATGGCGATGGTGTCTTCCACGGACGGCTCGCCCACGAACACCTGCTGGAACCTGCGCTCCAGAGCCGGGTCCTTCTCGATGTTCTCACGGTACTCGTCCAGCGTGGTCGCACCAATCAGGCGCAGCTCGCCACGGGCCAGCATAGGCTTCAGCATGTTGCCGGCGTCCATTGAGCCCTCGGCGGCACCCGCGCCCACGATGGTGTGAATCTCATCGATGAACGTGATGATCTGACCGTTGGCGTTCTTGATTTCGTTCAGGACGGCCTTAAGCCTCTCCTCGAATTCGCCACGGTACTTGGAACCGGCCACCATCGAGCCCAGATCGAGCGAAATCAGCTTCTTGCCCTGCAGGGTAGTCGGCACATCGCCGGCCACGATACGCTGGGCCAGACCTTCCACGACTGCGGTCTTGCCCACGCCAGGCTCGCCGATCAGCACCGGGTTGTTCTTGGTACGACGGCTCAAAATCTGAATCACACGGCGAATCTCCTGATCGCGGCCGATCACCGGGTCAAGCTTTCCTTCCTTGGCGGCGGCGGTCAGGTCGGTGGAGTACTTCTCCAGAGCCTTGTATGAACCTTCCGCATCCGGGCTGGTGACCTTCGCGCCACCGCGTACGCTCGGCACAGCCTTGCGCAGTGCGGCTGCGGTCACACCGTTCTTCTCCAGGATTTCAGCCGACTGGTTCGGCTTGCTGGCTGCGATGCCGATGAGCAGGTGCTCAGTGGAGACATATTCGTCGCCCATCTGCTGCATTTCCTTCTCAGCCTGGGCTATGGCGGCGGTCAGCTGACGGCTGGCTTGCGGCTGCGAAGTAGTGGAACCGGATGCGCTCGGCAGTGCGACCAACGCGTTACGCACGGCGGCACCGATGGCTTGCGCATTGCCACCTGCGGCCTCGATCAGCGAGCGCACCACGCCGTTTTCCTGACGCAGCAGCGCATCCATCACATGCAGGGTCTCAACCTGCGCGTTTCCAGCGGCGGACGCACTCTGAATCGCGTCGCCGACGGCCTCTTGGGCCATGGTGGTGAACTTCTGTTCCATGATGTGTTCCTCCAAAGTCTTCTTGTATGCCCGCCTGCGGTGACAGCATCAACATCCGCTGCGCACCAGCAGGCAAGCATTCGTGTCATGTTCTGATTCGTTCAACCGACCTACGCCCTATTCTATTCCCAAAACTTGAGTGAAGGTGACTCAAGTTTTGAATTGAGCACGGCAGCTCCTATTGTGGGCATCGTTCGCGCGTCAGTATCCGCACCAGCAACGGCATGCGGCGCACTCTTTTCCGAGGGACAAGAAGAAGCTTCATGATTTTCCAATCCGGCGCGCTGCTGCTCGCCATCATCGGCCCCTATCTGCTCAAGCACCTCCACGTGTTCACCGAGCAAAGCTACAAGGTGGCCCAAGGCCTGGTATTCAATCTGACGCTGCCGTGCGCGATCATCCTCTCGTTCGCCACCAACAAGCACGACATGCGCATGCTGTGGATCGTGCTGTTTGGCTTCTTCGCCTGCGCGATTCCGCTGTTCATCGTGTATTTCGGCTCGCATGGCGACGAACGCAACTATCGCGCCTTCCAAATGCTCAACGCCTCAGGCCTGAACCTCGGCGCATTCTGCCTGCCCGTGGTGCAGACATTCATGGGCGCGAGCGCCGGCCTGCCGATCATCATGCTCGATATCGGCAACGCCACCGTGGCCACCGCCGGATCCCTGACCATCACGCGCACGCTGCTCAAGATGGACGAAAATTTCAAATCACTGCCGATGATTCTGCGCATCCGCAATATCGCCCGCGATTTCCTGGGTTCGATTTCGTTCGATATCTACATGCTGATGCTGGTGTTCATGTTCCTGCACATCACGATCCCGCAGCCTATCGTGACGCTGATCACCCCGTTCGCCAATGCCAACGCCTTCTGTGCGATGGCGATGATCGGCCTGATGATGGAGATTCCGGACAACCGCAAGGATCGCATGGAACTGCTCAAAGTGATTGGCTGGCGCATGGTCTTCGGCGCGATCATCGCCGTGGCCGCCTGGTTCCTGCTGCCGTTCGACATGCGCATCCGCGAGATCATCGTGTTGGGCTCCTTCGCCCCGATCACGATCTTCTCCACCAAGTTCACCGATTCACTCACCGGCAACGCCAAACTCGCCGGTTTCTCACTCACCGTGACCGCCATCATCAGCCTGGTGGTGATGACCGCCCTGCATGCGGTGCTGCCGGGGGCGTAACGGACGGCTGGCTGGCAGTATCTGCGCGGGCGGACACAACCCACGCGCAGATACTGCCGATTCCAGACCTCTTTCAGGCAGTAACTGCGCGGATTGACGAGTCCCTCGCACAGTTGCTGCCTGTTCAGCACACAAAAGGGGCAGTAACTGCACACCACGTCCGTTCGGACGCGCAGCTACTGCCCCTTAAGCCGCCCACGATGCCATACGGGCAAACAAAATTAGGCACGCACGATCACGTTGCGCAGGTCGCCGATGCCTTCCACATGCACGATGGTCTCGTCGCCCGGGTCGAGATGTCCGGACGCATTCGGCGTACCGGTCATGATCACGTCGCCCGGCAGCAGCGTCGAGAACGAGGAAATCGCGGCGATTTGCTCTGGGATGCCGTGAATCAGGTTCGCGGTGGTACCGGATGCCATCGGCACATCCTCACCGTTCAGCGTGAAGGAGATCTTCGCATCCTTCCAGTCGAGGTCGTCGCGCATCACAATCCACGGACCGAGCGGGCAGGACGTATCGAAGCCTTTGGCGCGGGTCCAGGTCGGGTCAAGGCCCTGCAGGTCGCGCAATGTCACGTCGTTGACGCAGGTGAAGCCAAGCACGTAATCCATAGCCTTCTCAACCGGCACGTTCTTGGCGATGCGACCCATCACCACAGCCACTTCCGGCTCGAAGTTCATGTCTTTGGAGCATGCCGGGTACACAATCGGGTCATCCGGGCCGATCACCGAGGTGGACGGCTTGGTGAAGATGACCATGTTCTCCGGCGCGTGCGCGATCTCGGAGTGGCCGGCTTCGTGCATGAACTGCGCGTGTGCCTCGTAGTTCTTGGCCAGACCGTACACCTTGGAAGGAATGACCGGGGCGAGTAGGCGCACACCGTCCGCATCCACCGCGTAACGATTGCCCGTGGGCTTGACCTGGTCGCCGGCCAGCGGGTGACCGTCCAGTTCGATGAGGTAATCCTTGCCGTCAACCGGGTCCTTCTGCACGAAGGCATAGCGCGGCGCATCATTCAAAGAAAATCGTGCGAGTCTCATAGGGCCAACACTACTACGGCACTTCGGGCCGGCATGACGAATTTTGCACGAAACGTACTTTTATTGCCCCGCATCGCAAAGCACAGAAGCACAAATCAGTTCGCCGCTTATGCGAAAGCGGCAGCAGTGTTATCACCTTGATACTGATATCCGAACAGATCATCAAAGTCATCAAAATCACCGTGGTCATGTCCATCGGTACTGTGGTCACGATTGCCGTTATGGCCATTGTCGAAATCCCCGAAGTTGTACTCATATGAGTAACCATCCAGCCCACCGTTGCGAGACTCTTGCTCGATCCAGGAAACCGCGCCGATAATCACAACAATAATCAGAATGATTTCAGCGATGATTTTGACCGTGCCAATGACTATTCCGGCAATAGCAAGTCCGCGGCCTTTGCCGCCCTGCTTTTTAATTTCACTCAAACCAATGACGCTCAACACAATGCCGATTATCGAGACAAAGAATGACGCAACGAAACCGCCCACGGCAAAGCTGTTGTATCGCTGGGCGATGCGGGGATTGGCATAAGCATTGTACGGATCAACGTACGGATTACCCTGCGGCATACCCGGATTCGTATACTGCCCCGCTTGCGGAGATGCACTATTCGCAGTTGCTTCGCTTTGCGGATTCTGAGCTTCGGCCTGACGCCCTTCGCCAGAAGTCTCGCCCAAGTTTTCACGCTCATTCAGCTCGCTCATCGAATTCCCCTTCCATAAAACACATCCGGCACCTCATATCGCCGCGCTTCTTTGTGCGCAATCGCCATTCAGCACCAGCATACCCAACGCCATAAAAGCTCACAATTGTAAGTACAGTTGAAATTAGATACTTACAAGGCAACGAATTACAGCACACCACAAATCATAGTGGGACATAGGCGTCCCCCAATCCCCACCAGCGCATCTACCGTATCTAACACTCTCTCGCGATAAGATAGAAGATAAGATACGATAAGATAGAAGATAGCGATAAGATACTGGCAGAAAGCACTACGATGGCAGGATTAGTCGAAGGCCCACATCTGGAATTCAAGCGCACATGGGTCGATGGGGCCAAGCGATCGGCCGTCGCATTTGCCAACACTGACGGAGGAACCATCTACATCGGCATTGAGGACAACGGAGATGTGACTGGAGTCAGCAACATCGACGAGACCATGCGTCGAGCAACACAAGCAATTTCTGACGGCATTCGACCTGACGTAATGAGTTTCGTCTCCGTCAAGAACGAAAGCATCCGCAACACACCAGTCGTAGCCGTGCATATACAACGCGGCGCCCACCGCCCTTATTATCTAGCCGATAAAGGGATTCGACCCGCTGGCGTATATATTCGTTCAGGGGCTGCATCCATCCCCGCCTCTGAGACGGCCATTATCGACATGATCAAACAGACAGCGGGCGACTCATTTGAAAACGCAGTCTCCCTTAACCAGGAGCTTACTTTCACCGCGGCTCAGGCAGCGTTCGCCGATGCGGCACTACCGTTTACGCCACAAGCGCAACGAACACTCGGGATGATCAATGCAGATGGAGTCTATACCAATCTGGCTTGGTTGCTCTCCGATCAATGCACTGCTTCAATCAAAGCAGCCGTGTTTGCCGACGAAGTCAAGGAAGTTTTTCTGAACAGGCAAGAATTCACAGGCTCGCTGCTTACCCAATTCGGCCAAGTCAGCGAATTCATATCGCGACACAATGCGGTGCATTCATATATGGATGCGACTATGCGGCGTGTAGATAACTACGAGTATTCACCACTGGCATTACGCGAAGCAATACTGAATCTCATTGTTCACCGCGATTATGGCCTTTCAGGCCCGGCTCTTATTAGCGTTTTCAGCAACCACATGGAGTTTATGAACCTTGGTGGGCTGCCCGAGAACTTTACCCGCGCGGACATGATGAACGGAATTTCCTCACAGCGCAATCCCAAATTGGCCAACGTTTTCTATCGCCTCAAGCTAGTTGAAGCATATGGCACTGGCATTCGCAGAATTATGGGTGACTATAAGAACGAAACCATCCAACCCGCGTTCGATATCAGCGACCACGCATTCCGGCTCATTCTTCCTAAGCATCAACGTGACAATGCTGTCAGCCCAGTGCAAACTTCATCTGCACAAGCCATTACGCAAGGAGTCACTCCGACACGAACTGCGAATCTGCCAATAAAGCAACAGCAGATTCTTGACTACGCCAAAGAGCATGGCAGCATTACTCGCAGACAGGCGCAGTCGGTAACCGGAGTCTCTCAATCGACTGCAATAAAGATCATTAACGCCCTAGTCGGCAAGAAACTGCTGACACGTACAGGGAACGGGCCGCATACGAGTTATCAGTCCGTTTGCTGAATCTGCGCAACAGGTCTTTCTACGATGAATTCTGGGGGCCACGCAAACTTCATTGTTTAGCGACGCCCCCGGAAAACGACGTATTGACTAGGCGCGTTCAATAATAGAGTGAATAGAGTGCGCCTAATCAGCCCAGACTACTTCGCGAGCAGCGGGGCGACTTGTTCTTCGTATGCGGTCAGGGCGGTGTCGATGACCTGGTGCATGTCGTAGTACTTGTACGTGCCAAGACGCCCGCCAAACACGGTCTTCGGCTCAGCGGCGGTCTTCGCCTCATACTGCGCGTACAGCGTCTTGTCCGCGTCCGTGTTGATCGGGTAGTACGGCTCGTCGCCGCGCTCGGCGAAGCGGCTGTACTCCTCCCACACCACGGTCTTGTCCGGGTTCTGCTGATCCGCGCGCTCCGGGTTGAAGTTCTTGAACTCTATGGCGCGGGTGTACGGCACGTCGGCGTCGGAGAAGTTCATCACCGGGCAGCCGAAGTGATCGCCCTCGTCGTAACGAACCTCCTTGAAGTCCACCGTGCGCCACTTGAGGTCGCCGAGCTCATAGTCGAAGTAGCGGTCGATCGGGCCCGTATACACCACCGGGATGCCGGCGGCCTGCAGGGCCTTCTTGTTGTACGGCTGGGACTCGTCGAAGAAGTCCACGCCGAGCTCCACGGTGATGCGCGGATCGTCGATCATACGCTCGAACCACTTGGTGTAGCCGTCCGCGGGCAGGCCCTCCCACGTGTCCTTGAAATAACGGTTGTCGTAGTTGAAGCGGACCGGCAGTCGCTTGATGATCGAGGCCGGCAGCTCAGCAGGATCGGTCTGCCACTGCTTGCCCGTGTAGTTCTTGATGAACGCCTCGTACAGCGGACGGCCGATGAGCTGAATGCCCTTGTCATTCAGGTTCTCCGGGTCGGTACCGGCCAGCTCGCCAGCCTGCTCGGCAATCAGCTTCTGCGCCTCGGCCGGCGTGTAATGCGCGTGGAAGAACTGGTTGATGGTGCCGAGGTTGATCGGCAGCGGATAGACCTCGCCGTCATGCGTGGCGTACACGCGGTGCACGTAATTGGTGAATGAGGTGAAGCGGTTCACATACTCCCACACGCGCTTGTTGGATGTATGGAAAAGGTGCGCACCGTACCGGTGAATCTCCGCGCCCGTCTCCGGGTCGAAGTACGAGTACGCGTTACCGCCGATGTGGTCGCGCACGTCGATGATGTGCACGCGAACGCCCGCATGCTCCACCGCCTGCTGCGCCACAGTCAGGCCAAACAGTCCCGCACCGACAATTACCAGATCTGGGTATTCGATTGATTCGGTCATATTCGTTTTCCCTTTAAAGTCAAAGCCTCCGTAGTGATGCGCATATTCAGCATTCACAACACAAGTCATATCAATACTACTCGTATACACGTCGAACGGATTCAATCCTAGGCAACCACACACAATCTGGAAATGGTGAATGGCAGAGCCAAGGATTGCGACCACACCATCTACGATGACAAAATCAAGCGCACATAGCGGTTCTATTAAATATATTTGCCATATATGTCAATTATTTGCAATAGACAGTAGTTTGTAACGCCGGGACCTAAACGACGCAAACTCAGCTGCACCGCGGCATTACATCCTATATTGCCAAAACACATCACGATGAATAATCGTGCGATACTGAGAATGTCCACATCAACAGAGAATTACCAGAGGAACTTATGCCGCAGTCCCAACCGCTCGTCTCCATTATTGTGCCGGTGTATAACGCCGAGGATTACCTGCATTACTGCGTGGATTCGATTCTGGGGCAGTCGTATACGAATCTGGAAGTGATTCTGGTGGATGATGGGGCCAAGGACTCCAGCCCTGCCATTTGCGACGCGTACGCCGCGAAGGATCCACGAGTGAAGGTGATTCACCAGACGAATGGTGGCATCTCGAAGGCGCAGAACGCCGGCCTAGACGCGGCGCATGGCGAATACATCGCATTCTCGGACAACGACGACATCCTCGACCGCCGCAACATCGAGTATCTGCTGCACGCACTCGTAAGCACCGGAGCTGATATGAGCAAGGCCCGCTGGCGTCAGTTCGGCGTCTCCCAGCTGGAAACCGTGGCTCAGGAGGCCGCATCCGGCGCTGAAGCGCCCGGCAAGATCACCGTGTTCGAGCATCCGCTCGCCGCCTACCAAACTGTATTCTGCAAGAGCCTGCGTCTGATTGGCGATAAACTCGGTCGCAATACCGAGGCCCGCTACTTCAACGAAGCCAACTGGTGCCGCCTGTACAAGCGCGAACTGTGGGACGGCATTCGCTTCCCGGAAGGCATGTACGCACAGGATACAGCGATTGCAGGAAAGCTATACGTTCGGATGAATACGGTCGCGGACATCGATATTAATCTCTATAACTGGCTGCAGCGCTCAGAGTCTGTAACGCATCAGAAACGCGACTTCTCCTTCCATCATGACCATGTCACTGCCGCAACCGAGAATTTCCGACTCTGTCTCGATCATGATGTACCACCAATGCGCAGCTACTACACACTAGTCAGTGAATTCCACGCCGAAGCGAAGGCTCCACACATACAAGAACCGCACAATCATCAGCAATATGAATCCGATAAAATTCTTGTTCAAGAGCTTATTAGACAACTCTCTAATTCAAACAGAATCAAATGCGCAATGATACGCCAAATTCGCCTATCGGAAAAAGCCATTTACGATAGGCGAATTAAGAATATGAAATAAACATAAGATAGGTATTGCACAATCACTCCATGATTACATAATACCTATCTTATACAATACCTATCTTATGTACGAAAATCAGCCCCAATAGGAATCGCAAATTATAAAATTTTTACCAAACTCTAACAAGTTTTATAAAGCAACATCCCTATATAAATATCAACCATTTTTAAAGTTAATATCTTGATGTTGATTCTTTATTTTCGGAGAAGCAAACATGAGAACAATAAACATTAAAAGACTCATGACAGTAATTGCAGAATCTTTATATGCATAAAATTCCATATGAATTGCGGAATGATTTGCTAAAACTGCATACCACACAATAGGAGCGACACCAATAAGCAGAACGGGAAGCCCTGACAATATATTACTTCCAAATATTCTAATATTGCCCCCTTCTTTTATGAACTTCAGGTACAGCAGAGAAACAATTACAAAGAAGAAAAGGAAAACCATTCTTTTCGGCACGTTACTCATAATGCAGTTATAGTTATTTTGAATAATCTCCACTTTATTAAAAGTCACACCATGAGCCTCATTAACTCCACCGGTATCACTTCTAACCATAATACTGTGAATTGCATCTGAAATGACATTCTCACGGATAACAAGACTAGAAATAACCCATTTCATTATCCATGTTGAAGAATATCCAATTAGCCACATTAAACTAGAATAAATAACTGTAAAGAAACGACGGAATGAAGTTGTTGTAGCATATAACGCATCATGCATCACGCAAAAAATGAGCGGAATACAAAGTGTCAGAAGAGGGAATGTCAAAAAATCAACATAGTTGGTGATTGCACCAACTACCATGAAAGCAAGAACACGATAATCTTGTGAATCAAAAATCCGAATCATACATATACTAGACAATGTAATATATGTAACAGGACTAAACACCAACGACATCGGTACAACAAATATATTAATCAGAGACAGCGTAGTTGTAAAACAAAGAGCAGCGATGATTCCGAATCTTTCTTTTACAACGCCAAAAGCAATACAAATTAAGAAAGCTAAAATAATAAAAGAAATAATACGGATAGCACTATAATTGAAAAAAACTAGTAATGGTTTTAAAATAATAGCATATCCGTGCCAGTATCTGGGATATCCTTGATTTGCGAAAGCGGCATAAACCGGATTATGCATAGCGCTACTTTCCAAACTCACCCATTTTTCTCGATTAGTAAAATATGCTGTTACCGCATTCCAATTACTCGTTCTTTGCGACTGCTGCAGCATAATGCTATCAGTAAAACTATCAAGTTGACTTTGCGGTGTGAAGAAAATCCATGGGTGTGCCCCTTCTGTTTTTATCTGGGCGATCCCTGACGCAATAGATCCTTTTACCAACCGATCTGGAATACAATTTACAAGCACATTCAGTATTGAGAATAGTACCCATAATAGTGGTAAAACCGTTATGGGCCACCGCCTGAGGAAATTATCAAGTTTTTTCATTATCCTCATCCTTTTCATCACGACGAAATCATTGCTTCCCGTGAGCAATTGCCTCATTACTTTCCAACGACTGCTTTACAATCGTTTGTTCATCGTCCAGATCAACGGCAATTGCAGCACGGACGCCTTTCCACTTTTCAATAACAAACAGCGGATTGAGAGCCAACCAATAGAGCTTGCGCTTCCACGTATACTGGTGATCTTTCAGAATGAACAGACTTCCTAGTGTTACAGCTCGAATGACTTGTTTAATGACAAACAGGATAGAAATCGGATCCATCGTTTTACCCACACGACGGACACCAACAATTTCGTCGAACATACGCTTCTTATAGTCACGAAGTTTGATTTCATTCGTATGCCATACGTTTGCACGCGGCGCGTACGCTTTCATATAACCATGACGAATAAGATCTTCACCAAATTTCTGGTCTTCGGCATATGGAATGTCTTGATACGGCACATCACCAAGCAACACAGACTTACGTGCGGCGGAGTTCACGTCGGAATAGAACGTTACCAAATCGAACAGCTGCTGCGAATCAATAAAATCATCCTCATAAAACAGCGTAGTGCCAAAGTCCGGCCCAAACTGCTTGAAGGTACGAATGATTTCCTCTTTCAGCAGCGGCAACGCAGTAGTACGGGGGTCCTGCTTGCCCATGACACCAACAACCTGGGGGAAACGTTCTAGAGGCTGAATGATTTCATACAGCCATCGGTCATGAGCTGGCGTCGCATCCTGAGTGAGGTAGACAACATATTCGCCACGAGCCTTCTCAGCCGCCTGCTGGCGTACTCGGCCATGCGAGAATTCCGGCTTGGTAATGGTCTCATACCGGAAATGTTTGAACTTTGGCTCCCAAGACTTGATAATCTCAGGAGTACGGTCCTTGGAACTGGTATCAATCACCAGAATTTCGTATTCGAAACCAACTTTCTGCGTGGACAGCGCGGTGAATAACTCATCCAAATTGTCTTCGCCGTAATACGTGGGAATAAAAACAGTGGCTTTGATATCAGTCATGATGCTGAGTGGTGGCCTCTCGGAGAATTATTTGTTCGAACTTATCGTACGAGGCATCCCAAGAGGAGCTTTCCGCTCGCTTGGAGATGCGCCTGCAACGGGCTTCAATATCTGGATCGTTAACAACCTCATCGAGTCCGTGAGCCAGTTCAATCGGAGAATCGAGCGTATATACGATATCCGGGTTCTCGCCTATGACCATGCGATTATTGTCGCCGTCATTCATTACCGGCACACAGCCTGCGGCGAGCAGCTCAAGCGGTAGAAGAGACGCGTTGGTCAGAGAAAGCACAAGGCATGCCTCAGACTCATGGTAAATCTGTGCAAGCTGGGTCGGGTTGACGATGCCACGATTCTCGTAGGGGAACGGAATGTCGTAGTCAGATACATCCCATCCGAAGAACACGATGTTGTAGTCGGGATGCATCTGGTGGAACTTAGCTAATGCGAGCACGCCGATTTCAAAAGCACGACGCTCAGTAACCGGGCGGCCGTAGAAACAGATCTGCTTCTTTTTAGATGTTTGGCTCTTCGGCTTGTAAATATCAAGATCTGCGCCAAAATCGAAATAATCAGCTGGCATATCGAATTCACCGACCTTCTTGGTCAGCCAACGGCCAGCAGTTACGCCATAGAAACCGAAGCGATAGGTGTTTTCAGCAAGGACTGACTTAGATCCCATGCCGTAGAAGAGCGGCTCATAGTCCTGCACAAAATACATCTTGTGCGCATTGGTTTTCATGTTGAATACCGGATATGCGGTTTCCCAGCCGGTGGCAAACAATACGTCGAGATCAATCTTGTCGATATCTTTAACCGGCACACATTTCACATCAATATCAAAATGCTCTTTGAGTAGCTGATGCGAGTATTCTGCAGGCTGCTTAGCAATGCTCTCATAGATAAAGAATGTGACATTATGGCCACGTTCTTGCAGAGACTTGGCAAAACGCGCAATGGTATGCTGACCGCCGCTGCCAATGCTGATAGGAGACAATACCCAACCGATATTGAGTTTATCTTTCGCTACCTTGGCAGGCGCTTGATACGGATGAGCGACAAAATCTGCTGCTACAACATCCTCAGCAGACGTCATCACGTCAATAGGACGCTTGACAACAACATTTTGGACCACGGGAGTACGTTTGATTTTACGTTTGACGAAACTAAAAGTACGAGCCACTGCTACTTTTAGCCCATTATGTCGAAGATACTGGAAAAAAGCTACAATATATCTCATATTCACTTCCCAATAATTTTTCTGGCAAAACGAATGGGCGCTGATACCATCCGCCCTGCTTTCCAAGTTCGAGATTGGTAAATCGCATCAATTTGCGCCCGTAGCATACTGCTCTCATTCGCATCGCGCTGCTGCAAGATATCATAGCGAGCCTGCAAATCAGCATAGCGGGTCTGCAAATCAGCATACTTTTCTCGCAACCAAGCTTTATCTCCTGCTAATAGCAATGCCTCATTCAGGGAATGGAAACCACGCGTAAAAAGACGCACATATGCTGTATTGGTCGCTATGTTTGAGAAGTCGACCGTACGGAATGTTATATCATTGTTAAAGCCGGTGAAGGCAGACGCGTTAGCTATTAGTTTCTCTCGCAATGAGAGATATTCATCAGGATTTGCTGGCGGATTATCTACATTGAATAATTCATAATTATTCAAATAATCCACATCTGTAGCTTTATTAACAAGATTATCGAGCCCTGCATACCGTCGAGGATCATATTTGAGATGATCCATAATCAAAAAAACAGGTGTTCCCAAAGCAAGCGATGGCAGCATGGCATGAAGACGAGTAGTGACAACTGCATGCGCAGACTGGTACAGGAATAGGAAATACTCCGCCAACTGAAAACGGTCATCTCGGCTCATATTGGCATCAAAATATGGAGAGGACTCGATTACAGGGCGATTCGTCTTCTTCCGCAACATTGCGACGACCGGTTTCGGCAAATCAACCGCTAGGACAAAATCCTGTTTCTTTACTTGAGGATCAGCCTGCAAGGTCAGCGTCATGCAACCCGAAAAATACGAATCGATACCATGCTTCTGCAGATAATCCAACGTTGACAGGTCTCTTGCGCCAACAGGTCCATGACTATTTAAATAAGCAATACTTTCACTTGAGAAAAATGCATCACCCACTCGTTGATCAGCCTGATCAATATACATCGAAATCAATAATGGGTCTATTGACGAAGTTTTAGGCGGCCATGCATATGGAGAATGCATATACCATCCATTCATGATGATTTTGATATCATCTTTCGGTTCCCATTGACCTACATAATCGCGATCAACGTAACTATCTACGCGTGGCAAAAATCTTCTGGCTGCAATGCTCTGAATCTCATCACCGATGTTTTCGGTCTCATAAGAGAAAAGGCCGTACTTCATAATCAGTCCTTTTTCGGAGTAACAGCGAACTGGAAAGGAGGCTTCCAATTCTGGCTGACATCAACAGGTGCATGCACCTCAAAAAGAAGCACATTATTCGCCATCAGATAATTGTCACTACGGTCCGCTTTTTTGACGGCAACCTGTACGGAAAAGATTCCGTTGGGGAAGATATTATCGACTTCAAGATGAACGTGCGAATCGTGGCCTTCAGTGAAATCTATAGGTTGATTGACGTTTTTATCATCTGACGCCACACGAAAAACAATTTCACCCACTTCACTATTAATCACAAACGTCAGCACGGCATCTTCCAAAGTACGCTTCGGCATCAAATCAATATCGAATATAAGCTTGTCGGCACTAATGCTATGAGAAACGGCTATATCCACATTTTCTCGACGCTGCCGATTAGCTTCTTCTAGCTCATGATTACGTCCTGATTCATCACTAGCACCAGAGAATTGCGACTCCAAATCCGCAAGATCAAGACGTTGATTATTGAGCTCTTGATACGCTTGAGCAACCTCCAGTGGAGATCCATCAATTTTTAAATCACCATCGTGAATCAAAATTGCACGATTGCAGAAACGCTGAACTGAATCCATGGAATGTGTCACAAGAATAACGGTTTTCTTCTCGCGACGAAGCTTAGCAAAATACGCATAACACTTGCGTTGGAAAGCCTCATCTCCAACAGCAAGAATTTCGTCGAGTAGAAGGATGTCTGATTGAGCTCTAATCGCCATGGAGAACGCAAGACGGACTAACATTCCACTGGAGTAATTCTTGATTTTCTGTTCCATGAACTCGCCCAGCTCAGCAAAATCGACGATATCGTCATACATAGCATCGATTTCCTTTGTGGAAAAACCCATCAAAGCACCATTGAGGTAGACGTTATCGTGACCAGTAAGTTCAGGGCTAAAACCAACACCAAGCTCAATGAACGGCACGAGAACACCATTAACGGTAATATCGCCTTTTTCCGGGTAATAAATCTGTGCCATCAGTTTCAGCAACGTGCTCTTGCCACTACCATTCCTGCCGACAATACCAATGAAGTCGCCCTTGTTAATGGTGAAACTAATGTCACGAAGAACCTGATGTTCCTCGTATCCTTTTTTCCCACTTATTGCATTAAAAATAGCCTGTTTCAAGCTAGATGCTTTTTCCAACGGAAGTTTAAAGCTTTTGGAAACGTGAGAAACCTGGATTGCAACTTCTTTATTATTCTTAGAATCGATAGACATCGTCACATCACCTCAGCAAACTTTTTAGAGCTCTTTCCGAAGTACCAAGCTCCAAAAGCTAATACAATCAGCACAATACCTACAGGAATCAAGCCAATCAGTGGAGTCCCCCACATAGACCACAACGTTTGTGTGTAATCCGTCACTAAGTTATATCGGATATCTTGAACAACCTGCGCCATCGGACTCAGCATCATTAACTTTGCCATAAACGGATGCGTAGCACTTACCATCGTAATTGGATAAATAATAGGCGTTCCATAGAAGAACAGCTGCAGGGCCACTTCCCAGAGATATCCTACGTCACGATATTTCACAAACAAAGATCCCAACAATAGGCCAATGCCCAATGCGAGTAAGTACATTTCAAGAATGTTGAATGGAAGCAACAAGATAGTCCAGCGGAATTTCACTCCTGTCAGTACCGCGAATACGAGCACCACAAGAAGGTTAAAGAATAAGTTGATAAGCGCTGAAATCGTTCCAGAAAGAACGATAATATACTTAGGAAAGTTAATCTTACGGATCAAATCACCACGCGACACAATAGCCTGAAGACCTTGTGTCGTTGCTTCAGCGAAGAACGTCCAGAACGAGATACCAGCCAACAGGTAAACAGCATAATTGGGAATGTCTCCGCCCATTGCCAAGAACTTGGCAAACACTACGTACATCACAGCAAAAAGCATGAGTGGCTTAAGAATTGACCACAGGTAACCGAGTGCAGACTGCTGATAGCGCAACTTGAAATCGGTGACCGTCAGCTCATGCAATAGCACACGGTTCCTCTTACTAAACAGCTTCAACGTTCCTCCCTTGTGCAACAGGCCTGAAGCATTGGCATAGTAGTCTTACCCTACTAGTAACCCTGCCGAAACAGATTGTTACAGCGATACTTCAATACTTATCGAACTGCCCACATATCACAGTCAAAATCAATCTTGACGCTTTACAATGACCTTGCCGTCGGCGACGTCTTTGAGGTGCTTGCCGTAGGGACTCTTGCCGTAGCGCTCGGCGGATTCGAGGAGCTCGTCCTTGCTGATCCAGCCGTTCTCGTACGCGATCTCCTCAGCAACAGCGATGGGCAGGCCCTGGGCGCGTTGCACGGTGCGCACGAACTCGCCCGCCTCGTACAGGGAATCCATCGTACCGGTATCCAGCCAGGCATAACCGCGGCCGAGCGTCTGTACGTTGAGGGAACCGTTCTCGAGGTACATTTTGTTGAGGTCGGTAATCTCCAGCTCGCCACGGGCGGAGGGCTTGACCTGCTTGGCGAACTCGGTGACGCGCTCGTCGTAGAAGTACAGGCCTGTCACCGCGTAATGCGACTTCGGCTGGGAGGGCTTCTCCTCGATGGAGACGGCCTTCTTGTTCTCGTCGAACTCCACCACGCCGTAACGCTCCGGATCATCGACATAATAGCCAAACACGGTAGCACCGTGTTCCACGGACGCGGCCTTACGCAGCGTACGCCCGAGGCCGTTGCCGTAGAAGATATTGTCGCCGAGCACGAGGGCGCAGGGTTCGCCGTCGATGAACTCCTCGCCGAGGATGAACGCCTGGGCTAGGCCGTCCGGGCTGGGCTGCACCTTATAGCTGAAATGCACGCCGTACTGCTCACCATTGCCAAGGAGCTTTTCGAAGTTGGGCAGGTCCTTCGGCGTGGAGATGATCAGAATGTCACGGATACCCGCCATCATCAGCACGCTCAGCGGGTAGTAGATCATCGGCTTGTCATACACCGGCAGCAACTGCTTCGACGTCACCGTCGTGAGCGGATAGAGTCGAGTGCCCGAACCGCCAGCGAGGATAATGCCCTTCATGAGACCTGCTTTCTCCATATTCATACAAGCGTATCCAGCTTAGCCAATACCGCCGCAAAACAGAAAACCGCACAGAGTCTTCTGTGCGGTTTTCACACGGGAATCAACGATTCCTTACTTATTGAGTTCTTTGGTGACGTATGTGTTGAGGCTGTCCTCCCAATCGGCAGGCGTGTAGCCGGCTTCACTGATCTTCGACAGATCCAATGCGGAATGGGTCGGACGCGGGCTGACCGGGTTCTTCGCGTTCGCGAAGTATTCCGCCGTGCTGATCGGCTTCACCTTGCTTCCGTTGCCATTGGTCAGGTCGAACACCTCAGCCGCGATATCCGCCCACGACTTCACGGCTCCGGAACCGGTCAGGTTGTACGTGCCGTACGGGGCGTGGCTGTCCAAGAGGTGGAAGATGGCCTCGGCCATGTCCCTGGTGAAGGTGAGGCGGCCGTACTGGTCGTCCACCACGGTCACCTGGTCGAGCTTGTCCTCCGGATCATTGACGCGGCTGGACAAGGCCATCATGGTCTTCACAAAGTTATGGCCCTCGCCGATCACCCAACTGGAGCGCAGGATGTAATGCTCGGGAGCGTTCGCCACCGCGATGTCACCGGCCGCCTTCGTCTGGCCGTAGACGCCCAACGGGGCGAAGTCCTCCGTCTCCGTATGCTCCTCCTGCGTGCCGTCGAACACGTAATCGCTTGAGACGTGCACGAGCGTGATGTGATGATCCTTCGCGACCCTGGCCAGCAGGGCCGGGCCCTGCGCGTTCGCCTTCCACGCGACAGGACGTCCCTCCGCGGTCTCCGCCCTGTCCACGGCCGTATAGGCACCAGCGTTGATGATCGTGCCGTACAGGCTCCAGTCATACCTGTCGTACGCGGCGGGATCGGAGAAGTCGAACTCGTCGATATCCGTATACTCGAACCCCTCCAGACCATGGGCCTCCGCGTACCGGCGGATCGCATGGCCCAACTGGCCGTTGCAGCCCGTCACCAGCGTGCGCTTCGGAGCCATGGGCTTCGCGTCCCTGAGCATCGGATGATGCAGGTCCGCCTCGCTGCGCTCCGACTCCTCCAACGGGATCGGCCACTGGATATTGAGCTCCGGGTCGGCGAGGTTCACGAACGTGTACGTCCTCTTCTGCTCCAGGCTCCAATGCGCGTTCACCAAGTACGTGTACACGGTCCCATCCTGCAAGGCCTGGAAGCTGTTGCCCACGCCACGCGGCACATAGATCGCCTTCGACGGGTCCAGACGCGTCGTAAACACCTGGCCGAACGAGTCGCCCGGCCTGAGGTCCACCCACGCGCCGAAGATCTCACCGGCGGCGATGCTGATGTACTTGTCCCAAGGCTCCGCATGAATGCCACGCGTCACGCCCTTGGTCGCGTTGAAGCTGATGTTGTTCTGCACGGGGCCGAAATCAGGCAGACCAAGCGCGGTCATCTTCGCGCGCTGCCAGTTCTCCTTGAACCAGCCACGATTATCACCATGCACCGGCAGGTCGAACACCAGCAAACCGGGGATGTTGGTCTCGGTGACCTTCAAATCCTTCTCAAACTCAAACGACATGAATCAATCCTTTCCGTCAAGCCTTACCGAAGAGCCCAAATCACGAACACGTTACCGCGCCGGTCAGGAGCCAGCTGTTTTATTTGTTCAAATCCGAAATCATGAAAGAGCTTCATGCTCCGCTCGTTACGGATGTCGATATACGCCACGAAATGAGCCTCTCGTCCCTGTCGAATGGACTGTGCACGAGCACACCGTATCGCATCAGCCAACGCGTCGCGCCCGAGACCACGGCCCCTATATGATGACGCAACTGCGATAAGCGCGACTTCAAATACATCAGGAGCTCTCCTTGCCACAGCGCAATACGTAGCAATTTCGCCGTCATCCGCAACGCCTAGACGAATCCAATTATCGGAGCTCAAATACAATTGCGCTATGCCGAATCAGCCGTTGCACCAAGAGCTCCCAAGGATACGGGTGCAAGGACTCGCCTTTAACCCAACGTCCATCGATTTCACGATTACGTGGAACCGAAACCGTGCATGTGAAAGACGGGAACTTCCGTTCATCCCCTTTGCTCACAAAGCGAAAAGAGACAATGGAATTCCCGTCCGGCATAGCAAACACCTTCAGTTCAGGCGTATAGCAAACGAGCCGAATCCTCCAAGGACTCCTCCCCGTCAGCCTGAAGATACTCCATCACATCTTGAGGAAGTGGCGCATCGCACATACGGAGATAATCCTGTTCAGCAGAACCCTCATCAACCGAATAAAGATCAATCAACGACGCCATCAATTCCTCCTTTCGATATGCATCAGTGTACCCTCGTCCATCTACCGGATGCATGGTGGATGGCAAACTCCGCCAGCCACCATGCCATTCACTGTCCCTGCTGCTTGTACCGGGCCTCGGTGGCGGCCTTCGCCGGCTCCCACCAGGCACGGTTGTCCGTGTACCATTGGATGGTCCGCTCCAGGCCCTTCTGGAAGTCCGTATGCGTCGGCCTCCAACCCAACTCGGTCTGCAACTTGGTCGAATCGATCGCGTAACGGCGATCATGGCCCGGACGGTCCCTCACCCAGTCGAAATCATCCGGATCCTTGCCCATCACCGTCAGGATGTCACGCAGCACGGTCAGGTTGTTGCGCTCCCCGTTCGCGCCGATCAGATAGGTCTCGCCGATACGACCCTTGGTCAGGATCGTCCACACGCCCGTGGAATGGTCGTCCGTGTGGATCCAGTCACGCACGTTCTCGCCCTTGCCGTACAGCTTCGGCTTCAACCCCTCCAGAATGTTCGTGATCTGACGCGGAATGAACTTCTCCACATGCTGATACGGGCCATAGTTATTGCTGCAGTTCGAAATCGTGGCGCGGATGCCGAACGTGCGATGCCACGCACGCACCAGCAGATCCGAGCTCGCCTTCGTGGAGCTGTAGGGGCTGGAGGGATGGTACGGGGTCTCCTCCGTGAACTTCGCCGGGTCGTCCAACGCCAGGTCGCCGTACACCTCGTCCGTGGACACGTGGTGATAGCGCACGTCGTACTTGCGGCACGCCTCCAGGAGACGGAACGTGCCCTCCACGTTCGTCTTCAAAAACGGCTCCGGATTCGCAATCGAATTATCGTTATGCGACTCCGCAGCGTAATGCACGATCGCGTCATGACCCGGCACGATACGATCCAGGAGCTCCGCGTCACAGATGTTGCCATGCACGAACTCCACCCGATCACCAAGAATGTTCTTGATGTTCTCCAGGTTGCCCGCATACGTCAACGCGTCCAGGACCGTGACATGCACATCCGGATGGTTGTTATACACGTAATGAACGAAATTCGAACCGATGAAACCACAGCCACCGGTCACAATAATATTACGAGGAGTAAATTCTTCAGACATACAATCATGTTATGTCAACGACAAGAAAACATGAATTCTGCCTAGATGATTCTCTCATAAACTAATTCCTGTAGGCAAAACTCTTTAGATATCATCACATTCGTCTGATGGCGAACAATCAATGCATGACTTCATGCTAATCACACGGTTGAATGCCGTTTCTTTTTACAAATCGATTCCGCGCAATCCAAAACAGATGCCTTAAGCCAGTCTTAAAGTAATTCTGCTTTGTCTCTCCATAACGCATTTTCTGCGTAATCTTCAGTTCCTTAAATTTTGTTCCTAAAGCTTCGTAAGCATTTAACTTGATTTGCGGAGATAAATTCCAATCACCTTCGGTCAAATGAAGCTGCGCCACGACATCCTTAGTGAAAATCCACATGCCGGAAAGCGAATCATGAATTCGCAAACCGTACAGCAAGGCAATTTCGATATTCAACGCCCTAACACCGAGCTGCAGTTTCGCCGGAATCTGCTTGTCAGGATAGCGTGTACAAGAAACAAAAGATATGTCCTTGTCTTGCATCATGTGCCATAAGCGAGGGACATCCTCAACTGGATACGTACCATCAGAATCAGCACATACAATAATGTCGCTTTCCGCGGCATCGATACCCGTCATATGCGCATAACCATAGCCAATGCCATTAACAGTGCGATTATCCTGCAACATCTTGAACCGAGGAACACGTTCTTGTATGCGAGTTCCTACCTCAACAGTATCATCAGTGGATTTATTGCTCACACAGATTATTTCATCAAAGAAATCTGGAATCTCATCAATAAGTACCTCAAGAAACGAGGCCTCGTTACGACAAGGCATAACGAGAGAAACGGTTCTACCATCCAGCATGACTTCTCTTTCTTCAATGACATTTTTCTCTCATTTTTAATATACAACCAATGCCATAAGAACCGTTCCAGTAGCTATACGGCCACCATGGCGACAGTTTTCATACAAGCATCCAATGGCGAAAGAACCTAATAAACGCTATCGGGAAGAAACCCGCATCAGCAGTGCTCTAGACGGAGTAATTCCAACGTATTAGACAGGGATATGGTCTAATCTTAGTTACATCACAACTAGGCCCTATACTACATAAATGCGAATCGGGACGAGTATTAAGCCAGAACGCTACTCCTTTTCAATTCTCCAATGCTGGTTGCCTTGTCCATTGTTCCGATAAGTGATGATATGGCCACCTGGCGTGGTTTGCATACCATATATGTCGAGAGCCTTGTCATTCATCGAGCTGAGAATGGTGTATGACCCATCAGCATGACCCTGCAAATACCACAGTTGATTTCTGTTACCGCCGGTCCACGGATATTGAATAACCGTAGCCCCATCTGCATCAGCCATCGCACGTATATCCAATAGCAATCCCGAATGACGTGCTTTTATAGCATACAGTCCATTCCCCTTAGAGACAAAGGAGAACCTCTGATTCTTGCCCTTCGTTGGGGCCCAAGTGTCAACCTCCGCGCCTGGATAAGGACTCATCGCTTTGATATCCAATCGATTACCTCGAGCAAAGTCACTAGAAATCACATGAGTGCCATCAAGCTTGACCTGTTGTAATAAACGAAAACGCTGCTGGGATCCGCCATTGATTCCCCACAAATCTAGCTCAGTACCATCCTTAGTGTTCATTGCAGGCACATCTAGAACCTTGCCATTCGACTCAGAAAGAACCGGAGCAATGTAGTACAAACCATTTGATGTTTTGTACATATGCCACTGCTGATGCGAGTCAGAAGCATTAACATCCTGCCATACAGGGGAATCTCCATTTACGACATTCGTAGAGGATACTGCCAACGCTTTGCCGCTTGACCTGGAAATCAATGTATATGTATCGTTTGAATTTTTCTTTATGCGGTACAGTTGATTCGAGTTGTTTTTCGCTCGGCCAATGACCACTTTATTGCCCATCGTAGAAACATAATGCCCGGTCAACGCAGATTCCAAAAAATAATCGCCATCGACAACATCTGTTGACTTCTTACCATAACGGGACCAGTTAATGGAAGCAGGGCGGGAAGCACTCTGCTTAATTGACCATTTCTGGTTTTCTTGTCCTTTATACCGATAAGCAATAACCGCTGCTCCTGCGTCCTTACTCATTCCTTTGATATCAAGAGCTTTATTACTCAGCAAACTAAGAATAGCGTAATCACCCTTGCGATCTCCTTGTAGATACCATAGTTGGTTTGAAGCGCCGGTCCACCGATATTGAATAACTCGTCCTCCATCTCCAGCATCGGCACCGTAAATATCCAAATATTTGTTTGAATGAACAGCCTTAATCGCAAATAGTCCATTACCTTTGTCTTCAAACAAAAAGCGCTGGTTCAAGCCACCCGATGAAGCCCATACATCGATGTCCGCTGCGTCCCATACACTCGCCGCTTTCACATCTAGATTCTTTCCTGAGGAGTAAACACTAGACACAGACTGGTTTCCTGATAACTGCACCTTTTGCATCAAACGAAATTGTTGTTGCAAACCGCCGTTCGCCGTCCATAATTCCAGACGTGTCCCTTCAGCAGTATTACCAGCTGTAACATCTAATACCTTGTTGTGTACGTCACCATAGGCAGAGACGATATACACGTATCCAGCAGAATTCCGATAGAAAAACCATTTCTGATTATCCCCACCATTGGAATCGAATTGGATGATTGAAGCGCCATCTTTCATCGATGCGGCTTCAATGTCTATAGCCTTCCCCGATGCCTTAGAGACGATTGTATACGCACCTTTTCCAACAGGTTTGATATGGAACAACTGGTTGGATCCATTTGTCGGCTTTCCAATAACCACATTAGCAAGATTATCGGTACTTCCTCCAGCAATTTCGACATACTTGCCAGACAACGTAGAGCCGAGATAATAGTCCCCTTCTGCAATGTCATCTAAGCGCGTCAATGTCTTAATGACATCGTCGCGCTTAGAATCATATTCCCTGTACCCAAACGCATTCAGATCCACACGGCCGCTGATGCCTGCAATCGAACCGCCGCTGGTGTATTGCCATCCGCGGTCGTTGGTGGACCAGTTGGTGAAGCCCATCGTGCCGCCGTATTGCGCGACCCAGCGGGTCTTGGCGTGGATACTCGCCTTGTTCAGGGCCGAATTGAGATATGACGTGTACGAGTACACACCAAGATTGGTATAGCCGGCCGCCCTCAGCTTGCCGTACCACGTATTGACGATGCCCTCGTACACATTCGGATCGGTCGGCACGGAGTGACCGGTCCAAGTCCAATGTTCCAGATCGTAGAAAATTGGGTAGCTCAAATCGCCAGGATTCACGCCGGTCTGACGCAGCAAGCTCACGATATCGTTGCCCTCATCGGCTGCAAGAGCGGAATCATAGGCATATGAATAGGTGTAGATACCGAACGGGATGCCCAGACGCTTGCACTCATTAATATTGCGCAACGCTTGGCCGTCCAAACCGTTGCCCGAACCATAGCTGATGCGAATAATCGCGCCTTCCACGCCGGCGTTCTTTGCAGCCTGCCAATCAATGGTTCCTTGATGCACGGAAACATCAATCACGCCCTTGGCCTGCTGCACAAACAGACTGTTATTCGCATTAAAGAAAGCCGCCGTATCGTTATAGGTGCCCCAATGCGCGCCATAATCATTGTTCTGCAGCGCAGCGAGCTTGACGGTTGGCTGCGCGGATTTGTCGTTCTTCGCAGACCGCTTATCGCTCACGGTTCCGGCAGCACCGGATGCTGCGGCATCATCGGCGGCGGCGCCCTCACCTTCAGTGGTTCCATTCGAGCCGGCGGCACCGGCTGCATCGTTTGACGAATCAGCCGCAGACGAATCGGCCGAAGGCGAATCAGCCGTCACATCCCCGTCAACAGCAGCGGCACCCTTGACTTCCTCGACCTTCTGCTTGACCTCGTCGGCCTGCACAGGAATAAACGACTCACCATCGGTCTTGGCCAACGGATCAGGTTGCTGATCTTCAGTACCCACCAGCTTCGCATCGGTGACCGTTTCACCGGTTTCGATATCCTTCAGCTCGCCGTTGCCGCTCACTGCATAGTTCTCGGAGACAACAGTGTCGTTGTCGGCGATATTGGTGGACACCTTATCCGGCAACGCGGCATTCGGATTGTCCGGCATGGCATCCGCAGCGGTATCATCAACGGCCTGCGTGGAGAACGGGCCGGCAGCAGCCTCCGCAGTGTCAGCATTCACGTCATTCACCGCATTCGCCGGCACAATACCAATCGCACCAAGCATCGCAATGCTCGCAGCAGCAGCTACAAAGCCCACCCAACCTTTATCCATATGCTTCTTCACAGCCATCCGATACACGTCTTTCTGCAATCTCTTCAATCCCCGCAATATGCTTTTATCCCGTCAGTCTAGCGAGCGCCCTCAACTGATTGCCCTGCAAAGCTACCGATGCAACTGCGGTCTTCCGCTTCTCTGACCTCATCATTACCATGAATTCAGTGAGCAATACTGTGGGAACAAGAATCACGCATACCGGCCGCCGACGCCTTGCCTTATCACTGAGCAGTCTGATAGGAATCTGTATCGCGGCGACAATCGTTTACACATGGATGCCAAACAGCGTATGGTCGATGCCGCTGCAAAGTTCCGATGCGCCTGCACACTATTATTTCATCGAGAAACTATCCGAACAGGGCCTTGGCGCCGCCATGCATCTCTGGCCTCATGGCGGATTCTACCCACCGCTGTTTCACATTCTTGCCTCATCCATAGCCGCTGTCGCTTCCCTGTTTGGAGCACATATCAGCGTCTATGCCGCGTTCAGCGCTGCTTGGCTGATTTCCTCCGGCATTCTGTTCCCACTTGGCATGCTGCTGCTGGCCTCATATGTTCTGCATGATCTTGAGTTGCCTATCGCAGCGCGCGTGGCCTTGACCATTATCGTCCCCGTGCTCTCGGTGTCTTCGGCATGCCACCCCTACACGCTGCTGGATGCGGGCCCGCTCATCGCCTATGGATTTGCCACTTCGCTGCTTCCCTATCTGATGTATGCATCGCTGCGGCTTATCGACGCGATTATGGTGAAACCTTTTCATGTCAGGAATCTGGTCATACAACTGTGCGTCACCGCAGCAACCGGTCTGGTGCTGATGCTCGCCCATCCGCGCATTGCATTCACTTACGCACTGTTTATGCTGCCGTTCATCATCCTGAGACTGCCATGGAAATTCATCGTTTCGGCATTCGCCGTCATCATGTGCGCAGGCGGCGCATTCGCGGCGTTTATGCTCATCACCTTTAAATCCGAGCGTTATTTGCACCCGGAGACGTGGTTCCATTCGCATCAACCTTCGAAGACCTTGAGCCAGGCACTGCTGTTCGTATTCCAGAACGGATTGGATGGCATGGTGGGTATCGTCTTCTGCGCACTGCTGCTGATCTGCGCCGCAGCCAGTGTGGCGCTTACCAAACAATCAGCCCGTCGCAACGCCATCGCGCTTATCATCGCCCTGCTGTTGGTGGCACTCGTCTATGTGCTGACTGTGACTTTTGTGGGGGCGCTGCCCAACATCATTTCCGCACCATGGTACCGGGATGAAAACCGCATCGTGACCATGATTCCGCTGGCCATCGTTCCACTCATTATCTATGGCATTGGCACACTGCTGGCATGTGCGACCCAAACGCTACGCGCGTCAACGGCATACGTCAATCATTGGGCGCAATCCGCACGCGCTCGAATCATTATCGGCCTGGCAGCGCTCTGCAGTATCGCATTAGTCGCCGTCACCATCAGCGCCCAATATGTCAATCCCGCTCGCGAAACAGTCGCCACCCATGTATTGGAGAAAACCACCGTCGCCGGATCCGATGGTTCGGAAATCAAGCAGCTTACCGAAGAGAAGCTCACAGTGCTGAAGAATGTGGTAACTCGAACCGGCACTGACGCCACCATCATCTCCGATCCGATGAACGGTTCGATGTATGCCACTTCGCTGTACGACGCAACCATGCTGTACCCGATTATGAATCCACAGAGCAGCGGCAAAGGCCACATTTTCGCCGACGTCGAGCAGGCATTCGCTTCAGGCGATTCTCAGCGGCTGCTTACGACGGTGTGCCCCATCAATCCCAAGGAACCAGAGTACTTCTTGACCATGGGCGGGCAAGCCGACAGTCTTCAGTCCTTCCCATACAAGGCCCAATACGATACGTTCCATGATGCCGCCACCATCAACGGGTACGTGAACAACGGCACGCTCACCAAGGTCAAAGACTACAGCTCAGTGGGCTCGGACACCAAAGATTGGGCCCTGTACCAGTTCAACTGCGGCGACTGAGGAACCCTATCAAGGAGAGGCAGCATGGAACAACATAGCAAGGCAACCGCGAACATAACGACTGCAGCGCCATCGGCAACATCCGGACGCATCATCTCACTGGATGGGCTGCGCGGCGTTGCAGCATTGTCCGTGGTATGTTTCCATGTCTCAGGCATTCCAGCGGCGCGTAATCTCTTCCCGGGCATCCCCTCAGTCATGATGTTTTTCATTCTCTCGGGCGTGGTGCTCTGCGTTGTGCCGCTGGCCGATTCCGCATATTCGTGGACGAAATATTATCCTCGCCGCGTACTGCGACTCGGCATCCCCACGGCTGCGGCAACATTGCTTTCAGTGCTTGTCGGTATCGTCGTGGCCAATACAGTCGGGCAGAACAATCCAACATATGCCGGCCTGCGCTTCTCCCAAAATGGCAACAGTCCAGCGCAATGGCTGTACACCGTATTATCCCAATTCGATTTCATCTTCAACGCATCCGACGGCGTCACCACTGTTGGCGGTTCGCCATCCAACCGCATCGACTACCCTGTCTGGTCGATGACATGGGAGTTTTTCTTCAGCCTGATACTGCCGCTCGTCATCGTTCTCGCGATGCATATCACGAGAGACTGGCTGGCTTGCGCATTGGTGACGGTCTGTATTTTCGTTTCGTTCGTCTCCGGGTATTTCCCATTGCGATTCGTCACCGTCTTCTTCTTCGGCGTGATCATCGCCAAGCATATTGAGACCATACGCAATCGGCAGCATTCATTCATCACAGTAACCGTCCTACTGCTTCTGGCCTTGCTGGCCATTGAATTGCCGGCGATAGTGGGGTCATTCCAGAGTCTTGCTCAGCATCAGCTGCTCAATGCCACAGCCAATACATTGATGTGCCTCGGCGGGGCGTTGCTAGTCATCGTGGCGGCGATGCCAGGCTGGTTTTCCGCATTCCTTTCCACACGTCCGATTGATTATCTCGGCCGGATTTCATTCAGCCTGTATCTGACCCATTTCCTCTGCATTTCAGCAATGCGCATGATCACCGGCAAGCTTGGCATTGCATTCTCACTGGTTCCCATGGCGATAGCTGTTGCGGGTTCAATCGTATTCGCGGCGGTGTTCTATGCATTGGTGGAACGCCCAAGCATTCGTTTCGCCAAACGTGCGGCAAATGCTTTGCTCGCATAGTTAAGCCGACATAGAGCCGCCGCGATCACGCTCACGCTATGGATGCGATGGACTTAATATCCACCGGGCAGGAAAGCTGGCCACGAATCTGATCCAGCGAATCCAAGCTACCGGTAAGGTCCTTATTGGTGTTGCTGTTCTCCGTTGAATCCTGCTGACTCGTGCCAGATTGACCAGCGGAGTTGGACTGATCCTGGCCAGCGTTTGCGTCAGCGTTCGCGGAATCATCGCCAGTGGAAGTGCTCTGGGCCGGGCACTCGTCAGTGACCTTTCCGTTCGAACCGATTTCAATGCCATCTTTGTTCACAATCGGCGTGGTAATCACATTCAGTGGTTGCGTAGCCGTGTTCTTGACGCGGACGGTGAACGCTATCGTTTTCTCTTCGCCAGGCTCAATCCAATCTTGGTCGAACGAAATGTACTGGCGATCATACAGCACCTTGGAGCGGGTGTTCCAGAGCGTCGCATCCGCCTGCACTGCGGTGATCTCGCCACCGTAAGGCGCGGTAAGCACGATACGATACAGCTGCCCGCCAGGGACTTCGGCATCACCTTCGCCGGTGACGAAACTCGGCAACGACTTGGCCTCTTCCTTGGTCATCGTGTTTTTCATCGTGAAGGTTACGGTATATTCATCGCCCATCTCATCGGAGGACAGCAAACCGATTCTGGTTCCAGTCACAGCCGATTTAATGCGGTCGTCCAAAGAGCCAGTAAGCGTGGCCTTGGTTGCGGCCGACGTATCACCACAGGTCTTGGTCACGGTGGTGGCCGTTTTCAGATACCAGTCCTGCTTGCCCTGCTGCAATTCGGAAAGATAGATGCCGGACTGAGGTACCGTCTCGTCAGCGGAAAGCTCGCCGCTGGACTTATCGTCAATCAATCCGGTGGAGATAAGGGCCTCCTGCTCCGCCTTATCTTTCATCCACAACTTGAAATTACCGTTTGCGGACGTCTCGCGGACTGCCTTGAGCAATGAGCCGGCATTCGATCCGTTGGCGTTATCGAGCACATGGGTCATGATTTCGTGAGCGGCCTCAGACACATAATTGTTCTGGTCAACGAAATTAGGGTGCTCGACATATAAATCATGCAGCAGGAACGGCACCACAGTCGAACCGTTCATCACTTTGCCGTCCGAAAGTTTCACCTCGCCGGTCGCCCCCAGCAACGACTGCAGGAATACCGGGTCCAAGCCGATAACACCGGCGACGTTCTTGCCGCCATTGCCCTTTTGGTACGACCACAAATACTTGTTCATCAAAGCGACGCGCTGGAATTCCGGATCAATGGTGGTCGTTGCGGGGTATTGATCGAACGTGGCGCCGAACACATCACGTTCTTCCAACACCGTATCGTCCATGGCATCGGGAGTGTCCCAACCATATGTGGACTCAAAATCACCAATCGTCACCTTGCCCTTATAGGCGGTTACAGCAGCGATTGTACCTACCATGCCGCCAGCAGAACGAAGTTCAGCCGGGTTTTGCACCAGTACGAGATACGTACGCTTCTCGTTCTTTCCCAACAGCCGGGGCATCAGCTGAATCAACGCATCGTATTCAGACAGCATGGAATCGAGCGTATTCAAAGCGGACTTCTCAGCATTAAGCGCCAATGCCACCTTGTCTATGCTCGGCTGCGGAATCTTATCCAGTTTGGCAATCTGCGCCTTGAGACTCTTATGAGTGGACTTGATAATCTTCGGCATCCCCATCAGCGCGCTGACATCCACGGTATTGTCTTTCATGGAAAGGCCCTGAAGCTGGTTTGCCAGGTTCGTCAAATCCGTGAACGGACCGTTGACCAGCGTATCCACCGAAGCGAGCATTTCACGTGCCGCAGTAATATCGCTGCCGTAACGGGTGTGGTCCTGTATGAAATCCCAGTGCGGGGAACTCAGTTCCTCATTTAAATCATTGGTACCCTTCACCAGATTTTTGGCAGCGTCCGAAAGACTCTCATCACTGCCGCAACCGAGGGCCGCGTTGGCAAGATTTTGCGTAGAAGTCATCACCAACCGCGCACCATTGACCAGACGAGCCGCGGATGCGGCATACAGCGTGGTCACGCAAGTCACCGATGCGAACAGCACCAGAAGCAGCACTATGAGAACACGCGCCCAAACAGGCTTCACCGTAAGCAGCAATCGACCTTTGCGATTGACATGCTGAGCTCCTTGAGAAGCTTTGTCAGGTACGCCACTCAGCTGACCATCAGTAACGGAAGAACTGCTGTCACGACGCCCATGACGCCCTGAATTAGGTCGCATGCTCACCTACTTCCCAGATTGAAGGCATGCCTCTGCCATTGCAATGCATTAACTTAGCTAATGTCGCAGTATACCTAAGTTCGCAGAATTCAAGCCGATTCCTCCTCTGATTGCGGTAAATCCGCTCATATTCGCCATCGGACTCCCAGAATATTTTCAGACTTCATTGAGAGGTATAACAGTAATGCGCAAGACAACGGTCACGAAGCGCAATAATAGTGGAGCCGTATTGATTAGTTTCGAGAAGTTCGAATGATTCGGTCCCGCGGTGCAGGTCGCCGCGAACCAGAGAGTTTCGGCTTAGGAGAACGGGAGAGGTACACACATGTTCGTCCTCAGCAACGCCTGGCGGGCTTTGATGCGCTCTAAGGGGCGCACGGCCCTGACCGCGCTCATCACACTGGTGGTCACCTTCGGCACTGTTGCCGGGCTGGCCGTCGTGCAGGAAAACACAACAGCGCACACCGATGATTACGACGTGCAGAAGGCCACGCTGGCGGTGCGTCCGAGCACCGCTTCCTGGAAGAAGGTCTCCCCCACCGATTCGGCGTCCACCAAGCATTACATGACGTGGACGGATTACACCGAGTACGCCACCATCATTCAGCAGGCAGGCGTGACACTGGACTTCACGGTCACTGAAACCGTGCCAGCGCGTGTTTCCGGGGACCTCAAGGCCGTAAGCGGAGATAAGCTCGGCTCGGCTTCCGACGACAAGACCGGCGGCCAGCTGATTTGGCGCGCATTCTGGACCAAAGATGCGGCATCCGCCAGCGATTTGGGCACGTTCAAGATCGTCAGCGGCAAGAACCTGAGCTATGACAACCAGTCCTCTGATCCAGACACGACGAGCGCACTGGTCTCCTCCGAGTTCGCCAAGGCCAACGGTCTAAAGGTCGGAGATAAGTTCAAAGTGGCCACTGCTTCCGATGCATCCACCACGTACGAGCTCACCGTGCGCGGCATCTACGAGTACACGGCTGACTCCACCGCCGACAACCCGGTGGTGACGGCCCGCAACCGCGAGAACGCGATCTTCACCAATTATCAGACTTTCGCCAAGGCCGGCCTCGATCCGCAAACCGGTGACTCTTCGGTCTCCGGTTGGAAGGTGCCGGACCTGAACGTGGTGTTCAACGCCACCGACGCCGCTTCCTACAAGAAGCTCGTCAACACGTTCAAGAAGTCCAAGCTGCCGGCGTCCGGCTACACGGTATCCTCCCCTTCGCTTGAGTCCTACACCAAGTCGCTTGAGCCGCTCGACGCAGTGGCCGGCAATGTGAAGACCGGCACGATTGTGCTGCTCGCTGTAGGCGGCGTGCTGCTGCTCGCACTAGTGCTCGCCGGCGTGTGGGGACCGAAGCGCGATGACGAAATCGGCATGGCGTTGGTTTCCGGTGTTTCCCGAGGCCGCCTGGGCTGGCAGTTCATGCTGGAAGTGTTCTTCGTGACGTTGCCGTTCTATGTAATCGGCCTCGTGGCTGGCGTGTTTGGCACCAAGCCATTGGCGGCCGCCATCGTCTCCGGCCATGAAGTCACCGCCTCCTCCTCGCTGATCTGGCAGATGGTCTGGGGTGGCCTCGGCACCATTCTGGTGCTCGCCATCCTGGCTGCGCTGCGACTGGCGTTCTTCCGTGCCGATAAGCTGTTCGCCGCTGACGGCGACTGGGGCTCAGTAAGCGAAACCGAAACGATCGAATCCGAATCCAACCACGATGATGCGGAGGCACAGGCATGAGCGAGAAGAACATCAAGGATCAGGAAAACGCGGACGCGAAGGCTGCAGAATCCACCGCAGACGCCATCGATAAGGCTCCGGCTGATTCAATCCAGTTCAGCGTCATGTTTGATGACGATGCCGATGCGGACGAGGCAGATGCCGAGGCCGCAGCCGGCGCGGCAGACAATATCTACAGCAGTCTGGCAGCTGCCGAGACCTCCGTTGCAACCGATGATGCCAGCGATGCGGAATCATCAGCAATCACAGACTCGGATGCATCGGAATCCGATGAAACCGAAGCACAGCCGAGCGAAGCTGAAGCCGATGCACTTGCCTCTGCCGACACTTCCGCCGAAGTCACCGCTCGCAATGCCGAGCGCGTGAATGAGACCTTGAGCTTGGCGAAGGCCAAGCCTCAGGATGATCTGTCCGCTCACGAGGATAAGTCTCACAAGACCGAGCCGTCCATGACGTTGGCATCGCGTATCGATCGCGTGCTGGTCGGTGGCGGTGCGGATGACGTGTTGTTCAAGACCTACCCGACGTTTGCACTGAACAAGGTCACTTTGGCGGGCACCAAGGGCAGAGTGAACGTGCTCGACAACGTGGAGTTCGCATGCTATGCCGGCCATTCATATGCATTGCTCTTGAGCGATGACGCCGATTCCGGGCTGACCGCGGATGTCAAGCGTCGTGCGCTGATGGGCGTGATGACCGGTCTCGTGCAGCCGACTTCCGGCTCCGTGATGAACAAGAGCGCGAATATCGCCGAGCTTGAGCCGGTGGAGCTGCGCGGACATCGTCTGGGCATCGTGCCGCAGCAGCACGCCCTGCAGCCATATTTGGACGCCGAGCACAACGTGCTGTACGCCATGGAGGCCTCGAACCGCAACTTCCTGAAGCCGAAGCCGGTAATCGCACGCGAGCTGCTGGCCAAGGTCGGGTTCTCGGAGGCCACCACCGGCGTGGCCGTGGGCAAGCTGCCGGAAGTGCAGCAGCGATTGGTGGCCATCGCCCGCGCCATCAGCACCGAGGCCGAAGTGCTGATTCTGGATGAACCGACGCGCGGGTTGAATGACGATGACACCGTCACCGTGTTCGCCGCGCTGGCCAAGTTGGCGCACAGCGGCGACCCGAAGCACTGCGTTATCGTGCTGACCGCTTCGCGTGAAATCGCCGACGCGGCAGACACGTTGTTTGAGGTGTGACCCACGAGCATTAGATAGCGGCTGGGAAACGACAAAATCGTCGTTTCCCAGCCGCTATCTGCTTTATAAGGGGTACATTAGCCACATTGCATATGTCTATCTGCTTTATAAGGGGTACATTAGCCACATTGCATATGTCTATCTGCTTTACAAGGGGTATCAAACAATAAGCACACGAAGTATGCATGGCGACATATCAACATGAATAGATGTAATGTCACGGTCTGAATACCCCTCGCAAAGCAGATAGATATATGCAGATGGCTTCAAGTACCCCTTGCAAAGCAGATAAGTACCTCTGGCTGTATTAGCAAGCAGCGCCGAAGTCCGGGCCGCGATATTCTTAGTGTGAATGCGACTACGATGACTGGAGCTGCGCATTATGAGCGGATATATTCCTACGCTGGAGCAGATTGACGAGCTGCATAAGAAAATCGCCCCCTCTCAGGAGGCATATGATCTCGTGCACACGCATTGTGTAATCGTGGCAACCATCGGCTGCCAGATCGTACGCCGGCAAAATGCGCTGTTCACCCGTCGCTGCACGCTGCCCGACGGCGGCGAATCCTTGGTTTCCTCCCCCGATGGCGTGACCGGCGGCCAAGTCCCGCCGCGTCTGCTCGACGAGCATTTGGTGCTTATCGGCGGGCTACTGCACGACATCGGCACCTATAAGGTGTTCAAGCATGACGGCACCGACGGCGAGCCGCTGAAGTTCAGCGGCAAGAAGTACATTCTGCATGGGCTCAAAGGTTATGAATACCTGCTGAGCGAGGGCGTGGATGAGTCAATCGCTCAGTTCGCGCGCAACCATACCGGCGTTGGTTTAAACCGCGAGGCCGTGATCGCGCAAGGCCTGCCGCTGCCGCCGGATGATTATGTTCCGGTGAATCTGGAGCAAGAAGTGGTGATGTACGCCGACAAGTTCCACAGCAAGTCCACGCCGCCGAAGTTCCTGCAAGTCGATGCCTACAGCGCCAAAGCCGCCCGCTATGGCGAGGAGAACAAGCGTCGTTGGCTGGAGTTGGTGGCCAAGTATGGCGTGCCGGACATCCCGGCGCTGGCCGAGAAATATCACATGCGTATGATCTGAAGTTCCACGTCAGATGGAGCGCAGGCGGAAGGTGCCGTTGCGGTTGGAGGCCACAATCATCTGATCATTTTCAAGCTCGTTCCAACCATCCTGGTCATAACCGGAAGAAGACACGACTACACCGGCCTGCTTGCCCTCGGCATCGGTGAGTGCACGGTAGCGCATCACACGGTAGTCGGCGGCCTGCTGGCCACGGCCGTATTCATCGTAGATCTCCACGATGCGCGGGCTGGTCTTCTCACGGCCGGCGGCGCACAGTGCCACCATCTGGTCTTCGGACTGGATGATGCAGTTGTAGCTGGACTTCGGGTAGGCCTGGCGTAGCTCGCGCACCGCCTGGGCAACGGCTTCATCAAGCGGGAAGCCGAAGCCGATGTATTCCAGGATCACTGCAAAGAAAATGGCGGAATCGGAGCGGCCACCGGTGGAAAGCAGTACGCTGTGGTCCACCGGATAGGAGCGGTTGGTCACGATGTTGCGGCCGTTGGCGTCGGAGATATCGCCATTGTGCACAAAGCTCAAACCGTTGGCATAGAACGGATGCTGATTCTCCATGATGAGTGGCAGATTGGAGCTGGCCAGACGCAGGTGCCAGATGGCACCGCGAGCCGGCTCGTTGGCCAGGGCTTCAAAAGTGGAGTCGAAACGGGCGGCAACGGTGGACTTGTAGATCTTCACGCCGGTTTCCGGAGAGGGAGCACCACCGTCGCGCACATATGGAGTCTCAGCAGGGGTGGCGAGCTGGGCCACGCCCCAACCATCATTGTGGATTTCCGAGAGTTCGCGGAAGTCCTCGACGTTCTTGACGCCAAGAATGTCATTAAGACTCAGGTCTGCACCTGCCGTCGCGTATCCCAGTAATCTGCACATAGTATGACAATCTACCGGCGCGATTCGGCGACGTGCGGTCCGGGTTATAGGGATTGCTTATAGAGCGTTTATTTGCGACTCTTTTGGGCAAGATGAGCCACGGTGTTGGCATCGGCATGCGTGAAATCGGACTTGGTTCTGGACTTCGGAACCGGGCGTTTTTCCGGGGAATCCATGGAGGATTCCACTGCCTTCACCAATTCGCCGAGGCCGGCAGTGGTGTCCAATGGGTCCGGAATGGCTGCAGGGTCGGCTTTCTGGCGCGACGGCATCGGCACCGGGCGATTGGATGCGTCCATGCGCTTCAGGCGTGGAGGCCGGCGCGTGGAGACGAACAGCGGCTGCACTTCGACCAACGGATTATATGGTGCCAAGCCGAACCACTTCACCGGCGAACCTGCCATATGGCGGATCGCATACTTGGTTTGCAGCGAGAACGCACCGCGAGCGGAAACCTTGGATTCCGGCATTAGCGCCTTGTGGATCAGTACATAGCGAATCGTGCCGATGTCAGGGTCAGCATCGACTTTCGGGTAGATCGACTTCTGCTTGGGCAGCTCGCCGGTTTTCGACAAGTCATGCATGATTTGGTGAATGTACGCCGGGATGGACTGGGAGACCTTGAATCCCAAACGGAAACGCACACGGAACAGGAAGTTGGTGCCGAAGTTCTCCACCGAGTATTCGCGGGTGAACGGTTCATCGGTGGTCTCCACGCTTACCGCCCACCAGGCGCGGGCGCGCTTGGGATGGTCGGCGAAGATGGAGAAGAAGATATCGGTATCGAGCCGCTTGGTTTCCGAATCGGAAGTCAGATAGACGATGTTATCCGCGAAATACGGGATGCGGAAGTCACCGTGGAGCTTGTCGAGCGCAGGCAGGAAGTCGTTCGGGCGCATATGCCGGCGTTGCGCACGCTCAAGCTTGGTGCCTTCGTTCCATGTGTACATAACAAAGAGGATGCCAAGCGTGAGTAGCATCGTGAACCAGCCGCCGTGCAGGAATTTGGCCATCGACGCGATGAAGAACATAATCTGAATGGCCAGGAATACCACTGTGAACACCACGGCGCCCAATCGATGCCCGTCATGCCAGATGTAGACGGCGAGCAGCACGGTGGTGGTGATCATCGTGATGGTGAGCGCCAGGCCGTAAGCGGCGGAGATGTGTTCGGAATCCTTGAAGATGGCGAGCACAATCAGCGTGGAGGCGCACAGCACGGCATTAACCACGGGAATGTACAGCTGGCCGCGCGTACGGGCCGGGTAGCGCACCTGCAGATGAGGCATCCAGTTCAGACGCGTGGCTTCGGAGACCATCGTGAACGCGCCGGTGATCAGGGCTTGGGATGCGATTACACCGGCGGTGACGGAAAGTACTACGGCGATGTAGCGCACGTTCGGCGTCATCATCTGGAAGAAAGGGTTGAGCGTTTTCAGTGTGGTGTATTCGGGGTTGCGGCTGTTGGATAGCATCCATGCGCCTTGACCGAAATAGTTGCACACGAGCGCCACTTTGATGAACGGCCAGGTGAAGTAGATGTTGCCGCGGCCCACATGGCCCATATCGGAGTAGAGGGCTTCGGCGCCGGTGGTGGAAAGGAACACGGTGCCCATCAGCGCGATGCCGGCTTCGTTATGCGGACTGAAGAGGAATTTGATGCCATAGACCGGATTCAGCGCCTCGAATACGGACCAGTCGGCGGAGAGGTTGAACAGGCCCACAATGGCGAGGAAGCTGAACCAGACCAGCACAATCGAGCCGAATACACGGCCGATGGACTCGGTGCCGCGCGACTGCACGGAAAACAGCACCACGATGATGACCACGGTAATCATCAGGGTCAGGCTGGGATTGTCGTCGAACAGCTGCTCGAGCGGCGGCAGGGTTTGCAGACCTTCCACTGCGGAGCTGATGGAGACGGCCGGGGTGAGCACCGAATCGGCGAGGAACGCCGCGCCACCGAGCATGGCCGGGATGGCGAGCCATGCGCCATAGCGGCGAATCAAGGAATACAGCGCGAAGATGCCGCCCTCGCCATTGTTATCGATGCGCATGGCGATGAGCACATATTTGACGGTCGTGATCAGGGTGATGGACCAGAACACCAGCGAGAGCATGCCGAGCACAGCGTCCCGCTCCACATTGCCGAGTCCGCCTTGCCCGGACAGGAAGGTCTGCGCGGTGTAGAGCGGCGAGGTACCGATGTCGCCATAGACCACGCCGAGGGCCACAATGGCCATACTCCACGTGATTTTGTTCGGCCCGGATTGCAGGCGCGCCCACCAGCGGCCTATACGGCCTTTTGCCGCGGTGGAAGCCAGTTTCTCGGCTTCCTTGTTTTCGGCTTCGCGCTGCTTGGCGAGCGCTTCACGCTCTTCTTTGGTCAGCGTGCGGCGGGAAACCTTAGGAGCGTTCGTGTATGTATCTGCCCTAAGAAGCGCGGCTTCTTCTTTCTTCAGGGCTATGGCTGTTTGTTCCGCTTGGATTGCAGCCGCCCGTTTGGCGCTGCCTTGTTTGGTTTGTTTCGACTGCTTCGACTGTTTCGATTGCTTGGATTGTTTGGCCGGCTTTTCAGCACCGGCCTGAGTTTTGACTGTTTCTTCAGCGTGATTATTCTGTTTTCGGGCGCGCGAAGATTGCCTGTCTGACTCAACCATACGTTCAGTCCTCCATGCGGGTTCCAACCACATCCCGCGAATTCAGATTCATCCCGTTCTCTAACGAATGACATCGTAGCCCCGTAACGGAACCTTCACAACTCGCAAAAACAGGGCACACTGTCTAATTTCTACCGCATGAATCCAGCGGCGCGAATCAGATGCCGTACACCTCACGGGTGGTGGCACGGGTACCGCGCGCCACCACGGCAATCGGCACGTCCAACGTGTCGGCCATGGCCCGCAGCGTATAGGGAATCATGTAGGGCGCATTGGTCCGCCCGCGATACGGCATCGGTGTCAGGTATGGCGCATCGGTCTCCACCATCGCGTGGTCGAGCCCCACAATGCGCAATGATTCGCGGATGCCATCGTTGCCCTTGTAGCTCACCGTACCGGAAAAGCTTAGATACCAGCCTTGTTCGCGTGCAATCTGGGCCATTTCGGCGTCGCCGGAATACGAATGGAACACGGTTCGCTCCGGGGAACCGTCTGCCAGCAGGGTTTCAATGACCTCGCGATGTGAGTCGCGGTCGTGAATCTGCATCGGCAGGTTCAGTTCCTTGGCGAGCGCGATATGTGCGCGGAACGCTTCACGTTGCAGTTCCTTGGCGCCCTCACCCGTGCGGAACAGGTCCATGCCGGTTTCGCCAATCGCAACCACCTGCTCGGGGTATTGTGTGGCCAAACGATGCACTTCGGCGAGCGCGTCCTCGAAACTCGTGTCGTGGTAGGGCTTGTATTTCAGCGGCAATCCATCCGGGCCAGGCACTCCGCGATGCCCGTGCAGCACGGCCTCGTTAGGGTGTATTGCGAGCGCCGCGTGCACATTACCTGGATGATCGAGGGCCATCTGCACAGCGGTCATCAGGTGCGGCAGCTCGCAACCGCAGTCGATAATACCCCCAACGCCGACAGCTTGCGCTTGTGCGAGCAGCTGGTCCACATCGTAGACAGGTACGGGGGCCTGGCCTTTGGTTTGCGCCTCATGGTCCATGGCGCGCGCGAATGGCACAACGGATGCCACATGCGTGTGGTCATCAATGACTTGAATGTCTTCGGGCAGCGGCTCGGGTGCGGGTGCCCAGCTACGATCGCGATGATGCTTGCTCATGGCTTCCTAGTGTATTCGGAAATCGCATATGCAGGTTTGCGCTTTATCGGAAGCACTTGCCGATCAGCGCCAGCACTGCTCGTACGGCAGTCCGGTCAGACGTTCGACCACGTGGCGGGTCTCCGCATCCACATCCGTTTTCGCGCCGCCGTTGCGCAGTCGCGTAATCTCAGCCAGCACAACCGAATCCGTGTGCTTATTAATCACCAAGTGAGCGGAAATAATCCAACAGACGATCATCGCAAAGGCAAACCAACCGAGCAATACCACACCCAAACCGGCTTTGGCGGCAAAGCTTTGATGCTGCAAGGTGGCGTCGAATCCGACCGCCCCCAATACGAGCCCGACGCAAATCGTGCCGAGCCCTGACCCGAGCTGGCGGAAGGAGGCTTGAATTCCGGCGAATGTCGCCGAGCGGTACCGGCGGGTGACAATCTGGTCGATATCCGCAATGTACGGGAACACGGCCCATGGCAGGTAGCCGCACAACGATTTGAAGGCGAAGAACCAAAGCGAGCCCACAAGTGCGAACACGGTCCAGGCGACCGGCTGTGTCGAATCCGCCAGCAGCCACGCGGCGAACAACCATGCCACACCGATCAGGCAGCCGATGAAGTTGATGGCATACAGGCGCTTCGGTCCGATGCGCGTCATCGCCCATCCGAATACCGGCATCAGCGGCATGGAGATAGCCGTGCAGCCGAGCAGCAGCGAGGCGAACGCGGCCGTGCGATTCCAGTCGTAGACCACGAAGAACACGAACGTCTGACCGAATACATCCATCGAAACCTGCACCAACAGGTAAATCGACAAGTGCTTGCGGAATTCCTTGACCCGCAATGTGGTGGCGTATTCGCGCATCACTTTGCCCGCACGCTTGAGCCAGCCCGCCCAGCCAATCGATTCTTCATGCTTCTCACCGCGTGCGTAGGCACCGAATCCGGCCTCTTCCGGACTCATTTCCCATGTGCTGCGCCAGCAGGCGAACACGGCGAGCGCGAACAGCACCGTGGTGGCGATGGTGAAAATCATGTAGCCGGTCGGCGTGCGTTCGCCGAAAATCGCGAGCACCGCGCTGCCGGCCAGAGGAATCACTGTCGCCGCACTGGTGGAGATGAACATGCGCACAGTCGAGAGTTTGGCGCGACTGTTGAAATCCGGCGTCATTTCGCCAGGCAGTGGATTGTACGCAGTCTGGAACAGCTGGGCGAGCACCACCCAGAACACATAGGCGGTAGCGTAGGCGGCGAGCGGCAGCCCCGGAATCCATAGGAAGATGCCGAACAAGAGCAATGGGCCGATAATCATCAGCAGGAAACGACGCCGACCGAAGCGAAGACCGATGTTGTAGCGGTAGAGATTATCGTCGAATACGCCGAAGAGCAGGGCAGCGACCGCGCTGATCAGTGCGCTGAGTCCCATCACCGACTGTGCGGTGGCGATGGACATGCCGCAGAACGTGGTCCAAAACAAGGAAAGGTAAGCGGCGATGATGGTGAGCTGACCGCCGCCGTAGAAGTCGCCGACACCGAATCCAATGGCATTGCGCAAAGTGATTTTGCGCACGCCAGGATTCTGCAAGGCATGGCTCAGCGCATGACTTTCTGCCTCTGACTGTGTTTCACGCGATGTTTCACGTTTGCTTCCGCTCATTCCGCGCGCCTTTCGCCTACAGATCTGCGCACAATAATAGAAGTATCCACCAAAGTGACATTCGCGGATTGCTCCTCTTCGTTGCGCACACCAAGCTCTTTGAGCTGATCCATAAGCTGGGCATCCGCGGGGTTGCGCACTGCCCCGGATTCGCGCCCGAGCAGCAATCGCACTGCGGCTTGGCCAAGCAAATCGCGAGGGATTCGGATGGACGTGATCGGCGGCGTGACCACCGGAGCAATCAGCGTGTTGTCGAAACCAATGACGGATATGTCTTCCGGCACTCGCACGCCGTCCGCGGTCAGACGCAAAACGATGCCGGCCGCAATCAAATCGTTATAGGTGATGACGACGGTGGGCTTGGAGTTTTCGAGGGCGAGCGCAGCCTGATAGCCACCCTCGACGCTTGGGCGCACCGGACCAATGTGATTCATACGGAAGCCCATGCGCTGGCCGATGTCATGCAGGCAGGACCATCGGGATTGGTTGGCCCACGAAGTCGCACCAGATACGTAGGTGATGGCCGTGTGATGGTAGCGGCGCAGCATGCTCAGCGCACGCACCACACCGATGCGCGGGTCAGGCACCACGCTGGGAACACCGTCCACAGGGCGATTGAGCACCACGAGCGGCACACGTTTGGCATAGTCGCGGATGAAATCGACTCCGGGTGAGTCGGTAGCCAGAATGACGCCGTCGACTTTGCCGATCAAGTGTGTGAGCAGCTGCTGGGTGCGCTGCTGGGATTGGCCGGCTTCGATGAGGCCGACTGCGCTGCCGGATTCCATGGCGGTGATCTGCGCGCCTTTGAGGATTTGCGAGGAGATGCCGTCGGTGGTGTCTTTGACTACGAGCGCTATGACCCCGCCGCTTGCGGTCGCATGGTTTTGCGCGGCAGAGCTGGTGTGGAAGGGCATGGAAGCAATGGGCTGATTCAGCTGAGGCTGTGATGCAGTTTGCAACTGTGCTGGTGCTGGTGATTGCACTTGCGACTGCATTGGTGACTGCGCAGCCGCAATGTGACGTTTGCGGGGATTCGGCCGGTAGCCGAGGCGTTCAGCGACTTCGCGCACCTGCTCCACGGTTTGGAAGTTGACGCGGTCGGGATTGCTGAATACGCGGGAGACAGTCGAGATGGCCACGCCGGCAGCGTCCGCCACGTCCGCCAGGCGCACGCGATCGGTTGCTTTGCGCTGCTGTTCTGCCATCTCAGCCCTCCCCTGGTGTATTGCCTTCCACTATATATAGAAAAAGGCTCCCTCTGACGAGGGAGCTCACGCGAAGCGGGTGAGGGAGAGAAACAGCACGGCTAAGGGCATGGAATCGGCTTTACCGATACCATCCCGTGCGGGTTTCACCGCACTTCTCTCCCTCCGCCAGCTCCGCTGGCACCTCCCTCATCAGAGGGAGGCTGTGGATAGGGTCAGGCTTCGACGGCCTTAGAGCGACGCTCGGCGAGCTCGGCCTTGATCTGGGCGAACTTCTTCTCGGTGACCGGGTAGAAGAACATGATCGCGGCGGAGATCACGAAGCCGATCAGCGGCACGAGGCCAGCGGCGAGACGCAGGTTCTCGGCAACGGTCGGATCCTGGGCCACGTTCATGCCGGACTTGTAACCGGTGAAGGCGAGGATGGCCGGGCCGAGCCAGGAGGTCAGGGCACCGAACATCTGGCGGAAGAAGCTCAGGCCAGCCATGGCGGCACCATCGGTGCGCTTGCCGGTCTTCCACTCGTAGTACTCAACGGTGTCGCCTTCCATGCCCCAGACGTAGTTGCCGCAGAACTGGGCGCCGATGGCGTTCAGAGCCATGCCCACCAGAGACAGCCACACGTTGGAGACGAAGATGAACATCACACCACCGATGATGCCGAGTGCGCAGCCGAGGTACCAGCCGCCCTTCTTGCCGAGGTGACGGGCGATGACCGGGCCGAACGGGGAGGCGACCACGCCGATGGAGGCGTTGATCAAGGTGACAATCGTGGTGATGAGGGCCAGAGTGCCGGCGTCAGCACCGTTGGCGAGCACTTCCTTGGCGATAATCGGTCCGATGGAACCGACGCAGGTGGCGATCAGGTAGAAGCCGGTGGCGAAGCACAGGATGAGCAGGGCCGGGTTCATGACGATGGCCTTCAGAGTGTCAACGAAGGAGACCTTCGGCTGGGTCGGCACATCAATCTGCTCGATGGTGGTCTTGTACAGGAAGACGTAAATCAGGGCGCCGACGAGGCAGAAGATGCACACGATCGGGAGCATCAGCTTGGCGAGAGCGGCCTGATCCTTGACGGTGTTGATGGCCGGGGCCAGGGTGAAGGTAACGATGAGGCCGAACAGGGCGCCACCGACCATACGGGAGGAGGAAAGGCGCTGACGTTCGTTCTGATCCTGGGTCATGGCGCCAAGCAGTGCGCCGTACGGCACGCCACCCAAAGCACCGAGCAGCTGGTAGAGCAGGTAGGTGACGATGGCCCATGCCACCTTGACGCTCATGTTCGCATCAGCCGGAATGGTGTACATCAGGGCGATGGCCACCATCATCGGCACGCCGAACATCACGACCAGGCGACGGAACTTGCCGTTCTTGTTCGGCTTGACACGGTCGGCGTAGTTGCCGGCGAGCAGGTACACAACAGCCTGGAAGAAGCGGGCGAACAGGAAGATGTTAGCGGTGGTCACCGGGTCGATGCCCATGTAGATGTAGTAGGTGGCCAGGAACATCGACATCATACGCCAGCCGATGTTGTTGGCAAGATCGCCGGAACCATAACCGACGATGTTCAGCCAAGTCAGCTTCTTCGGCGTCTTCTTGACTGACTGCGCTGTTGCAGTGCTCATAGTGCAGAACTCCTTAGTTCTTTCTTGTTATTGCACGGTGTGATGCAAGCCTTCCCTTGCATCACACCGCTCGCCACAGCCGAGGCTGCGGCAAAATCTTTGATTACTTGATGAGGCAGGGTAGGGATGGGCTGGACTCGGCGGACATGCCGATGGCGTTGACCGCGATCACGGATGCCGTGTAGTTGCCGGCGCTCAGTCCGGACACGCTCTTGGCTTCCTCGCCGGCTTCGGCCTTGACCACCTTGACGGTGTTCTCGGTGAGGTTGCGCAGGGTCAGCACATAGGAGGTGACCGGGGTGCCGCCGTCGGCCGGAGCCTTCCAAGTCACGTTCATCGTGTCGGCGGTGGAGGTGACGCCAGGCTTGTTCGGCTTGGCGGGCACGGCGGCCACGATGATCGGTTCGCTCGGTTCGCTGGCCTGGGAGACCTTGTCGTCACCGTTGGTGGCTTCGATGGTCACCTGATAGGTGCCGCGTGCCACATCGGTGAAGGTGTAGGCGGTGGTGCCGGTCGGGGTCCAGGCGACGCGCTTCGGCAAATCAGCGGACTCATCAACCGGAGTCAGGTGAATGTTGGTACCGCCCTTGCCGAAGCCGGAGCGGGTGCCCACATCGTTCCAGGAGACTGCCACAGCGCCGGATTCCACCAGCAGTTCGGCGACCGGAGCCTTAGGCTGCGGCAGCTGATCGTCAACCTCGTTGGCGGTGTCGCGGCCGACCTTAAAGGCCTCGGACGTGGCGCTTTCGCCTTCGCCGATCTCGTTGCGGCCCTGCACGGTGACGGTCCATTCGCCGGCCGGCACGTCGCTGATGAGCGCGTAGGTGTCGGTTCCGGTGACTTCGGCCGGGATGATTTCACCGGCTGTATTGGTCAGGGTGAGCTTGGTGCCAAGGATTGGCGAGCGGCCGTCGGAGGCGAACTTCCAGCTGACCTGCACGTCGTGGGACTGCACGGAAGCCTTCACATCAGTGGGTTCGGACGGGATGGCCGGCATGTGGGCGTCGGCGTAGACGGCGATTTCCACGAGCTGCAGGGCGTACTCGTCGTGTTCGTTCGGGTTGGCGCGAAGCTTGGAGGCTTCCAGCTTGACGAAGCGCACGTTGTCCACCGGAGCGAAGTCGAAAGCACGTGGCTTGCCGTTGGCAGGCAGCGCATAATCATGCTTGTCAACGACCTTGGTCCAGGCGTTGCCATCCGCGGAAACGGATATGGTGAAGTCGACCGGGAAGCCTTGGCCTTGGTTCGGGTCGAAGGCACGGTGACCTGCGGCGAATTCCTGCACACCGCCGACACCTTCGCCTTCGCCGTGGAAGGCTTCGGCAACGGTACCGCCAGGGTTCTCGCCACGTGGGGCAAGAACGACCTGTGCCACGGTGGTCGGCTCGGCGAGCTTCAGGGAGACCCATTCGCTGTGGTTCTCCTTGGTCGGCTCGCTGGACCAGCCGAAGTGGTTGTAGTCGGCGTTGAATTCGCCATCGACCAGGGAAGCCACGGTCCAGCCGTAACGCTCGGAGGAGGAGCTGACGCGAACAGTAGCACCCAGAGCCTTGTTGGCGGCCTGGCACTTGCACGGCATCTTGCCGGCGGTGAACTTCACGGTGATGGTTACGGTGTCGCCGTTCTCGCCGGTGTATTCAATCTGGCCTGTGTAATCCTTGCCGGATTCGAGGCCGGCCACGTTCACGGTGTAGAACAGCTCCTGCTCGTGGCGCAGATTGCCGGCGAGACGTTCGAAGCTGATGGAACCGTTGGCGTCATCCACCACGCGGGCGGTCCACTTTTCGCTCAGAGCGCCGCCTTCCTGCTTCAGATGCAGGCAGTGCTTGACGTTGCAGGACACCCAGTCCACAGTGCCGAGGTCGATGACTTCGCGGCTGGCACCGATCTTGGCGGGCGCCGGGCGGCCAATCCAACCGAGGAAGTTGTCTTCGGTGAACTTGAGCTTGCCGTTCTTCACCACGCTCAGGGTTTCGATGAGCTTGGATTCGTAGGTTTCCACTTCGCCCGGCACATGGATGGTGATGGGCAGCTCGGTGAATTCGCCGTGGTCCACGGTGATGGTCTGGGAACCGGATTCGACTTCGCGAACCGTGCCATCCTGCGTGTTGTGTGCGGAAACAGTCCAGCGGACCTCGAGTTCGGTGCCGTCGATTTCCTCGTCGTTGTAGACAAGCAGCGTGCGCTGGGAGGCGGTGCCGAGCTGGTAGATGTGGTGCGGCAGACCGAGACGGGGTTCCTTGTCGAAGTCCTTGTCGAATGCGGCCACATCGGCGTAGGAGTTGGCGAAGTAGCGGTAGCCGTCGCCTTCGATCCAGCGGGCGTCGCCTTCGGCGGTCGGGTCGAACTGCGGGCGCAGCAGGGCCTTCGGGTTCAAGCCGTGCTTGGTGTGCTCCTGATCGAGTTCGATGACCTTCTCGATATTGTCATAGATGAACATCGACAGGCAGAACGGCTTCCAGTTGGCCATACGCGTGGTACGCACGCCACGGGTCACGCGGCCCACTTCGCGGCCGAAGTCGGCGCGGGAGATGGTGTCGGGGTTGCCGTTCAAGCGGCCGTGGTAGATGTCCTTGATCGTGCCGTCTTCGGCGTACTGCGGAATGCCTGCGGTGGAGACGGAGAACTCTTCGCCAGCGCCGAGTGGCAGGTCGCCGTCAATCTGGTAGAGATCGTAGATGTCGGGCGCGGAGGTCATGCCGGAGGGGTAGCCGCCGAAGTAGTGGCGGGAATCCTCGTTGGTGATCGGCTTGTTGAAGCCGTCGTTCATCACCAAGCGGGTCGGGTCCTCACGGTTGGCTGCGGCTTCCAGCGGCGGGATGATGATTTCGGCATCGTTCGGGTTCCAAGCCTCGTTGGTGGTGGACCACAGCACGATGGACGGGTGGTTGCGGTATTCGCGCACCCAGCGCTCAACCCATTCGGTGTAGTAGCCGATGGCTTCGTCCGAGTAGTTCAGGTAATACGGCGGGTCGAGGGACACGTTGGAGGTGGAGCCCGGGTTCCAGAACGCGGTTTCCTCTTCGAGCAGCATGCCGGTTTCATCCGCATGGTCCATCAGCACGTGGGATGGCACGGAGCGAATGTGGTTACGGATGATGTTGCAGTTGGCATGGCGGTAGGCGTCGAGCCAAGCCTTGGCCATCTCATCCATGGCATGGTTGTCGTCGAGGATCACGCCATAGGAGTCGCCGATTTCGTTAATCAGATCGCGGTCGCCCTGGTTGAGCAAGCACAGAGAGTCGCCGCGCAGGCGAATCTTGACGCCGTTGATGATGTACTTGTCGCCTTCGCGCCAGAACTGGCGGAAGCCGAAGCGGTCGGAGTACTCGTGCACAGGCTTGGCATCGGCGTCGGCGATGGCGGCGTCCACGGTGTACAGGAATGGGTCGGTGCGAGACCAGTAGTGGGCGGTCGGCCATCCCTTATCGAGCTTCACAACCGTGCTCTCACCGGCTGCGACGTGCACGTCGGCAGGGTCGAAGGTGAGCGCGGCGGTAGTGGTGTCGCCCTTGAACGGGTGCACGGCTGCGGTGAGCTTCAGGTCAGCGTCTGCTGCAGTGTGGTTGACGATGGTCACGTTCACGACGAGTTCGTCGTCGGACGGATCAGCGTTCTTCTTGAGATCTGGCATGATCTGCAGATCGTCGATCCTGAGCTTCGGCTTGGTGACGATCTCGACATCTTCACCAATGCCCACGCGGCCGACGATGTTCTCCACGCCGAACGGGAAGAGCAGACGGTCCGGGCCGCCTTCGGTGGCCAGCGCGTCTTCCGGCAGAGCCTTGACGGACCAGACTTCAATGCGGATTTCGTTGGCGCCTGGCTTGACCACGTTGTTGATATCGAGGTCGTACGGCAGCAGGGTCATCAGGTAGCCCTTGGTGCTGAGCGGGCCGACGGACTGGCCGTTGACGAACACCTTGCCGAGCGTGGCGAGTGCGCCGACGTGGAGGAATACGTCTTCATCGGTGATGTTCTCCGGCAGATCCACGGTCTTGACGTACACACCGTGGTGCAATCCCTTCTCCCAGTCAGCCGGGTAGCCGGTGGTGGCGGGCAACGAGTCCCACCAAGTCGGCACGACGATGTCAAAACGCTCCTGCCCGCCGTTCGGGTAGAAGTCCCACACACCATTGAGGTTGAGCCTCATTGCAATCCCTTTCGATTCCTCATCGATTCTTTGGTCTTCGCATCGGCCTGCTGCAGTTTCTTCGCTGCGGTGTGCCGAATCACATGGCTCACCATAGGGGCGCTACATTGTTTGCCGTTTTTTGCCATCCAAGTTTTGCGCCAGTTTGCCAGTTTTTGCCGTCGCTTGCCATGCGCGGATTCCTTTTTCCGCCTAGGAATTGCCGACCTTTGCCATTTCCTAGATAAATGGCAGTTCCGACCACTTTTCCAAGCCCGATATGGGTAAACTCTGCCTTCGGAAGTTCGCAATATTGTCCAGTTCAACATCGGAGTGTCTGCACATGTCTCGTCTGCTTCGCCAAACCTCGCGTCAATCGAGGATTCGCATGGCCGCCGCCGCAACAGTGGCCCTCAGCTTGATCGCTGCCACAGCCGGATGCGGCAGCACCAGCGGCGAGCAAGGCACCACCGAAATCACACTGTGGACTTGGCAATCCACCATCAATGACTTCGTCACCGCCTTCGAGAAGACTCACCCGAACATCAAAGTCAAAGTGACCAACGCCGGCGCAAACGAAGACGAATACATGCAGTTGACCAATGCAATCAACGCTGGCCGCGGCATTCCGGACGTGGTCTATCTCGATTACAACGCCGTGCATCAGTTCGCCATTTCCGATCAGCTGAGATCAATGAACGACTACGGTTTCGACTCAATCCGCAACGATTTCACCAAGGCCGCGCAGAACAACGTATCCGTGAGCGGTGAACCATATGGATTGCCCATCTCTTCCGGCCCGATGGCGATGTTCTACAACCAGGACGTGTTGGCCAAAGCAGGTGTGACCACCGCACCGACCACGTGGGATGAGTACCGTGACGCCGCCGAAAAAGTTGCGGCCCTGCCCGGCAGTGCGCATATTGCTAACGATACGGGCGACGGCGGCTTTATCACTTCGATGCTTTGGCAGGCCGGCGCGCAGCCGTTCACCGTAGACGGCACGAGCGTGAGCGTGAACTTCGGCGGTAAAAACGTGAAAAAGTTCACCGGCATGTGGCAGCCGATGCTGGACGGCAACCTCATCGACACCTCCACCACCGGCTGGACCGATGAATGGTGGCGCAAACTGGACGACGGCTCCATCGCCACCCTGTTAACCGGCGCATGGATGGTCTCCTCCATGCAAAAGAATCTCTCGCAGACCAAAGGCTCGTGGCGCATCGCGCCAATGCCGCAGTACGTGGCCGGAGAGCACGCGAACGGAGAGAACGGCGGCGGCGCATTGGCCCTGCCCAAGGGCACCGATGACGCCAAGGCGAAGGCGGCATATGAATTCGCCGAATGGTTTGCGCACGACGGCGGCGTCAAGGTCAATCTTGCGCAAGGTGGATTGCCGCCGCTGAATTCCGTGCTCTCCGACAATGATTGGCTGAATGAAAAGGACCCGTTCTTCGGCGGGCAGGCCACGCATCAGGTGATTGCCGAGGCCTCGAAAGAGGTGAGCACCAAGTTCGAATACCTGCCGTACATGGCATACGCGAACTCGATTGCAGTCGATTCAATCGGTCAGGCGTATCACGGCAAAATCACACTGCAGAACGCCTTAGTACAGTGGGGCGATTCGCTCAAGACCTACGGCGAGCAGGAAGGCTTCACAGTTAAGTAGCGGTAAGTCTGTTCGCAAACACATATCAGATGGCCCGTATCCAGCACATATCTCATTGATTTGCGCCAGATACGGGCCATCTGTTCCGAGCTTATCGACCGTCACATGAAGCGGTTCTTGATATAGCGGGCCACGGCATCGATTGCGGCACCGCCGATGCCGACCACGACCATCACAATCGCGGCTTTGCCAAGCGTGCTACCGGTGGAGACCAATGCATTCTGCCAATCCGCAGCTACAGTCGCGCTTGCGACAACAATCTGATCCACCATGATCATTCGTTCCTTTCCATGAAGCGTATCGACCACCGCACTCGTTGCGGCAAACCATCTATTCACATGAAGCTCAGCTTATTGCCGCACGCAATTGCCAAAATTTGCCATCAATCGCCCGGTCGCTCTTTGCCATTATTTGCCGTAATGAATACCGCCGGTAGCGCGTTAGATTTCATTTGCGTATCGGGGTGCTTGCAAAAAGAAACCCGGCGCGGGAAACGCCGGGTGAGAGAGAAGAGAGAAGAAGGGTTCAGTTATGGGGTTCGGAAAACCTCGCCATCGGTATGAACTTCATCCGTTGACATGTTCTATATAACCGCCCATTCCTTGGCAATACGATGTGCTTTTCTGAGAGTTTTCTTGACAAACTGTGTTGACTTTGTAACGCTGCCCTCACAATAAGAATGCCGTGGAGCCTTATCAGCATCCACGGCATTCGTTTGGTTGAGCTTCGCTTACTTAGCCTGCTCAGCGGCCAGCTTGGCCTTTTCAGCAGCCAGGCGCTCGGCTTCAGCGGCACGGCGAGCAGCCAGCGCCTCATCGAAGCGAGCCAGTTCCTCTTCCACGGCCTCGGTCGGAATCTTGGCGAAAATCGGCTTCGGCTTCGGCACTGAAGCGCCAACTTCGATCGGTTCGCTCTTCCACGGGTGCACGTTCACACCGAGCTTGTAGTCACCGGTGATGATCGGGTACTTGAAGCCGGGCTTGTCGAGATCTTCGACTTCGCGCAGCTCAGGCAGCGGGGAGAACGTGCCGGTACCGCCGAGAGCCTCCCACACCTTCTGCGCGGAATGCGGCAGGAACGGAGCCAGCAGGTGGTTCGCATCGGAAACGGCCTGGGCAGCCACGTGCAGCACAGTGCCGAGGCGGGCCGGGTCGTCCTTGATCTTCCACGGTTCGGTGGCGGAGATGTACTTGTTGATGTCGCCGACCACACGCATGGCTTCGGCCAGTGCATGCTTCTGATGGTGGGTTTCGATGGAGGAGCCGACTACATCGAATGCGGCGGCGGTCTCTTCGAGCAGGCCACGGTCCTCGTCGGTCATGGAATCCTCATCGAGAGCCGGGATTTCACCGAAGTTCTTGTTGATGAGGTTGGCCACACGGTTCACCAGGTTGCCCCAGGAGGAGGCGAGCTCCTCGTTGTTGTGGCGCACGAACTCAGCCCAGGTGAAGTCGGAGTCGGAGGATTCCGGGCCGGCCACGGAGATGTAGTAACGCACGGCGTCCACGGGATAGCGGGCGAGGATGTCCTTCACGTAGATCACGATGCCGCGGGAGGAGCTGAACTTCTTGCCCTCCATGGTCATGAACTCGCTGGCCACGACCTGCTCAGGCATGTTCAGCGGCCCCATCGGGCCGGTTTCGCCGCCCTTGGAACCCTGACCGTTGTAGGCCAGCATCTCGGAAGGCCAGATCTGGGAGTGGAAGGTGATGTTGTCCTTGCCCATGAAGTAGTAGGCCGGGCAGCTCGGGTCATTCCACCATTCGCGCCACTTCTCCGGATCGCCTTGACGGCGGGCCCATTCAATGGATGCGGACAGGTAGCCGATCACGGCGTCGAACCACACGTAGAGCTTCTTGTTCGGATTGTCGATCCAGTCCTTGACCGGTACCGGGATGCCCCAGTCGATGTCGCGGGTGATGGCGCGCGGCTTGACTTCCTTGAACAGGCCAAGGGAGAAGTTGATGACATTGGTACGCCAGCCCTTGCGGGTCTCCAGCCATGCCTTGTTAGCTTCGGCGAGCGCCGGCAGGTCGAGGAAGAAGTGCTCGGTCTGCTCGAAGCGCGGGGTTTCACCGTTGATCTTGGAGACCGGGTTGATCAGCTCATCCGGGTCGAGTTCGTTGCCACAAGCGTCACACTGGTCACCGCGAGCGCCTTCAGCGTGGCAGATCGGGCATTCGCCTTCAATGTAGCGGTCCGGCAGGGTGCGGCCGGTGGACGGGGAGATGGCCACCTGCTGAGTGCCTTTGTAGATGTAACCGTTCTTCAGGCACTGCTTGAACATCTCCTGCACCACGTGCTCGTGGTTGCCGGTGGTGGTGCGAGTGAACAGGTCGTAGCTCAGGCCGAGATCGCACAAATCCTTGGCGATGACGCGGTTGTAACGGTTGGCGAGCTCCTGCGCGGAGAGGCCTTCCTTCTCGGCTTCCACGAGAATCGGGGTGCCGTGCTCATCGGTACCGGAGACCATAAGCACGTCGTTGCCCTTCATGCGCTCGTAGCGCGCGTAAACGTCGGACGGCACACCAAAGCCGGCAACGTGGCCAATATGACGGGGGCCGTTTGCATACGGCCAAGCAACATTCACCAATACATGACTCATAAACCCCGATTATCCGGCGAACAGGGGACACGTTGGGCATAGAGAACGCGAGAGCGTTCGCCCAACGTATGCTCGGCGATATCCACCGACTTATCCACACCCCCTGTCTACCGGCCAAAGTTATCCACTTATCCACCGTTTTCACAATCCGGGTGGCGGCAGCCAACGAATTGTGCCACGGTAAAACCATGAGCACTTCACAACGTTCAACGATGAACACCACCGATCGATCACGCCCCTTCGTACCCCCGTTACTGCATACAGACGACCTTCCCGGTCCGTTAAGTCTCAATAGACTGAGCGAGTTCGGCACTGTCAGCAAACTCGACGAGTTTTCCGGTTATTGGTCCGAACATGCCACCACACTGTATGGGCGAGCCTCAATCGTGGCCGCGATAGCGCCATTCGGCACAGTGGCCTGCACCCAGACCGCCGCCTGGGTGTGGCTGGGAGGCCCCAACTTCCCCGCCACCATCGACGTTATTTCCACATCTCACTTTCGATCATCGTCCGCAGGGCGGCGAATCCGCGTCTTCAAACGGCTGACACTGCCCGAACAAATCATGAAGCTTGGCACATTATCCATCACCACTCCCGCCAGAACCGCCTGCGATTTAGTCATGGCGCCTGACGAGGGCAGCGAGCCATCCGCCATCAATAATCTGGTTTGCCAGCTGATGTCCGCCTATGAATTCAGACCGAACGATTGCCTGCAAATCATTAAGGAACATCGGCATCATAAGTATGCGGCAAAAGCAAAGGATTTCTTCAATGCCGTGCAGCGAGAAATCAACGAAGTCACTTGGGGCGACGGCGATGACTAGTTGGAAACGACGAATACGTAGCCTAAGCCGAAACTCTTCCGCTCGCCGATTGCATCATCTAAAGCAATCCCATAGGTTGCCGGATGCGGCTCTGCATCAGGAGCCCGAGGAAATCCAGGACCTTACGACTCCCCCGGCTCCGCCAATCATCCTGACGCCTCAAGTAGCGTGCTCGCCGGACACCGACATGGACGTGCTCTGGCATATCGCACTTCATCTTCCCGAGCTGCGCAAGTGGATTGTGGCGAATCCTCAAGCCGATGCCGCGATTTTGGAATTCATCTCCCAAGCAGGAGGTCCAGGCGTGAAACCGGCACTTGAAGTACTGCTTGAATCGCTGGAAACCGAAGCGCCGCGCTAGCCTTTGATTTCCAGTACAGCCGCATACACCTGCTTGCGATTGACCAGCGAACCGTCCGGCAGAGGGTGCTCCTGCACCACCTGAGCAATCGCGTCCTTGATGCGCAATCCGTCTTCAAGCGCACGGTCGATGGCGAGTACCGCCAAATCCTCAACGCTCAGCGAATTGGGAGCCGCGGCCTCAGCCTCTTCGCTGGAGGCGCCGCTAATCACCAACACCATTTCACCACGCGGAGGATCGTTGATCACGCTTTGGTGAATCTCGCCGATAGTGCCGCGTCGAACCTGCTCATAGTCCTTGGTGAGTTCGCGGCACAGTGCCATTTCGCGATTCGGGCCGAACGCATCCAACAGATCATCCATCGAATCGGCGATGCGGTGCGGCGTCTCGTAGAACACGATGGTGCGGCGTTCGGGCAGCAGCGCACGCAGCGCCTGCACACGTTCGGAATGCTTGCGTGGCAGGAATCCTTCATAGCAGAAGCGGTCGGTGGGGAGTCCAGACAGGGCGAGCGCGTCCAGTACCGCGGAGGGGCCGGGTGCGCAAGTCACTGGCAGACCGCGTTCGATGGCGCGACGCACGATGGCGAGCCCGGGATCGTTGATGGTCGGCATACCGGCATCGGATACCACAAGCACGGTCGCTCCGGTCTCCACTTGATCGAGCAGTCCGTCGGCCTTGCTGCGTTCATTGTGATCGTGGTAGGCCACCACGCGGCCAGTCACATACACACCGAGTCGACGCGCCAGATCGTAGAGGCGACGGGTGTCTTCCGCGGCCACGATATCCGCGCGCTCCAGCAGTGCGACCAAGCGCGCGGAGGCGTCGCCGATATTGCCGATTGGTGTGGCGGCGAGCACTACGGTACCGGCAGGGATGTGTACCGCTGCAGATCGGGCATCCGCCGCACTGGTTTCGTTATCCTGAGAGGCGGTGCCGTCAGCGGCATTCCCCTCATTCGGCGCCACTGGCTCCCCAGGAGCAGCCTGCTCAATCATCTCGTCTGCCATGTTCTCTGCGCTTGTCATATCTCCAGTATTCCCCACCCCACGGAGTTAGTCAGCATTATCGACGACGGCATCGGAGAATCAGAGGAATCGAAAGAAAAAGAAAAGGGCCGCTCGCGGTGGAATGAATGCAAGCGACCCAAGTGGAGCTGACGGTAGTCGAAACCGCGACCTCTTCGATGCGAACGAAGCGCTCTACCAACTGAGCTACAGCCCCTTGGATTGTTGCCCTGCTTCGCAAAGCAACTCGCATAAATATAGTACGAGGTGCCGTCAAACGCAATTCAAGGCTACGCGCGGCTTCCCGGCTGTATATACCATATACCGCTCGGGAAGCCACTTAGGGATCATGTGTTACCGTTCGAGAACAGCCAGCACCTTCTTCTCGTTGTAGAAGGCAAACACGATACCGCCCAAGCCGCAAAGCACTGCGGCGCACACAGCCGCGATGCGGTAGCCGGCACCGGATACCATACCGATGGTGGACACTCCAGTGAACAGCAACATGGCCACGGACTGGCCCATCTTCATCGCAAAGGTTCGGGCAGCATAGAACATGCCTTGGCGGTCCTGGCCAGTGGTCTTCGAGCTGGCGTCCGCGATATTGGCCACAATGGCCTGCGGCAGAATACCAAACGCGGCCATAGGGATGGCACCCGCCACTGAGAGCATTAGACCTTGCGTCATAGCCGGCAGGAAACCGAGCGCCCCTGATCCGAGCGCACCGGCAAAGGCGAATGCACAGGTGAAGATTACGAATGCAACCAGCAGCAGACGCTTCTTGCCGACTTTATTGGCCAGAATGTTGACCGGTACATAGAACAGCACGGAAACGCCGGTCATCAGTACGAAGTAGATAGTCGTGGTGGTTTCCGGAAGCTTCAGCAAGCTCGTGACAAAGAACGGCAGACCGGTTTGGAAGGTGGTGATGGCCACCCAGTAGACCACATCGGAGCACACGAACTTGCGGAATTCGCCGTCGCCAAAGGTTTGCTTTAGCGATTCGATAGTGGATTCGGAGGTGGGCTGCGAATTGACGTAATCCTTCTCACGAATGGCAAGCGGCGGCACCAACATGCAGATGAATGCCACTGCGGCCATGATGGTGAAGGTCACGCGAATGGCGGTGATGCGGCCGAGACCGGGCACCAATCCACCCCAAATCACTGGTGCAACATAAGCCACGGCGGTACCGGCCACCCAAGTGAAGGAAATCGCGGTGGAGATGGTGAGCTGCTGCTTGGAGTCATGGCCAAGTTCGGCAATCAACGCGTTGTATGGCGTGCAGTAGAACGTCAGCGCAATGTAATAGCCAATTACCGTGACGAACAGGAAGGCTCCGTTAGTCCAACTCGTGCCGTTGATCGGACTCCAGAACACGAGCACGGTGACGATGGCCAGCGGCGCGGCGGCGTATTTCAGGAATGGCATGCGGCGGCCAGCTTTGGCATTGCAGCGATCGGAAAGCGAGGCTACCGCCGGGTCCACGAACGCATCGAAGAAGCGCGCGAATGCGGTGATGCCGCCCACCACGGTCACGATGCCGAGCACCACCAGACCTTGTGGCACGAATACGGTTTGGCCTTGGTTGATGGTTTCCTGGTCGGGCTGATAGAAGTACACGAGCCAGTTGGAGATGATGCCGGAAAGCAATGCCCAGCCGAACTGCCCGACCGCGAATGCCCATACTTTGGCGAGCGGCAGGTCTTTGATTGCCGAGATTGCCGTGGCATCGCCCGCAGCCGCGCCGGCTTGCGCATCAATGGAAATTCGATCAGAACCGCTCATAGCCAAACCTCCTTGTTGACACTATGTCAAGAGCAGTGTATCACCGTAACGCCGTTAGCAGGGGTACATTGGGGCATTCTTGGAGATCTATCTGCTTTGTGAGGGGTACGTAGAAACGAAATAACCATGTACCATCCGCACACTTATACCGACAGTACACGCGATGCAGCGTCTCAGGTACCCCTCACAACGCAGATAGATGTCCGACGAAACGCCGATGTACCCCTCGCAAGCGAGAAACCACCTGCTCCTCAAGCAATCTACGCGCAGCTTACGTCTACGATAGTGCTCATGACCGGCATGTCTGAACAGTTGCCCCATCTGACCGCTTTCCCCCACGCATTAGGCACTGGATTGTTGCTGCACACCAGCGATCCGGTGGACAACGATCTACATGCCCGCATCGGATCGCTCATCGATGAGTACGAATCCGCGCTCTCCCGCTTCCGCCCGGATTCACCGGTGTCTCAGATGCGCATGGCTGAGCACGGCGGCACGTTTGATTTCCCTGACCAATGTGCTGGTTTATTCGATTTGTATGACCGGCTGTTTGAGGCCACCGAGGGAGCCATCGATCCGTGCGTTGGTGAGGATCTAATTCGGTTGGGCTATGACGCCAAGTATTCGTTTGCTGTTTCACCGGACGCATTCGGATATGACTCCGGCGAATCGCACACCGGCAATGCACCAAATCCAGGCCGTCTCGGCGCAATCCACGGCCGCCCGACATGGCGCAATGATGTGCAGCGCCACGGAACTACTTTGGTCACGTATCGACCGATCGCCCTTGATTTTGGCGCATGCGGCAAGGGATATTTGGTGGATTTGATTGCGGAGATTTTGGCACCGCATACTGATGCCTTTGTGATTGACGCGGGCGGTGATCTGCTGGCTCACACAACTGAGCCCGTCACCATCGCTCTTGAAGATCCAGCCGACCCCAATCGCGCGGTAGGTACAGCGGCGTTGAGCGATGGCGCATTTTGCGCAAGTTCTCCCAGTCGCCGTCACTGGGGTGAAGTGGCCGGGCACGCACTGCATCATCTACTCAATGCCATTGACGGACTGCCGGTTGAGGATGTGGCCGCCACGTGGGTTGATGTAAAGCAATTCGACGGCGGCGTATCGCATCCAACCGCAATCGCTGACGGCTTGGCCACTGCCCTATTCACTACTCCAGCCGAGCGATTGCGGCGCTATTTCGCTTTTGATTGCGCGATCCTTAATGCCGACCGCACCGCCGCCCGGTCCCCCGACTTCCCCGGTGGCTTTTTCACTGCATGACTGCGGGACGCAATCGCAAATCCGGCGATAATGCAATTGCGTCCCATTCGCTCCCTGACGCGCGCCCTGCGGAATCATCAAAAATGGCACATTTCCGAGGAACGGAAATGCAGAAATAGGTGATTTGCAGGTGCGTCCCATAGACCAGTGGGACACAACTGCAAATCAGCCTAATCAGCAGATCGATCCCCCAAAACTCTCACTCAGCGAGCAAAGCGAACCAGCTGATGTGTGCAACGACGAGGACACTCCATCATCCAGCGAGCGTGAACTGGGAGTTGTAGAGGTCGGCATAGAACCCACCCGCCGCGAGCAGCTCCTCATGAGTGCCACGCTCGATCACGTCGCCGTGGTTCATGACGAGAATCATGTCGGCGTCGCGAATGGTGGAGAGTCGATGCGCGATCACGAACGAGGTGCGCCCCACGGTCAGAGCGTCCATGGCCTTCTGAATCAACTCTTCAGTTCGAGTATCCACGGAAGAGGTGGCCTCGTCGAGAATCAGAATCGGCGCATCCTGCACCATCGCGCGAGCAATCGTCAAAAGCTGCTTCTGACCGGCCGAAAGCGAGGACTTGTCGTCCAAAACCGTGTCATATCCCTGCGGCAAGGAACGGATGAAGTGATCCAAGCCGACGGCCTTGCAGGCTGCGACGATCTGCTCGTCGGTCACACCAGGCTTCGCATAGGCAATGTTTTCACGCACTGTTCCACGGAACACCCATGTGTCCTGCAGCACCATCGAGAACTGGTCATGCACATTCCACCGCGGCACAGACTTGGTATCCACGCCATCAATGGAAATCGAGCCACCGGAGATCTCGTAGAAGCGCATCAGCAGGTTCACCATCGTGGTCTTGCCGGCGCCGGTCGGCCCAACAATCGCCACCTTCTGGCCAGCCGCAACGGATGCGGAGAAGTCATGGATGATCGGCTTGCCCGGCTCGTAGCCGAACTGCACATGACTGAATTCCACGTCGCCACGGACCTTATGCCCGGAGGCGCCAAGCAGCGCGGCCTTGCCGGATTCGTCGGCCATCTCGGGCTCCTCAAGGAAACCGAACACGCGCTCGGCGGCTGCCGCGCAACGCTGCAGGTTCTGGAAGGCCTGCGCGAACTGGGAAAGCGGCTGGGTGAACAGACGGATGTACATCATGAACGCCACAATCACGCCGAATTCGATCTGCCCGTCCATGGCGAGCGCCGCGCCCACCACGCACACTACCACGTAGCCGAAGTTGCCCACGAAGTTCATCAGCGGCATCATCAGGCCGGAAAGGAACTGCGACTTCCAGCCGGATTCGTACAGATCCGCGTTGTATTTTTCGAAGCGGCGAATGGAATCGGCCTCACCGTTGTACGCCTTCACAATCACATGCCCGGCATACATTTCTTCCACGTGGCCGTTCACATCACCCAATGCGGCCTGCTGCTGAGCGAAGTACTTCTGGGAGACCTTCATGATCAGCATCATCAAGACCATGCCGAGCAGGCTGGCACCGATGGCACATAGCGTCATAATCACGTTGTTGTAGAACATCATGACCAGCGCGCCCACGAACAGCGTCACCGAAGTAATCAGAGAGCCAAGTGATTGCCCCAGGGTTTGCCCGATGGCGTCCACATCGTTGGTGATGCGGGACAGCACGTCGCCGTAGCTGACTTTGTCGAAGTACTTGAGTGGCAGTTTGTTGATTTTGATGGAGATGGATTCGCGCAGGCGCTGGGCTGTGCGCTGGGTGACGTTGGCCATCATCCAGCTTTGAATGTAGCTGAGCACGGCGTAGCCCACATACAGGGCGACCAGCAGCCAGGCGATGCGCCCGACTTCGCCGAAATCGATCGACCGCATGACCGGGCGACCATGTACGACGGCCGGCAAGCCAGCCACGATGGTATTGGTCATGTCCTTGAGCTTGTCCGGCCCGATGATTTGGAAGATGGTGCCGGCCGCACCCAGGATGAGCGCGATGATGATGACAGGAATGTAATTACGGCAGTAGGCAACGAGCTTGCCCATGACTTTGCCGAAATCGTTGGGCTTTTCGACCGTGCGCCCTGCGCCCGGGCCGTGCCCCATAGGTCCTCTTGGCATTGGTAAGTCCTTTCGTTGGCTCTTGTAATCAGGCCATCAGCTCGGCTTTGCTGAGCTGGGATTCGGCGATCTGCTGGTAGACCTCGCAGGTTTCCATCAGTTCTTTGTGGGTACCTTGGCCGACGATTTTGCCGTCGTCCAGTACGACGATGAGGTCGGCGTTCATGATGGTGCCGATGCGTTGGGCCACAATGAGTTTGGTGGAATCCTTGGCTTCGCGCGCAAGAGCCTCACGCACTTCGCGGTCGGTTTTGAAGTCCAGCGCGGAGAATGAATCATCGAAAATCAGGATTTCCGGATGGCGGTAGACTGCGCGCGCAATGGATAAGCGCTGCTTTTGACCGCCGGATACATTGGAGCCGCCTTGTGCGATGGCCGCTTCGAATCCACCGTCCATACGGTTGACGAATTCGCTGGCCTGTGCCACGTCGGCCGCCGCCTTGACGCGATTCATCTGTTCCACGGACACACCGGTGCGCTCGGCAGCCGAATCACCCGGCTGGTCGCCGTAGCTCACATTGGAGGCTACCGTTCCCTTGAACAGCACCGACTGCTGCGGCACGTAACCGATTTTGTCGCGCAGGGTCTTGAGGTCGTAGTCACGCACGTCCACGCCGTCGACCAGCACCTGGCCTTGGGTGGCGTCATAGAAACGCGGCACCAGATTGATCAGCGAGGATTTGCCCGAACCGGTGGAGCCGATGAACGCGACCGTCTGCCCGGCCTTGGCGCTGAAGCTGATGTTTTCAAGCATCGCCTCGCGCGAATCCGGGTAGGTGAAGCTCACATTCTTGAACTCCACCGTGCCGCGCTGGCCGGTTTTGGCGATGTCAGTAGAGGTTTTGATGCCGTTTTCCACCATTGGCTTGGTATCAAGCACTTCAAGCACACGCTGCGCGGACACGTCGGCACGCGGCCAGAGCACAAACACCATACTCATCAGGAGGAAGCTCATGATGACCTGCACGGAGTAGTTGGAGAAGACCACCATGTTGGAGAACAGGGTGAGCTTGTCGGTAAGAGCCGCGGCATCGATAAGATAAGCGCCAATCCAGTAGACGGCGAGCATCAAGCCGTTCATGATGGTGTTCATCAGCGGCATCATGAATGCCATGGTCCGGTTGGTGAACAGCTGGGTTTCGGTGAGCTCCTTGTTCGCCTTGGTGAACTTGGATTCCTGATAATCCTCGGCATTGTAGGCGCGCACGACCTTGAGGCCGGTGAGGTTCTCGCGGGCCACCAGGTTGATGTTGTCGGTGAGCTGCTGCATGGCTTTGAACTTGGGCATTACCATGGCCATCATCACTGCGATGGCGGCCAGCAGGATCACGACGGCGACGCCGGTGGCCAGCGTCCATTCGAAGCCTTCGCCCGCGATTTTGGCCACGGCCCAGACCGCCATGATCGGCGATTTGACGATGAGCTGCAGGCCGACGGTGATGAACATCTGGATCTGCGTGATGTCGTTGGTGGAGCGGGTGATGAGGCTCGCGGTGGAGAATCGGTTCATTTCGGCCGGACCGAACGATTCGACTTGGCGGAATTCCAACGAGCGCAGCCGTTGGGTGAATGACGAGCCGACGCGCGCGGCAAGATAGCCGGTGATGATGGCACAGGCTACAGAGCCGAGTGAGATGAGCAGCATCTTGCCGCCCGCGATCCAGATGTCAGCCATGGCACTGCCCGGTGTTTCGACCAGTGTGGTGATGTCGGACATATAATCCGGCAGCTTCAGGTCGAAGAAGACCTGCCCCACGATGGTCACCAGTGCGAGCAGCATCTGGCCTATCTCCGCTTTGGAGAGATATTTCATGATGCGAAGCATTGTTTCCCCTTGTGTTGTTGATGTGATTGCCGACTACCCAGCAGAGCAATCAACGTACTTAATTATTTCTAGTATTTATTACTTACACTGTAAGATATTATGCGCGACTCAACGACATCCAAGAATTCACTATGAGCAGAATCAGCATGCGCCGAGCCGGCATTCGACCGCGTTATGCGGCTTCGCGTCACACGTCGCGTACGTCGCGTTACGCATCCTTAGAATCTTGAGACCCTTTTTCGAATGCCTTGCGCACTTCCTCCGGCGTAGGTCGCGGCTCACCCGGCTTGCAAAGCGACAGGTAAACGGAGAACTCACGAGCAAGGTCGACGAATTCGCGCGTGCGCCGCTCCCCCATCTGAGAGAAAATCCAACAGATTGTGCTGCGCATTTCCTGCATGTCCTTGCGCCCGCGCTCACGGCCTGCATCAGTGAGCTCCACGCGCACCGCACGGCGGTCCTGCGGGTCCACGGACCGCACAATCTGACCTTTTTTCTCCAGCGCAGACAGAACCGCGGAAATGCGTCCGCTCGTCACATGCATGGCATCGGCGATCTGCGAGGGAGACATCGTGCCTTGATGGGCCAGCATGCGAATCACAAACGATTCGCCGGCACCATGATTGAGGTCGCGCTGCACTTGCGACCTATGGCACCACACGTCACGCCACAGCTCATCCACCGCCTCTTCCTCATATCCCACGGCACATCTCCTTTGCAATGCAAGACCGCAATACGCGACTCTGGTGCAGGCGCAACCGGCATCGTTCTCAACACCACGCTGCCCGCAACCGCCACCAATAATATCTCACACTATAAACAAAACTGTATAAAGCTCAACAGCGATATTCCACATGCCTAAATAGCGCCCACAACCACACATCCAGGGCGGAAACGCCTTATTTTCTAGCGTTTGTAACGAATTACGTCTATGCTGAGAAGCTACATGATGGCATTGCAGCCATCCCAACGAAGGGGGACCATGATGTTACGTAACGCTAGTCACAAGGTATTGTTATGCAGTATAGCCGGCTGCACCCATGAAGCAGAGGAAGCGGGCATGTGCAACATGCACTTCACGTCCGCACTGGTGCATGGCGCGCTCAACTACGCAGCAATCAGCGCACGCCCGGCACATAGCTGAGTAATCACCTGAATATTGAGCGATACATAGTTCTGTTCAGCATCATCACCAACAAAAAATCGGCCCGCGCACAGGCGCGAAGCCGATTTTTTATGTTTTCCGCACAACGGACCAGTCAGACTTACTTGCCCAACGCTTCCTTCAAATCACGGTTCTGGAAGCGGTCATGCAGCAGGCAGTAGCCGCCGAACACCGCCAACCATACCAAGCCGGCGATGGCGGAACCGCGCGTATCATCCGCGAGGAACAGCGTGCAGTAAACGAACACGAAGAACGCAATCGCCACAGTATTCAGCACCTTCCAGGCCGGCATCACGAAGCCGTCGGCGATGAAGTCGGCGGAGCGGCGGTACTTGCGATGCGCCACCATCGTGAGCACGTAGATGAACACGATCACCGCGCTGGAGGCGGATGCGAACAGCACGAATGCGCTGGAGATGCCCGGAATCGAGTTGATGATCGGCGAGAGCAGAATCAACGCGGCGGACACCAAAATCGCGCGTGCCGGAACCTGGCGCTTGGAAACCACGCCAATCTTCTGGAATGTCGGCGATTCGGAGTCGGCGGCCAGCTGGTAGAGGTGGCGGCCGGCGGAGTAGAGCAGCGAGTTCAAAGCGGAGGATGCGGCGGTGATTACCACGAAGAACACGAGCGCCGCAGCCCACTTGAGGCCGGCGTACTGGAACACCATGATGAACGGGGACGCGAAGGAACCGTCCTTGTTCGGCTTGAACGTGGTCCACGGCACGATTGCCATAATGGCCAGTAACGCACCCACATAGAAGATGAGCACGCGGATGATAATCTCGTTCACGGCCTTCGGCAGAACCTTCCTCGGATTCTGCGTTTCGGAGACGGTCACGCCTACGAATTCAATCATTTCGTAGGCGTAGAACACCATCTGGAAGCTCATCAGGAAGCTCAGCCAGCCGTTCGGCGCAATCGAGAAGTTATTGGTGATGTTGTCGATGCCGGCGTGGCCTGCGGGCGAGACGCCGTCCTGGCCGGTGATTTGCACGGCATCGTAGTGGTAGCCGATCACCACCATCACCACAGCGGTGGCGATCATCGCGCAAATCAGCGTGATCTTGATCATCGAGAACCAGAATTCAGCCTCGCCGAACGCTTTGACGGCAATCAAATTGATGGTTACGAGGGCCGCGAGGAAGCACAGCTCAATGAGCCATTTCCAATGCGACAGATCCATGCCGAACGTGTCGAAGAACGTGATGAAATATGTGGAGACGGCTGTGATCTCGCTCATGCCGATGAGCACAAGCACAATCCAGTATGACCATCCGGCGAATTTGCCCCACCCATTGCCGAGGTAACGGGTGATGAAGTTGATGAACGTGTGCTGGCTCGGGTCACGGTACATGAGCTCGCCAATCGCGCGCATCAGGAGGAACATGATGATGCCCACGCCGATGTACACGAACACGATGCTCGGGCCGGTCAACGCGATTGACTTGCCTGAACCAAGGAACAGGCCGGTGCCGATGGTGCCGCCGATCGCGATGAACTGCACGTGGCGATTGTTCAAGCCGCGAGCCATCTCATTGTTGTGATCCAAGCTTTCTACAGATTTAAGCTCGCCAGAACCGCTGCCCGGAGCGTTTGCCGCGCTGGTAGTACCGCTGCTGGCGGCTGTTTTCGATTCGACCATGCCGTTCATTTCTCTTCCTGGCGTCCGGCTTTTCCAGCCTCGCCCACTTGTTCAATGCAAGTTCAAACTGTACCACCATGCTGTTTACTGGGTCGATACATGAGTTCAAGTAGCGATATTGACATATGTAGACGATGCGTAAAAGTTCAATTTTCGAATTACAAAATTGAACTTTTGAGCGAAACCCCGCAATCGGTAACAAACCGGCCTACAATGGCCCACATTGCGTATTTCGGCAACATCACAATGCCGAATTGCACGAGTACTGAGAACTGAGAGAAACAGAGAATCATCATGAGTACGAATGATGCGCCCAGCACCAAGCCGCGCGAAACCGACGACGTGCCAGTGCCGGCCACGCTGCGTAAATCGTTGAAGAACCGCCATATCCAGCTGATCGCCCTCGGTGGCGCCATCGGCACTGGCCTGTTCTACGGCTCCAGCGAATCCATCGCGCTGGCTGGCCCGTCCATTCTACTGGCCTATCTGATCGGCGGTCTGGCGATTTTCATGATTGTGCGCGCGCTTTCGGAAATGTCTGTGGAAGATCCGAAAGCCGGCGCATTCAGCTACTACGCCACCCGTTACTGGTCCAAGCGCGCTGGCTTCATTTCCGGCTGGAACTACTGGTTCAACTACATTCTGGTGTCCATGGTCGAGCTCGCTGTGGTGGGCAGCTTCGTGAACTATTGGTTCCCGGCCATCCCGACCTGGGTGTCCGCTGCTGTGTTCCTCGTGCTGATCACCGCCGCAAACCTGCTGGGTGTCTCCAAGTTCGGTGAATTCGAGTTCTGGTTCGCCATCATCAAAATCGTTGCCGTGATCGCGATGATTCTCGGTGGTCTCGCGGTGATTGTGTTCGCGCTACCCACCGCTTCCGGCATCAAAGCAAGCTTCGCCAACTGGTTCACTGTGGGCGGCGGATTCTTCCCGAACGGTCTGATGGGCCGTGCTTCCGACGGCTCCTGGACTGGTCTGCTGATGGCTTTGGTCGTTGTGATGTTCAGCTTCGGCGGCACTGAGCTGATTGGCATCACCGCTGGTGAAACCGAAGACCCACGCACTACGATTCCGCGTGCCACTAACGACATCATCTGGCGAATCCTCGTCTTCTACATCGGCGCTCTCGGCGTGATCATGGCCGTAGTACCGTGGAACACCATCGATGGCAAGTCCAGCCCATTCGTGCAGATCTTCGATTCCGTGGGCATTCACGCAGCGGCCGGCATTTTGAACTTCGTGTGTCTCACCGCAGTGATGAGCGTTTACAACTCCGGCCTGTATGCCAACTCCCGCATGCTGTACTCGCTGGCCAAGCAGAGCAACGCACCCGCCTACCTGGGCCGCCTGAATTCCAAAGGCGTGCCGGTCGCCGGCGTGCTGACTTCCGCCGTGATCACCGCAATCGCCGTGGTCGTGGTATTTGTCTGGCCTGAGTTCGCGTTTAATTACCTGATGTCGATTGCCACGATCGCCGGCATCATCAACTGGACGATGATCATGTTCACCGAGATGAAGTTCCGCAAGGTGGTGGCCTCCGGCGGCGCTCCTGAGGATACCGAGCTAGCCGGCAAGACCGGCCAGGAGGCATTGGACGCCATTCACTTCAAGCTGCCGTTCGCCAAAGTGACCCCGTGGGTCGTGCTGGCGTTCCTCGCGCTTGTGGTAGTGCTGATGTGCTTCTCCGCCAGCTACCGCGTAGCCGTGATTGCCGGCGTGATCTGGCTGGCCATCCTGTTTGTGGCTTACCAGCTGACGCAGGCTAAGAAGTAGTCGGCATTCATTCTCGCCTATTGTTGTCTCGGTAGCGCAAATTGCCCGATGCAAAGCCACCGAGACAAAATGCGCGATTATGCAGCCAAATACGGTTTGAATACGCGCTCGGTGATGGGCACATGAATCATCAGCATGGAACCATAGCCGAGCACTGCCAATAGAAACAGGCCACCGGGCATATAGAACCAGCTGGCTGCTAGCAGCGCTACGAATACCGCATCGATAGCCACCAGAATCAGCGTGGCGACAATGTGGGAGATTCCGAAGATAAAGGCGTTCTTCAATGTGCCGATCACAGTATTCTCGAATCGAGCCTGCAACGCGAACACCCATTCAAAGCCGATAACCCACAGGATGCTCAACGCGAACTTCGGAATCAGCAACGGCGTGATCTGCAGCACAATCCACGAATAAACAAGACCAATGAGCACTAGCAAGAATGGCAGCCACAACAGTGTGGCTTTGGCGAAGTTCGATTTGAACGCCTTGAAGTAATTAGCGGCTACGCCTTTGCCTTCGCCCTCCAAGGCTTTGCGACTTGCATCCTGCCCTGCTGCGAGCGCTGCCCCCATGGTGATTACGGGAATGGAGGTAATCAGCATTAGGAGATTGATGAGCACGCCATCGACCAGATTGCCCCATGCCCGCATGAATTTGGAGTCGGGTGCAAGCCAGTTCATTGGATCTCCTTGTAACCGTTATGGAATATGCATCTTTTGCATTATGACGCTATGCGCCTGCGCCACACCATCAACGCGCAAGAAATTCCGGAAATTACTGGTTATCGCCCGAATTCTTTGCACTGACTGCCGCTCATTACAAGAAATTCGGGAAGATGTCTCTGTCATCCCGAATTTCTTGCGCTCGGCTAGCGACCTAGCTCAGCCCTTGACAGCTCCGCCTTCGGCCCTGCAATTACGGACTCGCCTACGGCGAGACTCAATATTACCTTCGCTCGACTACCGCCGAGATCAGGCTGGAGCCTGCTGGAAGCCCACCGGGCTTCCAGCCAAGGGTTAACGGCACCAGCCGTTAACCCTTTACGGCTCCAGCCATAACACCGCTCACGATGTACTTTTGGCAGACGAGGTAGAAGACGATAATCGGGATGATGGCGAGGACGAGGCAGGCCATCATGGCGCCCATATCCACGGAACCATAGCCGCCCTTCAGGTACTGCACGGCCACGGAGATGGTCTTGTACTTGCCGAGGTCGAGGGTCAGGTACGGCAGCAGGTAGTCGTTCCAGATCCACATGGCTTCGAGGATAGCCACGGACACAATCGACGGCTTCATAATCGGCACCACGATCTGGAAGAAGATGCGCGGCACGGATGCGCCATCGATCATGGCGGATTCCTCAAGCTCCTGCGGGATGCCCTTAATCACACCGGTGAAGATGAACACGGCCAAGCCGGCACCGAAACCGAGGTAGATGATGCACAGGCCCCACGGGGTGTTGAGCTTCAGCATGTCGGCGATCTTGGAGAGGGTGAACATCACCATCTGGAACGGCACGATCATGTTGAACAGGAACAGTGTGTAGAGCAGCTTGGCGGCCCAATTGTTCACGCGCACGATCCACCACGCGCACATCGAGGTGCACACCAGAATCAGCACCACAGAGCCCACGGTGATGAGCAAGGTCCAACCGAAGGATGCGAAGAACTGCGTGGTTTCAACGCCACGTGTGTAGTTCTCGAATCCAACGAACGCCTTGCCGGTCGGCAGCGAGAATGCGTTCTTGGAGATGTACGCCTTCTGCTTGAAGGAGTTGATCAGCACCAGAACAATCGGGAAGATCCAGAAGAGGGAGACAACGGCGAATAGCGCAGTCCATACCGGACCATGCTTCACAGGCTTGTTCTCGTTCATCAGGCTGCCACCTCCTTGCTCGTGGTGAGCTTGTTCTGAATAAGTGCGATGATCGCCACCAGGATGAAGAACAGCACGGCCTTCGCCTGGCCGACGCCTTCCCAACCCATGCGGCCGTAGAAGGTACGGGTGATGTTCAATGCCAGGCCTTCAGACATGTTGCTCGGTGCACCATTGGTCAATGCGAGGTTCTGATCGTAGAGCTTGAAACCGTTGGTCACGGTCAGGAAGGAGCACACGGTAATGGACGGCATCATCAACGGGATGATGATGCGGAACATGGTCTGGGTGCCGTTCGCGCCGTCCACGGCAGCCGCCTCAAGCACGTCGGTCGGCAGCGCCTGCAAACCGGCGATGTAGATGATCATCATGTAGCCGATTTGCTGCCAGCACACCAGAATGACCAAGCCCCAGAAGCCATAGGTAGCCTTGTAGGTCAGGGCGCGGCCCCAGTGGGCGAGCACACCGTTCAGGAGCAGCAGCCAGATGTAGCCCAGGATGATGCCACCGATGAGGTTCGGCATGAAGAACACTGAACGGAAGAGCGTGGAGCCTTTGATGGCTTTGGTCAGCATGTAGGCGATTGCGAATGCGACCACATTGATCACGATGGTGGTCACGATGGTGAACGCGGTGGAGAACCCGAGCGCATGCAGGAATTCCGGATCCTTCAACGCCTTGGTGTAGTTCTTCAGCCCCACGAATTCTCCATCGGTCACCGTGGTGAACTCGCAGAAGCTCAGGTACACGCCCATGATAAACGGAACCAAAAATCCGATGATGAATGCGGCGAACGTCGGCAGCGCGAACAGCGCCCACCATCTGCGTATCGCCTTACCAGCCATGCTGATCATGACTTTCCTCCTCCTTGAGCCCGCTGCACTACGTCGTGCGTCGATGCGGCACTTTCTCAATACCAGCTCGTTGACCGAAGCGAGGGACGCTTCCGCACCTTCGCCTTGTCCAAGCCTATGAACATAGTAAGGGCCATTCGCTTACATGTCAAACGTTGTCATTTACAGCGTTTCTTTGCATTGCCAAGCATCATCAATAACCTGCTTTTCAATCTTTAAATTGGCTTATTTCCGCCATTCTGTATGCTATTACACAGTATTGCAAACGTTTGTAATACAATCGTTGTCATCTCCGCTCCGCATCGGGATCGCATGTACACTGGGAAACATCGATTCGCATTGAGCTGTATTACGCAAAGGGGCCCATATGTCCACGAGCATTCAAGACGTCGCGCGCAAAGCCGGAGTTTCCATCTCCACCGTCTCCCGCTCGTTCACCAGGCCCGATCTGGTCTCGGCCAAGACCCGCGAGCGCGTGCTTGCCATCGCCGACGAACTCAACTTCTCCCTGTCCCGATCTGCGGCTGCGCTGAAGTCCGGCCGATCGCTGCGCATCGCCGTGCTGATGAGCGGGCATATCCGCCTATGGTTCACCGCTTCGGTGATCGAGGGGCTCAACGAAGTGCTGCACGCCGAGGGCTACGATATTTCGATTTTCCAGGTCTCCAGTATCGAGGAGCGTAAGGAATTCTTCGATATGTTGCCCGTGCGCCGCAATGCCGACGCCGTGATTGTGGTGTCGTTCGACATCGACAACAATGAGATCGCGCAGCTTGCTTCGGTGGATGTGCCGATCGTCGGCATCAATTCGGTCGACGCACAGGCCCGCGGATTCACCGCCGCCATCAACATCGATGATGCACAAGGCTCCACGTTGGCAGCCCGTCACCTGATCAATCTTGGACATCGCCGTATCGCGTACATCAGCACCGATCGCGAGATCTCACTGAGTTTCTCGGTGCAGAGTCGATTCGACGCCTTCACCGAACACTGCCGCAAGGAAGGCGTGGAGCCGCAGGTCATCGTCTGCAAGGTCAACGCCGACGGCCGCTACGAAATCAGCGATGTGGTCACCCAGCTGATGAGCTTGGACGAAATGCCCACCGCCATCGCCTGCCAGGAGGACGGCATTGCATTGCCGCTGCTGTTCCAGCTGGAGCGCAACGGTTTCTCAGTGCCTGGAGATGTGTCATTGATCGGCTATGACGACAGCTTCTACACCGACGATATCGGCTTGACCACGATCCGCCAGGATCCGGTGGCGATGGCCCGCAAGGCTGCCCACATGACGCTTGATCTTATCGAGGAAAAGCCCATCGAGCAGCCGTTCGTCACCTGCCCGGCGCATCTTATAGTCCGAGCGTCAACGTCGCGCGTTAAGTAGACGCACAAAAGAGAGTCATCATCTCCACGACTGACGGTTTTTGAACACTGACTGTAGGGGTTCAAACATTAACTGTAGGTTTTTGAACAAAGACTGTAGGATTTTCAACGTTTTTCGTTCAAAAACCTACAGTCAACGTTAGAAATCCTACAGTCTTCTGCCGGGCTCTTCTGCCCGACAATACGAATACGTGTGGGCCCGCCGTTCATAGAGAGCGGCGGGCCCACACGTTAAGGAGAAGGAGACACATGAAGTGGAGTAAGAGCGACAAGAATGGCGCGGCGCCCTATGCGAAGGAGGGAAAAGCACAAGGTGCCGCGCCTGTTCAGTTATGGATTGAGCGATTGTGAGCGATTCGAGGGGAATCACTCAGCGACTCAGTGAGAGGCTGCGTACTCGGAAGCCCAACCGTCCACGAAGGCGGTCTTCACGGCGTCCCAGCTGCCGGTGCCCTGAGCGTACTCGAGCAGGGCCTGGCCAACCTTGTTCTTCCACTCTTCAGACGGCATCATGGTGAAGTTCCAGGAGACCTGGGTCTTGCCGGACTTCTGATCCTCAACAGCGGCTTCGGTCAGCGGGTTGTCGGACTTGACATCATCGAAAGTCTTGAACGGGGTGGTGAAGCCCATGTCCTGAGAGAGGGCCTTCTTGCCGGCGTCGGAGGTGATCACCCAGGAGAGGAAGTCCTCAGTGGCCTTCTTGTCGGCGTCGGACGCCTTGTCGTTGATGCACCAGTAGTTCTCGGAACCGGTGTCCAAGCCTTGCTTCTCCTCGCCCTTGACGCCGATGTAGATCGGCATCATGCCCACGGATTCGGCCTTCATACCGGCCTTCTGCAGGTCGGTCCAAGCCCAGGTACCGTTCTGGTAGAAGGCAGCCTCGCCGAGTGCGAACTCGGAGTTGGCGTCATCACCGGTCTTGGCGCTCAGCTGCGTGCGGTCGGTGGTGGAGTCGGTGATGTACAGGTCGAAGATCTTCTTGTAGTTCGGCAGGTAGGTGCCCTTGATGGTGGCCGGCTGCTCGGTGACCTTGTCCTTCTGGAACTCGTAGTAGAGCGGGAGGTTGGCCAGGTGGGTCTTGAAGCGCCAGTCGGAGCTGGAGTCGAAGCCTGCGGAGGTGAATGCACCCTGGATGCCGAGCTCGTCCTTGCGGGCCTGCATGTCGTCGGCCACGGCCTTCAACGTATCGAAGTTGTCGATCTCGTCGATGGACTTGGCCTTGGCACCGTCCAGAGCGAAGTACTTGTTGAGGATGTCCTTGTTGTAGATCAGGCCGTAGGTTTCCATCACGTACGGCACGCCGACGACCTTGTCGCCATCCTTCAGCGCCACATCCTGGTTGGTAAGCTCCTTGTAAATATCGGTGTTCGAAAGATCAGCGGTGTAGCGCTTCCAGTTCTGGTAGCCGACCGGGCCGTTGACCTGGAACAGGGTGGGGGCTTCGGTCTTGGCGATTTCGGACTTCAGGGTCTGCTCGTAAGTACCGGATGCAGCGGTCTGCACCTTGACTTCGACGCCCTTTTCCTTGGTGTATTCCTTGGCCAGAGCGACCCACTGGTCAGCAGCCTCCGGCTTGAAGTTCAGGTAGTAGACCTTACCCTTGGCGTCATCACCGGAAGTGGAGCTTCCGCAGGCGGCCAAAGTACCCAGAGACATTGCAGCAATAGCCGCTACTGCAACCGCAGACTTAATAGTGCGATTCATCTTCGAACCTTTCTCTTTCATCGAGGCTTCCAATCGGGTTCCGGTTAGAAGCAATGCCGTTAGCAGCACCTTCACAACTATCGACATGCACTATTGTGCAACGGTTTGCTTCTTTTTGCAAACGATGGCATTACCGGCGCGCCTTAATCGCGTCGGTAAACTTCAGCCGATATGCAACTACTGGAGAAATACTAATTTTTCAAGGGTTTATTACAGCAGCTTGGAATGCAAGCGTTCGCAATCAATGAGAGCGCAAACAATGGCAGCGCTTAGACAAATCATCAAAAACTGACTATCGAAACCGCCAATCCACGCATTTACCGCTATCGTTTGCAATCACAGCGGAACAATCACATATAAAACATCTCAAACATAAAAAAGCCCGCCATTGCAGCGGGCTTCCCCAAACACCATTATGAGCGCCGCCAAACGGCCAATGGCTCAGACAACACGTCTCAGGCGTTCCACCGCTCAATCACATAATCGCCCTTGTAGACGCTCAAAATCGAATAATGCGCGGTATCGAGGCGCAGCAGACGCGCGAAGTGCGGGTCCACGCCCAGCCATTGCGACGTCAGAATACGCAGGATATGAGCGTGCGCCACCAACAGCACATTATTGCCCGAACGCAACAGCGGCAGCACCTCATCGATGGCACTCTTCGCGCGGGCGGCCGCCTCTTCCAAGGTCTCCCCCTCGCCGTTATGCACATGGACCTTCTCGCCGGACGGCAGCGTCTCCACCCAGTCGCCCTCCAAATCGGCGCTCAGCGAGCGCGGCCCGTCACGCCAGATGTCCCAGTCGAATCCACTGGCCTTGCTCACCTGCTGTCGGGTGCGGCCCTCAGCACGGCCATAATCCCATTCGGCGATGCCATCAAGCACACCGCAATGCTCGAAGCCAGCCAACTCAGCCGTCTGACGCGCACGCTTCAGAGGGCTTGAAAACACACAATCCGGCGCGAATCCAGCCGGGAAGATTTCACGCAAACGACGACCGGCATCCACCGCCTGTTGACGGCCGGTCTCGGTCAAAGGGATGTCCGTGCGACCGGTATGCTGCCCGGACTCACTCCAAACGGTCTGCCCATGGCGAAGCAACACCAAAAAACCTGCTCCACCACGAGACGAATCAACAGCGACTGTGCTATTTCCATTGTGTTCGCTCATGCCTCCACTGTAGTCTGCGAAAGGCTCAGACTCCACCCACGCCACACACCTTTTATGATTCTGTGATTTAGACTGATAGTCATGAGCGATGAAACGAACTCCGCATTGTCCGGCGAGGCCGATCAGATGATTGAGGGTCTGCATCATATTGATGATGCGGTCAACGCCGCACGCGAGCACAGGCTGAACGACCCGGATTCCTTGGGCGATAAGTTTATCAAGTCCGCAGTACCGGCGCTCACCGGTCTGATTGCGGGCAAGGCATTCCAAACCGTATGGAATCACGGCGTCGCACATCGCAATCTGCGTAAAGGATTGGCCGCGGATGCTCCACAGGGGCTGCTCCTGAGCTTGGCATTCGCAGCCGTTTCCGCCGCATTCGGCGCTGTGGTCTCCCAGCTTTCCGACCGCGGTTCCCAGGCGTTCGTCGAGCGCAGACACCGCAAAGCCAAGGGCAAGTAGACCAGTTCGCCCTGAGAACACCGGCATTCTGCCCATGGCGATGGCATGCAAGAATACAGGTATGGCTACAAACTCCACTATTGAAACGCTGTTAAACCGCCGCTCCATCCGCAAGTTCAAGGATGAGGCCATCGACGCCGATACCGTCGCCACTCTTGAAACCGTCGCCCAGCATGCCGCTTCCAGCCAGTTCCTGAACGACTGGTCCGCCATCCGCATCACCGATCCGGCCGTGAAGGCCAAGATGGCTGAATTCGGCCATCAGGCGTATATCGCCACCGCTCCACTGCTGTATGTGTTCGTCATCGATGAGCATCGCAACGCGCGCATCGCCGAGCGCAAGGGCATCGACCCCGACTCCGACGCATTCCATCTGAAGTACAGCTATCGCTTCACCCAGGCGCAGAACGACGCCGTGCTGGCGCTGCATGCCATGGAAACCGCCGCATATTCGCTGGGGCTCGGCTGCGTGATCCTGGGTTCGATTTTGAACGATATTCCGGGTGTAATCGACACACTGAAGCTGCCGAAGTACACGTATCCGGTGCTGGGCTTGGCTATCGGCAAGCCCGACCAGGAGCCGGCGTTGAAGCCGCGTATGCCGCGCGAGATGCAGTTCTTCGAGAATGCGTATCCCGCCGATGGCGCTGATACCGATACGCTCACCGCGCTCGACGATTTCGATGCGGAAGTGCACCAGTACTACGACCTGCGTCAGGCCGACCGCCCTGTGGATGCGTTCAGCGACCAGATCGCCACGGTGAGCGGCCAGGATGTCAGCGGCAAGACGCTGCTCGACAAGGCGGCGGCACAAGGCTTCGAGCTGGATAAGTAAGCAAGCCAACGCATATGAGGACGGTTTGGCGCATATTCCAGCGCGATGTACTGCGCATTCTGCGCAATCCCGTGGCTGTCGTGGTCACACTGGGCGTCGCCATCATCCCCTCGCTGTACGCGTGGTTCAACATTCTGGCCAATTGGGATCCATATTCCGCCACCGGCAATCTGCAGGTGGCGGTGGCCAATGAGGATCGCGGCACCTCCAACGAACTCGTCGGCAAGCTCAACGCCGGCAAACAGGTAGTGGCCAAACTGAAAACCAATCATCAGCTTGGCTGGCGTTTCGTCGGCACCGAAGACGAAGCCATTCACGGCGTGGAGACCGGGCAGTATTACGCGGCCATCGTATTGCCGAAGGATTTCAGCGAAAACCTGGTCGATTCCGTCACCGGAACCGCGAAGCATCCCCAGCTCCGGTATTACGTCAATGAGAAAAAGAACGCGATCGCCCCGAAAATCACCGATACCGGTGCCACCACCATCGACGAGCAAATCAACGCCACATTCGTAACCACGGTAGGCAACACCGTGGCGTCCGCCATCTCCAAAGCGGGCGGTGAGCTGGGCAACGCCACCGAATCCACGCAACAGGATGCCGTCGGTGATTTGAACACCGTGCTCAGCACGATCGATGGCGTCAATAAGGCGCTTACCGATCTCGCGTCCACGCTTGACCAGGCGGATGGCACCATCGCCAGCGCCACGCAGACCGCAACCTCTCTGAAAAGCGCCATCGCCAGTGCGCGCAAAGCCTCACAGCAGTCGGGCACATTACTGAGCGAAGCGCAAAACGGCTCCCAGGCCTTTTCCACCACGCTGGTGGGCGCATTGGACACCAGTTCAGCACAACTATCCGGTCTGGCCGTCGATGTGAACACGGCATCCGGCACCATCATCGGGTCGTTCAATTCCGCGCAGAATTCCGTGGATTCCATCACCAATGCGCTGAACGCACCGCTCGACCGCACGCAGACCTCATTGGACAACGTCAAAGACGCACTGCGCCAAGCCGGCCTCGACGAACACACCACCGATCCGCTCGGCCAGCGCATTTGGCAGCAAATCAACACGTTGGACGGCGTCATCAGCCATCAGCAGGCGCAAATCAAGGATTTCCATACAAACGCTTCGAAGTTCATCGGCTCCGGCAAAGATGCGGCCGGGCAGCTTTCCGGCGCAATGGGCACCGCAGCCACCGGAGGCCTTGCCGCATTGAGCCAAGCAAGACAATCCCTTACCGGGACCATCATGCCGAATCTCAGCGCGTCGCTCAACAGTTTCGCCGCACTGAACGGCACTTTGGACGGCACGCTGGTATCGCTCACCGGCACCCTCAATCAGGCCGACGGATTGTTCCAGCAACTGTCCAGCACCATTGACCAGACCAAAACCACCATTGACGGCACCAAGCAATCGTTGACGCAGCTTGCCGACGATGTGCGCACCGTGCGCACGGATATCGGAGCGTTGGATAGTTCCGCCGCCTACCGCAAAATCGCGGACACCTTGCACTTGGACGACAAGGAATTCGGCAAATTCATGGGACAGCCGGTCAATCTGGTGACCAAAGTGGTGTATCCAACAGATAATTATGGTTCGGCCGTGACTCCGTTCTACACGAACCTGGCGTTGTGGGTGGGTGGATTCGTGCTCATCGCCATCTACAAGCTGGAGGTGGACCGGGAATCCATCAAACATCTGACCTCCACGAAGGCGTATCTAGGGCGTTGGATGCTCCTGATCACCGTCGGTTTTCTGCAGGCGATCATCGCCACCATCGGCGATCTGGTACTGGGCATCCAGTGTGAGCATCCGCTGCTGTTCGTGTTGGCAGGCGTCTTCTGCTCGTTCGTCTACATCAACATCATCTATGCGCTGGCTGTGGCGTTCCGCCATATCGGCAAAGCAGTCGCCGTGATTCTGGTCATCGTGCAGATTCCTGGCGCTTCAGGCCTGTATCCGATTGAAATGATGCCTGAATTCTTCCGTGATCTGCATCCCTGGCTGCCGTTTACCTATGGCATCAATGCCATGCGCGGGCCGATTGCCGGCACGTATGCAAATCATTACTGGCTCGATATGATGCATCTGTCCTGGTATGTGCCGGCCGCACTGTTTATCGGCATCGTCGTACGCCGGTATGCCATCAATCTCAACGCATTGTTCGATCGGCGCCTGGGTGACACGGATCTGATGATCACCGAGCACAACAGCATGGTCAATGAGCATGTAAGCCTGACCGCCGTGTTCCGTACGGCATCAGACAGCAAGGAACTGCGCACGTTCATCACTCGGCGAGCGCATCGCTTCTTCGCCCGATACCCGCTGATGATTATGGCCGGTCTGGTTTTGCTCACCGTGCTGCCGTTCGTATTCCTGATCCTGCTGTTCGTCACGCGCGCGAAAATCGCGATGCTGACCTGTTGGATTCTGTCGATCATTCTTATCGACGCATATCTAATCGTAGTGGAATACACGCGCGAAAGCTATGCGATGCAGATCGGCGTCAGTGCGATGAACGCCGACGAATTCCGCGACGTCATGCTGAACGGGTATGTCTGGCGGCGCTTCCGCGAACACGGCGAACACGGCAAGCACGCGCAAACCGATTCCGATCCGGACATCGCTGAAACCACACAACAACTCATGCCCCTATCGTTCCCCAACCATGATGGCGGAAGGAGCGCACGATGAAACTGATTTGGAAGCTTTTCACCCGCGACCTGCGCCAAGCCACACGCAATGTGATCGCAGTCGTGGTGACCGTGGGCCTGGTGATTGTGCCGGCGCTCTACGCGTGGTACAACATCGCCGCCAGCTGGAATCCATACGGCAATACCAAAGCATTGAAGGTGGCGGTGGCCAACACGGATAAGGGATACAAGTCCGATCTTGTTCCGTTGCCGATCAATGTGGGCGAAACCGTGACCAATGCTCTTCGTGCCAACCATGATTTGGATTGGCAGTTCGTGGATCGCAGCAAAGCCATCGATGGAGTGAATTCCGGCGAATATTATGCCGCACTGGTGATCCCGAAAAGCTTCAGCGCGGATATGATGACGCTGTTCTCGCCGAAGATCACCCACGCGAAACTGGAATACTATCTCAACGAGAAAATCAACCCAATCGCCCCACATATCACGGATGAGGGTGCCAACACCGTGGCAGCTACCATCGATCGCACCTTCGTGAAGACACTGTCGAGCGTGGCGTTGAACATGGCCTCCAATATGGCCAAATATGCGCAAAGTCCTGAAATGGCGCAGTATGTCAGCAATGCCACCACGCATCTGACGGCCATGTCGTCCAAGCTCAATGGCGCGGCCTCGCAAATCGACTCGTATTCCGGCCTGCTGGGCGCTGCGGACAGTATCATCGCGTCGAACGACCAACTGTTAGGTTCCACAGGTTCGGCTGCCGCTGACGCCAAGAAAGCGATGAAACAGGCCAAGTCCGGCGTCAGCAATCTCGGCAACGCCCTATCCGGTGCCGCAACCGGCGTGGGCACGGCATTGCAGCAAGCCGATGCGGCATATGGCTCCATCAGCAAACGTATCGACGCCGCGTTCCAGGATGCCAATGCGCAGTCCTCGCAAGTGGCGGCGACCTTGACCGACATGCAATCGCAAGTGCAGAAGCAAACTGACGCTTTCGGCAAATACGCGGATGCACTGCAATCTTTGGCCGATTCCAGCAATCTCCAAGCGGTCAAGGATGCGCTGACCAAGGCGGCGGCACAAGCCCGGCAGACACAAGACAAGTTGCAGACCGCGGCAAATGACCTTGGTACCGCCGCGAAAAACATTACGGATGGCACTGCTTCAGTCGCAGATACCAAGAATAAGCTGAACAGCGAAATCAATCAGGCTCGCCAATCCATTGCCCAGGCTTCCGAAACCTACCAGCACACGTTGCAGCCTCAGCTCAACGCGCTGACCGCTTCCATCGATGACGTAGCCTCGCAAACCAGTACGGTTATCGATGGGCTCACCACCACAGTGCATAGCGTTTCCGGTCTATCCGGCGGCATTTCCAGCAGCATCACGGATATTCGCACGTCCTTGGGCACCGCTTCGACAGCACTCAGGCATTCGGCAACAAAGCTGGATACGCTTACAGACAAGCTCAATTCCTTGGCCAAAGATGGTACCGCTGATCTCTCCAGCCTGGTTTCGGCAGATCCGAACGCTATTGCTTCGATGCTGTCTGCTCCGGTGTCGGTCGATCGTATTCCGTTGTATCCGATGGCTAATTACGGCTCGGCAATGGCACCGTTCTACACGATCCTGTCCATTTGGGTGGGAGCGATTATTTTGGTGGCCATGCTGAAGGTCTCCATTTCCGATCATGAGAAGGCCAAGATTCTCGGCCTCGGCAATGAACTTCCGCTGGGCACGGCTGTAGGCATTCGCGAGGCGGTTATCGCCGGCCGTGAAGCTGGCCCGGGAGCCGCACTGGATGTGCTGAAAAAGCCTCGCGCTGAGTCTCCTGGTAATGCACGGCAATTCGGCATGCACCTGCATCATGAGTATTTCGGCCGCTATATGATCTTCTGCTTCCTCGCACTGCTGCAGGGCACTCTGGTGTGCTTGGGCGACCTGTTCTATCTCGGTGTGCAATGTGAGCATCCCATCCAGTTCCTGATGGTCGGATGGCTGGCAGCACTCGTGTTCTCGAATATCGTGTATACGCTGACCGTTTCATTCGGCGATATCGGCAAGGCCATCGCCGTGGTGCTGCTGGTGATGCAGGTGGCCGGTTCCGGCGGCACGTTCCCCATTGAGACGTTGCCTCCATTCTTCCAAGTGGTGTCGCGTTGGCTGCTCTTCCCCTATGGCGTGGACGCTATGCATTCGGCTATGGCCGGCTCATATGGTTGGGAATACTGGATTGATATGGGTAAGCTTGCGCTGTTCCTGATTCCTTCGCTGCTTCTTGGCCTGATGCTCCGCAAGCCGGTGATACGACTTAATGATTGGATTATTCGCAATCTGGAAAGCACGAAGGTGATGTAAGGCTTGGTTGGCGCGTGACGCACCAGGTTTGGCGAGAAACCCGTGATCAGTGCGCGGCTAGCGACGGCGAGGCTTATAGCCGCGTTTGCGGCTGTGAGGCTTTAATTCTTGATTGAGCGCCACATGCCGATAACTGAGTTGTGGATCGCGATGGGTCAGATGCCAGCAATTGCAGTATTCGCAGCGATACACCCAAAGTTCTGCCCCACGCTCAATAAAGCTTTGATCGGCGGCACGCTGCGCCTGTACCTTGTCGTGGTACATGATTTTATTCGAAGTCGCGCAGCGCTTAGGTGTGAAGTAATGCATAGCAATCTCTTAGTGTAAAGAACGCATTGACATATAAAAGAGTATTTGTGCATTTGTGGTTCGTGAACCACGTGGACGAATATGTGTCTAGATATGGTTGAGGCCCGGGAGCGTGTGCTCTACCGGGCCTCGTTACGTGTGTATGCGGCGGTGTGCTACTCTCCCACACT
>NZ_PEBJ01000006.1:0-14806 GCF_002802915.1 Bifidobacterium felsineum
GAACCCGGAAGCTAAGGCCTGGCACGGCGATGGTACTGCACCCGACAGAGTGTGGGAGAGTAGCACACCGCCGCATTATTTTTCATCAAGGACCTCCGGTCGAGCAACAGCTCCCGGAGGCCCTCGCATATTCAAACACAACAGGAAACGCGGGCGTTATCACCGGATTACGCTTTTGCACCATGGACCTTACGGAAGCTCCACTTCCGTAAGGTCTTTTTTTGTTTATCACAAGCCACAGGAACGTTCCTTATGCGACCAGCGATGAATGTCTGCATTATCGACTCTTAGCAACCAATCGTGCGAGCAAAACGACAGGTTGTGTGATAGGCCCTACATACGCTTTACGAACCTGATTGAATCAAACTAGCAGCGAGAATTCTGAACGTCACAGTGGTGTCACCTCAGATACATCGCTATTGAATCAATAGTCATGCGCAGCGGTTGTAGCGCGATGACAGTGCAAGGAAGGACGAGTGCGAGATGGAACTCGAAGAACTTTCGGTGGGCGAGAAAGCGGCGATGCTTTCCGGCGGTTCCGAATGGGATTCGCGCGGTAATGAGCGTGCAGGTATTCCCAGCTTTGTTATGAGCGACGGACCTCATGGTGTGCGTCGCCAGCTCGGCGAAGGCGATCACCTGGGTCTGGGCGCCTCCAAGCCAGCCACGTGTTTCCCGACTGCGGGAACGGTGGCCAATTCTTGGGATCCTGAGCTTGCGGAGGAAATGGGTGAAGCGCTTGGCAAGGAAGCTCACGATCTTGATGTGAATGTGCTGCTGGGGCCGGGTCTCAACATCAAGCGCAACCCGCTGTGCGGGCGCAACTTCGAGTACTATTCCGAGGACCCGATTGTGGCGGGGCGTATGGCCGCCGGTCTGATTCGCGGCATCCAATCCAATGGTGTGTCCGCGTGCCCCAAGCATTTCGCGGTTAACAGCCAGGAGCTGCGTCGCCAAGCCTCCAACAGTGTTATCGACGAGCGCACGATGCGCGAAATCTACCTGACCGGTTTTGAAATCGCCGTGCGCGAGGCCGCGCCGATGACCATCATGACCTCCTACAACGAGATCAATGGCGTCTATGCGCACGAAAACAAGCATCTACTGCAGGATATTCTGCGCAACGAATGGGGCTTCGACGGCATGGTCGTCTCTGACTGGGGCGGCTCCAACTCTGCCGTAGCTGCGGTCAAGGCTGGCGGTTCCCTCGAGATGCCGTCCCCGGGCTACACCTCCGTGCGCGAACTTGAAGGTGCGGTCAATGCCGGCACGCTTTCTGAAGCCGATATCAACGCTCGTGCAGCAGAAGTGGCCAAGATTGCTCGTCTGACCCGTGCCGAAGGCGTCGGCCGCGACGATTTGCTCGATGATGCCATCGTCGCCGCACACCACGCAGTGGCCCGCAAGATGGCTGAAGGCTCTTCCGTGCTGCTCAAGAACATGAACGCAGCATTGCCGCTGAAGTCCGGCACGCGCGTGGCCGTGGTGGGCGATATGGCCAAGACCCCGCGCTTCCAGGGCTCTGGCTCATCCAAGGTGAACGCCACCCGTGAAGAGAATATTCTCGACGAACTCAAAGCCGCCGCTGAGACGACCGGCGTAACCGTAACCGGCTATGCGCAGGGCTATGACCGTCAGGGTGCCATCAACCCGACGCTGGTCACCGAAGCTGCTGCACTTGCCGCACAGTCCGATACGGATGCTGTGGTGGCCGTCATCGGCCTCGATGAGCGTAGCGAGTCCGAAGGCCTCGATCGCTCCACTATGGCCATTCCGCAGGCGCAGAACGATCTTGTCAACGCCCTGACTGCCACTGGCAAGCCGGTTATCGTGGTGCTGGTGGCTGGTTCTCCGGTTGAATTGCCATGGTTTGATGATGTGGCATCCGTGCTGTACGTGGGTCTCTCCGGACAGGCTGGCGCTTCCGCCACCGTGCGCGCGCTGACCGGCCAAGTCAACCCCTCCGGCCACTTGGCCGAGACTTGGCCACTCCGCTATGACGATTGCCCATCCTCAGGCTGGTACCCGGCCGTGGGCCGCGACGCCATCTATCGCGAAGGCCCGTTCGTCGGCTACCGGTACTACGAAACCGCGCACGTTCCCGTACGCTTCCCGTTCGGTTATGGACTGAGCTATTCCAGCTTCACGTACAGTGATCTTACCGCCGACGAAACCGGTGTGCAGTTCACCATCACCAATGATTCCGATGTACCGGGCGCTACCGTTGCGCAGTTGTACGTCACCGGTCCATCCCGCGCCGAAGAAGGCGGTGCTGGTGTGCTGCGCCCTGCTCGCGAACTCAAGGGCTTCGCCAAGGTTGAGCTCGGCGCACATGAATCCAAGACCGTGCGAATCGAATTCGATCGATACACCTTCCGTCATTTCGATGTTGCGGCCAACCGTTGGGCCACCGAATCTGGCATCTGGACCCTGTCTGTGGGCACGAATGCCGAGGAACTGCCGCTGAGCACGCCATTCGCGGTTGCCGGCGATGTGGACGCAGCCCCGGCAAACGCGGCACTGGGCCACTACCTGACGGGCGATGTCAAGCATGTCACCGATGCCGAAATGGCCACACTCTTCGGCCATGAAGTCATCGCTTCCGGTAAGCCCACGACGTTCGGCGTGAACGATCCCATCTCCAGTTGGGTTGATTCGCGCGGATTCGTTGCCCGAACCATTGCCAAAACATTGACTAAGCGTGAGGTCTCCGTGCGCCAAAAGACCGGCGCCCCCGACCTCAATACGCTCTTCATCCTCAATATGCCGCCGCGAGCCATGAGCAAAATGACTCAGGGCATGATCGATTCAACCATGGTGGACGCCATCGTCAAGATCGCCAACGGTCATACCTTCCGCGGACTTGGTGGCCTGATTGCCGGCTACTTCCGCAACCAATCCGCCAACAAGCGCACTGCAAAGGAGCTCAACAATGACTGACACCAACACCGCGCCCGCTGCCGGTGAGAAGAAGCTCGGCCCGATTCGCCAGTGGATCAAGGACCACCCCACCATTTGGGAATTCATCCTGTTCAATGTGCTCTCGAACATCTCCACCATTTCGCGCTTCGTGGTCACGTGGATTGGCACGGCGATTTTCGTGGCAGGTCTTGGCATCACCACGCCGTTCCATTTCCTCATCTTCAACTACCCGGAATCCGGCAACGGTCTCGGCGGCTTCCTCACCTTCCTCTTCGCCGAGGTAATCGCCCAAGTGGTGAACTTCTTCGTGCAGATGAAGTGGGTGTTCAAATCCGACTCCAGCTTCAAGGATGCCGCCTGGAAGTACGCCATCCTGGCTGTGGTCATCGTGGTGGTGAACCTTGTGCTGCCGGGCTACGTGACCTCCCTGTGCCAGGGCTGGGGCATGAACGCTGGCGTGGCCGGCACTATAGCCTCTGTGGTCAATACACTGCTGGCCGTGGTGGTGAGCTACCCATTGCTCAAGTTCTGGATTATGCCCAAGAACAAGTGAGGTACATAAAGCACTAACTCACAATAATGCTTTCTGACCACTCCTTCCGCTGATTGGCCGGCGACGTTGCTCCTCGAACGTCGCCGGCCAATCTATTGATGATGAGCAGTAGAGCAAATGTGAGCCGCGCCACACCGCAGAAAACAATCCCTGGACCAGGCTCGCAATAAATGGCGGAAAATCAAGGTAGAACACTATATCTAGTGATGCAACGCGCAACACGCCACTACACGTAGTGGCTTGATTGCAAATCACATGGTTGTAAGATGGCATTCGCTTTCATTCACATTGCTGCCAAAAGGGGAGTTGCTATGACCGTCACCGTGTTCACCAAGCCGCATTGCCCGCAATGCGAGGCCACCAAGCGCCAGTTCACCAAGTTGGGCGTGCCGTTTGAAACCGTGGACCTGACGGAAAACCCCTCCACCCTTGAGCAGCTGCAGGCCGCTGGCTTCCAGCAGGCACCAGTCGTCATTACGCCGGATAACTCCTGGACTGGTTACCGCCCGGATCTGATTCGCGAAGTCGCCAAGCAGGCCGCTGCCGCACCGGTGGCCGCGTGACGCAGCACGACGCAGCCGCAGCGGTTGCGCCCATCAATCAGGCCGGAAACGTCGGGAATACTGAGAATACTGTCAGCACGCCGGAATTCGCTGCACAAGGCGCTCCGATAGGCGCGCTGGTCTATTTCTCCTCCGCCTCCGAGAACACCGCACGATTCGTGGCCGGCTGCCGATTCCAAGACGAAGGCATCAACGTGTACCGTGTGCCGTTGAAAGCTTCCGAGCCGGCACTGAACGTGCGCGAACCGTATGTCATCATGGTGCCTACCTACGGTGGAGGCGTGATTAAAAAAGCTGTGCCGATCCAAGTCAAGCGCTTCCTGAACGACCCGGACAATCGTGCATGGATTCGCGGTGTCATCGCATCCGGCAATACCAACTTTGGTGAGGCCTATTGCGCTGCGGGAGACATCATCTCCACCAAATGCCACGTGCCGTTCCTCTACAAATTCGAGTTGATGGGCACTCCGGAAGACACCGCCGCCGTGAAAAACGGCCTCGTGAAGTTCTTCACGGCCAAGTAATCGACTTTTCTCTACTGTTCCGCAATATTGCAAGGACCACAACCCAACTATGACCGATTTCACCAATACCGAACTGGCCCTCGACAACACGTCGCATGCTGCTGAGCCCACCGATCCCGCGCACGATTACCATGCGCTGAACGCGATGCTCAATCTGTACGACTCCAACGGTCAAATCCAATTCGACAAAGACAAGGCCGCCGAGCGCGCCTACGTGACCAACCACGTGGCCGCCAATACGGTGACCTTCCCGAGCACGGCAGAGCGACTGAAGTTCCTGATCGACAACCAGTACTACAACCCTGCAGTGTTCGCCCAGTACTCTGCCGAATTCCTCGATCGCTTTTACGCACACGTGGAATCCGCCGGATTCGAATTCGGCACCTTCCTCGGCGCCTTCAAGTTCTACACGTCCTACGCGCTGAAGACCTTCGACGGTAAGCGCTACCTCGAAGACTTCCCGCAGCGTTGCGCCGCAGTGGCATTGGAACTCGCCGCCGGCGACGAGGCACAGGCCATCGAATACGCCGATGAAATGCTCGCCGGCCGCTTCCAGCCCGCAACCCCCACCTTCCTGAACCTCGGTAAGGCCCAGCGCGGCGAGCCGGTCAGCTGCTTCCTCGTGCGCATCGAAGACAACATGGAGTCCATCTCCCGCGGCATCAACGCGGCTCTGCAGTTGTCCAAGCGCGGCGGCGGCGTCGCCCTGCTGCTGAGCAACCTGCGCGAGCTCGGCGCTCCGATCAAGCACATCGAGAACCAGTCCAGCGGCGTGATTCCGGTCATGAAGCTCCTGGAGGATGCGTTCTCCTACGCCAATCAGCTCGGTGCCCGCCAAGGCGCCGGTGCAGTGTACCTGAGCGCTCATCACCCGGATATCCTGCGATTCCTCGATACCAAGCGCGAGAACGCCGACGAGAAGATCCGCATCAAGTCCCTGGCACTTGGCGTGGTGATTCCGGACATCACCTTCGAACTGGCCAAGCGCAAGGAGCGGATGGCCCTGTTCAGCCCCTACGATGTGGAACGCGTCTACGGCAAGCCGTTCGCCGACATCGCCATTTCCGAGCATTATGAGGAAATGGTTGCGGACGATCGCATCAAGAAGACCTATATCGACGCCCGCAAGTTCTTCACCACCATCGCCGAACTGCAGTTCGAATCCGGCTATCCGTACATCGTGTTCGAGGATACGGTCAACCGCGCCAACCCGATCGAGGGCCGCGTGACCATGTCGAACCTGTGCTCCGAAATCCTGCAGGTGCAGGAGCCCAGCGAATACAACGAAGACCTGACCTACAAGCACGTCGGCCGCGACATCTCCTGCAACCTCGGCTCCCTCAACATCGCCAAGGCGATGGACGGCGGTCTGGCCCACACCGTGGAGACCGCGATTCGCGCGCTCACCTCGGTGGCCGAGCACACCAGCATCAACGCCGTGCCATCCATCCGCCGCGCCAACGAGGAAGGCCACGCCATCGGCCTGGGCCAGATGAACCTGCACGGCTTCCTGGCCCGCGAAGGCATTATGTACGGCTCCGAAGAAGGCCTTGATTTCACGGACATGTACTTCATGACCGTGGCCTACCACGCCTACCGAGCCTCCCACAAGCTTGCTGTGGAACACGGCCAGGCATTCAAGAGCTTCCCGACCTCCGACTACGCCAAGCCGGCCGGCCAGGGCAACTACTTCGACAAATACACCGACGGCCGTCGCTCCCTGGAGCCGCGTACCGCCCGCGTGCGCGAGCTGTTCGCCAAGTTCGGCATCGTCATCCCGACCGTGGCCGACTGGCAGGCGCTGCAGGCCGACATCATCAAGGACGGCATTTACAACCAGAACCTGCAGGCCGTGCCGCCCACCGGATCGATCTCCTACATCAACCACTCCACGAGCTCGATCCATCCGATCGCATCCAAGATCGAGATCCGCAAGGAAGGCAAGATCGGGCGCGTCTACTATCCAGCGGCCTACATGACCAACAGCAACCTTGAGTACTACAAGGATGCCTACGAGATTGGTTGGAAGGCCATCGTCGACACCTATGCCGAAGCCACCCAGCACGTTGATCAGGGTCTCTCTTTGACGCTGTTCTTCCCGGACACTGCCACCACCCGCGACCTCAACAAGGCTCAGATCTACGCTTGGCGCAAGGGCATCAAGACCCTGTACTACATCCGCATCCGCCAGCAGGCCCTCGAAGGCACTGAGGTTCAAGGCTGCGTCTCCTGCATGCTCTGACAGAATCGCGAATGATGGAGCGTATGCCGCCTTTCTTCGGCTCTCGACGTACCTTCGTACGCCTTCGGCCTCAGACGGCGGCCTCCGCACTCATCATTCACGATTCCGCCCGCTGAAACGTACATTCGATAATCATCTATGACAGGCAAGCGGTGGGTTGAAGGACGTGTTGTCAGACCGTAAAGACTTGGCCAGAGCGGCCTGGAGCGTGTCGGACAACACGTCCTTCAACCTACCGCGCCAATCGTAAAAAGGAACAAAGAACCATGCCACCGATTTCTATTCCGCGTAAGCCGCTGAAGCTTATTGATCGCGTTTCCGCCATCAACTGGAACCGTTTGGAAGACGAGAAGGACCTTGAGGTCTGGGACCGCCTGACCGGCAACTTCTGGCTGCCTGAAAAGGTTCCGGTTTCCAACGACATCCCGTCCTGGCAGCAGATGAGCGAAGAGGAGCACACGCTCACCATGCGCGTGTTCACCGGCCTCACCCTGCTCGACACCATCCAGGGCACGGTCGGCGCAGTCTCCCTGATTCCGGATGCGCTCACCCCGCATGAGGAAGCCGTGTACACGAACATTGCGTTCATGGAATCCGTACACGCCAAGTCCTACTCCTCGATCTTCTCCACCCTGTGCTCCACCGAGCAGATCGATGCCGCATTCGACTGGAGCGAGCAGAACGAGTTCCTGCAGAAGAAGGCCGAGATCGTGCTTGACTACTACGAGGGCGATAACCCGTACAAGCGCAAAGTGGCCTCCACGCTGCTCGAGTCCTTCCTCTTCTACTCCGGCTTCTACCTGCCGATGTACTTCTCCGCGCATGCCAAGCTCACCAACACCGCCGACGTGATTCGCCTCATCATCCGCGACGAGGCTGTGCACGGCTACTACATCGGCTACAAGTACCAGAAGGGCATCGCTCAGCTGACCGACGCCGAACGCGCCGATCTGCAGGACTACACCTACGATCTGCTCAACGAGCTGTACGACAACGAGGTGGGCTACACCGAGTCCCTGTACAGCGGTGTCGGTTTGGTCGAGGATGTCGAAAAGTTCCTGCACTACAACGCCAACAAGGCGCTGATGAACCTCGGCTACCCGGCGCTCTTCCCGGCGGAGATCTGCGACGTGAACCCCGCGATCCTGGCTGCTCTGAGCCCGAACGCCGACGAAAACCACGACTTCTTCTCCGGTTCCGGCTCCTCCTACGTGATGGGCAAGGCCGAGGAAACCGACGACGACGATTGGGACTTCTGATGTCTACCGTGGAATCAACGCGGTCAGAATAAACCAATGGTCTTCGGTACGAATCGTCACTTCGCCGCCGTACTGTGCGGCGATGTGACGGATCGACTTCACACCGAACCCATGCCGCGAAGCATCACGCTTCGTCGTGCGCAAAGCGCCGGTTGAATCTTTCTTCAGCGCGGAATCGTAATAATTCTCCACACGAATCACCGTGAACTGCCCTTGCCCATACAGGGCCAAGCGAATCAAACGCTGCTGCTTATCCGGCAGTTTGCTGGTCGCTTCGATCGCATTATCCAGCGCGTTTCCGAACAGTGAAGCAATGTCCATTGAAGACATGCCGTCCAACAGTTTGCCGTCCGCCACAGCGGTGAGTGTAATGCCTCGATCCGCGCAGGTGCGCATCTTCGAGGTCAGAATCACGTCCAATACCGGATTGCCGGAATGCTGCTGGGCGCTCGCCGCCGCCACTGAAGCCTCCAACTGCTCAAATCCTGCGGCGGCATGTTCCGGATCGACCTCTGCTCGCAATGCCGCAATCTGATGCTTCAGATCATGGGCCAGCCGTCCAATGGATTCGATGTTTTCCTTGGACGCCAGATACTCCTGATGCTGGCTCGCCAATTGTGCATTGATGGATGCCAGTTCCGCGTTCGCGGCCATACGTCGAGCCTGCTCCTGCTGCGCGTAGAGAATCGCGAATCCGCAGAAGTCCACCAGTGTGCGGATATAGAACACCTCCTGACCCACAGTGCCGGAGAATGGGGTATTGGTGGAGATGAAACTCAAGTTGCTCATGGCGAACGTCGTGATGGTGATGGCCAATGTTCCCACTGACAGCTGCCATGTGGTGCTGGTCGGCGCATCATGCGCGAAGTTGCCGCGTTCCGCCAGCCATGCGGCAGCGAACGCGATAGCATACGTGCCGATGAGTACCAGCGTGGCAAATGGTTCCCGTGGCGGCAGCCCAAGCCCATATTGCAGGAACGTCACCAGCTGCCAGTGCAGTGAAGCGACCAGTTCCGCCAATACAAACGCGCGCGCAGCAATATACAATCCTTCGCGATTTCCTGTGCCGGCAGCGAATCGCACTATCGCCCACATGCCGCCGAATGCCAGCAGCATGCCGATCACCCAAAACCACAGTGGCATCGCGCCATCGAGATACTGGATGGCGATCATACCCGCCAAGCCAACGGCACTGACTGCGGCCGTACGTTGCCGGGAAACCCGCCGGTAGATGGCAAGAATGTACACCATGCAGGCCAGCCACTCGCACAAGGCGGTGTAGAGGCGCGGGATATCAGGCAGCGCATTGGTTATCGTGGTGCCATCCATCAGAGAGCACCCATGCCCATGTAGTCAGTCAGCGCTGTCAGGAACGCCTTCTTGCGCGGACGGCTTACGCGCAGCGTCTCGCCGTTCGACATCACGCAGTCCTGCCCATCCACACCTGTCACATGGTGCAGATTCACCAGATAACAGGAATTCGAACGGAAGAAGTTCTGATCGGCCAGCCGTTCCTCGAAGTCCTTCAAGGTGCCGGTCACTGAAAGTTTGCCGCTCTGCGTATGCACAATGATTGTGTGGCGAATCGACTCGATATACAGCACATCGGAAAGCTCCACGCGCATCTGTTTGCCGCCTGCCTCAATGAGCAGCGCTTCATCCGTGCGGCGACGCACCATGTCAATCGAGCGCTTGATTTCCTGCCGGAATGCGAAATAGGGGACCGGCTTCAGCAAATAGGAGAGCGCCTGTACCTCGTAGCCATTAATGGCATACTGCGGGGCGGCGGTGATGAACACGATTACCACGGAATTGTCGCGCTCGCGAATTTTGCGGGCTGCGGCCATGCCGTCCATATGCTGCATTTCGATGTCCAGCAGCAGAATATCGTAGGTTGGCGTGTATTTTTCCACGATCTGCTCGCCGTCGTCGAATACGGAAATCGTGAACTGCGTGCCGGTTTCGCTCTGATACTGATTCAGATAATCGAGCACCCGTTGGCAGGCTTGCGGATCATCTTCGACCACCCCAACCCTGATATCGCGCATGACCAAACCCTCCCGTCATGATTCCACTGCCTGCCATCTTATCTGGTGGACTTGTATATGGGTCTATCTCGCTTGGCAGGGGTACATTTGGCGGTTCTCGGAGATCTATCTGCTCTGTAAAGGGTACTGATCCAAGTAGGCATGGGCCTAAAACGGTACAATGCTGCCGAGGCAGGGGGTGCTTCTACTGGATGAAGTACCCCTCATAAAGCAGATAGATATTTTGATAAGTCTCAATGTACCCCTGTCAAGCGAGATACCACACGGCAAGGTGAGTGCTAGTTGCCTCCATAGCCCGATAGAAGCTACTCCTGTTCAAACGTGACGCCGTTGCGGGCGGCGATCCGCTCCGCTTTACGCTCGTCCTTGCGTTCCTCGGCCTGTTCGATGTGTTGGATGCGCAGCTGACGCCAATCCTCGCGCATATCACGGAATCGCTCGGCGATCTGCTCTTTGGTGAGTGGCAGCCACATGGAAGTTTCATTTGCTTCGGCATCGGGCGTTGCCGCCAGCGCGTCCACGGCATTGTCCGCGAACTTGGCCACGCCGAGCTTCAGCAATCCAAGCAGTTCGCGCAACGTATCCGGGATTGGTTCGTCGCTTTCGCTGGCGGTCTTGGAGAGCCTTTCGATATGACGGCGAATCGCATCGGCATCTTCAGGGTCGATTTTGAGGCCGGCGATGAGTGACTGGCGAATCGTCTCATAGTCGAGGTTCGCGAAGAAATTGAGCTGCTGCAGCGTCATGAAGCCTTTGAGTTCAGGGAAGCGCTCAACAATATATGCTTCACGATCGTCGGCGGCTTTGGTCCAGTCACGTGTGAGCTTCGGATCCCAGCTGGCGGTGATCGAACCTTCGCGCATGCGGTAGTGGTAGAGCACCTTCGGAATGCGCACCACGCGTGTGGCTTCGCCGATCACATTGCAGATGCGTGAGAGATCCTCGATTTTGCGGCCCACCGGGAAAGAAAATCCGGTGTTCTGGTAGGTGCGCGCAGGGGCGAGGAATGCCCAGAAGTAGCCATCAATCTCAGCTTTGACCTGCTTTTTGATGGCCTCGACCGGGGTGAGGATTTGCACTTTTGAGAAGTCGTTGTGCCGATAGTTGGAGAGCAGTGTCTTGCCGCTTTCGGAGATGGTGTCGAACTGGAACATCACGAGGTCGGCATCGTATTCGCGCATGGCCTCGAGGCAATCCTCCACCAGTGTGGGAGCCACAGTGTCATCGGAGTCGGCGAAGTATATGTAAGAGCCGGTGGCCTGCTTGATGCCGGCGTTGCGAGCGTCCGAGAGCCCGCCGTTGGTCTTGTGAATGACGCGCACACGTGAATCTTTGGCTGCCCATGCGTCGCACATTGCGGGGCAGGAGTCCGGCGAGCCATCGTCCACGAGCAGGATTTCGAGATTGCGGTAGGTTTGCGCGGCGACGCTCGCCACGCAGGCGTCGAGGAACTGCTCGACCTTGTAGACCGGGATGATGATGCTGACCAACGGCTCATGTTCCATGGTTCAAGCCTAACGCCGGGTCTCGCCGTGTCGCTGTTTACCGCTATCGCCGCCTCCGCGCTAGGTTCCTGGGATCACGCGTGAAACATGTCGTGAAACATGCAGGTAGAGTATGTGCCGGAACCGTCGGAAGGAGTCCTTCGCGACACGCGCTGTGAAATATTTCGCACTCGTGCCCTTGTTTTTGTACCTGACCCGTGTATAGTGATTCTTGGCTCAACGAAGAGAACCTTCACTGAACCGGAAAAAGTAAACGCTGAAGCTTGCAGTTCCGAGAAGCGACGTTGTGTAGTCGGTGTTGTGGGTAGAAGCAAAAGGAAACAAATCCCTTTACAACGGATCGTGAGGCACGTACCTGCCTCTGAAAGGATTGAAATTATGGCAGAAGTCGTATTCGACCACGTCACTCGTATCTACCCGGGCAACGACAAGCCCTCTGTGGATGATCTGAATCTTGATATCAAGGATGGCGAGTTCCTCGTCCTCGTTGGTCCTTCTGGCTGCGGTAAGTCTACGACCCTTCGTATGCTCGCCGGACTGGAAGAGGTCAACAAGGGCCGCATCCTCATCGGTGGCAAGGACGTCACCACGATGCAGCCGAAGGACCGCGACATCGCAATGGTGTTCCAGAACTACGCTCTGTACCCGCACATGACCGTCGCCGACAACATGGGCTTCGCTCTGAAGATCGCCGGCACTCCGAAGGAAGAGATTCGCAAGCGCGTCGAGAAGGCCGCTGAGATCCTCGACCTGACCGAGTACCTCGACCGCAAGCCGAAGGCTCTGTCCGGTGGTCAGCGTCAGCGTGTTGCTATGGGCCGTGCAATCGTTCGTGAGCCGAAGGTCTTCCTCATGGATGAGCCGCTCTCCAACCTCGATGCAAAGCTTCGTGTCCAGACCCGTACCCAGATCGCCGCTCTGCAGCGTCAGCTGGGTGTCACCACCCTGTACGTGACCCACGATCAGACTGAGGCTCTGACCATGGGCGATCGCATCGCCGTCATCAAGCTCGGCATCCTGCAGCAGGTCGGCGCTCCGACCGAGCTGTACGATCGTCCGGCCAACGTCTTCGTCGCCGGCTTCATCGGCTCCCCGTCGATGAACCTGAACACCCACCCGGTGGTCAACGGCAAGGCAAAGATCGGCGAGGACACCGTGGATCTGCCGGCTGAGGCTGTCAACAAGCTCACCGCTGAAGACAACGGCCAGATTGTGGTCGGCTTCCGTCCTGAGGACGCAAGCCTGGCTGCTTCCGACGATCCGAACGCCTTCTCCCTGAAGGTTGTGAACGTCGAGGATCTGGGTTCCGACGGCTACATCTACGGCAACATCATCACCGATGGCTCCGCCGCTGAGGCTTCCCAGGTTATGTCCGACCAGAACAAGCTCACCACGATTCGTGTGAACCCGCGTGCGCTCCCGAAGGTCGGTGCAACCGTGAAGATCAAGATCGACCCGGCCAAGATGCACCTGTTCGCTCCGTCGACCGAGCTGCGTCTGAACTAGTAGATACTTGGCGAGGTCTAACCGCTTCGTCAACCATTAAACGAGGTTATTCTCTTCCTCTCTTATGACCTCGTTGGAAAAGCCCTGCACAGCTGCGGGGCTTTTCTTTTTGCCTATGCTGTGCCGCTTCTATAATGACAACTAGCAGTTCCCCTGAATTCAGTACGATGGAGTGCCATGGAAGTAACTAATCTGCCCCAGATGGATCCGCGCGCGTTGAAGGCCACCTCTGTAAAGGCCGAAGACGAACACGCCAACTCCTCCGAGCCGCAGGCGCTGAAGATCACCGCCGCCAGCTCGAACCCGAAGATGTTCACGCTGCCGTGGCATAAACCGCTGGCCACATGGCCTGAAGACCTGCTCGCCAACCTGCCGCGAGGCATCTCCCGCCACGTGGTGCGTTTCGTGCATGTGGGCGACGAAGTCTACGCCATGAAGGAAATCACCCGTCAGGTGGCCGAGCGAGAATACGAGATCCTGCGCCGACTGCAGAAGCTCGAACTGCCGACAGTCACCCCGATCGCTGTAGTCACTGGTCGCCATGATAAGAACGGCGAGCCGCTCGAAGCCATTCTGGTGACCCGTCACCTGAAGTTCTCCCTGCCGTACCGTGCACTGTTCGCTCGCAATCTGCAGCACGACACTGCCGAGCGACTGATTGATGCGCTCGCCGTGCTGATGGTCCGACTGCATTTGGCCGGCTTCTACTGGGGCGATGTGTCCCTGTCTAACGTGCTGTTCCTGCGTGATGCCGATGCATTCTCCGCCTTCTTGGTGGATGCCGAAACCGGTGATTTGCAGGTGCAGCTGACTGATGGACAGCGCGAATACGATATCGACCTTGCCCGCACGAACATCATCGGCGAGCTGATGGATTTGGCGTCCGGCCGTTTACTGCCGAGTGATGTGGACGAGATTGAGGTCGGCAACCGTTTGGTCGATCGCTACCACTCGCTGTGGAGCGCCTTGACCGACACCGACAAGTTCGGCCCGGATGAGATGTGGAAGATCGAGCAGCGCGTCAACAAGCTCAACGAGCTCGGTTTTGACGTGGACGAGCTGGAAATGAAGACCGCCGAGGACGGCAAGCGTGTGCTGGTCCGTCCACGTGTGGTGGATGCCGGCTACGCCAACCGCAAGCTGCTGCGCCTGACCGGTCTCGATGTGCAGGAGAACCAGGCCCGCCGTCTGCTCAACGATCTCGATGCCTACCGCGCCTCCACTTGGCGTGACGGCGATGAGTTGGAGATCGTGGCCACCGACTGGATGCGCGAGGTGTACGAGCCGACCGTGCGCATGATTCCGCGTGAATACCGCTCGCAGATCGAACCCGCCCAGTTCTTCCACGAGGTGCTCGATCACCGCTGGTTCCTCGCCGAAAAGGCCGGCCATGATGTGCCGATGGCCGAGGCCGTGACCAGCTACATCGACAACGTGCTGCCCAAGTACAAGCTCGACAAGAAGGACCTCGACGAGCTCAACGCCGAAGCCGATTCCGGTGTGGTGGACGACGAATACACCTACGGCGACGCCGGCTACAACCCGGACGACGATCCGGATGCGGCGGTCTGGGCGAGCCGTTAAGCAGACAGTCCAGTGGACTGTCTGTAGGCGAGCCCCGAACGAGACGATAGTCGAGTGAGGGCAGGTTGAGTCTTGCCGTAGGCAAGTCCGTAATTGCTGG
>NZ_PEBJ01000006.1:14905-60528 GCF_002802915.1 Bifidobacterium felsineum
CGTAGGCGAGCCCCGAACGAGACGATAGTCGAGTGAGGGCAGGTTGAGTCTTGCCGTAGGCAAGTCCGTAATTGCTGGAGTCACTGAGTCGTTGACTAAACAAGAAGCCCTCTCATCTGAGAGGGCTTCAGTCGTCTTTAGATCGTTGGCGGTGATTGCCGCTTACTTCGCGGCCTCGCCGGCCTTGCGGCGGGCGTTGGCCACGGCGTACAGGCTGATGCCGGCAGCCACCGAAGCGTTCAGCGATTCGACGGTTGAACTGATCGGAATGCCGGCGATCGCGTCGCAAGCCTCGCGGACCAGTCGGCTCAGGCCGCTGCCTTCCGAGCCGAGCACCACAACGAGCGGATCGGTCTCGAAGCCGGTTTCGCCGACGAGCTTATCGCCACCGCCGTCAAGGCCCACCACGTAGTAGTTGCGTTCCTTCAGACCTTCAATCGCCTTGGTCAGGTTCACCACGCGGGCCACCGGCATGTGCGCGGCTGCACCGGCGGACACCTTCCAAGCCGCGGCGTTCACCGAAGCGGAGCGACGTTCCGGCAGAATCACGCCGTTGGCGCCGAATGCGGCAGCCGAACGAATCACAGCACCGAGGTTCTGCGGATCGGTCACACCATCCAAAGCAATGAACAGCGGGCGTGCGGCAAGGCGAGCAGCTGCGGAATTCGCGGCCTCCATGGCCTTTGCCTTCTTCTCGGCGCGCTCCACCAGCTCATGCAGCGAGGAGTACTGGTACGGCTCCACCTTCAGAATCACACCCTGATGGTTGCCCGAGCGGGCGATGCGATCCATCTCCAGACGATCGGCTTCCATCATGTGCAGGCCGTTCGCACCGGCGATCTTCACGATTTCGCGGGTGCGATCATCATGCTCAATGCGAGACAAGATGTACAGCGTGGAGGAAGGCACGCCTACGCGCAGCGCCTCCAGCACGGAATTACGGCCGAACACCAGATCGGACGTATCCGCGGAAGCGAACTTGTCCACGCGACGGCGGGCAGCCAGTCGCGGATCGGAGCGCAAACGACGCTCGACGGCCTTCTTGGCCTTGTAAGCCTTGTGATAGACGCGGTCCTCGGCCTTCGGAGTGGGGCCGTATCCCTTCAACTTATTACGATGTTTTCCACCCGACCCCTTGGTCGGTCCCTTTTTGATAGCCATAGGTGCCATTGTCCCAGCACCCCGCGCCAAATGCTGGACAATGGTGCTCGTCGTGCCCCACCTCGCCCGCGAGTACAGTATTACCAGTGAAACGACAACGCGAGATATTCGGATTATCCCCGCTGTATTGGGGACTGTGGCTGGCCATCCTGATTCTGTGGATGGGCCGCTTCGTCACATCATTCCTTTCCATTTACCTGGTCTCCGCATTGCACATCAACGAGGGCGTAGTGGGCACGGTCGTTTCCATGTACGGCTTCGGCTCCATCATCGGCTGCCTGTTCGGTGGCACATTGTCCGACCGTTTCGGCCGCCAATCGATGATTATCATCGGTGAAATCGGCGCTGCTGCGGCGCTGCTCGTGGTTTCTGTTCTTGTTCATCCGGTTGCTCTTGGTGCAGCGCTGTTCATCTATGGTGCGTTCGCCTCACTGCCCAGCCCGGCCATCGCCGCCTATATTGCCGACGTAGTGCCGGTCCAGCGCCAACAGCGCGCCTATGTGCTGCAATCCTGGGCGATTAACTTCGGTTACGCCATCGGCCCGATTGTGGCCAATCAGCTGGTCAAAGTCTCATATTCGCTGATGTTCTACGTTGAGGCCGCCGTGATGATCGGCGTCACGGTGCTGCTGTTTGCCTTCTTCCGCGAAGTCAAACATTTGGGGATTGCCGTGCCGGGGCCGGATTCACAGTCGGTTGCGAATCCGGACGAGCGGATGGCGGCTAATAATGCCGCTCCATCCATGCGAGACAGCTGGCGCCGCGTACTCACGGACCTGCCATTCCTCGGCTTCTCCGTACTCATGTTCGGCTACTTTCTCGTCTACTTCCAGAGCACGTCCGGCCTGCCCATTGCCATGACCAATCTCGGGCTTGGGCTCGGCGATTACTCGGTACTGCTCACCATCAACGGTTTCATGCTGTGCGCCCTGCAGATTCCGGCGATGAAACTGTTCGCGCGCATGGGCAATTCGCGCGTGCTCATCGCCGGGCTTGCCGTAACTGTCATCGGCTACGCAGTGCAAATTGTGGCCGACTCATGGGCGGGCTTCGCGCTCGCCGTAGTGCTGTGGACGCTGGGCGAGCTGGGAACCTTCCCGATCGCCACCACCACGGTTGCCGCGATGGCGCCGGCCTCCGCGCGCGGCACCTACCAAGGTGTGTACAACGTGCTGTGGTCACTTTCGATTGCTTTGGCGCCGATGGTCGGCGGCTGGGTGATCAGCGACTTCGGCGGACGCGTGCTCTGGATCGCCTGCACTATCGTGCTGATCGCAGTAACCATCGGCCTGCGCGCCACCAAAGTCTCGCGCGACCGTGCGATGGCTCGCAATGTGCAAGAGCAGCTCGCTGAATAGGTGTGTAGGCCTCTTTCTGGCTTACAAGGGGTTGATTTCCTGTTTGCGGAATATCTATCTGCGTTATAAGGGGTTGTTGAAGGCTTGTATGTGACGTATGCAGACCTTCAACATACCGTCATTCCGTCGTTCTTGAGATCTATCTACTTAGCGAGGAACCCCTCGTGACGCAGATAGATCTTCGGTGCGGTTCGAATCAACCCCTTGTAAGAGAGATATCGCAGATAGGAAACCATTATGCGACGGATTGTGTGATTAGTGGACCCATAATGGAAGAATGCAGTACGTCGAACGCATTATCACGGGCATTGATGGTAGCGAAGCACGATTCATCGGCTATGTGGCGGATAACAGTCCGGAGATATCGCCGGATCGTACCCGCACCTCGATTCTCATTCTGCCTGGCGGCGGGTATGCCATGACCTCGGATCGTGAGGCTGAGCCGGTGGCGCTGCGTTTTTTGGCTGAGGGCTTCAACGTGTTTGTGCTGCGGTATTCAGTGCGTGCTAGTCATTACCCGGTAGCGCTGATCGAATCCGCCGAAGCGATGAGTCTCATCCGCGCGAATGCAGAAGAATGGCATGCGAATCCTCATCAAGTCGCAGTTCTCGGCTTCTCCGCCGGTGGCCACTTGGCAGCGAACCTTGCCACCGTTGCCGGTGACGACGACCTGCGCGAACATGGCTACGACCCGGACGAGATACGTCCGGATGCGTTGATGCTCGCCTATCCGGTGATTACATCGGGTGAATACGCCCACCGCGGCAGCTTCCAGTACCTGCTGGGCTCCCACGTTCATGATCAATCGATGCGAGACAAGCTCTCTATCGAAAAGCATATTGACGCCAAGACCCCGCCGGTGTTCGTCTGGCATACGATGACCGACTCCAGCGTGCCGGTGGAGAATACGCTGATGCTCATCCGGGCTTGCCATGTGGCAGGCGTCAGCGTTGAAGCCCATCTGTTTCCTGAAGGTCGGCACGGTCTTTCTCTGGCCAACGAGGAGACCGCATATCACGGCAGTCCGGAACATATCGTGCCGGCGGTGCAATCCTGGCCCGACTTGGCCACACGCTGGCTCAGGAGCTTTGCTGAGCGTCGTTGAAAATCGCGCGATACTCGAGTGGGGTCTGATGATAACGCTTGGAAAACGCCTTGTAGAAATAACTCACGCTGGCATATCCGATTCGCTCCGCAATGCGGGCCACGGACATATCGGTGTGAGATAGATACTGTTGCGCGGTATCGAGACGTGCCTCGAGAATAAACGAACCTACCGTTCGGCCGGTTTCCTTCTTGAGTCGCCGCGATAAATAGCCGGCGCTGTATCCCAAATGCTGTGCGATGGTATCGATGTCGATATCCGCAAGATTATCGTCGATGATGCGCTGCACGCGCTTTTGGATCTCAGGTACTTTGCCAAGCTGTGTTGCCGCGGCGTTGTAGGCATGGCATAGTTCCATGATTGCGCCGAATACTGCAAGATCGAGCCTAAATCCTGATTCCCGGTACGCCGACACCATGCGATTCGTACATGATTTCATTGCGCGAGCCTGAGCTGCAGGGATATGCACGCATGCGCTTTCGGCCGGCGGAAACATTGGGGCATCCTGTAAAAATGGCTGAGTGAGATGCTGTACAATACCATCCGAGAACAGCAGGTCCCATTCCGCCGGTCCTTTTCCACCGCGCACAATCGGTGCGATAACATGTGGCACTTGCTTCGGAATGGCAATGAAATCGCCGGCTTCCACCACGTACACTTCATGCGCGGTGATGAGCAGCATGGAACCGTCTACCAGATGGGTGAGGCTTACGTAGTCATGGCGGATGGGCTGAGACCGGTAGCCCAGGCGCTGCGCAATCACGCCGAATCCATCTTCCTCACGTAGGCCCGGCACAGCTTGACATAGTCGAGAGAAATTCGCGTCGTTCACAATGGTTTCGCCGGCCACGGGAGCATCCAGCCGCTCGGTATCAGGTGCCAAATCAATATATGACTCGGCTTCGGTGCCGGGCGTCCGCCGCAGCAATTCGATGTCAAGGGACGGCAGATTCGCTGTTGCAGTGCTGCGTTGATCTGCGTTTGTCGTTGCGCGCATAAGGTCAGAATACAGCAATAGCTGGTATTCATACAGCAAGAATCGTTGCAAAACAAGGAAATACGATGGAATCAACAACCAAAAATCAATGATGATATCGAGGAGTCGATTATGAATCGCAAAGCAGCGATTGTGGGCGTACTCGCAATAGCAACGCTCAACATGGCATCACTGTTCATCTCTCCAGTCATGGGCCTGATCGTGGCTGCGTTCAGCAATGAACCGCTGAGCAATGTGCAGCTTATCCTGTCCGTGGCGAATCTCACGGGTCTGATTGCCGCCTTTGTGATTGGCAAACTGGCCATGACTGTGCCGAATAAAACCATCGCGTTGGGCGGCATCGCATTCATCCTGGTATTCGGTCTGATCCCATACTTCGTGCATGCGAATATCTGGATTCTTGTTGCCTGCTCCGGCATGCTGGGCATCGGCATGGGCGCACTCAGCAACATCCTTCCCGCGCTGATGGCCGATTACTTCCCCGAAGATCAACGGCAAAGCGTGATGGGTATGCAGGTCGCATTCGCCAGCATCGGTTTGATGGTGATGGGCCTGATCGCCGGCAAACTCGGTACTATTTCGTGGAATAGCGCATATCTTGTCTACGCGTACGCGGCAATCGTGCTGATCGTGGTCGCTGCGGTGATGCCCAAGGTCGAAAAGACCGCCAATGGAGAGACCCAGGATGGTCAGAACGCTGGCAATTGGCGTCAGGTTATTTCGCCGGCCGTGATCACGCTGTCTGTGTGCGGCATGATGTTCCTGCTCATCAACAATGCATATAACACCAACTATGCGTTGGTCATCGATCAAAAGGGCCTTGGTGGCAGTGACGTATCCGGCATGATTTCCACTATCGGCCAGTTTGGTGGTCTTATCGCCGGCCTGTGCGTTGGTGCTATTGCCAAGAAGGGGCGCAACTATATGTTGGTGCTCACTTTTGCCGCGGCGGCTTTGGGCATGCTCTGCTGCGCTTATGCGCCCGGTATCGCGGCGCAGGCGGTCGGTTCATTCATTGTCAACGCATCGATGAGCTTCTTCTACGCTTCCGCACCATTCATGATGACGGTTATCGTCAAGCCGATTTTCATTCCGCTTGGTATGGCCGTGCTGACGGTATTCAACTCCGTTGGCGGCTTCATCAGCCCGTACGTCATCAACGGCATCAATACGCTTTTTGGTTCCACTGCTGTGGGCGCCGTGACGGTTGGCGCTGTGCTGTCGCTCGTGATGATGGTGGCGCTGTTGCTTTCCGGCTTCCAGAAGCGCAGCTATGCGAAGGCGCACCAGCACTAACCAATAAACCGTGTAACTGAACAATCAGCAGAAATCATAAGGAGATATTGCCATGCGCAATCAAGACATCACCATCCGCGATCCATATGTCATCACCCACGACGGCAAGTACTACATGTACGGCACTCGCAGCTTCGACTGCTGGGGCCCCATGGATGGCTGGGACGTATACGTGAGCGACGATCTGGAGAACTGGTCGGAGCCTCACGAGATTTATCACCGTGAACCCGGATTCTGGGCCGACCAGAACTATTGGGCGCCCGAATGCTATGAGCGTGACGGCGAGTTCCGTCTCATCACCACGCTTGGGTGCTCCGATGGGCGCAAGAAAGGCATCTACCTGCTCGTCTCCGACTCTCCGCTGGGCCCATTCCATTTCGTTTCGCGCCTGACGCCTGAGGATGAGGAGTGCATCGACGGCACTGTCTATGAGGAAAACGGCAAGGCGTATGTGGTGTACTCGCACACGCTGGAAGACGTTCCCGAAGGCGACATGTGCGCCCGTGAGCTCTCCTCGGATTGGCGTCAGCCGGTCGGTGAAGGTTTCCGTCTTTTCAGTGCTGTTGACGCCAAGTGGAATAGCATCGTGCCGTTCGCGGCCTCCGAGTTCGGCATCGAAGGAGACGCGTACTTCTCCGATGGCCCTTGCCTGTACAAGATGGAAGACGGCACGTTGGTGATGCTGTGGTCCAGCTGGGGAGAAGGCGGCTACTCCGTAGGTCTCGCCCGCTCGGATAACGGCAGCATTCTTGGCACCTGGTCCCATGATGATGACTTGCTAGTGGCCGATGGCGGCCACGGCATGCTGTTCCGTACCTTGGAAGGCGAGCTGCGTTTCGCACTGCATGTGCCGAACACGTTCTATAAGGAGCACCCGTTCTTTGCTCCAGTGGAGGAGCATGACGGCAAGCTGACCATTGATGTCACCGCGGCATAACGTTACCGCAGCGAATCGTTCTCAATAAGAACTGTGCGTAGATTTTGTTGAGTGATTCGCACATGATTATGGCGTTGGGTCTTGGGATTGGCTATTTTCCAAGACCCAACGCCATGTGCGATTGTGCGCAAATGTGTGTTTTCCCCGCACGCTTCTTATTGAGAATCATTCGCTGCGGTGAAGGCGGACGATGTCACCGGGCGCTTCGCAGTTTGCGCAGAACCAGCGAACCGGAGAATCCGCGTAAAGTAAAATCGGTCGCAAAATCCGGGCTGTCGAACTCATCGCAATCAAAAAGAATGCTGCCGACGTCCTCTCCATTGTTGACAAATACTTCGGTTATTCCATGGTCGTAAAAAACTTCGATACGATTTATGCGATTTGTCTTAGACGTGTAATTGAAGCTGTCCGTAGGCAACCCAATTGTGGTGAGATGAACAGCCGATCCATCGCTGCTTACGTGAAGCGAAGCGTTCGCTACGGTGCCATCTGGCTGCCTCCGTTGCCCTGAAACTAATGTTGTCTCGAACGAAGTGCCAGGATCCGGTCGAATATCCGCGTAATAGGCATGCGACGGTATGACGGCGTGAGCATCTAAGTCGTGATTGCAAGGACTGCTATATTCCGTCATACGAGAGTCCGGCGTTGGGGTGAGATGGATCTCGTCTCCGAGTAGGAGTTCATATATCTCTTCAACGGGGTATGAGATTAAACGTCCATCGACTACATGCAGTTCCCTCGGCAGTCCCATTGCCCCATTGGCATAATCATCGCGTTCAATGCGGACGCCATACCAGTCGCATAGCCATCCGATCGCGATACGGCGATTGATGAGGGTGCCGTCAGCGGCACAATGCCGGTCCCTAAAGGATTGCACTGCGTAATAACAGGATCCGAAATCACACCAGCCCGTATGGTTTACGTTGAGTTTTGGTGAATGCTGAACACTTGCCGTTTCAAGGGTGCCGGTGTACCAACGTATTGGCTGGAACCGTCCGCTGTCGTCATGCAAATGCATAAGCGATCCCACGGCAACTGCAGATTCATCAAGTGTGAATATGTCTGGGCACTCATAGGTGTATGACTCAGATAATCCGGTTTCAAATAGCAATGGTCCGGCATATTCCCAACTGGCTTTATTTAGATTAGTGTCAGTTGCCCGAAACAGTGCAAGAGCTGGCGTACGGCTGAAATCCGCAGATTCTTGCTGAGGATTCGAGAACGGTGCGGTGCCGAACCAATAGTTATCGTCGAGAGGACGCGGCGTGGTGCCTGGAGCCCCCAATTCTGGTGCGCAGGTAGATGGCATGTTAGTGGCTACTACGATTGCCGGGGTGCCTTTAATTGTAGTGCCGTCAAATAACGTAGTGTCGATTTTCGGGTCGCGAAAATCTAAACCGGTCTCTTCGGAAGGTCGTTCGATTACGGTGGTTTCAGGACTGAATGTCAGCCCATCAGTGCTGATGGCAGTAGTTTGTGTTTCTACTACAGATTCGGGGTGGCCGAGTCGTGCCCAATGCCGAGTGAGGTAGATGCGAATGATGTCGGCTTCATCTCCGGGCACAATATGTCCGTTGCGGTCCGTGGTAAGAGCCGAGCCGGAGAATGCGCCTCCAGTCAATTCTTCACTCCTCGATATTTCAGGCTGTGGAAGTAGCGCAATTGGTAAATCCATCCAATGGATAAGGTCTTTGCTGATTGCGTGGCCCCAATGCATGTCGTCCCATTGCCATCCATATGGATTGAACTGGTAGAACAGGTGATATCGCCCTTGGAAGCGGCATAATCCATTGGGATCATTCATCCAATGCTGTGCCGGTTCGAAATGCGCATTTGGCCTGTTGCCTGAAGAGCGTGTATCTGTAGTAATGATGCGAATGCCCCGGTTGATTAGATCCTTTCCCCCGGTGAGATAGCCAAACCCTAGTCGCAGGTTGTCGTATTTCAGTGTGTACTGCGCATTCGGGTTGATTGCCAAATCAAGACGTGAACGACGCTCTGTAGAAGGCAGATATGCGGTAATGGCGTCCTCGCATGAATCTAGTGGAATGAGATGGACGATTCCTGGTTCCGTGTTCGTACCTGTATACTCGGCAAATAGTTCGATTCCTGTGTAGCCATCGGCGTTGATGGTTATGGTCATTGTGGACTCTCCCTGAGTTTGATATATGGATGCCGGATGGGCGAAAAAGGGAAATCCCATCCGGCAAGTGTTGTCATGCGAGGTGCGTAATCCAATGATTTCAGCAGATTCCGGGCAATGACGGTGTTGGTCGGAAAGCGTTGGCTGTAACATCCAAGTACACCTGTGACTCCGTTCCGGAATCGAGCACGGTATTGCGGGAGGATCCTGAATCGATATGTACGGCAACTACAGGGATACTGTGAGTCTTTGCTGTTGCGAGGACGGCTTCTACTTGAGTGGAAAAGCACGACTCTTCAATGGTCTCTTCATTGTGATTATTGCCTTCGGTATTGGCAACGATATGGTTATTCGCAATGTAGTTTCCCACGCCAGAGACGAGTCGAATGATGATGGGAGCAGTGCCTTCCGGACGAATGTTGATTTCGTCCACGATGTCAGAAATGTGGTTGCCGATTACGGAATTTTCATTTCCCTCGATGCGAATAATTCCGAATAGATCATCTAGGCCATTGTTGTATCGCTTCATTGGAGGCCAAGGCTCGCAAGCGCGATAGATATGGTTGGACGCGATGAGGTTTTCTGAACAATTTCCCTCAAGGACAATTACGCCTGGATAAAAAGCGTGGAATCGGTTGCTGGTAATAGAAGAGCGGGAAACGTTCCTGAAGAAGACGGTGCTGGCTCCGCGTGGAAATACATTGTTGGCTGTAATCAGCAGGCCGCCAAAGTTTTCCGCAAAGATGGAATACCCGCGGTATCCGGCTCCGATGAGGTTATCGGTGATTTTTGATGCTTGCCCAGATCCTCGTAGCTCAATGCAGTTACCACATTCGGCAATAAAGTTGTCATGGATGCTAAGAGCGTCAGCATCGTGAATCACAATGCCGTGTTCTAGATAAATAAATCCCATGCCGTTGATGCGGAACGAATCCTGTGCATCGGTGATGTAGATGCCGGTTTTGCCATTGATATAGGTATTTTCGGGGTCGTTATTGCCTGAACCGTCATCGATGAAATGCAGTCCATCGATGCAGAAGTTGGCGAACTCCACTGAGCTGATTCGAGGATTTCCTTTACGGGAAACCACGAAAGCCGCGCCTTCTCGCTCGGGACCGTGATTTATTGCCGGTAGATCGACGAGGATTCGGCTGCCTCCAGGCCATATTTCATGAAGATTATTCCACTCCTCCTTGGGCGTATTAAACCGGATACTGGAGGAAACGAATCCATGTCCGGCGCCGACTATGCGCAGGTAACTGATATCAATAAGTACTTGCGTTGTCAGATGGTAATCCCCGGAAGGAATGTAGATGGTGGCGCCGGGTTTGCCTTCATTGTTGCTATCTGCATCTGTTTGTCGTGCTTTTACATCGGTGATGATGCTGTTTATGACTTCGCCTATGTCTGTATGTGGGTTGCCGATTGGCCAAGTGGTGACGTCGTAGTAGTAGCTGTCGGCCATAACATCCTCCTCGAGGTTATGTGACTGAATGACATGAATCAGCGGTGGCGCCAATATGGTTGCTGCCATGCATCGTTATGGTCGCCGTCCGAGACTGATTCCATAGTAACGAGTATTCATTTTTATTTCAACCGGTAAACATAAAAATTAGTTCTCTGGCTAAATAGTTTATTTTTGCGGCGTGTCGCTTATATGTTAATCGGTTGACATATAAACCGAGTTAATGTATTCTGACCTTGTCGATGACGACACAACAAGGAAGTTCTGAAGATAAGAGAAAGGTTCGATGATGAATCGCTCGTATAACAAAGGCATAGCTGTAATTGCCGCGGTGGCGACCATGTTGTCTATGGCGGCATGCGGTTCTGCAGGTTCAAGCGAGGATGATAAGACATTGAGCTTGCTGGTCGAGGGTGGTGGTCCCGCTGAGCAAGTGGCACGAGATACGGCTGCTGAGTTTGAGAAGCAAACCGGTTACAAAATCAAAGTTGATACGTCTCCGTATTCAGGTCTGTATGACAAGTTGAAAGCCGAGACCGATTCCCGGAAAGCTACGCATGACCTGGCTGTAATTGATGTGCTGTGGTTCCCGGCTTTGGCTAAGGGGCTGTCTTCGGTGGACGGGGTTCTTTCCAGCTCAGATGAAGATGACCTTATGCCTCAGCTTAAGGAAGGTGGCACCATTGACGGCAAGCTGCTGGGCATCCCTACCTGGACGAATTCCAAGGTGCTGTTGTACCGTAAGGATCTTTTTGAAAATGCAGATAACCAGAAGGCTTTCAAGGAGCAGTACGGCTACGATTTGAAGGTTCCCACCACTTGGGATGAATACCGGGATGCTGCAAAATTCTTCACTAAAGATGATATGTACGGCACTGCGATGATTGGTCAAACCGGTGCTGATTCAGTGACTGGATGGCTGGAGTTCGCAACTCAGGCTGGTGCTGATAATCTCGTTCTCGATAAAGACGGTAAGCCGGATCTTGAAAACAATGCGTATAGCGATGCACTTGAATATATGCAGGACTTGGTCAACGATGGCTCCATTCCATCCGATTACCTTTCGCTGGGCACCAGTGAGATTTCTAATTTGTTCAATCAAGGCAAATTGGCTATGCAGCTTACTTGGGGCCACTTCTATCTCTCCTCTGCGAAAGAGCTCGGCGACAAAGTCGGTGCCGCTCCGATGATTGGTGGATCTGCTGGTATCGGTGCCATTCCTGGCCCCTGGTATGAGGTTGTGCTGAAGAATTCCAAGAAGCAGGATATCGCAAAGAAGTATCTCAAGTTCATGTATGGCAAGAACGAAGGATACATGACCGCGCTTGGCGTAGCCGCGAGAAAGAGCGTATTCGCCAAGTACGAAGACAATCCTGAATACGCACATGTTAAGGCATTGGAGACCACTCTTGATGCCAAGCAGACCCAGAATCGTCCTGCGACTAAGATGTGGACGCAAATTGAGACCGAGGTACTTTCTCCAATGGTGCAGAACGTGCTTAAGGGCGCTAATGCCAAAGACGAATTGGCTACCGCTCAGAAGAGTATTCAGGATCTCGTAGGCTGAATTACTTATCTGCCCCTCGTTGTATCCCGTTGAAGGAATGATTGTCAAACCCGATAGGGAAAACGAGGGACAAGCCTGATTCGCAGTTGGTGACATCAATGGAATGATTGGTTGTGATCGCCGCCGCGCACGGAGGCGATCACAGCCATCTCAATCACCGTGTCCTGTCACGGGAGGTGGCATGAAACAGAAAACAACAATTGCGCAGGGAGATCACTCGAATCAGTACTCTCCAGATACCATGCGCAAAACGAAGATGTTGAGCTCCACATTTAGCAAGAAAACGCTATGCATATTCTTCTTGCCTGCAGGATTATTCATGGCGGCGTTCCTGCTGTTTCCTCTACTGAAACTTGTCTATGACAGCTTTTTTGATGTGGGAGACCGTTATGATGGTCGCACGTTTGTCGGTTTGAAGAACTACATCAAAGCGTTTACGTCGCATCAGTTCCAAATGGATTCATGGAACACGTTGGTTTATGTTGTCGTTGCGGTCGGCATAGAAACGATTCTGGGATTGGCACTTGCGGTCATTCTGACGAATAAGTACAAGGGATTCAAAGCCATCCGAACGTTCATCCTGTCCCCTCTGATGATTGCGCCATTGGTGGCAGGTCTGGTTTGGAAGTTTATGTTAAGTGGGCAGTTCGGCATTGTGAATGTGCTGCTGGTACGAATCGGACTCTTGCGGTCCACGGATAGCATCTTATGGCTTTCGGATTCGCGTTTTGCCCTCTTATCATGCATCATAGCAGATGTTTGGCTGACCACACCGTTCATGATGCTGATGTTTTTGGCGGGAATCCAATCGATTCCGGATAGTTTGTATGAGTCGGCGTCTGTCGAAGGCGCGAATAAATGGCAGGTCATCATCCACATCATCATTCCTAATATCAAGGGTGTGCTCTTTAGCGCTCTGGTCATTCGCGTCATTGACGCTGCAAGAACATTCGACATCATCTGGGCTATGACTCAGGGAGGTCCCCAGGGCTCTTCAGAGCTGTTGAGCGTGCATATTTACAAAATGTTGCAGCGATACGGTGATGTCGGCTACGCCAGCGCCATGGCCGTTATCTTCATCGTAGTGCTTATTGCCATCACTCTTATGACTCAGTTGAAGAAGGACAAGAGGTAGCTGCCATGTTCCATGAGAAATTTGGTCGCAATCGGAGCGACAATCTGTGGATTATTATCATGTACGTGTTGGCGGTGGTCTTCCTGCTGCTGTTCATCTTCCCCTATTTGTACATGCTGTTTTCTTCATTCAAGCCTTCGCAGGATGTGATTTCCGTTCATCCCACATTCTTCCCGAAGACTTGGTCAATAGAGAACTATGTCAAAGTGTTCCAGACTTCTGATATCGGCATGTATTTTGGCAACAGCTTTATTGCAGCCCTTGTGAGTACGTTAATTTGCCTACTGCTGGGTTCTTTAGCTTCATATGCCATTTCTCGTACAGCTGTTTCTCGGTTTAGCAATTTTTTGTTGATCTTAGTGCTGTGCCTCAAAATGATTCCGATGTCCAGCATCGTAGTGCCGATTTATAGTCTCGTTCAGCAGTTTGGTTTTTACGATTACTTACCGGTGCTCTGCATTGTGTACGCAGGCGTGAATATGCCATTTGTGCTGTGGATGATGATTTCTTTCTTCAAAGATGTGCCCGTAGACCTCGATGAAGCTGCAGCTGTTGACGGTGCTGGTCCATTCACTGCATTTATCAAAGTCATCCTGCCTGTAGTAGTCCCTAGCTTGATTTCCACGGGCATCTTTACCTTCTTGTTGGCCTGGAATGATTTCTTGGTTGCGCTGTTGCTCACCAGTAGTGAGGCAAAAACCGTGCCGGTGGCTCTATCGGAATTCCTGACTTCGTACAGCCTTGATTTGGGGCCAATGACTGGAGCCGCGGTATTGTTCTCGCTGCCGGTTATTGTCATCTCCTTCTTCCTGCAACGATATCTGGTTTCTGGCATGCTGGCTGGGTCGGTTAAGGGATGAGGCTCTAGGTGCTGATAGCAAAATCCTTCTACGTAAGATGGTTATGAGCAACCAACCGGATGGTGAGATATGAGCCGGGCGTGCTAAGGGTCAAGTCTGCTAGTCTTGCGGCTAATAGACTTGACCCTACGGCAATGTGGCCGTACGGTTGGGCAGATACAGCAAGGAAAAATGATGGTTACGATAACTGATGTTGCCCGAGTGGCCGGTGTCTCGAAAAATACGGTGTCTCGCTATCTCAATAATCGTGGATATATCTCCGAGCAAACGCGAAATAACATACAGAAAACGATTGATTTGCTGCATTATCAGCCTAATCAAATCGCACGAAGCCTGTATTCGCAGAAGACGCAACTCATTGGTTTCGTGATTCCTGAGATTGCTCATCCGTTCTTTTCGACAATGACTTCATACATTGAGGATGAACTCAACCGTCGCGGTTATAAGATGATTCTCTGCAGCACGATGCATTCAGAGGAGAAAGAAAAAGAGTGTATCGATTTGCTCATGGCCAACAAAGTGGATGGCATGATTATTGGAAGCCATTCTCTTGATATCAATTATGCGGGTATCGGTTCTCCTGTAGTTGCTCTCGATCGTTACTTAGCCAGCAGCATTCCCGTAGTAAGCGCTGACCATGTCCAAGGCGGCATGATTGCAGCTCGTGCGGTCATTGAACATGGCTGCACTAATGTTGCGCAGTTCATTGGATATTCCAAGGTGCGGTCCCCGTCCTTCGAACGGTATCGGGTATTTGCTGAGCAAATGCATAAGCACGGCATTCGTTGTGTGTCCTTCGAATTGGGGCTGAACCAGTTTGAAATGGAGCCGTATCTCAGAATCGCTGATAAATTCCTCACGGATAATCAGGATGTCGATGGTATTTTTGCTTCTGATCTGATTGCGCTCGCAATTCAAAAGCGGGCACTTGAAATGGGGCGAAAAATTCCTGAAGATCTCTTTCTCTTTGGTTATGATGGATCGTACGTATATAAATTCGCGAGTCCATCATTGCCGACTGTTATACAGCCGTATGCGAAGATAGCCGAGAGAGCCGTCGATGTGCTTATCCGAAAAATCGAAGGCGAAGAAATTGGCCAGATGGAATACACGGTTCCAGTGACTGCATATCTTCCTGAGCGGGAGCAATTGTCCGCGCAGGCTCAGGAAAGTGTTTCTGATGACACCAGCACCATTTTCCATGAGGTCGCTTTAGGCATTTGATGCAATCCGTTGTAGCCGTGTGAAACATGGCCTGCTACCTGTGGAGTGACGTGGGGCGTATCGCATTTGATCATTTGATACAAGGCGATACGCCCCACGTTGATTGGTGACTTGTAACTATTATTGAAGATTTGTTCCGCAGACAATGACTGCGGAATCCCAATTACGCAAACCACTAATACGCAATAGGCCGTCCGAGACAGTAGCGTTTATGCCGTTGCGGGCAAACATGCGGATTGATTCGGCGGTGTGATGAGACGCCAACGTGGAGGCGGTATCCGTATCGTTCCAATCCTTCGGAGTTGCAAGAGGCAATTCGATGGACACATCATTATTCAGCCCCGCAAAAGTGTGCAGAACAATCAGTGCTTGTCCTGAAGCTCTACCTGTGCCGCGGCGCACGATAGCCTGCCATCCTTGCGGCTTGCGATAGCTGGTAATGGGCGTACCGTAGAAAGCGCTGGTGCCTTGATCGATGACGTTGGACGAAGCACGATACAGTGCAAGCGCTTCATCGATGATTTGCCATTGTTTGGCAGACAACAAGCCCATATCTCCGGAAAGGCACAGACGGCCCAAGAAACCGGATGCCAAGCGATACCGTTGTTGTGCCTCGGTCAGCTCCGCTCTCATAACAGCCCAAATCTGCGATTGTCGTGGCTCGATAATGCGGTGCATATTAGCGGCAATAAGCGGGATTTCGTCACATTCATGAGCATCAGAGAAACTTGCCATTGCGCCGATTTCCATAAAGCTCTGCACCAGACGGTGTCCGCCTGAAGAACATATCTCCACTACCACATTGGGCAGTTCTTTGCGGATTCGGCGGAAGAATGCCTGTGAAGCTTGAATAACATCATAAAGCCCATCTCCCAGAGCGCTTTCCGGCCTATCCGGCGTCTCGCATCCAATGCCAAGTGTCTCGTTATAGTCAACCTTGATGTAATCAAAGCCGTTATCTCGAAGGAAATCAATGACGCGTTCGTGCAGATAATCCTGGACCTCTGTATTGCGCATGTCCCAGAATCTCCGCTGATCAGAGGTGATTGGAATCCCATCACGTTTCAGCAGCCATTCCTCATGATTGAAGCACTCAGTTTCCTGACGACCCACGACTTCGAATTCGAACCATACGCCAGCTTTCATGCCAGCCTGATGAATTGCGTCGACTACGTATTTAATGCCGTGCGGGAAAGATTCTTGACTGACCTGCCATGCGCCGAACTTGGTTCCCTCTGAGAATGGCTTGTTATCGAACCAGCCGGCGTCCATCACCACATATTCGACGCCACGGCCTTTGAGTTGTTCCACTTGTGCCAGCACGCTTTGTTCCGTGGGGAGCCCCCAAGTGGAACAGAATTCATTGAAGATGATAGGTAAGCCGGTCTCAGATACAGTCTCGGGGCGCTCTGATTCGGGCAGTTCGAGTCGTTCGCGCACATGACTGGCCAGAGCTTGTGATGCTTCATCTACGCCGCCTCGCACCACAGTAACCACTCCGCTGGGTGCAGCAAAATGCTCGCCTGGCTGCACAGTGTGGGTCCAATGTCCGAACTCACGATCTGCGATACCGCCGGAGATAGACAGCCCGTTGTCTTTGCGATATGCCTCGATTTGCCAGCTGGAAGCGTGCGTGGTTGCGGCGGCCCATGTGATGTCATGAGCGCGATCTTCCACTGCGATAAAAGGTACCCAGCCTCGTACCGGGAACGATCCTACACATCCGAAACGCAATGAGTTGGCTACATGTTCCTGCCAATCTGGTTCAAGTTGAAGATCCTCGACACTGCGCGAATCCAATCGACCTTCTGCGCTCCATGTGCTGCGCATGCGGTGGATCGTCAAAGTGTTTTCGGCCATGCCCTCTGAAAATGGGCTCAACGAGCCCAAAGTAAAACTAGAAAGCATCTCGAGGGTGAAAGGAACCTGCGATGCATTAGCAACCTCAGTGTCAATGCGCACTGCGCGACTTTGTACGCCGAACGTTAGTGTATGGGTGTATTCAAGTCCGCGTTTATCGGCAAATCGTGTCGTAACAATCGTTTCGCCCAGTTCGGTGTCGGCTTCTTCCTGACCTTGGAATCGCATCGCATAGGTAGTCGGTGAATTTCGCATAGTGCGACCTTGAGCATATCCGCCTGCGTAATCGTCGCCAACGATTTTGGCTTGAATCAATGGTTCAGGGGCGCAATCATGACGAATCGTCTGTGATAGCGAGCCTTCTGGAACCAGAAGAAGATCGACGATCCCGTTACTGATATTTTGCCGATATTGGGCCGTGATGCCATTGCGTGAGATTGTGCGCAGAATAGCGGTGTTCGATGTGGATTCCGCTGCGATCGTTGCAGCAGAATCTGAGGTCGTAGTAGTTGCGGTGGATCCAGGGTGTTCGATGGTCTGCATAGTAATTCCTTTGTGCGTGCGATACTCCGCATACGGCCGGCTGCGAAACTAGGCAGAACTAAGTAGGGTTCATCCCAACTGTTCGGATGGGCTAGTTACTTGGGGCGGCAGTGGATTCTCGCACGATGAGTTGATCGGCGGCGTCGCCGATGTAATACGGGATTTCGGACTCCAATGGGGTGCCCTTGCGAATCTGATCAAGGATGAGATTCGTGGCAAAAGCTCCGATACGTTCGAAATCTTGTCTCCAGGTGGTAAGGGATGGAATCGAGAGACTTGCGATGGGATTATCGTCAAATCCGGCAACACTGACATCTTCTGGTACGCGTTTACCCACTGCGTGAAGTCCGCGGATGATGCCCAGCGCGATTTCGTCGTTGCCGGCGAAAATCGCTGTCACTTCATCATCCTGGCCTAATTTGCGGCCGATGGCTTCAGCGTCTTTTGGATCCCAGCTGGTGCGATATAAGGCGGGAATGCGAGCTCCCGCATCTTCCAGCGCCTTGCGCCAGCCAGATTGACGGGTCTGCGTTTCGTCTTCCTCCGGAACAGCCACATGGAACACGGTTTTGTGTCCAAGCCGCAGCAGATGCTGGGTGACGGCATATCCGCCGCGATCGTCATAAGTGAACAGTTGGCACTGCCCTTGGCGGCGATTGCCTCCGATAAGCACCACCGGTACGTTTTTATTAACCGATCGCAGGATTTCATCACAGCCAGTTCCATAACGAGGTTGGTCGATGATAACTCCCAGAGGATTGACGCTCAGCGTGGATTTGATGGTTTGCCGAAGTTGCTCCGAGGATTGCCGCTCGTCCAGCAACACCACATTCACTACGATTCCTGCTGCGGAAGCTGCCGCTTCCACACCCTGAATGCATCCAGTAACGCCATACAGCAGGCGTTGTCCGGAGAATAGGGAGATGGTGTTTGAACGGCTTGCTGCTAATCCTCGTGCCAGCAGTGAAGGATGATAATCCAGCATTGCGATGGCCTGAGCTATACGCTCTTTTTTGTCAGCCCGCAGATGGGCGCCATTGTTCAGATATCTGGAGACGGAGGAGACGGACACTCCGGCCAATTGAGCAACGTCGTTGATTGACGGTGACTTCTTGGTTGCTGACCGTGTGCTCTCGTTCACAATCTCCTCCTAAGTTGGCTTGGCTGGCACACCATAGTGCTTCAGCGCGTGAATACTACACTTATTATGGCCGGTGTTGACCTTCTTTGCATACACGGTCATTTCACAGCGCCTCCTGTGATTCCGCTGATGATTTTACGCTGGGCCGCCGCGAAGATGATGAGCAGTGGAAGGCTCATCAAAATGATGTAGGCGAAGATTAAATGCCAATTGTTCAGGTACAGGCCAGCACTTGCCACATTGTAAAGATTGAGCGGCAATGTGCTCATCTTGCCGGAGAGAATGAACAGTGCATAGAACACGTCATTCCAGATGTAAAGAATTAGCAGGATTGTCGCAGTGGCGATGGTTGGGCTCAACAGTGGAAGAATCAGCGTGAAAAAGATTCGCGCTGGTTTGGCCCCATCCACACGCATAGATTCCTCCAAAGAAGGTGGAATCGTTCGGATAAAGCCGGTCACAAAGAAAATCACGGTGGAGAGGTAGATGCCCACGTACACACAGATCATGCCGAGTGCGGTTCCGGAAAGTCCAATCATCTTCAGCAGCATCATTACGGTGACCACTGCTGGAGGAAGAATCAGCCCGGAAATGCCGAGTGCGTACAGGAAAGCCATTGGCTTGGTGGTTCGCCGGGCCAGAATCCAGGATGCCATAGAGCCAAAGAGGATGGCGATGAGAACTGCGGGTACGGTGACCGCAATGGAGCCGAACAATGCTGCCACCATCTTGCCGTCTTTGATGACAGTGGCAAAGTTCTCCAACAGCATCCACTTGTCCGGTAGAGACATATCCAACTTCAGAGCTTCGGCCTGAGTCTTGCCGGCGGTGACGACTAGCAGCCAAAATGGAACTGCCAGCAAGGCCAACATGGCAATAATGACAGTTGCGTTATGAAGGATGCGTCGCCAGCGAGGAGCCTGGGATTTGAATGTCTGTTGTTCCTTGTGGCCGTTGTATTGTGCGGTAACGCTGCTCATCAGAAGATATTCCTTTCCCTGCGGCGCAGGAAGTAGATGACTGGCAAAGCGATGAGGGCAACGAGGATGAATAGAATCATGCTCATTGTGGTGGATTGCGAGTAAAGGCCTTGGCCGAAGGTGCGCCACACAAAGATGTTGAGGATTTCGGTGGAACCGCCAGGACCGCCTTTGGTCATTGCCTGCACCATGTCGAATCCGTTCAGAGAGCCAAGCAGTGAAGTGGCTACGTTGAAAGTGAACGCGGGAGCTAGTAGAGGGAATTTTATAGTCCAGAATAGTTGGTGGGCGTTGGCGCCATCGATGCGAGCAGCTTCGATAACATCAGCGTCAATGGTTTTGAGGCCGGCCAGAAAGATGAGCATTGCCAAACCCATCCATTTCCAGCCTTGGATGGCGGAAATGACGACGATGGCCCAAGTGGTGTTGCCGAGGAGACCAGTGGTGACGTGATGCCCGACAAGAGCGCTGAGCATTTGGTCGAGAGCGCCATCGGTTTTTAGCACGGCTTGCCAAATGTAGCCCACAGCAAGGGCGGACATGATGACTGGGATAAAGAACATCACGCGGGCAAAACGGTTGAGACGGGTGTCTTCTTCGAGCAGCACTGCTAAAAGCAGGCCGAATGTGTTTTGGAAGATGGCGATGCAGACGGCGTAGATTAATGTGGTGCGGATATCACGCAGCAGGGTGCCATCTTGAAACAGTGTGACGAAGTTGTCTATGCCATTGAAATCAATAGTGTTTTTGAATGCCGACCAATCGGTGAAGGCGAATACGAAGTTCATCACCGTCGGCACGATGAAGAACACCACAAGCATCGCCCCTGCTGGGATGAGGAATCTCAGCGGATAGTTTTGTTTCATCAAAGCTTTATGAGGATTCATGGTTATTCCCTTTGAAGCGCGATATTGCTGTTGTACCGTAGGCAGGAAGTTGGGATGAAAAATAAATGTGAGTTGAGGTCTCTCGAGATTGTGGTAGTGCGTGAGAAAACGTCTCTGGGGGGGCAGGCCCCCCCAGAGAGTCATGGTGGAGGAGTAGGAAGGAAGTTTACTTAGAAGCCTTTGGCTCCTTGCGCCTTGGCGATCTGTGCGAACTGGTTCTGAGTCGTTTCTGCTACTTGCTCAGGGGTCGCAGTGCCGTTGATCATATTGGCCAGGTTGATGTACAGATCAGGATTGGCAATTGCCGCGGACTGCATGGAAGGTGCTGAATTCGCAATGGAGGATGCCGCGTCGAGCAGAGCCTGCGGCACGCTCTTCGGGGAGTCGACGGTCTTCAGCGCGGAAACCAGGGCGCGATCGTTTACAAAGTTTTCGTAGCCTTCAGACATCCAGAAGTTGAGGAACTGGCGTGCTGCGGCCTCGCGAGTGGAGTCTCCGGTCTTGAAAGCTACGACTGCGCTGGAAGCGCCTGGGGAGAGGGAAGAAATGTTGCCCTTGCTGGAAATGGGGAAGAATCCGAGATTTTCGTCGATGGCGGTCTTGTCGTTGTCGGCGAGAGCGGCGGCAACATTGAATTGCGCATTGTTGCCGATCACCATGCCAGTCTTACCTTCCCAGAGGGCTGCTGCCTGATCGTCCAGTGTGGCGGAGCCTGCGTCGGAGTTGTAATAACCGTCGTCAATGAGCTTCTTGTAATTCTCGATGGCGGTCATGATGGTGGAGTCGGTGAATTTCTCTTTACCTTCGTTGACTCGATCCCACAGGCCATCATTGGCGGCCTCAGCTAGCTGTACCTGAACAGCCCACTGAGTGCCCCACTGGGAGCCGCCCATTTCAAAGAACGCGGAGTCAGCGGCATTGGAATCCTTAATTTTCTTCGCTGCTGAAACCAATTCATCCCAACCCTTTGGCGTTTCTGTGATGCCGGCTTTCTCGAAGACTTTCTTGTTGTACCAAACACCCATCACGTTGACCGGAGAAATCAGTGCGGCATAGCGGTGGCCTTTGGTCTGGCCGAGGTCTGCCACGCCATCGATGTAATTATCGACCCATGGCGCATTGTCGAGCTGTTGCAGTTTGCCGGTGGAAACAAATCCGGCGAGCATGGAGTTGGTAGGCTCCCATGTGGCTAAATCAGGCATGTCTCCTGTGGTGATTTTGGTCTGAACGTTGTTCTCGTAGCTGTCTGGAATGATTTGCAGATCGACCTTGGCGCCGGTGGCCTTCTCAAAATCGGAGATGACTTTGACTGGGACCTTGCTGTCAGACTGGCCTACCCAGAAGGTCAGGTTTACTCCGTCAAGTTTTTTGGTGGCGTCCGGCCAATAATCAGCCGCCGTTGTATCCACATTGTCGGTAGTGCCTCCGGCTGTTGGGTTGCCGCATCCTGCAAGAGATAGGCCGGCAACCAATGTCATTGCTACCGCTGCTCGTATGGCCGAAGTTCGTTTCATCATGATCTCCTTTGGTCTTTCTTCCGATGCCGGACGCTACGAGCTCTGCTTTGAGTCTTCTGCGTCAGGTGATTGCATCATAACATAAAATTGAAAGCGCTACCAAAAATACTCTATAGTGAGAGTGTCTATTGGAATTGCAGCATTTTGAGGCTGTTATTTTGTTTTTGAAAGTAATTACTGGTAGCGCTACCAAAATGGAGTAGTTCAGTTTTCCGGATTGTATGGCTGGTATATAGATGTACGTAGGAGATGAGCGATTCATCGACTCTGAAGTGAGCGCAGATAGACAAAACGCCATTACGCTGTGCGCCGACCCGTCCGCGCGGTTGTGGAATAATGGCAAGGTATGCATCGGCAGCAGTTGCGTCGGTGCCCACAACCGCGCAGTTGCGTCGGCAGCCGGGAGAGATAACCCGAGTGTGCGATGGAACTGACTACTCCGCGGCAATACCAAGGAGAGCACCATGGTTGATCGCCAGAATGATCAATCCGTATCCGCGACCGCAACGAATGAGGTCGTGGAATCAGAAGAAGTCCGCGCTCAGGAGGCTTTGCTCGGCGATACCGACCCGAGCTTGACGAGCGCTGAGGATGTAGCCAAAGCCCTGAATGTCGATCCGAACCAGGGCCTAAGTGATGAGGAAGCAAAACGTCGTTTGGCCAAATTCGGGCCGAACGAACTCGCCGGCGCACCGCCTGTGCCGAAGTGGAAGAAATTCCTGGCCCAATTCCAGGACCCACTGGTCTATTTGCTGCTTGCCGCAACCGTGATTTCGGTCATCGCTTGGTTTATTGAGAAAGCCAATGCCGTGCCTGGTGCCGAAGGGGGAGAGGCACTCCCATTTGACGCGCTGGTGATTGTTCTGATTCTGATTGTGAACGCAGTGCTCGGCTACATGCAGGAAGCCAAAGCCGAAGCCGCAGTCGAAGCGCTTGCCCAAATGACCGCGCCGCAGACCTCGGTACTGCGCAGCGGCAAAGTGCAGCGTATCAACACCGCTGACGTGGTGCCTGGCGACATTGTCGTCCTTGCCGAAGGCGATTCGGTGTCCGCCGACGGCCGATTGGTCAACGCGGCCAGTCTGCGCATCGCAGAAGCCTCTCTTACCGGTGAATCAGTGCCGGTGGGCAAGAAGTCGGACACGTTGGCTGAAGCCAAGGCGCTCGGCGACCGCGCCAACATGATTTTCAACGGTACATCCGTGACCCAGGGCACCGGCCGCGCCATCGTGACCGGCACCGGCATGAACACGCAGGTCGGCAAGATCGCCGACATGCTTTCCGCCACGGAAGATGAGAAAACCCCGTTGCAGAAGGAAATGGATTACGTCTCCAAGATCCTCGGCATTGCGGTGTGCATTATCGCCGTCGTGGTGCTGGTGGCGCTCGCCGTGCTCGAAGGCTTCAACGACATTCACGACGTGATTGATTCGCTGCTGCTCGCCGTCTCCCTGGCCGTGGCAGCCGTACCGGAAGGCTTGGCTGCGATTCTGACGGTGGTACTGGCGCTTGGCGTACAGCGTATGGCCGCTCATAACGCCATCGTCAAGAAACTGCACTCGGTGGAAACCCTCGGCTCCGCATCCGTAATCTGCTCGGATAAGACCGGTACCCTGACTCGCAACGAGATGACCGTGGAACGTGTGGTAACTCCGAGCGGTGAAGTGCAGATTACCGGCACCGGTTATGCGCCTGAAGGCCGCATGGTGATGGCCGGCGGCATCAGCCCGGATTCCGAACAGGCCAAAACCGTGGCAGATGAAGTCGTGGCTACGCTTCTTGCCGGCACCTTGGCCAACGATGGCGAACTGCGCCAAGACGCCAACGGCCGCTGGGAAACCGTGGGCGACCCCACCGAGGTCTCGCTGATTGTAGCCGCCCGCAAGGTGAAGGCTGACCACAAGGCACAGCGCTACACGCGTGTGGGTGAGATCCCATTCACTTCCGAGCGCAAGCGCATGTCCATTATCGCCAAAGACGATACCGACTCCGGCAAGCTCACGGTCTTCGCCAAGGGCGCGCCGGACGTGCTGCTGAGCTACTGCTCGCGTATCCGTGTGGGTGGCCAGGTAAGAAAGCTCACCGAAGGCGACCGCCAAACCATTCTTGCCACTGTGGAGCGCCTCTCCTCCGAGGCATACCGCACGCTTGGTCAGGCGACCCGTCCGCTCGAAACCAGCTCGCTGGCCGACGTGCCCGGCGTCACCGTGAATGCAGCCGGGCAGGTGGCGGATATCGCCGATCAGGCTGACGCCATCGAAACCGACCTCATATGGAACGGTATGGTCGGCATCATCGACCCGCCACGAACCGAAGTGCGCGACTCCGTGGCCGAAGCGCATCGCGCTGGCATCCGCACGGTCATGATCACCGGCGACCATCCGCTCACCGCCGCACGCATCGCCTCCGACCTTGGCATCATCGCCAAAGACGGCAAGGCATTGACCGGCGACCAGCTCGACCAGCTGAGCAGCGAAGCCGAACTCGATAAGGCCACCGCGAATGTTTCCGTTTACGCCCGTGTGGCTCCCGAACACAAGCTCAAGATCGTCGAATCCCTGCAGCGCCAAGGCAACATCGTGGCCATGACCGGCGACGGCGTGAACGATGCCCCGGCAGTCAAGTCCGCGGATATCGGTGTGGCCATGGGCATCACCGGTACCGAAGTGACCAAGCAGAGCGCCAAGATGATTTTGGCGGATGACAACTTCTCCACCATCGTGGCCGCCGTGCGCGAAGGCCGCGTGATCTTCGATAACATCCGTAAGTTCCTGCGCTACCTCTTAAGCTCCAACGTGGGCGAAGTGTTTACCGTGTTCTTCGGCGTGGTGTTCGCCGGATTCCTCGGCATCCGCCAGCCAGAAACCGTGGGCGTCACCGTGCCGTTGCTCGCTACGCAGCTGTTGTGGATCAACTTGCTCACCGACGCCGCGCCGGCGCTCGCCATGGGTGTGGATCCGCAGACCGAGGATGTGATGGGCCGCAAGCCTCGCAAGATAACCGACCGTGTGATCGACGCTTCGATGTGGGGCGACATCATCTACATCGGTATCATCATGGCTATCGTGACGCTTATCGGCATGGATATGCACCTGGCCGGCGGTCTGTTCACCGACCGCTCGGTGGAGGCGATTGGCCACGAGGCGCAGATGACCGAGGCGCGCACCATGGGCTTCACGATTCTGGTGTTTGCTCAGCTGTTCAACGCGCTGGCTTCCCGCTCCCACCTGCAGTCCGCATTCGTGGGCCTGTTCTCGAATAAGTGGCTGTGGGGCGCCATCGGCTTGTCCGTAGTGCTGCAGCTCGTGGTGATTTACGTACCGTTCCTCAACGGCGCGTTCGGCACCACGCCGCTCAACCCGCTGGCATGGGTGGAATGCATAGGTTTGGCTGCGATCGTGTTGATCGCCTCCGAACTGCGCAAGATTGTGCTTCGTGCCATGGCAAAGTAGCAATAGCAGGCAAACGGAAAGGGCGGATGGAATTACTCTCCATCCGCCCTTTCCTATATGGCGTGAGTGGTTAGTTGCTCGAACCAGCGCCGCCGTCAGTGGCATTGTTATTGCCGCTGTTATCTTGCTGATTCTGCTGTTCTTCCAACTTCTTCTGGGCTTCCTCCTGTGCCTTCTTTTCGGCCTCTTCCTGAGCGGCCTTATCGGCATCAGCCTTCTGCTTGGCCTGCATGGATGCGTTCACATCCGACTCGGCCTTCTGCAGCGCGGAAATCGCGTTGTCCACGTCCGTATCAGACGGATTGGAGCTATTCACGATGGTGTTGGCGTCGGTGATAGCAGTCTGCAATGCGGTTCGAGTGTTCTCATCCGCAACGTTACCGGCGGAATTATTCAACGTGCTTTGCGCCTGAGCCACTGCCGAGCTGAGCTTGGACTTCTTCGAATTGGTGTCGGCGGTTTGTTCCGAGGCGTTCACCGCCTTGATGCCGCTGTTGATGGCATCGGTTTGATCGGTCACCGTGCTGATTTGGCTCTGCATGTCCTTGGCCTGCTGCTTAAGCGCATCAGCGGAAAGTGTGGCATCGCAGCTGGCGGTATCTTCAGGATTCTGGCCCTTTTCCACTGCTGAGCTCAAAGAATCGATAGTGGTGCTGTCAGCAACCTTGCCTTTGGAGACCTGAATAGCGGTCTGTCCTTTAGTCACTGCAGCTGCGAGCTTCTTTTTGGCGGCATCATATTGTTTGGCCGCGGCCTTGCACTCCACCAAAGCGGCAGCCTGGTTCACCTTGCTGCTGTTGGAATGCCACCAGAACAGTCCGCCGCCAATCAGAGCGATGACCACCACTACCACAGCTGCGATAATCGCAATCTTGCGGGTATCCTTCTTGTTCTCGCCGCCGTTGTGACGTCCGGGTTTGTCCCCGTCGCCAGACTCATCGTCGTCGGCGAATTCCTCTAACGGGGAGATGGCCGGCGGCAGCGGCTGTGCCGGCTCCTCCTCGAGCCCTGCAAGCTTCACCGGAGCGTTGGCAATCGGCTGGAATACCTGCGTAGCCTCCTCGTCGGCTGGCGTTTCACCAACCGGAGTCTCTGCAGAAAGCGGTACCGCAGGGGGCTGATTCAGTGCGGTGTATGCCTGCGTGGCTTCGGCCTGCGCGGGAGTCACGAATGGCGAAGTCGCTGCAGTGGTTTGCGTGGGCTGGAATACCTGCGTAGCACCCTCGGATGCCGCCGGATTAGACGGCTGCGGTGCTGTAGGTGCTGCATAAGGAGACGGCTGCGGCTGAGCATAGGGCATCGCCTGAGTCGGTGCAACGGGGGCCACCGGGGCGGTGGGAGCCGTTGCCGCCGGGGCAACCGGACGGAAACTTTGCGTGGCCTGATCCCACACGTACTGCTGCTGGCCAGGGGCTGCGGCTATTGGCTGAGCAGCAGCTGCAGGTTGCGGGAATGGATTGAAGGCCTGAGTCTCTTGGCCGGCTGCAGTTGAAGCGGCGGATTGTACTGGGCGAGCAGGCGCAGCTGCTGGCGACTGCGTCGGCTGCGTAGGCGTTTGCAGCGGTGGCACTACTGGTTTAATAGGCTCACTGTTGTTTTGAAAATCAAATTGAAAACCACCATCGCTGTTGGTCATTGCATCTCCTTGGCATACAAGCAAAATGCCGGTCTGCCGACCGGCGTCGAATCAGATGGATAGTGCCCTGCGTGATTCGGTGAATGAATTAATCGTCGATATGAGCTCGATAGAAGTTCTCGTACGAGCGGCTCGGAGTGGGGCCTCGCTGGCCCTGATAGTGCGAGCCGGTGCTTGCGGAGCCGTACGGGTGTTCAGCTGGAGAGCTCAACTGGAAGAAGCACATCTGGCCAATCTTCATACCCGGCCACAGTTTGACCGGCAGTGTGGAAACATTGGAAAGCTCCAATGTGATATGGCCTTCGAAACCGGGATCAATGAAGCCTGCGGTGGAGTGAGTCAGAATACCCAAACGGCCCAGCGAACTTTTGCCTTCAAGACGGGCGGCGATGGTCGGGTCCAGCTTCACATACTCCCAAGTGGAGCCCAGTGCAAATTCGCCGGGGTGCAGAATCCACGGTTCATCAGGACCCACTTCAAATTGCTCGGTCAGCGCACCTTGATTCTCTGCTGGATCAACATAGGTGTAGGCATGATTATTGAACAGGCGGAAATACCGATCCAGCCTCACATCGATGGAAGCGGGCTGCACCATTTCAGGGGTCCACGGATCGAGTGCAATATGGCCAGCGGACTGTGCGGCGATGATATCGCGGTCGGACAGCAGCATAGAAACTCCTTGAATTACAGTACTGCCACCAAGTCTAGCGCCCAGTGCGGAAACAGCTCGATTGACTAGAAGACCGGCCCGAAACATAACTCTCAGGTTATTCTCAGAAAACACCAGAGTTAGACACAGAAACAGGTGATTATATAAATCATGTCAGCGAAAAGCTGAACAGGAACAGCAGCAGTTCCCGATAATTGAACCCCTTTCTTCTTCTCTCTCTCCTTTCTCTCCCCGGCGGCCCGCACCGCCGGGGTTCTTTTTATACGATGCCTATCTATGCCGCTGCTCAGGCTCATCCTCCGGAATGACGGTCACGCCGGTTTCTCGGCTGTATACTGGCAAACAAGTCGGCAGAGAGGGCGTTCTTATGGGGAAGAGTAGCGAGGAATACGACTTCTTTGAGGGAGCTGAATATGAAGATGCCCCTCAATCCCAGCGCAGCCAACGGCATAACGGCCCGCACGGCTCCGGGCGTCGTGCCGCCAAAATGAAACTTGACAGTCCGGTTTCAAAAGTACTGCGGCGACTGGCACTGATCACTGGCTTGTGCGCTGTGGCATCGTCGGCGGCCTCCGCTGTGCACGAAATCGCACCATATGCCATCTCATTCCTCGTGAAAGTGCCGGGGCGCTATATTGCCCTCGCCGCAGCGATATGCATCGGGCTGACGCTGATGTTCGTCATCGGAGCGCGCGCCACCATGCCGCGTAATTCCACGCACGGAGGCGTGGGCGGCGGCGGTATCGTCACCATTGTGATGGCCGGCGCATTTCTGGTGGTCGGCGTGGCTGTGGGCGTACTGTTCCCGCAAGGTCTGATTCTGCCGGATAACGACAAAGCGCCAGTGGAAAACGCTGCGCAAATGGAGCAAGGCATCGAGCAGGCCGCCGGTCAATGCGCGGCAGGCTGGCAGGGCTTGGACACCGGCGGCATTCCCGGCGTGAGCACCGTGCAAATGTGCACGGAGCCTCGCGTTGCTTTCGTCTCGTTCGAATCCGAATCCATGGCAGCCGTGGGCAAGGCGCCAATCAAAGTAAAGATTGCCGAACTGCTGAACCAATACTCCGATAATGAAAACGCTCAGGGCGATTGGCGACTGCTCACGGGCAAGCGCTGGATGGTGTTCGGCGAAGCCGACAAGATGACCGCTCTGCAGCAGCAGTGGGGCGGCGATATCGAGAACATCACCGCGTCCGATGATGCTGCCGGCACGACGAATTCCGACGCCGGGCAGTGACTGTCACTGTTGCCTTCGACTGTGAGACCACTGCCGATGTGAGCGAAATCATGGGATTATTGGCAGGGTCTTACGATGGCGGCATTTATATTGGATTGGTATGAGCAACGAAGCGAATATCAATGGGTTGGCGCAATCAGCATACGAACCACTGATCGGCCGTGAATCCGGCGAAGTTCCCGGTCATTACGGCGATCCGCTGACGGTGGAACATATGATGACCTCGCGCGGTGGCATCGATCAGCACCCCACGCATCCGCTGTTTCTCTGCCTGCACGGGTGGGGCTCCAATGAGCAGGAGATGGCGGATATCATGCGTCTGATTGCTCCATACAACGATTTCGTGGCGTTACGCGGCCCTTTGACCCTGGCCGAAGCGGCTGCGGATTCCCGAGAACCCGGTAACTACGCATGGCTGCACGGCTCGATGCCCGTGGGTGAGGACCTCGATTACGACGCTTACGCCGCCGCACAGGCCGTGGATGCCTGGGTAGCCGCAAATATTCCTGATGATCGCGCTATTGTGCCGCTCGGCTTCTCCCAAGGCGGATTGGTGGCCGTGCATCTGCTGCGCATCAATCCTGAGCGCTATCGTGCGGTGATTAGCCTGTCTGGTTTTAACGCGCCCGGGCAGGTGCCGGGTACCGCTCCCGCTGATGATCGGCTTGCCGACCTGGATATTCCGGTGTTCTATACTTACGGCAAAAACGATGGCGTTGTACCGAAATACGAGTTGTTCGCCACCGCCGCATGGCTTGAGGAACACACCTGGCTCAAAACCAAGAGCTATCACGGGCTTGACCATAACGTGAGTCTCGAGGAGTTCGCCGATCTGCGCCAATGGTTACTGGACAACGACATCACTTCCGGCGTGCTGTAGTCATAGACTAGTGGCCGTGAATACAGGGGATGCAGCTCAGAATCTTGATCAGAACCATCTAGATGAATCACCGCGAGGACTCATCATTATGGCCGTAGTCGGCGTGGCGGTTGGCGTGCTCTCCGGCATGTTCGGCATCGGCGGCGGTACGGTGATTGTGCCGGCTCTGGTCTGGCTCGGACTGACGCAACGTCATGCGGCTGCGACCTCAATGATGGCCATTGTGCCCACCGCGGTTTCCGGTGTGATTTCCTACGCTGTGGAAGGCGATGTGGATTGGATTGTGGCCGCCATCGTATTCGCCGGCATGCTGGTGGGTGGGCAGATCGGTTCATGGTTGCTGTCCAAACTGCCTGAAGTGGTGTTGCGCTGGGCTTTTGTGCTGTTCTTATTGTTTGTGATTGTGAATCAGGCGATGTCGAATCCCTCGCGCGATTCACACATCGTGCTGCATGCAGGCACGGTTATCGGTCTCGTTGCATTCGGTGTGATCGCAGGTATTTTGGCCGGACTGCTGGGCATCGGCGGCGGTGCGATTTGTGTGCCGGCGCTGTCGATTCTGTTCGGGGCCAGCGATTTGATCGCGCGCGGCACGTCGCTGTTGGCCATGTTTCCCAATGCGATTACCACTTCGGTGGCCAATGTGCGCAGGCACATGGTGCATGTGAAAGCCGCGCTCATTATTGGCGTGGTGGCCGCCCTGACCGCGCCTTTAGGTACTTGGATCGCATCTGCGGTAACGCCACGTACCGGAGCGATTCTGTTCACTGCATATCTATGTGTGCTTCTTGTGCGCTCGTTCTGGGTGGCGCTCAAGGCCACGCGACGGTGATGTAGGTTAGATGCCGGAATCGGCATCAACCTGCCGAGGCGTGTAGCAGACAGCCCGGTGGGCTGTCTGTAGCCGAGGGGAGCGGCTGTGCCGCGACGGTCATGTAGGTTAGATGCCGGAATCGGCATCAACCTGCATGACATAGATATTGCGCCTCAAAGTCTTGGCTTGGGCTCGGCTGATGTCGCCGGCTTCGAGCATGTCCTGAATCACGCCGAGTTCGATGGCGTAGCTTTCTTTCTTGACCTCTTCGACCTGCGTAATCATGGCTGCCGTACCGCTCATGTTCGGTCGCGCCTGCAGGGAAGCCTCAGCACGACGATAATCCAACAGAAGCGCCGAGCAATGCTCAGTGTTGTAGGTGCTATTGCCCATCTCGTCGACCAAACGATCAATCACATGATGAATGGCCTCCACCTGCAGCTCGCGTGTACGAGCGAAAATCTGATCCTCACTCACCAAAGGTGTGGTGTGGCGAATCTTGGAAATCGTGCGCTTCGCATAGTTATTCACGCGGCGCTGCAGCATGCGCACACGGCCGCGAATCTGCGACACCGCATGCCCCGACGTCGGATCGGTGGACGTGTGGCGAAGCGTGTTCATGATCTGATCGAGCATACGCTCACAAGCTTCCACATTCAGTTCCTGCGTAGCGGCATCGGCTGCCGGATGCGCCTTGATCTGCGTCAATCGGTCACGTACGAATTCCTTTTCCCAATGCAGCGCCTCGATCTGCAGACGCTCCAATCCTTGCGGGTCGGAATCACCATTGCGCTGCTTCAAACGACTGATGCGCTTGGTGTACAAATCAATCACCATCAGCACAGCACGGCGATTCTCCGGCGTAATACGACCGGTCAATTCCTCTACAGTGGAGCGCAGCACTTCAATCGTAATCGGGACCATTTCCGCACTGGGATCTTTGCCACGGTTCGGAGCGAGCAGAGGCAGCAGGAAGTTCGCCAGCAGCAGCGTCATGATAATCACGCCGGACGCAATGAAAATCAGCTCGTCACGCATCGGGAAATCAGCGCCGCCCGCAATGGAATACGGGATGGTGAACATCAGCGAAAGCGTGATCGTGCCCTTCGGCCCACCGAAGGTCATCACTGCCGCGGAACGCCAGCGTTCCAGCGTCATCTTGCGGCGTTTTCCGGTGTTCACATCACGTGCGATGCGCAGCATGGCCGCCACCCAAATAAAGCGCAGCACGATCACCACTGCAGTCACCAGCAGGATAATGCCGATAAGCAGCGTATTATTGATGCGCGGGTCAGACCAGCTGGCCGTCATCGCCTGCGGCAATTGCATACCCAGCAGAATGAACACGGCACCGTTCAGTGAGAAGCTCAGCACGCCCCACACCGATGACGACACGATATTCGTACGCGCCACATTCGGGCCCACGCCGCTGCGGTCGAACCGAATGAACAAGCCGGCTGCCACCACGGCCAGAATACCGGACACCTTGAACTCCTCCGCGCCCAAGTACAGTAGGAACGGCAGGAACAGTTCCATCAAAATACGGGTGGTCGTGGTTTCCCAACCCAGTGACCGTACGGTTTCAAATACCCAATTGGCGAGTGCCGCCACCACCAGGCCGAAGATCGTGCCGCCGAAGAACGACACCACGAATTCGCCGGCAGCCTGCCCCACGGCGAATTCGCCGGTGAAGGCTGCAGCCAATGCGAACTGGAAGCCCACGATGCCGGACGCGTCGTTGAACAGTGATTCGCCTTTCAGCACACCTCGTTGGCGCTGCGTCAGCGACGCCTCCTTGCCCAGGGAACTTACGGCCACCGCATCGGTCGGTCCCAGAGCCGCGCCCAACGCCAATGCAGAGGCCAGTGTGATCACCGGCCACACGGTGTGCAGCACAAAGCCCACAGCCACCATCGTGGCAATTGCCAGGCCAATAGCCAGCGAAAGGCTCAGCTTCAGGGTTTTCAGCAGAGCGGACTTATCTATCTCGTGCGCTTCGAGGTACAGCAGCGGTGCGATGAACAGCACCATGAACAGTTCAGGATTCAGTCGCGCATTTGGGAAGAACGGCAGATACGCCACCAACACGCCCAGCGCGATCTGCACCAGCGGCGTGGACACTTTCGGAATAAAGCGACTGGCAAACGAACTCACTACCACAGCCGCGATAATGCATAGGATGAGTTCGAATACTGCCATGGACCTTCCTCTCTTCTTCTTGGCCAGTATAGAAAACCCATTGCTACAACACGTTAAGCCGTGCGCCGAAGTGGGACCGTCTCGCCCGTACGACTTTCGCGTAGACTCGCAGTATGGCGTATGAAGGAGCGATGCGGCAGGCGATTCTACTGGCAGAACAAGCGGCGGCGGCCGGCGATGTACCAGTTGGAGCGGTGGTGCTGGACAGTTCAGGTGCGATTATCGGCCGCGGATGCAACACCCGGGAAACCCATGGCGATCCGCTGGCTCATGCCGAGATTCTTGCGATGCGCGAGGCTGCACAATCTCGCGTGCGGCAATCCAGCACTGCTGATTCAGCAACCGTACGCGCTTGGAACCTTGCCGACTGCACGCTGGTGGTCACGCTCGAACCCTGCCCGATGTGCGCGGGCGCATGCATCCAAACCCATATAGGAACGATTGTGTTCGGTGCATGGGATGCCAAACTCGGCGCATGCGGCTCAGTATGGGATATTCCACGCGATCCGCACATCGGCCACACGCCTGAAGTGCACGGTGGTGTGCTTGAGGGCGATTGCCAAGCCATTCTCGCTGATTTCTTTGCCGTTCGCCGCTAGAGCCAAATACTTACTTGCCTCGGCCAACACGCAGTAATGAGTCAACATATTCGATTCTTCCTACCATCGAATCAGCAGTACAGAACGAACATTCCAGCAACGTCAAAGGAGACACTTATGGCTCAGAACGAAACGCTGACCTTCACCGGTACCGCGGCAGACGGTACCGCGCTCACCGCCGTGTATCTCGCCCAGCCCGCCGCCAACGTGGCGATCGGCCTGATTTTTGCGAGTGACGAGCTGCCGCGCATCGTGCACTGGGGTAGGCCGCTCGCCAATCCCGAAACCCTGCTTGATTCCTATGACGCATTGAAGCCGCAGCGCGTTTCCGGTGCGCTCGATAACACCGCGTGGCCGTCCGTGCTACCTACGCAGGCGGAAAGCTGGATTGGCGAGCCGCGCGTGGTGCTGCGTCGCGCCGGCATCGAACTGTTCCCGAAATTCACCGTCACCGATATCGAGGCCGATGGTGTGCTCGACGCATCTCTGGATGCAGCCAGCGCTGAAAGCTATACCGATGTAACCGGGCATGCCCGTGCCACTGGCTCGATTCGTGTGCCGGGTGTGGTGGTTAGCGCTGAAGATAAGGAAAACGGGATCGGCATCGAATGGCGACTGGAGCTTATGGATGGTGGCTTGGCTCGCCAGAAGGCGACCGTTACCAATTTGGGTGCTCCAGAAGATGCCTCAGACCCAGCTGTGGCCAACCTCGAAGTTGGCAAAATCGAACTTGGATTCCCGGTACCTGAGCTTGCCGGCGAAATCCTCACCACCACCGGCCATCATCTGCGCGAACGTAGCCCACAGCGTCAGCCGCTGACCATCGGTCGTTTCGAGAAGCCGCAGCTCGCCGGTCGTCCGGACTTCGATGCATCCCTGCTGCTCACCGCCGGCGTGCCCGGCTTCGGTTTCGAACATGGCGAAGCCTACTCCGTGCACGTGGGCTGGAGCGGCAACTCCGTACTCTCCGCCGAACGACTGCCGTACACGCAGGGCATCATCGGTGGCGGCGAACTGCTCTTCGGCGGTGAAGTGACGCTAGCTCCGCAGGGCGAAGACAAGGGGGAGAGCTCCTACGCAACACCATGGCTGTTCGGCTCGTTCGGTGACGGCTTGAACGAAATCGCCGCACGATTCCACGCCTATGTGCGCTCCCTCCATCCGCGTCTGTTCGCGAAGGGCCGCCCGGTGATTTTGAACACGTGGGAAGCCGTCTACTTCGACCACAACTTCGATACGCTCGCCGCGCTTGCCGACAAGGCCGCAGCCAGTGGCGTGGAACGATTCGTGGTGGATGACGGCTGGTTCGGCTCCCGCCGCGACGACACTTCCGGCCTCGGCGACTGGCAGATTTCCCAGGAAGTCTGGCCTGACGGCGACAAGTCGTTGAAGGCGCTCGCCGACTATGTGCACGGCAAGGGCATGCAGTTCGGCCTGTGGTTCGAGCCGGAGATGGTCAACATCGATTCCGACGTGGTGCGTGCGCATCCCGATTGGATTCTGTCTCCTACCGCCGACCGCCTGCCGATGCAGGGCCGCAGCCAGCAAGTGCTTGACCTGACCAACCCTGAGGCGTTCGATTATGTATTCCATGCAATGGATTCGCTGGTCGGCGAGCTCAAGATCGACTACATCAAGTGGGATCACAACAAGCTGGTCACCGAACCCGGCTCCCGCTACTCCGGCCGTCCGGCCGTACATGCGCAAACCTTGGCCGTGTATGAGATTTTCAAGGGATTGAAGATCAACCATCCAGGATTGGAAATCGAAAGCTGCTCCTCTGGCGGCGGCCGCGTGGACCTCGGCATTCTGGAGTACGCCGATCGCATCTGGGCGTCCGACTGTGTGGACCCGGTGGAGCGTGCGGACATCCAGCGCTACACGTCGCTGCTGGTGCCGCCGGCCATGATGGGCGAGCATGTGGGTGCCAGCCCGGCACATTCCACGCAGCGTGCCACCAGTCAGGAGCTGCGCATGGCCATGGTATTCTTCGGGCACATGGGCATCGAATGGAACCTGCTCAAGGAGCCAGAGGATGCGCTTGCCAAGCTGGCCGTGTGGGTGGCCGAGTTCAAGAAGCATCGCGATTGGTTCGCCATCGACACCTGCGTGCATGCGGATGCCAACGATCCGGCCGTGCGCCTGGACGGCATGGTGATGCCAAGCCAGGATGCCGCGATCTACCGCTTTACGCAGCTGACCACTGGTCAGACCTACCCAGCCGCTCCGGTGCGATTGCCTGGTCTTGACCCAGACCGCCGCTACCGTGTAAGCCCGCTCGACCCGAGCCTTGACCTGACCGGTCTGGCTAATGGTCAGAGCACGCTCGGCTGGTGGAATGAAGACGGCGTGGTGATGACCGGCGAAGCCCTGCAGCGTTACGGCATCCGCCCGCCGTCCCTGCACCCCCAGCAGGCCGTCCTGTTCAAGGCCGTGGCGTTAAGCTGACAATCCAGTGGATTGTCAGTAGCCGCGGCCCGAGTGAGGCGATAGCCGAATGAGGGTATGTTGAGTCTCGCCTGTGGCGAGTCCGTAATTGCAGGACTGTGGCTGAATAATCAGCCGATGTGCTTCACGATGACGCGACTGGCAGCGGCCTTGGCCCACAGCTGCCAGTCGTGGTTCACAATCGTGAACTTCACCGGTTGGGTTTGGCTATGACGGTAATACCTGATGCCATCGCGCAGCGAATCAGTGCCGAGCTTCGCCAAAAACGCCGATTCGCCGGCAATCATCACATGCCCTGGCATCGCGATATTCGCCACCATCGCCACCAGAGCGCCCAAACGGAAACATGTGCGATGCACCAGCTGCGTAGCCTGCGGCACTCGGGCGCGGGCGTCACGGGCGAAGTCCTCGAACGTCACCGGCTTGCCCACAATCGCGGAATATTGCTCCGCGATTGAATCATCAGTCAAACATTGCGAGCAGCCGATATGCCCGCTCACGCAGCGCGGCCCCTCCGGATCCACCAGCACATGGCCCACAAGTCCATAGCTTTTATCTGGGTAGCTCACTGGCTCACCGTGCACAGCCAGCGAATATCCCACGCCAATGCCGATAGTCACCACAGCGAACATATCCAAGCCAACGCCCGGACCAAACCATGAGGCATCCACGAGCAGCGAATCGATGTCATTGAAAACACCGCACGGCAGGCCGGTCTCACGACCGACCATAGCGCCCAGGTCCGTTGGCCCATCCCAATGCAGGAATGGTGCGAACGTCACTACGGAATCATCCACCACGTGACCGCCCACGGCCACGCCGACCGCAGTAGGAGCGGGCAGACCAGTGGCCGCAACATCATCCGAGCATGCGGCAGTCAACTGGGCAATCGCAGTCGCCACATATTCCGGCGATTGATCATCACCGATCGGCAACTCATGGCGGCCGGACACCACCTCGCCATGAGCGTTCACCGCGGCGGACACAATCGATGTGCCGTGCACCTTCACGCCCACGAACGTGCGTGCATTGGCGCATAACACCAGCGAAGTCTGCGGGCGACCGCGCCTATCCGAGCTCTCCTTTGGCGTGAAACGTTCCGGCAATTTGCCTACCCGGCCGGCAGTCGCGCTCGCCGGCAGCTCCTCAATCACCCCTGCATAAATCAGATCACTGGTGATGCGGGAGAGTGCGCCTTGACTCAGCCCCAGCATCTGAGCCAACGTGGTGCGCGCGATCGGACCATACTGCGCCACAGCGGCAGCTACGCGATGCGTATGTTCGGAACCGGAAAACCATTGTGGAATCGCATTGGAATCAGCCAACCCATGCCCCTTTGCGAAAGAATTAATTGCGTTAATCACAAAATAGCGCGTTTTTACTTGCATACGCAAGCAGGCTCGCAGGCGCTGGGAATGAAAACCCGAAAAAGTTACCTTTGAGAGTGGAGGAATTGCCGCTGGCATTGGTGCCGGCGGTGGAAGGAAAAACAAAGGAGTCAGCAATGCTGTCAGATTCCCTGTACCCAACTTCCAGACTGAAGCGTTTAGGCGTGCGTGTGGCCGCAACGGTGTGCGCGCTCGCTGTGGGCTTCGGCCTGGCCGGCTGCGGTTCAAGCACCGCAGGAACCGTCACTCTCGACTTCTTCCAGTTCAAGTCCGAGGCCGCGGACACGTTCAAGGCCATCGTGCAGGACTTTGAGAAGCAGAACCCGACCATCAAGGTCAACATCAACAACTCCGCCAACGCCCAGACCGATCTGCGCACCCGCTTTGTGAAGAATCGCGTGCCGGACGTCATCACCTTCAACGGCGATATCAGCTTCGGCATGTTCGCCGCATCCGGTGTCTTCTACGACTTCACCGACGAGCCGATTGTGGACACGCTCAATCCCGGCATGGTAAACATCGCCAAGAACCTCGTGCAGACCACCGATCCGGCTAAGAAACGCCTGTACGGTCTGCCGTTCGCCGGCAACGCCTCAGGCTACATCTACAACAAGGACCTCTTCAAGCAGGTCGGCCTCGACCCGGAGAACCCGCCGACCACTTGGAGCGAGTTCACGGACATGCTCAACACGTTCAAGGCCGCCGGCATCAACCCGCTGCAGGGTTCCGTGGCCGACGCTTGGACCACGCAGGCTCCGCTTGCATCCCTCGCCGGCACGCTGGTTCCCGAAACCAAGTACACCGAGCTGAAGCAAGGCAAGACCACCTTCCAGGACCTGTGGAAGACCACGGTCGAGAAGGAAGCCGAACTCTTCACCTACTCCACCGAAGACACCGGCGTCACCTACCAGCAGGGCACGCAGAGCTTCGCACAGGGCAAGGCCGCGATTATTCCGCTCGGTACCTATGCGATTCCGCAGATCCTGCTCATCAACAAGGACATCAACCTCGGTTTTGCGCAGATGCCGGCCACCGATGATGCCAGCGAGCAGATTCTCACCGCCGGCGACGACGCGATGCTCACCATCGGCGCCAACACCAAGCACAAGGCAGAGGCGATGAAACTCGTGGAATTCATGATGCAGAAAGAGCAGCTGGATTCCTACGCCGACGCCCAGTCCGCCATCACACCGCTCAAGGACACCTACTTCGGCAATGAGGCGCTGGAGACTGTGCGCCCGTTCTTCGAGGAGAACCGACTGGCCGACTTCTGCGACCACTACATCCCCTCATCCATCAACATCGGCGGCTACCTGCAGACCATGGTGACCTCCGGCAACACCGACCGGTTCCTGAACCAGATGCAGACCGAATGGGACAAGGTCCAGGCCAGGACCTTCGAGTGACGAGTAGGAGAGGAGAGTAATCATGTCTAACGCAACCGCTGCGAAGCCCGCCGCAAAAGCCAGCAAACCCGCCAAAAAGAAGGTCGACGCCTTCTCCAAGCGTAAGGTTGACCCGGCCTACTACTGGATGGCAGTGCCCGCCGCCATCATCTTCGCCTTCTTCCTGTACCTGCCATTCGTGGATGGTGTGAAGTACTCCTTCACCAACTCCCAGGGCTACGGCGACTACAAGTTCATCGGATTCAAGAACTACATCGCACTGTTCCAAGACAATCGCGTAGGCCACGCCTACCTGTTCACGCTGCTCATCGCAGTGGCCATCACCGTGCTCATCAACGTGATCGCGTTGTTCCTCTCGGTGCTGCTGAACTCCAAGATTGCCTTCAAGAACGGCTTCCGCGCGATCTTCTTCGTGCCCTACACCCTCTCCGTGCTGGTCATCGGCTACGTGTTCAAGTACATCTTCATGAACCCGCTGCCCGAACTCGGCAAGGCGCTCGGCATCGAGTGGCTGTCCACTTCGCTCTTGACCAACGAGGAATTGAGCTGGATTCCGATCGTCTTCCTCGCCGTATGGCAGGGCGTGGCCTATTCCGTGCTGATCTACCTTGCCGGCCTGCAGACCATCGACGATGAGATCTACGAGGCAGCCGCCATCGACGGCGTCAACGCATGGCAGAAGTTCTGGAAGATCACCTTCCCGCTGATCGGGCCGTTCTTCACCATCAATCTCGTGCTCTCCATGAAGAACGCGCTCGGCACGTTCGACCAGGTGGTGGCATTGACCGACGGTGGCCCGAACTCGGCCACGGAGACGGTCACCTACCTCATCTGGAAGGGCGGCCTGACCGGTGGCGAATACGCCTACCAGACCGCCAACGCCGTACTCTTCTTCATCGTTCTGGCCATCATCGCCTTCATTCAGCTGCGCATCTCCCGCAGCCAGGAACAGATCTGATTTCCCGGGGAGAGGATTCATTATGACTACTGCAACCGTTACTTCGTCTCCTAAGTCCGGGTTCCGCAAGGACCACAACATCAACTGGTGGCTGACCGCCGCCGTGGCAGTGCTTTCGCTGACCATTCTGGTGCCGCTGTACTTCACCGTCGTCACCGCACTGAAAACCCCGGCCGAAGCCGGCACGTTCGCCCTGCCCACCTCGTGGCAATGGGGCAACTTCGCCGATGCATCCGCCAAAGTCAACTATCCGAAGGCCGCGCTCAACTCCGCAATCATCACAGTTGCCGCCGTGGTGCTCACCCTGTTGACCAACACCTTCGTGGCTTACGCGGTGGCCCGCAACATGGATAAGCGCTTCTTCCGCTTCCTGTACTACTTCTTCATCGCCGCCATGTTCGTGCCGTTCCCGGTCGTCATGCTGCCGATCGCCAAGCAGATGGGCTCCCTGCACCTGGACAATCAGATCGGTCTGATCATCCTGTACACCGTGCTCGGTCTCGGCACCAACCTGTTCATCGCGACCGGCTTCATCCGCTCGATTCCGGTCTCGCTGGAAGAGGCGGCGCGCATCGATGGCGCATCCACCTGGCGCATCTTCTGGACCATCATCTTCCCGCTGATGAGCCCGATTAACGCCACCATCGCCATCCTGACCGCACTGTGGGCATGGAACGACTTCCTCCTGCCGTTGATCGTGCTGACGGACCAGTCGAACCAGACCATTCCGCTGGCCCAGTACGTCTTCAGCTCGCAGTTCGCCACCAACTATCCGATGGCCTTCTCCAGCTACCTGATGGCCATGGCTCCGATCCTCGTCGTCTACATCTTCGCCCAAAAGTGGGTCGTCGGTGGAGTGATGAGGGGCGCTGTTAAGTAATTGCAGCGCAGGCGCTGCAATTACTTAACAGCGCCGAGCGAGACGAGCCGATTAAGAAAACAGCCCGGTGGGCTGTTTTCCGGCTCGGGCGGCCGATAGGCCGCGTACTCGCGAGGAAATATTGAGTCTCGCCGCAGGCGAGTCCGTAATTGCAGGACGCTGTAAAGTAATTACTTTCCGGCACGCCCGTGTAACAGCCCGATGGGAATAAAACCATCGGGCTGTTTCAATAATTACCAAGCAGTAATAATCAATGATGATTCATGAGAAAGGCCGCAACGATGACTAACGAACAGCGCATCGCAGTCCCCGACTCCGTCCGTACCAACGGCGCAACCCCGAATCCGTGGTGGTCCAACGCCGTGGTCTATCAGGTCTACCCGCGTTCCTTCCAGGACACCAACGGCGACGGTCTGGGCGATATCAAGGGCATCACCTCCCGCCTCGACTACCTGGCCGATCTTGGCGTCGACGTGGTCTGGCTGTCCCCGGTCTACAAGTCCCCGCAGGACGATAACGGCTACGACATCTCCGACTACCAGGACATCGACCCGCTGTTCGGCTCCCTCGAAGACATGGACGAGCTGCTGGCCGAAGCCCACAAGCGCGGTCTTAAGATCGTGATGGATCTGGTCGTGAACCACACCTCCGATGAGCACGCATGGTTCCAGGCATCCAAGGATAAGAACGACCCGCACTCCGACTGGTACTGGTGGCGTCCGGCCCGCCCGGGTTTCGAACCTGGCACTCCGGGGGCCGAACCGAACCAGTGGGGCTCTTACTTCGGCGGCTCCGCATGGGAATACTGCCCGGAACGCGGCGAATACTTCTTCCACCAGTACTCCAAGAAGCAGCCTGACCTGAACTGGGAGAACCCGGCCGTGCGTCACGCCGTGTACGACATGATGAACTGGTGGATGGATCGTGGCATCGACGGCTTCCGCATGGACGTCATCACCCAGATCTCCAAGACCATCGACAAGAACGGCAAGCTGCCGGGCGAACCGGGCTCCGAAATCGAGGATTATCCGGTTGGCCCGGAAGGCTATTCCTCCCCGTTCCCGTGGTGCTCGGACGGCCCGCGTGTAGACGAATTCCTTGCCGAAATGCGCCGTGAAGTCTTCGAGAAGCGCGAAGGCTACATGAACGTCGGCGAGGCTCCGGGCGTGGTTCCGGCTCGCAACGAGCACATCACCGACCCGGCCAACCGTGAGCTGGATATGCTGTTCCTCTTCGACCATGTCGGCGTCGACCAGAAGCCGACCTCCAAGTGGGATGTTGTACCGTTCGAAGTCAAGAACCTACGCGAAAAAATGGCCGGCCAGCAGGAGGCTGTGAAGAACGCCGGCTGGGCCAGCTTGTTCTTCTGCAACCATGACCAGCCGCGCGTGGTCTCCCGCTGGGGTGATGACACCACCGAGGAGAACCGCGTGCTGTCCGCCAAAGCCTTTGGACTGTTGCTCCACATGCACCGCGGCACCCCATACATCTACCAGGGCGAAGAGCTCGGCATGACCGGAGCCCATTTCAAGAGCCTTGACCAGTACCGTGATCTGGAATCGCTCAACGCCTTCCGCCAGCGCGTGGAGGAAGCGAAGATTCAGACCCCTGAATCGATGATGGACGCCCTTGAGCTCATCGGCCGCGATAATGCGCGCACCCCGATGCAGTGGGACGGTTCGAAGTACGCCGGATTCACTTCTCCGGATGCCGCCACCGAGCCGTGGATTTCCGTGAACCCGAACCACGCGGAAATCAACGCCGCCAGCGAGTTCGACGATCCGAGCTCCGTCTACGCGTTCTACAAGCAGCTCATCGCTCTGCGTCATGAGAAGGCGGTGGTCGCTGCCGGCGAGTGGAACCTCATCGACGCAAATGACGAGCACGTGTACGCGTTTACTCGTACCTTGGGCCAGGATCGTTTGCTGGTGGTTGTGAACCTGTCCGGCCGCACGGTCGATCTGCCGCATGATGCTAAGGAGCTGATTGCTGCCGGCGTTACCGAGCCGGACGTGCTGATCAGCAACTATGATGCCAGCCACACGGTCGTCTCCCTCGCCAATAACGAGCTTGACCCGTGGGAGGCCGCCGTCATCCAGCTGTAATCGGCCCGCAGCAAGCCGGTAAGCCGGCTATCTCCTTTACGAGGGGTTGATTTCCGCTTGCCGGAAGGTCTATCTCCTTTACGAGGGGTTATATATCGCGTAAACCCTGAGTATGAACGTTGCAATACCAGCGTTTGTACTCAGGGTGTTACGTTATTGGAACCCCTCGTAACGCAGATAGATGTTTCAAAATGCTGAAATCAACCCCTCGTAAGCGAGATATCCAGTGCCCCTCGACGGTCTGAGGCCTACAATTACCCACTATGGAACAAAAGGATGTTTTGAAGGCGCTGCAGCGCGACCATGCAGCGGAGTTGAAGCTCGCTGCCGAACGACTCAAGGGCACCGCCCGCCACACGGAAATCATTCCCTCCCCAACGTTGAGCGAAATGACGGGCCACGAAATTCTCCTGAAGCCCGAAAACCTCCAGGTTACTGGATCGTTCAAGATTCGTGGCGCCTACAACAAGATCGCATCCCTTTCCGAAGAGCAGCTTTCCCACGGCATCGTCACCGCTTCCGCGGGCAACCATGCTCAAGGCGTTGCCTACGCGGCTCGTGAGCGTGGCGCCAAGGCCACCATTTGTATGCCGCAGATCACTCCGCCGCTCAAGGTGGATGCCACCAAGGCCTACGGCGCCGACGTGGTGCTGTACGGCGATGTGTTCGACGAGGCCGCGGCCCACGCCGCTGAGCTCGCCAAGACCGAAGGCATGATTTATGTGCCGCCGTTCGATGACTATGAGGTCATCTGTGGTCAGGGCACTATCGGCCTGGAAATCCTCGAAGATGTGCCGAACGTTACCGATGTGGTCGTGCCTCTTGGCGGCGGTGGCCTCGGTGCCGGTGTGGCGCTCGCCATCAAGACCTTTAAGCCGGAAGTTCGCGTGATTGGTGCCATTCCGGAGGGCAGCCCGGCGTGGAAGAACTCGTTCGCGGCTGGCCGCGTCACCGAAGCCGATCAGGTGATCACCTCGGCTGAAGGCGTCGCCGTCAAGCACCCGGGCGATTTGCCGTATGCGCTGCTCAACGAATTCCTCGATGATCTCGTTACCGTCACTGAGCGCGACATCAACGAGATGATTCTGCTCATGCTCGAAAAGCACAAGCTCGTGGTTGAGGCTGCCGGTGCGGTTTCACTGGCAGCTCTGGAGCATCTGAACCTGCGCTCCCGCAAGTTCGCCGCTGCCGCCGGCCCTCACGTGGTGGTGCCGATTATGTCCGGTGGCAATATCGATACCGTGACGATGGGCGCCGTGATTCAAAAGGGCATGATCGCTCGCGGCCGCATCATGAACTTCGAGGTTGAACTGCCTGATACGCCAGGCCAGCTGGTCAAGGTCGCTACCTTGCTCGCCAAGGAACGCGCCAACGTCATCCAGCTTGACCATGACCAATTCAAGGCATCCGGCCACTACACCAACGCGGTGTCGCTTGGCGTCACGGTCGAGACCAACGGTCCGGACCACATCGACCGTATCCTTGCGGCACTCAAGGAAGCCGGCTTCCAACCCAAGCGTATCTACTGATACATATTTGCGGATGTTGCGCAATGGCCGCGAAGGGCTGTGGCATGATGTTCCCGACACACTCAAGGCCGTTCGGCCAAGCTTACGGTCGGAAACACCATGCCACAGCCCTTCGCTCTACTTTGTGAACGAACAGTAGGTTCGCTACAGCGCTGATGCGAATCGATTATTCTGCCGCCGCAATCGTTTCATCCACCAGCTTGGGCAGCGCCACCGCGATATCCTCGTGAATCAGACGCGTGGCCAGTCGGTCATACTGCGTGCGGCCCATGTTCATGATGGTGATCGGCACTCCCGCTTGTGCAGCGACCGGCACGATGCTTGCTGCCGGGTATACCTCCAGCGTGGAGCCGATGACCCACAATTCGTCGGCCTTGGTGGCGCGGTCGTACGACTTTTCCATTGCGCCATCCGGCAAGGCCTCGCCGAAATACACCACATCCGTTTTGATGATGCCGTTGCAAGGCATATCGCCACGGTACTTGAGCTTGCGATGGCAATGCGGATCAGGCTCCTCGTCCAATCGTGCCATGATGTCCGCCGTGTTGTACTTCTGATGGCACTTCATGCAATGCGAAGTGCCGATGGTGCCATGCAGGTTCACGATGAGATCAGGGCTGTTGCCGGCCTTCTCATGCAGTGCGTCGAAATTCTGCGTGGCCAGCAACGTCAGCATGCCAGCCTTCTCCAGCTTGACCAATGCCTTATGCGCCGCGCCTGGTTGCGCATTCCATACAGGTGACTCCTTCTGCCAGCGCCAGGAGTATTCGCGATCTTCTTTATTGTTCATAAACAGGTCGATGTCGTAGACACTGGTCTGTTCAGGGTGCTTGGTCCAGACGCCGTCCGGGCCTCGGAAGTCAGGAATGCCGGCCGAGGTTGAGATGCCGGCACCGGTCAATACTGCGATTTTCTTAGTCATGACTACAGGTATACCCGGTTTCGATGAACGAGAAGTGATGAATTCTGGGCATGCTGCTTCCTCAATTGGCAAAAATATGTCTCATATTTCTGGATTTGTTCAATCGAGGGACATGTTTGAGGCGTATGTTGTGCGTAGCAGAGCATGAGAAGATGAAAAATGGCTCTGTGCGACACGCCGAGGGAGGCGCGCTATGAAGCCGTTTCCCGGGGTTTTGCGCGCCTTGATTTGCGTTGTTGTTTGGGTTCGTGTAAGTTATTCACCTGTTGCCGCTCAGCACGGCGGGCCTCCTGGTTCTGATGGTTCGGGGGTTGGCTTGTTGGT
>NZ_PEBJ01000007.1 GCF_002802915.1 Bifidobacterium felsineum
CCGCACACCCCACCCCCGTTCACCCCACCTCGACACGCATAGGGGGCCACCCTAAAATCTTCCGGGAAATTACGTCGCACTGTACTATCAGCAAGCTTGAGCTATACTATCTACTATCAATGTATTGATAGTAGATAGGAAAAAGTTATGTCGACTGCAACCGTTTCCGCCAGCGTTGACACCAACACCAAAACAGTCGCCAACGCCTACATCAAGCAAGCCGGACTCACACCAAACGAGCTTATTCGAAATCTCTGGGAGAGCATCGCCAGCACCGGAGTCGTTCCGGAGTTCGGCGACTCAGGCAGCAAACGCAAGCAGGAAATGCTGCACGCCTTCCAAGAATCACAAGATATTATCGCCGCTCTGCCCCGCGGCACCGAATTGGACACCATGAGCTACGACGACATGCGCAAGGAACTGGAGAACCGTGAAATCTAAGCTGCTACTCGATACCAACGTACTCATCGACTACGCGGTGGCGAATCGTCCGGAGCACGCAGAAGCCACAGCGCTGGTGAAGCGGATTGCCTCGGGGCAGGATACCGGCTACACCACGTCCGGATCATTGAAGGACTTCTATTACCTGTGCAGAAAGCCGCTCGGAGAAGCCGCGAGCAGGCAGCTCATCAGGAATTTTCTTGTACTGTTGGACGTTCTGCCCGTGGGGCAGGAGGAATGCCACGATTCCGCATACTCCGACGAGCCGGATTTCGAGGACGGACTGATTCGCGCCGTGGCCGAACGCAACGATATGGACTTCATCATCACCCGGGATTCAGGCGCCTTCGCCCACTCCCCCGTCAAAAGCCTCACCGCCCGCCGGTACCTAGAGCTCTTCGGCCAAGACTAGAACATCTCAACAAAAATCCCTCTGGGCGCAATTCAGATTGCCCAGAGGGATTATATGCTTTATACGCCGTTTGTGCGGCTGTCAGATGGCTCAGGCGAGGGGCTTGGAGGCCTTGACCACCACGGACAGCTCACGGCCGTTCGGAGCGGTGTAGGTAACGGTGTCGCCCACCTTGGCGCCTTCGATAGCCTTGCCAATCGGGGAATCCGGGGTCATGATGTCGTAATCAGTGCCAGCAACGATATCACGGCTGCTTCGCCAGCGCGCATGCATAGTGATGGTTACGGATACAGAAGGCCCAGCCGTGCAGCGGCTTCACCATCCCGACAGCTCCCTAGACACATAATTCGGCCTACAACCCTCAGCATATGCAAGATAGTCTCTTCCCACCATTGATCAACATAGGGTTGCAGACCGATTGCCCGGTATATCGTCATCAAATCGAAAATATGCTGAACGCTTCCCATACGTTAACAGGAAACCAGCGCAACACTTATACTCACTGCACTCACCACGTGGCAAGTGTCTCGATGGTGTCCAATCCGTCTTGTCGATGCAATTCATCAAGATTGTTCCAGTAGGGGGATTCCTCGGTGAGTCTGTCATGCAGGAGCTTGATGCGTTTACGATCAGTGCTGCTGTGCAATCGTTTGATCTCCGCATCGGGGTCGGGTATGAGGGATGCAAGCATAGCTGCATCGTAGAGGTGGCGATCACCATAGCCGGCATGATCAGCGCTATAGGCAGCACTTTTGAGAATCAATGCGCCAAGCAAATCCGGGATACGAATCACGACATTGGCATTGTTACGCTCGTCGATGAGGCGGACCCGCATGCTGCGTTCCACGGCCTGCGCACCGCCAGGCATAGACAATACGGGAATGCCCGCAATAGTTGCGTCAGTTCCAAGGAACTTGGGTAAATGGTCGGCAACTAGCAAATCCACCACATCACCGCCCGGCGTGCTCATACGGGTCGCGTATCCAGTCAATGTACCCGGCTGCGTCTCGAATCCACGGGAAACGAGGATATTCCGCAGTCTAGCAACGCCTCGACGGTCAGCCATAAGATCGGCAAGTATGTCAGCGTCGGTGGTGGGCCGAACATCCAATCCACCCATAATGGCATGCAATTGGACCATGAGACCACCTGTGAGCAACCATGATTCCGGGATATCTGCCGCAGCAACCGCATACACGACGTTCCATGGATGACCAGCGTTGGGAATACGGACTGATGGAATCATGTCCACACCTCCTTGCTGTTATATTCGTCGATCAGGGTTTGGAAGGCTTCCAGCCCAGCACGACGTTCCCTTGGGTCATTGGATTCAGCCAAATCAGACGCGCAGACGCCAAGAGGCATCGGACCTTCGCCGGCAGGAAGGTAGTTTGCGACGTGGAGTCGCACCCGAACGGGTTCCGTTCCTTGCTTCAACCGGCATTGCCGTACAATGCCCTCAAGGGCACTGGCAGTGACGTAGCCTTCCACTGTGTCCACAGCGGCGAGCCGGAACAAATCCGCCAATTCACCGGTTGCGGCGGAGATCCGGATAAGATTCGTGACCTTATCTAGATTAGAGCCTCTGCACCAATACTCAATGGTTGTTGCACGCCTCCTAGTCAGGCGAACCAGGTTCTCAGCATCCGCGTGTTTCAGATACCCCTTAACCCTGTAACGTTGCTGCCGATTCAACCATGGTATATCGAGGCCGCTGAGCAGATACAATGCCGCAAACGCCATGTTCGGCGAATACGGACGGCCATCCTTGCCTTGCCATCGTGCCTGCCGACGCACGGAGGTCTCCGTGAACAACAAAACATTCCCCGATGAATATGTTTCAAGCTGGCCTGAAACGCGAAGCATATCGACCCGTCGTTCACTTACTCCAAGCCGGCGAGCGGCTTCCTGCCGCGTAAGCAACGTATGATTCGTTCTGATGACCATAGCCTCATTGTATACAAAACTATTCTTAATAGAAGATAGTTCTGTATACATCAGTGGCAAAATATCACACTTCCTGCTCTCAATGCGGTTGCCTTCATGGCATTTACAACAAAGAATCCCCCTGAAATATCAGGGGGATTCATCAGATTGTGCGCGGCTGTCAGCCGGCTCAGGCGAGGGGCTTGGAGGCCTTGACCACCACGGACAGCTCACGGCCGTTCGGAGCGGTGTAGGTGACGGTGTCGCCCACCTTGGCGCCTTCGATAGCCTTGCCGATCGGGGAATCCGGGGTCATGATGTCGTAATCAGTGCCAGCAACGATATCACGGCTGCCGAGCACGTAGGTCATCTCGTTGCCATTGAGCTCGATGGTGACCACGGAACCATTGCCCACGGTGCCTTCCGGAGCGCTTTCGATGATCTTGGAGTCACGGAGCTTCACGGTGAGCTCGGTGATGCGGCCCTCGTTCTTGCTCTGGGCCTCACGGGCGGCCTGGTAGCCGCCGTTCTCGGAAAGATCGCCCTCGGCGCGGGCCACGGCGATCTTGTGGGCGATCTCCTCGCGCAGCTCACCTTCGCGGTGGGCGAGCTCCTCCTTCATCTTGTTGTATGCTTCCTGCGTCAGCAGGTAGACCTTCTCTTCAGCCATATTGTCCTCCTGAACTTACGATCAATGCTGAATGTATAGCAAAAACGCCGGCTGTGACACCGGCGTTCCGTCATGCTGAATATGCTCAGCGGGTGGAAATGATGTCGATAACGAAGACCAGGGTGTCGCCGCCGCCGATGCCGGCCTGCGGAACGCCGCGGGAGCCGTAGCCGTATTCCGGCGGGATGGAGACCACCAGACGGGAGCCCACGTTATGGCCCGGCACGGTCTGGTCCCAACCCTTGATGACCTGGCCCACGCCGATGCCGAAGCTGGCCGGCTGGTGGCGGTCGAAGCTGGAATCGAACGGGGTATCCTTGCCCCACACCACGCCGTGGTAGTTCACGGTGACGGTATCGCCACGGCGGACCATCGGGCCGTCGCCCTCGGTCAGCTCGATGACCTTGAGGCCCTTGGGGGCCTCGTCGGTCGGGAACTCGATAACGGGCGTGGCGCCGAATTCGGCGTTCACCTTAGGCATCTGTTCTGCCATACGTCCTCCTTGTCAGACACAATGCGCCCTACATTATCACCATTGGTGCAGCGGCGAAAGTCGTTCCTCCCAGTGCGATACGTGAATTGGACGGGCTGCGCCCGCAGACTGATTTGCTTCTCTCCCTCAGTCTCGCTTCGCTCGACAGCTCCCTCATCAGAGGGAGCCGAGGACGCTAGCATTCGACGACGTTGACGGCGAGGCCGCCTTTGGAGGTCTCCTTGTATTTGGCCATCATGTCTTCGCCGGTCTGCTTCATCGTGGCGATGGCCTGATCCAAGGTCACGATATGCGAGCCGTCGCCGAGCATGGCCATGCGCACGGCGTTGATGGCGGTGTTGGCGGCCATCGCATTGCGTTCGATGCAGGGAATCTGCACCAGGCCACCGACCGGGTCACAGGTCAGTCCCAGATTGTGTTCGATGCCGATTTCCGCCGCGTTCTCCACTTGCTCAGGCGTGCCGCCCATCACCGCGGCAAGGCCTGCCGCAGCCATCGAGCAGGCAGAACCCACCTCGCCCTGGCAGCCGACTTCGGCACCGGAGATTGAGGCGTTGCGTTTGAACAGGTATCCGATGGCTCCGGCCGTCAGCAGGAAGGTCACGATACCCTGCTCATTGGCGTCATCGACGAAATGCCAGTAGTAATGCAGCACTGCGGGAATGATGCCCGCCGAACCATTGGTGGGGGCGGTGACGATGCGCCCTCCCCCGGCGTTCTCCTCGGAGACGGCAAGCGCGAACAGATCCACCCATGCCGCATCGGAGGATTCCAGAACAGCGTCTTTGCGGCGGCGGTCGCGGCGCAACAGATCGGAGTTCGAAGACAGCCGCTGGTACATCTTCGGCGCACGGCGAGGCACATCAAGCCCGCCGGGTAGCGTGGTTTCGTTCGATGTGCAACCGTTGGTGACGCATTCGCGCATCACACGCCAGACCTTGTCTATCGTCGAACGCACCTGAATGGCCGAGCGGGATGCGGTTTCATTGGCCCATACGAGTTCGGCGATGCTCATATGGTGTTCCTTACACAGCGCCACCAGTTCGGCGCATGAGGAGAACGGATATGGCGTTTCCGGGCCGAAATCGGTGGATGAGGATTCGTCTTCGTCGGCGAACGCGGTGCCCGCCGGCGGTTTATCATGAATGCCGATCATCAGATCATCCGGCGTTCCCTGGCGGATGAATCCGCCGCCGATGGAATACCAGACCTGTTCGTTGACCAATGAGCCTGCCGAGTCGAACGCCTGGAATCGCATGCCATTGGGGTGCGCGGCCATGCGCTTCCACAGTTCGAAGGCCACGTCGCGATCGTATTCGAAATGGATGCGTTTGACGCCGGCGAGGTTCAGCGTGTTATCCAGCGCGCAGGTCTCGCGGATATGCAGCATGTGCTGGGTGTCTACCGTTGCCGGCATGTTGCCTTCGAGGCCCGCCATTGCGGCGCGATCGGTGCCGTGGCCCATACCGGTGAGGGCGAGCGAACCGTAGAGCGTGACTTTCACGCGGTTCGTGCGGTCAATCAGCTGATCCTGCTGCAATGATGCGGCGAACGCGTGCGCGGCGGCCATAGGGCCCACGGTATGCGAAGATGAGGGGCCTACTCCAATGGTGAACATATCGAGCACGCTGAACACGTTCGCTCCTTCCTCGCTTCAGTCTTGCCTTCTTGCCTATTTGGCGGCGATCTGGCTGAAAATCATTACCATCACCACAATACCCAGAACGGCCAGCACTATCTGGATGGCGAGCAGGGTAAAAGCCGCGGGTTTCTTCGTGGCCAGCTTGGTGCCATAGGCTTGGGCGAGCAGGAAGGCGATGAAGCCGAATACCGCGTAATTCGCGGTGAGCGCCAGGATATCGGAGTTGGCAAGCACCACGCCGTTGATGGACTGGTCAAGCGAATTCATCGTGGAGCCCATCACGAACATGCCCCAGATGGCGTAGCCGATAAGGCCCACCACGGCGTAGCCCCATGGTTTGAACGCGTCCTTGAGATGGATGGTGAACGATTCGGCGCACCAAAGCAGCGCGAAGCCGACCACATAGGTGAAGACGACGGCCACCAATACCGTTGCCGCCATCCATGGCACCAGGGCGATGACCGGCGCATTGGTTTTGGGGTCGGCGATCATGTTCAGGTAGAAGCCGGAGCAGGCGATGGCCCCAACGGTGAGCGCGGTGCCGGCGATGACCGCTTGGGCAAGCATGGTGGGCAGCGCGCCTTGTTCGACTCGATCGACTGCGGTCCAGCGTGAGGCCATAAGAATCCCTCGTTTCATCAAACGTTCAACACAACGAGGAACAGGGTAACGAGGGAATGTTTCGAAAAAGTGCCTCCAGCGGGACTCGAACCCGCAAGCCGAAGCGATCGATTTTAAGTCGACTGCGTATACCAATTTCGCCATGGAGGCGTTGGCCCTAAAAACCAACTTGTTTATTGTACCCCATCTATAGACTCCCCTAGTCAGGGAGCTGCCCGCTATGCGGCAAGCAAACGGCGGCCGTAGTCGAGGACGATGCCGTCCAGGAGGCCGTGTTCGCTGGCCACATAGGAATCAATGGGCGTGCCGTGGTCCTTTTCGGCCGCCTCGCTCACCTTGGCGAGCACACGGTTCCACACCACAGCACCACCGCCTACCACATCGATACGGCCGGGATGGATGGTCTTGTATTCGCGGCGTTCGGCGCGGGTCATCTTCAGGAACTTGTCATCCACCGCGTAGGCTTCTTTGAGCCCCAGACGGTATCCGTCGACCACGGTGTGGTCGTATTCCTTCAGACCGATGGCCAGCGCGGTCATCGTGGTCACGGTGCCGGAGACGCCGATGATGGTCCGCGCCTTGCCGGCGTCCACGTGCTCGAACGCCTCATCGATGTGTGCGTCGATGTCGGCGATGGCCTCTTCGATCTGCTCTTGGGTGGGTGGATCGTTCTTCAGATGGCGTTCGGTCATACGCACCGAACCGATGTTCATCGAGAACGCACCCTGCACCTGGGTGGTCGGCGCGGTGGCGCCATCGCCGCCGATGACCAGCTCCGTGGAGCCGCCGCCCAGATCGACCACCAGATACGGAGCCTCCAAATCATCACGGTTCACCACGGAAGTGGCGCCGAGGAAGCTCAGATCGGCCTCTTCCGTGCCGGGAATCACCTCAGGGCGCACGCCGAGAATCTTTTCGATCCCGTCTTCGAATTCCTCACGGTTTTCCGCATCGCGAGTGGCGGAAGTGGCCACGAAACGCAGACCATCCACCGGATGCTCGGCAAGCACGCCGGCGAATTCGCGGGCGGCCACATAGGCGCGTTCCAGTGCCTCATCGGCGAAACGATGCGTCTTGTCCACGTCCTGGCCGAGTCGAATCACCCTCAGGATGCGCGGCACCACTTCGTGCATGCCATTGGCATCCACGCGGGCCACCTTCAGACGGATGGAATTCGTGCCGCAATCGATGCCGGCAACGGTTACGGAATCCTTGCTCATGTTCTTCTCCTCGTATTTCACAGCACGGTATTCACAGCACAGTGTTCACAGCACTGTATTCACAGCACGGTGCAACGGCAAACGGCGGGATTGAATTCGTCTTTGACGCGTTCCAGCACCAGGTCGCCGATCGGATTGGTTCCCGGGCCCATCACCAGGCTCTGGGCCAGCAGTGCGTGCAGGCACTTGACGCGTACAGGCATGCCGCCTGCGGACGTACCCTCGATATGCTCCTCGCTGTCGCCCAGGCGTGCGGCCAGCTCATGGCGGAATGCCAGATACAGCTGATGTGCCTCAGCGTAAGCGGCCTTCAGTTCCTCGTCTTCACCGAGCATTTCGTTGTACTGCTGCATCACGCCTGCCGCCTCCACATGGGAGGCCGCCTTCACGGCCTCGGGACCGGTCAGATAGCAGGTGGTCGGGAATGGAATGCCACCGGGCAATACCGGGCGGGTGATCACGGCCAGCGGGCGGCCGCACACGCATCGGGCGCCCACGGCCACCATGCCACGGGGGTAACGACCCAGCTGGCGCTGCACCAATTCGATGTCTTGGTCGGTGGCTGGCTGCGCCATTACGGCATCAACTAGGGACTTCGCTTTGGCGTCGATATCGATGGTCACTGTTGGGTTCCCTCCCCTGTGGTGTTCTGATTGTCGTTCTGGTTGCCGCTTTGGCTGCTGTCTGTATTGCTGCTAGAGCCATTGGAGCTGCTGGAATCGCTGTTTGATTGATTCTTGCTGTCTATAGGCTCGTCGGCTTTCTTGAAGGAATATGCGAGCTCGCTATACCAGGGCAGCACTTTTTTGCTTGAGTCCTGCGAGGAACCGGATTCCCCGGATTGCGTCTCCGTGCCGGTCACGGCCTCCGGATGCAGCACACGGACCGCCTGTTCGTCCGGGAACACGAATCCGAGACGTTCGCGCGCCTGCGCGGTGACATAGGCTTTGTCATCCCAACGTTTGATGTTGTTCTCGAGCTCCTGTTTTTTCGCTATCAGCGATGCCTCTTCACGTTTCAGGCCGTTCAGTTCGGCAAGATTCAATGCATACGTGTGGAAGGTGGAGACCAGTTGGATGGTTCCCAATGCTACGATGAACAGGGAGACGAAGAAGGCGATAGGTCCCGTGGCGCTCTTTTTCTTAGTGGGTTTGGTTTTGCCGCCAGTCTCGGCACGGGATGACTTGCTCATGTTTCATGAAAATACCCGCCACATTCGACTTGACGAATGCAGCGGGTATTGAGCTTCAGTGGAATATCACGCCTTTACGGGCGTTTCAATTCACTTGGCCAGGTACTTCTTGCAGGCCTTGAAGGCGCTGTAGCCGGCGTACTGAGCGGTGGAGCCGAGCTCCTCCTCAATCTCGAGCAGGCGGTTGTACTTGGCGATACGCTCGCCACGAGCCGGGGCACCGGTCTTGATCTGGCGAGTGTTCTTGGCAACGGCCAGGTCGGAGATGGTGGTGTCCGGGGTCTCGCCGGAACGGTGGGAAACCATGGAGGTGTAGCCGTTCTCGGTGGCCAGCTCGATGGCGTCGAGGGTCTCGGTAACGGAACCGATCTGGTTCAGCTTGACCAGCAGGGAGTTGGCGGCGCCCATGTCGATGGCCTTGCGCAGACGAGCCGGGTTGGTGACCAGGAGGTCATCGCCGACGAACTGCAGACGGTCGCCGAGACGCTTGGTGATCTCAGCCCAGTCTTCCCAGCCTTCCTCGTTGAACGGATCCTCGATGGAGACGATCGGGTACTCGTTGATGAGGTTCTCGTAGTAGTCGAGCATGTAAGCGGACTCGCGATCCTCACCATCGAAGTGGTACTTGCCGGTCTCCTTGTTGTAGAACTCGGAGGAAGCGACATCCAGGCAAATGCCGATCTGCTTGCCAGGCTCGTAGCCGGCTGCGGAGATGGCGTCCATGATGTACTTCAGGGAGTCCTCGTTGGACTTCATCTTCGGAGCGAAGCCGCCCTCGTCGCCAAGGCCGGTGTTCAGGCCTTCCTTCTTCAGGACGTTCTTCAGGGTGTGGTAGACCTCAACGCCGGCGCGCAGAGCCTCGGAGTAGGTGTCGAAGCCGTACGGGGAGATCATGTACTCCTGAATGTCGGTGGCGAAGTCAGCGTGAGCGCCACCGTTCATGATGTTCATGTTCGGGACCGGCAGGATGTGGCCGTTGGTGCCGCCGATGTAGCGGTACAGCGGTTCGCCGGCGGACTCGGCGGAAGCGTACAGAGCGGCCAGGGAGACGCCCAGGATGGCGTTGGCGCCCAGCTTGCCCTTGTTCGGGGTGCCGTCGAGCTCGATCATCAGGTCATCGAGAGCACGCTGCTCGGAGGCATCCATGCCGATGATCTTCGGAGCGATGACCTCGTTCACGGCCTTGACAGCGTTCAGAACGCCCTTGCCGCCGTAGACGGACTTATCGCCATCGCGACGCTCCCAAGCCTCGGCCTCACCGGTGGAAGCACCGGACGGAACCAGACCACGGCCCTCAGCACCGTCTTCGGTGTCGAGGATGACCTCAACGGTCGGGTTGCCACGGGAATCGAGAATCTGACGCGCGTACACGCTTTCAATTGCTGCCACAACTACTCCTTAAAACGGTTGTGTATCTAATGACAGTCATAAGACTAGTGCGATTTGTGGACGTTGTGAACGACACGCCCAAAAATAGTGTGAGCGCTCACATTATTCATCGGCTTGCGGCGAACTACTCGGACGGCCCGCTTTTCGCCGGCTTGGCACCACACGGTGTGATCACTCGGCTTGCGTCTCATTGAGATAGTCGAGCTCGCTATTGCTGAGCATCAGTCTCACAGCTTGGAATGAATCCTCGATCTCCCGTGGATTGCGGGCGGAAGGAATCGTGAACAGCTGAGGGTATTGCGCGAGCTCCCAGGCAAGCGTGACCCGCTGATACGAGCAGTCATGAGCCTTGGCGATTTCGCGGAATCGGTCGAACAGATGCTCGTTGAAGGGGTCGAGGAATCCGCCGAGCGGCGACCAGCAGACGAATGCCAAGCCGAGCCTCTCGCAGGTCTCCATCGTGTGTTCCGGGTCACGATGCACCGGGGAGAACTGGTTTTGGACGGCCACCAATCGGCTGCCGAGGATTCTGTGCGCGGTTTCGATGTCCTCATTGCCGATGCGGGAGATGCCGACCGCCTTGGCGACGCCTTCATCAACCAGCTGCTTCAGCGCTTCCATCTGCTCCTCATAAGGCACTTGCGGATCGTTGCAGTGCGAGTACAGCAAGTCGAGCGTATCGACACCGAGGCGGCGGGCGGATTCCTTGGCGTTGGCGATCATCGTTTCCGGGCGGGCGTCGGCCTGCCAGCCATAGTGGCCTTGTTCGTCGAGCGTGCGCAGCCAACCGGTTTTGGTGGCCACAAGCACCTCGTCCTTCGGGCCGTTCCAGCTTGCGAGCGCATCGCGGACCAGATACTCGCCATAGCCCATGTCCTGCGGCTCTCCGGTGCCCGGTTTGCTCGGCAAGTAATACGACCAGGCGGTGTCGAGGTACCGCACGCCAAGATCGAGGGCCTTGTGAATCGTTGCGATGGCCTCATCGCGATCGGCTGGCCGGCCTTCAATCGCGAGCGCCATCGTGCCCATGCCCAAGCGCGGGATTTCATAACCGGCAAGCGTTGCCGTGTTCCGATAATTCATCGTCGTAGCCTCCATGCTAAATCGTCCAGCAACTGGTTGGTCCATAGAACGATTTGGTCGGAGCTCATCGGACCCTGACCGAGCGAACCGTTAAATGGCGCCGGAATCAGCAGCTGATGGGTGACCGGGCGGTATTGGGCGCCCTTGTAGATCCTCGCCATGCGCATCTGGATGGATTCGGGCGGATCGATGCGGCCGATGCGCACGCGGTTGGACTGCGCGAGGATTTCCGAAACGCCAAGCTTCCTGGCTTTGAACTTCAAGCGTGCCACGTCGAACAGGGTCTCGAATTCCACCGGAGGCTTGCCGTAGCGGTCGGTGAGTTCCTCCTGAAGATCCTTGAGGTCGTTCTCGTTGCGCGCGGAGGCGAGCTTGCGGTATGCCTCCAGACGCAGTTTGTCGGAGTCGATGTAGTCCACAGGGATGGACGCTTCGATGGGTAGGTCGACGGACACGGAAATCGGTTCGACAGTCTCTTCGGGCTCCTTGTATTTCTCCACGGCTTCGGAGACCATGCGCACGTAGAGGTCGAAGCCCACGCCTTCGATGTGGCCGGACTGTTCGTCGCCCAGCAGGTTGCCGGTGCCGCGCAATTCCAGGTCCTTCATGGCCACGTCGAATCCGGAGCCCAATGCGGTGTTTTGCGCGATGGTGGCGAGTCGGTCGTGTGACTGTTCGGTCATCGGCTTGGTCGGATCGTACAGGAAGTAGGCGTATGCGCGTTCTCGGCCACGGCCCACGCGGCCACGCAGCTGATGCAATTGGGACAGACCGAACCGGTCGGCATGGTCCACGATCAGCGTATTGGCATTGGAGATATCAAGGCCGGTTTCGATGATCGTGGTGCATACGAGCACGTCGATGTCACGGTGCCAGAAGTCGCGGATGATCTGGTCGAGCTGCTTCTCCCCCATCTTGCCGTGTGCGATGCCCACGCGCGCTTCGGGTACAAGCGTGTGGATCTTGTCGGCGATATGGGAAATGTCCTGCACGCGGTTGTGCACGTAGAACACCTGGCCGCCGCGCAGGAGTTCACGACGCACGGCCGCGGTGACCTGCGCGTCCTCGTAGGCTCCCACATAGGTGAGCACCGGCAGTCGGTCCTCAGGCGGCGTGGCCAGCGTCGACATTTCGCGGATGCCGGTCACCGCCATTTCGAGCGTGCGCGGGATAGGCGTTGCGGAGAGGGAGAGCACATCCACATTGGTTCTCAGGGCTTTCAGCGTTTCCTTATGTTCCACGCCGAAACGCTGCTCCTCATCGATGATGACGAGACCCAGGTCCTTGAATTTGATTTTCGGGTTCAGCAGCTTGTGCGTGCCGATGCCCACATCCACCGAGCCGGCGGCGAGCCCCTCGATGGTGTCGTTGATTTCCTTGGTGGTCTGGAATCGGCTCATGGCCGCCACATCCACCGGGAAGCCTTCGAAGCGTTCGGTGAACGTCTCATAATGCTGCTGCACGAGCAGTGTGGTGGGCACGAGCACGGCCACCTGCTTGCCATCCTGCACGGCTTTGAAGGCGGCACGCACGGCGATTTCGGTTTTGCCGAAGCCCACGTCGCCGCAGATCAGACGGTCCATCGGCACCGGCTTCTCCATATCCGCCTTGACTTCGTCGATCGTGGTGAGCTGGTCGGCGGTCTCCTGGTAGGGGAACGCATCCTCCAGCTCCTTCTGCCACGGGGTGTCCGGGCTGAACGCGAAGCCTTTCGCGCGCTGGCGGGCTGAGTAGAGCTTGATCAGATCGTCGGCGATTTCGTGCACATGCTTGCGGGCCTTAGCCTTGGTCGCCGCCCAGTCGGAACCGCCGAGCTTGTTGAGCTTCGGGGCTTCGGCACCGATGTATTTGCTGACCTGATCGAGCTGGTCGGTGGGAATGAACAGCTTATCCGCTGGCGCGCCTCGCTTGGAGGGCGCGTATTCGATGACCAGGTATTCGCGGGTGGTGCGGTTCGCGCCGGTGCCGATGGTACGCTGACGCATTTCCACGAATCGGCCGATGCCGTGCTGCTCATGCACCACGTAATCGCCCTTCTTGAGTTCCACCAAATCGATGGCCTTGCGGCGGCGTTTCGGTGTTTTGGCCACCGCCACAGCCGAGGTGCGGCCGGTCAGATCACGCTCGGTGAGCAATGCGATTTTGGCGGCCTTGTCGACGAAACCATCGATGGCCTGCGAACGGATGCAATCGAACGTGGTGATACCGGTGGTGTTGATCGCGCGTTTGAGCCTGGCCAAGGTGCCGGCTGCGGCAGCGGTGATGGTGACCTGGAATCCGGCGTCGATCAGTCCTTCGATGCCTTGTGCAGCTTTGGTTTCATTGCCGCGGAATTCCGCCGGATTCTGTGCGTCAAGCTGCACATGGCCGGGCAGGGTGGCGTCCACGCCGAAGCTGGTCAGACGAATCACATCATGTTCGGAGTATTCAAGCGAACTGATGGTTTCCGAATAGTCAAGGAAGCTGGCCTCGTCGAAGCTGATGGGTGCGCCGGCGCCGTGGCCGGATGCGGCCACATGCCAGCTGGCTGCCAGGAATTCGTTGGCGGTCTTAGCCAGGTCTTCAGCGGAGCGGCGCAGCTTTTCAGGGTCGCTCAGCACGATGACTGCGTGCTTGGGCAGCATCGAACTTACGGGTTCGAGATGGTCCACGAGCGCGGGCATCAGGGATTCCATGCCCTCGACCGGAATGGCGTTGGCGATGGATTCGAGCATGTCTTCGGCGTTGGGAATCGAACCGATCAATGCTTTGGCGCGTTCACGCACCGCGTCGGTCAATTGCAGTTCACGGCATGCGGTGGCCCAAATGGTATTGAGGCCCTTGCCATAGGTGCGCTGGTCGGAAGCGTGGAATTCCTTGATGGTGTCGATCTCGTCGCCAAAGAATTCGATGCGTACAGGGTGGGGCGCTGTAGGCGGGAAAACGTCGAGTATGCCGCCGCGGACCGCGAATTCGCCGCGGTCCATGACCAAATCCACGCGCGTGTAGGCGTTCTCGATGAGTCGCTTGGCGGCCTCGTCGAGAGCGAGCTCCTCCCCTACCGTGAATACCAATGGTTCCACGTCGCCGAGGCCTTTGACCACCGGCTGAATTAGCGAGCGAATCGGCATCACGAGAATGCGGATGGGGCCGAACATCGGATTGTTCTGATTCGGGTGCTTCAAACGGCGGAATACGGCCATACGGCTGGCCACCGTGTCCGCGCGCGGACTCAGTCGCTCATGCGGCAGCGTTTCCCATGCCTCCAATTGGGCGATGTCGTTCGGGTCGCCGTCATACCAGGAGCGCAGTGCTCCCACGGTCTCCTCGGCTTCGCGACCGGAGGCCACCACCATGACCACCGGCCTGCCGGGCTTGCCGTTGACACCTTGTCCGATTGCAGCCACCAATGCCGGGCGCAGACCTTCCGGCATGCCGACCAGTAGCGAGGGATCAGCGGCGTTTTCGCTGGGCTCGATCTCACCGGCCGCAAGAGACTGAAAATTTGGATCGTGGGTCAGCTCGCTTAATACGCCGGCGAGGGAACCATTAATGGGCTGCCCGTTCGCCGCTGCGGTGATGGCGGACGCGTCGGCGGATTTTGCGGCGTCAGCGGCCATTGAACTTCTCCTGGGTCTTGGCGAGCCCCTTGAAAATGATGTCTTCGGCGGCGTCGGCACCATCGGCCAGGAAGTCCGGCAGCTGCTTGCGCTGGTCTGGCCCGAATCCGCCAAGCACCCAGTTCACCGTGTTGTCGTGTGCGTTGGGGCCACGCTTGGCATGGCCGACGCCCATGCGAACGCGCGCGTATTTCGGTGTGCCCAGAGAGCGGTCGATGGATTTAATGCCGTTATGCCCACCGGCGGAACCGCCGGCCTTGACCTTGATACGGCCGAATTCCAAGTCCATGTCATCGTGGATCACAACGATATGGTCCGGCTCAATTTGGTAATAGGCGGCGATGGAGGCCACGGCATTGCCGGACTCGTTCATGTAGGTCAAAGGTTTGGCGAGGAAGAACTTCACCGTGCGGCCGTCGAGATTCATCGTGCTTTTGCCCAGCATGGCCAGACCCTTGTGATCGGCGAAGTTCACCGTCCAACGTTCGGCCAGCACATCCGCCACCATGAAGCCCATGTTGTGGCGCGTGCCTTCATATTTCTTACCCGGGTTGCCCAGTCCTGCAATCAGCCAAAAATCCGATGCCATGTTTCTCCTTCACAGCCTTATCAACTTGGAAGATTGTACCCTGACCCCTTCGGCAACCCTTTCGGCACAATTACAGATCCAAATACCAGTACGACATATCGCGCATGGTTCCGGTGGAATCAGTGGCGGCAGCCGGCATCAAGCCGAATTGAGTGAATCCGAAGCGGTGCATCAATGCAATGGAACCGGCATTGTCGGCGAAGATGATGCCGCACGCCTTGCGCATATGGCGGGCACGGGCTTCATCCAGCAAATGCTGGAGCATGAAGGTGCCCACGCCTTTGCCTTGCCATGCGGGGTCGATGTAGTAGGCAAGATCGGTGACGCCATCGTATCCGGCGCGATCATAGAACACGGACAGTGCGCCAAAACCGATGGCCTGCCCGGGCTTTTCGGATGATTCGACCACGAATACGCCATACGGCGGCTTGTGCGAGTCCACCCAAGCCTGACGTTGCTCAAACGTTCTTGGAGTCAAATCAGCAGTGGCTCCGCCCGCGATGACGGAAGCATTATAGATGTCGGTGATGGCTGTGAGGTCGGAGGCGGCCGCGGCGCGGAAGGTATATGGCATGGTTGTAGACAATAGCATTCGGCGCTGGCGCACAGCATAAACTGTTCACCAGCGCCGAATGCTAGTCAATTGTTACTTGTCGAGCTCGATGGCCTTGTTGATGGCGTCTTCGAGCTTCTTTTGAGCCTCGCCGTAGGCGGTCCAGTCGCCATTCTTCATGGCGTCCTGGCTGTCCTTCATGGCTTGGGAAGCATCATTCAGCGCCTGCTGGAGCTCAGGGCTGCGCGAGGCGTTGGACTGCGTGCCGGAGGAGGCCTGACCAGACGATTGGGAGCTATTACTCTGCCCGGTCTGGTCGGAACCGGTCTGGTCGGAACCTGTCTGGTTGTCGGATTTGTCCGAACCGGTCGCATTGCTGGACGAGCTTGAAGCATTCGAATCGTTGGCGTTCTCGGCATCACCGGCATTCGCGCCGGAATCGCCACCGAACACCTGGTCAAGCGCCTCATCGAGGGTATCCGCGAAACCGACCTGATCGCCGAAGGCCACCAGGGTCTTCTTCAGCAGCGGGAAGGATGTGGCGCCCGAAGACTTCACGTACACCGGCTGCACGTAGACCAGACCGCCGCCGAGCGGCAGGGTCAACAGGTTGCCTCGCACCACCTTGGTGTCGCCGGATTGCAACAGGTTCAGTTCCTTGGACACATCGGCGTTGGCGTTGAAGTTGTTTTGCGCCTGGCCCGGGCCCGGCACGTTGGAATCCTTCGGCAGTTCCTGCAGTCGGATGGTGCCGTAGTTCGGGCCGATCTTGCCTTTCTGGTTGCCGGCGTCGGAATCCACCGAAAGGAATCCGGTCAGGATTTCACGGGTGGACTGACCTGCCGGAATGTAGGTGGAGGTCAGCGAGAACACCGGTTCCTTGGTGCCGCCGGTTTGCAGCGTCAGATAGTACGGCGGCTGGAGGATGTCCTGGTCCTGCTGGGCCTGGGATTCGGTGGGGTCCACCGGCGTCTGCCAGAAATCCTCACCGGAGTAGTACTGGCTGGCGGAGGTCACATGGTACTTGGAGAGCAGTTCGCGCTGCACCTTGAACAGGCTTTCCGGGTAGCGCATGTGGCTCATCAGGTCGCCGGAAATCTCGCTCAACTGGTGGTACTGGCCCGGGAAGATCTGTTCCCATGCCTTGATCACCGGGTCGGAGGTGTCCCACACGTACAGGTCCACGGAACCGTCATAGGCGTCGACGGTGGCCTTGACCGAGTTGCGGATGTAGTTGGCCTGCTGTGAGCCCAACGAGGAGACCGTCGAGGAGGAGACCGTGGTGGAATCCTGGGTGGCGGTGCCGAGGTTGGTCATCTGCGAGTACGGGTAGGCGTCGGAGGTGGTGTAGCCGTCCACAATCCACTTGACGCGGCCATCGACCACTGCCGGGTAGACGCGGCCATCGAGCGTCAGATATGGCGCCACTTTGGCCACGCGCTCCTTCGGGGAGCGATCGTAGAGAATCTGCGATGCGGAGGTCACACGGTCGGAGAACAGGATCTGATCGGAACCGAATCGAATCGCATACAGCAGTCGGGACAGCAGATTGCCCACCAAAGGGCCGCCGTTGCCCTTGAACGTGGTCAACGCGCCTTCGGAGCCGGTCGGGTAATCGAACTCCCATGGCTGGGTGCCACTTGGAGCACCGACGATGGAGTATTCGGTGGTGTTCGGGGAGAAGTAGATGCGTGGCTCGTACTTCTGGGATTCGGTGAGCTTGCCTTGGGTCGGGATGCCGGATTCGAAGAATTCCGGCTGGCCGTCGGCGGTGACCTTGTTGCCGTAGGCGGCCACCACGCCGTAACCGTGGGTGTACACGGTGTGGTCGTTCACCCAGTTGCGGTTGTCGTTGCCGTCCAAATCGAGCTCACGGGCGGCGATCACCGTGTCTTGGGAGACGCCATCCACATCGTATTTGTCAACGGCGAGCGTGTCCGCGAAGGTGTAGTACTGCTTGGATTGCTGTAGCTGCTTGAACGTGGGGCTTACGACCTGCGGATCCAGCAGACGGATCTGAGCGGTGGTGTCCGCCTCCTTGGCGAGCGCGCCCTGCTCACCCTTGTTGGTGACCTTGTAGTTTTCGGTCTTGAGCTTATCGAGCCCGTAAGCGGCACGGGTGGCGTCGATGTTGCGCTGGATGTAGGTGGATTCCATTTCCTGCGCGTTCGGGTTCACGCGGAAACGCTGCAGCAATGCCGGCCATGCAATGGTGAGCACCATGGCCACAACCACGGTGGCGGCGATGGAAATCACCGGCACACGCCATGCCTTCAATGCGGCGGAAGCGCGTACGCCAAGGGAAGCAGGGCCTTCCAACGCATGCGACTGCATCAGCCAGACGCCGAGCACCACGCCAAGAATTGCGGTGATTACAGCCATGATGATGGTGACCGGGATATTCGCATGTACCGCGGTGTAGGAGGCACCGGTGATGCGGGAGCCCTGCACGGTGAGCTGGTCGAATACGCTGAACGCCTGACGCACAGCCCAGGCAAGCATGTTAAAGATCAGCCAGATGCCAAGCTGACGACGGGCGCGCTTGGTGATGGAGAACAGTCCGCGGCCGTTCACCGGCATGGTGACGCGAATACCGCCCATCAGCACATGGGTAATGAGCGAGAACACCAGGCCCACGCCGAGCAGCATGGATACGGCGGCCAGCACCAGCTTCAGGCCGGGAAGCACGAACACGTAGAAGCCATTATCGAGGCCGAATTGCGGATCGTTGACGCCGAAGCTCTGCGCATGGAACATAAGCAGGATCTCGCTCCAGTTCGCGTTGAACTGGGCACCGAAAATCGCGCCGACAATCAGCGAGATCACCACCGCCACGCGGCGCGCGGTTTTGGAGCTGAAGGATTTACCGACTTCCACCACGGCTCCGTTGATGCGGATGGTGGAGCCGTCCGCCGAATCCGGGCGGGCGCGGATGGCCAGCCAGGCAGCAAGGAAACCAGTCAGGGCCATGAGCAGTGCGTAGGCCACCCATAGGCCGACTTTGACGCCGAGCTGCACCCAGACCACGGATTGGAAGCCGAGCTGGCCGTACCACATCAAATCGGTGATGAAGCGGGACAGCGCGAAGAACAGGCTGACAACAATAACCAGCGCCAGCACGATGCCAAGCATGATCTTGGTGCCGCGATTGTTGTGCGAGGCGGAAACATTTCGCGTCAGGCGCGGACGGGCAGGGCCGCCGAACGGAGGGCGCCCATTGCCAGCGCCTGAACCGCTCGTATTGCCGCCGGGAGCGGGGCCGTCCCCATCGGCCTCGACGTTGAGAATAATCGGATCATCGTTGTTCGACTGGTTGCGCGCACGATCATTGCCGCCGCCATTGCCGAAGAACACGGAGAAAGGATCATTAAAAGACATGCCTTCCAGCGTACAGACAGGCCGCGAACGGGCGTTATGCGCTGAGCACATCATGCTGGATGCCAGCTGGCAACAGTCTGACAAGTACCGCCTATGCTGGGCAGTATGAATCATCGCGCATCGCAATCATCTCATTCCCCGCAACGCACACGTAAGATCCCGCATTGGGTTGTGGCGATGCTTGCAATGGCATGCGTGCTGGCGGTTGTGGTCTCGGCCCTTTACGGATGGTGCAGCGGTTGGTTCGCCAAGACAAGCCACAATAATCATGCTTCGGCATACTCCACCGGGAATGATGTTCCACGGCAATTGGAGCGCGGGCAGGTGCCCAAAGCGGATCTTTCCCCTGCCGGCAAAGCTCGTCGCATGGTTCAGGCCATGGATATGCGCACTCGGGTCGGGCAACTGGTGATGGCGCCATTGACGCCCGAAACCGATCCCAGTTCATTGGCGTCGCTAATCGCCGACCGTCATGTGGGATCGGTACTTATCATCGGCAATTGGAACGCTGGAACGGCTTCGGTGCGTTCCGCAGTGGATCGATTGCAGGGATACGCGGCAGCTGAAAACAAACTCATCGTGGCCACCGACCAGGAGGGCGGCTATGTCCAGCATCTCAGCGGACCCGGTTTCGATCAGATGCCCTCCGCCGTGGAGCAAGGAACCATGACGGAGGACCAGTTGCAGCAGTCGGCATCCGTCTGGGGATCACAATTGGCGTCCGCGGGCATCAATGTCGACCTCGCCCCTGTGTTGGGCACGGTTACGGTGAACCGCACATCCAATGCGCCGATCGGCGCGCTGGCACGAGACTTTGGATTGGATTCCGCCGGCAACGCCAATCACGGCATGGCGTTCGTTCGGGGAATGCGCGGCGCCAACATCGAATCCGCAATCAAACATTATCCGGGATTGGGATCGGTGAGCGGCAACACCGATTTCACCACTGATGGCATCATCGATACCACCACCACGCTGGATGGCCCTGAGGTCAACGCATTCGATTCCGTCATCCGTCAGGCGAATCCGGCAATGGTGATGATGGCATTGGCCACATATCAGGCAATCGATCCCAATGATCCTGCGGTGTTCTCATCAACGATGATCGACGGGCATATTCGCCACGACCTCAACTACAACGGTGTGGTGATTTCGGATTCGATGTCGGCGGCGGCACTCAGCAACTACAGTCCCGCCGACTTGGGCGTCAAGCTGGTGGATGCCGGAGGTGATCTTGCCTGCGTTGGCGAAACCGACTATGTGGAGCCAATCCTGGACGGATTGTCCGCACGGGCGGATGCCGATCCCGCCTTCGCCGCCAAAGTCACTCAAGCGGCGACACGGGTAATGACGTTGAAAATCACGATGGGTCTGGCCTGACGGCGGCCGGCATTAATCCATCACCGGTATATCACCGGTATAAACCATGCTTGCCGATGTATTGCACCACACCGTCTGGGACCAGATACCACACCGGCTCGTTCTGATGCGCGCGGCGGCGCACATCCGTGGAGGAGATGGCCAATGCGGGAATCTCCAATGTGTCGACTTTGCCCTCCGGCAGCTTCACGCCTTCCGGAGAGGAGTAACCGGGGCGGGTGACGGCCACGAAGTGGGCCAGATCCCACATCTTCTCGGCGTCTTTCCACTGCATGATCTCCGCCACGGCGTCCGCACCGGTGATGAAGAACAGTTCGGCGTCCGGGTGTTGGGCGCGAATATCCTTCAGCGTATCGATGGTGTAGGTGACGCCCGGGCGGTCGATGTCCACACGGGAGACCGTGAACTTGGGGTTTGACGCCGTGGCGATCACCGTCATCAGATAACGGTCCTCCGCGTTGGTGACATGCTTGTCCAGCTTGAATACCGGCCGGCCGGTGGGCACGAAGATCACTTCATCCAGGTCATACACCCACGCGACTTCGGAGGCCGCGACCAAGTGCCCGTTGTGAATAGGGTCGAACGTGCCACCCATAATGCCGATGCGCAGGCGCGTATGCCAGTTGCCGCGTGCGGAGAGCCGACCTTTGCCGTGTCCGTTCACGCCGGCCTGACCGGATAGGTCGGACATGCGGCGACCTGTTTCCTCCTGTGCTACGGCCGCGAGTTCCGTGGGTTCGCTAGCGCTCATGCCTGACCGCTTTCGTTGGCTTCGGCGGCCTGGCCGTCTGCGGTCTCGGTCTCATGTTCAATCTCGTCGGCCGTGGGATCGCTTTCCTGGGGGTCGATTTTGCCCATGTCCTCGTCCCACTCGTCCTGCACCACGCGGCGGATTTCCGCGAAGGTGGGCAGCGGGAATTCCGGCTGATACAGGCGGCGCACTTCGGCCACGCGTTCGGTGATGCGGATCAGCGTATCGGTCATGCCGTCGATATCGCCATCGTGCTCCATCTGGCTGAACTTGGAAATATAGCTTTCCATCAGCTCCATATGTTCGCGCACGACCTTCAGCTGGGCGTCGGTCAGGTCCACGACTTCCGGGGAATCGGTCTCCGGCCAGCCAATGAGCACGGCGTCGGCGTATTCCAGGGAGGCGCGTTGCGCGGCGGAGGCGATGCCGTCTTCGATCTGAACAAGGAATACGTAACGGACGATGCTCAAACGTTCAGCGGCGATTTTGAGCCCGATTTTCGGGTCTTGAGGCTCTGCGGTGTTGGTCTCAACATTTTCGCTCATGCGCGTACCTGTCCTGTTCCGTATCCAATCCATTTGGTCGTGGTCATTTCACGCAATCCCATCGGCCCTCGGGCGTGCATCTTCTGCGTGGAGATGCCCAGTTCGGCGCCGAAGCCGAACACACCGCCGTCGGTGAATCGCGTGGAGGCGTTGACCATCACTACAGCAGAGTCTATACGCTTGGTGAACGTTTCGATGGCCTCATAGTCTTCGGCGATGATGGATTCCGTGTGCCCGGTGGAGTGCCGGTTGATGTGGGCGATGGCTTCATCAAGGCCGTCCACCACCTTGACGCCCATTTTGAGAGCCAGATATTCGGTATCCCAATCCTCTGCGGTGGCATGGTTGAGCTCGATGCCCTCAATGGCGGCACCCTGGATGATGTCATAGGAAATCGCGTCCGCCTGCAGTACGACGTTCGCCTGTGCCAGCGCGGCAGCGATCGCCGGCAGGAAGTCAGCTGCCACATCCTTATGAATCAGCAGTTTTTCGGCGGCATTGCACACGCCGACGCGCTGGGTTTTCGCGTTCAAAATGATGGGGATCGCCTTGGTAAGGTCGCCGGATTTATCGATGTAGATGTGCACGTTGCCGGCACCGGTCTCAATGACGGGAACCTTGGAATTACGTACGACGGCTTGGATGAGGCCGGCGCCGCCACGCGGCACCAGCACATCGATATGCCCGCGAGCCTCCATCATGGCGGTTGCGCCCGCACGGCCGTACTGATCGACGGATTGCACGAGCGCGGCATCGAAACCGTGAGCTTCAAGTACCGGGGCAATCACACCGAGTGTCGCGGCGTTCGTGCGCTCCGCCGCATGGCCGCCGCGCAATATAGCGGCGTTGCCGGATTTCAGGCATAGGCTGGCCACGTCCACGGTGACGTTTGGACGGGCCTCGTAAATCATGCCGATGACACCCAGTGGCACACGGGTTTGGGTCAGTCGAAGACCATTGGGCAGGTTGTATCCGCGAACGATCTCCCCTACCGGGTCAGGCAATGTGGCCACGTGGCGCACGCCTTGTGCAGCGGCGGCTACACGCGGCACGTCGAACAGCAAACGGTCGAGCTTGCCTGCGTCCATGCCGCTTTCCTTGGCTTCGAGCATGTCGAGGCTGTTGGCCGCCTCGATGTCTCCGGCATGTTCGTCCAGCGCATCGGCGATGGCCAGCAGCAGATCATTCTTGGACTCGGTGTTCGCCCTGGCAAGCGATTCCTGTGCGCGTGCGGCCTTATCGGCCTGCTCGCACACGGCATCGAATATTTCAGGACTCAGTGCTTCGCTCATAACAGACAAGGGTAGCTCACCATGTGGCATATCGCTTGTTTCGGCTCGGTTTTAGGCATGGAAAAGGCTCCCTTTTCAGGGAGCCAGTCAGTTTCACGGCTGAGTCACAGACTCAGCGAGTCGATCAGTGAATCTGGTCGAGGTCCGGGTACAGCGGGAAGTCCTCGACGAGCTTGTCCACGCGGGCCTTGAGGCTCTCCACATCAGCGGACGGGCCGGCTGCGAGCGCGGTGCCGATGATGTCGGCGACCTCCTCGTATTCCTTCGGTCCAAAACCGCGGGTGGCGAGCGCGGAAGTACCGATGCGCAGGCCGGAGGCGACCGATGCCGGGCGCGGATCGAACGGCACGGTGTTGCGGTTGATGGTGATGCCGCATTGGGCGAGCAGGTCCTCGCCCTGCTTGCCGTCCATCTCGGAGTTGCGCAGGTCGACCATTACCAGGTGCACGTCGGTGCCGCCGGTCAGCACGGAGATGCCGTTGGCCTTGACGTCGTCGGCCATCAGACGGTCGGCGAGGATCTTGGCGCCGTCGAGCGTGCGCTGCATACGGTCCTTGAACTCCGGGGTGCCGGCCACCTTGAAGCTCACAGCCTTGCCGGCCACCACGTGCATGAGCGGGCCGCCCTGCTGGCCGGGGAACACGGAGGAGTTGAGCTTCTTGGCGTACTCCTGCTTGGCCAGGATGAAACCGGAACGCGGGCCGCCGAGCGTCTTGTGCGCGGTGGAGGAAACCACATCGGCGTACGGCACCGGGCTCGGGTGCAGGCCGGCGGCCACCAGACCGGCGAAGTGGGCCATGTCGACCCAGAACTTGGCGCCGACCTCGTCGGCGATCTCCTTCATGGCCTTGAAGTCCTCGATGCGCGGGTAGGCGGACCAGCCGCCGATGATCATGGCCGGGTGCACTTCAAGTGCACGCTGGCGGATGATCTCAGGGTCGATGCGGAAGGTCTCCGGGTTCACGCCGTAGGCTTCGGCATGGTAGAACTTGCCGGAGAAGTTGATCTTCATGCCGTGGGTCAGGTGGCCGCCGTGGTCGAGAGCCAAGCCGAGCACGGTGTCGCCGGGCTTGACGAGCGCCTGGTAGACGGCGGCGTTGGCCTGGGCGCCGGAGTGGGGCTGCACGTTGGCGTATTCGGCGCCGAACAGCTTCTTGGCTCGTTCGCGGGCGATGGTTTCGATCTGGTCTACGAATTCGCAGCCACCGTAGTAGCGGCGGCCCGGGTAGCCTTCGGCGTACTTGTTGGTGAGCACAGAGCCCTGGCACTGCAATACCGCGCGCGGCACGAAGTTTTCGGAGGCGATCATTTCGAGGCCACCCTGCTGGCGGCGGAGTTCGGAATCAAGCAGCTCGGCGATTTCCGGATCTGCAGCGCTGATGGGAGCGTTGAAAGCGTCGGTTGCGGTTTGTGCATGGGATGAAGCGGTCATCTGTGCTCCTTAAGGTGTGGATAACGACTGGTTTGCCGTTCGTGTTGCACTGTATTGAACTTTTGTAGCGGGACTGTTTCACGCAGCCGCGTTACGTCTCACCACATGGACGTGTTTCACGGTTCATCGCAACCATATGGACGGCTCGATCGGCAGCCTGGGAAACGAGATGGAACCGCCTACTGCCCATAGCGCAAGGTAGACTAAAGAGGATTTTCAAACCTTTTCTGGCTCCAAGATTCAAAGGATTATCGTGGCTACCACCTTCCATTCCACTCGCAGCACCACCGATTCGCTGACCGCCAAGCAGGCGATCCGCAAGGGCATCGCCGATGACGGCGGCCTGTTCGTCTCCGATTCCCTGGGCCAGACCAAGGTGGATATCGCCGACTTGGCCGGCAAGACCTATCAGGAGATCGCTTCCGACGTGCTCGGCGCACTGCTGCCGGACTTCACCGCCGAGGAGCTCGCCCAGTGCATCGCTGACGCCTATGGCTCCCAGTGGTCCGACGAACGCATCACCCCGTTGAAGCCGCTGGGCGAGGATTACATCCTCGAGCTGTTCAACGGACCGACCTCCGCGTTCAAGGACGTGGCCCTGCAGATTCTGCCGCGTTTCATGGCGCACACCACGCCGTCCGACGGTGACCCGAATGAGAAGATCATGATTCTCACGGCCACCTCCGGCGACACCGGCAAGGCCGCGCTGGCCGGCTTCGCCGACGCTCCGGGCACCGCGATCACCGTCTTCTACCCGGAAAGCAAGGTGAGCCAGGTACAGGAACTGCAGATGACCACGCAGATCGGCGCGAACGTAAACGTGGCAGCCGTGGAAGGCAACTTCGATGACGCCCAGTCCGCGGTCAAACGCATCTTCGGCGACAAGATTCTGGCCGAGCGCCTCGCCAAGGATTCGCATGTGGTGCTTTCCTCAGCCAATTCCATCAATGTGGGACGCTTGGTGCCGCAGGTGGTCTACTACTTCTCCGCATATGCGCAGCTGCTCGCCGACCAGGTGATCAATGTCGGCGATGAGGTCGAATTCGTGGTGCCGACCGGCAACTTCGGCGATATTCTCGCCGGCTACTACGCCAAGCTGCTCGGCCTGCCGGTCAAGCACTTGGTGGTGGCCTCCGACAAGAACAATGTGCTGTTTGACTTCCTGACCACCGGCACCTACAACCGTCAGCGCCCGTTCTTCCAGACCATCTCCCCCTCGATGGATATTCTCATCTCCTCGAATTTGGAGCGTATGCTCTACTACTTCTCCGAGGGTGACACCCGCCTGATCGCGATGCTGATGAACGATCTCAACAAGTGGGGCACCTATGAGATTCCGGAGGAGCTGCTCGCCAAGATCCGCCAGCTGTTCGGCTGCGGCTGGGCCAATGAGGATCAGGTGCGCGAGATGATCGCCGACTGCTGGAACAAGAACCACTATGTGATTGATCCGCACACCGCCTGCGCGTACTTCGTGGCCCAGCAGATGCCGCGCGATCCACTGACCCCGCGCGTGATTCTGTCCACCGCGAGCCCGTACAAGTTCCCGCGCGTGGTGAACGAGGCCCTGGGCTTCGACGCCACTGGCACCGATTTCGAATGCATGGATGTGCTGGCCCGAGAAACCGGCACCACCGCCCCGGCGGCATTGCGCGGACTAGAGCATGCCAAGGTGCGTTTCAACACGGTCGTGCCGATTGACGGCATGGAACGTTTCGTGGCCAACGCCGCCGAAGCGCTGTGAGGTGAAACTTAGCTTTCTTAACGAAGTCAATTGAGGGGAGTCCAGGCATGTCGCCGGACTCCCCTCAATCGTATTATGCCCGGTAATCCGATATGTACGCCATCATCATATCAAACATATTAAGTTGTTTGCGATGTTTGATATGATGGTATTGGTATGCACAAGTATTCGATGATGGAGGCACGCATGTGGACGGAAGATGAGATTGACGATCTACTGAATCCGCTGCGTTCAGCACAATCGGATACGCAATCCATTGAAATCAAGGAGGCCGTGGGAGGTTTACCCGTCTCCTTAGCCGAAACCGTTTCCGCATTTGCCAACGGCACCGGCGGCATCATAATTCTTGGTGTTTCAGAACATAACAATTTCGCTCCTGCGCAAGGATTCCAAGCAAAGCCCATTGCCGAAGCACTGGCGCAAATGTGCAGGGATAAAATCACTCCTCCCCTGCAACCGCTCATTGATATAGCCACGTATCGTGATTCCACTGTTGTTATTGCGGTTATCGATGAAGCTGATCCGCTCGACAAACCTTGTTATGTTCGCACTCGAGGACGGTACAGCGGCTCGTTCATCCGTATTTGGGACGGCGACCGCAAGCTCAGTCATTATGAAATCGACCGACTATTGGAAAACCGCGCACAGCCCACGCATGATCGAGCATTGGTGGAAGATGCCACCATAGGCGATCTCCTGCCCGATTTGCTGCAGTCCATTCTCACTACGCGCCGAAAGCAAAGCCCACGCATCTTCGGCAATCTCTCCAACGAGGAAGCCATGCAATCACTGGGAATAGCTGAGCCCGATGGCACTGGTACGCTTCGGCCGACCGTGGCAGGTCTGCTGGTTGCCGGCAATTATCCTCAGCAATTCATGCCACGAGTGAATATCACGTTCACTTGCTATCCGGGATACGACAAAGTCTTCGCAGGTGGAGTGAAGTTCATCGACAACTGCTCTTTTGACGGTCCGATTCCAGAAATTCTCGACAATGTATTGAACGCGGTGCAAAAGAACATGCGCATCGGCGGCGTATTGGATGGTCCATTCCGCAAAGACACCTACGAGTACCCCGAAGACGCGGTGCGCGAAGCCGTGGTCAACGCCATCATGCACCGCGATTACTCTCCAATGGCACAGGGAGGGCAAATTCAGGTCAATATGTATAAGGATAGGCTGGAAATACTCAATCCGGGCGGACTTTATGGCGATGTGACCTTGCAATCCATCAGTAGCCCAGGAGCAACATCCACACGCAACCAGACACTTGCCAAACTACTGGAGTGCACCCCATTTCACGGCGGTATGGTAGCGGAGAACCGCGGCACTGGCTACAGCCTCATCAATCGCCTCCTGCAGGACAACGGCAATGGCGAGCCTGAAATCTACAGCACGTTGAACACGTTCTGCGTCACTTTCCGCTCGTCGGACACCTCAAAGCTGCCGGACAGTCGCAGGGACCCAAGGTATGCGAAGTGGTCGGATCGCCCTGATGTCGATTACAGCTCCCAGCAAGGTTCATCTCACAGGGAATCGGCAACCACATCCCGGCCAAAAATCATTCCTTTCCCGCAAAGCACCATTCACGGTACCGAATTATCCAATCAGGAGATGTACAACCGATATGCAAAAGACATTCCCGGATTAAACGAAGCCTATGCGCGTATTCTTGGCATCCGTTCCGAGCCACTTACCGCTAACGGCGAATCGACATTGGAAGAAACCCTGATTCAACTGTTAATGGAGCGCGGCGTCGCGCAAACGCCCGAACTGGTGAAAGCCACTGGAGCTCCACGATCAACCGTCACCTATCAATTGCGCAAAATGCTTGACAAGGGCATCATCGAACGCACGCAACCGGCAAGGAGCCCTAAACAATCGTATCGATTGAAAACCGCATAAACGTTGGAGAGTCCGACACCTTTTCAAGGAAGGTGTCGGACTCTTCAACGTCGCTTTGCGTCCTATGCAGAATCACAGTTCCTTGGTGCTCCAGATACGCAGGGACATGCGGTAGGAGACGATAAGGGACACGATGGCGATGACTCCTATCACAACCCAACCGATTGGCGACACTGTAATGGACGTGGACAGCACCTGCGAGCGCAGACCGTCAGGCAATAACAACAGGATGATCTGTACAGCGAAGAACACGGTGATCGCGCCGGTGAACAACCTCGAATAAGCCTTGACGAAATCACCACAGGAGTAGAACACCGGAATCACTATGGCAGCCAACACCACGAAAGCGGCCATGGCGAGCGGCATGACCGTGACAAGCGCGCTCAAGCCGATGCCGAACCATAATCTGGACAGTGCGATTTCGATGCCGAGTTCCGCAAAGCAAATCAGGAACAGCAGACTCGCGGAGCAGTAGCGCATATTGACTTGCGTACGGCGGGATACCGGCATCACACCAATCATCCGAGCTGAGGCCAGCTGATTGTCACTGTTGAATTGGAACAATACGGCGATAGAAGCGACCCAGTACATAACGGTCAGATATGCCATAACCGTGAGCGGCAGACCTGATTCATCTGGCCCCGATTGCCAGGTGAACGCGGTAAATACCAATGGGGCCAGGAATGCGATAACGTTCATCACCGCGGAATTGCCGGTGAGGGCAGCGAAATCCATACGGACAGCGATACGCTCGGCATGCAGGTGAATACGCTTGCTCAATGCGGATACCATCAGAACTCCTTAGCGAGATAGATGTGCAGCGATACGGCGAGCGAGACCGCTGCAGCGACCGCTGCCAGAACCACTCCGCCCAAAGCCAGCCAAATCATGCCTGCGCCCGACATCGTCTCGGTCAACGACACCGCCCATGAGATGAGCGCGTCAATCGCAGCAGGAGCCAGTTTGGCGAGCAGTGCGAACACAGCGGCTATCGCCGCACCGAGCCCAATGCAGATGAGCATCATCGTCAGCAACGCCTTCTGATAAGTGAACCGGTAGCACAGTGGAAGCAGCACCGATTCGAGCAGCGCATACATCACAACCGCAGCCAGCACAGATATTATCAGCCCAGAAAACTGAATCGTTCCGGATTCAAATAACATGCCAGCGCCGACGCAAACCGCAACTTCCAACGCCAGTGCCAGCATGCATGCGCTGACCACGAGATACCGGCCAATCACCTGATGAATACGACGAACCGGAATGACGCCGTTCATCCAATTATTCTGCCCTTGCTGTTCAAAGGTGAATGCGTTGAGCGGCAGCAAGGCAAGCATCGCGGAGACACCACCGATAGCGGCTCCGGGCATATAGCTGACACCGCCCGAGATGCTTCCGAGCAGTATTATCGCCGCAGGAAACCCTATGAGCAGAACCAGTATCGAGAACACACCCTGTGAAGTAATACGCCGCACGTCCAGCATGAAGGCACGCAATACTCCGGTCATCATGCCACCTCCATCGCATGTACAGCGCCATCCACGTTGGTCAGACGGATGATGTCGTCAATGGAAGCGGGTTCGGCGGCGAGCGGCGCCCAGCGTCTCCCCTCCTCAGCCTTGAGTCCCTCGAGCTTGTCAAGGTCCTCGGTACGCACGAGCGCGTCGAAGCCGGTCTCATAGCGGTGGATGCCGACCGCGACGCCCTTGACGTCAGGCGCCAAATCATCCGGCCCGCCTTTGACCAGTCGGAAGGATTCTTCGAATTCATCCTTGGGACCGGTGAAGTAGAGCTTGCCGCGCGTGATGTAGGTGATGAAGTCGGCGGCCCGCTCGAGGTCGGCGGTGATATGTGTGGAGAAAAGTACGCTGCTTTCACCGTCCGCGATGTAGTTCTGGAGGATGTCCATGAGCTCGTCGCGGGCGAGCACGTCGAGACCGCTGGTGGGCTCGTCCAGCACCAGCAGCTTGGCGTCATGGCTCAGGGCCACAGCGAGCATGAGCTTCATCTGCATGCCGCGGGAAAGCTCCTTCACACGCTTCTTGCGGTCCAGGCCGAAGCGTGTGAGGTAGCCGTCGAAAGCGGCATGGTCCCATGCGAGGTACATTGGCGCCATGGCCCGCTCGACTTTGTTCACCGTCCACGTTTCGATGAAATAGCTGGAGTCGAAGACCACGCCGAGGTTCTCCTTGACGGTTTCCTCATCGGCGATATTGTCGAGGCCCAGCACACGGATTTCGCCGGCATCGCGGTGGATCATATTAAGAATCAGCTTGATCAGCGTGGATTTGCCGGCACCATTCGGGCCGATGAGGCCCATGATGTAGCCAACCGGCAGGTCGAAGGTGATGTCGTCCAGCGTGAAGCCGGAATCGTAATGCTTGGTTGCGCCGGTGATGGACAGCGCCATCGGCGATTGATCAATGGTCATAGCAATGCCTTGTCTTTCATCGGATGACGAGCAATAACCAATGCATGCCATCCATGTAACTACCCCTCAGTCATGCTTCGCACGACAGCTCCCCTGACAAGGGGAGCCTAGGAAGGAAGTTTCTGGTATTCCTCGGTGAGCATCGTTTCCAAATCGGCAAGCGGGATATCGGCGGCCTTGGCCGCACGGACGGCCTCGGCGAGGCTCTCGCGGGCTTGGGACTCGAGTTGATTGCGCATCAGCTCATTGCCTTTGTCCATCACGAACGTGCCTTTGCCTTGGATGTTCTGCACCACGCCCTCATCGGCCAGCTCGTTGTACGCCCTGGTGACGGTGAGCACGGAGATGCGCAGTTCCTTGGCCAGCTTTCTTAAGGAAGGCAACGCCTCCCCTGCTTGGAGTTCGCCGTTCAGCACACTCGCACGGATTTGGTTCTTGATTTGCTCGTAAATGGGTTCACCGGACACGGATGAGATGATCAGTTTCACCTATGCCCCTTTCGATTGTTTTCGTTATAGCGCTCGCAGCTGTTTAGCTGTTATGCAACACAGTATAACTGTTATTGCCAACTGTCAAGGTGTGTTGCATAACAGTACAACAGCGCAGTCTGGTGGTATGAACATCCCCTACGTGGCAATGTGTGAACACTTGATAAACAATGCCGCAGGAGCACTTCCCGTCTACGAGTCGAAACATCCAATATGCCTACAATGGCAACGGAAAGGGGCTTGCTATGCCAAACAACGTTGTTACCTTGCGCGCTACAGAGCCAAATGATTACCCATACCTTGAAGCCTGGTGGAATGACGCATCCGTTGCGGACGGATGCCGAGTCACCACTGACGCCCTTCCGCGGGAACGGGTGGACGCCCAGTTCCACGGATGGAGCGACACCGACGACGAGCACCGATTCGGTCGGACCGTGTTGGATCCAGGCGGCATGCCCATTGGTCACATCGCTGCCTGGGATTGCGAGGATCCGGATCGCGACGCCACGATGGGTATCCTCATCGGCCCGTATTTCCAAGGCCTTGGCTATGGCAACCAGGCCATGAAACTCGGCATCCAGCTCGCCGCCGAACAGCTCAAGGCAAAAACCATCACCGTCAAGGTCTGGTCGTTCAACCTGCGTGCCCGTCATATGTATGAGTCCCTTGGATTCAAGGAGGTTGGCCGCAAGGCCGAGGTTGTGGAGCGCGACGGCCACGTCTATGACGAAGTCGTCTACCGCGCACCGACTGCCACGCTGCTGGAGCGCATCGCCTCTGAAAAGGTGGAGCGTCAGGAAGGTGAGGAGTTGGAGCGTCAGCGGTTCAAGTCAAATCGCAGCGCGGATCTGCAGTCGATTTTCTAGCGGTTCCCTCACACGAATAAAGCCGTCAGCATCGTATTTCATCGATGTTGACGGCTTGTTGTTTTCAGCAATCAAATGCTACAGGCGTGGCGCATCACGGAAGTCATAGAGCGTACCATCGGCAACGCGCGTGATTTCAGGCCAATCGGAGGCCGAGGAATCGTCATACATGGCCCAGGCCTGCATGCCGGCCGACTTGGCGGAGCGAATCGCCACCAGCAAATCCTCAAATACTGTGCAGTTCTCCGGCTTCGCTCCGAGACGGCTTGCGGCCAGCAGATACACATCCGGCTTGGATTTGCCCACTCCCCCGGCATCATCGACCGAGACAATCGCATCGAAGAATTCGCTCATGCGCAGATGGTCAAGCGCCGCAGTACGCAGCTGCGGCATCAATGTAGTGGCCACGGCGAGACGCACGCCGGAACCTTTCAGTTCGCGCAGATACTCCACCGCCCCCGGCTTGGCTTGGACCGTGGTGCCATAGGCAACACGAGCCATTTCATCCCATTCGGCCATCAGTTGTTCAGGCGTATCCGGCAAATGGAATCTATCGATGGTGTATTCGGCGATTTCTCGGAACTGCATCGATGCCACGGTGATTATGTAATCGGCAGGCACAGCGATACCGCGGCGGCCAAGGAAATCGATGTCGATCTGATTCCAGACGCCCATCGAATCAAGCAGGGTACCGTCAAGATCGAAGATAGCGGCTTTCTGCGATTTCATACGTGTTTATCTCCTCAAATACTGTCTCTCCCTCAGTCAGCTTCGCTGACAGCTCCCTCATCAGAGGGAGCCTATATAGATCACAGCACCGACTCCTTGAGCAATTCGCGGGCGTGGTCGAGGGATGCTTCGGATTCGGAACCGGAGAGCATGCGTGCGATTTCATGCACGCGCGCATCGTCGGTGACCTCGTCCACGGTGGTCACCACGCCCACGGCATCATCGTCGGCGTCCGGCGGAATCTTGGTGACTACAAACTGGCTGTCTGCCCAAGAGGCGACCTGCGCCAGATGCGTCACCACAATCACCTGGGAGGTGCGAGCCAAGCGCGCCAATCGTTTGCCCAACTCGACCGCGGCCTTGCCTCCGACTCCGGCATCGACCTCATCGAAGATGAACGTCATGTCGGAAACGGCACCTGATCCGGAAGACCTATCGGACTCGCCGGCATGCATATCCGCCGCCGACAATTCCAGAGCAAGCATCAATCGGCTCAGCTCACCGCCGGAGGCGCTTTTGCCCATGGCCAGCTGCGGTGAACCTTCATAGGGGGTGAACAGGAACGCGATATCATCACCGCCGTTGGCATCCAAAGCGCTGTCACCATGGCGCGGCGCCACACGAATCTCCAATGAGGCCCCAGCCATGGCCAATGATTCCAATTCGGCGGTCACTCGCCCGGCAAGACGCTTCGCCGCTTCAACGCGCACCGCACTCAACGCGGCCGCGGCTTCTTCGGCTTTGCCATGCAGCACATCACGTTCGGCTTCCAATTCCGAAAGCTTTTCAGGCGAAGCGTCCAAGTCTTCGATTTCAAACGCCGCTTTGTCTCGCCAGGCGATGACGTCCTCCAACGTGGGTCCCCAACGGCGGGTCAGTTCGCCAAGCTCATGGATGCGCGCATTCAATGTATCCAGGTCGGCATCGCCGAAGTCTTCGTCCAAGTGGCCGGACAGCGCGAACACCACGTCCTGCAGTTCGGCGTTCAACGATTCGAGACGGTCGGCGAGTTCGCCGAAATCCCCGGATGCGTGGATACCGCGCAACGCCTGCGACGCCTGCAACAACAAATCGGAGGCACCGGCACCGTCCGAGGACGCGTCGAATTCCATTTGGGAGGAGTCCAGGGCCGCGAGCGCGCGGGAGACTCCTTCAGCGATGTCCGCCGCGTTCTCGATGCGATCGCGCTTGGCTTTCAGCTCTTCGTCTTCCCCGGGCTGTGGATTCACCTCGTTGATGTGGTCGACTGATTCGCGAAGGTAATCGGCGCGCTGGCGTGCGGAGGATTCCTGCGAGCGCAGTCGCTGCAACCGTTCATCCAATGCGGTGAGTGCACGCCAGGCTTCACGGTAGGCGTCCAGCTCCTGCTCGTTGCCCGCCGCATGGTCCAGGAATTCGCGTTGGCGCGATGTCGAGGCGATTTTCAACTGCTCGGTTTGCCCGTGAATGGTCACCAGTTCGCCGGCGACGCCGGCAAGCACTGATTTCGGCACGCTTTTGCCGCCCAATACGGCACGGGAACGACCGGCCGCTTTGACGGTACGTGAGAGGAACAGCTCGCCGTCTTCGGCATCGACGCCCGCTTCATGGGCGATTCCGGCAGCCGGGGCATTATCGGTGACGGCGAAGATGCCTTGCGCCCAGGCTTCGTCAGCGCCTGCGGTGACGCGTCCGGCATCGGCGGGGCCGCCGGAAATCAGATTCAATGCCGAAAGCAGCATGGATTTGCCGGCACCGGTTTCGCCGGTGATCGCGGTCATGCCGGGAGCCGGCGTAATCTGCGCCTCATGAATCGGGCCTAGATTGCGGATATCCAGCTCTTCGAGCATCAGCTGTTCACCTCTCCGGCATGGCCTGCGACTTCAGAGTCTTTGGCATCTCCAGGCACCGCTGCCGTGTGCATCGTATCCGGCTGCTCCTGATGGGCGTGCGATTGACCGGCGGCCTCGGCCCTGGCGTGTTCGCGCCACCCGACCACGGGAAGGTCGAATTTGGATACCAATCGGTTGGTGAAGGGCACACCGGAGAGTCGAGCTAGACGCAGCGTATCGCGGGATTCACGCACAATAACACGCGTTCCTTGCGGCAGCGCACGTTGCCTGCGCCCATCACAGCAGATCCATCCTTCGGACATGGATTCATCCAGGATATCGATGGAGAAGGTCGATCCCGAACCGATGATCAACGGCCTTGCGAACAAGGCATGAGCCGCCAGCGGAATCAGCTGCAGAGCCTTGACATTCGGCCATATCACAGGGCCTCCTGCGGAGAAGGCGTATGCGGTGGAACCGGTGGGTGTGGAGACGATCACGCCGTCCGCACCGAACGAGTTCATTTCCACATCGTCCACGCGAATGGAGAGCTCGACCATCTTGCCACGGTCCGCACGCTCCAATGTGATGTCGTTCAACGCCCAATCCTCGATGGGCTCGGTGGCGCCCGGCAGCCACACATCCACATGCGCGATCATGCGTTCGTCGATGTTGTAGTCATGCTCGGCCACCCGGCGAATCGCCTCATCGATCTGGAAACTCTCGAATTCAGCCAGGAAACCCACATGCCCCATGTTGACGCCGAGAATCGGCACCTGCGTGCAATGCACCAGCTCGGCGGCGCGCAGAATCGTACCGTCGCCGCCCAGCACCACGACGATTTCCGTATCGTCGGGGACGGCCGGCGGCTGCACGCCGAAATCAGGTGCCTCGGTGTTGTCGATGATCGTGACTTCGAAGCCCGCCACGCGCAGTTGGCTCACCGCCTCGGACACTACGGTTCCGGACTGCCTGAGCCTGGTATGCGTCACTATTACCGCATTACGTTTGGCCATGACGTCCTCCTTCACAGTATGGCGATGTCGCCGATGATCGACTGCACTAGTGACCATCCTAACCGCCAATCAAGCCATCGAACATAATCCAGGCCCAATCGCACGCAATCCGTGGCACTTGAACTTCCATGGAGTCGATTATCGTAGAGCAACGGCATACAATGACATCGTCCGTGCTTTGCGGACGGACCGGAGCATACGACAGTTTGAGGAAGTAACGGAAACCATGTCCAACGACTTCGATGAATCCTTCCTCAACAAGCAGGATTCAACAGGGTTATCCTGGTGGTTCTCCAACGATGAACCGAACAGCAAGAGCAAAGCCCAGGTCAAGCGAGAGGCACGTTCCGCACGCCGCATTCGCCGCATCGGCCTTACCGACAGGCTCCTCAGCCACCCAGGGCGACTCTCCATCCTGTATTTCCTCGTATTGATCGTAATCGTCACATTGTTGCTGCTGTTGCCGTTCTCCACGCATGACTGGGTGTTCACCAATTTCCCGGCGGCGTTCTTCACCGCCGTCTCCGCCCTGTCGACCTGCGGCATCCCGGTGGTGAACACCGCACAATACTGGTCGATGTTCGGCCAGGTGGTGATCCTCTTCTCCATTCAATTCGGCGGCCTCGGCGTGATGACGTTCGCCTCCATGGTGGCGCTTGGCGCCTCCCGCCGCCTCAAGGTCTCCCAGCGCATGCTCACCGCCAGCGAGCTGGGCACCACGAAGCTTTCCGAAATCAAAAGCGTGCTTTCGGTGGTGTTCGCCACGTTCGCCATAGCCGAAAGTCTGACATTCGCCCTGCTGCTGCCGGAACTGTTCCGCGTGAATCGCGGTCAGATCGGCCGCACGCTCTGGCAGGCCCTGTTCTACGCCGTCTCCGCCTATAACAACACCGGTTTCACACCGGACGCCACGGGCCTGCATATCAACCGTTGGGGTGTGGGTCTGCCGATTCTGCTCAGCGCATTCGTCGGCACGCTCGGCTTCCCGGTGGTGCTGAATGTGGTGCAATGCGCCCGCAAACGGCTGCATCCGAAGCGTTGGACGTTGCACACCAAGCTCACGCTGACCACCACCGGCCTGCTGGTGCTCGCCTCCCTGGTCTGGTTCCTGCTGGTCGAATGGGGCAACACCGCCCTGTTCCCGGCCGATGACCCCAGCATGAAACTACGCCGTGCACTCTCCGCCGCCGTAATGCCGCGTTCGGCTGGATTCGATATTTCCTGGGTGCCGGAAGTCTCCAATGAGACCAAGGCGTTCATGAGCATGCTGATGTTCATCGGCGCGGGATCGTCTTCCACCGCAGGCGGCATCCGCGTCACCACATTCGCCGTGATCGTATTGATCTGCGCCGCATCCTTCACCGGGCATCGCGATGTGACGGCGTTCCACCGTCGTCTCCCCCGGCGTATCCAGATGACCGCCGTTTCGGTGACCACCGCCTGCTTCTTCCTAGTGTTCGTGGGCGCGGTATCGCTCATGTTCGTGACCGGCTGCAATTTCGTGGACGCCATGTTTGAAGCCTGCTCCGCATTCTCACTCGGCGGCTATTCCGTCGGTGTGGCAAATGCCGGCAATCCTGCATGCCTGTTCATTCTCGCAGCCGAAATGATTGTCGGCCGTCTCGGCCCGCTGACCATCGCCTATTCGATTAGCAGGCCGATGGCGCCGGAGCCCATTCGCTATCCGCAGGAAAACATCATCGTCGGCTGATTCGCTCGTCTTATTATTCTTAGGTTCATAACACGTTTCAGGAGGTTCACCATGGCATCCAAATCAAGCGGCAGCAAAAGCGTATTGGTCATCGGCCTCGGACGATTCGGCGGCTCGGTGGCCTCCACGCTTGACGCCATGGGACAGGATGTGCTCGCGGTGGACAAGAACCCTGAAATCGTGGCCCGCTGGTCCGCTCATCTGCCCACGATTCAGGCTGATATGACCGATGTGATGGCCATCGAGCAAATCGATGCCTCCCAGTTCGATACCGCAGTCGTCGCCATCGGCGACAGCATCGAATCCTCGGTAATCATCACCGGCAACCTGTTGGACGCCGGCATCTCCGACCTATGGGCCAAATCCGTCTCCCAGGAGCATGCGCGTATTCTGCAGCGTATCGGCGCCCGTCATATCATCAACGCGGAAACCGACGCCGGCAAGCGCGTAGGCCATCTGGTGGCCGGCAACTATCTGGATTACATCGAAATCGATGGCCCGTACACGGTCGTCAAGATTCACACGCCGCTGTATGCCGTGGGCCGCTCCATCGAAGACGTGCAGGTGCACGACAAGTACGGCGTGACGGTAGTGGGCATCAAGGCCCCGGGCAAGGAATTCCAATACGGGTCACGCGAACTGGTGATGCATCGCAATGACGAGCTCATCATCATGGGCAAGCAGGATCAGATCGATCATTTCATTCAAGGCTGATCCCACCCGAAGAATCACCCCCATCCCCCCCTACTCTGCGAACATCGTGGCTCAAACCAAGCGTTCGGCGCTTAGGCTGAATCACGATACCCAAAGAAGGAGGGGGTTTACGATGACCGAGCATTCTGCGGATTGCTCAATGGTTCAAAGTGGCATCTACGACCTCATCAACGTGGAAGATGATGCCACATTCGCAAACGGTGTGAGGTTCAGAACCGTTATGGTGGAGGGCACCCTTGAAGCCCCGAAAATTCAAGGTGACAGCCTGATCATTGATAATGGCATCGTTCGGTGTTCCGGAAGAATCCACGTAAGACGCATAAGCGGCCGCGGCACACTTGAAGTCAAAGGCGACATCATATGCGAAAGCATCGAGATGACCGGAAGCGTGAATACCGATGGAAATATTCGATGTTCGGGCGATATGAACATCACGGGAGCGCTGCGCAATGCGCACCACATCATCGCCGATAATCTCTCTATGCATGGCGTACTGCATGGCAATGATATCGATGGGCGCGTGATCTTCACCCAACCATTGCACAGTACGATGTTTTCCCGTTTCGGCATGCCTGATTATCAGGCGCAAAGTCGCGTCACATTGATCAAAGCCTCGGAAGTATCCGCATGCAAACTCATCTGCCGCACCATAAAGGCGGATTCCGCTTCCCTGAGGGAAGGCAGCGCCGTGGAACATGCCATATGCTCCACCGCATTGGGCACGGACACGACCTCCAACGTGATGTTGTTGAAGGGTGCCTGTCGCCGTGTTCACTTGCGTACGGCATAGAGCAGATATTCGGCGTTGCCGTGTGTCCCCTCAATGGGGCTATCGGCGGTGGCGCGGACTTCCAGATCGTGTTGGTTCGCGCAGTTCACCACGCGATCGAGCGCCTGCTCGCGCAAGGATGGATCTTCAACGATGCCGTTCTTGCCCAGGCCGGCTCTGCCGACCTCGAACTGCGGTTTGACCAACAGCACGATCTGCGCGCCTGGTTCGCTGATGCGTTCGATGACCGGAATCACATATGTGAGCGAGATGAACGATACATCGGATACGATCATCTGCGGCGACCACGGCAAATCTTCTGCTTCGACTTCGCGGATATTGACGCCGCTCATCTCGATGACTCGCGAATCGTTTGCGATACGGGGGTCGAGCTGACCGTGGCCAACATCCAAAGCGATTACCTGATCCGCTCCCCTGCGTAGCAGCACATCAGTGAATCCTCCCGTGGAAGCGCCGATATCCAGACAACGCAGCCCCTGAGGCCCGGTAAGCCCTTGTTCGGCGAACATCTCGAATGCGCCAAGCAGCTTGTAGGCTCCGCGCGATACATAATCGTCGCCTTTGTCCACGGCGAGTTCGCTATGTGCGGCCTTGACCATGTATGACGGCTTGGTGATGGTCTGTCCATCGACTCGCACATGCCCGGCTTTGATCAGGCGCTGCGCTTTGGCACGTGATTCCACCAGCCCCGCAGCCACCAGCATCATGTCGAGCCGGTCAAGTGGCGTGGAAGGGTCAAGCTGCTGTTGGGACATATGATTCCTCGGGATGGATGAATACGAATGCCGGAAGAACGTAGACCGTAAGAATTCCGTAGTCGGCCATTACCGGTTTTTGACCGACTACTGGCGGTTTTCGTCGAGCTCATGTTGCAGGGCGGACAACACATCTCTGAACGCCTGCAGCTTGCCGTCATTGTCTTTTGAGTCGAGATCGGCGAGCTGCGGGAAGCGTTCGGCAAGGTGCGTATGCTCCGATGCGTTGTCCGTATTGTCCGTCATCGCAAGGCCTTACAGCGTAAATGCCGGAACGGTGCTTGCATCGAGGTGGGCGCCCTTATCAGCGGCCTCCCATGCCGCGCATACGGCGGCGCGCAAGGCGTCCATGCTGCTGGAATCGCTGACCTGCACTGCTCCGTTCTCAAACCAGGCGCTGGCTTTGCGGCATTCCCACGTGCCGTCTTCGGCACGGACCGGTTCAGGCTGCACGTTGGCCAGTTCGCGCAAATCCTTGGCGATGAATGTCGGCCGCAGATGTGCCGGTGCGAGCATCAGTTCCGTAGGATTGGTGACGCCGGTCAGCACGGCCAGCGAATCGTAGCCGCCACGGTTGCCGGCCTCGATATCCGTATCAAGACGGTCGCCAATGGCGATGGAAGATTCCTTGGGGACCAGATCATGGCCTTCGGCGGCGTTCAGTTCGCGAGCCTCATCGTACATGTAGGCTTCCGGCTTGCCGGCCGAAGCCACTGGCTCGACACCGGTGGCGGCGATTACCGCCTTGATCATCGAACCACAGCCGGGTGCGATGCCCAGCTCGCGCGGAATGGTCAGATCTCGGTTGGTCACGAAGTATGTGGCTCCGGCTTCCACCGCAAAGGCGGCATCCGCCATCATCTGCCAGGTCATCTGCGGGTACCAGCCCTGGATGACGGCTTGTGGATGGTCGGTAGGGCCGTCCACAATGGTCAGCCCATTGCGCTTGACTTCCTCACGCAGATGTTCCGCTCCCAGTACCTGAACGCGGGCGCCGGCCGGCAGAGCCTTGGCCACCATGCGCGCGGCGACCACCGAGGAGGTAATCACCTGCCAAGGCTCCACATTGAGGCCGAAGCCCTTGAGCTGGTCGGCCACCACATGCTGGAATCGAGAGGAATTGTTGGTGGTGTATTCGATGGTCATGCCAGCGTGTTCCGCAGCCTGAATGGAGTCGGCTGCGTATTCGACTGGATTCTTGCCGCGATACACCACGCCATCGAGATCAAGCAACGCAAGCTGATAGGTCTCGGCTAGGCTGCGACTGGTCCCTTTGAGGAATCGGGTCATGCTGGGCTCCGTCACTCCTCGGGAGTTTCGTCGGATTCGATGGATTCCGGCTGCTCGGCAGGGGTATCGGCCTCATCCTCGGCGTCTTCAGAGTCCTCAGAGTCTTCAGTCTCTTCGGATTTGTCGTCGGAATCATCGGATTCGGCTTCAACCTCGTCATCAGCGGAATCCTTGTCGGTTTCGGATTCCTCTTCTTCCGGCTCAGGTTCCGGAGCGTATTGGGCATCGGAAGGATCGATTCCCAACTGCTCAAGCACTTCGGAATCGTCGGTCAGATCAGCGAGGTCATGGTCGATGACCACATCATCGCTGTTTTCGTCGAAGTCCTCGTCGGCATACTGGTCTTCCAGACGATCCAGCACTTTATCCAGCTTCTCGGCTTCGCCATTGCGACCGGCTTCCTCGAGGAAGTACTGTTCCGCCTGAACGGCACGCATGCGGTATTCGCCCGGCAGACCTTGGGAACGGCCTACAGTGTGCACCACTTCGATGGCCTTGTCCCACAGTTCCAAGTCACCCAAAGCGCCGGCGTACACCAGGAACATCTCCACCTTGGGGGCACCGTGCAGCTGCTTGCCTTCCTCGGACTGGGCGATTTCCACGGCCTTCTTCGGGTTGCCCACGCCACGTTCGCAGTCAGCGATGAATGGAAGGTAGTCCTGGAAGCCGTTCATGCGGTATGCGGTGCGGAACTCACGCAGAGCAAGCTTGTAGTTGCCCTGACGGTAGGCCACGAAGGCCAGCGTCTCACGGGCGAAGTCGATGCGGGATGCCTGGCGGGCCACCCATTTGGCATGCTCGAGAGCGAGCTCCGGATCCTTCTCCTCCAGTGCGTAGGCGGCCAGAATATGCAGACCGATGTTCTCGGCGTGCTCCTTGGACAGGCCGCGAAGACGTTCGCGTTCATCCTTGGACAGCATGGACCATTCCATGCCCTTCGGCATGCGCGGCTCATCAGGGCGACGAGCGGTGTACGGGTTCTGGGAGGGGAAGCTCATCGTGCCGTCGGAGTTGCGGCGCGGACGGCTCATGTATTCGCTGCGTTTATTCTCGCGGTATTCGCGCTTCTCCTCGGCGTTGAATTCACGACGCTCGCCATCACGACGATCATCGCGGCGGAAGCCCTTGCGATCGTTGTCGCGGCGGAAACCACCACGGTTATCACGGTTGTCGCGATGGAAATCACGGCGCTCGCCATCACGGTTGAAACCGCGGTTGTCGCGGCGGTCATCGTCGCGGCGGAAGTTACGGCGGTCGCCGTCACGATGGAAATCACGACGATCGTTGTCGCGGCGGAAGCCACCACGCTCGCCATCACGGCGGAAGTTGCGACGGTCGCCATCGCGATGGAAATCACGACGATCGCCGTCATTGTGCTGGTAGCGCGGGTTCTCTCCCGCTTCGCCGTCACGACGAGGCTTGAAACCACCATCGCGGCGCGGACCGCCCTTGTGGAAGCCGTCACGGCGGAAGCCGCCGTGTTCGCCGTCCTTACGGAATCCACCCTTATGGAAGCCGCCGGACTTGCCATAGGACTTGTGGAAGCCGCCGCGGCTGTTCTCACCTTCGCCATCACGGCGAGGTGCGAAGCCCTCACCATTGTCGCGATGACGCGGCTTGAAACCTTCGCCGTCACGACGAGGCTTGAAACCACCCTTACCGCGCGGCTTGAAACCCTTGCCACCACGGTTGGAAGGGCGACGGTCGCCATAGCCCTTATGACCGCCGTAGGACTTGCCGGAACGCTCGTTACCTTCTGCCATCTATCTTTTCCTTAATCCCTATACTTAACGGTTTTCCACGGCGCCGAGCGCCTTCTTGCCACGACGAATGAGCGCAAAACGGCCAGCAAGGAAATCACCCTCGCCCAGCACCTGCTCCTCATCCTCGATACGGTTGTTGTTGAGATACACGCCACCGGACTTGATGGCACGACGGGCCTCCGAACCGGACTTGAACAGGCCGGCCGCCTGGGCGGCGTCAATCACTCGATCACCGGGCTTGGCCACCGGGAACACGTGCTCGCCGTTCTCGTCGACGACTTTGAAGCCATCCAGAACGGATTCAAGCGTTTCCTCGTCAATATCCTCAAGATTGCCGCCACGGCCGAACAATGCGCCGGAAGCATCAATGGCGGCCTGGGTTGCGGCTTCGCCATGCACAAAGCTGGTGACTTCCCAAGCCAGCGCCTTCTGCGCCTCGCGCTTGCCCGGGTTGGTCTTGGATTCTTCCACCAGACGCTCGATTTCAGCCTTGGGTAGGAAGGTGAACGCCTTCAGCAGGCTCTCCATCTCCACGTCCGGACGGTTGATCCAGAACTGGTAGAACTTGTAGGGGCTCAGCATCGTGGCGTCCAGCCACACTGCGTTGCCCTCGGACTTGCCGAACTTCTTGCCCTGTGCATCGGTGATGATCGGGCTGGTGAACACGTTCACATCCACTCCGCGCACCTTGTGAATCAGGTCAAGGCCGGAGGTTAGGTTGCCCCACTGGTCGGAGCCGCCGAGCTCAAGTGTGCAGTGGTATTCGTCGAACAGGTGAAGGAAGTCGTTGCCCTGCAGCACCTGGTAGCTGAATTCGGTGAAGGAGATGCCTTCCTCGGAGTTCAGGCGGCGTGCCACCGTATCCTTGGCGAGCATGGTGCCGAGGCGGAAGTTCTTGCCGACATCGCGCAGGAAGTCGATGACGCTCATCTGCGCGGTCCAGTCGTAATTGGATACGAAGCGCACCGGATTGGCGCCTTCGGTTTCCAGAATGCCACCGATCTGGTTCTTCAGACGCTCGGCCCAGCCGGCCACAACGTCCTTCGGATTGAGCGTGCGTTCGCCGGACTGGCGCGGATCACCGATCAAGCCGGTGGCGCCGCCGACCAATGCAATCGGATGGTGGCCCGCAAGCTGCATGTGACGCATATTGATAAGCTGAACAAGGTTGCCGATGTGCAGCGATGCGGCGGTCGGGTCGAAGCCACAGTAATAGGTGATCGGCTCGCCGTTCAATGCCGCTGCGAGTCGATCCCGGTCCGTGGACTGGGAAATCAACCCGCGCCATTCCAGTTCCTCAAGCAGGGTGTTGAAACCCGCTTCCTTGAAGTCGGTGACGTGAGCCATAGCGTGTAGCTTCTCCCTATCGAATTGTCTGATGAACGATGCTTAATTCTGTTTTCAAGCGTCTATAAGTCTCGCAGAACACACCGACAGTACCGCCTAAGCGGGTTTTCGCGTTCATCGGCCCCGACGGTACAGCTTTTCAAGAGTCTCACGCAGCTGTTGCAACGTATCGTTGTTGGAGGTGGTCTTCAGTCTTGGGAAGGATGCGATCATACGGCGCTGCTGACGGTTGAACACCGAATCGGCTGCATCCTTGATACGAAGCATGAATTCGGAAGACATCTCCCTGCCGTTCTGCCAGGACTCGCCGACCTTCTGGCCCACTGCGGACTGCACACCGCCGAATTTGTCGGAAGCGCCGCTGAGTGCGTCGGTGGCTTTGGCCGCAAGTCCGGCAGCCGCACCGCCGACCATACCGCTGGCCATATCGGTGGCCCCGGATACCGCGTCGCCCACTTTCTCTCGCACGGCGTCGCCGTACTTGGCCATGGCGATCTTGAACTGTTCGAGGCTCTGCTCGAAGTTGACGATGCCGCACACAGTGACGATGGTGTCGGCAATGGTCAGCGCCATCAGCACGATGAATAGCACATGGATGATCTGCAGCGGAATCATGTCGGTCACTCGCGCAACCTGAGGTTGGATCACATCGACGATCAGCACTCCCCCGATGCCGAATACCACGGCACCGAGCAGGCAGATGCGACCATTGAGATTGAATCGGAAATGCGAGTAATCCCACCATCGCGCGTGGAACAACTGCTCCATAGCCCATGAAGTGAAGTATTCAAGTACTGAAGCGCCAATCATCGCCAGAAAGAACAAGACGACCGGATTATGAATCTGGCCGAGAATCACTACACCGGCCACTGCGCCCGTGCCATAGATCGGGCAGAGCGGACCATTCAGGAATCCGCGATTCACCCAGCGATGCTGTTGGCAGGAGACCAGAATCGATTCATAGACCCATCCGGCGAAACTGTAGAAAATGAACCAGAGGAACAGGTATTCAAGAAACAGCATCATTGGCGGTTACCTGCCCTGCGTAATTTCCGGCCGCTGACGGCTCGATTGCAGCTCGGCACGCAGCGGCTTGGCCGGTAGCGCCTTCTTATGGAATCGGCCCATCGAGAGTGTCTCGCGGGTGGCGGAGATCTTATCCGCCAGGGTGACGAGATAGCCTTCGATATAGCGCGGTGGAATCGGCGTCATCGGGAACATGTGCTTTTCGATGCTGTCTCGTTCGATGGCGTTGAGTTTGAAGTCCTTGAGCGCATTGACCAGCGCGGCATGCCCGTGGGTGAAACCATGCCAGCGGTGGGTGCCGTTATCCCAGTCATGCCAGTCGTAGAGGAAATAGTCATGCAGCAGTGCCGCACGAATCAGGGATTTGATATGCACATGACGCCATAGGTGCGCACGATCGGCCATCCATACAGCGAGGCATGCCACGCGAATCGAATGCACGAAGGTGGTGACGTTGCCGTGCTGATAGCAGCAGCGCTCAATCTCCATATGGTGATGTTCGATGATTTCGCTGCCGTGCTTGGCAACCAGTTGTTGAATCTGCGTACGAGTGAGCAGACGTCCCACGGTATCGGGCTCCTCGGAATTGTTCGGCCAGTACTTATCTTCGTTGCCGATTGTAGGACAAGCGTAGAACGCCCGGCCTCATTCGCTCGGATGATTATGAGCGGAACCATGCGCTCGACTTACGCGCTTTGAGCCGCCAAATACTGTTGATAGGCACGGAATCCACCGTCAAGGCTGGCCACCTCATAGCCTCGATCGGCAAGGATTTCGGCGACTTCCTCACTCCACCAGCCTTCGGCGCAGTACACGATGACTTTACGGTCTTTCGGCACGTTCTTGAGCACGTGGGCCAATGGATCGAGCGGCGCATTGATGGCGCCCTCAATCGGATGGGCTTCCACATCCGCGGGTTCTCGCAGATCCAGTAACGTGACCGTTGCCGGATCAAGTGCCGCGAACTCGGCTGGTGTGATATGGCCGAACGCCGGTTCCTCGGTGTCTGCTTCCGGATGATTATGCAACGCGATTGGCATATACGGTTCCCCCTATTCCTCTATTTGTCTCGGCAAACGTACGCTGAGGATTACTCAGCGTACGTTTGCCGAGACATGCGTCTAGATGGCGCAGGCCGGCTGGATGTAGTTGGCCGGATCGATGGCGGTGATGGTTGGATGATCGCCGCAGACCGGGCAATCAGGCACATGCTTGGGCAACGGCACGCGGCGGATGTTCATCGTCAGCGCATCGACGGTAAGCATGCGGCCAATTAGCGGCTCGCCCACGCCGACGATGAGTTTGGCGGCTTCAGTGGCTTCAATGCTGCCGATAATGCCTACCACCGAACCGAGTACGCCGGCTTCCTTGCAGGTCGGGATTTCCCCCGCCGCTGGCATATCGCGGAAAATGCAGCGATAGCATGGTCCTTCGCCGGGCACGACAGTCATGACTTGACCGGCGAATCCGACTACGCCCGCATGGATGTATGGCTTGTTCGCCAGCACGCAAGCGTCGTTGATGAGGAATTTCGCCGCGAAATTATCTGTCGCGTCAATCACCAGATCATATGGCTCGATAAGCGAACTGATATTACTGGCATCAACAAGCTCGTAGTATGTGTCGATCTGTACATCCGGGTTCAGCGCGCGAATGGATGTCGCAGCCGATTCGACTTTGGGTGTGCCGACTGATTCGGTGGTATGAATGATCTGACGTTGCAGGTTGCTCAAATCAACTACATCACCGTCGACCAAACCGATACGTCCTACACCGGCGGCAGCTAGGTAGAGTGCCGCTGGCGAGCCGAGACCGCCGGCACCGACGATGAGCACGCTGGAGGCCAGCAGACGCTTCTGGCCTTTGACGCCTACACCCTTCAAAATCAGATGGCGAGCATAGCGCTCCACTTGTTCGTCAGTTAATGCCATGTCAGTGCAGGTATCCGGTGGTGGGGCTGGAGGGCACGGCCTGGCCTTCGGTCACTTTGCCGAGACCGGAGAGGTAAGCCGCACGGCCGGCGTTGATGGCGTTTTTGAATGCCTCGGCCATCAGTGGAATGTTGCCGGCAGACGCCACCGCGGTGTAGGCCATGACGGCGTCGGCGCCCATTTCCATCGCATCGCAAGCCTGGCTTGGACGGCCAATGCCGGCGTCGATGATGACCGGAACATGGGCGTTGGCGATGATGATCTCAATGAAGTCACGCATGCGCAGACCCATGTTGGAGCCGATCAGCGAGCCCAGCGGCATCACAGCCGCGGCACCGGCTTCTTCAAGCTGACGTGCCGCGATTGGATCAGGGAACATGTACGGCATGACCACGAAACCTTCCTTGGCCAGCATTTCGGTGGCTCGAATGGTTTCGGCGTTATCCGGCAAGAGGTATTTGGTCTCATGCTCGATTTCGACTTTGACGAAATCGGTGTGGCAGACTTCGCGAGCCAGACGTGCGATGCGCACGGCTTCTTCGGCGTTGCGGGCGCCGGAAGTGTTCGGCAGCAAAGTAATGCCCTCAGGAATGTAATCGAGCACACTGTTTTCAGTGGTCTGCGCGCGGCGCAGTGCCATGGTGACGATTTGCGTGCCGGCGTGCTCCACGGTGGCCTTGATGAGGTTCAGGTCGTAGCGACCGGAGCCCAAAATGAATCGGGACTGGAATTCGTAGCCGCCGAGGTTCAACGGCTTGTCTTCCACTGGCAGCATCGGCGCTGCGGTGCCTACCGGGTTGACGACCTTGGGTTGTGGCGGCAACGGCGTCGCCTCAACGGATGCTTCGGTAACTGGATTGATGTTCATGATGAGATTTCCTTTCGCCTCATCTTGGCTCCCCTTGTCAGGGGAACTGTCTCGCGAGAGCGAGACTGAGGGTAGTTACATGTAATTGACAGCATCTTGGCGGAACAAAGATGCCATTGTGTATGACGCTGGCGCTCAGCCGCCCTGCACGAACTGAACGATTTCCATGACGCACTGGTCGTCGAGCATGGTATCGCCACGCTTTTCGCGCGGGATAATCTCCCCGTTGAGTTCGATGGCCACACGTTCGGCACGGAAACCGTGGGCTTCCAGATAGTCCGCCACACTGACTGGCGTTTCGAGCTTGACCTGCTCTCCGTTGACCTGCATTCGCATCCCTTCCCAATACTAAAAAAGGGCGCACGAAACGAACCGTACCTTAAGTGGTGCGCCCATTCATGAACCCAGTCATGCGACCGTGCATGACTGATGGCGCATTGGCTACACCACAAGCCGCACACGGCTTAGTTATATGCACGAACTGCGGAGAACCCAACAAATCTTGAATCAACGATTCCTTACGGCGGCATGACCCGCGTCAAGTTCCCCGGTCGAAGCTGGCGCTTCCTCTCAGCCTTGCGGCTCCCGTTCGTTACGGTTACTCAGTGTAGGTGCGGCATGTGACAAGTAGGCATACAAAACGGCTCCCCGCTGGTCTGCGAGGAGCCGGATTGTTATTGGCAAATAATCAAACGATTAGAACGTGCCGGGTGCCTTGTATGCGGAGCCGTCGGACGTGGAGGCCGGGAAGAGCTTCAGCTCTTCGACCTGTGCCTTGGCGTCCACGATCTGCTCACGTACACGGCCGTAGGCGGTGCCGCCCTTGCCGTTGCGGGAGTCCACGGAACCGTGGCTGGAGAGCACTTCGCGCACACCCGGAGCCTTTTCGGCTGGCAGGAATGCGGCGAAGGTGTCGATGAAGTCCTGATCGGTCAGATCCCAAAGTTCCTGGCCGCGGCCTTCGGCGATCTTGACGCATGCGCCGGAAAGCTCGTGGGCGTGGCGGAACGGCACACCGTTCTTGACCAGCCATTCGGCGATGTCGGTGGCCAGTGCGAAGCCGGTCGGAGCCTCTTCCTCCAGACGTTCGGCGTCGAAGTGCATGGTCTTGACCATGCCGGTGAAGGCGGGCAGCAGCACTTCGAGGGTGTCCACCTGGTCGAAGACGGCTTCCTTGTCTTCCTGCAGGTCGCGGGCGTAGGCGGTCGGCAGGCCCTTCAGTGTGGCGAGCAAACCGGTCAGGTCGCCGATGAGGCGGCCGGACTTGCCACGAGCGAGCTCGGCGATATCCGGGTTCTTCTTCTGCGGCATGATGGAGGAGCCGGTGGAGTAGCCGTCATCGAGCTTGACGAATGCGAATTCCTGGGTGTTCCAGATGATGATTTCCTCGGACAGGCGGGAGATGTCCACGCCGGTCATGGCGGCGACGAAGGCGAACTCGGCCACGAGGTCGCGGGAGGCGGTGCCGTCGATGGAGTTGTCGGTTACGCGGGAAAAGCCGAGCTCACGGGCCACGGCTTCCGGGTCGAGGCCGAGCGTGTTGCCGGCCAGTGCGCCGGAACCGTACGGGGAGGCGTTGATGCGCTTGTCCCAGTCGATGAGGCGCTGCACATCGCGCATCAGAGGCCAGGCGTGGGCCATGAGCTGGTGAGCCAGCAACACCGGCTGGGCGTGTTGCATGTGGGTGCGGCCCGGCATCACTGTGCGGCCGGCCTTTTCGGACTGTTCGATCAGCGCGTTGACAAGGTCGAGCAGCAGCCCGGCGATCACGCGGGAGTGGCGGCGCAGCCACATGCGGATCAGGCAGGCGATCTGGTCGTTGCGGGAACGGCCGGCGCGAAGCTTGCCGCCAAGCTCGTCGCCGGCGATATCGATCAGGCCACGCTCAAGCGCAGTGGCTTCGTCTTCATCGTCTTCGATCGGAGCGAAGGAGCCATCATCCACGTGACGCTGCAAGGTGTCGAGTGAGTCTTCCATACGCTGCAGTTCGTCGGCGGTCAGGAGACCTGCACGGCCGAGCGCACGGGCGTGGGCACGGGAACCGGCGATGTCGTCGTCGGCCAGTCGCCAATCGAACTGGGTGGACTTGCTCAGTCGGGCCAGCTCTGGGGACGGACCTGAGGTGAAACGGCCACCCCACAGTGCCAGATGTTCATTGTTTTCAGGCATGAATCACTCCTTAATAAGCTCAGAGAAGCTCCGCAAAGCTTACATATCAGCTGCAAGCAAGGCTATCAGCGCACGGCTACATCATCGTCTGTCTCATCCGAATCGATGTCATAACCGCCTTTGAGAATAAAGTCCTTTAGCAATTTGGAGACCAGAATGTTCACTCTGAACCGGCCCAAGGGCTTATGCATGCGTTTCTCGAAGTATGTTTGAGCCCGAACCGCATCAACGGAAGCTTTCAACGCATCGAATCTTCCAAACTCGTTGATATTCGCCTCATTCAACAGTTTGGCGGTCAATTCCTCCAACAGGGACTTATCAACGCCCACAGCGTCAACAAGCTTGTCGATTTGTTCGTCTTTTTCCCTGCGCGCATACCGGGTGATGTAATCGCGCAACGACATGCCTTCTTCAACGGTCACATCGCCACGTTCCACATCGTGCAGGAACAGTTCGGCCAAGCGCTGTTCCTCCACCGAAAGTGCAGCAAAGGAACGATGCAGTTCCTCGGATGCGGATTGCAACTCGGGGCTTTGCTCTTGCAACGCCTTCAACCATTTCACGAAGTTGGCATTCATGTAATCGGTATCGATCAGGCCAGTATCAATCTCAGTGAGATAGCCTTCCAAGTCATACGGCGCTTCGGTATTGTCGTTGCCCTGATCGTCGGGATCATCATCGTCGAACAATTCCTTATAGCGCTGAGCAAGAATCAGGTAAGAACGTTCATCAATCGCCGGCTGCACGGTGGTAGCTACGCCATCCTCATCGACGCATTCGAATGTTGGATGATCCCAAGTGAAGCCCTGCACTTTGGCTGCTTCCAACGCCTTGTTCAGTTCCACGAATTCCTTGGCGAACTTACGTTTCGCTTCAACGGACTCCGGCAGTTGGGCCAAATCGCTCACACCGGAAGAGGTAAATACCTCTTGGATGTCCGCAAATCGTTCATCCATCGCCCGAACATTCTCTGGCAGCTTCTGCACGAACAAATCAAGCGGCCGGTCCCCCGAATATAGCTTGACCGCGGCTTTGATGTTCTCGCGCATGGTGTGCGGCTTACGGTAGTAGCGAATCGTGCCGAATGGCTTATCCGGCCCAAATAGTCGGTTGGTACGGCTGAACGCCTGAATAATGCTCTCGTATTCGATGACTTTATCCAGATACAGCGTGTTCACCCATTTGGAGTCGAAGCCGGTAAGCATTTGATCGACCACAATCAGCAGATCAAGACGCTGCTCCCGGTTCGAGTCGATGCTGCCATAAGGTGCTTTATGTGAGAGTCTCGAAGAAATGTCCTTCTTCATTGCCGGCCAATCTACGATGCCGAAATGCTTACCGTATGCGGCGTTGTAATCGGTCATGATTTCGGCGAGCGCGTCGCCTTTCATGGTGGCACCGGCATTGTTGTCGATGTTAGGGTCGAACAGCGCGGTTACATGCATCTCAGGTGCCTGCTCCTTGAACAGCCGGTAGTAGCTGATAGCCTCCGGTATAGAACTGGTGGCAAGCATCGCATGGAATTTCCTGCCGTGGCTGAGCACTGGGAATTGTTCGAGAATGTCCTTGACTACCATGCCTTCATGTTCGGTTCCGATACCGTACTGTTCACGGCCGAGGAATCCTTCAATGCTGGCACCACGGTTACCATCAGCATCGACCTCAGAGCCCATCGGAATCTGCGACTTGTCCATGTAATGCTCGTATACCTTGGCCTTAGCAGAGTCACCGAGCGCATCTTCCACGCTTGAAGCTTTGGCTTGCTGCAACGCCACGGCGAGACGCACGTCAGAATCCTTGTAGGTGGTGACCATGTACGGGTCGAAACCGAGCACATTATGGTCGCGGATACCGTCAGCGATGCTATAGCGGTGCAGGCATCCGCCGAACACCATTGCGGTGGTGGAATGCTTCTTCTTGTTTTCGCCCAGAATCGGTGTGCCGGTGAATCCGAAGAACAGTGCGTTCGGGAATGCGCGGCGGATGTCTTGCAACATGTCGCCGAACGTGGAGCGATGGCATTCATCCACGATGAATACGATTCGTTTGGCAGCAAAGCGATCAAGTTCGGCTTGGGTAACGCCGTATTCACCGAGTTTGATGTTGCTCATCTTCTGAATGGAGGTGACAATTAGCGTATCTTTGGGATCAGTGCTGGCGAGTTTGTCTCGCAATACACCAGTGTTTTCAGTGCCTTGCACATCGTCTTTGCTGTCTGCGAAGGATTGGTATTCCTTAAGCGACTGTGTGCCGAGTTCGATACGATCCATAAGGAACACGACTTTGTCGGCATCTTTGGAATCGGCGATAAGTTGGGCCGATTTAAAGCTGGTCATGGTTTTGCCGGAACCGGTGGTGTGCCATACGTAACCGCCCGGGCGGCCCGGAACGGATGGGCGGACTTCCCAATCACATTTGCGTACGGCATCGGAGATGGCGGAAGCCGCATAGTACTGGTAGCTGCGCAGAACTTTCAGGCATCCGTCTGCTGAATCGGCGACCGTGTAGAAGCCAATCAACTGATGTGCCATTGGTATGGAGAGCAGTTTGGCGCAGAAGGTCTTCCATTCGTCATTGCCGGGATGATTGCCGCCGCAGATGGGCTCATTGTTCCAGTCGGCCCAATGGAAGTAATAGGTGGGGTTGAATTTGTCGACTCCGGGATTGGCGAAGTACACGGCATCGTCCGGGTTCATGGCCACGAAAACCTGCACTAGTCGGAATAAGCCAGTGAATACGCCTTCGTGCGCATACTTTTCGATTTGATTGGAGGCCTGGCTGACCGGTATGCCGCTTTTCTTCAATTCGATATGGATCAGTGGTATGCCGTTGATCAGCAGCACCAGATCGCCTCGGCGGGCATGCACCATGCTGTTCTTCGCCGCATACACTGGCTGCTGTGCTATTTGATAGGTGCTTTTGCCTCCTGCAATCTCCTGACGGTCGTAGATATATAGGCTGACTTCCTTGCCGAAATGAGCCTTGTCTTCCTGGTTGTCTCGCGTGATGGAGACCGTGCGACCATTGACGAATGAGTTCAGTGCCAGTGGCGTGCGCAATGTTTCGATTTGTTCGATGATTTGCGCCATTTCGCCATCGGTGAGCGGGTACTGGCCCAATCGGTCCACACCGCAATTGTTGCGGTACAGTATGTTCTTCCAGTTTTCCAGCAGATCATGCTCGGTCGGGTACTTAAGTACGCCATCCTTCCAACCATGCTGTTTGAGCACGGTGATGACATTCTCTTCAAAGACGGATTCATCATCAAATATCATTGTTGATCTCCCACCAGAACTTCCCAATGACCGGTTTTTCGGGAACCAATGCGTTTCAGCAACCCACGTTTTTGCAGTGAGGAGGTGTGATTGGCCACTGCCGTACGGCCTATGCCTACAGCGGCGCCAATTTCCTCTTGCGTGGCATTCGGATGGGTGGCAACATAGCGAAGCACATCTCGCTCGCTATCCCCTAAACCACGCGCCTCGGCTTCACTGACGTTATTGTCAGATTTATTGTCAATATTGTCAGATTTATTGTCAATATCGCTGACAATACCGTCATCAGCTTGGGTATTCGATATTTGCTGACGTTCAAGCATTAATGACAGTATTGTTCGCTCCGCGTCGCCAAAGCACTCTTCAATCTGTGGTTCTGGCAATCCAGCTTTGGCCCATGTATTAAACACATCGGGAACGCCAGTACCAGCGCGCTCTCCCACATCAATGAGGCTGAACATTCTCATAACGCCAGCGTTACGCGGATCGGATACACCGCCTAATCGCATCTGTTCGACGCCGGTTCGAATATCTCCCGGATTTTCAAAAACAAGACGTGTCGGCTCACAACGCACTACCACGCCGCGTACACCGTAGTAATCGGCGTTGAATAGACAGTTCGCCAATGCTTCTCGTACGGCTTTATGCATGAGCGTATCATCCACTCGGAAAATGCCATCAAGCGCGAATGGCACTTTGAGAACTGACGTGAGTTTGCGACTCACTTGGAAGAAGAAGTCGAAAACGTTGCCGGACCATAACCCGTCTCCGGAATGCACACGGTCCGTCCAACGCACTGAGGTATCAAGCGCTTCACGGTAGTCGAGAAAATAATTCGGGCATTCTCTCAGAATGTCGTAATCATTACCGAACATGAGCATGCCAGCAAGAGTGGGATGAAGTCTTCCATCTTCTCTGCTCACCGCTGCAGCACCTACTGCTCGCAAAAATGGTTCAACCGCAAGGGTATTCCATGCGCTCTGGGCATGCGCTGTTTGAAAACGCATGCGGTAGGCGCGGATACTCTCAGCATTGAGATCGGATGCAGAGAACTCATCGAGTACTTTACCGTCCACACCATCCGGCGTTTGATCACGCACCATAGAGACAATCTCTTGCCGGCTGCAACGATAGTCACCTTCACCACGTCTGCGATAGGTCCCGTTATAAAGATCATTATTGATGTATACCGGGCGCTCTTCACGAGGGGCACGCGGCACATGAATGGCTAGAATGACTCCACCATCTGATTCGAGGAGTTCCACTTCTGATTCGATAGGCAGCACGGCACTCACTTTGGAGCGGTTGCTTACCGTGTTCCAGAAATCCTGGCGAAGATGTTCGGCCTCGGATTGGTTTAATCCCGCTGGCTCGAAGGTTTTATCTTCGCGCTCCGCAACGCCAAGCAGAATAACGCCGCCATATGTGTTGGCAAAAGCTGAATACGTCTCCCACATGCTACGAGGCAAACCACCTCGCGCGGCTTTCGCCTCCAACCGATTGTTCTCCCGGTATGAAGCAATCTTCGCCACATCAAATGTATTCATGATTGTCTTCTCTCAGACGAACATCTGTTCAAGCAGTGATTTCTTGATGTTTTTCAGCAATTCCAACTTACGCTGATGAAGGGTGATGAGGGAATCGAGGCGCGAGAAAAAGCTGCCGATAGTCTGTTGTTCTTTTATCTGCTTCGGTACTGCATACTCGGAATTTCCGACAAAAGACCAATCAGCACGCGGCATTTTAGAACCAGCAGATACATTTGCAAGAGAGTCAAAACGCTTGCCACAGATGATTCGATAAAGGAACGTCGGATCAATGCCGGTAGATCTTAAAACCCAGAAATCCCCTACCGCTACTCCAGCAAAATCAGCAAAAAGCCAATTATGCAAATACGGGCGTAACTTCCCATACAAGATGTCATCAGGTTTAAATGCAATTCCAGACTTGTTATGTCCAAGATGGTTTACATTTTTATTTAGGATTCCGACGTTCGCGCTTATGTCTTCGTATTCAACTCGCGGTAAATCACTATCAGATGACATATCAGTAATGCGAACAGCAATCTCACCCAACTTACGCTGTTCCCAAGGGTCAGTAAAACCAGCAAAACGAATCTTCGGAACCGACTCACCCTCTTGAGGGAACATCTGTTCGAGCATCGACTTCTTCAGCACGACGAGCTTGTCATACTTACGCTGATGAAGGGTGATGAGGGAATCGAGCGAATCAAGACACGTTCCGATCAACTTCTGCTCATGTTTACCCGGTACAAGAACAATTGCATTGCCGACAAGATCTTTATTGAGGTTATTGACCGTACTCCCAGACGCAAGCATACGATACTGCTCCAGCATTTGCGGCGCACCAAGCATATGACAAAGATACTTAGGATCAAATCTTTCCGATGCATCACGAATAAGCAGCCAGCCATCATGAATGCAGCCTTCTATCGCCATTATGTAGGGCTTGCCGAAACTCATCGAATTGGAAAGAACCAAATCTCCTGGATATACCTGACGAGTTTTATTCAATCCCGATGGCTTTATCTTTTCGGCCGTATGCGTAATATATCGGCCAAGGGACGGAGCATCACCAATCTTGACCCAGTTAAGTCCACCCGTCTCGTCTGTTATGTAATCATCTATAGGACGAGGAGAACCGCCACGCTCAATGATGACGAGTTCACCCAACTTACGCTGTTCCCAAGGGTCAGTAAAACCAGCAAAACGAATCGAAGGTTTGTTCGAAGATTCAGTCATCTCACTCACCTCCCAGCAGGCTCTTGAGCTCAGCGATGCCGGCCATATCGAACTCGTCGCCAACGAGCTGGTCGAGCATGGAGCTCAGCTCGCTCTCGGCAGTCTTAATCTGGCTGCACACGTCGGCATAGGTGGTCGCATACTTTTCATCTAGCGCAGTGACTTTGGCAACCAACTCGTCCAACACGGCTGTTGGCAGTGCTTCGAGCTTGCTTTGCAGTTGGTCGACCCATTTGCTGCTCAGCAAATCGGAAACCTGACCGGCATCAAGCCCTTCAATGACGGTCTTGGTCTTATCTTCAAGCGCAACATTCAACTTCTTAATATCGCCCTTGATCTGTTTTTCCTCATCAAACAAGTGCTGAGCCGCCACTAATGTACGGTCAAAATCGGTTTCAGGATGCTTGCCGATAGCTTTTACCGATTTCTTGAGCACTGCAGGCACGAATGCGTCACCGTCTTCAGTAATGGCATCCGAGCTTTTATCATCCTCGTCAACATTCTCCAGCAGATCGCTTAGTTCCTGGCCAATCTCAGTCAAGCGATGCTCTTGACGAGCGATTTGAGCCAAGTCCGCACTCAACAGCTTCTCTTGTACCAGAGTAAATGGAAGCACATGGCCTTTCCAGCCTTCCTGCACTTCCACGTCTTTGCCGCTCTTCTTTTTGAGCACCATGTTGGCATCGACTTTGCGGACCGCATCTAGGCCTTCGCTCTGGATTACTTCCAAATCGGTGGAGATGGTTTCCCAGCTGTCAACAAACACCTGATATGCGGCATAGGAATCCACCAACGGCACATTATGCAGACGACGGAACAAATCATTGGCGAGTTCTTCCTGCTTACTGGCAATATCCACCTGCGTGCAGTTGTTGATCAGCTCTTGGTTGAGGAAGTCACGGTAATCAGCGAATTGCTGCTTGTACCGTTCAACATACGCTTTGACTTCAGCATTGCCGTATACCGTGTCTTTCACGGAGCCGGCATGCACGCGAGCGCTATGACCATCTTTCATGTCAAAGAGCTGGGATTTGAGGCTCGGGAATACATCCCAGAAATCGTGGAGCGCGTTGATTTCCTGTACCGGCACGCCACCGAACATCGTGGCATAGATATCCCAGTTTTCAGTCGGTTCGGATGAATCCACGTAGCGCGGAATGTTGAGGTTGTAATCGTTCGCGCGAATCTCATCGAGACTCACGAGACGGCTGAACTTGTCGACTGTTTTCGAACCGGTCACCGCATCCACAATGCGGCGAATATCGCAAGCGCGAAGCTTGTTGTTTTTGCCGTCCTTCTCGAAGCCCTTGGACGCATCCACAATGAGCACATGGTCATCGTCGCGATGCTTGCGCAGCACCATCACAATGGTGGGGATGCCAGTGCCGAAGAAGATGTTTGCCGGCAGACCGATGATGGCTTGGATATGGTGGTGTTCAATAAGGTTCTCACGAATCGCACCTTCTTCGCCGCCGCGGAAGAGCACACCGTGCGGCAAAACGATGCACATCATGCCATCATCGCGCAAATGGTAGAGGTCATGCAGCAGGAAGGCGTAATCAGCCTTGGACTTGGGCGCAAGCCCATACTCGAAGCGCACATCTTCGCCCGGTGCCGGCGGCTCCCAGTTTTGGGAGTATGGCGGATTGGAGACTACAGCATCCACGAACAACGGATTGTAGGTGTCGTCCCTATTCTCATCGGTGTCGAACCACGGCCAGTCGCTTTTCAACGTATCGCCGTTGCGAGCCACGATGTTGTCTGGCAGAATGCCGCGCATCACCAGGTTCATACGTGTGAGGTTGTAGGTGTTCTCTTTGAGCTCCTGCGCGTAATATTTAATGTCATTCGGATTTCCATTGCGGCGGGCAACCGCCTTACCGATATGAATCAGCAACGAACCGGAGCCGGATGTCGGATCGTAAATGTTGATCTCGCCACGGCTCTGCAAATGCCAAGCGATGATCTCACTCATCAGTTCGGAGACCTCACTCGGCGTGTAGAATTCACCGGCCTTCTTGCCAGCGTTAGACGCGAACTTGTCAATCAGGTACTCGTAGATAAAACCGAGAGTGTCGTAACCTTCTCGGCTATCCATTGGAATGTCTTTGATGAGGTAAATCAGGTCCCGTGCAGCCTTGGAGCGGCTACGCTCATCCGTACCCAGCTTGGAAAGACCTGTTTGCAGTGTATCGAAAATACCGGCAAACACACGTTTACGGGCGGGGTCGATGTTGCGTTCAAATGCGGAAAGCGCATCACGCACATTCGAGATTTCAAAGCTGGAACCCTTGTCAATCCACGTGGAGAACAGGTTCTCATAGGAGATGAAGTAACCACATTCACCGCGAACATAGTCAACGGTGTCGGCATCATCCTCGACAAGCGACACAAGGTCACTTTCTTCCACGCCAGCGGCTTTCAGACGTGAAATCTCGGTTTCCGAAAGGAACTTATAGAAGATGAAGCCAAGAATGTAATCCTTGTACTCGTTGGCTTCGATCTTGGAACGCATCTTATTGGCGGATTCCCAAATCTTCGCGGCCAACTGCTGCTTATTCATTCATGTGCTCCTTATGTTCCACAACGAATCCGACCAGGATGCGCCCCTGCGCTACATTTGCGCAATTATACGTCCGCTTGGGAACAGCGTAAGTTGGGTGAACTCGCCGATATCGTTGGGGGTGGTACGCCAGATACAAATAATGCTGATTA
>NZ_PEBJ01000008.1 GCF_002802915.1 Bifidobacterium felsineum
ACATACCCCGTACCGGCAACCGCAACACGCAAATCAGCAAAACCACGCATACAAACCCCCTAAAAACAAAACAAATTACGTTAAATAAATTGGAATGAAATCAATCTGCCTTATGTGAGCAGAGAAAGGTTGTGATACCACTCATTCAGTTTTTTAGTGCTGGAGAAGATGTCATATCCAGCTGCTCGGATGAGATTGGATTTGTTTACTCGTTTGCGAAAAGGACTAATTGCGTATAAAACATCTGCCCACCTCGTTGGTTCATTTAATGGCAGATAGCGGATGGAATTAGGAATGATTTGTGCTTCAGATGGGACATGGTTAGAAGCAATTACTGGTACATCAGCTGCTTGAGCCTCAATTGCAGCCATGCCTAAACCTTCATAGGTGGAAGGGAAAGCAAGAACGTCGAATGCCTGATAGAGCTCATACACGTCGTTGCGGATGCCGAGTACGTGTACCGAGTGTTCGATGCTGAGCTCGTGGATGCGCTGTTTGACCTGGTTCATCATGTCGCCGTCTCCGGCGAGGGCGAGGATGGCGTCCGGACGACGTTCGAGGACCTGTTTGAACACATCCAACGTGAATAGTTGGTTCTTTTGGAAACACATGCGGCCCACTTGGCCGATAAGCAGCTGATCATCGGAGATGCCGAGCTCGGCCCGTTTGGCGGCACGTATGTCGGGATTGAAACGGAAGGTTTCTGGTTCAATGGCGTTATGAATGATTCTGACCTTGCCGGCCTTATCCAACTGCGAGCCAAACAGCCATTGCGCGGTGTAATGCGAGCAGGCCGCGTAGTGCGTGGGGTATACGCGGGAGAACGGGCGCAACGCCATCTTCACCGCGGTCTTCGCGTATTCGCGTGGATTACTGGTGGAGTGGCTGTGGGCGATACGCACGGGGACCCCGGCCCGTTTAGCGGCTCCCAAAGGGAACACGCTCAACGCGTTCATATGCGAATGCACGATTGTTGGCTTGAGCTCACGGAACAGCCTCTCGCACTCCTTTATATATAGGGGAAGCTGCTTGTAGGAGGGTATGGTGAACACGCGTCCGCCTAATGACTCGATCTCCTCGGTGGGCACGACGGTCGAGTCGTCCTGTACTATGAAATCGAACTGGACCTTGTCCCGGTCGATATGGCGATAATGATTCATCACGGTGGCCTCTACGCCACCACCCATCATCCGGCCAACAACCTGGGCAACGCGGATTGGTTCCGACATGGTGGTCGGCACCTTATTCGCCCATTACGGGAGCAAAACTGCCATAACCGCCCTTATCGGCTAAAACAGCGGAGAAGAGGGCCAAATCCTTGATTTTCCAACAAAAAATCCGGTGGTCTAAACACAGTGTGAAGAAGCATTGCAAAGACCGAGAAGGCACTTGGAGCTTGGAGACACCCAAGCGTATACTCGCTGTGAGAATTGTCCGAGAAGCGAAAACAAGGGAGAATGGGTATGAATAACCTAAAAATAGCCGATAAGGGCGGTTATGTCAGATTTCCTGTGTTCCTGTTTGGTGTTTTTTGTGGGGGTCTGGCGTGAGTTCGGGGCCTGTGCGGCATGTGTTCATTGTGGGGTCGAAGGGGATTCCGGGCTCGTACGGGGGTTACGAGACGTTCGTGGATCGTCTGACCGAGCGTCACCAGGGCGACCCGTCGCTGAAGTACCACGTGGCGTGCAAGGCCAAGGATTCGGAGCGTTTCGTCTATCATAACGCGGATTGCTTCGACGTGAGGGTGCCGTCGATCGGTCCGGCGCAGGCGATCTGGTATGACGTGGCCGCGTTGAACGATTGCGTCTCCTATATACGGAGGAACCGGATCCCGCATCCGATCGTGTATGTGCTGGCGTGCAGGATCGGCCCCTTCGCCGCCCATTTCCAGAAGGTGATTCACTGTCTGGGTGGCGTGTTGTATGTGAATCCGGATGGTCATGAGTGGATGCGTGCGAAGTGGAGCCGTCCGGTGCGCGCGTACTGGAAGTGGTCCGAGCGTCTGATGACCAGGCACTCGGATCTGATGGTGTGCGATTCGGTGAACATGGAGCGGTACATCCGCGGGGAGTACGCGGGGTATTCGCCGAGGACGACGTTCATCTCGTATGGGGCGGACGCTCGTCCCAGTGTTCTGGCGGACGACGATCCGAAACTGCTCGGCTGGTATCGGGAGAAGGGGCTTTCCCCGAAGTCGTATTACCTGGTGGTGGGCCGGTTCGTGCCGGAGAACAACTATGAGACGATGATCCGCGAGTTCATGGCCAGCGGGTCGAAGCGTGATTTCGCGCTGGTCACGAACGTGTCCGACAGGTTCCTGGAGGAGTTGAGGGAGAGGACGCATTTCGATGAGGATCCTCGCGTCAGGTTCGTGGGCACGGTCTACGACCGTGAGCTGTTGATGAAGATCCGTGAGAACGCGTACGCGTATTTCCACGGGCATGAGGTGGGAGGCACGAACCCGAGCCTGTTGGAGGCGTTGGCGTCCACGGATCTGAACCTGTTGCTGGACGTGGGCTTCAACCGGGAGGTCGCCGAGGACGGCGCCCTGTACTGGGATAAGAGGCCAGGCGACCTGGCCGCGCTCATCGACCGGGCGGATGCCATGGATCCGGAGGAGATCCGCGCGTTGGGCGTGAAGGCCAGGCGACGCATCCACGACGCCTACTCCTGGGAACACATCGCCAACCAATACAAGGAACTCTTCACCAACGACAAGTCAGCAGTCGAGGCGTAGCTCCATGCGAATACTGCACTACGCTTTGGGCTTTCCCCCTTATCGTTCTGGAGGCTTGACCCGTTACGTAAATGATGTGACCAATGCACAACATGATGCCGGTCACGATGTTGCCATGCTTTGGCCCGGCCGGATGAACAAGTCGAAGACTCCTTATATTAAGCAGCATCGATCAATCAAAGGCATTAGTTCTTTCGAACTGTGTAATCCACTTCCCGTGGTGTTAGATCAGCAGGTTAGTGAGCCAGAAGTATTCCATTATCCAGTAGATGGTGCTTGTTATAAAAGGCTTTTTGCTGAATACCAACCCGATATCATTCATATCCATACGTTACAGGGATTGCATCGCGAATTCGTCGACGCAGCTCGCGATACCGGCATTCCTACCGTATTCACGACGCATGATTTCTTTGGTCTTTATCCGATGAATGCCATCTATCCAATGGACCATGATTTGACTGATGAGGAATGTACCGCAATCAATGCGTCTGCCCCATCTGTGAGCAAGTTGCGACTACTGCAATCGCCCATGGTTCGTTGGATAAAAAGTTCACACGTATTGCGTAGTATGTCCAAATTTGCAGTGAAGGCAAAAAGCCGCACCAAGACACAATCCATCTTGAATATGTCAATGCCTTATCCACCTGTCGGAACGTTGAATAAGCTGAAGCCTTATTCAGATTTCCGCAATTATGAGATTGACATCCTCAATGGTATGGATGAGATTTTGTATAACAGCGAAGTCTCTAAGCAGGCATATGAGCGATATTGTCGACCACGTTTTTCTGAAGTGTTGCCCATCACGCATGCTCACATGCCCACACCTACGAATGGCAATCGTGTTGGGCAGCACAATCGGATTCATGTTGCATTCCTCGGCGGTGATAGACCTTATAAGGGATTATCTCTTATTCAGGAAATTGCTTCCACGTTTCGCAACGAGAACAATAGAACTTATCACTTCGACGTTTATGGCGCACAAGGCAACAATGATGACTGGATTACCTATCATCAACCGTTCGCCGATTTCACTGAAGAGATGCTCAACTGGGATATTGTCGCTGTTCCCAGCCTTACTTATGAGTCTTTTGGATTCGTTGTTCCTGAAGCCCTCTCATGTGGCATTCCGGTCATCGTCAGTGATTGTGTAGGAGCCAAAGAACTCATTCGCTACGAATATGGCATAGTGTTCCGAGCAGGTGATTTAAAACAACTTCATGGATATTTGCTGGCTATGGATGATGAAGCCCTGCAAGAGATTCATTTCAAGATATGCAATACTTATACTCTTCAAAACTTCGCAAATCATCTCCATGATCTCGAAACAATCTATCAGCAATTCTTCATCAGAAAAGAATTAATTAATAACCGGAAAACAGGAACGGGAAAGTGATTCACATGACACATAATATTACCGTCACCGGGTTAGATAAATGGATTGTATTGTGGAGAACAGGCGTAAAGGCAATTCGAGGACTCCTCAGAAAACCATTTTTGAAGAAATCCTGCGGACTTCTGTTGATTGGAAGAAACGTCACAATTTCGCACGCTAATCATATTCTTTGTGGCAGGAACGTTAAGTTTGAGGATTATTCAGAAATTCATGGACTATGTTCCGAAGGTTTGACATTCGGCAATGATGTGACTATTGGTCGCGGTGTAATGATTCGCCCTTCAAGCTACTACGGCGGTGACTGCGGTCAAGGCTTAGTAATGGGAGATAACTCGTCAATTGGGCCGCATAGTTTCATCGGATGCTCAGGGCATATCACCATCGGCTCTAATGTCATGATTGGTCCTAAGTGCAGCATGTTCGCCGAAAACCATGTTTTCACAAACACAAGCGAAACGATAAAAAGCCAAGGCGTAAAGCACCAGAATATCGTCATCGGTGATGATTGCTGGATTGGAAGCAATGTAATTATTCTTGCAGGTGTAACAATTGGATCTGGATGCGTGATAGGTGCCGGAACGATTATTACTAAAGATATTCCCGCTTACAGCATAGTTATCGACAAACTTGATAAATCGGTAAAGAGTAGACGGGTATCTTAATGAATAACAAAAATGGAATAATCAGTATTATTGTACCAATTTACAAGGTGGAGCATGAGCTCAACCGATGCGTACAAAGTATTCTTCACCAGACATATCAGCAATTAGAAATTATTTTGGTTGATGACGGTAGCCCGGATAATTGTCCTGCAATGTGTGATCAATATGCACAGGAAGATTTACGAGTCAGAGTTGTACACAAGGAAAACGGTGGATTATCCGACGCTCGCAACGCCGGACTTCATATAGCGACCGGCGAATATATCCTGTACGTCGATTCTGACGACTATATCGAATATGACGCTTGCGAACAACTTATTAGTGCCATGAAAGACGACACAGACATTGTTGTTGGTGCTTGTCGAGAAATCAAGGGCAACAAAACTAGTTATCAAAGACATACAAATTTAGTTCCTGGTAAGAAATATGACGCGAAAGAATATGTAATTAAATCAATTAAAAAAAATGAATGGTATTTTCCAGCATGGCTAAATTTATATAGAAGAAAATTCCTCTGGGATAATAATCTATTTTTCCAGAATGGGATTTTATATGAAGATATGGAAATCACAATCAGATTATGGACAGCTAATCCTAAAATTAGATATATAAACTATCCATTTTATAACTATATACAACGTAATGGCTCTATTATGAATAGAGAAAATAATGAAGTTAACGCTCAAATATCAATATCGATTTTGAATAATTGGAAAAAAATAATCGACAAGGAAGAAGATAAAGAATTCCAGAAATATTTATACGGAATACTAGTTAGATACTACATAGCCACTTGCAGAAGTAGGAATATATTTGGCTGGAAAATAGATGGAATCGATTTCACATTTTCCCTACATAACGCACTGAACCCGAAAGAAAAGTTAAAAGTAATTTTTTTTGCTTTTATAAGTAATTTAATAAACCGGAAATAGATGAATGACTATATATATATTTGAGCTAATATTGATTCTGTCTTTTGCATTTATTGCTAAAGACTTGGTATTTAAAAAATATATACTACCATTTATTTTTATATTCTTTTCCTTGGTTGCAGGATTTAGATCTAGTTCCGTCGGTGAGGATACCTATCATTACATAGATGTATATGATAAAATTTCTCAAACGTCATTAATTAATATAAAATTTCATGGGATTGATGTTGTTTATGACACCTTATATGGTAATGATTTAAGAATAGAAATTGGTTATTTTCTGTTATGCAAAATTGTGCATATGATGTTTACCGATGTGCATTTCCTTTTTGTTGTAGTTGCCTTAATAACAGGGTTACTTTTTTATAAATTTATAAAGGATAATTCTTTAAATATATACATGTCGACATATGTTTTTTTATGTGAATCCATGTATATGCAATCCTTTAATTTAATGAGACAAATGCTTTCAATTTCTATTGCATTACAAGGGTATAAGTATATAAGGAGCAACAGACTCAAGGAAGCAATAGCTATCATATTGCTTGCATCATTATTTCATTCATCAACAATTGTACTATTGATAATAGTACCTCTTGCATTTATTGCTAAGACAAAAAACCCAATTACATTTTTAGTCTCTACATTTTTGTTGTTCATATTCCTATTACCTGTGTTAGGTTTTTTGATCACCAAATATTTTCCTCGATATGTATCATATTTTTCCAATAATTACTGGATGACTGATTATGGTCCGGGAACCATATTGCTTTGGTTTGCGGAACTTACTCTCTGCATATACCTTATAACCTGCTATAAGAAAAATAGAATCAAAGAGGAAAACAGTGAAGTATTAATTATTGTTATGATGATTATCCTATATATAGGACTATCAATTCTTGGTTATTCAATATCAGCATTCGAAAGATTAGCACTTCCATTTCGTGCTTTTTTGATTCTGTTTTTCCCGCTTTCATTCAATTATATTAATTTTCTTAAACCATTTTTTGAGTGTATACTGTACTTGATATTAGGTATCCTATTTATTAAATATTCTCTTACACCAACGCGTATATATACTCCGTTCTGGAAATAAGTGAGGAAAAAATGATTCCTAAAATAATCCATTATTGTTGGTTTGGTAGGAACCCATTGACAGAAGATGTACTCCGTTGCATAAATTCCTGGAAAAAATATATGCCGGAATATAAAATAATTCAGTGGAATGAAACAAATTTTAATATTAACTGTTGCCCATATATTCAAGAGGCTTATGCAGCACATAAATGGGCTTTTGTATCAGACTATGCACGTTTTTGGATTATATCCAATTATGGTGGAGTATACTTTGACACGGATGTCGAACTCATTAAATCAATAGATGATATAGTAAGTAAGGGTCCTTTCTTAGGGACGGAATATTCCGATACTGGAATATCGATAGCGGTTAATCCAGGTCTCGGCATGGCTGATTCTGCCGGTTCTGTTTTCTGCACTCATATGTTAAATCAATATAATTCCGATCATTTTCTGCTTCATGATGGAACATTTAATCCTATTAATGTTGTTACACGTTCTACGAACTTAATTCGTAGTTATGGGTGGAAAATGAATGATGAGTTTCAGATCATAAATGGAATACAAATATTTCCAATAGAATACTTCTGCCCGCTAAACTATCTCACCGGGGTTCTCTTGATAACTCCTAAAACAAGATCTATTCACCACTATAAGGCTTCATGGCTATCAAAAGGCTCACAAGGAATTCATTCTCTTGAACAAATATTTCGTCGCTTATTGGGCTTCAGATTTGGTACGGTTGCAGCAAAACCTTTTGTTGTAAGTTATAGATTCATTGAAAGGCTAAAGACACTCGGAATCAAAAAAGCGTTTATATATTATATCTCCAAGAGAGGGTAGATAGATGGAACATAAAAATAATCAAATAGCACTAGTGAGTGTTATAATACCGGCATATAATTCGGAATCCGTTATATCCTTTTGTTTAGATTCAATTTTAAAACAATCCTATAAAAATCTTGAGATTATAATAGTAGATGATGGCTCAACTGATTCAACGCCGGAAATTTGCGATAAGTATGCGCAACGTGACGCAAGAATCAAAGTTTTTCATACAATCAATCAAGGTATATCTGAAGCACAGAATAATGCATTGGATATTGTCTCCGGAAATTATATTATTTTTTGCGATAATGATGATATTATTCCAATCTATGCGATAGAACAACTTGTTGACGCTATCAAGAAAACAAATGCGGATATTGCAACAGGTAAGACTAGTGTTTTTTCTCCGGAAAAATATGATTTTATATTAAATAGGAAATATAGTTCATATAGTACAATTGTATCTATCAGCCATACACCATATAAAGATTATGAAAATAATATTCTTAAAATCAGTCGATTTCTTTTCAGGAAAAGAAAAGCATATTTTCTAGAATCAACTTGGGGCAAATTATATAAATCTACCTTATGGGACTCTGTTCGTTTCCCCAAAAATATGTTTTCGCAAGATGTCGCTGTCAATCCTATTGTATATTCTAAAGCAGTAAATATTGTTACTATCGATAGTATTATTTATGAATACTGCATCAGTGGAAAATCTGTATCACATAATCCTAGTTTTAAATATATCTGCGATACGTGTACCATAGCCCTTAATAATTTTAATTATGCTCTAAATGATGGAATTCTTCCCTATAGAAGCTATTTTTTATTTCGACAATCATTATCAGTTGCAAGTAGGATGTACAAAACACGAGATGATTTGAATCAAATTCAATTGTTGAGAAATCGGTATTTCTATAGCAAAAGGAAATTACCTTTTCGTCATCAGTTCTTCTTGAATCTCGTATATTATATCCACTTATTAGAGGTTTCTTTATCTACTTTAGTACGTCGTGGTTAGTTATGCGTGGATCTAAATACCTGTTGAAAAACATTGGGCTGCTGACCATTAGTAGCTTCGGTACTAAACTTCTTAGCTTCTTTTTGGTTCCGCTATATACGTACATGCTATCAACGACTGAGTACGGCACTTATGATTTATTCAATACGACCGTAGCAGTGTTGATTCCTCTGTTGACGTTGAATATATCCGATGCCGTGCTTCGTTTCCCCCTCGATAAGCACAGCGATGCCAAAGCTATCCTTACCGTCGGTTTGAAATATTTCCTCATTGGCCTAGCACCAGTTGTGTTCGTGACACTGGTCAATCAGTTCTTTACTCTCATTCCGGTGTTAAAGGCTTACTCTGCGCTTTTCGTTTTTTTGTATGCAGCGACAGCATTGAACGGCATCATGTCCTCATATGCGCGTGGTATCGACCACGTATTTGACCTTTCTGTTTCCGGAATCGTATGTTCATTGACGATTATTGTGCTGAATATTCTGTTGCTCGTTGTTGTGAATTGGGGTATAACAGGATATTTCATCGCAAATATTGCGGGCATAGCAATACAGGCGATTTACCTATTTATCAGTACTCAAGCATGGAAAGGACTGCATTTACCAGCAAATAATTCAAGTCTCGAACATGAGATGCTGGTTTATTCTAAGCCGTTGATGGCTAATGCTCTGGCATGGTGGGTGAATAACTTCTCTGCACGTTATGTGGTCATTTGGCTGTGTGGATTGGCGGAAAACGGAATCTTCTCCGTCGCCTATAAAATTCCATCCATTCTGAATATCTTCCAGACTATTTTTGGCCAGGCATGGACGCTTTCGGCCACGCAGGATTTCGACCCAGAGGATCGGCACGGATTCTTTGCAAGAACATACGGGTATTACAACTTCGGTATGACCGTAATTTGTTCACTGCTAATTGCTGGAGATCGTCTCATGGCGAGACTCCTCTACGCGAAAGATTTTTACATTGCCTGGATGTCTGTCCCCTTCCTGCTCATCTCCATTGTGTTTGGAGCTCTCTCAGGGTATGCGGGCGGTGTATTCTCGGCAGTAAAAGATGCGAAGAAAATAGCATCATCCACTGTTATTGGTGCTGCGGTGAACATCATTCTTGACTTCTTTTTGGTTTTCGCATTCAAATCGGTAGGAGCTGCCATCGCCAACATGGTGAGCTATTGGCTTGTCTGGTTCATTCGTATGCGTCAGCTGCGCCAATTCATGACTATCCGCATTAATTTCGCTCGAGATAATATTGCATATCTCATCTTGCTTATTCAATCGTCGTTGCTTCTTGCTTTCCGGCAGGAAAATCTCGGATTGTACGCCTCGGAAACCGTCTTATTTCTATTAATATTAGCGCTTTTCTATAAGGAAGGTATACGACTCGCAAGAAAACTCATCGGAGCGTTCACACACTTCGCACCTACTCGCCAAAAAGGAAAACATCAATGAACATAGGCATCATCACATGGTTTGACTATGAGAATTACGGAACGAAACTACAGGCGGTTGCACTGCAACGGTACCTCCGGAATCTCGGTCATAACGTGCAGCTTGTCAACTTCAAGCTTGACGATTCCAAGTCAAGCACCTCGTTAGATACACGCTCGTTAGTCAGAAAGATCCACGACAAAGCTAAATACTTATTGTTGCAGGCTGCGAAAAAGAAATACGTCGCCGACTTCGCCGCTCGTTCTGATTCTTTCCGCAATACGATAACCTCATCATGCATGCTGACGCAACACATCACCGATGAAAGCACCTATATTGAAGTCTGTAATCAATTTGACGCCTTGATTTTCGGTAGCGATCAGATATGGAATCCGAACTGGTTTCACAAGTATTATTACGCCGACTACGACGCTATCACCACACCAAGAATCGCTTATGCACCCAGTATCGGAGTGAAAACCATTCCTGTAAATCATGCAGAAGATTACATTCGATGCTTGTCTCGTTTCAAAGCACTCTCTCTGCGTGAGCAATCCGCATGCGACTGTATTAGTCAATTAATCGGACGCGACGCCACGCTTGTTGTGGATCCGACCATGCTGATTAACGTCAAGGATTGGTCGAAATTCGCAGGTTCGAAACGGGATGCAAAACCATATGTCTTGTGTTATTTTCTTTCCGATAACCGTAACCACTGGAAAGCGGCATGTCGATATGCTCGCGAACATAATCTTCAGCTGAAGATTATTCCCCAAACCGGATTAGCCTATTATCAATCTGGCGATATCGAGGCGTCGGCTGGTGTGGAGGATTTCGTGCGATTCATCCGCGACGCCGAATATGTGATTACCGACTCATTTCACGCCAGCGTGTTCTCCATTATCTTCAGCAAACCGTTCACAGTGTTTGAACGGTTCAACCCAGCAAATCCGAAAGCACAGAATACCCGCATCTATAACTTGTTAGATCTCTCTAATCTTAAAAGTGATCTTCAAGCTTTCAATTCCAGTCGAATTGATAATTCGCCACAACTTATGACGAGCTCAAATATGAATAGTCAACTCACAAGACTGATTGCCGAATCAAAACAGTATCTCGATTTGTCACTCAACACAGCACGATGAAACGCAAGGAGATAATCATGCCAGACAAAGTTTCAATCATTGTAGCAATCTACAAATCCGAAAAATTTCTGGATAAATGTATAAATTCAATTACTAATCAGACCTATACGAACTTGGAAATCATATTGGTGGACGATGGCTCGCCAGACAATAGCGGTGCGATTTGCGACCGACATGCCCAGCAGGACAACCGAATCAAAGTTATCCACAAAAAGAACGGTGGAACCTGTGACGCGCGCAATGCCGGGCTCGCAGCCGCAACAGGCGACTGGATTGTTATCGTAGATGGAGATGACTGGTTATCTGAAGACTATATTGCATACCTGATGGACATGGCTCAGAAGACCAAAGCCGAAATGGTAATGACAGAAAACATTTTCACCACTCGCGACCAAACTCAAGTTGAACATGACGAAATCCGTGTGAAAACTCCCGAAGATGCCGTGGCTTCCCTTCTTTATCCCAAGATAGTTGTTGGACCATGGAATAAAATGTACAAACATTCCATGCTTCAAGAGCATCATCTTACTTTCTCCGTGCCATGGTCCGGTGAAGGATTATATTTCGCGACTATGTCGGCGCAATACGCGAATAAAGTCGCTGTCGGCCAACGAAAAATCTATAACTACCGACTAAACAACATGGAAAGCGGCCTTACTCACTATAACGTCCAAATGGGTATCAATGCTCTTTGGAACATCAAGAATATCAAAAACAAATTAGTCGTTCGTACTCCTAAAACTATTAATGCTGCGAACTGGCACATTTGGAAGAACTATAACTACCTTCTTTTCCTTATCGTCGCCACCGATTCCAAAGCGGAACATAAAGACCTATATCAAGATTGTCTGAGCCACATACGTAGCTTGTTGCCTCGAACACTTCTCACGGCTGATCTAGGGCTGAAGACTAAAGCTCATATGCTCATTACAGGACTCATGCCAAACCTTATGGCCAAGCATGAACTCGCCAAAGCTAAAGCTGCTTTAGCCAAAGACACTTTTAAATAACCAGTATTAATTACTACCAGACAGCTCAACATCAATATCAGGTAACGCTATGTCTATAAAAAACACTATTAAAACCATCCTTCAGCTTACTCACGAGAAAACATATATTCCTGTCGCGAATATTATCCCTGCTGAACAGTCACTTACCGGCAAAGTTGCACTCATTGCCGGAGGCTCTGGTGGAATAGGTATGGCTATTGCGAAATCATTCTTGCAATGCGGATGCTCCGTCATATTGTGTGGCACTAATAATAATAAGCTCAAAGCATGTGCCGAGCAGTTAGCGGATTCTAATAAGGTAAAAACGCTTTATCTGAATCTGGCCGAAATGGAATCCGCTAAATCATCTATTAATAAGGCTGCGGACTTGTTTGGGAAAATCGATATTTTTGTCAACTCCGCAGGTGTTCATACTGAAAACGTAGATTTCTGGACAATGTCTCCCACGGAATGGGACAGAGTAATGAATATTAATCTTAAAGGTGCCTTCTTCTATTCTCAAGCAATTGGCGCATATATGAAGCATAATAAAATTCGAGGGCGCATTATTCTTATTTCTTCCTCCAGAGGATCGGAACCCGCCTGGTCGCCTTACGGTATATCAAAATGGGGATTAAATGGATTCACGAAAGGACTCGCAGAAATTCTTTCACATGACGGAATTACGGTAAATTGCGTCGCTCCAGGCTCTACAGCCACACCACTTATAGGTGTCAAAGAAGGGGATAACATCTGGTCTCGAGAAAATAACAACAACCGTCTCATCATGCCGAATGAAGTGGCATCACTCGTCCAATTCCTCGCTACAGATGCGGCAGCAATGATTACCGGAGAGATAGTTCGCATCTCCGGCGGAAGAGGATCGTTCGACATCCGATGAGTTAACACCTCAGATGACTTATCAATAACAATCTATATAACTTGATTATGGAGGGTTGAGCACCGGGTGTTATTCCGGGAGAGCACTGGGGTTATTGCGGGACGGCACCGGTGATGCGATGGTTGGGCACCGCCGGTGCCGTTCTTGTTCGTGGTGGCTGGTCGGTGGTTACTTGCCGGGGGGCGTGTTCGCGCATGTCCCAGTCGCCGGTTTCTATCCAGGTGGTGTTGTGCACGATCCTGTCCATGATGGCGTCGGCGTGGGTGCCGCCGCCGAGTCGCTGGTGCCAGTCCTTCTGGGGGTATTGGGTGGCGAACAAGATGCTGCCGGTGTCGTGGATTGGCAATAGAGTGTTGGACTGTTTCTAGAGGGTGTTTCCTTGTCTGGTGAACTCCACGGGACTCATGTAATCGAGGGGCGAGTGGAGCCGTTGGTGGTTGTACCACCACACGTACCTGTTCAGGTCCGAGCGCAGTTGCTCCACGCTCGTGTAGACGTTCCTGTATATGAGCTCCTTCTTGAGAAGCCTGTTGGTGGCACCGCGTTGTCGTACTGGCTGCCCGGCCTCGACAGCGACCTGGCGATGCCGAACGCGACGAGCATGCGTTCGATCCTTTCGCCCGTGAATTCGCCTCCCCGGTCGGTGTGGAACACCTCGATGTCTACCAAGGGGAAGCGGAGCGCGGCGAACGCGGCCAATACGAGGTCCACGTCATGCCTGACTCCGACGGCGTGCCCGGCGATCTCGCGGTTGGCCAGGTCGCCGGGCAGGCAGACGTACGCCCATGAATTGCCGACCCTCACGTAGGTCAGGTCGGAGGCGATGTGCGTGCGCGGCCTGTATCCGTCGAACTCGCGGGCCAGCAGGTTCGGGGCCGGGTCGTCGTTCGGCCCGGCCGGGTACGACCAGTACCGGGCCTTCGAATATGAGCTCGTCATGCCCTTGGCCTTCATGATCCGGTTGATGCGGCGGCGCGACATGACGATACGCTCACGGCGCAGCTGGGCCTTGATCTTCCTGGCCCCGTACACCTTGCCGCTGTCCCTCCACACGCGCTCCACATCCGCCTCACGGGGGTCCGTTCTCACGATTTCGGGGTGTTCGAGCATCCAGTAGTAGGTGGACTTCGCGACGCCGAGAATCCTGCACTGCGCTGATACCGGGCAGCGGCCGGCGTTGGACCGTATCACGGCTACTTTCGTGCGAATACCGGCGCCGCTTGTTCTGAAACATCCACCTCCATCTCCAGCTGACGGTTGCGTTTGCGCAATTCGACCGGCTCGTTCCGCTCGGGAGTGCGGTTGTCGGCGGCTTTCGTGGATCCGCTGTTACGGATGCCCTGCACCCACCGGTGCAGGGTGGAATGCGAGATGTCGTACTCCGCCTTGATCTCACGAGCGGGCTTGCCGTTCCCGTTACGACTGCACGATCTGGCGTTTGAACTCCTCCTCGTAATGACGGGGATGCCTCGGATCGGCCATGACCATCAACTCCTTCGTCGCCCAGTCCCTCAATGAACCGTCCAATACATTGTAGCCAATCCAGTCGGCGCGATACGCGACCGGGAGTTCTGTTCGTTCGATGAGCTGAACCGGGCAATCCGCGAATGTCTCAACGCGTACAACGCCGCACCGTTCCAGAAACGCGAGGCCGCCTGTCTGCTCGAGATCTGGCACGGTGGCGAACGCGTCGCCGTCCACCACCTGTTCAACCCCGGCCAGACCAACCGCGCCTCCACACGCGGGACGGACCTTCCAGAAAAGGCTCTATGGCGGGAATGGGACAAATCACGGGTCAGATCATGGGCCGCGGACGTGGGGCCGAACGCTGTCATCGTCGTTGCCCGCATCTTCCAATCGGCCGGCACGCCGGACCAGTCCATCGACCCCGCATTGGCGGTGTTGAGGCTGTCGCGACGCTACGGGCGGCAACGGTTGGAGAACGCGTGCGACATGGCCCGTAGGATCATGAACACACCCCGCTACCAGCAATCGAAGACGATTCCTCGACACCAGTAACACCCTGTTCGCCACCCAATACCCCCCCAGAAGGACTGACATCAGTGACTCGTCGGCGGCACCCACGCCGATACCGTCCCGCAATAATCCGGGTGTTATTCCGGAATAACACCCGGCTCTCAACCCTCCGAATAATCATTCACTGCAGACGACCGGTTTTATCGGTTTCCTTACAGCATTAGATGGGCACGCGAATAATCGTCCTACCTAAGACAGATCTTCAAGCATTGAGTTTATGTGCCCGTTCTATATGCTTATTCCTTGCACGGTGGGATGACCTAATACGCGGGAAAGCGCAGATTGAAAAACCGGCAGGAATATATCCTGCTGCAGAATTATCATTTTGCTTTTTCCTTCTCCTGAAATATGAAAACCGTGAACAGCTGTGAGATGTTTCACGAGATTTCGACTCACTTCGTAGTGCTCACGAGCAATTCTGCGTACCTCGTCAATGGGTATTTCCATCTTTCTATCTGCAATCCAGCAATAGCCTGCACACAATATCGCGACTGTACGATTACGTTCTGACTCCTTTGTGCCAAGGGTTTCGGTAGGCGTATGTACGGACAGTCGCCCATTCTGTATCGCATAGATTGAAGACAAATCGTCATATGATATACCAGTTTTGTCTGCTATAGCAGCTAACGCTGAATATCTATTGACCTTTTTGGTCGCAGACATATCAATTTTCATCTGCTCACCTGAATACATGGTCCGGTTGAACTCAAACACAAGTTTTTCAACGGATGGCTCTGTCAAATCTTCTTCGGTCAGATGATCGCAGATATATTGCAACATAACAGGCTTTAAACCATCGCAACATTCAAGTCCATTGATAATTTTCGCGGCTCGTAGAAGAAAGCGTAGGCTGCCCTTGCTTTCCCTCCTCTCATGATTTTCTGATATCGGCTCTCCTTTCTTCCCCATACCGTTTGACGCCTTTGCGGCGCATCTATTCTTTGGCCTCTTTACGGATTTCCGAGTTGAGCTGTCTGTATTTTGAATATTGAGGTTGGTGGATACTGTCACCGACGCAGTTTCGCTCATTGCACCTCTTTTTTGTTGCACATAATGCATATAATATATACATAACGCATATGTCTAGGCAATGCGACATTATGTTTATAGTTTATGGGAAGCAATATCACCATTATGCTTTTTATATGCAAAATATGCTCAAAGAATCCAAAAAAATGCTTATCGGTTTGGGTGCTGTAGGCCTGAAGCATTCCGTACTCTAACAGATCATCTACGGTACTTCATTATTCAACGACCTTCAGCAGTGACTGGTACGCGCGATTCTCACAGACAATGCGAGTGGTGGTGCTTTGGGTTGATTTTACGCATTAGATTAATGCATGGCTGGGCACGTGTTTAGCCTCAGCGGATAGTTGACATATGTCTTGGGGTATGGCCCTCGTTCTATGTATGATTTTCTGTCGCCAAACAAGACAAACCGCGATTGGAAAACGAAGGCGTAAAGCCGTACCGTAGCAGATTCCACAAGCCACCCCAATCCATGTTTGGAAACCACGTTGAACCGAATGGTCGGGAAAACGGTCAAGGAGATATTGAGCACTGAAGGCTAAGACGCCGGTCTTCCATACGCGCGGAGGATATATATGGGGGGGTAATGCCCAGCACCTACTATCTAAGTAGTATATTGCTCGAGAAGAGAATAATTTACTTGTGTGCCGGTAAAATGGTATGTCGATATCTCGTTGTTTTCCGGTTGAGCGAGGTTCTACGATGTTGGAGGTGATTGGAGTTGCGGTTTGATGATAGTGGACAGCTTGATGTTGAAAACGCTGCTCTGATCGCATTGATTGAGTGCTGCGAACGACCTGATACGTGGTCTTCGTTGGCCAACGAGTGTCTAGTTGAAGGCAGTGCTGTGCGTGTGCTCAGGCATCGGATGGACCCGTTGCATAATCCACTTCGTGAACACGAATATCTGCCGACGAATGAGCAGGGCTCACTGTTTGAAGTGGAGGACATGCCATCCGTTGAATACACGGCGAAAGCGAATGCCGCTTGGAATCAAGCCAAACAGAAGGTGGCGCAGTGGCGAGCACAAGGGCTTGACTTGGTCACCGTGTTCGACGACCGGTTCCCCTCGCGGCTGCGATCGGTCGTGGACGTGCCGCCGTTCTTGTTTGCCAAGGGGTCTCTGCTTGCAAACGATTTAGGTGTTAGCGTCGTGGGATCGCGTAAATGCTCGCCGGAGGGTGCCAGGTTCGCCCATGACACGGCTCGCATGCTGTGCGAACGTGGATTGACTGTAATCGCGGGATTGGCTGAAGGCGTCGACTCGTTCGCCCACCGTGCGGCATTGGAAGCAGACGGACGAACGGTCGCCTTCATCGGTACTGGCATTAATCGTTGTTATCCTGCATCCAACCGTGAACTGCAGAAAAGCATCGAAGAGCGAGGGCTGGTGCTATCCCAGTTCTGGCCTGACAGCCCGCCGACCAAGCAGACATTCCCGATGCGCAACGCGCTGATGTCGGGATATGGTCTGGCCACTGTGGTGGTTGAGGCATCGGAACATTCCGGCACGCGTATTCAAGCTCGTCAGGCGCAACGTCACGGACGCCCGTTGATTTTCCGTGACGTCGTACTGGAACGCACCGAATGGGCACAGGAATATCGCAACAAGCCAGGCGTGTTCGTCGTGCACAGTGTCGAAGAAGTCGGCAAAGCACTTGATATGATCTCATTCCTCGACAACAATGTAGACACATTGCTGGAAGACATTCTTGACGCGAAAGTACAGTATGCCTGACCCCACACTGAATCCCAATCTACTGGTTGCATATGCCCGCTTTGAACAGAATATGGGGTGGAGATTAGGCAGCTATGCAAAAACAGTGATATACCACAGCGCCAAGAATCATGTCTGCCCTATCTGCGGTGGTCCCAAGCGAGACTACGCATCGATTTGTTACAGCTGCACTAGTCTACGTCAACAGGCTGAGGCTCTTGGCGTCGCACATCTGATGGCTGATCGGATTAGAATCGCCAACTATGCTATTAAGTTCGATCAGATGTACCGCGTCATGGACGGGTACAAGCGTGACCGCCCTGAATCTAAAGATTATTGCGAGACACTGAAATATGTGCTTGGCGATGCGCTCGTCGTCCATTGGAGTTGCCTGGCTCATACGTCTGATGGAGTGATACCGAGCGCATGGGCAACCATACCGTCAACCACCACCAGCGAACGCTACGGTCAACCGCACCCACTCAACGGATTGGTCTCGCCGATGCTGAATAAAACCATCCCCGAGGTGAAATTACTGGCTAATGAGCAGAAACATCGGGCAATTGCACCATCCACGTTCTCGCTGGATGGCTCATATTCGGACAAAACGTTGAGACATGTACTGCTCATCGACGATACATGGACGTCGGGCGGCACCGCCGAATCAGCCTCCATCATGCTTAAGCAGTCTGGAGCGCAACGAGTGACCATCTATTGTCTGGCGAGAATCGTCGATCTGGATTATTGCTCACGCATGATTGGTCAGAGTGTCTCTGACGGTTATAAGCAGTTGGCCTACCGTAATGGATGCCCGTGGGATTATGACCAGTGCCCGATGCGGAACAAGCGATGATTTTGTTTTATCCCTGCATGATTCATGCGGGGTGCGCGAACCGAATATTATGGAGCTCGGTTGTGCGGATTAATTGCATTTGGATTGGGGCGTCCTGCAACGGCAGTGGGCGTTGAACCGTTGCCAATCGCGATTTATCGTTGTTTGGCGACAGAAAACCGTACGCAGACCACGGGCCATGTCCCATCTCGCGCTTAGACCAAAATGCGCATAATTCCGGACGTTATCAGGTCGAACCTCGTATTGTGCAGATACAATTCACCCGCGTTCACAATATGCTGAGCTACATGATACGAGGTTCGACTTGTATCGTGATTTGACGCGAACGACTCAGAAGATTTCGCATCGATTGCGATAAATATATGTAGCTTTAGAACGTTTTGCGAACCTAATCTGGACTTGAGACGAGAGCGTGGCCTGTGACTTTACTCAGAACCAGAACAGAATCGAGGAATCTTTAAGTAGGAGGCTACCACTGTGTTGGTTGTTTATTGGTTGTTGTGGTTGTGTTTTTTGGTGGAGAGCTTCCATAGGTTGTTGAACCATTTTCCGGGGTTGCGGTCGATGCTGATTGTGAATAATGCTCTTCTTATGTAGTCGATGGCGATGCAGGCGATGGCTGTCAGGGCTGCTATGCCGAGTGCGTATGCCGTGAGCCATGGGTTGTCGTAGATGCCGTGCATGTCGAACATTCGTTGCCATAGGAGTGTGGAGATGGGTGGGTAGACGGTGATGAGGTATATGGCCAGGGTGGATTTGGCGATGCTGTTGACGATTTTGCTGGTGAAGTGGTGTTGCTTGGCGAGTGAGAACATGCCGAATCCTATGAGCATGACGGGCAGCATCCATTCGTTCTGTCCGAGCATGGTCTGCTGGTGTGTTCCCCGGTCGAGGGTGAGGGTGATGGGGGTCAGCGCGAGGACCGATGCGGTGGATATCGTGTATCCGAGGATTACGAAGATGGTGGCCGTGCGGCGGTCGATCAGCTCCGGCTGGTACCAGCGCCAGTATGAGACGAGGGCGTATAGGTAGATGAAGATGAGCACGTTTTCCTTGGTCATGTCGAACGAGACGAAGCTGGTGAGGCCTCCGCCGATGCTCCATAGGATGATGCTGGCCAGGCAGCAGTTGCGGTGGGTCCGTTGCCCGAGGAACTTGAGCCCGATGGTCAGGAATGGGCAGAGGATGAGGAAGACGATATAGCTTGTCGTGTACCACCATAGGTCGGTGGAGGTGGGCAGTACGGCGCTGACGAGGATCCTGGGGGTGAGCAGGCTCCTGTCGGTGGCGAGGACGATTGCCGTGAGGGCGAGGCTGTAGAACAGGATCTCTCGTTCCAGGATCCATGCCCGTCTGAGCGCGGCCTTGAGGTCTGTTGTGGATTCGCAGAGGAACCATGCGGATATCAGGAAGAACAACACGACCCCGACCTTGCCGCTCGGGTAGAACATGCCCTCGAGGATGATCTTGTTGAACGACAGTGGCTGGGTCCATACGTCGAACGCGTTAGCTCCTACGAAGTGGCGCAGCACGATCAGGTATGCTGCGATGATGCGGAGGAGCTCGATGCTCGAGTTTCGTGTCTTGCGCATGTGCGTCGCCGTTCTTCCGTTTGTTGTGTTTGTGTGTTTGGGCATGGGAAGGTTCCGTTTCGTGGGAGGTCGCGTGGGAATGATTCATCGTGTGTGGATGCGGTGGATGATTGTGGTGACCGTTCTTTCCTTGAGGAGCAGGAGCATCGCGGTGTAGAGGATGGTGAAGACGGTTCCGGTCGCGATGATCTGCGGGAGGGGATGCGTCGGCCACCATGCGATGCGTATGAGGAGGATGATGCCCGTGGCGGTGGCGGCTGCGATGGGTGCGGGGATGATTTGCAGGTCCTTGCGGATGGTTGTGATGAAGTCGCGTGCGTACCAGCAGCGGAT
>NZ_PEBJ01000009.1 GCF_002802915.1 Bifidobacterium felsineum
ATGCGGCGGTGTGCTACTCTCCCACACTCTGTCGGGTGCAGTACCATCGCCGTGCCAGGCCTTAGCTTCCGGGTTCGGAATGGGACCGGGCGTCTCCCCTGGGCCATGACCGCCGCAAATCTTCTGTTATACGGTCAGACACTGGTGTCTGCCGGCATTGTGGTGGTTCGGGGACCGGATGGTGGACGCGTATCGTTGATGTTCGCTTGTTCCGATGCATGCGACCCGAGAAGCGTCTCCGTGTCGTCCATGCCAAGCATGCGCAGTACAGTCCCAACCCCCGGAAGGGTTGGATGAAGTGTCGCCATCCCCCGTTAGTACCGGTCGGCTCCACCCCTCGCGGGGCTTCCACGTCCGGCCTATCGACCACGTGTTCTGCATGGGGGGTTCAGGGATCCGGGGATCCCATGGAATGCTTATCTTGGAGCAGGCTTCCCGCTTAGATGCTTTCAGCGGTTATCCCTTCCGAACGTGGCCAACCGGCCGTGCCGCTGGCGCGACAACCGGCATACCAGAGGTTCGTCCACCCAGGTCCTCTCGTACTATGGGCAGGCCTCCTCAACATTCCAACGAGCGCAGAGGATAGAGACCAAACTGTCTCACGACGTTCTGAACCCAGCTCGCGTGCCGCTTTAATCGGCGAACAGCCGAACCCTTGGGACCTGCTCCAGCCCCAGGATGCGACGAGCCGACATCGAGGTGCCAAACCATCCCGTCGATATGGACTCTTGGGAATGATCAGCCTGTTATCCCCGGGGTACCTTTTATCCGTTGAGCGATGCCGCGTCCGTACACCGGCACCGGATCACTAGTTCCGACTTTCGTCCCTGCTCGACCCGTCAGTCTCGCAGTCAAGCTCCCTTGTGCACTTACACTCGCCACCCGATTGCCAACCGGGCTGAGGGAACCTTTGAGCGCCTCCGTTACTCTTTGGGAGGCAACCGCCCCAGTTAAACTACCCGCCAGGCACTGTCCCAGAGCAGGATGACTGCTCGTGGTGAGACATCCAATGCGAACAGAGCGGTATTTCACCTTGCGACTCCACCACGGCTGGCGCCATGGTCTCACGGTCTCCCGCCTATGCTACACAATCCACACCGAATGCCAATACCAAGGTATAGTAAAGGTCCCGGGGTCTTTTCGTCCTTCTGCGCTTAACGAGCATCTTTACTCGTACTGCAATTTCGCCGAGCTCCTGGTCGAGACAGTGGGGAAGTCGTTACGCCATTCGTGCAGGTCGGAACTTACCCGACAAGGAATTTCGCTACCTTAGGATGGTTATAGTTACCACCGCCGTTTACCGGGGCTTGAATTCACCGCTTCACCGAAGTTGACGGATCCTCTTAACCTTCCGGCACCGGGCAGGCGTCAGTGCATATACAGCGGCTTGCGCCTTCGCATGCACCTGTGTTTTTGGTAAACAGTCGCTACCCCCTGGTCTGTGCCACCCCCCGACGCTCCACGGGCAAGCCGCTTCACGCAAGGGGGTCTCCCTTAAACCGAAGGAACGGGAGTGATTTGCCGAGTTCCTTGACCAGGATTCGCTCGATCGCCTTGGTATTCTCTACCTGACCACCAGTGTCGGTTTGGGGTACGGGCGCCAGACGCCCTCACGCCGAAGCTTTTCTCGACGGCCGGGATCACCGGATCCACGCTCACGCGCGTCCCATCGCACCTCACCCTTGAAGCCCCCCGGATTTGCCTGGGGGGCGGGCTGCGTGCTTGGCCCGGGAAAACCACCTCCCGGGCCGGCTGCCCTTCCGTGTCACTCCTGCGCTCACCTACTACCGCTACAGCCCCAACTGAACCACCCTCACAGCCCCGAAGGACTGATCGGGAGGAACCGGAGGTTAGTACTCACGGCCTCGGTCTGATCGGTCGCCTGCCGGTACGGGAATATCGACCCGTTCATCCATTCGACTACGCCTGTCGGCCTCGCCTTAGGACCCGACTCACCCAGGGACGATGAACGTGGCCCTGGAACCCTTGGTCATCCGGCGGACGGGATCTTCACCCGTCTCTCGCTACTCATGTCTGCATTCTCACTCCCACACAGTCCACGGCCGGCTTACGCCGCCGCTTCGACCCGTGTGGGACGCTCTCCTACCCAGTACAATGTACTGCCGCGTCTTCGGTGGTGTGCTTGAGCCCCGCTACATTGTCGGCGCGGAACCACTAGACCAGTGAGCTGTTACGCACTCTTTCAAGGGTGGCTGCTTCTGAGCCAACCTCCTGGCTGTCTATGCGACTCCACATCCTTTCCCACTTAGCACACGCTTCGGGACCTTAGACGACGATCTGGGCTGTCTCCCTCTCGACGACGGAGCTTATCCCCCGCCGACTCACTGCCGGGATACGCATCACGGGTATTCGGAGTTTGGTTGCTGTCGGTACCCAGTACGGGCCCTCAAGCATCCAGTAGCTCTACCCCCCGGATGTACTCACCCGACGCTGCACCTAAATGCATTTCGGAGAGAACCAGCTATCACGGAATTTGATTGGCCTTTCACCCCTAGCCCCAGGTCATCCCCCCGGTTTTCAACCCAGGTGGGTGCGGTCCTCCACGCGGTCTTACCCGCGCTTCAACCTGCCCAGGGCTAGATCATCCCGCTTCGGGTCCAGGACGAGCGACTCAAGGCGCCTTTTAAGACTCGCTTTCGCTACGCGTCCGCCACACGGCTTACGCTTGCCACCCGCCACTGACTCGCAGACTCATTTTTCGATAGGCACGCCGTCACCCCTTGAAGAGGCTCCGACGGTTTGTAGGCGCACGGTTTCAGAGACTGTTTCACTCCCCTCCCGGGGTGCTTTTCACCTTTCCCTCACGGTACTAGTACGCTATCGGTCAGACAGGAATACTTAGGCTTATCCCACGGTCGAGACGGATTCACACGGGGTTCCACGGGACCCGTGCTACTTGGGAGACGCGATCAACGGTCCATGCGCCTTCGGGTACGGGGCCATCACCCTCTACGGCCCGGTATCCAACCCGGTTCCCCTCGCACATGGATTTATCACCGCCGGCCGGCCCGTCGGAGCCGACACACGCGATCCCGCAACACCCATGCCGCAACCCCCGACGGGTATCACACGACACGGGTTTGGCCTGATCCGCTTTCGCTCGCCACTACTCACGGAGTATCCATTCCTGCAGGTACTGAGATGTTTCACTTCCCTGCGTACCCCCCGGCCGAAGCCGGTGACCGCCCATGACGGCGGCCGGGTTCCCCCATTCGGAAATCCTCGGATCAAAGCCCACTTGGCGGCTCCCCGAGGCATATCGCAGCCTGTAACGTCCTTCATCGGTCCTGTCTGCCAAGGCATCCACCATACGCCCTTGCGGGCGACACACCCGCACAACGCAACGCTATGCCAGACGACAAATCATCAACACTAATCAGATCACAAAACGATCGGAACGAACACCAAACCAATGTTTGGAGTCCGAACGAAATCAACAGCAAAAAACAACATAGAGAATGTCGTTTCTTGCTCGCGTCCACTATCCAGTTCTCAAACCACCACGCACCCATGAAACCAGCCAACCGGAAACAACCGGACGACCAGGCCCACGGGGCATCGAATCGCGCCGAGACCAACGTCTCGGGGTGGCGATCCGGGAGCCCAAAAGCGCATCCGCACCACATCACGGCCATCCCACGACGGACGAACCGAAAGCCAACGAAATCTTCCACACCAGCACCCACGCGACACGGGACTGTCCCGCGTGCATGGTCCACACCGGCTCGCAACCACGAGCCTGAATTACTCCGTAGAAAGGAGGTGATCCAGCCGCACCTTCCGGTACGGCTACCTTGTTACGACTTAGTCCCAATCACGAGCCTCACCTTAGACGGCTCCCCCCTCCGAAAAGGTTAGGCCACCGGCTTCGGGTGCTGCCCACTTTCATGACTTGACGGGCGGTGTGTACAAGGCCCGGGAACGCATTCACCGCGACGTTGCTGATTCGCGATTACTAGCGACTCCGCCTTCACGCAGTCGAGTTGCAGACTGCGATCCGAACTGAGACCGGTTTTCAGGGATCCGCTCCAAGTCGCCTTGTCGCATCCCGTTGTACCGGCCATTGTAGCATGCGTGAAGCCCTGGACGTAAGGGGCATGATGATCTGACGTCATCCCCACCTTCCTCCGAGTTAACCCCGGCGGTCCCCCGTGAGTTCCCGGCATAATCCGCTGGCAACACGGGGCGAGGGTTGCGCTCGTTGCGGGACTTAACCCAACATCTCACGACACGAGCTGACGACGACCATGCACCACCTGTGAACCCGCCCCGAAGGGAAACCATATCTCTATGGCTGTCGGGAACATGTCAAGCCCAGGTAAGGTTCTTCGCGTTGCATCGAATTAATCCGCATGCTCCGCCGCTTGTGCGGGCCCCCGTCAATTTCTTTGAGTTTTAGCCTTGCGGCCGTACTCCCCAGGCGGGATGCTTAACGCGTTGGCTCCGACACGGAACACGTGGAACGTGCCCCACATCCAGCATCCACCGTTTACGGCGTGGACTACCAGGGTATCTAATCCTGTTCGCTCCCCACGCTTTCGCTCCTCAGCGTCAGTAACGGCCCAGAGACCTGCCTTCGCCATTGGTGTTCTTCCCGATATCTACACATTCCACCGTTACACCGGGAATTCCAGTCTCCCCTACCGCACTCAAGCCCGCCCGTACCCGGCGCGGATCCACCGTTAAGCGATGGACTTTCACACCGGACGCGACGAACCGCCTACGAGCCCTTTACGCCCAATAATTCCGGATAACGCTTGCGCCCTACGTATTACCGCGGCTGCTGGCACGTAGTTAGCCGGCGCTTATTCGACAGGTACACTCACTCTCGCTTGCTCCCTGACAAAAGAGGTTTACAACCCGAAGGCCTCCATCCCTCACGCGGCGTCGCTGCATCAGGCTTGCGCCCATTGTGCAATATTCCCCACTGCTGCCTCCCGTAGGAGTCTGGGCCGTATCTCAGTCCCAATGTGGCCGGTCGCCCTCTCAGGCCGGCTACCCGTCGAAGCCATGGTGGGCCGTTACCCCGCCATCAAGCTGATAGGACGCGACCCCATCCCACGCCGCATAAAGCTTTCCCAGAAGACCATGCGATCAACTGGAGCATCCGGCATTACCACCCGTTTCCAGGAGCTATTCCGGAGCATGGGGCAGGTCGGTCACGCATTACTCACCCGTTCGCCACTCTCACCCGAAGCAAGCTTCGGGATCCCGTTCGACTTGCATGTGTTAAGCACGCCGCCAGCGTTCATCCTGAGCCAGAATCGAACCCTCCACAAAAAACTTCATGAAAGAGCCTCGAAAAAATGACCCTCAAAAGAAAAAGACGAGACGATTCCTTAAGGAAGGAACCACTCTCACAAAAACCCCACCATCATTCAACCAACCAAGGACCCAACAGGACAAACCCCATCAGGCAGATGATGGACTGGCAATCATTGACTATAAAGAAGTAGTACAAACACGCTCTTGAGTTCTCAAACCACCACCACAC